>CAXSAZ010000013.1:0-102138 GCA_964235485.1 uncultured Acetobacteraceae bacterium | reverse complement strand
GCATCAAACTGCGGAAACTCTACCCGTCAGTTGAGAGATGACAGGCTACTAGACGGTTCCAACGGAGTAGGCTGCTCCGCATTTGAACACAGGGACAGAAGCGTGCCTACCAGGGCTGACACATTCCGAATGTCAACCGCGCACGCCATGCCCTATACCGCCTCAATAACAACGCCCGAACCGTAATCCAACCCGCCCGCAAGCGCCCGTCGGCGCCGGACGTTCCTCCCGATTCGCGTTTTCCTGAACTTGGACGAGAGGAGGCAGCATTCCCCACCCTTGCCCAACCCCCGCCCCCACCCCCAAACTCCCCTGCACACCCCAACGCAGGACCCCACCCCCATGACCCCCATCGACCACATCCGCCGCGACCACGATGCCCTCACCGCCATCCGCCATGACGTCCACGCCCACCCCGAACTGGGCATGGAGGAGCACCGCACCGCCGACCTCGTGGCGCGCAAGCTGGCCGAATGGGGCATCGAGGTGCACCGCGGCGTCGGCGGCACCGGCGTCGTGGGGGTGCTGCGCGCCGGCTCAGGCAACCGCGCGGTCGGCCTGCGGGCCGACATGGACGCGCTGCCGATCCACGAGGCAACAGACCTGCCGTTCCGCTCAACCATACCAGGCCGGATGCACGCCTGCGGGCATGACGGGCACACCGCCATGCTGCTGGGCGCAGCCAAGTACCTGGCGGAAACGCGCAACTTCAGCGGCACCGTCAACCTCATCTTCCAGCCCGGCGAAGAAGGCTGCGGCGGCGCCCTGGCCATGCTGGCGGACGGATTGTTCGAGCGGTTCCCCTGCGACGCCATCTTCGGCATGCACAACCGCACCGGCATGGAAATCGGTACCTACGCCGTGCGCGAAGGCCCGGCCATGGCGGGTGGCGCGTTCTTCGACATCACGGTGGGCGGCAAAGGGTCGCACGGCGCCCGGCCCGAAGAAAGCATCGACCCCGTGCTCACCGCCTGCCACATCGCCACCGCCCTGCAATCCATTGTGTCCCGCAACCTGTCCCCGCGTGACCCGGCGGTGGTGAGCGTGACCAAGGTGGTCGGCGGCGACGCCTACAACGTGATCCCGCAAAACGCGGTCATCTCCGGCACGGCGCGCTTCTTCGCGCGGGACGTGGGCGGAAAGATCGAGGACGCAATGCGCCGCCTGGCCGAGGGCGTCGCCATGGGCTTCGGTGCCACGGCGAGCCTCGATTGGCGGCTGATCTTCGCCCCCACGGTCAACGCGCCCGAGCCGACCGCGGCGGTGGCGGACGCCGTGCGGGACCTGGTGGGCGATGCGCAGCTCATCACCACCAAGCCGCCGGTGATGGGGTCGGAGGACTTTGCCTTCATGCTGGAGCAGGTGCCCGGCGCTTACCTGAACGTCGGCAACGGCCCCGGCTTCTCGCCGCACCACCCCGGCTATGCCTTCAACGACGAGGCGATCCCCTTCGGCGCCGGGCTGTATGCACGGCTGGTGGAGATGGGCTTGCCAAAGGCCGCTGAGGCGTAAACCCATCCTGGCATTCCGCTTGCTTGTGCAACCCTGTGCAAGCGGAGGCGTGTCCCCATGAAACGACGAGAGCTTTTGGCCGCCGCAGCCCTGGCCGGCGCGCTGCCGCGTCCGTCCATCGCGCAGGGAGCCGCCGCGCGCACGCTGCGCTTCATCCCCGAAGGCAACCTCGCGAACGCCGACCCGATCTGGACCACCACCACGGTCGCCCGCAACCACGGCTTCCTGATCTACGACACCCTGTTCGGCACCGACAAGAACCTCGCCCCCAAGCCGCAGATGGTGGAAGGCTTCGAGCTGTCGAACGACAAGCTCGCCTGGACCTTCCACCTCCGCGAGGGCTTGCGGTTCCATGACGGCGCGCCGGTCCGCGGCGCCGACTGCATCGCCTCCATCGCCCGGTGGAGCAAGCGCGACGGCTTCGGCCAGCGCCTGGCGGCACAGCTTGAGGGCATGTCGGCGCCCGACGACCGGAGCTTCACGGTCAGGCTCAAGAAGCCGTTCCCGCTGCTCGCCGCCGCCTTGGGCAAGCCCGCGGCCAACGTGTGCTTCATCATGCCGGAGCGGGTGGCGCAAACCGATCCCTTCACCCAGATCACCGACTTCACGGGGTCCGGCCCGTTCCGCTTCCTGCGCGACGAGTGGACGCCGGGGTCGCTGGCGGCCTATGCGCGGTTCGACGGCTACGTGCCGCGGCAGGAGGCGCCGGACTTCACCGCGGGCGGCAAGGCCGTGCATCTCGACCGGGTGGAGTGGAACATCATCCCGGACTCCGCCACCGCCGCCGCGGCGATGCAGACGGGCGAGGCGGACTGGTGGCAGACGCCCATCGCCGACCTGCTGCCGCAGCTTCGCCGGATGCGCGGGGTCAAGGTCGTGCCGATGACGGGCACCGGCAGCATCTACATCATCCGTTTCAACCACCTGCACCCGCCGTTCAACGACGCGCGGATGCGGCGGGCCGTGCTGCAGCTCGCGGACCAGACGGCGTTCATGCAGGCCGCCTATGGCGATGAGACGAGCATTTACCGCACCGGGGTCGGCGTGTTCACCCCGGGATCCCCGGCCGCAACCGACATCGGCATGGAGGCCATCACCGGCCCGCGCAACCTGGACGCCGCCAAGCGCCTGGTCGCGGAAGCGGGCTACAAGGGGGAGCGCGTCGTCATCATCTCGCCCACCGACTACCCCTGGCTGGAAGCGTTCTGCCAGGTCACGCGCGACCTGCTGCTGAAGCTGGGGCTGAACGTCGATTACCAATCGAGCGACTGGGGCACGGTGGTGCAGCGCCGGGCCAGCAAGGAGCCGGTGGACAAGGGCGGCTGGAGCATCTTCTGCACCGGCTGGGAAGGCCTGAACACCGCCGACCCCGGCGGCCATTATCCCATCCTCGGCAACGGCATGAACGCCTGGTTCGGCTGGCCCACCAGCCCGCGCATCGAGCAGCTCCGCACCGACTGGTTCGACGCGCCGGACGACGCCGCGCGCCGCCGGGCAACGGACGCGATCCAGGCCGCGGTGTGGGAGGAGGTGCCCTTCGTGCCGCTCGGGCAGTTCTTCCAGCCCGCGGCGATGCGGGCCAACGTTTCGGACGTGCTCGGCAGCCCGTTCCCGATCTTCTGGAACGCGCGGAAAGGGTGAGGATGAAGGCGGCCCGGGGTCTTGGCGCTTCCGCCGCGTTTCCGGGCAAGCACTCGTTTTGATTTTACTTACATAAGGAAGGGAACAGCAGGATGATCGGCAAGACTGCGCTTGCATTGTGCGCTTCGCTGGCTTTCACTTCGCTTGCCTGTGCCGAGGAGCGTCGTCCCCGCGAACGGATTCCCGTCCGGGTGGTCGTCGTCACCGCCTTCGAGATCGGCAACGACACGGGCGACACTCCGGGCGAGTTCCAGAATTGGGTCGAGAACCTGCCCTTGCCGGAGGTCGTGCCGTTCCCGCAAGGCTACCACTCCCTCCGCTACAATCCTGAGAAGCACGTGCTGGGCATGGTCGCCGGCGAGGGCGCGCCCCGCATGGCCTCGTCGATCACGGCGCTTGCCAATGATCCCCGTTTTGACTTCAGCCATGCATACTGGTTGCTGGCCGGCATCGCCGGCATCGATCCCAACGTGGCGTCCGTGGCATCCGCCGTGTGGGCGCCGCAGGTCGTCGATGGGGACCTGGCTTATGAGATCGACGCCCGGGAAATCCCCTCCGATTGGACGACCGGCTACGTGCCGTTTGGCCGGGCGTCGCCGTATCAGCCCCCAACTCCGCCGCCCGCCTCTGACAACGGGACTAACGCCTTCACCTTGAACGCCGGGCTGGTGGAATGGGCTTACCAGTTCTCATCCGGAACCGTGCAGCTCGCCGATGATGCGAACCTGCAGCAGCTTCGTGCCCGGTACGACGGCTTCCCCAACGCGCAGCAACCGCCCGCAATCAGGAAGGGCGCTGTTTTGGCGTCCGGGACATTCTGGATCGGCGCGCTTCTGAACACCTGGGCGGAGAATTGGGTGAACTATTGGACGTCCGGGGAGGGCGTGTTCTTCACGACCGCTTTTGAGGACGCCGCCTACATGCAGGCGTTGACCTTTCTCAGCCAGGTGCAGGCGGTTGACCTGAAGCGGGTGATGGTGCTGCGCGGGGCCAGCAACTACTCGGTGCCGCCGCCGGGGCAGACCGCGGCGCAGCTTCTGGCCGGCGAGGTGGACGCCACGGGGTATTCGGGGTTCAGCGAGTCGCTCAACTCGACCTTTGCCGCGGGCAGCGCCGTGGTGAACGAGTTGTCGGGCAACTGGCGCCGCTACCGGGACCACGTGCCCGGCGCGCAGCCCTAGCCCGACCCGGCGGGGCGTCGCGCCGCGGACGGCATGGGTGTACACGGGTCCTCCCGAAGCCGAGCGGAGACGACGTGAGCACCCCCACCACCGACGCCATGCGCCCGGCCGACGCTCCTGCTGCGTCGCCGGGCGCCGCCCCGCCCTCCCCCGCGGCGCCGGTGCCGGCCGCCCGGCTGCGCACCGTGATGGCCGGGGCGCTGCTGGCGATGGTGCTGGCGGCGCTGGATCAGAACATCGTCAACACCGCCCTGCCCCGGATGGTCGGCGACCTCGGGGGCATGGCCCACCTGTCCTGGGTGGTGACGGCGTTCATGCTCACCTCGACGATCACGACGCCGCTGTATGGCAAGCTGTCGGACATCTATGGCCGGCGGGTGCTGTTCTTCGTCGCGATCCTGCTGTTCCTCGCGGGGTCGCTGCTGTGCGGCGCGGCGCAGTCCATGGGGCAGCTCATCGCCTTCCGGGCCTTGCAGGGCCTGGGCGCGGGCGGGCTGCTGGTGCTGGCGCAGGCGGCCATCGGCGACGTGGTTTCGCCCCGGCAGCGCCCGCGCTACCAGGGCTTGTTCACCGGCACCTTTGCGCTGGCCAGCATCGCTGGGCCGCTGCTGGGCGGCTTCATCACGGCGGCGCTGTCCTGGCGCTGGGTGTTCTACGTCAACCTGCCGGTCGGCATCCTGGCCTTGGTCATGATCGCGATCGGCCTGCGCAGCCCGCCCTCCGGGGAGGTCCGCCCCATCGACTACGCCGGCGCTCTGCTGCTGACGGGCGCGACCGCCGCGCTGCTGCTCCTGCTGGCCTGGGGCGGCACGGAGTTCCCCTGGGCGTCGGCCGACAGCGCGGCTCTCCTGGCGCTCACGGCGGCGCTGGCCGGCCTGTTCATCTGGCGGGAAGCGCGGGCGCCGGAGCCGCTGATCCGGCTGTCCCTGTTCCGCAACCCGGTGTTCGCCCGCGGCGTGGCAGTGGGCGGGATGATGGTTTTCGCCATGCTGGGATCGACGGTGTTCCTGCCGCTCTACTTCCAACTGGTGCTCGGCATGGACCCGGCGGCGGCCGGGGCGATGATGCTGCCGCAGGTCGTGGGCATGGTGCTGACCTCCGTGGTGGGCGGGCGCATCGTGGCAAGGATGGGGCGCAACAAGCCCTTTCTGCTGGCGGGCCTGGGGCTGGAAGCGGTGGCGCTGGCCAGCCTCGCCGCCTTCGCCTTCATCGCCGCCGCGCCCGGCGCGTTCCTCCTCTCGATGGGCGCGCTCGGCCTGGGCATGGGCATGGGGATGCCCAACCTGACCACCGCCGTGCAGAACGCCGTGGCGCATCGGGAGCTGGGGGCGGCCACGGGCGCGATGACGTTTGCGCGGTCCCTGGGCGGCGCGCTCGGCGTCGCGGCGTCGGGCGCGATTATGTCGGCACGGCTCGCCGCCTCCGCCGGGGCGGGCGGAACGTCGGTCGCGGACCTGGCCGAGCACGGGATGCAAACCTTGTCCCAGCTCACGCCGGCCCAGCAGGCCGGGGTCAGCACGGCTTACCGCACGGCGCTGACCGGGTGCTTCCTGCTGAGCGCCGTGGTGATGACGGCGGCGCTGGTGCTGGTGCTCGGCCTGCCGGAGCAGAAGCTGCGCAGCGAGATCGAGGAGTCAGGGGCGTAGCGCCGCGCCGTCCTCCGAAGCGCGGCGCGCAGAGGGCCGGGCCGTCAGGAACCGCTCAGTGCGGGCCAATGCCGCGCCATGGCGGGCACAGGCGGGCGCCTGCCCAGACCGCGATAGCCCGACGACCTCCGCCCGCTTGCGCTCCGCTCGATCAAAGGCTCTCAGGCGGCTCCGGCAACTGCCTGAACCAGCCGTCGAGCCGTTCGATGGTTCGTTCCATGACATCGGCCAGCACGGCGCGCGGCACCCGGCATTCCCGCGGCAGTTCCCGCATCCGCGCATGCAGCAGGCGGCTGGTGGCGTCGTCCTCCAAGCAGTAGATGCGGTAATCATCCAGGCCATCGACGTCGAAAATCTCGAACGCGCTCAAATCGGGCACGGCGACGGGCGTGAACCCCGGCGGCACTTTGTCCTCCAGGTGCTCCAACCCATACTTCGCGTCCTCGATGCTCAAGAATGCCGTCACGGGATCGGCGGCCATCAGCGCTGGGGCACGCCGCAGCTTGGCGGTTGGTTTCCAACCGTCCAATTGGGCAAGGATGCTGTTCAGGGTCGCTTGGTTCCAGGGCGACCCAAGCCGCTCGCCGCAGATGTGTAAACAAAACACGCCATACATCCAAGGCTTGTAGGTCGGCCTACGGTCCCAGTCGAGTTGGACCGCAAAAACCTGGGGATCACCAATCATTTCCATTTACTTGCGGCTCCTGCGGATTGTGATCGGAACTCTTTCTCGCTTAACCGTGCCGGCATAGTGAGCATTTCCCGTATTGTCCTCACGATATTGATACCACTCGCCTTTTGCATTTTTGCCATACCAGACTTCTTTGTCAGGGTTTGGGTCCCGTTGCGCGTCCTTGTACACTTCTTCGGAGTCCGGGGGTTCAGGATCTTTGTTCGGATTGTAGTTATTGTTTCTCGGGTTGTGAGCATCATTGGGCTTGAAGTTCGGCTTGACCGGATCGGTCCCTTTGTCCTCCGGCGAGGAGCTTTTGCCTCCGTCGGGAGACGGCTGGTTCATGAGGGGTGGGGCACGGGTCGGGCTGGGCAGGTTGGGGGTTGAGGACGGGCGGCTGAGCGCCCAGCCGAGAGCCGCCGCTGCTCCGAGGCCAAACAGGGCCGCGCCGGCGCCTGGCATCGTCGCGCTCGCTTGGATGACGCCAGGCGTCGCATCGCCTGCGCCGCTGGAACCCGATTCGCCCCGCAGCGCCGCCGCCACCTCCGCGCCGATGGCCCGGGCCACGTCCTCTCCCATTCCCGCCGCCACGGGTGCCAGGAACGGGCGCGGCGGCATCGTGTGCGTGCCCATCTCTTGCGGCACCGCCGCCGGGTCGCTGCTGCCGACCGCAGCCTGCAAGCCGTCCGCCTGCGCCCCCACGCTGTCCCTAAGCGCCCCGCTCTGGAGCCAAGGTTCGTCGTGCCCGGCAGCGCCCGGCGGCTCCGACAAGCCGTCCCTCACCCTTGCCGCCACCCGTTCCGCCTGCTTGGCCAATGCCCGCGCCATCACCTCCTCAGCGCGCAGGCGTTCGAGGCGTTCACGAAGCTCGTTCAATCCTGAGATGTTCAAAGCCATTTGCCGCTCGCCTCCTCATAGGCAAGCGTTCTCCATTTGTTCGACACGGCGCGCAAGTGGAAAGGTTGCGTTTTCGGGTCAGATCCACAAGTTCCCGGTCCTGCTCAAACGGCCGGCTGCGGCCTCCTCTCCTGTAAGCGCCAAACATGCCAGCACACCAAGGCAACCGGCACGCCGATCAGCGATGTCGCCACGAAAAACCATTCAAAGCCCAAATACTCGATAAGATAGCCCGACACGCCCGCAAGCAGGCTCCCCGGCAAGGCGCAGATCGAGGTCAGCAGCGCATACTGGCTCGCCGCGTGCTCCGCCGCGGTCAGGGTGGACATGTAGGTGATCAGCACGATGGACGCGAAGGCATAGGCGAAGTTGTCGAGGCTGACGGCAACGGCAAAGGTCCAGAACTCACCCCCGCCGTGATCGCCATGCACGGCGAGGTAGGCCAGGCTCAAATGCGAGGCGGACGCGAACACGGTGCCGGCGATCAGGCTCATCATGGTGCCGATCCGCGGCACCACGGCGCCCGCGAGGAACGTGCCCCCCAGCCCCACCCAGAAGCCGAACAGCTTGGTCACGGTGGCGATGTCCGTGTTGGAATAGTGCAGGCTCTTGAACAACGGCAGGGCCATCGCGCTCGACACGTAGCCCGGCATACGGAACCCGGCCACCATGACGAGCACCGGAACGGCCAGCGGACCCAGGCGCGTGACCAGCTCCCGGATTGGCGCCACAACGGTCTCGACGAAGCCCGGCCGCTTCGGGCGCGCGGTCTTGTCGGACGGCGGCTCAGGCGCCAGGAGGGCCGCGGCCATGCCGGGCGCCATCAGCGCGGCCATGCACAAGTATGCCGCGCGCCAGCCAACCCGGTCCGCCAAATAAAGCGCCCCCGCCCCGGCCGCGAGGTTGCCCACGCGCCACCCGACCTCCGCCCAGGACGACATCAGCGCCTGCCGCCCGGCGGGCGCCACGGTGATGCGCCAGCCGTCGATCACCACGTCCTGCGTCGCCCCGGCGAAGCCGAGCGCCAAGGAAAACGCGACCGTCCAGGCCAGCCAATGCGCCGGGTCGCCAAAGGCGATCCCCGCCAAGGCCAGCGCCACCCCGATCTGCGACACGACGATCCAGCCGCGCCGCCGCCCCAGCAGGCGGCTGAACACGGGCGCGTCGTAGCGGTCGAGAAAGGGCGCCCACACGAACTTGAACTTGTAGGCCAGCGTCAGCTCGCTCATCAGGCCAAGAATGCCGAGCGGCACCCGGGCCTCCGACAGCCAAGCCGACTGCGTGACGTAAACCAGCAGGAACGGCATTCCCGAGCTGAAGCCCAGGCCCAGCATCGCCAGGACCGAGCGGTCGGAGGCCAACTGGCGCAGGGACGGTTTCCCTGCTGTCTCCGGCGTCACGGCACCTTGCATACACTGGCCTTCCGAAGCTGCTTCGTGTCCGACGCCCGAAGCTATGTAGGCGGGGCCGCGTGTCAATCGGGACCCTTGGCGTCGGGCTGCAGGTGGCGCAGCACCGCCGCATCGTCCAGGACCCAGCGGGCGGCCAGGTCGTCGTAGCTCTCCGGCTCGGCAGCACCGGGCGCCCGACGTCCGGCATGGACAGCGCGATGTGATGCACGCCCGCGCCGGCCGCCCATACGAACCGGCCCGTCGCCGTGCCCCGGCTGTGGGACGGCAGGCCAGGGTTGACGCGCCGTCACGCTTCGGGACTGAATGCGCGGCATCCGTTGCGGATTCGCACCTGCCTTCCCGGAGCGTCCTCCATGAAAGCGTTTCAGGCGCCGGCCAGGCCGCTGATGAGCAGGCAGGATGCGGCCAGGCATCCCCCCTGATTCAGCAGAAGGCGGCTCCATGATCATACGCTCCCGCGCGCCGCTTCGCCTGGGCTTTGCCGGCGGCGGCACCGACGTGTCGCCGTATTGCGACCAGTTCGGCGGGGCGGTGCTGAACATCACCATCGACCTGTATGCCTACACCATCATCGAGCCGACCACGGACGGGCGCGTTTCCTTCGCAGCGCCCGACATCGACAGCCAATGCGAGTGCGCGGCGGAGGACGCCATGGAGCTTGCCGGCCCGCTGGTCCTGCACCGCGCCGTTTACCGCCGGATCGTCACCCAGTTCAACGGCGGGCGGCCCTTGCCGTGCCGGATCACCACGTTTTGCGACGCGCCGCCGGGTTCGGGCCTGGGCACCTCCTCGACCATGGTCGTGTCCTTGGTCAAGGCGTTCGTGGAGTGGCTCAACCTGCCGCTCGGCGAGTATGAGATCGCACACCTCGCGTTCGAGATCGAGCGGATCGACGCCGGGCTGGGCGGCGGGCGGCAGGACCAGTATGCCGCGACGTTCGGCGGCGTGAATTTCATGGAGTTCCACCCGGACGACCGGGTGATCGTCAACCCGCTGCGGGTCAAGAACTGGATCATCTCGGAGCTGGAAACGTCGCTGGTGCTGTTCAACAGCGGCGTGTCGCGGTCGTCGGCCCGGATCATCAAGGAGCAGACCGACAACCTCGTGCATCACAGCGGCACCACGCTGGACGCGATGCACGCGATCAAGGCGGATGCGTTCCGCATGAAGGAATGCCTGCTGAGGGGCGACTTCGACACCTTTGCCGCCTGCATGAGGGAAACCTGGGACGCCAAGAAGCGCCTGGCCGACAACGTGAGCAGCAAGCCGATCGACCTCACGGTAGAGGCGGCGCTCGCCGCCGGGGCGCGGGCGGGCAAGATTTCCGGGGCGGGCGGCGGCGGCTTCCTGACGTTCCTGGTGGTGCCCGAGCGGCGCGTGGACGTGATCCGCGCCCTGCGCCGCCAGGACGGGCAGGTGATGACCTGCCACTTCACCCGGCACGGCACGGAGGGCTGGAAAATCTACTAATACGGACGGCTTGGTTGAATAACTGTCAATTGCTGATGGGTTGCACCCATCCTACGTGATCCACGTCGTAGGATGGGTGCAACCCATCAGCCGCACACAGGTCGATCAATGATGCCGCCTATATAAGGCCCGCGGGCGCCGAACGCTGCCCTACTTCACCACCAGGACAGGCCGGCCAGCCATCCTGCGCATCGCGGCGCGCAGCGAGTTCGGCAGCACCGTCCGCATCAGCAAACGGGCGGCGACGAGCGGGTAAAACCGGACCGGCGACATGCGCAGGGAAGCGGACACCTGGCCCTGCGCCGCAAGCCGCGCGGCGGTGCCCGAAAGCATCCGCACGCACAACGTCCGGTCTTCCGGCGTCATCGACGGCAGCGCGCGCATGATGGAAGCGCGGATAAAGGAGCAGTCCTCCTCGTCAAGTTCGTAGGGCCGGTATCCCGACAGCTCCAGGATCTTTGCCGAGGTGGACGCCGCGAGCCGCGCGGCCTCCTCCCCGTCCAGCCCGCGGCTGCCCAGGCGCACGATGCCCTTGAGGGTGCGCGCCTGCTTGTATTCGGCCAGGGCCGATTTCGGGAACGCGATATCCGGGCGCCCGGCCCGGCGCCGCATCGCCGAGATCCCGGCCAACTGCGAACTCATCGCGGCGACCCGCCCGTTGAGCGTCGAGGCGCTCGTCACACTTCCGCCGTGGATGCGGTAGCGGCCGAGCAGGTCCGGCATGTTGGCCAACTGCCCCCGCTCCTGCAGCCGCCAGTAAAGGTCCGTGTCCTCCGCATGGAACACGTAGCGGTAGCCGCCCATCGCCTCCACGGCCGCGCGGCGCATCATCAGGAACGGGTGGATCAGGTAGGGTTCCTGCTGGGGGTAGGCCAAGGGGTCCGCGCGGTCGGGCGAGGCCATCTCGACCTTGGGGCCGAGTTCGCGGCCTGCCCCGTCGATGTGGATGACAGACCCGGACACCGCGCTGCATTCGGGGTGGCTGCGCAGCCAGGCAAGCTGCCGCTCGAACCGGTCGGGCACGGCGAGGTCGTCGGCGTCGTGGCGTGCGATGAGGTCCGCGGTGCAGGCGGCAAGGCCCACGTTCAGCGCATCGACGATCCCGCCGTTCGGCCGGCGGATGAGCGCGACCCGGCCATCCGCCGCCGCCAGGCGCTCCACGATGGCCTCCGTGCCGTCGGTCGAGCCGTCGTTGACGATGATGATCCGGATGTCGCGCAGCGTCTGCGCCTGGATGGAGGCGACGGCGCTTTCCACCGTTTCCGCCCCGTTGAACACGGGAATCACGACATCAATGATTGGGTTCGGCACCACGCACTCCCGGCACTCAGGCCGTCAAAATCGTTTCAGTTTAATATCGAATAGCCTGCGCTTGCGCCGACGCGCCACCGCACAACGGCCTATATCGCGGCGATTTGATGACTAACATGCCTGGAATGCCGACGGAGAACTTCTGATCGGGTCGAAAGACGAAGCATAGTTGAATGGCACACGCTATACTTATGATTATTGTTCATTTTCAACGCGAAGACATCGCGGCTTGCAGGGCTGAGCCGGCAGGCTCCTAGTCCTGCGGGAACATCGCGCGCTCGACCAGCGCGCAGACGACGTGCGCCGCGGTGATATGAAGCTGCTGGATCACGGGCGTGCGGGTCGATGGCGCCTGCAGCAGCATGTCGCAGGCCTCCGCCATGGGGCCGTCCTGCGCGCCGGCGAAGCCGATGCAGCGGAGCCGTTTCTCCCGCCCGGCGGCCAAGGCCCGCAAAACGTTGGCCGAGGTTCCGGAGGTGGAAATGCCGAGCAGCACGTCGCCGGACTGCCCAAGGGCGAGCACCTGGCGCTCGAACACGCGGTCAAAGCCGTAGTCGTTCCCGGCGGCGGTGAGCACCGACGTGTCCGTGGTGAGCGCAATCGCCGCCAGCGGGGCGCGGTCATACATCAAGCGCGACACGAACTCGCCCGCGATGTGCTGGGCATCGCCAGCGCTCCCGCCGTTGCCGCAGATCAGGAGCTTGCCGCCGTTGCGCATCGAGCCGACGATGGCGTCGGCCATGTCGGTCATCACCCGGCGGTGCCGCGCGTCGCCGCAGAACGCCTCCGTCGCCCGCAGGGTCTCGTCCAAGTAGGCGTCGATGAAGCTCATGGTGCGCCTTCTAAGCGGCCTCGTGCCGGCGCGCCATCCCCCGCACGCCCGCGGCTAGGCGTTGGCGCGGACGTACATGTAGGCGCTGCCGCTCGCGGCATCCGTGCCGAACGACACGCCGAGCCGCCCCGCGAGGTCCGCCTGCGTGAAGCCCGGCAGCGTCAGCAGCGCCGCTGGCCTCCCCGCCGCCTGCGCCAACAGCGTCAGGCCGGTGGCCCCGGCGGCGCCCGCCCCGTCCAGCCAGTTGATCTGGTCGGCCTGCGACACCCCCCACAGCGTCACGGCGTCGGCGGCTTGGAAGTTCGCCACCGTGCTCCAGGTGGTCGCGGTGGCGCCACGGCCGTCGATGAAGAACGTGTCCGTGCCGCTGCCGCCAGTCAGGAAGTTCGACCCGGCGCCCCCGTCCACCACGTTGTTGCCGCTGCTGACCGCAATCGCGTCCTGCCCGGCGCCGCTGTGGATGAACCAGTTGGGCGTGGACACGGAAACGTTCAGGTTGTCCGGCGTGACGTTGATATACTGCCGCTGCACGCTGCCCACCGGCCCGGTGTAGGGCTGTCCATGCGCCGTCACCGGCTGGCTCGTGGTGGTGTCCACAACCGCCAGCACCGGCACGCCGCTCAATTGCTGCTCGGCCAGGTCGGCGATGGCCCCGTGCCCGGTTTCCGTCGGATGCACGGAGTCGAAGAACAAGTACTGGTCCTGCGCCGCGGCCCCGCTCGCCGCGAGGGCGCCGCTGAAACTGCCGTTGTCGCCGCTGTAAACCGGCGAGGTCACGTTGGTGAGGCCGTAGGCCGCCGGGTTGGCGATGGCGTCGTTCAGCAGGGTGTTGGCGTCCACCACCAGGATGCGGACCCCGTTGGCGCTGGCGATGGTGGCCAACTGGCTGCTCAGCGCCGCGTTGTAGGCGCTGCTGATCTGCGTGGCCTCGGCTTCGATGGCCGTAGGCGCCGTGCCGGTCTGCGGCTGCCGCGTGGTCACGTCCGGTGTCTTGCCGAGGTCGGGCACGTTCAACACCAGCAAGGTCTTCGCGCCGGCCCCGACGAGCTGCCGCACGAAGCCGGTCGCGTTGGCCACCGCCGCGTTCACGTCGTCCGTCTGCTGCTGCGCGGTCAGGCCGGGGGTGGACAGGATGGCGAGCAGGTCGTTCGCGCCCACCGACACGGTGTAAAGCGCGTTGGCCGAGGGGGTCGGCACCTGGGTCTTGAACTGCGCAAGCTGTGCCGGAAGGGAGATCGCCAGGGTTGCCGGGCTGGCGTTCTGCGGCGTCGATCCGGTCAGCGCCCCGCCATAGGCGAAATCCGTGCCGCCCGTCAGGCTGGGCGCCAGCGTGCCGAGGCCGAGGGCAATCGACACCTCCTGCACCCAGGTCGGGCCGTTGCTGAACACGCTGCCGCCGACCTTGCCGTATTGCTCGCTGTAGTAGGGCGGCGACACCGGCCGGGTCGTGCCCGTCGGCGACGTGAGGATCGACAGGTTGCCGCCGTCGGACAGGCTGTCGCCGAAGGCATACAAGGCGCTGTAGGTGGGAAGCGCCGAACTCTGCGGCATGACCGGGATCCTTATTCTGATCCCTTGATGAAGCGCGAGGATGGCCGCGCGGTCAATATCCGGCCCGGCGGCGCTCACTGCATGGCGGCGAGCACGGCGGCCGGGTGCTCGCCAAGCTCGGCGGCCTGCCAATCGCGGCGCCGGGCGAACAACTCGATCAGCGCGGCGGTGTCCCGGTCGCGGCCCAGCCCCGCCGCCGCGGCCACGCAGCCGTCCTTCACGTAGTAGGCGAGGAACTCCGGCTTGTCCAAGTCGCCGTGCAGCACAACCTCGTCCCACGACGCCGCGTGGCCCACGTAGTCGAGGCGCTTCATGTACTGGATGGTCCAAAAGAACGGCACCGCGTCGTAGCGGGCGTCCCGGCCCAGCATGTTGAGCGCCGCCACCCGGCCGTGCTGCTGCGCCACGCGCCAATGCTCCACCCGGATCGGCTCGCCGTCGCCGCGGTGCGGGAAGCTGGCGATGTCGCCCGCGGCATACAGCCCGGGCGCCGTGCGCAGGGTCGCATCGACAACGAGGCCGCCGTCGTCTCGGTTCAATCCCTCGGCGTAGGCGGTGGCGGGCTTGACCCCGAAGCCGACCACCACCAGGTCGGCGGCGATCCGCTCCCCGCCTTCCAGCACCACGCCGGACACCTGCCCGTCGCCTTCCAGCGACGCCACGCCGCGGCCCAGCCGGAACGCCACGCCCTGCCGCTCGTGCAGGCCGACGAACGCCCAGCCGACCTGCTCGCCGAGCTGTTTGGCGAAGGGCGCGGCCTCCTTGCCGACCACGACAACATCCAGCCCGCGCTCCCGCAGGCTCGCCGCCACCTCCATGCCGATGAAGCTGGCGCCCAGGACCACGGCGCGCTCGCTGCGCTCGGCCTGCGCCAGGATGGCATCGGCATCGGCGCGGCTGCGCAGGGTATGGACATGGCGCAGCCCGGCGCCGGGCAGCGGCGGCAGCACGGGCGCTGCACCCGTCGCGAGCAGGGCGGCGTCGTAATCCACCACGGCCCCGTCCGCGCAGGTGATCCGGCGCGCCTCGGCGTCGATGCGCGCAACCTCCGCCGTGCGCCGCTCGATCCGGTGCTTGCGGTAGAAGGACTGGGTTTGCAAAGGCGACTTCTCCGCGCCCTTCCGCCCGGACAGGGCGTACTTGCTGAGCACGGTCCGGTCGTAGGGGACGCGGTTCGCCGGGTCGAGCATGACGACCCGGCCCGTGAAGCCCTCCTCGCGCAGGGTCTGCGCCGCCACCGCGCCCGCACCGCCCGCGCCGACGATGACGAAGCAGCGCCCATCGGGCGCGGCCGGCGGCGCGTCGGGCGCCGGGGCGGGCTTGGCCAGAAGAATGCGGCCCGCGTCCACGCGCACGTCGTAGCGCGGCAGCGCGTCGAGCGCCGGCGGGTCCTGCACGGCCCCGGTCCGGATGCAGAAGGCCGCCTTGTGCCAAGGGCAAACGATCCGGTTCCCGTTGCGGATGCCCTCCGCCAGCGGTCCGCCGGCATGGGGGCAGGTGGCGCCCACCGCGCGCACGGCGTCCCCGTCCCGCAACAGGAGGACCTTCTCGCCGTCCACCTCGACTTGTTTCATGCCGCCCGGCTCGACCGCTTCGAGGGCCGCGACTTCGATCTCGTGCTGCGACATTCCCTGCTCCCGTCAACGCACGGGCAACGCTCCGGCCTGGCCGCGGTTCGGCGCCGCCGCGGGCTGCCGGATGCCGGATGCCGCTTAAGCCGCGGTGCCGAAGCCCTCCAGCACGATCTTCCCCCGTGTCGTGCCGCTCTCGATCTGGGCATGGACCTGCCGCAAGTTCGCGGCGTTGATGCCCGCCACGCGCTGGGTCATCGTCGTGCGCAGGGCGCCGGCATCGACCAGGCGCGAAACCTCCGCCAGCAGCTTGCCCTGCTCGCCCATGTCGGGCGTGTCGTGGGCGGAGCGCGTGAACATGAACTCCCAATGCACCGACGCCGACTTGCGCTTGAACGGGTTGACGTCGAGCGTCGGGGGATCGTCGATCACCGCGAAGCGGCCCTGCGGGGCAAGCAGCTCGGCGATCTGCGCCAGGTGCCGCGCCGTTTGCGTGGTGGAGAACACGAAGGCCGGCGCCCCGATCCCAAGGGCGGCCACCTCCGCGGCCAGCGGCTTGCTGTGGTCCACGACATGGTGCGCGCCCATCTGGCGCACCCAATCCGCCGTTTCCGGCCGCGACGCCGTGGCGATCACGGTCAAGTCCGTCGCCGCGCGGGCGATCTGGATGGCAACCGAGCCGACGCCGCCAGCGCCGCCGACGATCAGGACCGCCGGCGCGGCACCCGGCACGGGGCGGCGCACGTCCAGCCGGTCGAACAGCACCTCCCAGGCGGTGATGGCCGTGAGCGGCAGGGCGGCGGCCTCCGCCCAATCGAGCGTGCGCGGCTTGGGGCCGACGATGCGCTCGTCCACCAGGTGTTGTTCGCTGTTGCTGCCGGGCCGGCCGATGGCGCCGGCGTAGAACACCGCGTCGCCGGGGCGGAACAGGGTCGCTTCCGGCCCGGCGGCGGCCACGACGCCGGCCGCATCCCAGCCGAGCACCTTCCAAGCGCCGGGTTCGGGCGCGCTGCTGTTCCGCACCTTGGTGTCCACCGGGTTGACCGACACGGCGCGGACCTCGACCAGCAGGTCCCGGCCGGCAGGCGTGGGCGTCGGAAGCTCGATGTCCACCAGAGCGTCGGCACGGCCGATGTCGCCGGGCTGCTGGTATCCGATGGCACGCATGGTTGCACCTCGCTGTTGCATGAGCGCAGGATGGCGCTTACCCCGCTTCGGCGGAAGTACGCACAAATGCCGCCCATAGTGCACGAAAGTATACCACCATGCCCCAGGCCCGCCACACCCGCCTCGATTGCAGCCCTGGCTGCTCGGTGGAGGCCGCGATCAGCCTGATCGACGGCAAGTGGAAGTGCGTGATCCTGTTCCAGCTCCGGCATGGCACCCTGCGCTTCAACGAGATTCGCCGGCGCGTGCCGGGCGTCACGCAGCGCATGTTGACCAACCAGTTGCGCGAACTGGAAGCGGATGGGCTGATTCGGCGCCAGGTGTATGCGGAGGTGCCGCCTCGGGTGGAATACAGCTTGTCGCCTTTGGGCCGCAGCATGGAGCCGGTGCTGGCGGCGCTCAAGGAATGGGGCGACGCGAACATCGGGCTGTTCGCCAAGCCAGGCGTCCCCACGTCCGCGGCGGCGTGAGCGGACGGCGGATCAAGCGGTTTTTTGGAACATACCGGCCGGAAGAACCCAATCCGGAACTTTGGGCCGCCGCCGCCGCGGCACCCGCCGAGTGACACGACGCCAACCATGGAATCAATGATGGACCTGACCCAATGGAAGGGCGTGCCGTGCCCGGAGCGCATCGCCCTGGACGGGCGCTACGCCCGGCTGGAGCCGCTCGACCCGGCCCGGCACGGCGCGGACCTGCTGGCCTCCGCCCAGCAGCCCGGCGGAGACGACCGCTTCCGCTACCTGTTCGAGGAGCCGCCGACCGACGCCGCCGCGTTCCAGCCGTGGCTTGAAGGGTCCGCCGCCTCCGCCGACCCGCTGTTCTTCGCCGTCATCGACAAGCAAACCGGCCGGGCGGAGGGCCGCCAAGCCCTGATGCGGATCGACCCGGCGCATGGGGTGATCGAGATCGGCTCCATCCTGTGGGGGCCGGCCATCGCCCGCAGCCGCGTCGCAACGGAGGCGCTGTTTCTGTCCGCCGCCCACGTGTTCGACGCGCTGGGCTACCGGCGGTTCGAGTGGAAGTGCAACACCCTGAACGAGCCGTCGAAGCGTGCCGCCCGGCGCTTCGGCTTCACGCCGGAAGGCGTGTTCCGCCAGCACATGGTGCAGAAAGGCCGCAACCGCGACACGGCCTGGTTCGCCACCACCGACGGGGACTGGCCGCGCCTCAAGGCCGGCTACGAGGCCTGGCTGCGTCCGGAGAACTTCGACGCGGACGGGCAGCAGCGGAGCCGGCTGGCGTTCTGACGCCGCTGCAAGGATAGGCACATGACAATCGGCATCCTGCAATGCGGCGCCCCGCCGGAGTCGCTGCGTCCCTTGTTCGGCAGCTACGGCGCCATGGTGCGGCGGCTGCTCGGCCCGGGGCGGGACACCGCCCTGTATGACGTGACGGGCGGCGCGTTGCCGGCCAGCCCTATGGCCTGCGACGCCTATGTGCTGACCGGCTCGCCGGCGGGGGTGTATGACGACCTGCCCTGGATCGCCGGGCTGATCGGCTTCCTGCAGGAGGCCAAGGGGCGTGCGAAGCTGGTCGGCTTCTGCTTCGGCCACCAGGCGATGGCGGAAGCGTTCGGGGGCCGGGTGGTCAAGTCGCCAAAGGGCTGGGGCGTCGGGCTGCACCGCTACGGCGTGCGTTGCCGCGCGCCCTGGATGGACGATGCGCTTTACGTCGATGCGCCGGCCTCGCACCAGGACCAGGTGGTCGCTTGCCCGCCCGGCGCCCGCGTGACCCTTTCCAGCGCGTTCACGCCTTATGCCGGGCTGGATTACGGCGACGCGATCTCCTTCCAGTTCCATCCGGAGTTCGACCCCGCCTTCTGCACGGCGCTGATCGAGGCGAAGCGGGACCGCTACGGCCCGCTGGCCGATCCCGCCATTGCGTCCCACGCCCAACCCGACGACTGCGCCCGGGTGGGGCGGTGGATCGGCCAATTCCTGGACACGCCGTAGGCCCGGGCGTTACCACGCTCTTCCCAACCGCGAGCACGGCAGGACACAGGACCCGATGGCGACCTCCGACATCCTTTCGCGGCCTCCTCCGGGCGTCGCCGAGCAGCACGCCACGCGCGTCGTCTTTTTCATCGCGGGCTTCGCGGGCGCGGCCTGGGCGGCGCTGGTGCCCTTCGCCAAGGCGCGTGCCGACATCAGCGACGGCGCGCTTGGGCTGCTCCTGCTGGGCCTGGGCATCGGCTCCATCGTCACCATGCCCATCGCCGGCGCGTGCGCGCCCCGGTTCGGCTGCCGCCGGGTCATGATCGTCGCCGCCCTCGTCATGGCCGCTGCGCTGCCTTTCCTGGCGACGCTCTCGGCTTTCCCGCTGCTCGTGGCGGCGCTGATGCTGTTCGGCGCGGGCATCGGCACCATGGATGTCACGATGAACATCCAGGCCATCATCGTGGAGCGCGCCAGCGGGCGCTCCATGATGTCGGGCTTCCACGGCCTGTTCAGCCTCGGCGGCATCGCCGGCGCCGGCGGGATGGCGGCCTTGCTGAGCGCCGGCGCTTCGCCCTTGGCGGCGGCCCTGTGCGTGTCGCTCTGCATCGCCGCGGCGCTCGCCGTCTCGGCCAAGCACCTTCTGCCCTACGGCGCCCGGAACGAGGGGCCGGCCTTCGCGGTGCCGCACGGGATCGTGCTGCTCCTCGGCGCCTTGGCCTTTGTGCTGTTCCTGGCCGAGGGCGCGATCCTCGATTGGAGCGCCGTGTTCCTGACCTCCGTTCGGAACCTGGACGCTTCCTATGCCGGGCTTGGGTATGCCGCCTTTTCCGTGACGATGACGGTGGGCCGGCTCGCCGGCGACCGCATCGTGGACCGGCTGGGCCAGAAAAGGGTGGTGCTGATCGGCGGCCTGTGCGCGGCGTTCGGCTTCGTGGTCGCGACCGCGGTGCCGTTCTGGGAAGCGACGTTGGGGGGCTATGCCTTGGTCGGCGTCGGCTGCGCGAACATCGTCCCGGTGTTGTTCAGCGCGGTCGGGCGGCAGGACGTGATGCCCGAGAACGTGGCGGTGCCCGCGATCACCACCCTCGGCTATGCCGGCATCCTCGCCGGCCCGGCGGGCATCGGCTTCGTCGCCCACTTGACGAGCCTGCCGACTGCCTTCCTGATCCTGGCCGCGATGCTCGTTGCGGTGTCCCTGAGCAGCCGGCGCCTTTGAGGCCGGTCGCCTTAAGCTGTGAGCGCGCCGCCTGGGTTGGGCGGGGACCGCCCCGCCGGCACGCCGAGCGAGCGGCGGTAAGCCCTTGGGCTGACGCCCACCGTGCGGCGGAAGCGGTCGCGGAGCGCGGCGGCCCCGTCGAACCCGGCGGCGCTGGCGACCTCCTCCAACGACAGCGGCGTCGTTTCCAGCAGCTCCTGCGCGCGCCGCACCCGCGCGGTGATCAGCCATTGCAGCGGCGTGGTGCCGGTCTGCTCGCGAAAGCGCCGGGCAAAGGTGCGCGGGCTGGCCGCGGCCTGCCGCGCCAGCGCGTCCACCGTTAAGGGCCGGTGCGCGTTCTCGCGCATCCAGTCGAGCAGCGGGGCAAGGCTTGCGGCGGAGCCGGGCGCCTCGTGCCGGATGAACTGCGCTTGCCCGCCTTCCCGGTCGAGCGGGGCCACCGCCAAGCGCGCGGCGTGCGCGACGACGGCGTGCCCATGGTCGCGGCGCAGCAGGTGCAGGCACATGTCGAGGCCCGCCGAGGACCCGGCCGCCGTCACGATCCGGCCCTCGTCCACGAACAGCACGTCAGGATCCACCGTCACCGCGGGATGCCGCCGCGCCAGCAGCCCGGCGGCCAGCCAATGCGTGGTCGCGCGCCGGCCGTCGAGCAGCCCCGCCGCCGCCAGGATAAACGTGCCGGAGCAGATGGACGCGATGCGCGCCCCACGCGTCGCGGCGGCGCGCAGCGCGGCGACCACCGCGTCGGGCACGGGCAGGGTCGGGTCCTCGATCCCGGGCACGACCACCGTGTCCGCGCCGGCGAGATCACCGAGCGTCCAGGGCGCGCGGATGCCGAACGGGCGCGCGCGCACCTCCGCCGCTTCCCCGCACACCCGCACGTCATACTCGTCGTCGGCACGGGGCAGGCGGACGCGCCCGAACACCTCGCACGGGATCGCCAGGTCGAAGGGGATCACCCCGTGGACGGCCAGGACAGCGACGACGTGCATGGCAGGACCACCGTTGTTACGCGAAACCTGCCATAAGCCGGTCCGGCGCCCCGCTCAACGCCGGGCGGGCACGCTGGCAGGAATGCGGCGTTTTTTGTCGTTCCTGCCGCTCCACAGGGGCGCCGACGCCGCCCTACAAGCTGGGCGTCCCGCAAGGAGAGCGCACCATGGACGCCCAAGCCCCCGCATTCCTCCCCGACCCCGCGCCGCTTGAGATCGGCACGGTGCTGTATCCCGGCATGACGGAAAGCGCCGGGCTCGAGCGCATCCGGCTTGAACGGCTGCAGCTCCGCAGGCTGGAAGCCGCCTCGCTCGTCGAGGCGACCACGCTCCTTCTGCTGGTCGGGGTGGCGGTCCCGCTCAAGCACCTCGCCGGGAAGCCTTTGGCCGTGACCGTGATGGGGCCGGTCCACGGGCTTGCCTTCGCCGCCTACGTCTGGATCGTCCTCCAAACGGTTGCGGGGGGCGGTTGGCGGCGGCGCGAGTGGCTGCGCCTCCTGGTCACGGCGTTCGTGCCCTTTGCGGGATATGCCAACCTGCCCCTGATCCGGCGCAAGGCCGCGGCGCTGACGCCGGCCGGCGCAGGATGACCCTCGATCCCTACGCCTGGCTGAAGGCGCTCCATGTGGCCGCCGCGATCACCTTTGCCGCCGGCCTGCTGGGCGCCGCCGTGTTCCTGGCGGCGGCACAGCCGGGCTGCACGGAGGCGGCGCGGGCGCTCCACCGTTGGGACCGCAGGGTGACGACGCCCGCCATGCTGCTCGTTTGGGCGCTCGGCCTGACGCTTGCGCTGATGGGCGGGTGGCTCCGCGACGGCTGGCTCCTGGCCAAGCTCGTGCTCGTCGTCGCGCTGTCGGGAGCGCACGGCATCCAGTCGGCCAAGCTCCGCCGCTTGGCGGGCGGCGTGGCTGCCGGGGCGTCGCCGCGCTTGGCGCCGCTCGCCATCGGCGTCATCGTGGCCATCGCGATCCTCGCCGTGGTAAAGCCGCTTTGAGCGGGACGCCGGCCTGCTCCGGTTTAAGCCGGTTCGGACAAGGAGGGCGCGCAACTGACCCATGGGGATGATGGAAGGCCGGGCGACCCCGCCCTGCCGCGGCTGATCCTCGACAGCTACGAACGGCTGACCGGCACCTCCCTCCTCCCGGCCAAGGTGGGGCGCGACGAGGCTGTGCGCTGGCTGTACGAGGCGGCCCCGTTCTGCGTGCTCGCCCACGACACCGCACCCGATCCGTGCTTCATGTATGCCAACAAGGCGGCGCAGCACTGCTTCGAGTACTCCTGGGCGGAGTTCACCGCCCTCCCCTCCCGCTTGTCCGCCGAGGCGCCGAACCGCGCGGAGCGGCAACGTCTGCTCGACCAAGTGTCGCGCCAGGGCTATGCGTCCGGCTACCAGGGGTTGCGGGTGGCCCGGTCGGGCCGGCGCTTCTGGATCGAGGACGGGACGGTTTGGCAGCTCGTCGGCGCGGACGGCGCCGTGCGCGGCCAGGCCGCCGCCTTCCCGCGCTGGCGGGACGCGGACCCCGGCGGGCCAACGGGCGCAGCGCAGGCATGAAGGCATCCGCTGCCGAGGCCGCATGAAGCGCGTCTTGTTCCTGTGCGGCCGCAACCGGCTGCGCAGCCCCACCGCGGAGCATGTCTTTTCCGCCCAGGCCGGCATCGAGGCGATGTCCGTAGGCTTGGACAACGATGCCGACGTCCCATGCACGCCGGAACTGCTGCAATGGGCCGACCTCGTGTTCGTCATGGAGAAAGCCCACAGAAGCAAGCTGGCAAGGCGGTTCAAGCGGCATCTCAAGAATGCGCGGGTGATCTGCCTGGACATTCCTGACAATTACGAATTCATGCAGCCCGAACTTGTGCAGCTATTGCACGTGCGCGTGGACCGGCACCTGCGCCGGGGCGTCCCGCTGCCGCCGCACGCTCCGTAACGGTTTGATTTCGGATCGAGACTCCTGGACCTTCCGCCCCCAAGGAACTACACATTCCCCCGGGCATCTTGCACAAGGGGCGTTCCATGTCGGCTGTTCGGGGCCATGCGCGGGGCAGCCGGGACGACGGGGCGCCCGCCCTCCGGCCGCCGCCACGGCTCCAAGCCGCGCCGGCGGCAGCAGAGCCGGCGATACCAACCGCCCATGAGCCGCCCCGCGCCCCGGGCTTGAGCCGCCGCCCGGCAGCCGACGACTTCCTGCGCGGCGGCGCGCTGATGCTGGGCGCCACGCTCCTGTTCTCGCTGTCGGACGCGATGGCCAAGTACATCACGGAAAGCGTGCCCACGGTGCAGCTCGCCGCCATCCGCTACGCCGTGTTCGTGGCCATGGCCGCAAGCCCCCTGCTCCGCGGTCGCCGCGCTTCCGTGCGCAGCCGCCGGCCGGCCCTGCAAATCCTGCGCGGCCTCAGCGTGGTGGCCAGCGCCCTTTGCTTCATTCTGTCCCTCGCGCACCTGCCGATCGCCGAGGCGACCGCGATCAACTTCGTCACGCCCCTGCTCATCACCGCCCTGGCCGTGCCGGTGCTGGGCGAGGCGGTGCGCTGGCAGGGCTGGATCGCCGTGCTCGTGGGCTTCGGGGGGATGCTGGTCGTGGTCCGCCCCGGCGCGCACGGCCTGCAACCGGCGGCCCTGCTGGTGCTGCTGTCCTCCTTGTGCTGGTCGGTCGCCATGCTGGCCACGCGCAAGCTGGCGGTCATCGACCGACCCGGCGTGACGCTGCTGTGGACCGCGGCGACCGGGTTCGTGCTGCTGATGGCCATCCTGCCGTTCTTCCTGGCGCCGATGACCTGGCCGCTTTTCGGGCTGTCCGTGGCCTTGGGGGTGGTTGCCTCATCGGGGCAATGGCTTGCGGTGCTCGCCTACCGCCACGCGCGGGCGACAGTGCTGGCGCCGCTGGGCTACGCGCAGCTCATCTGGTCATCCGCCTTGGGCCTGCTCGTGTTCGGCAACGTCCCGGACCGCTGGGTGTTGGTGGGCGCGGTCATCATCGCCGCGAGCGGCCTCTTCATCGTGCATGGGGAGCGGGTGCGGATCGCCGGCCTGCGCGCCCGGCCGCCATCCTGAGCGTGCAAGCGCCCCCCTTGCTGCCCCTGCCCTCTGGCCACGGCACGGTATGAATCGCACATGGCCGAACTTTTTCCCCTTGCATCGGCCCGGGATAAGTTTATCTTGTGCAGTGCAGCATGGCTTTGTCATGCTGCGGACGTTTCCTCCCTAAACTTGGCGGTGCCTTCGGGCGCCGCCTTTTTTTTCGCGGCCGGGTCAGGCGGCGTCCAGCGCCTGGGCCAGATCGTCCAGCAGGTCCTCCGCATCTTCCAGCCCGACGGACAAGCGCATCATCGACTCATCGACGCCGCCCGCCAGATGTGCGGCCGGATCGGCGCGGAGCGCGCCGCGCAGCAGGGCGCCCGGGCGCATGATGAGCGTTTCCGCGTCCCCCAGGCTAACCGCGCGCAGCACGAGCCGCAGCCGGTCCATGAAGCGGTCCGCGCCGTCATTGCCGGACCGCAGGCTGAACGACAGCATCCCCGAGCCGTTCGCCATCTGCCGCCGGGCCGCCGGGTAGCCGGGGTCGGACGGCAGGAACGGGTAGCGCACCCGCGCCACCGCGCCGTGCCCGGCCAGCATGTCCGCGATTCGCTGCGCCGTTTGCCCGTGCCGCTCCATGCGCAGCGCCAGCGTTTTCATCCCGCGCAGCACCAGGAAGGCCGACATCGGCGACATGGTGGCGCCGGTGATGTAGCGTGGCCGTGCCGCCGCAGCTGCTCTACCGTCGTCGCGTCGCCCAGCACCGCGCCGCCGAGCAGGTCGCCGTGGCCGTTGATGTACTTGGTCAGCGCGTGCAGCACGAGGTGCGCGCCGTGCTCCAAAGGACGTTGCAGCGCGGGCGAGGCGTAGGTGCTGTCCACGACAACCATGGCCCCCGCCGCGCGGGCACGCCCGGCGATGGCCGCGATGTCGAGCACCTCGGCAGTGGGGTTCACCGGCGTCTCGAAGTAAACCATCCGGGTGCGGCGGGACAGCACCGGGTCGAGGTTGGCCGGGTCCGACAGATCGACCGGCACGACCTTGATGCCGAACCGCGGCAGCGCGTCCTCGGTCAGCGCCAGGGTGTTGGAATACACCGTGCGGTGCACGACGACCTCGTCGCCCTGGGACAGCAGGGACAGCATGAGCGAGCCTACCGCCCCCATGCCGGATGCGAACACGACGCAGGCCTCGGCGCCTTCCAGGTTGGCGAGCCGGGCTTCCAGCACCGATTGGGTCGGGTTCTCCTCCCGCCCGTACAGCGGGCGCAGCAACTCGCCCGCCGCGACCGCCTCGCTCTCCGCGGCGTGCTCGAAGGCGTAGGTCGAGGTCATGTAGATCGGCGGGATCAGCGCGCCTTGCGCCCCCGTGCGGTCGAAGCCGTGGTGGATGGCGCGGGTGGCGAAAGCGGGCGCCCGGTTGCGCCGGGGCGGGCCGTTCACGCCGCGACCGCCTGCCGCCAGCGCGGATGCGTCACCCGCCCGGCGGCCAGCTCCGTCACCTCGTCCGCCGGCATCTCCCCCGCGACCGCCCGGCCCACCAGCTCGCCCATCAGGCTGCCCAGCTTGAAGCCGTGGCCGGAGCAGGCGCTGACCAGCCAGCCCGCCGCGCCGAGCGGGTGCACCAGGAACTCCTCGGTTTCGGTCACGGTGTAGAAGCACGCCTTGGGTTCCAGCACGCTGTAGCGGTCCAGGTCCCGATACGCGGCGCGCGCCGCCGGCCACAGCCGCTCCAAGTCGCGAGCGTGGGCGATCCGGTCGCCGTCGGGGTCGCCGCTGCGGGAGAACACGTGGTCGCCGACCTTGAGCCGCGTGCCGCGCCGCGGCGGCAGGGTGTAAAGCCCGCCCTCGGGCCGCACCTCCAGCATCACCGGCGCCGCCGCCCAGGCTTCCGCCAAGTCCGCCGGCGGCGAAAGGTAAAGCACGGCCTGCCGCGACGGCACCGCCACGCCGCGTAAGGTCGGCACCAGCCGATCCGCCCATGCGCCCGCCGCGACGACCACGACATCGCCCTCATGCACCGCCCCGTCCGCGACCACCCGGCCGCGCTCCGGATCGACCTCGCTGACGGGGGTGCCGGTGCGCAGCCGCACGCCGAGCCGGCCCAGCAGCACCACGAGGTCGGTCAGGATGCGGACCGGGAACAGCATCCCCGCCCCGTCCGTGCTGACGACGCGCTCCAGGCCCTCTGCCCGCACCATCGGGAACCGGCACTCCACCTCATCCAACGGGATGTCGCGGTAGCCGATGCCCATGGCGTCGAGCGAGCGCGACATCCCGCCATACCAGCCTTCGTCGCGGCGCAGGAAGTAAACGGCGCCGCACGGCTCGTAGTGCGACGTGCCGATGGCCCGCCACAGGCTGTCCCACACCCGGAACGCTTCCGGCATCAGGTGCGCGTAGCCTTCCATGGCGCCGTAGGCGTGGCGGGTGATGCGGTGCTCGTCGTAAGAGGACGCACGCGGGTTGGGCAGCGGCCCCTGCTCGAACAGCTCGACCTCCATGCCGCGCCGGGCCAGCGCCCAGGCGGTTGACAGCCCGGCGATGCCGCCGCCGACGATGAGGGCCTTGGTCATGGGCAACTCCTGCTGTGCGAGGTGCGGCTCCGGTTCAGGTCGGCCAAGCTGTTCCGAAGCATGGGTGAGTAACAGCCGCTCCATCGATCCGCTGCCGCCTGCGGCAAGTGCAGCACACGGCTGCCGGGTGCGGCAATCCCCTCCATCCGCCATGCGTGCTGCAGGCCGGCCATCCAAGATACCATGAGCCACGCGGCATTGAGTCGGGCCATACTGCGCGCCACCTCAAGCCCGCAAGACCCATAGGATCCCCATGACCGACCTCGCCCGCATCCGCGCCCTGCTCGACCGGCGGCGCCCCGGCCACGCCCTGCCGCGCGAGTTCTACACCGACCCCGACATCTTCGAGTTCGATCTCGATGCGATCTACCATCGCTCCTGGATCATGGCCGGCTTCGAGGCGGAGCTGCCGTCGCCGGGCTGCACGCTGGCGCTGACGGTCGGGCGTTCTCCGGTCGTCGTGGTGCGCGGGCGGGACGGCGCGCTGCGGGCGTTCTTCAACTCCTGCCGGCACCGCGGCGCGCAGATCTGCGCGGACGGCCTGGCGAAGCGGCCCCGGCTGGTCTGCCCCTACCACCAATGGGCCTACGACCTGCAAGGCAAGCTCGTCCACGCTTCCCGCATGGCCCCGGACTTCGACCCGGCCGAGCACGCGCTGCGCCCGGTGGCGCTCCGCACGGTTGCCGGCACGATCTACGTCTGCCTGGCCGACACGCCGCCCGCCTTCGACGAGTTCCACGACCGGTTCGAGCCGATGCTGGCGCCGCACCAGTTGCACCGCGGCAAGGTCGCCTTCGAGGCCACGCTGGTGGAACGCGCCAACTGGAAGCTCGTGATGGAGAACGCCCGCGAGTGCTACCACTGCGCCGTCAACCATCCGGAGCTGTCCGTCACCTTCCCGGTCGGTCGCCGGTCGCTGGCCGTGGCCGAGCAGCAGAAGGTGAGCGAGGCATTCGAGGCACGCATGGCCGAGCAGGGCCTGCCCACCGGACCCGTCGAGGGGTCGTGGTGGCAGGCGGGGCGGTTCCCGCTGAACGAGGGCACGCAGTCGCTGACCATGGACGGCAAGCCCTGCGTGGCCCGCACCATGGGACGGCTCGGCAACGGCGATGTCGGTTCGCTCCGCTGGGCCTTGGAGCCGCACAGCTTCGCCCATGCGCTCGGCGACTACGTGTTCATGTTCAGCGCCATGCCGACCGCGCCGGAGGAAACGGTGGTGACGGCCAAGTGGCTGGTGAGCGCCGACGCTGTGGAAGGGGTGGACTACACGATCCCCCGCCTGACGGAGCTGTGGGACCGGACCAACCTGCAGGACCGCGCCTTGGCCGAGAACAACCAGCGCGGCGTGCGCTCGGCGGGCTTCGTGCCGGGGCCGTACTCGCCGGAGGCTGAGTCGCTCGTGCTGCGCTTCGTGGATTGGTATTGCGGCAAGGCGGGCGAGTTCATCGCGAAGGGCGCCGGGCATCCAGGCGACCGGGCGGAGCCTGCCCGCGCCGCATCGATCGGCCCGTGTGCGGCTGATGGGTTGCACCCATCCTACGGCATGGATCGCGTAGGATGGGTGAAACCCATCAGCAATTGACGGTCATTCAACCAAGCCGTCCGTATTAAGCCTTGCGTCCTTTCGGGTACCAAAGCACAGTTTTTGGATAACTTGGCCGTGTGGCGGCCAAGGGCCCGCCGCTTCTGCCCAGGAAAACCCCGATGCGCCGATCACCGAACCTGGACCGCCTGCGCCTGGAAGCGAGCGACCTCGAAAACCACGTGGTTGACGAGTTCCTAGCCGGGCGCCTCGACCGGCGCGGCCTGCTGCGGGAAGGCAGCCGGTTCGGCTTGGCGCTGCCGCTCCTCGGCGCGCTGCTCGGCGCCGCCGCCCCCGGCGCCCCCCGCGCGCTGGCGCAAACGGGGCAGCGCGACGCCACGATCCGCGTCGCCTCGCCCACGCCGGCGGGCGTGGTGGAGCCGGTCACGACGGCGACCTCGGGCGGCCTGATCCTGCTCATGCAGACCGGCGAGTTCCTGATCTTCGACCAGCCGGACCTGGTGCTGCGCCCGATGCTGGCGCTGTCCTGGAAGCCCAACGAGGACGGCACCGTCTGGACCTTCGCGCTGCGGCCGAACGTGAAGTTCCACAACGGGCACGTGCTGAACGCCGACGACGTGGTGGCGACCATGGACCGGCTCGCCAACCCGAAGAACGGGTCCAATGCGCTGTCGGCGCTCCGCGGCGTGCTGTCGGTCGGCGGCACGCGCAAGGTCGATGACCTCACGGTGGCGTTCCACCTCGATGCGCCGAACGGCAACTTTCCCTACATCGTGTCGTCCGACAACTACAACGCGATCATCCTGCCCGCCGACTACGCCGGGGACTGGGAAAAAACCTTCATCGGCACCGGGCCGTTCAAGTTGGAAAAGTATACGCCCAAGGTCGGCGCGAGCTTCGTCCGCAACCCCGACTATTGGGGCGCCAAGGCGCTGCCGGCGCGGACCGAGTTCACCTTCTTCGCCGACCAGCAGCCGCAAATCCTGGCCCTGCAGGGCGGCCAGGTGGACGTGATCTCGCAGATCGCGGTGCAGGGCGCGCAAGGGTTGCTCAACGACCCCGACGTGAAGATCGTCAAGGTGCGCGCGGCCACGCACCGGCAGCTCCACATGCGCAACGACGTGCCGAAATTCGCCGACAAGCGGGTGCGGCAGGCCATCGCGATGTCGCTCGACCGCCCGGCCCTGGTCGCCGGGCTGTTCCGCGGCCTCGCCGAACCCGGCAACGACTCGCCCTTCGCGCCGGTCTATCCTTCCACCGACAAGGCCGTGCCGCAGCGCAAGAAAGACATCCCAGCCGCCCGCGCCCTCCTGGCGGCGGCCGACGCGGCCAACGGGTTCGAGGCCACGCTCACCACCATGCGGCTGCAGGAAATCCCCGACTACGCCGTTTTGGTGCAGAACGCCTGCCGCGAGATCGGGATCAAGCTGAACCTCAAGATCGAGACGGACGCCGCCTATTACGGCAAAGCGCAGCCGGGCCAGTCGGACTGGCTCGACTCCGAGATGGGCATCACCGACTACGGCCACCGCGGCGTGCCCAACGTGCTGCTGGGCGCGCCGCTGCTCAGCAACGGGGCGTGGAACGCTGCCCACTTCAAGAACCCGGCCTACGACGCGCTGGTGGCGCAGTACATCGCCACCACCGACCTCGGCAAGCAGCGGGAAGCCGCCGGCAAGATCCAGGCGTTGCTGCTCGACGAGACGCCGGTGATCTTCGCATACTTCTATGAGTACCTCACGGCGACCGCGGCCGGCGTCGGCGGGATCACCGCCACCGGGATCGGCCAGGTGTTCCTCGCCAACGCGACGGTTGCCTGATGCGGCGGGGTTAGCCCGGTGCTGGCCCGCTTCGCGCGGCAGGCCGGGCGGCGGCTGGGCCTCGCTTTGCTGACCCTCGCTTTGCTCAGCGTCGTGGTGTTTGCCGGCGCGCAGGTGCTGCCGGGCGACGTGGGCCGGATGATCCTGGGGCCGCTCGCCGACCCGGAGGCGGTGGCGGCGATCAACCGCGAGGTCGGCGCCGACCGCCCGGCCATCGAAACCTACTTCACCTGGATCGGGCGTTTCCTCACCGGCGACATGGGCCGCTCCTACACCTTCCGCGCGCCCGTGGCGCCGTTCGTGGGCACCGCCCTGCTCAACTCGCTCAAGCTCGCGGCGGTCGCCTTTGTCATCGTGGTGCCGTTGTCCATCGGCGCCGGGGTGTATGCCGCGATGCGCGTCGGGCGCTGGCAGGATCGGGCGATCAGCGTGGTCAGCCTGTCGCTCACGGTGGTGCCGGAGTTCGTGTCCTCCATCGCGCTGATCCTGGTGCTCGGCATCTGGCTGCGCTGGCTGCCGATCTCGGCGGCGACGCGGCCGGGCACGCCGGCCTTGGAGCAGTTGCGCCACCTGATCCTGCCGGCGCTGCCGCTGGTGATCGTGCTGTTCGGCTACATCGCGCGCATGGCGCGGGCCGGCACGCTGGAGGCGCTCGATTCCGACTACGCCCGCACCGCCGTGCTCAAGGGGCTGCCTGCCCGCACCGTCATCTTCCGCCATGTGCTGGGCAACGCGCTGCTGCCGACGATCACCGTCATCGCTTCGCAGGTCGGCTACATGATCGGGGGCCTGGTCGTCGTGGAATCGCTGTTCCGCTACCAGGGGATCGGCAGCCTCATCCTCAACGCGGCGCGGGGCAAGGACTTCCCCATGCTGGAAGCGGGCATCCTGACGGTGGGCGCCATCTTCGTCGCCAGCACCCTCATTGCCGACACGCTGTACACGGTGCTGAACCCGCGGTTGCGGGAGGGCGGGCGATGACGGCCACCACCCTGGCAGCGGCGCAGGGCGGCGGCCTGCCCCCCGCGGTCGCCGCCCCCGCCGACCCGGCGGAACCTCTTGCCACGGCGCCTAGCCGGGCCGCCCGGCTGCTGCGGTCCCCGTCGTTCACCGTGGGCGCAGGCATCGTGCTGTTCTGGGTGTTCTGCGCGGTGTTCGGCCCGTTCGTGGTGCCCTACGACCCCTATGGCGATGACCTGCTGAACACGCTGGCGGCGCCGTCCGCCGCGCATTGGTTCGGCACCGACCAGATCGGGCGCGACATCTTCTCCCGCGTGGTGGTCGGCGCGCGGCCCATCCTGTCCGTCGCGCCCTTGGCGACCCTGCTGGCGACGGTGGCCGGCACGGCGCTCGGCCTGCTCACCGGCTACGTCGGCGGCTGGCTCGACAGCCTGATCGGACGGCTGATCGAGGTGCTGCTGGCCTTGCCGCTGATCGTGGTGGCGCTGCTGGTGCTGGTGGCGCTCGGGCCGTCGTCCGGGACGGTGATCGGGGTGATCGGCATCATCTTCACCCCGCTGATCGCCCGCACGGTGCGCTCCGCGGTGCTGTCCGAGCGTTCCCTCGATTACGTTGCCGCCGCCGAGCTACGCGGGGAAGGCGCGCTGCACATCATGTTCGTCGAAATCCTGCCCAACGTCCTGCCGCCGATCCTGGTGGAGACGACGGTGCGGCTCGGCTACGCGATCTTCACCGTGGCGTCGCTCAGCTTCCTGGGCTTCGGCATCCAGCCGCCGTCCGCGGATTGGGGCCTCGCCATCTCGGAGAACTACGGCATGATGACCGGCGGCTATTGGTGGACGGTGAGCTTCGCCGCCGCCGCCACGGCGTCGCTGGTCGTCGGCGTCAACCTGGTGGCGGACGGCGTGCAGGCGGTGCTGGAATGACCGCCCCGGCCCTTGAGCTTCGCAACCTCACCGTGGCCTATCGGACGGGGGGCGTGGAGCAGCCCGTGCTGCGCGGCGTGTCGTTCGCCATCGCGCCCGGCGAAACCTACGGGCTGGTCGGCGAAAGCGGCTGCGGCAAATCGACCGCCGCCTTTGCCGCCCTGCGGGCGCTGGCGCGCAACGGCGCGATCCGCGGCGGCCGGGTGCTGGTGGATGGGCAAGACATCACCGACCTTGATCCCGCCGGGCTGCGCCGGCTCCGGCTCACCAAGGTCTCCATGGTCTATCAGGACCCCGGACGCGCGCTCAACCCGTCCATGACGGTGGGGCGGCAGGTCGCCGAGGTTTACGAGGCGGTCGGCATCCGCCGCGCCGACGCGCTGGCCCGGGCGGAGGCGATGCTGGCCAAGGTCCGCATCCCCGGTACCGCCCGCGTCATGACCGCCTTCCCGCACCAGTTATCCGGCGGGATGCAGCAGCGCGTCGTCATCGCCATGGCGCTGGCCAAGAACCCGAGGCTTTTGGTGCTGGACGAACCCACCACCGGCCTCGACGCCACGGTGGAAGCGGAGGTGCTGGACCTGATCGCGGCGCTGAAGGCGGAGTTCGCCACCTCCGTGCTGTTCATCAGCCATAACCTAGCGATCATCGAGCGCATGTGCGACCGCATCGGCGTGCTGTATGCCGGCAGCCTCGTGGAGGAAGGACCCGGCGCCGAGCTTTTGGCCCGCCCGCTGCACCCCTACACGATGCGGCTGCTGCGCTGCCTGCCGGCGGCGGGGCGGCGCAAGTCGGATGGGCGGCTCGACACCATCCCGGGCTTCCTGCCCCCGCTCGGCGCCATCCGGACGGGCTGCGTGTTTGCGCCGCGCTGCGACTTTGCCGATGCCGTTTGCCGCGCGGCGACGCCCCCGCCTATCCGCATCGGCGGCCAGATGGCGCGCTGCCACCACATCGACCGCGCCACCGCCCTGCGCCGGGCCGAGCCGGAGGCTGCCGTCCCTGCCCCGCCGGCTGCGCCCAGCGACGCGCGGCCGGCCTTGCGGGTGGAGGGCGTGTCCAAGACGTTCCGCGTCGGCCCGCACGCGCTGCGCGCCGTGTCCGACGTGTCGCTGACGCTGCGGGCCGGGGAAACGCTGGGGCTGGTGGGCGAGTCCGGCAGCGGCAAGACGACGCTGGCCCGGCTGCTGCTCGGCCTCACCGCGCCCGACCCCGGCGGCACGGTCGAACTCGATGGTCAGAAGGTGGCGGGCCAGGCCAAGCGCCGCTCCCGCGCCGACCAGAAGGCGTTGCAGATCGTCTTCCAGAACCCGGACTCCGCGCTGAACCGCTCCCACACCGTCCGCCACCTGATCGAGCGGTCCTTGTCCCGCCTCGCCGGCCTGTGGGGGCGGCAGCGGGCGGAGCGGCTGGCGGCGCTGGTGTCCGCGGTGCGGCTGACGGACCGGCACTTGCCGATGCGCCCGCGCCAATTGTCCGGCGGGCTGAAGCAGCGCGTCGCCATCGCCCGCGCCTTTGCCGGCGACCCCCGCGTGGTGATCTGCGACGAGCCGACCTCCGCGCTCGACGTGTCCGTGCAGGCGGCGATCCTGAACCTCCTTGCCGACCTGCAGGCGGGCGCGGGCGTCAGCTACGTGTTCATCAGCCACGACCTCGGCGTGGTGCGCTACCTGTCCGACCGCATCGCCGTGCTGTATCTCGGGCGCATGGTGGAGATCGGCCCGGCGGAGGACGTGTGGAGCGGCCCGCACCACCCTTACACGGAGGCGCTGCTGTCCGCCGTGCCGGACCTTGCGGGCCAGCACGGCGGCAAGCGCATCCGGCTGGGCGGCGAGATGCCAAGCCCCTTGGCGCCGCCGCCGGGCTGCGTGTTCAACAGCCGCTGCCCGCGCAAGATCGGCGCAATCTGCGAGACCGAGGAACCCGCGATGCACGCCGACACCGGCCACGCGATCCGCTGCCACCTGCCGCCCGACGCGCTCGGCCGCCGCGGCGGCCCGCCGCCGCCGGAGCGGGCGGCGAGCCGCGACCACGCGACCGTCCCGGCTTATACGGACGGTCTGGTTGAATGACCGTCATCTGCCGATGGTCTTCACCCATCCTACGCGACCCATGCCGTAGGATGGGTGAAACCCATCGGCAACCGCGCACGGGTCGATCAATGGTGCCGCCCGTATCGCCCTTCCATCCCGGAGCATGACCCCGCCATGACGCCCCGCGTGATCGACCCGCGTTCCACCGCCAACGCCACGCTCGCTGTCGCCGAGCATACCGACCTGCTGGTGGTCGGCGCCGGGCCGGCCGGGCTTGCCGCCGCCATCGCCGCCGCGGGATACGGCCTGTCGGTGGTGCTGGTCGATGAGAACCCGGTCGCCCCGGAAACCATGAGCGACGACGTGCCGCTGCATTTCGGCCAGCGCATGAGCGGCGCCGTGCGCAACCGCACCGCCATGACGGAAGCGATGCTCACCGCCGAGCCGGCGCTGGCGGACGCCATGGAGGCCGGGGTGGATGTGCGCCTGGGCACGGCCGCGTGGGGACTGTATGCGAACGGCCCCAGCGTCGGCTGGCTGCCCGGCAAGGTCGCCGGGCTGTGGGACGGCGAGGCGTCCTGGATGCTGGGCTTCAAGTCGGCAATCGTGGCCGCCGGGCGGCGCGACATGGGGCTGGCCTTTCCCGGGTGGCAGTTGCCGGGCGTCATGGGGGCGACCGCGGCCGAACGGCTGGCGCGGCTCGGCGCGCTCGATGCGCGGCGGGCGGTGGTGCTCGGCAGTTCCGCGGAGGCGCTGCTGGCCGCCGTCGCGATGCGCCGGGCCGGGGTGGACGTGGCCGCAATCGTGGAGCAGGCGGCGGCGCCCATCGGCCCGGCGGCGCTGCTGGACCAGCTCGCGGGCGTCCCGGTCCTGACCCGGCACGTGATCGCCGCGGCGCAGGGCGGAGCGGACAGCGTGACCGGCGCCGTGCTGGCGCGGCTGGACGACGATGGGCGGCGGATCGCCGGCGACCCCGTGGCGGTCGAATGCGACACGGTTGTGCTCGGCATCGGCGCGGTCCCGGTGATCGAGTTGCTGGACGCCATCGGCTGCCGTTCCGTGTTCTCGCCGGCGCGCGGCGGGCATGTGCCGGACACGGACGCGGCGCAGATGACGTCGGTGCCGGGCATCTACGCCGTGGGTGACTGCGCGGGCGTATGGGCGGCGAAGTCGATGGACCGCGCGGTGGCGGAGGCGGAAGGCCGCCGCGCCGCGGCCCACGCGGCGCAGACAGCCACCGACCCGGCACCCCTTGCGGAGCCGGAAGCGCCAACGGTGGACCTATCCGCCTACCGCCTCGCCTGGGTGCGCAGCGCCGTGGTGGAGGCTGCCCCCGGATCGGAGGCCCACGTCTGCCAATGCGAGGAAGTCACCGCCCGCGAAATCCTGGAAGTCCGCCCGCCGCGCTACCTCGGCTGGCCGCACCCGTTGCGGAACAGCACGGACCTGTCGGCCCTGCTCGGCCACGGCCCGCCGAACGCCGACCAGGTGAAGCGCCTGACCCGCGCCGGCATGGGGCTGTGCCAAGGCCGCCGCTGCCGCGAGCAGGTGGCGGCGCTGCTGGCGCTCGGCGCCGGCGCCGGGCTGGGCGAGGTGCCGCTTGCGACCTTCCGCGCGCCGGTGCGCCCGATCCCGCTCGGCGTGGCCGCACTGCCGGAGTCGCCGGAGATGGCGGAGCATTGGGACGTGTGGTTCGGCATCCCCGGCCAGGCCGCGGCGCCCTGGGAGCTCCACGCCGCCCAAACTTCGGTGAAGCCGTGAGCGCCGCCACCGCCGACCCCACCGGCGCCAGCGTCGTCATCGTCGGCGGCGGCGCCACGGGGCTGAGCGCCGGCTGGTGGCTGGCCCGCGCCGGGGTGGACGTGCTGGTGATCGACAAGGGCATCGTCGCCTGGGAAGCGTCGGGCCGCAACGGCGGCGGCTGCACCCACGGGTTCAGCCCGCTGTTCCACGAGGAGCAGCGGCTATGGCCGCAGATGGACGAACTGCTCGGCTACCCCACCGAGTTCTCCGCCGGGCGCATCCGTATCGCCATGGACGCGGCGCAATGGGACGACGCCCACCGCATGGTGCGGAACGGCGAGCGCCACGGCTTTCAAACCGAGACGCTGGACGCGGCGCAGTTGCGCGAGCTGGTGCCGCTGGCCGGCGAGGTTTACGGCGCGTATTGGCACCATTTCGGCGGCCACGCCAACCCGCACCGCACCGTCCAGGGCTACGCCTGGGCGATGCAGGACCACGGCGGGCGCGTATTGCAGCACACGACCGTGCACGGCTTCGCGGTTGAGGGTGGGCGCGTCACGGGGGTCGAGACCGACGGCGGGCGGCTGGGCTGCGACCACCTCGTGCTGGCGGCGGGGCCGCAGACCGGCAAGCTCGCGGCCATGCTCGGCGTGCGCGTGCCCGTGGCGGCCGCCCGCGCCGAGATGATCGTCACCGAGCCGCTGCCGCTGATGCCGGTGGGCGGCGCCGACGGCCACGGGCTGTACGGGCGGCAAACGCTGCGCGGCAACCTCGCCTATGGCGGCGGGCCGCATGAATGGCTGGAGGAACACGACGGCATGGGCGTGCCGCCGCGCAGCAGCACGCCGCTGATGGGCAACATCGCGGCCCACCTGGTGGAGATGTTCCCCCGCGCCCGGCACGCCCGCATCATCCGCAGTTGGGCCGGGGTGATCGAGAACACGCCGGATGGGCGCCCGGTGATCGACCGCCTCCTCGACCCGTCCAACGTCGTCGTCGCCACGCTGTCCAGCATCGGCTTCGGCCTGTCGCCCGCGACGGGCCACGCGGTCCAGGAGTTGGTGACGGACGGCGCCTGCCAGTTCGCCGACCTCAGCACCCTGCGCCTGTCCCGCTTCGACGGGCTGGACGACGATTGGATCGCGCAGCGGGGTTGGCAGCCCGCGCCGGAAGCCCGCGGCGCCGCGCGCTAAGCCGTCACCCGCCGGATGACGGCCCGCGCCAGCAAGCCCGGCCCCACGAACAACGGCGAGGTCGCCAGCATCTGCAGCCCGACAGCCCCCACCAGCAGCAGCCCGGCGGCAACCACGTCGCCCTGGCGGCTGGTGTAGATGTCGCGCCGCGTTTTCGCCCCGGCGTCGAACCGCCCGTGCGCCCCCTGGTCGCCGCCCGGCGCCGGCTGGAACAGGTTGCCCTCCGTCTTGGGCGCGGCGCCCGGGCCAAGCTGGGCGGAGTAGGCCTGCCGCGCCAGCACGCGATCCATCACGCTTGGCGCCAGCCTGGACGCCACGATGGCCGGCGGGGTGGACGACCCCACGAACACGTCGCGGCGCTTGTGGGTGGCGGCGAACACGATGGCGTCGGCCGCGACCTCCGGCTGATAGGGCTTCGGCGCCTTGGTTTCGTACCCGGTCTTGTTGCGCGCCCAATCGAATTGCGGCGTGTTGACCGCTGGCAGGTGCACCATCGTCAGGTGCAGCGGGCTGCGATTGTGCAGCAGCTCGGACCGCAGCGCCTCCGTGAAGCCGCGGAGCGCAAACTTGGCGCCGCAATACGCGCCCTGGATCGGCGCCGCCCGCCAGGCCAGCACGGAACTCACCTGCACGATCGTGCCGCCGTGCATCCGCTTCAGCGCCGCCAACGTGCCGTTCACCGCGCCGAGATACGTCACCTCCGTGACCCGGCGCACCTCCTCCGGCTCCAGGTCGCGGATTTCGCTGTACACGGTCGCCATGGCGTTGTTGACCCAAACGGTGATCGGGCCGAGCGCCGTCTCGATCTCGTCAGCCGCCTTCGCCACGGCCTCCGCGTCCGCCACGTCGGCGACGGCGGTGTGGACGCCGACGCCCAACGCTTCCAGCTCCGTCCGCGCCCGCTCCAGCCGCTTGGCACCTCGGGCGATAAGGCCCACCGAGTAGCCCTTGGCCGCGAAAGCCTCCGCCGCCGCACGCCCGATGCCGGCGCTGCCTCCCGTGATCACCGCAACCTGCGCCATCCGCACCGCTCCCATACAATCCATGGGCGACGTGGCGGCGCGCCGGCGCAGGGCAACCCCGCCGGGCCGGCGCGGGCGTACGCGGTTGCGTGAGCGCGCCCGACGCCGGGCGGCGGCTCAGGTGCGGCCCGGCAGCGGCCTGTCCGCTTCCAGCCCGCCGCAGGGATGCGGCTGGAACTCCACCCGGCGGTCCAGCAGGTCCGTCCAGTTGTCCTTCCCCGTGCCCACGATCGGCTCGCGCGCGCCGCGCCCTTCCGCTTCCGTGCGGGCCCGCAGCACCGGCGCGCGCTGCACGAGCTGGCTGCGCACGTACTCGGCGCGGCGTTCGGACAGTGCCTCGTTGGCCGCCGGCGTCCCGGTCGGGCTGGTGTGCCCGATCAGCAGCAGGCAGGTGTTCCGGCTGCTGCTGCGCTGGGCGATCTGGCGCAGCCACACCGGGTATTGCCCGCTCACGGTCCGGTCCGGCCAGAACTCCACGGAGTACGGGCGGAACACGAACTTGACCGACAGGAACCCGTTGGTCAGCGCCAGGTCCACCATGCGCCCGAACGCCTCCTCCGCCTCCTGCTGCCGGTTCATCTGGAAGTTGGACAGGTAGATGCCGTTCCACACCCGCGCCTGGTCGCCGCCCGGCAACTGGCTGGCTTGGGTGTAGAGCGCCAGCGCCTCCGGGTAGCGGCCCGCCTCGTAGGCCTTGATCGCGTCGTTCATCGCGGCGCCGGCCTTGATGCTGTTCAGGTATGCCGGGGACACGGTGTCGCCGAGGTCGCCGGCGCAGGCCTGCAAATGCGCGCCCATGCCGCCGCTCAGCGTCCAGACCGGGCTGTCCCGGAAGAACAGCGTGGGCGACACGTCCACGTCCTCCGGGCGCACCCAGGCCACCTCCTCCCGGGAAATGAACTTGCCGGTGCGCAGGTCCGCAAGCGAGGCCCAGACCCGGTAAGCGTAGGCCCGTCCCTCGGCGGGCGGCATGGCCGTTCCGGGCGCGCCCACCGGGGTGGTGCAGCCCACCAGCACCACCGGCTGCCGGTCCAAGGAAGCCAAGGTGAAGGGCATCGTCTCGATGCCGGGATATTGCTGGCTCACCGTCCGTATGACGCGCGGCTCCATGGCGCGCGTGATCGCGGTTTGGTTGCCCGAAGCCCGGTCGATCATGGGGTCAACCACGAGGACGCGCTTCTCGCCCTGGCCGATCTGCGCGCGGGCGAGCAGCTTGGTGGTGAGGCTGGCCACGGCGTCGTCGAGCGATTGCGCTTCGCCCGCCGAGCGCTCCGCCGACTGCTGCGGCATCGCGCAGGCGCCGAGCAGGGCAGTCGCTGCCGCCGCCGCGGCCAGCCGCCAGCGCCGTTTAGCCGCCGCGGCAGCCGTTGCGGAGGAACTGCTTGTCGGCATCGGAAGGGTCCTTTCCCAATTGGGCTCTGAAAACGATCTCCCGGCAACGCTTCTCGTCTGCCGGGCTGGGCCGGTCTTCCGCGGTGCGGACCGGCGGGGCGGCGGCTTGCGGGACGGCCGCGGGCGGCGCGGCCCGCCGTGCTCCCCCCTGGGCGGGCGGCGCGGTCGTGACGGTCAGCGTGCCGTGCGGCTGCGGCGGCTTGGCGGCAATGGCCGGCTCGGGCGCGGGCGGGCCGGCGTCCGGCGTCGGCGCGGCGGGCGGCGGCGGGGAGGCGGCCACGCCTGCTTCCTGGGGCGGCGCTTCGCTGCGCTCCGGCGGGACGGCGGGCAGTTCGGCGGCAACGGCAGGAGGGTCCGCGGCGGGGACGGCCGGCTCCGCAACGGCAGCGGAGGGTTCCGGGGCGGGCGGCCCGGCGGCGGCGGGCGGTTCTGCAGCGGCGGGCGGCTGCTCCGCAACGGCGGCGCTTTGTTCCGCGGGGGCTTCCGGTGCCGGCGGCGCTTCGGTCGCCGGCGGTTCAGAAGCCGGGGCGGTTGCGGCGAGCGGCGCCGGGTCCGCGGCGGGAAGGCCAGCCCCGCCCTCAGGATCGAGCGGCGGAGGCTCCTCGGCGCGTTCGGTGGACACCGCGGCGGGCAACGGCGCGGCGGGCGGATTGGCGGCGGGCGGAACGCTTGGCGCGTCCATGCTGGCTGGGACGCCTTGCATGTTGACGCCCGCTGGGGCGTTCGGCGCGCTGACACCGGCTGGGACGCTCGGCGGGTTGACGCTGGCTCGGACGCTTGGCGCGTCCGGGGGCGGCACGGTTGCCGCCGGCACCTCCGGCAGATGGCGCCACCAGATCAGCCCCACGATCGGGATGATGGCTGCGGCAAGGCCCAACCTGACCAACGGCGAGGAGCCGCTTGCGCGCGGGGCCAGCGGCTCCGGCAAGGCGGAAGCCTTGTCGAACAGGCCCGCCCCCGCCGGCTCCGAAAGCTCCATCATGTGCATGGCGCTGCGGAGCGGGATGAAGTCCTCGCCCTCCAGGGCCGTGGCCAAATCGGGCTTCCCGGCCAGCACGATGCAAAGCTTGGCCGGGCTGGCCTGGTGCGCAAGCTGGACGTAGCGCAGGGCCGAGGGCAGCAGGCTGTGCGCCTCCGACACGAGCAAGGCCACGCGGCGGAACCCCTCGCCCGGCTCGGTCAGCGTCCTGAACCCGGCCTTCAGGTCGGCGTCGGTGAGGGCGCCGGGGTCGGGCCGGGCGACGATCTGCGCGATGAGGTCGCGCGAAGCCAGGCCGCCCGCGGCGGGACCATGCACCCGGACGCAGCGGATGCGGCGGCTGGACAGCTCCTGCGCCGCCTGGTCCAGCAGCGCCGCCGTGCCGACGGCCGCCCGGCTGATGACGCCCACGCATCCATACCGGTCCGCGACCGCCTCCGCCAACCCGGCGGCAGCCTGCACCTGACCAGAAGAGATGAGCGGGTAGTTCATGTTGAAAGCGGAACACCATCAGCGCGGGTAAGATTTGGCAAATAGCCAAGCAGACATCTTTCTGCAAAACAAGGGCGACATCGCGCTTCTCAAGTGCCTCGATGCTCCGAAGTGTAACAACAGTGTGCCGAGTGTACTGATCTCTACATTGTATTGCTACTTCTCTCGGAATCGCTCGCCGAGGAAGCGCGTGCACTGCTCGGCCCGGCTACAGCAGCGTGCGGACGCCACGTCGCTGGACAGCATTATGCAACTACATTATATGTACAAAGCATGTGCAAATTGTGAGGAGAACGTCATGCCGCGGATCAGCACGCGCCCCAAGGTGGGGAGTTTTAACTTTCGGGTAGACCCGGAGCTGAAAGCGGCGTTTGCGGCTGCCGCGGCCAAGGAGGACAAGCCCGCCGGGCAGGTGTTGCGGGACTTCATGCGCGGCTACGTGGAACGGCAGCATGACCGGGCGGCGGTGGCGGAGGCGCGTCGTCATTCCCGACGTTTGGCTGAGCGCGCGGCCGACCGGGGCAGCGACGAGGCGGCGGTGATGGGCTGGATTGAGGGCGTATCCGACACCGAGGGCTGACGGCGTGACGCCTTGCGCAAACCCATGGAGCTTCGCAGAGGCGACTTGGTGACAGTCGTCAGCTCCGGCGACTACGGCAAGCCGCGGCCGGCGCTGATCGTGCAGGCGGACATCTATGCCGAGCACCCGTCGCTGACGGTGCTGCCGCTGACCAGCGAGTTGCACGACATGCCGCCGCTGCGGATCACGGTGGAGCTGGGCGGCGACACGGGTTTGCGGCTGCGGTCGCAGGTGATGGTGGACAAGGCGACAACGATCCCGCGTGCCAAGGCCGGTGTTCGGATCGGGCGGCTGGACGAGGCGACGCTTGCGAGCGTGGGGCAAGCCTTGGCCGCGTTTCTGGAGGTCGGGTAGCGCAAGGTGGTGGCCAGGCCGAGGTGGGATTGAGAGAAGGGACTTGCTGAACGCCACGGCCTGAACACCACGGCGGCGCAGCCCGGCCCGGCACCGCCGCGGGTCGCGACGGCCGGCCTGCCGCAACCCGGCGCAACGCAGGGAACGCGGCGCGCCCCGCGGCATTACACGGCAACGCACGCCAGCAGCCCGAGCCGCCCGATGTCCGACGCCGCCCAAGCCGCACTCGCCGAAATCTGGCGCGCCCTCGGTGGCGGGCCGGAATGGCCCGGCCGTCTGGCCATGGAGGGCGCGGGCAGCCTGCCTTCCGTGTTCGCCGTGAGCGACCTGGCCGCGGCCTCGGTCGGCGCCGCGTGCCTGGCGGTGGCGGAGCTGGTCGGTGCGCGCCGGGGCGAACGGCCGCGGGCGGCGGTGGACCGGCGGCGGACGTCGTTCTGGTTCGGCAGCTCCATCCGCCCGCAAGGCTGGGCGCTCCCGCCGGCGTGGGACGCTGTGGCCGGCGACTACCGGGCGGCGGACGGCTGGATCAAGCTGCACACCAACGCGCCGCACCACCGGGCGGCGGCGCTCGACGTGCTCCGCGTGCCGGCGGAGCGGGAGCGGGTCGGCCAAGCGGTCGCCGCCTGGTCCGCGGACGCATTGGAGGCCGCAATCGTGGAGCGCGGCGGCTGCGCGGCGGCGATGCGCGGGGTGGCGGCCTGGGCGGCGCATCCGCAGGGCCGGGCGGTCGCCGCCGACCCGTTGCTGCTCACCGAACCCGGGGACTGCGGCCCGGCGCCAGGCTGGACCGTGCCGCCCGGCGCCCCGCTGGATGGCGTGCGCGTGCTGGACATGACGCGCGTGCTGGCCGGCCCGGTCGCGACGCGCTTCCTGGCCGGGTTCGGCGCGGAGGTGCTGCGCATCGACCCGCCCGGCTGGGACGAGCCGGGCCTCGTGCCGGACGTGGCCCTGGGCAAGCGGTGCGCGCGGCTCGACCTCCGCCAGCCGGCGGACCGGGCGGCTTGGGAAGGCTTGCTGGCCCGGGCGGACGTGCTGGTGCACGGCTACCGGCCCGGCGCGCTCGCCGGGCTGGGGCTGGACGCGGCGCGGCGGCGCGGCCTGCGCCCCGGGCTGATCGACGTGTCGCTGGATGCGTATGGCTGGTCCGGCCCGTGGCAAGGGCGCCGCGGCTTCGACAGCCTGGTGCAGATGAGCTGCGGCATCGCCGCGGCCGGCATGGACCGCCTGGGCCGCGCCCCCCCGACGCCCTTGCCGGTGCAGGCGCTGGACCATGCCACCGGCTACCTGATGGCGGCCGCCGCGGTGCGTGGGTTGACGGGCCGGCTGTCCACGGGGGCGGGCTGCACCGTGCGGGCGTCGTTGGCCGGCACCGCCGCGCTGCTGACCCGCTTGCCGCCGGGCGATCCCGGCCCGCTCGCGCCGGAAACGCCCGGCGACCTCGCGGACGGCATCGAGGCGACGGCGTGGGGGCCAGCCCGGCGCGTCCGCCCGCCGTGCGAGGTCGAGGGCGCGCCGATGCGCTGGCCTCGGCCTGCCGCGCCCTTGGGATCGGCGGCGGCGTCCTGGGCGGCGTGACGGCGCCCCCATCCGCGCGGGGCGTTCCTTCCCGGTGATGTGAGGACCGGGGCCGCGCCCAGCCGGAACCGCCCGTCCCGGACGCCCGTTGGTGCGCCGGCGCAGGACAAGCGCCCCATGATAGGAGACGACATGGCCGATCAAGAACTCAGGATGCTGGTTGCGCAGGGCTTGCAGGCTCTCAAGGCCGGCGGCGAGGTGGCGAAGAAGGCCACCAGCGAAATCCAGAACGACGCGAGCCACCCCGAGCTGAAAGCCGCCCTGCAGGCGGGCAACAAGACGGCCGAGCAGTGGGCGCAGCGGATCGCCCAGGCGCTGCAGGAGTCCGGCGGCGCGGAGGACACCGGCAACCCGGTGCTGGACGCACACTACGAGGTCAGCAAGAAGATCCGGCAAAAGGCGCCGGACGCCACCACCCGCGACCTCGGCATCATTGCGGCCGGGCAGCTCGCCCTGCATTACTGGATCGCCGCGTTCGGCACGCTCCGCAACTACGCCGCAAAGCTGGGCATGAGCCAGACCGAGCAGAGCATGGCGGCGTCGCTGGAGGAGGCCAAGCAGGCGGACCAGCAGCACACCGCCTTGGCGGAGAAGATGCTGGGCGCGGGCTAGGTCCCGTTCACGACACCCCTGGGCGCCATCCGGCGCCCAGGGATTTGGTTTGCCGCCCATCTCGGTTCGGCCTTGCTGGCGCCGTGGTGCTCACGGCCAGTCCAGCCGGACGGCGATCAGGCCCAGTCCCAGAACCCTGCTGTCCATGGCGCCATCCTTGCCCTGTGGTCTCGCCGAGTCCTGGGCGACAAACGCGACCTCAACCGGGTCGCGAACCGCATCGGGGGCCGGCAACAGAACCTGATACTCGGCGGGTGTCGCCGACAGGGTCCAGGTCGCGGCGAGGGTGCCGTTGGCGATCACGGCCACGCGCTGCACTTGTGCGGGCGGGTGCGGGCTGGCGAGCGCCCAGGCGGTCAGCCTGAGCGTCCCTTCGCCGCCTTGCGGCAGGAAACGCAGCGTCGCGCGGGGTCCGCCCCAACGTCCCCAAATCTCCGGCGCATACCAGCCGGTTTGCAGCAACTCGTTGCCTGCCTCGTTGGGACGCAGCGACAGCAAGCCCCCGGTCGGCACCAGGCGGACCGGCTGGTAGCGTGACAGGTCCTCGTGCCAGCGCCGGGTGCGCAGGTCCAGGCCGCAAAGTCCGTCCACCCCATGCGCCTGCGCATAGGCGCTCATGCGGTCCAGATAGCTCCTACTGCTCGGGTCGGCGGCGTTCCAGTCCGGGGGGTTGAAGCTGGAAATCCCGTTGATCGTGGGCAGGCCGGCGACCTCGGCGATGAGCATGGCGTTGGCGTTGGCGCTCACCGTCTGCAGGGTCTTGTTCGCCTCGGGATCGTCGGACCGCGCCGACAGCACGGTGAACGCGCGGCAGCGCGCCGGGGCCGGCAGGACCGCATCCAAGCGCCGCAGCTCGCTCAGGCGGTCGAGTTGCGCCACGTCCGGGCCGCTGCTCAGTTGCTCGGCGACCAGCAGCGCCGCCAGGACAGCCGCGGCGGCGGGCTTCCTGCCGCCCAAGTCCCGGAGCCAAAGCAGCACGACGCACAGCACGGGGCCGGCCGCCAGCATGATCCAAGCGCGGGCCACGACACGGATTGCCTTGCCGCCCGGGACCGCCTGATAAACCAGCCACCAGCCCGACACGCCGCCCACATGGAGGGTGAGGGCATATATGGCGCCAGTGGCGACGAGCACGGGCCGCATGGCCCGGCGTCGCCGCCAGGACCACGCAGCGGCCAGGAAGCAGGCCAGGTGGACCGGGGGCCAGCCGACGATCCGCTCGGCAGAGGCCGTGGTGCCGGCCGGAGCGAAGAAGCGGTCGGACCAGCCGAACAGCAGGTTCCCCGGCCCGACCCGGAACGTGTCGCCGGGGCTGGGCAGATAAGGGCGGAGGGCCGCGAAGCTGTGCATCCCGCTCTCGCTCGCCTTGGGCAAATACAGGCTCAGGAAGGGCGCAACCGCGACGGCGAACACCAGGGCAACGGCGGAAACGGCCGGCCACTCGCGCCGCAGCACGGCCAATAAGCGCCGCCGGGCGTCGGGACGCAGCGCCAGGGTGGCCAGCAGGAGCGCCGCGGCGTAGAAGCCCAGCAGCCACGCCATGTAGAAGGCGGTCATCAACCAGGCCGACGCCAGAACGGCAAGCGCCGCGCCCCAGCCGAACGCGGCCCATGCCGTCCCCGCCTCCAAGGCCCGCATGGCGCGCACGGCCAGCAGCGCGGCCCCCGGCGCCAGCGCCACGCTGAGGATTTGGGCATGGGCGGACTGCTGGTAGGCGCTGATGCTCAAGGTGAACAGGACCGCGCCGAGGGTGGCCCAAGGGACAGGCATACGCAGCACGCGGTCCGCAAAGCGGTAGGCGGTCGCGAACCCCAAAACCCGCAGCAGCACGTTGACCGCCTCCGCCGCCGCGAACGGGTCCAAGCCAAGGGCACGCAATCCGGCATAGCCCAGGCCGTACAAGAGGTACCCATCGTTATACGCCAGCGTGCCGCGATAGGGATAGAAGTAGTTCGTCGTGTCCCAGGCGGCGTTGCCGCGCAGGACGTTGAACCAATGCTCAAGGATGCTGACCTGGATCAGCCCATCGAGGCGGTCGCCCGTGAGAAGGCCGAAGCCGGTCAGAAGCTGCGTGCTGAACACCGCGGCGAGCGAGAACGCCAGCGCCAAGCCAAGCAAGGCGAACCGGCCCCCGGCCAAGGCGCCGCCACACGGCGGGGCAGAAACCCTTGCGACGTTCATGGATTGACGGGTCGGCCTTGCCGTTGCGGCTGGATCGGCATCGCGGCTCCGGGCCAAGCAGAAGGCAGCCACCTGTAAACGAAAAAAGACAAACCCGTAACCCGGGGGGCCGAAGCGTCCGGCGCAGGACGACCAACGGCGGCCCCTGCCATCCTTGACATTCGGCTGAACATCCGCAAGTGAACGTTCATTCGCATTCAGGCCCCTCCGTGTCGCAAGCCGTCCAGCAGTCTTCCCGCCAGCGCATCATCGACGCCGCCGTGGCCTGCTTCGCGCGGGCCGGCTTCCACGGCGCGTCCATGCAGGAAATCTGCACCGAGGCCGGGATGAGTCCCGGGGCGCTCTACCGCTACTTTCCCAGCAAGGTCGCCATCATCGCCGCCATCGCGGAAGCGGAGCGCGCCCAGCACGCCGCGTTCTTCGAGCGCATGGCGGAGGCCGACGACCCCGTGGAGGCGCTCGCCAGCATCGGCATCGACAAGCTGGAAGAGCTCCTGACCAGCCCCAACGCCGCGCTGTCCGCCGAAACCATGGCCGAGGCCATACGCAACCCCGACGTGCGCGACATGTTCGACCGCAACATCCGCGAGGCCCGGGCCGCCGTTGTCGCGGCGCTGCAGCGCGGCCAGGCCCGCGGCGCCGTCGATCCGGCGCTCGACATCGAGACCGCTTCCCAACTCATCATGGCCATGGGCGACGGGCTTACGGTGCATCAGGCGCTCGACCCCACGCTCACCGCCGCGCGTTTCCGCCCCGTGCTGCAACTGCTGCTCCGCCGCTTCCTCCGGCCGCAAGGGACGCCGGCATGATCCGGGCGGCACTCGCGCTGCTGCTGCTGGCGCTGCCGGCGCGCGCCGCCCCGGCGCCGGTCGCCGAGCCGAAGCCCCCCTCCGTCACCGTCGCCGCCGCGGTGGCGGGGCCGATCACTGAGACGGCCGTGCTCACGGGAACGCTGGTGCCGAAAGAGGAGGTCATGGTCAGCCCGCAGGTCGAGGGCCTGGCGCTGACCGAAATCCTGGCAGAGGAAGGCGACGCCGTTTCGGCCGGCCAGGTGCTGGCCCGGCTGTCCCGCGACGTGCTGGACGCCAGCATCGCGCAGAACGCGGCGCAGATCAGCCGGGCGGAGGCCGCCGTCGCCCAGGCCCGCAGCAGCATCGCCGAGGCGCAGGCCAACGGCACCCAGGCCGACCTCGCGCTCGCGCGGACGCGCAGCCTCTTGGCCGGGGGCAACGCCGCCCGGGAAATCTTCGAGCAGCGCCAGGCCGCGGCCCAGACCGCCGCCGCCCGGCTCGACCTCGCGAACAACGCGCTGCGCGCCGCGGGGGCCGACCGTGCGCTCGCGGAAGCGCAGCGGCGCGAACTGCTGGTCCGCCTCGCCCGCACCGAGCTGCGCGCCCCGGTGGCCGGCGTGGTCAGCCGCCGCACGGCGCGGCTCGGCGCCGTGGTGACGGGCGCGGGCGACCCGCTGTTCCGCATCATCCAGGACAACGCCATCGAACTGGAAGCCGACGTGCCCGAATCCTCGCTCGCCAAGCTGCGGCCCGGCCAGTCCGCCCGCATCGACGCCGCCGGCGGCCCGCGCACTGGCCGGGTGCGCCTGGTTTCGCCGGAAGTGAGCCGCGCCACCCGGCTGGGCCGCGTGCGCGTGGCGGTGGACGGCGACGGCCCGCTGGTGATCGGCAGCTTCGCCCGGGCGGAGGTCGAAGTCGCAAAGCGCGACGGGGCGGTGCTGGCCCCGTTGTCCGCCGTGCTGTTCGGGCCGGAGGGCGCGGTGGTGCAGGTTGTGCGGGACGGGCTGGTGGAAACCCGGCGCGTGCAGGTTGGCCTGCGCGCCGCCGGGATGGCGGAAATCCAGGACGGGCTGCGCGCGGGCGAGACCGTGGTGGCGGTGTCCGGCACATTCATCCGCGGCGGCGACCGGGTGACGCCCGTGCCGTCCGGCGCCGCGGCCGGGGGCAGCTAGGACCATGGCGTTCAACATCTCGGGCGCGGCCATCCGCAACCCGATCCCGCCGCTGGTGCTGTTCGCGGTGCTGACGATCCTGGGCCTGGTCGGCTTCGCCATGCTGCCGATCACCCGCACGCCCAACATCGACGTGCCCATCGTGTCCGTCACCGTGACCCAGCCCGGCGCCGCGCCCGGCGAGTTGGAAGCGCAGGTCACGAAGAAGATCGAGGACGCCGTTGCCGCCGTGTCCGGCGTGAAGCACCTGCTGTCCACCGTGACCGACGGCACCAGCCTCACCGCCATCGAGTTCCGGCTGGAGGTCAGCAGCGACCGCGCGTTGAACGACGTGCGCGACGCGGTTGCCAAGATCCGCGCCGACCTGCCGCGCGGCATTGACGAGCCGATCATCGAGCGCGTGGACATCGCGGGCCAGAGCATCCAAACCTACGCCGCCTCCGCCCCCGGCATGACGCTGGAGGCGCTGTCCTGGTTCGTGGACGACACCGTGCTGCGCGACCTGCAAGGCGCGCAGGGCGTGGGCCGGGTGGAGCGGGTCGGCGGCGTGACCCGGGAAATCCGCGTGAGCCTCGACGCCGACCGCCTGGCGGCGCTGGGCATCACCGCGGGCGACGTGAACCGCCAGCTCCGCGCCACCAGCGCCGACCTGTCCGGCGGACGCGGCGAGGTGGGCGCGCAGGAGCAGGCGATCCGCACGCTGGCAAGCGCGCGCAGCCTGCAGCAGTTGCGGGATACCCGCCTGGTGCTGCCGGGCGGGCGGGAGCTTCGCTTGTCCGACGTGGCGCAGGTGGAGGACGCCTACGAGGAGCCGCGCGACTTCGCCCGGCTGAACGGCGAAACGCCCGTGGTGTCGTTCGGCATCTACCGGGCCAAGGGCGCCAGCGAGGTCGATGTCGGCAACGCCGTCGCCGCGCGCCTGGCCAAGCTCTCGGCCGCCCACCCGGAGGTGAGCTACACGCTGATCGACGACGGCGTGCGCACCGCCCGGGGCAGCTACCTTTCGGCCATGCACGGGCTGATGGAAGGCGCGGCGCTGGCGACGGTCGTGGTGCTGGTGTTCCTGCGCAACTGGCGCGCCACCGTGCTGGTCGCGGTGGCCCTGCCGCTGTCCATCATCCCGGCCTTTGCCGCCATGCTGGCGATGGGCTTCACGCTGAACTTCGTCAGCCTGCTCGCGATCACCCTTGTCACCGGCATCCTGGTCGATGACGCCATTGTGGAGATCGAGAACATCGTCCGCCACATGCGGATGGGCAAGCGCCCGTTCGAGGCGGCGGTGGAGGCGGCGGACGAGATCGGCCTCGCGGTGATCGCCATCACCTTGACCATCGTCGCCGTGTTCTCCCCCGTCAGCTTCATGGGCGGCATCGCCGGGCAGTTCTTCAAGCAGTTCGGCCTGACGGTCTCGGCGGCGGTGCTGACATCCCTGCTGGTGGCCCGGCTGATCACGCCGCTGATGGCCGCCTACCTGATGCGCCCGGTGGCCGCCCATGCCGAGCAGGACGGCCCCATCATGCGCGCCTACACGCGCTTCCTAGCGGCGACGCTGCGTTGGCGCAGCCTGACCCTGCTGGCCGGCCTCCTGGCCTTCGGACTGTCGATCTGGTCCACGACCCTGCTGCCCACCGGCTTCATCCCGCCGGAGGACCAGAGCCGCGTGGTGCTGTCCATCGAGTTGCCGCCGGGGTCCACGCTTGCGGACACCCGGGCGACGACGGACCGCATCGCCGCCGAGTTCCGGCAAGTGCCGGAGGTGACGACGGTGTTCGTCGTGGGCGGCACGACGCCCACGGGCGCGGGCAAGGAAATCCGCCGGGCCAAGATGATCGTGAACCTGCAGCTCAAGGAAACCCGCGCCCGCACCCAGAAGCAGATCGAGTCGGAGCTGACCCAGCGCCTCGCGACCCTGCCCGACGTGCGCGGCTGGTACGTGAACGACCGGGGGGAGCGCGAGCTGTCGGTCACGGTGCTGGGCGACGACCCGGACGCGCTGGACCGCGCCGTGGCGGGGCTGGAAAGCGGGATGCGCCGCTTGCCCGGCTTCGGCAACGTCGCGCCCTCTGCCGGCGCGGACCGTCCGGAAATCCGCGTGGTGCCCCGGGTGGACGAGGCCGCGCGCTTCGGCGTGTCCACGGAGGCGATCAGCGACGCCGTGCGCATCGCCACCATCGGCGACGTGCCCGCGAACCTCGCGAAGTTCCGCGCGGGCGACCGGCTGATCCCGATCCGCGTCCAGGTGGACACGGCGCTGCGCGGCGACCTCCATGCCATGGAGGCCCTGACCGTCACCGGCGCCACGGGCCTGCCGGTGCCGCTGCTGGCGGTGGCCGACGTGGAGTTGGGGCAAGGGCCGGCCAGCGTCGAGCGTTACGACCGGGTGCGCCGGGTCGTGCTGGGCGCCGACCTCGCCCGCGGCTTGGCTTTGGGCGAAGCGTTGAAGCAGGTTTACGCGCTGCCGCAGGCAAAGAACTTGCCGCCCGGCGTGCGTATCCAGAACGGCGGCGACGCCGAGATCATGGCGGAGGTGTTCACGGGCTTCGGCCTGGCGATGGGCGCCGGACTGGTGATGGTGCTGGGCGTGCTGGTGCTGCTGTTCCGCAGCGTGTTCCAGCCCGTCACCATCCTGCTGTCGCTGCCGCTCAGCCTGGGCGGCGTGATCCTGGCGCTGCTGCTGACCGGGGAGCCGATCTCCATGCCGGTGGTGATCGGCGTGCTGATGCTGATGGGCATCGTGACCAAGAACGCCATCATGCTGGTCGATTTCGCCATCGAGCGGCGGGCGGAAGGCATGGGGCGCGCCGAGGCGATCATCGACGCCGGGCGCAAGCGGGCGCGGCCCATCGTGATGACCACCATCGCCATGGTCGCCGGCATGGTGCCGAGCGCGCTGGGCGTGGGAGACGGGGGCGAGTTCCGGGCACCCATGGCCATCGGGGTGATCGGCGGGCTGATCGTCTCGACGCTGCTGTCCCTGGTGTTCGTGCCGTCGTTCTACACGGTGATGGACGACCTGTCGGGCTTGGCCGCGCGGCTGTTCGGGCGGCTGCTGACGCCGCGCGACGCCGCGATGCCGCCAGCGCGGCGCCCCGGCCTGCCGCCCCGGCGCAAGCCTGCCGCGCTGGCGGCCAGCCGACCGTTGCCGGAGTAGCCGCTATCGGTGATTCGTATGCCGCCGGGCTGGCGCGCGGGCTGGCGCTGCCTTCTTCGTGGGTGCGGGTGCAGCTACGGGCGCCGGGACCGGTGCTGCCGCCTGGCCCTCGCCCGGCGTCACGGCCACATCCACCCGCAAGGAGGAGTCCGGCGCGTTGGGCGTGTTCGGCACCAGGGCCACAACGAATCGGTCGGACCCGGTGTAGCGGGGGTTCGCGGTGTACTCCACGCGGGTTTGCCCGTTCACCGGCCGGATATACACCCGCCCATGCTCCGGCCGCGTTTTCACGAGGCCGTACTTGAACGGCTGCCCGTCCTTCTCCGCCGTGACCACGCCGCACCAGCCGTCATTGGTCAGCGCGATCGTCGCCGGCGTCGGCGCGGCCAGGTCAACCGCGGACGGGGTGCAAGTCTTGGCGATGCCCTCGTTCTGCAGGTCCACGACCGCCGCGGGCGGGGGCGTCTTGGCGCAGCCCGCCAATGCGAGGGCCACGGCCGCGGCTGCGATCAGCTTGGTGTGCAAGACTCGGCTCCTCGTCGCAATGAGTGCGCCTGACTGCCACACCCGGTCCGGGACGCCAAGCCGAGGCCCGCGGTTTTCCCCGGCCTGAACCGGCGCTGGGTTCATGGCCGCTTTCAACTCAGAACGGTGACTTATGACGCGGTTTTGCACCGAGAACTCAACTCCCGTGCCCCCCGGGGCGCAACTTGGAGGGCTGCATCGTGGACGCTGAACTGAGGCCGGACCCGCCCGCAGGCCGGCACAACGGCGAGTGGGGCTATTCCGCGCAGCTCGACGGCCCGCCCGGGCCATCGGCGCGCCCCGCCCTCCGGGCGGAGCCGGACGGGGACGCCGATGAACGAAACGCCCGTAGGCGGAACAACGGCGGGCACGCGGAGGACGGCGAGGCCGCGGCGGGCGATGGGGACCATGCGCCCGAGAAGGCGCCGATGCCGCGCCGGAAGAAGCTGCTGTACTGGGCCGTGGGCCTGCTGGTCTTGGCGGCGCTGACCGTCGCCGGCGTGCTGTATTGGCTGCAAGCCCGGCACTTTGAAAGCACGGACGACGCCTTCATCGACGGCTACATCTCGCAGATCGCGGCGCAGGTGCCGGGCCGCGTGACCCGCATCGCGTTTGCGGACAACCAGCAGGTGAAGGCCGGCCAGGTGCTGGTGGAGCTTGATCCCCGGGATTACCAGGTGAGGCTCGACCAGGCCGTGGCCCAGCGCGCGGAAGCGGCGGCGCAGGCAGACCAGGCGCGGGCGCAGGTCGGCCTGCAGCAGGCGAACGCGGACCAGGCGGCGGCGAACGTCCGGGTGACGGAGGCCGACCTGCAGCAGGCGCAGACGGACCTCACGCGCTACCGCGCCATCGACCCCAAGGCGGTCACCAAGCAGCAGCTCGACACTTCGGCCTCCACCGTACGATCCGCCCAGGCGAGGCTGGACGCCAACCGCCAGGCCGTGGCCGCAGCAAAGGCGCAGGTGGACGCGCAGCGCGCCGCCGTGGCCGCCGCCGACGCCAGCGTGAAGCAGGCCGACGTGGCGGTCGAGAACGCCCGGCTGCAACTGTCCTACACCCACGTCGCAGCACCGACGGACGGCCAGGCGACCAGGCGCACGGTGGACCTTGGCAACTACGTGAACCCCGGGCAGTCCCTGCTGGCGGTGGTGCCCAACACGCTGTGGGTGACGGCGAACTTCAAGGAAACGCAGTTGGCGCTGATGCACCCCGGCCAGCCCGTGCGCGTGCGGGTGGACGCCTGCCCGGACCTCGACATCAGCGCCCGGGTGGACAGCTTCCAGGCCGGCTCCGGCTCCGTGTTCAGCAGCTTGCCCGCCGAGAACGCGACGGGCAACTACGTGAAGGTGGTGCAGCGCGTGCCGGTGCGGATCACCTTTGACGGGAAGCAGGACTTGTCCCGCTGCCGCATGGCGCCGGGCATGTCGGTCACGCCGCGCGTCACGGTGCGCTGATGGCCGGCAACCCCGCGCTGCCGCGGTCCGCGGCGGGGCCGAACTCGCCCTGGCTGCTGGCGGTGATCGTGTCCATCGCGACGTTCATGGAGGTGCTGGACACCACCATCGCCAACGTTGCCTTGAAAAACATCGCGGGGAGCTTGGCCGCCGGGCAGGACGAGAGCACCTACATCATCACCAGCTACCTCGTCAGCAACGCGATCATCCTGCCGATCAGCGGCTGGCTGTCCAACGTGCTTGGGCGCAAGCGCTTCTACATGGGCTGCGTCGCGCTGTTCACCGTGGCGTCGGTGGCCTGCGCGTTTGCGACCAGCCTGTGGATGATGCTGCTGTTCCGGGTGCTGCAGGGCTTAGGCGGCGGGGGCCTCGCGCCCACCGAGCAGTCCATCTTCGCCGATAGCTTCACCCCGAAGCAGCGGGCGCTGGCCTTCTCGCTGTATGGCTTCACCGTTGTCACCGCGCCGGCGGTCGGCCCGGTGCTCGGCGGCTGGCTGACCGACGCCCACGGCTGGCATTGGGTGTTCCTGATCAACCTGCCGGTCGGCGTGCTGTCGCTGGCGCTCACCTGGCTGTTCGTTTACGACTCCCCGATCCTGCAGGCGGACCGCCGCAAGCTGCTGGCCCGCGGCCTGAAGATCGACTACCTCGGCTTCGCCCTGGTGGCGCTCGGCTTCGGCGCCTTGCAGGTCGTGCTGGACCGGTTCGAGCGGGAGGACGGGTTCAGCTCCCCCTTCATCCTGACGCTCAGCCTCGTCTCGGCGGCCAGCCTGATCGGCCTGGTAATCTGGGAGCTGGTGCACCCGCAGCCGGTGATCAACTTGCGGCTGCTCAAGGCTCCGGCGTTTGCGATCAGCAACGTCGTCATGTTCCTGTTCGGCTTCATCATGGTGTCCACGACGCAGCTCCTGCCGCAGATGACCCAGGAACTGCTGGGCTACGACGCCACGACGGCGGGGCTGACGCTCGGGATGGGCGGCATCCTGACCTTGTTCATCATGCCGCTCGCGGGCGTCGTCACCGGGCGGCTGATCCAGCCGAGATGGCTGATCTTTTCGGCGCTGCTGGGCACGGCGGGGGCGCTCAACTACGCGGCCGGCCTCAACCTCGACGTGTCGTTCTGGAACATCTCGATCTCCCGGATGCTGCAGGTGTTCTGGCTGCCGTTCATCTTCATCCCGCTGTCCGCCGTGCAATTCACCGGGGTGCCGTCCGACAAGAACAGCGACGCCAGCGCCATCATCAACCTGATGCGCAACCTGGGCGGCAGTTGGGGCGTGGCCATCGCCACCACGCAACTGCAATGGCGCGGGCAGTTCCACCACGCGCGCCTGGCCGAGCACGTCACGCCCTACAACGGCTACGGCTTCGGCGTGCCGCTCGGGCCGATCAGCCAGGCCGTGCAGACCCAGGCGACGATCCTCAGCTACCTCGACGTGTTCACGATCCTGGCGGTCTGCGCGCTGGCGGCGGCGCCGCTCGTGCTGTTCCTTCCCAACCTTCCGAAAGGCGCTCCCACAGGTGGCCATTAAGTTCCTGCCGGCCGCGGCGCTGCTGCTGGCCGGCTGCACCGTCGGCCCTGATTTTCAGCGTCCAGACCTGTGGTCCCCCGCGTCCTGGCTCAGAGCGCGTCCCACCCCGGCGCGAGGGGAAGCCAGCCTGCCGGTGGCCGAGCCGGTGGATGCCGAATGGTGGACCGCATTCCGCGACCCGGTGCTGACGGGCCTCGTGCGCCGGGTCGCCGCGGGCAACCTGGACGTGCGCGCCGCGGCCTTCCGGCTGGCGCAAAGCCGGGCGCAGCGCAGCGTCACCGCCGCCGACCAGTTCGCCCAGGTCAACGGCAACGCTTCCTACACCCGCCAGCGCGTCAGCAAGCAGGGCGTGTTCAGCGAGATCGGCAGCGGCGGCGGCAGCACCGGCGGCAGCGCCAACGGGTCGGGCGCAAGCTCGCCCGGCGCGCAGTCGAACGGCCTTGGCGGCCAGCAGGGCGGCTTCCCCACCGGCGGCACGGCCATCCCCCCGTTCGACCTGTTCCAGGGCGGCTTCGACGCATCATGGGAGCTTGACCTGTGGGGCCGGGTGCGCCGCGCCGTGGAAAGCGCCGACGCCACCTTGGAAGCCTCGACGGAAGCGCGGCGGGCGCAGTTGCTGTCCTCGGTCGCGGAGGTGGCGCGCGACTACATGCAGCTTCGCGGCACCCAGGAGACGCTGCGCATCACGCGAGCCAACCTGGCGGCGGCTGGGGAAAGCGTGCGGCTCACGACGGAGCGCGCCCGCGGCGGGCTGGCCACCGACCTCGACGTGGCCAATGCCCGCGCGCAGCTTGAGTCCACCGCCGCCACGGTCCCGCAGTTGGAGCAGCAGGAAGCCCAGGGGATCAACGCCATCGGCCTGCTGCTCGGCATGGCCCCGGCGGCGCTGCAAGCCGAGCTGTCCCCGCGCAAGCCGGTGCCCCCCGTGCCGCCGCGCGTCCCGGTCGGCCTGCCGTCGGAACTCGCCCGGCGCCGCCCGGACATCCGCCAAGCGGAAGCGCAACTCCATGCCGCCACTGCCGACATCGGCGCGGCCAAGGCGGACTTCTACCCGCGGCTCACCCTGTCCGGCAGCGTCGCGCTGCAGGCGACGCAGATCAAGAACCTCGGCTTCTCCGCCGGCACCTACTCGTTCGGACCCAGCCTGACGGTGCCGATCTTCGAGGGCGGGCGCCTGCGCGGCACCTTGCAACTGCGGGAAGCGCAGCAGCAGGAAGCGGCGGTCAACTACCAGCGGACCGTGCTGCAAGCCTTCACGGAGGTGGACGATGCTCTGATCGCCTACGCGGCCGAGCAGCGCCGGCGCCTTCGCCTGGCGGAGCAGGTGGCGCAAAGCCGACGCGCGTTCAACCTGGCGCAGAGCCAGTATCGCCAGGGCGTCACCGACTTCCTGCAAGTGCTGACGGCGCAGCGCACGGTGCTGGCGGCGGAGCAGCAGTTGTCCGACAGCACCGCGACGGTTTCGGCTAACCTCGTTGCGTTGTACACGCGGCTGGGCGGCGGCTGGGAAGCGGACCTGCCGGCGGACGGGCCGGCCCCGAAGCTGTAGGGTATCTGATACAGGCGGCATCATTGATCGACCCGTGTGCGGCTGCTGATGGGTTGCACCCATCCTACGGCACGGGTCGCGTAGTCGCGTAGGATGGGTGAAACCCATCGGCGAATGACGGTCATTCAACCAAGCCGTCCGTATGACACTTCGCAACTATCGGCTCCGGCGGCGCGCATGGTAGGGTGGCGTCCCGGCGTTTGGAGAAGCGTTGCATGGTGTCCTGGTGGTCTGCGCTTCGGCTGCGGCCGGTCGCGTTCGCGGTGTCGGCGGCGATCCTGCTGGCCGGGTGCGCCGCCAGCGGCGGCTACGACCCGAGCCTCAGCCCGGCGCAAAACCAGCTCCGCCAATCCAACGCGCGCTTCAACCAGACGGTCGGGCAAGGCGCCGGCGCGGGCGCGCTGCTGGGCGCGGTCGCCGGGCTGGCGCTGGGCGGGCGGAACCGTGGGGAGGCCGCGCTGATCGGCGCCGCCGCGGGCGGGGCGCTGGGCGCCGGCGCGGGCTATGCGGTCGCGCGCAACAACCTGAACCGGGCCAGCAGCGAGGCGCAGTTCAACGACGCGATCCAGCAAGCCGGCGCCGATGCGGAGGCTTACCGCTCCTCGGCCCTGCTGTCCCGGCAGGTCGCGGACGAGGCCGCGGCGGACGGGCGCAGGCTGAACGGCCAGCTCCGGGCCGGGCAGATCACGCAGGCGCAGTACCGGGCCAGCCTGTCCAAGTACCAGGCCGATAGCGACGCTATGGCCAAGCAAATCACCGAGGCGCAGAAAGCCTCCGCGACCATGCGGCAGAACGCGGCGGTTGCCAGCCGCGCGAACAACGCGGAGTTGAACCGCTCCGCGGCGGACGTGGAAGCGTCCCGCAACCAGATCGAGCAAAGCCAGGCCCGGCTGAGCCGCTTGCTCGCAGGCGAAGCGTGAGGGCGCTGCTGGCCGGCGGCGCCCTGCTCGGGCTGGCCGCCTGCACCCCCCAAGCCTGTGACCCGTCGCAGGCCGGGTTCTTCAGCGGGATCGGCTGCGCGGCCTCCGGCAGCTACGCCACGCGCAGCCAGTACCAGCAAGTCGAACTCGCGCAGCAGCGCGCCGCCGCGGCGCAGAACTTCGGCCAGGCGCAGGAGGAAGGCGCGCGGGCCAGGGAGGCGCTGCTCACCCGCGACCAGACCCGGCGGCGGCTCGCCGCCGTGGATGGGCAGAACACGCAGCTCCGCGCCCGCCTGGCCGCCACCCGTGCCCAAGGCGGCGTGGACCAGGGCCGCCTGGACGCGGCGCAGGCCGAGCTTGACGCCTTGGGGCGCCAGCGTGCCCTGTTGGGGGGACGCGGCGCGACCGAGCAGGACATCCGCAGGCTTGAGGACCAGCAGCGGCGGCTCAGGGACCAGCTCGGCTTTTAACGCCCGCCGCCCTGCACGGCGGCGCGGCTCAGCGCCGTGATCTGCGCTTTCGCCGCGTCACGCTGCACGGCGCGGCCGTCCGCGAGCGTCGTCGCGTGCTCACCCAGGATCGGCAGGAACGGCAGCATCGTGTTCTGGGACCGCGCCGAAACCTCCTGACGCAGCACGCCCAACTGCGCTGCCACCGCCCCCCGCGCCGGGCCGGTCGCGATCTGCCGCACCAGGCGCATGTAGCCGTCCATCGAGGCGTCCGCCTGCGCCAGGTTGCGCGCCGCCGCCTCCTCCGCGAAGCGCCGGTCCTCCGGTTTGGTCAGGTCGCGCCCGATGTCGGTCTGGATGCGGGCGCGGTTGGTGAAGTCCCACACGTTCTGCGCCAGCAGCACGCCCGCTTCCAACTGCGCCAGCAATGCCACGTTGGCTGCGTCCGCGCGCTCCCGCTGGTCGCTCGCGAGCCGGGCCGAAAGCCGGTCCAGCCCGCTGCGCAGGTTCTCGTCCGCCGTTTGCTCGCGCAGCGCCGCGATGGTGGCGCGCGGGTCGTCCGCCGCCTGCTGCCGCGCGCCGCTGACTTCGGCGAACTCGGCGCGGGCGCGCTCGACTTCCGGCAGGTCGCCCACCGCCGGGGCGGACAGCACGAGGCGGAAGCCCATCGTGGGCAGCCGGGTTGGTTCGCCCGCCTCGGCGTTGAAGGGCGGGATCTCGTCCCGCATCGCGGTGCGCAGGCTGGCGGGGCTGCTGGCCGCGTAGCTGCCGCCGCGCACGGCGATGCCGCCGGCCTGGCCGTGCGGGCGGCCGACGCGGTTCATGCGATACGGCTCCAACATCATCTGCCCGGCGTTGCCCAGCATGTCATACAGCCCGAGCGGGTTCGGCAGGCGCTGCCCCACCTGCCCCACCCGGCCCCCCGCCGCCCGGCTGCCCGCCAGCACGTAGCGGTCCGCGCCCTCCGGCATGGGCCAGGTGGAGGCCAGGAACTCCTCCGGCGTCACCTTGCCGCCGCCGCGGGCGGCGTACTCCCACTCGTCTTCCGTGGGCAGCCGGGCGAAGCCCACCGCGTCGCCCCGGCGCGGCAGCCGGTCGCGGGCGTTCTTCAACAGCCAGGACGACCACCCTGCGGCGTAGGCCACGGCGTCGGGCCAGGAGACCGAGGTTTTCGCGACGCGCCCGCCCGCTGACGGTTCCGGGCACTTGGCGGACAGCGCGTCGTACTGGTCCCGGGTGACGGCATACTTGCCGATGAAGAACCGCCGCCCGCTGCCGCCCGGCACGGGGAAGGGCGCGGCCAGGAAGGTGGCGCGCAGGTACTCGCTGTAGCCCTGCCCGGTGTCGGCCTGGCCCACCGTCAGCGCGCGGTCGTCGAGCGGCCCCGGGCCGGACGCCACGTCCACCGGGCGGAACGCCATGGCGCCGCCGCAAGGCAGCGGCAGCACCAAGTCGCCCTCCGCCGGCTGCGAGTTGAACCAGCGCGCGTCCCAATCGGCGGCCCGGGCATGGCCTGCCCAAAGCAACGCCAGCACCAGAACCCTCCTCATGGCGTGCTCACTCCTTCCCAAGGCTCCACCCGTGCGGCCCGGGTCCCGGCGGCGGCGGCGACCAGCGCGGCGCCGGCCAGGGTGATGCCCGCCGCGACCGCCGCGAGGCCCGGCGTGATCAGGCACAACGGCCGGTCCAGCGCCAGCGTGCCGGCGAACACCCGGTTCACCACCGCCGCCGCCCCGAGCGCCGCCGCCAGCGCCGCCCCCACGCCCAGCCCGGCCATCACGACCGCCTGCGCCACCGGGAACACCCGCAGCGCCCCGGCCCGCAGCCCCAGGAAGCGCAGTTGCGCCAAGGGCACCCGCTTGCGCTCCACGTTGGCCCACAGCCCGGCGCCGAGCGACAGAAGGAACCCCGTGCCGCCCAAGCCCGCCACCAGCCCGAACAGCAGGCGGAGGTTGCGGTCCACCCGCAACAGGCCGGACACGTCGCCGGCGCGGGACACGACCTCGATCCCCTCCGCCCGCAGCGCCGCGTCGAGCGCCGGCACGTCCTCCAACCGCCGGGCATACAGGCGGAAGCCGGCGTATTCAGCGCGGTTGGCCGGGGCCAGCGCCGCGATGCTGTCCGGCGGGCCGATGCGGCCGTCCTGGAAGTCCTCGACCAGCACCGCCAGCGCCAGCGGCACGAAGGCGGCGTCGCGTGGGAACGCCGCCGGGGGCGCCACCGCTTGCACGGTCAGGGCCAGCGGCACGCTGTCCCGCCGCCCGTCCAGCACGCGGGCCAACCGGCCAGTGAGCGCGTCCCCCGCGCCCACCCGCAGCCGCGCCGCGGCGGAGGCCGACAGCACGATGCGGTCGGTGCCAGCGGGGCCTTCCGGCAGCAGCGGGTCGCCCGGCGCGGTCGGGATCAGCTCGACCCGCGTGCCGCTGCCGGGCGCGTCGGGGCGCTCGACCAAGAGGCTCGCCGCCAGCGTCCGGGTGCGCGGCGCCAGGAAGGCCACATCCGGACGCGCCACCAGCCGGGCGAGCAGCGCCGCGTCGAAGCTGCGATTGGCTGCCGTCGCCACCTCGCGCGCCCGCGGGTCCTCCAGCAGCAGATCGCGCAGGCCCGCCACCACGCCCGCGCGCAGCCCGGCCAGGATCAGCAGCGGCGCCAGCACGGCCGCCAGCGCCAGCACGGTGCAAGCGGCCAGCAGCTTTTCCGCCAGCAGGTCCGCCATCGCCAGCCGGATCGCCACCGCCCATTGCGTCATGCCGGCCAGCAGAACCGGGTTTGCGCCCCAGCCGCATCAGCGTCCGCGTCGGGCCGGGCGGGCGCGACCGCGTAGCCGGCAGCCTTTGCCCGCGCCGGGTCGTGCGTGGCGATCACCAGCGCCGCGCCGTCCTCCGTCGCCGTGCGGGCCAGCAGGTCCAGGATGTCATCGGCCTGGGCCGGGTGGACGGAGGCCGTCGGCTCGTCCGCCAGCACGGCGGCGGGGCGGTGCGCCAGCGCCCGGGCCACCGCGGCGCGCTGCCGCTGCCCGACCGAGACCGCCGCCGGCCGGCGGTCCAGGATCGCCGCGATGCCCAGCCGTTCCGCCAAGGCCGACACGCGCGCCGGGTCAGGCCGGGCCAGGATGCGCTGCGGCAGCGCGATGTTGTCGCGCAGGCTGAGGAACGGCAGCAGCGCCCCGGTTTGCGGCACGAACCCCAGGCTCCGCCCCCGCAACGCCGCGAGCGCGTCCCCCCGGCCCGCGCGCCACAACGCCAGCGCGTCGGTGCCGGCCAGCGTCAGCACGTCGCCGGCATCGGGGCGCAGCGCCAGCGCCAGCAGCGCGAACAGGGTGCTCTTGCCGCAGCCGGACGGGCCGACCACCGCGACCCGCGCGCCTGCTGCCACCTCGAACCGCTCAATCAGCAGGGTGAACCGGCTCCCGCCCGCGGCGACGCTGTGGCTGACCCGCTCGGCCCGCAACGTCGCCGCAGTCACGGCAGGGCTTCAATGGGCACCGGGAACAGCGCCTCCCCGGCGGCGCGCGACCCCGACAGGTCCACCCACAGGTCGGCGTTCGCCTGGAACTCCTGATACAGCCGCAGCTTCGCCTCGATGCTGTTGAGCACGGTGCGCTGGGCGATGGCGCCCATGGCGATCCAGTCGGCTTCCCCGATGTCCATGATCTCCGATTGGTACGGCAAGTCGTCGAGATACTCGCCCAGCATCGCGCCGATGCGCTGCGCTCCTGCGATGCGTTGCGGGTCGCGCGCCGCGGCGGCGAAGGTCGCGCGCAACTGGGTGAAGAAGGTGCGCGGCTCCGTCCGCCCCGCCAGCCCGGCCTGCAGGATGCCTTGCAGGCTGCGCGCCAGGTCGGACAACTGGTTGCGCGTCAGCAGCACCCGCACGTCCAGGCTGGGGATCGCGGGGTCCGCGAGGTCGCGGTCCGTGGTCCAGCTCCGCACCACGTCCGGCGCCTGGGTGTTCTCCACCCGGCCCACATAGGTCAGGCGCATCGCCTCCCCCACCACGCGCGCCGCCGCGGCGATGGCCGGCGCCGGGGCGGGGCCGGCCGCGACGGGACGGCCGGCGGCTTCCCCCACCTGGCTCAGCAGGGCGCGGGACAGGTCCTGCACCGTGCGGGCAAAAGCGTCCGTCCCGCCCTGCACCGGGAAATACAGCGGCCCGGCCGCGCCGAACTGCGTGAGTTCCCGATACTGCGCCGCCGCCGGCTCGTGGTTGCGCCGGTTGCGGCCCTCGGGCGTCAGCAGGTGGATCGCGAACACGGCGACGCCGCGGGCCTTGGCCAGCTCGCGGATTTCCGGGATGTCCAGGTGCGTCAGACTGCGCGGATGCTGCGCCCGGCGCGCGCCGGCGTCCGTGATCAGCACGATGAAGCGCCCGGCCATCGGCGACCAGTCGATCTCGTCCAGCGCCGTTTTGATCCCGGCGATGGGGTCCTCGTCGAAGCCGTTGGAGCTGGCCGACGCTTCCCGGGCGGTCGCGACCTCGGCGTTGATGCGGTCGGGGGGCTGGCTGAAATCGGGCTTGCCGAACACCTTGGTGCTGTATTCCAGGCCCGGGCTGTCCTCCAGGCTGTCCCGGTAGCCGACCAGGCCGAAGCGGAAGTTGTCGCGCAGCGGCGTGTTGCCGATGCTGGCCACGATGCCGCGGATCGCCTCCCGCGTGCGGTCGATGTAGGGCTGCATGGAAATGGTGGTGTCCAGCACGAACACGACGCCGGCCTTGAACTGCGCGGGCGGCGCCGGGGCAGCGGGCGGGCGCTGCGGCTCGGCGGGGGCGGAGATGACTTGGAGCAAACGGAGCGGCGGGCCGAACTCGCGCTCGATCCGCTCCGCCGACAGGATCGGCATCAGGTAGAAATTGCGGGAAAAATCGACGGCCGCCGCGGGTTCCACGGCGATCACGGGGCCGGGGTTGCCGCCGGGCGCGGTCGCGGCGGCGCGCAGGGCTTGGGCGCGCTGGCCGGCTTCTCGGTCCATCATCAGCAGGCGCTCCTCGCGCTCGGTGCGCAGGAACAGCACGGGCTGCCGTCCGGCGGGGCTGGTGAAAGCGGCGATCATGGCGTGCTTCCATTCGATGGCCTTGGCCCCTTCCAGCCAGCCCTCGGGCCGTCCGTCGGCGGTGCGCCCGACCTCGATCCGCGCGGCGTCGCCGCCGGGCGGCCTCGCGTAAACGTAATACACGGTGAAGCCCGGCACCGGACGCGCCCCCTGCCCGTCCGGCCGCGGCGACAGCGTGGCGCCGGGGCGGGCGATCACGCGCTGAAACAGCGACTGCTTGCCCTCGATCAGCAGCGGCGTCCGCGGGGCGGCCTGCGCGAAGGCCAGGCATGGCAGCAGGATCAGCACGGCCGCCAGCAACCGGAGCATCATGGCCAGAAATCCTTGAGGCTGAGGTTGGCGCCGAGGTCGCCGGCCTGCACCCGGGCTTGCAGGTTCTGGCGCAGGGCTTCCCGCGCCGCCGCCACGTCCGCGCCGCCGCGGGCCGCATCGCGGTAATAGCGCGCGGCCTGGCGCGCGTCGGGTTGCGGGATCGGGCCGCCCGGACGGAACTGCACGGGGTCATACAGCCGGGCCAGCGCCGCCGCGGCACCCGGGTCGGAGCGGTCGGCGGCGGCTTCCAGCAGCAGCAGGCCGTCGTCGCGGCGGTCTCCGTTCAAGCGGCGCACGCCTTCCGCGGCGATGGCGGCCGGGTCCGGCGCTTGGGCCAGCACGTCCGGCACGGACAGGCCGCCGAGGGCCGGGGCGGCGGGCGGCGCGGCGGGGGGCGGCGCGACGGAGGCCGCGTTTGTCGGCGCCGGCGCGCGGTTCACCCACCAGTACGCGCCGCCGCCCGCCAGCAGCCCGAGGCCGGCAGCCACAAGGAGCACCGCCTTGGACACGCCCGGCGCGGCGGGCGGAGGCGGGTCGTCCGACGCAGGCCCGACCGACACCGTTCTCCGCACCGCCGGCGGCGGCTCAGGCGCGGGCGGCGGCACGGCAGGAGGCGGTGCCGCCGCCGCAGCCCTGGGCGCGACCACCGGCTCCCCGCCGCCGGCGTGCAGCGGCACGATGTCCGGCCAGTACACGCCTACCTGCGCCAGCCCGGCCCCGGGCACCGAGACCTCGTAAACCCCGGCCTCCAAATGCCGGCACACGCCCCAGCCGACATGCAGCAGCAAATCCGGCCCGCGGGCCTCCGCCCGGTCCGGCAGGAGCAGCGCGTCGCTGCTTTGCCACCCGCTCGGCCCCAGCTTGTCATCGCCCCAGCCCGCGTCGCGCTGCACCCGGAAGCCCGGCGCGCCCACCGCCCCGGCCGCGCCCGGCACCCGGATCAGCGCGTGCCCGGCCGGGTGCGCCGGGTCCGGCTCGACCTCCACGCTCACGTCGGGTCCAGCCGGCGCAGCAGAACGCCGAGCGCGGCGTTGGCCTCGATGTCGAGGCCGGACGCCGCGGGGTCCTGCACGTTGTCCTCGAACAGCCGGGCCACGGCCACGATCCAATCGACATGGAATTGGTAATCATACGGGGCCGGAGCGTCGCCCAGCGCCGGCTGACCCTCCACCGGCGGGCGCGGCGCGAACACCGGGCGCTCGCTGCCCCCCGGGCGCGGGCGCCGGTCGAGCGGCATCCGGTCGAAGTCCAGCATATGGACGAAACCGTTGATCCCGGCCTCCACCAGCATGATCGGCTTCTGCGCGGCGCCGGGGTTGCGGTGCTGGAAACTGGCGCGTGCCCGCAAATCCCCGGCGATGCGGTCGCGCAGCGACAAGCGGCGGGCGGCGGTCATCATCTCGTTCACCAAGGTCGCCGCCTGCTCGCGCGGCAGATGGAATGCGGCCGGGGTCGCGGGGTCGTCGGCGAGGGCCAGCAGTTGCCGGTTCCATTCGGCAAGCGCCAGGTCGGCGAACCGGTCGAAGCGGTCGCGCGGAGCCGCAGCCGCCGTGGGCGCAGCCGGCTCGTCGTCGTCCAGCAGCCCGCCCAGCGCGCTGAGGTAGTCGTGCCGCGCCCCCACGGTGCCGATGGGCGCCGGCGCGTCGTCCGCCACCGATTGCAGCTCCCAGTAAACGGAGCTGACCAAATCCTCCGTCACCTGCATCTGCCGCAGCAGCGGGCCGAACATCTGCGCCTGCGCGCAGGCCAGGAGCGCGCGGGCCACGCCGCGGGCGTCCCGCTTCGCCCGGGCCAACTCCGCCGCCAGGTCCCCGGTGTGGAAATACGGGCGCAACCGGTGCGCCATGTCGGCGGCCAACTCCTCGACGCGGCCGGACACCTGCTCCGCCTTGGTCGCGGGGTCGCACACCGGGCGCAGCGCCTCCGCCAGGGTGCCGATGCCGCCGTCGCCCGGCGAGAGCGCCGCGTCCCACGCTCGGGCCGGGTCGGCGAAGTGCGCCTGGATCAACGGGTTGCCGAGATAGGCGGTTCGGCGCTTCGCCACCGCCGCCGCGGCGCGGGGCGACACCCCGGCCTCCGCCCCATCCGCACCGTATTCCATCACCGCCGCGAAGCCGATGGCGGTGCTGCGCAGCCAGAACGTGTTGCTGAACGGCCGCCCCGGCGCCCATTCGCGCGGCCAGGCGTGCGCCTTGCCGAAGAAGTCCAGCAGCGACGCCTGCATCCGCGCCGTCCATCGCTGGCCGCCCGCCACGTCCTCGCCGGCCTTGTCCTCGAACTCGCCGTCGAACTTGGTCAGCACGAGGAACAGGCTGTTGCGCTGCCGGGCGCGGGCCGCGGGCGTTGGGCCGACCGTTTGGCTGATCCAGTTGTCGATCATGTTGGGCAGCGTTTGCACGTCCTGGTTGGACGGGCCGACGCAGAGCAGCATGGCCGCGATCTCCTGCTCCGCGTTGTAGCGTTGGAACAGGTAGGCAACCTTGCCGCGCAGGAACACCCGGCCCAGCCGGCCCGGCTGCGCGAGGAACCCCTCGGGGTCGGTGATCTCTTCCCGGGTCCGCGCGCCGGGGAAGTCCAAGAGGTCGGTATGTTCGAAGAACTCCCACGGGCGCTCGGCGAGCGGCACCGTGATCTCCGCGATCAGCGCCGCCGCCACCGAGCGGTCCACGGTCGCCCCTGCCCCGGATGCCGCCGCCATACGCAGGGAGCCGCTGCCCCCTTCCCCCAGGCCGAACACCATGTCCGCGTCCAGCACGCTGGTTTCCCGTGGCAGCAGCGCATCGAGGCCACAGAAGGCCGTTTCGGGAAAGCCGAGCGCGGCGAGCGCGCCCGTCAACTGCCGGGCCACGCGGGTAAAAGCCTCCGTGCCGTTCCACAGCGGCGCGTAGGCCTCCGCCCGTAGTTCCGGGGAAAGGCGGGGGATCACCTCCGCGGCATATGCCCAATAGGCGGGGCCGAGTTCCCGGAGGATCGGATGGGCGCCGAAGTGCAGGTCGAAGTACTCGCGCAGTTCCTCGACGTCGTCCACCGAAAGACCGCCCTGCACAGCGCCGCCCGCCTGCTGCGACAGCCGCACGAACAGGGCGGCGATGTCGGCGGGCTTGGGCGGGCGCAGGTCGCGGACCTTGAAGTCCTCAAGGTAGGCGTTGGCCAGGATCTTCACGATGTCCGTTTGCGACATCAGCCGCACCGGCACGGGCGTTTGCGCGGGCGCCGAAACGCCGCGCACCGTGAAGCGGGACACCAGCCCCGTGCTTTCCTTGCCGCCCTGCGGGTTGAGGTCCTGCAGGAAGTTCAGCCGCCGGTCGCCATACGTGGCTTCCAGGGCCTTGCCGGGCCGGCTGGCGAGCGAGGACACCAGGTAGCTCTTGCCGGCCTGCGACGCGCCGAACACCGCGACGCACATCGGGCGTTCCGCCGCGGCGCGCAGCCGGGCCGCGCGCCGCCCGAACCGGCGGAAGTCGCGGGCGAGTGCTGCGGGGTCCTCCTTGAGCCGGGTCCGCGCCTCCACCCACGCCGCGCCGTCCCGCGCCGCCGCCGCGACATGCGCCGCGCGCTCCACCACGACCGTGCTCAAGCCGGGGGCGCTCACGGGATCGCCAGCCGGCCGGTGTCGCGCCAGTAGCCGTCCCCGTCGTCGAGCGTCTGCAAGCGCAGCCGCACGTCGCCGTTGCGCTGCGTCGCGCCGGACGCATCTGTGACCTCATCCACGCTGAAGGTTTCGCGCTGCATCTCGGCCTCCGCCGCGTCCGGGTCGATCTCGCGCCGGGCAACGGTGACGGTGAGCGGCAGGTCCATGCGGTGCGCGTCGTCGGGGTTGGCGAACTCCATCACGTAGAGCGGCGTCGCGGTCCAGCGCGCGATGGGCAATTGGCGGAACCCCAATTGCGTCACGGTTTGGAAAGCAATCTTGAACGACACGTCCTGCGCCGGCGGCCCGTCCAGGTCCAGGCGCAGCACGATGTTCTCGTCCCGGATCTGGCCGTTGTTGTCCATCTTGCCAATGTAACGGGCCGTGGAGCGCATCGAAAGCCGGCCCGTGCGCAGCATGAAGTTGCGCAGCCGCCCTTCCGCCTGCACGCACAAGGCCGCGCCCACCGCCGCCGTGGTCTTGGGGTCGTCGATCCGGTTGGCGGCGTCGCGGAACGGGTATTTCTCGCCGACCCGGTAGCGGTGCATCCCCACGATGCGGTGGGGTGCTACCGGCGCCTTGGCCAGCACCATATCCCCCACCACCCGCAGCCGCGACGGGCGGCCGGACAGCAGAAGCACGTCGCAGTCATAGGTCCACACGACCTCGCACAAATCGGCCAAGACCGGGCCGAGCACCGCGGAGACCACCGGCTCGACCTGCTGCGTGCCGACCGCGAGCAACACCTCCGCCACCCGGAACCCTTGCGCTCCGGCGGCGGTCGCCGCGTCCTCCAGGTACTCGGTCGCCCGCGCGGAACGGTGCAGGTCGGCGCCCAGGATGTCGCCCACCGTGCGGCGCAGCACTTCGCCGGTAGCCCGGCCCTCCACCGCCTCGTAGGCGCGGAGGATCGCGATGCCGAGCGGCTCCAGCACGGTGGACACGAACAGCCGCCGCCGGTGCCGTTCCGGCTCCGACTGGCCGCCCTGGTCCTGGCCCAGCGCCCGGTTCAGCATGGCGCGCGGGTCGGCAACCCCGGCATCGCGCAGCGCCGCCGAGAAGGCCGGCAGCGCCACGGTTGTGATGATCCGCTCCAGCACGTCATCGCCGGCGATCTTGAAGCTTTCGCGGAACTCCTGACGCGGGAGGATCGCGTCGCCGCCCTGCATCGCGTAGGTGCTGACCATCAAATCCGTCGTGCCGCCGCCGATGTCGATGCTGGCGACGCGCAGGCTGGGCGCCGCCCCCACCTCCGGCCGCACGCGCCCGACCAGCTCCATCAGCGCCCCGGCGTCGCCTTGCAGGCGCTCCGTCACCTCGTTGTGCAGCCAAACGATCTGCGTCGCCGTCGCCTCGTCGAGGTTGGCCAGCACGCGCGGCGGCGGCTTGCCGGACCAGCCCAGCATGTCCCAGGCGAGCGATACCGCCCCCTGCGCCCGCCCGCGCAGGATGTGCTGCTCCGCGACCGGCATTCCCGGCGGCATCGTGAGCAACAGGCTGCGCAACTGCCGCGGCTTGTCCGCGTCGCGCCGTTGCGCGCGGGTGCCGGGCGCGTTGATCTGGCTCAGGGCTTGCAGCAGGATTTCCGCCAGCATGAAGGTGAACACGCTGGAGCGGCTGAACCGCGCCCGCACCGCCGGCTGGCCGCGCCGCTGCCGCAAGACGCTGCCGTCCTCCGCCACCAGCGCCATGAACGGCCCGCTCACCGGCGGGTCCGTCGTCACCCCGTCCTGCGCCCGCCCGTTGAACCGCCAGCCCTGGGTGGAAGGGCGCGTGTCCCACAGATACCGCTTGGGGGAGGACAGCCCGGTCGATCCCTCGTTGCCCAGCCGCGCGCCGGCGAGCCGCACCGCTTCCGGCCCGATCCGCACCGGGCTGGGCCAGGCGAAAGCGGAAGCGCGGCCGGAGCGGCGGCTCACCGCGTCGCGCCCGAAGCTCGCGCGGGAGAACTCGACCCGGCTGTCGAACGGGCGCCCGTGCACGCACTCGGCCCGCGACAGGTCGCGCAGCGCCAGCGGGTAGCTGTCGGACAGGTTCATGCCCTGGCCCGGGTGCTCCTCGATCAGAATGCCGCAGGTCCGCGCGTTGCCGAGGTCCAGCACCAAATCCACCGAAACCGGCAGGTAGCCCAGGTTGTCCGACACCACGTCCAGCAGCCGCAGCCGCGGCAGCGCGTCCGTCGCCGCCAGCAGGCCGAGCATGACCTGATATCGCGCGTAGTGCTCGCAGCCGCGCGACAGGTCCTCCGGACGCAGCTTCCGCCCGCCGCGCGCCGCGGTCAGCATCTCCACCAGCATCTCGCGCAGCCAGTCGCCCACCCAGGCTTCGTTCAGGAACCAAGCGTTGGCGGCGGGGTCGGCGACAAAGGTGAACTCCTGCTGGCGCACGCTGTCGTCGGGGGACGGCGCCACGTATGGCCCGGCGCTGGGCGGCAGCAGCGCGGTGTCGAAGGCGAGCGTCAACCGGTGGGTGCGGCCCGGCGCCGGGCTGGGATGCACGACCAGCCGGCCGCGTACCCAGTTGCTCGGCCCCCGCTCATGCGCTTCCTGCCCGGTGCTGCTGCGCGACAGCAGCATGAAATATGGGAGCGGCACCCAGCGGCCGAGGTGCATCTCGACGGCCTGCCGGGCGCTGACCGGGTAGGTTTCCTCAGTCGGCGGCGCGTCGCGGGTGAGCGGATCGACCGGCTGCCCGGTGTCCGGGTCCGGCTGCAGCTCGTGCAGCCGGGCGCGGACCGCGCCGTGCTCGTCCGGCGGCCCGCCCAGCGGTTCCTCCCAGAAGATGCGGGCCTGGCGCGGCAGGGCGTCCGCGTCCAGGTCCACGTCCCAGAAATGGATGCCGCTGTTGGGGATCAGCGTGATGAGCGGCGTCATGCGCAAGGTGTCCGGTTCGGGAGGGTCATCGCCTGAAGATGCCCTCGAATGTCGTGCCGTTGGGGTTGCGGCCCTGGCATCGCGCTTCGGCGTCGCTCACCCGGCGGCATAGCAGCTCGTTGTGTCCCATCTGCAAGCCCGGGCCGGTGCATCTTGGGGACTCGGTGACACGCAGGCGATCCCCCTCAAACGTCGCAGCCAGCGGCCCCTCGCAGGAGCGGCCATCCTCAAGCGTTGCTGTTTGCCGGCCGGCGCCGCGGTCGTCAAAGCACATCCGCCAACTGCGCAGCCCCACCCCCGGGCCTTCCGCACCGCGCCGGAGCGACATTTCCGTGACCAGGTTCCAGCAGCCTTGCAGCAGGCTGACATCGCGCTGTCCCCATCGGCTTTGCGGCAGCGCGGCCCGCGGCGCCGGAGGAGGAGCCGGCGGCGGCGCTACGGGGATGGGGCATTGCAACTGGCGGCGCCCGACCTCCTCCGTCAGCGTCGCCAGCAGGGTTCGCAGCTCCTGCCCGCGGTTTTCCAACTCCATCTGCCCGCGCATGGCGTCGAGCTGGCCGGGCACGATGGCGCACGCGGCCGGCGGGTCCACGAACCACGGCGACGCCCATGGCAGCAGCAGCCCGGCCGCGAGCGCCAAAGCGGCCAAGGCGCCCAGCGCCGCGCCGTAGCGGCCCCAGGGCCGGCGCGGCACGGCCCGCCACGGCACGCCGTCATCCAGCCGCGCCAGCCGCCCGGCCGCGCCGCCGCCGCCCGCATGGCCCCACGCCGCCAGCACCGGCCGGCCATCCACGGCGAACAGGTGGCCCATGTCCGGGATGTCGCGCAGCGCCGGCCATGCCTCCCGTACCGCGGGCGCAGCGCCGCTCTCGGCCAGGCGGCGGATGTCGGACAGGATGGCGCCCGTCGCGGCATCGAGCGCGCGGCGGCCTTCCGCCGGCAGGTCGGCGTAGCGGCTCCGCGCCAAGCCGTCCGCGACCCAGGCCGTGCCGCCGTCTGTGCGCTCCGGCCGGGCCAGGAGCAGGGCGTGGGCCGGGGACAGGTGCCGCGCGATCTCCTCGGACAGCGCCGCGTGCCACGCCGAAAGGTCCCGGCCCGGCGGCAGGTCTTCCTGCGCGCCCGGCGGCAGCAGGGAGCGCAAATCGCCGGGCGCGGCTTCAACCAAGCGGATCATGGCGGCTCCACCGTGAACTCGGCCACGGCCTGGTTGCGGCGGCCGTTCTGCGCGGTGCCGGTCGTCACCCGGTCCGGCTGGCCGTCGCGCCGGACCGTGACGCGGAACGGCGACGCCGCGCGCTCCCTCATGCCGTAGGGATCGACCACGATCCGGTAGCGCCCGGGCCGCGGATCGGTGAAATACACGTTCTCCACCGCGCTGGGCGTCAAGCGGCGCACGTCGCCGTTCGCGTCCACATCCAGCGTGCCGCCGCAGGCCCGCCGCCGGATGTAGTTGATGTCCACGCCGTCCGGGCACACCACATGCAGGTCGAGGTCGTTGCGGTCGTCCCATGCCAGGATGACTTGCAGCTTGCCGGCCTGCGCCCCTTGCCGCTGCGCCCGCTCGGCGTCGGGGGAGGGCGGCACGGGTGCGGCGGCGGGCGCCGGCGCCGGCGTGGGCGGGCACATCAGCCGGCGCTGCCCGGCGTCGGCGGCGAGCCGGGCCAGCTCCGCCCGCAGCACCCCTTCGCGCGCCACCTCCTCCTGCAAGCCCTCCGCCAAGCCGAGCTGGCCCGGCTCCAGCCGGCATTGCGGCGGATCGACCGCGAACCAGCCGAACGGGTCGCGCCACAGCAGCAGCGCCGCCAGCAACGGCGCCAAAAGGGACGCGCCGAGTGCACCCCACAGCCAGCGCCGGGGCGCAGCCGCGGCGTAGGGCGATGGCGGGGGCGGCAGGATCGCGGCGGCCTGCGCCGCGGGGGGCGCCGTCCGCCCAGTGAGCACGGCCGCGCCGCCGCGCCCGCCGCTCCGCACGTGCCCCCACCCCACCAGCACCGGCTGCCTGCCCAGCACATGCACGCTGCTCTCGTCCGGCAAGCGCAGCGCCAGGCCCAGCATGTCCGACAGGAAGCGGTCGCCCTCCGCGCGGCTGCCGCCCAGCCGGGCCGCGAGCGCCCCGATGTCGCCGGCCAGCTCGTCCAGCCGCGCCTGCGCCACGGCGCGCTCCGGCTCCGGCAAATCCTGTAGCCGGGCGGCGGGGCCGTCGCCCTCGGCATACCAATCGACCTCGCCCCGCGCCTCGTTGGCGACCGGCTCCGCCAGCAGCGCCGCGTGGGCGGGCGACAGCTCCCGCAGCAGCAGCGCGTGCAGGGTGCCCCAAGCCTCGATCCCGGTCTGCCCGGCCGCCGCCAGCGGCTGTAGGTCCCGCAAACGGGTCGTGGCGATGGGAAGGCTGGCCATGCCGGGTCAGCGCGGCGCGGGGGCCGCGGGCGCAGGCGGGGCAGGCGCTGCCGGCGGCGGCGTGCCCGGCGTGCAGGGGCCGGAAAGGTCCGCAACTTCCGCGCCGTTCTGCCGGAGGAACGCCACGATCCCGTCCGACTTCTGCGCGTAGTTCGCGTGCGCCACCTGCTCCCGGTTCGCCGTGATGAACGTGTTGATGCCCAGCACCCGGCCGCACGCATCCGTCAGCGGCCCGCCGCTGTTGCCGCCCGACACGGCGGCGCTGTGCGGCATGATCCTCATGCCGCCCGGCGCCGACTGGATCGCGTTGATCTTCCCGTCCGTCAGAATCACCTCCGGCACGGCGGACAGGTCGCCGCGCCGCAGCCGGGCGAACGCCTCGTCGGACTCCATCAGCAAGCCCGGGAACCCCGCCGCGATCACCGCGTCCAGCGGCGCGGCCACCGTGCTGAACGCCAGCGGCTGGACGCCGGGGGCGCTTTCTACCCGCAGCAGCGCGATGTCGGGGTTGCCGATCTCCGCGTCGGGCGTTTGCGCCACCACGCGCGCCCGGGTGACGCGGCCGAGCTTCTTGCTGGTGACGGCGATCCCGTCGGGGTCGGCGTCCTCGATCACGTGGCGGTTGGTGGCGATCAGGTCCGGCGTCACGAAGAAGCCGCTGCCGGTCGACGCCCCGTCGTCCGGGCCGCGTCCGGGCGCGATGATCAGCACGACGGCCTGGGTCAGCAGCTCCGCCAGCGTGCCCTGGAACGCCGGGCCGCCCGGGGACGGCGCCACCGCGGCGGGCGGCACGGCGGCGGCGCGGTCCGGGCCGAGCCGGGGCAGTTGCGCCGGGTCCGCCACGCAAACGTTGCCGGCGAGCAGGCGGCGGCGGGCTTCGATCTCTTTTTCAAGGGCGGCGTTCTGCTCGCGCTGCCGGTCGGTCGCGTCGCGCGTGGCCTGCTCGTCCAACAGGGCGACCGAACTCGGCCGCGCCGCCACGCGGGCGGCCACCATGCGGGCGCCGAGGTATAGCCCCATGCCCCCGAACAGCGCCGCCACCACGATTGCCGCGGGGACCAGCGCCCAATCCCAGGCTGGACGCGCCGCCGGCGCGGGCATCGGGACGGCCCGGGGCGGCGGGGCGGAGGGGGCAGACGCCGGCGCCGCGGCAGCGGGCGGGGGCGCCGGCGCGTCCGCGTAGTCCTCGATCCAGGCCGCGGCGCGGGCCGTGCCCTCCGGCCCGGCGGCATCGGACGCCACCAGGCCCCATTCCGTCAGCACGGGCGCCCCGCCCACGACCAGCAGGCCGTGCCGAGTGCCGAGCGCCAGGGCGCGGCGCAGCAGCGGCCCGGCCTCCGGGTCGGCCAGCAGCGGGCCGAGTTGGCGCAGCACGCCGCGGAGCCGCACGTCCGCCGCCGCGCGCCGGTCGGCGGGCAAGCCGGCGAGCGGCTCCGCATCGCCGGGCGCGTCGCTGTACCAGGATACGCTGCCGGGGGACACGCTGCCGGGCGCGTCGGCGCCGGGCCAGGTGACGACCGGCTCGGCGAACAGCCCGGCCGCCGCCGGGCCGGCCCGGGACAGCAGCAGGTCGCGCAGGCGGGAATGGGCGGCCAGCACGGGCTGCCCGTCCCATTGCACCGGATGCAGCCCGGCCAGCGAGGTCTTGCCGATAAAGCGTGGAGCCATCGCCGTTGCAGCCTCATGCCGTCGCAGTGGGAACACTATGACGGTCAACAAACGATATAAGCAAGGTGCAGCCGCAGCTTTAGTTTCGCTTGCCGCTTCCGCGTTCTGCTTGCAGGATGGCAGCATGTTTTTGGAGGAGGCGTCGCCATGGCGCGTTTGGGCATTCTGGGTGTTGTGGCGCTCGGCATTGCGGTTCCGGCTTGGGCGCAGAAGAACTCCGGGCCGCTGCTGCCGACCAGCCCGCCCGCTTACGCGCCGCCCGCCTATGCGCCGCCGTCCTATGCCCCCCGGCCCCCCTCCTCCACGCCCCGGCCGGCCGCCCCGCAGGCCGGCAACCCCGACGCGGAGCGCCTGGCCCAGACCCTGCCGCTCGACCCGCAAACCCGCGAGCTGCGCGACCAGATGCCGCCCGACCCACGCGGCGCCGAGCGCCGGCTCGGCCTGCGCGAGCCGCGCGGACCCGCCACCGACCTGCGCGGCCGGACACCCAGCCCTCAGGAGATCGTCGATGCGCTCGCACCCCGTTAAGCTCCTTCTGCCGGTTCTCGCGTTGCTCGGCGCGCTGGCCGCCTGCGCCCCGGTTCCGCAGCCGGGCGCCTACGGGGCCGGCCCGGCCTTTGAGCGGCGGATCATCAGCGCGGTGAACTTCGATTTCGACAGCTACCGCATCCGGCCGGACAGCTACGCCCTGCTCGACAACACGGCCGTCGCGCTGAACGACCCGCAGCTTGGCGGCCTCGTGTTCGAGATCAACGGCCACACCGACATCTCCGGCCGCCTCGGCTACAACATCGGCCTGTCCACCCTCCGCGCCGCCGCCGTGGTGGACTACCTTGCGGTTCGCGGCGTGCCGCGGGAGCGGATGCGCCCCCAGGGCTTCGGCCCATTGCAGCCGTTCGACGCCTACAACCTGCGCAGCCCGGCCAACCGCCGGGTGGAGATCGTGGCGCTTCGGTAAGTGCGGCGGCTTTTATGCCGCCTTTACGCTTTGCCGTCCAAAAAATGATTGAGCCTTGTTGGGGTCACGGCTCATCTCAAGGTCAAGAACTCTGAAAGGTGCAATGATGGCTGACATCCTCGTCGCCGTGCTCGGCACGGGCGGCATCCTGCTCATGGCGGCCTACGCGGCGCTGTGCGAGCGGATCTGATCCCATGCTCGACCTCCTCCTTGGCGGCGCGGTTTCGGCCGGGCTGCTGATCTACCTGGTTTGGGCGCTGGTGCGCCCCGAAGACTTCTAGGACATCCCGACATGACATTGATCGGCTGGGCGCAGATCGCGCTCGTGCTGGCGCTCGTGTTCCTGTGCGCCGTGCCGCTGGGAGGCTACATCGCCCGGGTGGTGCAGGGGGAGCGCACTTTCTTGTCCCCCGTGCTCGGACCCGTCGAGCGCGGCTTCTACGGCATGGCCGGGGTGGACGCCTCGCGCGGCATGGGCTGGCTCACCTACGCCACCGCGCTGATCGTGCTGCAGGCGGTGCATTTCCTCCTCCTGTTCCTGATGCTGCGCTTCCAGGACAGGTTGCCGTTCAACCCGCAGGGCCAGTCGCCGCTGTCCACGCAGCTCGCGTTCAACACGGCCATCAGCTTCGTCACCAACACCAACTGGCAGGCCTACGTCGGCGAGACCACGATGTCGTACGGCAGCCAGATGTGGGGGCTGACGGTGCACAACTTCCTGTCGGCCGCGACGGGCATCGCCGCCGCCGTCGCCATTTCCCGCGCGTTCGTGGCGGGAGGCGTCAAGGAACTCGGCAACTTCTGGGTCGATCTGACTCGGGTCACGCTCTATCTGCTGCTGCCGATCGTGCTGGTTTACACCGTGTTCCTGATCGCCTCCGGCGTGCCGCAGACGATGGCCGGCTACGTGGACGCGACGACGCTGGAGGGCGCCAAGCAGACCATCGCCCTCGGCCCCGTGGCGTTCCAGGAAGCGATCAAGCTGCTGGGCACCAACGGCGGCGGCTTCTTCAACGCGAACTCCGCCCATCCGTTCGAGAACCCGACCGCGCTCACCAACATGGTGGAAATCTGGTCGGAGATCGTGATCCCCTTCGCGCTCGCGGTCGCGTTTGGCCACATCGTGCGGGACCGGCGCCAAGGCTTCGCCCTGATGTGGGTGATGGCGATCCTCATGGTCAGCGCCATCGTCGCCTGCTACGCGGCCGAGGGGGCCAGCAACCCGCTGCTGACCGCCGCCGGCATCGACCCCTCCATGGGCAACATGGAAGGCAAGGAGGTCCGCTTCGGCACCGCCATGTCGTCGATGTTCGCGACCACCACCACCGCGACCTCCACCGGCGCCGTGAACGCCATGCACGACAGCTTCACCCCGCTGGGCGGCATGGTGCCGCTGTTCCTGATCCAGTTGGGCGAGGTCGTGCCCGGCGGCGTCGGGTCGGGCCTGTATGGCATCCTGGTGTTCGCGCTGCTGGCGGTGTTCGTGGCCGGGCTGATGGTGGGCCGCACGCCGGAGTACTTGGGCAAGAAGGTGCAGGCGCGGGAGATCAAGCTCGCCATGCTGGCCGTGCTGATCCTGCCCTTGTGCATCCTGGGCGGCGCCGCGCTGTGCCTCGTGCTGCCGGACGGCGTGTCGTCGCTGGCCAACGCGGGTCCGCATGGGTTGAGCGAGATGCTGTATGCGTTCAGCTCGGCGACCGGCAACAACGGCAGCGCGTTCGCCGGGCTGACGGCGGACACGGCGCTGCTGGACTACGGCTTGGGCGCCTGCATGTTGCTGGGGCGGTTCGCCTTCCTGGTGCCGGTGCTGGCGATTGCCGGGTCGCTCGCGGCCAAGCCGAAGCTGCCGCCCAGCGCCGGCACCTTCCCGACGCACGGGCCATTGTTCATCGGCCTGCTGATCGGCGTCATCCTGATCCTGGGCGGATTGCAATTCCTGCCCGCGCTGTCGCTCGGGCCGCTCGCGGAGCATTACTCGATGCTCGCCGGCAAGACCTTCTAAGGACAACCTTATCGTGGCACAAAACGCTGAGTCCATCGCGCTGTTCGACGGCGGTATCCTCGCCCGCGCGGCCGGGGACGCCTTTGTCAAGCTCAACCCGGCCCGGCTGATCCGCAACCCCGTCATCTTCGTGACCGAGATCGTCTCGATCCTTGTCACCGTGCTGGCGATCCGCAACCTGGCCACCGGGCAGCCGGCGGGCTTCGCGCTCGCCATCGCCGCGTGGCTGTGGCTCACCGTGCTGTTCGCGACGTTTGCGGAAGCGGTGGCCGAGGGCCGCGGGCGCGCCCGGGCCGAAAGCCTGCGCCGCGCCCGCAGCGACACCATGGCCAAGCGCCTGGTCGGCGCCAACCGCGGCCAAACCACCAACGTGCCCGCCCCCGACCTGCGCAGCGGCGACCTCGTGCTGGTGGAGACCGGCGACCTGATCCCGTCCGACGGCGAGATCGTGGAAGGCGTGGCCAGCGTCAACGAGAGCGCCATCACCGGCGAGAGCGCCCCGGTGATCCGCGAGGCCGGCGGCGACCGCAGCGCCGTCACTGGCGGCACCCAGGTGGTCAGCGACTGGCTGGTGGTCCGCATCACCGCCGACCCCGGCAACACCTTCATCGACCGCATGATCGCCCTCGTGGAAGGGGCGCAGCGGCGCAAGACGCCGAACGAGATCGCGCTCGACATCCTGCTGGCGGGCCTGACCATCATCTTCCTGATCGCGGTGGTGACTTTGGTGGGCTTGGCCAAGTATTCCGGCACCGACCTGGCCGTGCCGGTGCTGGTGGCGCTGTTCGTGACGCTGATCCCCACCACCATCGGCGGCCTCTTGTCCGCCATCGGCATCGCCGGCATGGACCGGCTGATCCGCTTCAACGTGGTCGCGACCTCCGGGCGCGCGGTGGAGGCGGCGGGCGACGTGGACACGCTGCTGCTCGACAAGACCGGCACCATCACCTTCGGCAACCGCGCCGCCGCCGGCTTCTCGCCGGTGCCGGGCGTGGAGGAGCGCGCCTTGGCCTCCTCCGTGGTGCTCGCCTCGCTGGGCGACGACACGCCGGAAGGGCGCTCCATCCTGTCCTTCGCCCGGGACCGCTTCGGGGTGACGCACGAGGCGCCGGAGGGTGCCACCGTGGTGCCGTTCACCGCAAACACCCGGGTCAGCGGCCTGGACGCCGGGGGCCGGTCCTGGCGCAAGGGCGCGGTGGAGAGCGTGCTGGCGCTGACCGGCGGGCCTGCGCCCCAGGCGTTCACGGAGGCGGTGGACCGCATCGCGCGCTCCGGCGGCACGCCGCTCGCCGTCGCGGTGGATGGCCGGCTGCAAGGCGTGATCGAACTCAAGGACATCGTGAAGCCCGGCATCCGCGAGCGGTTCGCCGCCCTGCGCCAGATGGGCATCCGCACGGTGATGATCACCGGCGACAACAAGGTGACGGCCGCGGCCATCGCGACCGAGGCCGGGGTGGACGACTTCCTGGCGCAGGCGACCCCGCAGGACAAGCTGGACTACATCCGCAAGGTCCAGTCGGAAGGCCGGCTGGTCGCCATGTGCGGCGACGGCACCAACGACGCCCCGGCTTTGGCCCAGGCCGACGTGGGCGTGGCCATGCAGACCGGCACCCAAGCCGCGCGGGAAGCCGGCAACATGGTCGATCTCGACAGCGACCCCACCAAGCTGATCGAGATCGTGGAGATCGGCAAGCAGTTGCTCATCACCCGCGGCTCGCTCACCACGTTCAGCATCGCCAACGACGTGAGCAAGTATTTCGCGATCCTGCCCGCGATCTTCGTCGCGACCTACCCGGAGCTGGGCGCGCTCAACGTGATGCGTCTGCATTCGCCGCAGAGCGCCATCCTGTCGGCGGTGATCTTCAACGCGCTGATCATCGTGGCCCTGGTGCCGCTGGCGCTGCGCGGCGTGAAGTTCCAGCCCATCGGGGCGGCGGCGCTGCTGCGCCGCAACCTGTTGGTCTATGGCCTGGGCGGCCTCGTTGCCCCGTTCGTCGGCATCAAGCTGATCGACGTGATCTTGACCCTTTTGGGATTTGCGTGACGCCATGCAGCATCTTCGCCCCGCGGTCGTCCTGGTCGTGCTGTTCACCGCCTTGACCGGCCTGGCCTTTCCCTTGGCGTTCGTCGGCATTGCCGGTGCCGCCTTCCCGCAGCAAGCCGGCGGTTCGCTGATCGAGCGGGACGGCAAGGTGGTCGGCTCCGCCCTGCTCGGCCAAGCCTTCACGGAGGACAAGTACTTCCAGGGCCGCCCGTCCGCGACCTCGACTCCGGACCCGGCCGACGCGACCAAGACGGTGCCCGCGCCCTACAACGGGGCGAACTCGTCCGGCTCGAACGCCGGGCCGACCTCGAAGACGCTGATCGACCGCGTGACGGAGGATGTCGGCAAGGCCGGCGCCAAGCCGGTGCCGGGCGACATGCTGACCACCTCGGCCTCCGGCCTCGACCCGCACATCTCGCCGGAAACCGCGGCCCGGCAGGTGGCCCGCGTTGCCGCCGCGCGGTCGGTGCCGGAGGACCGGGTGCGCGCGTTGGTGGCGGCGCACACCGAGGGCCGGCTGCTCGGCCTGATCGGCGAGCCGCGGGTCAACGTGCTGGCGCTGAACATGGCACTGGACGCGCAAACGCTGGACGGCAAGCCCGCCTCGTAATGTATTGAGAGGCATGGACGACGCCCGCCCCGATCCCGACGCGCTGGTTGCCGCCGCCGCCCGGGAAGGGCGGGCGCGCCTCAAGGTGTTCCTGGGCGCGGCGCCCGGCGTCGGCAAGACCTATGAAATGCTGTCCGCCGCCCGCCGCGTGCGGGACGGCGGCACGGACGTGCTGATCGGCGTCGTCGAAACGCACGGCCGGGCGGAAACCGCGGCGCAGATCGACAGCCTGCCCATCCTGCCCTACCGGGAGGTGCCCTACCGCGGCCAGGTCTTGCAGGAATTCGACGTGGACGCGGCGCTTGCACGAAAGCCCGGCCTGCTGCTGGTGGACGAGCTTGCCCACACCAACGCGCCCGGCAGCCGCCACGCCAAACGGTGGGAGGACGTGCAGGACCTGCTGGACGCCGGCATCCCCGTTTGGGCCACGCTGAACGTCCAGCACCTGGAAAGCCTCAACGAGGCCGTCGCCCGCATCACCGGCGTGCGCGTGTCCGAAACCCTGCCGGACCACGTGTTGGAAGGCGCGGAGGAGGTCGAGCTGGTGGACATCCCGCCCGCCGAGCTGCAAGCCCGGCTGCGGGAAGGCCGCATCTACCGCCCGGACGTGGCCCGGCGGGCGTTGGACGGGTTCTTCAAGGGTGGCAACCTCGCGGCGCTGCGGGAGATCGCGCTGCGCCGGGTGGCGGCGCACGTCGATGAGGACGTGCGCGACTACATGCGCCGCAACGCCATCAGCGGCCCGTGGCCGGCGAGCGAGCGCGTGCTGGCGCTGGTGGGCGGCGACGCCGGCGCGGTGGCCGTGGTGCGCCAGGCCAAGCGCCTGGCCGACGCGTTGCACGCCCCCTGGATCGCCCTGCACATCGAGCGCAGCCACCGCCCGACCGACGCCAGCGCCGCCCTGTCGCTGGCCGCCCAGCTCGGCGCGGAGGTTGAAACGCGGGCCGGTCCGGACTTGGTGGCGGTCGCGCTGGAACTGGCCGGGCGCCGCAACGTGACGCAGTTGGTCATCGGCCGGAGCCGCCCGTCGCCGTGGCGGCGCACGTTGGGGCGCACGCTGGCGGCGCAACTGCTGGTCCGCGCGCCGGCCCTTGCGCTGCACGTCGTACCGTCTTCCGGCGCAGCCGCCCGGCACCGCTTGCCGCCGGTGCCGCAAGGCTGGCTGGCGTGGGGCGGCACGGCGGCGCTGGTCGCCGCCATCACCGGCGGCGGCACCCTGCTGGGCGCCCGCATCCCGCCCGAGGCGATGGGCATGATCTACCTGGCCGCCGTGGTCGGCGCCGCCAGCGCGTTCGGCCTGCGCGTCGCGCTGTTCGCGGCGGCCTGCGGCTTTCTCGCCTGGGACTTCTTCTTCATCTCGCCGCTCTACTCCGTCACCATCGGCAACGCCCGGGACGGCATCGCGCTCGCCGTGTTCATCCTGGTCGCCGCGCTGACTGGGAGCCTCGCCAGCCGGGTGCGGGCGGAGGCACAAGCCGGCCAGGCCCGGATCGAGGGCCTCCGCCGCATCGGCGCGTTCAGCCGGTCCCTGGGCGAGCCGACCACCGAACCCGACTTGATGGCGGAGATCGCCCGGCAGGCCGCGGGCGCTGCCGGGCGCGCGGTGGTGCTGACCGGGGTGGGCGCGGACCTCGCCATCCGCGCCGCCGAGCCGCCGTCCAATGCCGCTTTGGCGCTCGACGACGGAAGCTGGGCGGCGGCGCGCTGGTGCAGCGAGCGGCAGGAAGCGACCGGGCGCGGCACCGCCACCCTGCCCTCCGCCGAGTGGCGGTTCCTGCCGATGCGGACGGTGCGCGGGCTGCTGGGCGTGCTGGGCGTGCACATGGAGGGCGGGCGGTTCGACGCGACGGCGGCGCAGACGCTTGCGACGCTGGCCGACCAAGCCGCCGTCGCGCTGGAACGGGTCAAGCTCGCCAACGAGGCCGCCCGCGCCGCCGCGATGGAAGAAACGCAGAAGCTGCGCACCGCCCTGCTGAACTCGCTCAGCCATGACCTGCGCACGCCGTTGACCGGAATCCGTGGCGCGGCCGAGACGCTGGGCACGGCCTGGGACCGCCTGGTGCCCGAAACCCGCGCGGACCTGCTGGCCTCCATCAAGGAGGACGCGGCGCGGATGACGCGCTTCCTGGCCAACATCATGGACCTGACCCGGCTGGAAAGCGGCCAGGTGGCGCCGCGCCTGCAGCCGGTGCAAGCCCTGGAGCTGATCGACGCCGCCATTGCCCGGGTGCCGGACGCCGGGCACGTCCTGGTGAACGTGCCGGAGGGCCTGCCGGCGGTGCAGGCCGACCCGGCGCTCTTGGAGCAGGTGCTGGTCAACGTGCTCGACAACGCGGTGCGCTACTCGCCGCTCGGCTCCGACGTGCGCATACGCGGCGCGGCCGGCGGCGGGCAGGTCAGCCTGGAAATCTCCGACGAGGGCATCGGCATCCCGGCCGACGACCTGCCGCACGTGTTCGACAGCTTCTACCGCGCCCGGCGCGGCGACCGGACGGCGCCGGGCACCGGGCTGGGCTTGGCCATCGCCCGCGGCATGATGGAGGCGATGGGCGGCAGCATCCAGGCCGTCAGCCCGCGCCCGGACGCCGCGCGGGACGGCTCGCCCGGAACCATTGTGGTCCTGCGGCTTTCTGCTGCATCCGCGGCCTGACGCTTGGACCCTTCATTTGCAGCGCACACGTATTCTGGTCATCGACGACGAGCCGCAAATCCATCGCTTCCTGCGCCCGGCGCTGGAAGCGTCCGGCTACGGCGTGGAGCGTGCCGACACCGCCGCGGACGGCCTCGCGATGGCCCGGGCGCGTCCGCCCGCGCTGGTGCTGCTGGACCTCGGCCTGCCGGACATGGACGGGCAGGACGCGCTGCTGCAGCTCCGCGCCGCGAGCCAGGTGCCGGTGGTGGTCCTGTCGGCGCGCGACGAGGAGGCCGGCAAGGTCGCCGCCCTGGACAACGGCGCCGACGACTACGTGGAAAAGCCGTTCGGCCTCGATGAACTGCTGGCCCGCATCCGCGCGGCGCTGCGCCACGCCCACCCCGGCACGGCGGCAAGCGAGGTGTTCGAGGCCGGCGGCCTCAAGGTGGACATGGCGCGCCGGGTCGTGAGCGCGTCGGGCGCACCGGTGCAGCTCAGCCCGCGCGAATACGACCTGCTGGCGCTGCTGGCGCGGCATTCCGGCAAGGTGCTGACCCATCGGCATCTGCTGAACGCGGTTTGGGGTCCGGCGCACGGGCAGGACGTGCAGTATCTCCGGGTGTATGTCGGCCACCTGCGGCAAAAGCTCGGCCCGGCGGCGGCCCGGCTGCTCCTCACGGAACCCGGCGTCGGCTACCGCCTGCTGGACCGCGCGCCGCCGGACGCGGCGCCTTGACCTCCATCCTGGCGACGCTGGCCGGCATCGCGCTGCTGCTGGTCGTCTTGCAGGATGCGTTCGAGGTCATGCTGCTGCCCCGCCGGGTGCAGCGCAGCCTGCGGTTCATGCGGGTGTATTTCCGCACCGCTTGGAGCGTGTGGTCGTGGCTGGGCGTCCGGCTGCCGGCCGGCACTCGGCGTGAGCGGTTCCTCAGCGTGTTCGGCGCGCTGTCCATGGTGCTGCTGTTCGTGCTTTGGGCGACGGCACTGATCCTGGCCTTCGCGCTGATCGAATGGTCCCTGCAGCCGCCCGGCCCAGCGCCCGGCAGCGGGGCCTCGGCCTTCTCCGAGCAGGCTTACATGAGCGGCGTCACCTTTTTCACCCTGGGCTACGGCGACGTGGTGCCGCACACTGCCGGCGCGCGCCTGGTCGCCGTGTTCGAGGCCGGCACCGGCCTCGGCTTCATCGCCGTGGTCATCGGCTACCTGCCGGTGCTTTACCAACTGTTTTCCCGGCGGGAAGCGCATGTCATCCAGCTCGACGGGCGCGCCGGGTCGCCGCCCACCGCCGGCACCATGCTGGCCCGGCACGCGGAGGCGGACGGCCTCGACAAGCTCGACGAACTGCTGCGCGAGTGGGAAATCTGGGGGTCGGACCTGCTGGAAAGCCACCTGTCCTACCCCATGCTCGCCTATTACCGCAGCCAGCACGACAACCAGTCCTGGCTTGCCGCCATGGCCTGCGTGATGGACACCTGCGCGCTGGTGCTGGTGGGGGTGGAGGCGATCCGGCCGCTGCAAGCGCGCATGACCTTCACCATGGCCCGGCAGGTCCTGGTGGAGATGGCGCGGTCGTTCCAAATCCAGCCGTCCCGCTACAACGGCGGCGACCGCTTGGACCCCGCCGCCTTTGCCCAGCTCATGGCGGTGTTCGCCGACGCCGGCGTGGGCTGGACCAGCAGGCCGCAAGCCGAGGAAACGCTGGCCGCGCTGCGGGCGACCTACGAGCCGCTGCTGGACGGGCTGGCCCGCTACCTGCTGCTGCCCGTGCCGGGCTGGACGGCCGGGGACGGCGACGCCGACCATTGGGAGCGCGGCCACCGCGGGCTGATCGCCAGCCGCTTGGTCGAGCAGCTTTCCAGCCGCGGCGGCGCGTCGGAGGCCGACGAGGACCCGGCGCGGTGGCGGCGGCTGCTCAGCCGGTTCAGATCGGATTGACACAGGCGGCATCATTGACCGACCCGTGTGCGGCTGATGGGTTGCACCCATCCTACGGCATGGTTCCCGTAGGATGGGTGCAACCCATCAGCGATCAACCGAGCCGTCCGCATGAATCGGGCGCACAGACCCCTTCCACAACGCGCGATTCCGCTGCTATGGCGGAAGGCTCACTCTGGAGGCTCCAACATGAACACCGCCGAACTCGCCGAGCACATCGCGTCCGGCCACGAAATGAACAAGTCGCAGGCCAAGCAGGTGGTGGAGGCCGTGTTCGCCGCCATCGTCCAGGCCGCCAGCAAGGGCGAGGAGGTTTCGCTGCCGGGCTTCGGCAAGTTCAAGGTGGCCGAGCGCGAAGCGCGCCAGGGCCGCAACCCCGCCACGGGCGAGACGATCCAGATCGCCGCGTCCAAGAAGCTCGGCTTCACGCCGGCCAAGCAGGTCAAGGACGCCATGAACCCGGCCGCGCCCGCCGTCAAGCCGGCCAAGCCCGCCGCGAAGGGGAAGGCCAAGAAGGCTTAGAACCGCTACTGGGCGTCGTGGAAGATGATGCCCAGCGTGTGGCGATGGCCCGCGTGCAGCCGGCTGACGCCATGGCGCATCGCCACGCGGTAGGTGCCGCGCGTGCCGGCCACGGGCCGCTGATTGGTCGCGAACACGACGGCTTCGCCTTGACGGAGCGTGACGACCTCGGCGCGTGACTGCATACGGGGGCGCTGCTCGGTCAGGACGAACTCGCCGCCGGTGAAGTCCTCGCCGGGGCGGCTGAGCAGGATGGCGGCCTGCAAGGGGAAGTGCAGGTCGCCGTAGAGGTCTTGGTGCAGGCAGTTGTAGTCGCCGGGTCCGTAGCGCAGCAGCAGCGGCGTGGGCCGCGACTGCCCGGCGGCATGGCAGCGCGCCAGGAAGCCCGGGTGGTCCGCCGGGAACCCCGCCATGCCCAGCGCCGCGCCCCAGCGGTTCGCGATGCCTGCCAGCGCCGGATACAGCGCGGTTCGCAGGCCGTCGATGAGCGTCGGCAGGGGATAGGCGTAGTACTGGTACTCGCCCCGGCCGTAGCCGTGCCGGGCCATCACCACCCGGCTGCGGAAGCGGTCGGCGTCGTCGTAACCTGCGATCAGGGTGCGGCATTCCGCCGCGGTCAGCAGCGGCGGGGTCGTGGCGTAGCCGTGCTGGTCCAGGGCGTCGGCGATCCCGGGCCAGTCGAGGGCCGCAACCCGGTCCGCCGCCCCATGCGCCTCTATCACGCCCGCTTCCCGCGCTAAAACGGGTTCTTGGTCGTCCCGCGCTTCTTCGGCGGCGGGATCGTGTCCGGCAGGCTCGCGTCCCCTTCCAACGCCTGCACCACGGCGGCCAGCACGGCGTGCAGTTGCCGGGCCAGCGCCAGCCCGGCCTTGTCCCGCGTCAGGTCCAGGCTGCCGTAGCAGGCGATGCGGTCGCGCCCGTTCTCCATCTTGAGGTCGCCGATCTCGGTGGCCGCGCTGTCGTCGGCGAAAGGAGTCATGTCCGGCATCACGGCATCCTGCTGCGTTTGGGGTAGGACTGGCCCCCGGCAGAGCCGTGCGGCGTCGGCTCCGGCAAGCGCAGGGTGGCAGTGCGCCCACCCGGCGGGAGGGCCGGGAACACGTTGATCCCGATGAGCCGGGTCAGTTGCGCGATGCTGATCGCCGTCCACGCCGCCTCCTCCGTGTTCTCCGCCACGTAGGCGGCGGCGCTGCGGCTGCGCGGGTCCAGCACGGCCTTGAACACGTATGTCGGCACGACGACGCGGCCAACCGTTGCAAGCTCGCCGCCCTTGAAGATCGGGCCGGTCACGACGTACAGCTCGCCCCGGCGCTGCGCCAAGGTGCGGACGGCGCTTTCGATCCCTTCCCACACGCCGCGGTTCAGCTTCGGTGCCTGGGGGACCATGTTGGCGAGGGTGAAGCTTTCCTGCTGCGCGTCCGGGTCCGGCATGTCGCCGCTGGGCGCCAGGTGGCCGCGGTCGAAGCCGCTGCGGGCATAGTCGGCAAGCTCCGCCCGCTCATTGGGCGGCAGGGCCGGGTCCGGATGGAAGTCGCCGGTGCGGGGGGTGGCGCGGGCGGCCTCGATGCGGTCCGCGGTCAGGTGCTCGGCTGAATACAGCGCGGTGCGCGTGAGGGCGGAGTGCAACACGGCGAAAGCTTGATAGCATAAGGCGCGCGTGCCGGGAGCGAGCCGCGGGTTAGCCAGGTCGGGCGCCTGCCCGCCGGCGAAATGCTCGGGGCACGCCGTCGGCGCGGCGTGGGCGCCGTAGCCGGGAAGCAGCAGGGCGGCGGCCCAGAGGACGGCATGGATAGGTTTCACGACGGCATTCTCAAAATTCGACTCGATGGGCGAGTCACATCGTAGCGGGTTGCGCCGTATGGGTCGCCTGCTGTGCGGCTGACAGTTCTCAAACGGCATCAAACGGACTGGACATGCGCAACCATGTGATGTCGAGATCGCCATCAAGGTAGCGGAGTCGGTCCTCAAGGAACGAGGACACGTGCGGTTCTTCGAAGTGCCGCCTCAAATCATCAACCGATTCCCACGCTTCATAGAATACAAATAGAGAGCGGTCGGCTCGATTGCGATGCACATGATACGCGAGTGAACCCGGCTCCTTGCGGGTTGGTACAACCATCGACACCAGACGCTGCTCCAAGGCATCAGCAAGGCCGGGCTTCGCCCGTGCGGTGCCGACCAAAGCATAGGGACCGTCTTCCCCCTCGTCGGGCAAAAGCAACATCAGTGCGTCGTTGGACATGGCCGCCTCCTATGGTATGGACGAAGCCTTACCTAATCCATTGTATGGTAAGATGAAAGCCTTACCTGCGGAACATGATGAGAGACGAACATGGGCATCCGGAATACGCGGAGATTGAGCTTGGAGACGTATTGTCGGCGCTTGCCGATCCCATGCGTCGTCAGGTGGTGGCAACCTTAGCTCGCCTGCCGGTCCACACCGAACGAACCTGCGCGTCGTTCAACCTTCCCATCAGCAAGGCATCGCTCACGCATCACTTTCGCGTCCTCCGCCGTGCCGGGCTTATTAGGCAGATCGATCGCGGCAATAGCCGGGCGGCGGTGCTGCGCCGAGTCGATATCGACCAACGATTTCCCGGGTTGCTCGCCATCCTGGCGACCGAGCAGGTGAAGCTTAGCGGCGCTACCTGCGCGCGCCCGTAGCCCATTGAGAGAGCAGTTTTCAGGCACCGAGGTTTGCTCGCTAAGCATCCGCAAATGGGTCAAAGCCGAAATCCAAGCTGAGACGCCGCTCGCGGCTTGCGCTACCATGACCAGGTGAGCACCCCCTCCCTCCCGCCCGTTGGCCTCGCCATCGACGGCCCAATCGCCACCGTCACCATGCAGGACCCGGCCAAGCGCAACGCCCTCGGCGCCGCCATGCTGGACGGGCTGACCCGCGCTTTCCACGGTTTTGCCGGCCAGGACATCCGCGCCGTGGTGCTGCGGGCGCGGCCGGAGGACCGGGTGTGGTGCGCCGGTTTCGACATCGGGGACCTGGCGCCGGACTTCGATCCCCTGGCGCCCCACGGCCCGCTGCAAGCCCTGTTCCGCTGCGTGTCCGAGTGCCCGGCGCCGGTGATCGCCATGCTGCACGGCTCGGCCTGGGGCGGCGGCACCGACCTCGCGTTGCGCTGCGACATCGCGGTGGCGGACCCGACATGCAGCCTGGCCTTCACCCCGGCGCGGCTCGGCCTGCCCTACGACCCGGACGGCCTGCTGAACGTGCTGCTGCGCGCCGGGCCGCACATCGCGGCCGAGATGTTCGCGACCGCCGACCCGGTGCCGGCCGAGCGCGCGCTGGCGCTGCGCTTGCTGAACCACCTGGTCCCGGAAGTGGAGCTGGAAGCGTTCACCTACGCCCTGGCCGCCCGCATCGCGGCCAACGCGCCGCTCTCCGTCGCCAGCGCCAAGCAGCAGTTGCGGGCGCTGGCGCAGGCGATGCCGCTGCCCTCCGCCACGGCGCAGCGGCTGCAGGAAGGCCGCCGCCGGGCGCTGCGCAGCGAGGACTACCGCGACGGCCTGGCGGCGTTCCGCGCCCGGCGCCCGCCGGTGTTCCGAGGACGGTAGGTTCAGCCCGCCGGGCGCTGCTCGGTGATGAAGCGCCACACGTCGTCCAGCACGGGCGCTTGCCAGCGGAACAGCGGGGCGAAGGCGGTCACGATGCCGACATGGCCCAGCCCCGGGTAGATCCGGCTTTGCACCGGGCCGCCCGCCGCCGCCACCCGGGCCGCGAGCGACCGCGTGTTGCCCGGCCGCACCGTCCGGTCCGCGTCCCCGGCGAGCAGCAGCAAGGGCGGGTTGTGGCCGTCCACATAGCTGACAGGCTGGCTCGCCGGCCCGTCGCCCACGGGGGCGAACACCGGGATGATGTCGGGATCGGTGATCGGCAGGAAGTCGTAGGGTCCGGCCAGCCCCGCAACGCCGGCCAGTCGCGCCCGGTCCAGCCCGGCCTGCGCCAGCCAGCGCCCGTCGAGCGCCAGCATCGCCGCGTTGTAGGCGCCTGCGGAATGGCCGACGATGAACACGCGCCTCGGATCGGCGCCGAGCGCGCCCGCATGGGAAACGGCCCAGGCGACGGCCTGCGCGTTGTCCTGGAGGAAGCCGGGAAAGGCGACCTCCGGATACAGCCGGTAGTCCGGCACCACGACCACGGCGCCGCGGGCGGCCAGCGGCGTGGCCACGAAGCCGTAAATGCCGCGGTCCCCGGTACGCCAGCTTCCGCCATACAGGAACACGACCAGCGGGTACGATGCGGCTGCGTCGCCCGGCCGGTAGATGTCGAGCACCCGCCGCGGCCCGTCGCCATAGGCGATGCCGCGCTCAACCGTCACGCCGTTCCGCTGCACGGTCGCGTTCAGCAGGCCGGCCGCGGAGCAGCCCGCGAGCAGGACGGCGCACAGCGCGGCGGCGACGGATGGCACCCGGGACAGGATCACGCCTGGCCCAGCATCCAGCCGCCCCATGTCGCGAGGAGGCAGGCCAGCACTGAGCCGGCCACGTAGCCCAGCGCCGGGCCGGTGCGCCCGGCTTGCAGCAGCTCAAGGGTTTGCAGGCTGAACGAGGAAAAGGTGGTGAAGCCGCCGCACAGCCCGACCATCACGAAGGCGCGCAGGTCCACGACGCCGAGGAACAGCCCGCCCCGGCCCAGCGCGTCGCTCAGCATCCCGCGCTCCCCGAGCGCCGCGGCGAACAGCCCGATGACGAAGCTTCCGAGCACGTTGATCAGCAGGGTGCCCCACGGGAAGCTCGGCCCGGTCCAGGCCGCGACCCCCACGCCGAGCCAGTAGCGCGCCAAGCCGCCCAACGCGCTTCCCAACATGACCCATAACGAAACTGCCACGCGCCCTCCTTCGTCTACATCAACATAAAACAGCAATTCTTGGGAGCCACAAAGGTTGACGGCGCGCAGTCGGATCGTGAATATTCAATCAAAAGTTGAGGACGACGCAGCGCCATCATGTCCAAGCCGCAGGGAAGCCCGCCCTTTGCGCCGCACCGCATCGATATCGGCGACCTGCTGATCCTGCAGCGGTCGGGCTTGTTCGCGCGGGACTGGTTCCTGAAGCGCAACACCGACCTGGACGAGGCCGGCCTCGACCCGTTGGTGCATTACTTTCGCTACGGCTGGCGGGAAGGCCGCTGGCCCAACCCGTATTTCGACCCGGCCTGGTATCTCCGGCGCAACCGCGACGTGCGGGACAGCGGGGTGGAGCCGCTGCTGCACTACATCGAGCATGGCGAGGCGGAAGGCCGCCAGCCCGTCGCCTGGTTCGAGCCGGAATGGTATCGCGCGACCCACGGCATTCCCGCCGGGCAGCTTTGCCTCGCGCACTTCCTGCAGCACCGGCACGGCGGCCTGGTCAGCCCGATCCCGGAGTTCGATGCCCAGCACTACCTCCTGCGCTCGCCCGACGTGCGCGCGGCGCGGATGGACCCGTTCGAGCATTACGTGCTGCAAGGCGCCAAGGAGGACCGGGAAGCGGCGCCGGGCTTCGACGGCCGGTTCTACCGCGAGCGGTATTTGCGCGACCTGCCCGACGCCAACCCGCTGCTGCACTACCGCGCGCACCGGCACGAGCCGGGCGTGTTCCCGACCCGACCCGCGGCTGACATCGACATCCCCTCCGAGGTGCGGCGCAACACCCAGCCGGGGCCGCTGTTCGAGGAGGTGCAGCCCTTGGCCCCCGGCGCGCCCCGGCGCGCAACCGTGCTGGCGTTCTACCTGCCGCAGTTCCATCCCGTGCCGGAGAACGACGCCTGGTGGGGCCGCGGCTTCACCGAATGGACCAACGTGGCCCGCGGCTTGCCGCGCTTCGCCGGGCACTACCAGCCGCGCATCCCGCGGGACCTGGGGCACTACCGGCTGCACGGCACGGAGACGCTGCGGCGGCAGGCGGAGCTGGCGCGCGGCGCCGGGGTGCATGGCTTCGTGTTCTACTTCTACTGGTTCAACGGGCGCCGCCTTTTGGACGCGCCGCTCGATGCCCTGCTGGCCGACCCCACGGTGGATTTGCCGTTCTGCTTGATGTGGGCCAACGAGAACTGGTCCCGCCGCTGGGACGGGTCGGAGCACGAGGTGCTGATCTCCCAGGACTACCACCGCGCCGACGAGCCGGCGCTGGTGGCGGAGCTGTTGCGGCATTTCCGGGACGCGCGCTACATCCGGCTCGGCGGGCGGCCGGTGCTGATGGTGTATCGCGCCGGGCTGATCCCGGGATGCGCCGCCGCCGTGGACCGCTGGCGCGCGCTGTTCCGCCAGCACGGCGAGGACCCGGTGTTCGTCATGGCGCAGAGCTTCGACGACCGCGACCCACGCCCCTTCGGCATGGACGCCGCCGTGGAGTTCCCGCCGCACAAGCTGACCAACAGCTTGGAGCCGCTGAACAGGACCCTGCGCATGTTGGACCGCGCGGCGACGGCGCGGGTGTACTCGTACGAGGACGCGGCGGCGGCGGCGGACCTGTCCGCACCGCCCTTTCCGCTCATCCGCACGGCCCTGCCAAGCTGGGACAACGACGCGCGGCGGCAGGGTGCGGGCATGGTGCTGCACGGCTCGACGCCGGCGGCCTACGAGGCTTGGCTCGGACGGCTGATCGACGCCGCCGCGGCGCAGCCGGTCGGGGGCGAGGCGGTCGTCTGCGTGAACGCCTGGAACGAGTGGGCGGAGGGCGCGTATCTCGAACCCGACATGCACTTCGGCGCCGCCTACCTGAACGCCACCGGGCGCGCGGTGGCCGGGGTGGCGGCGGATGCGGGGCGCCGCCGGCTGCTGCTGGTGGGGCATGACGCCTGGCCCTCCGGGGCGCAGATGTTGCTGCTGCACCTCGGCCGCCACCTGCGGCAGGTGCGTGGGATCGAGGTCGCGTTTCTGCTGCTGGGCGGCGGCGCGCTGGAAGCGGAGTACCGGGCGGTGGGGCCGGTCACGATCCTGGCAGGCGCGCCCGACCTGCCGCGCCAGGCGCAGGCGGCGGCGGCCCGGGGCTACGGCCGCGCAATCGTCAACACCTCCGCCGCTGCATACGCCTGCGAGGCGCTGACGCAAGCCGGCATCGCCTGCACGATGCTGGTGCACGAGCTGCCGCGCCTGCTGCGGGAGCGCGGCCTGGTCGATGGGGCGCGGAGCGGGGCCGCGCTCGCGGAGCATGTGGTGTTCGCTTCGCCCTACGTGCGCGACCGGTTCCATGAGCTGGTCGCGGTGCCGCCGGGCCGGGCGGCGGTGCTGCCGCAAGGGCTGTACCGCCCGGTGTCCGTTGCCCCGGAAGCATCCGCGGCGATGCGGACCCGGCTCGGGCTGCCGGAGGGCGCGCTGCTCGCGGTGGGCCTGGGCTATGCCGATTTGCGCAAGGGCTTCGACCTGTTCCTGCAGGTCTGGCGCTTGGCGCGGGCCGCGGACCCCGGCATCCATCTGCTCTGGGTCGGCGACATCGACCCGCACATGCTGGCTTACCTGGGCGCGGAGATCGCGGCGGCGGAAACGGCGGGCACCTTCCACCACATCCCGCACTGCGCGGACGGGGCGGATTGGCTGGCCTGCGCCGACGTGTTTCTGCTCACTTCCCGGGAAGACCCGTTCCCCTCCGTGGTGCTGGAGGCCATGTCCGCCGGCGTGCCCTGCGTCGCGTTCGAGGAAAGCGGCGGCACGCCGGACCTGCTGCGCGAGTTCGGCGCCGGCGTCGCCGTGCCGCTGGGCGACGCGGCGGAGATGGTGCGGCAAATGCGCGCGCTGGCGCTGCAAACCCGGCCGGGCGACCGCGAGCGCCTGGTCCACACGGCGCGGCGGTGCTTCAGTTGGGACGGCTACGCCGACCGCCTGCTGCGGCTGGCCGACCCCGGCACGCCGGAGGTTTCGGTCGTGGTGCCGAACTACAACTATGCGCGATACCTGGACCAGCGTCTGGGCAGCGTGTTCGCGCAAACCCATCCGGTGTCCGAGGTCATCGTGCTGGACGACGCCTCGACGGACAACAGCGCGGCCGTGGTGCGCGATGCCGCCGCGGCGGCCGGGCGCAGCGTGCGGTGGCTGGCGGGCGCCAGCAACTCCGGCTCCGTGTTCAAGCAGTGGCGCCGGGCGGCGGACCTCGCGCGGAGCGAGTGGCTGTGGATCGCGGAGGCGGACGACGGGGCGGACCCGGGCTTCCTTGCGGCCCTGTGCCGGGCGCTGGCGGACGCGCCGGATGCGGTGCTGGCGTTCAGCGACAGCCGCGCGGTGGACGCGGGCGGCGGGGCGCTGTGGCCGGACCACCAGGGCTACTACGCGGAGGCCGAGGCGCCGATGCTGGCGCGGGACGGCGTGTTCCCGGCGGGCGCGTTCCTGCGCGATTGCCTGGGCGCGCGCAACCTGATCCTGAACGCCAGCGCCGTGGTGTGGCGCCGGGCGGCCCTGCAGGGGGCGCTGCGGCGCTGCGGCGCGGAGCTTGCCGAGTTCGCCATGGCCGGCGACTGGCGCCTTTATGCGGAGGCGCTGTCCCAAGGCGGCACCGTCGCCTATGTCGCCCGTCCCCTCAATGCGCACCGGCGGCACGCGGCCAGCGTCACCCACCGCCTGCCGGTCGCCCGGCATTTGGATGAGGTCGCGCGGATGCACCAGCACATGCAGGACGTGCTTGGCGCTGATCCTGACCTCGTGCAGCGGCAGCGCCGGGCGATGGCGGAGGCGCGGGCGGCGCTGCAGCAGGCCGTCGCGCCGTCCCCGTCAGACGACGCCCCCCGGCCGCCGGTCGATGACCCGGCGGGCCTTGCCGAGGCTGCGCTCGATGCCGCCGGGCGGCAGCACCTCGACCCGGGCGGACACGCCGACCCGCTCCTTGACCGTCAGCGCCAGGACAGGCCCGGCGTCGGACCCGCCGAACCCTTCGGGCCGCGCCTCGACGCGAATGAGCATCTCGTCTAGCCGGCCCGCCCGGGTCAGCTCGATCTGGTAATGGCCGGACAGTTCGCCGCGTTCCAGCACCAACTCCTCGATCTGCGTCGGGAACACGTTGACGCCGCGCACGATCAGCATGTCGTCGCTGCGGCCTGTCACCTTCTCCATGCGCCGCATGGAGCGGGCCGTGCCGGGCAGCAGGCGCGTGAGGTCGCGGGTGCGGTAGCGGACCACCGGGGTGGCCTGCTTGGTGAGCGAGGTGAACACCAACTCCCCGGCCTCCCCGTCCGGCAGCACCGCGCCGGTGTCGGGGTCGATGACCTCGGGGTAGAAGTGGTCCTCCCAAACGTGCAGGCCGTCCTTGGTTTCCACGCATTCGTTGGCGACGCCGGGTCCCATGACCTCCGACAGGCCGTAGATATCGACGGCGTGCATGTCGAAGTCCCGCTCGATCTCGGCCCGCATGGCGTCCGTCCACGGCTCCGCGCCGAAGATGCCGGCGAGCAAGGAGGTGCCGCGCGGATCGACGCCTGCGGCGCGGAAGCCGTCGAGCAGCGCCAGCATGTAACTCGGCGTGACCATGATGATGTCGGGGGCGAAGTCCTGGATGAGCTGCACCTGACGCTCGGTTTGCCCGCCGCTCACCGGGATCACCGTGCAGCCCAGGCGCTCCGCCCCGTAATGCGCGCCGAGGCCGCCGGTGAACAGGCCGTAGCCGTAGGCGACGTGAACCCGCATCCCGGGCCGCCCGCCGCCGGCGCGGATCGAGCGGGCCATGACCTCCGCCCACACGTCGAGATCGGCCTGGGTGTAGCCGACCACGGTGGGCTTGCCGGTGGTGCCGCTGCTGGCGTGGATGCGGGCGACTTGTTCCCGCGGCACGGCGAACATGCCGAACGGGTAGTTGGTGCGGAGGTCTGCCTTGGCCGTGAACGGGAACCGGGCCAGGTCGGGCAGGTCGCGGAAGTCGTCGGGATGCACCCCGGCGGCGTCGAACGCCCGGCGGTAGTGCGGCACGTTCGCATAAGCATGGCGTAGTGTTTCGGCCATGCGGCGGCGCTGCAGGGCGGCGATCTCATCGCGCGAGGCGGTCTCGATGGGGTCGAGGTCACCGGGGCGCGGGGACAGGTCACGGAGCATCGGCGCCCGCCAGGCCCATCGTCACGCCGTCCGGCCGAACTGGGCGGGCCGCTTGTCCCGGAACGCCTGGACGCCTTCACGGAAGTCCGCCGACGCGCCGCATTCCCGTTGCAGGTCGCGCTCCAAGTCGAGCTGTTGGTCCAGCGTGTTGGAGCCGGCGGCGTTCAGCGCCCGCTTGATCTGCGCGACCGCCTCCGCGGGCTGGGCGGCCAGGTGGGCGGCGATGCGCTCCGCTTCCGGCAGCAGGCCGTCGTCGGGCAGGGCGCGCCAGACCAGGCCCCAGGCTTCGGCCTGCGCGCCAGTGACGGGTTCGCCCAGCAGCGCCATGCCGCGGGCGCGGGCGTCGCCGGCCAAACGGGGCAAGGCATGGGTGCCGCCCGCGTCGGGCACCAGGCCGATGCGGATAAAGGATTGGATGAACCGGGCGGACTGCGCCGCGAGCACGATGTCGCAGGCGAATGCCAGGCTGGCCCCAGCCCCGGCGGCGACGCCCCCCACCGCGCACACGACCGGCAGCCGCGACGCACGGAACGCGCGGATCAGCGGGTTGAGCCGCTGTTCCAACACGTCGCCCAAATCCTGGCCCGGCGAAACCTCCGCCAAGTCCTGCCCGGCGCAGAAGCCGCGGCCGGCGCCCGACAGCAGCACCGCCCGGACCGCGGGATCGGCCTCCGCCTCCGCCAGCGCCGCGCGCAGCGCGCCGAGCAATGGGGCCGTCAGCGCGTTCAGCCGGTCGGGACGGTCGAGCGTCAACGCCATGACGCCCTGCCTGCGCGCCACCTGCAAGCCGTCGTCCATTCCGCCCCCCATCCCGGCTCTTATTTCTTGGGCGCACGATGCGCCGCGGCCGGCTCCTGTCAAGCCACGTCGCGCTGCGGCTCCTCGATTACCTCGCCCAGCCGCTTGCTCAGGAAGCGCGTCACCGCCAACTCCCGCGCAGACAGCCCGGCGCCGTCGTGTTCCAACAGATCGTCGGCCCGCGCCTTCAATCCTTCCACCAAGCTGCCGTCCAGGTAGCCCTCGAACACCGCCGGGTGGATGTAGCACTTGCGGCAGATCGCCGGCGTGTTGCCGAGCCGCTTGGCGACGCTTTCCACCGCCTCCACCAAGGCGCGCTTGGCCTTGGTCTTGGTGTCGTGCACCTCCGCCACGGCCAGCGCCTCGGCTGCGAGGTTGGTCGCGGCCCAGGTGCGGAAGTCCTTGGCGGTGACATCCTCCCCTGAAATCTCGTGCAAGTACTCGTTCACGTCGTCGGAGCCGACCCCGTGGGTTTCCCCGTCCCCGTCCACGAACTGGAACAGGTCCTGGCCCGGTAGGTCGCGGCACCGCTCCACGATCCGGGACAGGCGGCGGTCCTGCAGGTCGATGTGGTGCTCGACGCCATGCTTGCCGCGGAAGTCGAACGTCAGGCGCCCGCCCTTCACCCGGGCATGACGGTTGCGCAGCGTGGTCAGGCCGAAGCTCTCGTTCTGCTTGGCATACTCCTCGTTGCCGACCCGCATCATGGTCTTTTCCAGCAGCGCCACGATGGCGGCCACCACCTTGCGCTTCGGCAGGCCGGGCAGCGCCAGGTCGCGCCGCACCTCCGCGCGGATGGTCGGCAGCACGCGGCCGAAGGTCAGCATCTTGCCGTATTTCGCCTCATCCCGGACCTCGCGCCAGCGGGCGTGGTAGCGGTACTGCTTGCGGCCCCGCGCGTCGCGGCCCACGGCTTGCAGGTGGCCCCGCGGGTCGCGGCAGATCCACACCTCCGTGTAGGCCGGCGGGATCGCGAGCTTGCGGATGCGGTCCAGCGTCCGCTCCTCCGTAATGCGGCTGCCGTCCGTGTCGAAGTAAGCGAAGCCCTCGCCGTCCACGGCGCGGCGGATGCCGGGCTTGCGGTCCGACACGTAACGCAGGCGGGCGGCGCGCGCCGCGGCGGCGGGATCGTTCGGGCTGTCGTCGTCGGCGTCCGGCATGGTTCTCGTCCCGTTGGCCCGGCGGAACGGCCGGGCAGGGGGACAAACACCGGGGTGGAGCGCGGGTTTCGCGGAAAGCGGATGCGGGCGAACCCGGTCCGCAATCGGACGTTGGGGGTGCTCAGTCGGAGATGCAGGATGCAGGATACCGGACAGGACGTGCGGCGGTTCTTGGCGGCCCGGGACCGGCAAACGCTTCTGTGCTTCTCGCACCTCCGCTGGGCCTTCGTGTTCCAGCGCCCGCAGCACCTGCTGACCCGCGCCGCCGCCGCCATGCGGGTCGTGTACTGGGAGGAGCCGGTCTGGGTCGAAGAAGGAGCGCCCGGCCTCGACGCGCGCCTGTCGCCCGAGGGCGTGCTGGTCGTGCAGCCCCATCTGCCTTGGGGCTGCGACCCCGACGCGGCGCAGCGCCGCCTGCTCGACGCGATGCTGCGGGACGAGGGCATCGCCGATCCGATCCTTTGGTACTACACGCCGCAAGCGCTCGCGTTCTCCGACCACCTGCAGGGGCGCGTCACGGTGTATGACTGCATGGACGAGCTGTCGGCCTTTGCCGGCGCCGACCCGGCCCTGCCGGCGCGCGAACGGGCGCTGCTGCGCCGGGCCGACCTGGTGTTCACCGGCGGGCAAAGCCTGTTCGACGCGAAGCGCCACGGCCACGGCAGCGTGCACCTGTTCCCAAGCGGCGTGGACGTGGCGCATTTCCAGCCGGCGCGGGACGGCCTGGCCGACCCGGAGGACCAGCGCCGGGTTCCGCGTCCCCGCGCCGGCTTCTACGGCGTGCTGGACGAGCGGTTGGACGCGGACCTGCTCGCCGCCGTGGCCGACCTCCGCCCCGGCGTGCAATTCGTGCTGATCGGCCCCACGGCGAAGATCGACCCCGGCGCCTTGCCGGCGCGGGCCAACCTGCATTACCTCGGGGCCAAGCCCTATGCCGCCCTGCCGGGCTACGTCGCGAACTGGCAGGCGGCCCTCATGCCGTTCGCGATCAACGAGGCGACGCGGTTCATCAGCCCGACCAAGACGCCGGAATACCTCGCCGCCGGCCTGCCGGTGGTGTCCACGCCGATCGCGGACGTGGTGCGGCAATACGGCGACTGCCCCGGCGTACAGACCGCCGGCACGCCGGAAGCCTTTGCCGCCTGCATCGACCAGGCGTTGGCGCTCCGGCCCGCCTCATGGCAACCGGCAGCCGATGCCCTGTTGGCCGGCATGTCGTGGGACGGCACCTGGGCCGCCATGGCGGCGCTGATCGGCCGCGCGCTGGCCGAGGCGCCATCGGCCCCGGCCGTCTGACCCGTTCGGTCAGCCCCGGCCGATAAACGGCATCTGCGTCGCCATCACGGTGACGAACTGGATGTTCGCTTCGAGCGGCAGGCCCGCCATGTGCGCCACCATGTCCGCGACGTGGCGCACGTCCATGCGCGGCTCGACCGCCGTGGAGCCGTTCGCCTGCGGCACGCCGGCGGTCATGCGTTCCGTCATCTCGGTCGCCGCGTTGCCGATGTCGATCTGGCTGCAGGCGATGTTGAACGGCCGGCCGTCCAGCGACAGCGACTTGGTCAGCCCGGTGATCGCGTGCTTGGTGGAGGTATAGGCGACCGAGCCGGGACGCGGCGCGTGGGCGGAGATCGAGCCGTTGTTGATGATCCGCCCGCCCCCCGGCGCCTGCCGCCGCATCAGGGCAAAGGCGGCCCGGGCGCACAGGAACGACCCCGTGAGGTTCACGCCCACGACCGCCATCCATTGCTCGACCGAAAGCTCGTCGATGGGCACCGCCGGGGTGCCCATGCCGGCGTTGTTGAACAGGAGGTCCAGCCGGCCATGGGCTTGCTCCACCGCGGCGAACACCGCATCGACCGCCGCGGGCTGCGACACGTCGGCGGGCAGCACCATGGATTTTCCGGCCTCGCCTTCTGCCGCCGCGGCTTCCAGCGCGTCCGCCCGGCGCCCAACCAGCGCCACGGTCCAGCCCGCCCGCATCAGCGCCACCGCCGAAGCGCGCCCCACGCCGCTGCCGGCGCCCGTCACCAGCGCGATTCCCGTCATGACCGAAGCCTCCCCCGTCCGATGGCGCCCACCCTGTCACGAAGCCGGGCGCCCGGCCAGTGTCGGACGGCGCATCCCGGTTCGCTGGCCCGGACGCCTTTCCGGCCGTAGGCTGCGGCTTCAGAAGGATGGCAGCATGACGATCAACCTGCGTGATCCCACCCTGGACGCTTCCGCCGTGCGCGGGGCGCTCAGCCTGTCGCCGCACCCGGAAGGCGGGCATTACCGCGAAACGTGGCGCGACCACCCGGCTGCGGGCGGGCGCGGCGCGGGCACGAGCATCCTGTTCCTGCTGGCGGCGGGCGAGCGGTCGCATTGGCACCGGGTCGATGCCGCGGAGGTCTGGCTTTGGCAGGCGGGCGCGCCGTTGCTGCTCGGCATCAAGGCCGGGGCGGGCCAGAGGGCCGTGCGGCTCGGGCCTGACCTGGCCGGCGGCGAGGCGCTGCAGGCCGCCGTGCCGGCGCACGCCTGGCAGGACGCGCGCAGCCTCGGCGCTTGGAGCCTGGTCAGTTGCGTCGTCGCCCCGGCCTTCGAGTTCTCGGGCTTCGAGATGGCGCCTCCCGGGTGGTCGCCGCCTGCCGGCTAATACGGGCGGCACCGTTGATCGACCCGTGTGCGGCTGATGGGTTTCACCCATCCTACATGGCCCATGTCACCGTCCGGCTTGGCCCGGCCATCCGTGGCCCAAGCTGCAGGAGGCTGCTTAGCTCAAAGGCCAAGCCCGCCGGGACGCCTGGCTCAAGGCCGGGCGAGGGCGAGCTCGAAGCGCAGGTGGCCGGACTTCACCGATTGCAGCAGGGTGTCATACAGTTCCATGCCCGCGTAGTCGTTGCTCGCCGTCAGCGTGATCTCCACCGCCGGGCCGTTGCGCCGCAAAGTGATGCGGTAGCCCGCCGCAACGGGCGGCGCAGGGCTTGGCGCTTGAACGGGCCGGGCCGGGCCAGGGCGTTCGCCGTCGTGCTGCGTCACTTGCGGTGTGCTCCAACTTCAGCCGGTGCGGAAAGGCCGCACAGGCATAACAGGCTTGAAATCCCCGCGCCAACAAAACCTGACGCTTCGGGCGGGCAGGCTTGACGGCGCCCCGGGACTGCCCGGAAACTGAAACCATGACCGCCACCTGCATAGCCCCCACCGGCGACCGTTGCGGCGAGGCCGTTACCTGGCACGCCGAGGAGCAGGCGGTGTACTGGACGGACATCAACCGCTTCCTGATCCACCGACTCGACGCGGCCGGCGGCGGCGTGCATAGCTGGCTGTTCGAGGAGCCGGTCGTGGCGCTGGCACTGACCACCCGGCCGGGCACGCTGCTGGTGGCGCTCGGTTCCCGCCTGCTGCTGTGGCGGCCGGAAACGGATGCGCGGCAGGAGCACGGCTTCACGCTGCCGGGCTGGCCGCGGGTCCGGCTGAACGACGGCCGGGCCGATCCCGCCGGCAACTTCTGGGTCGGCTCCATGAAGAACAATGTGCTGCCGGACGGCGGGGAGGGCGAGGTCGGCCCCGGCGAGGGCACGCTGTTCCGCGTCGCCCCCGGCGGCGCCGTCACGGTTTGGCGGGAGCGCCTGGGCATCGCCAATACCCTGTGCTGGAGTCCAGACCGCACCCGCTTCTACGCCGCCGACACGCTGGAGAACGAGGTCCGGGTTTACGACTACGACGCCGGCTCCGGCGCCATCGCGAACGAGCGCCCGTTCCTGCAGGCGGCCGGCGCCGGGTTCCCGGACGGCTCGGCGATGGACCGGGAAGGCTCCTTGTGGAACTGCCGCTATGGCGGCGGCTGCATCCTGCGCGCGTCGCCGGACGGCCAAACGGTTGAGCGGGTGCCGATGCCGGTCACCAACGTCACCACGGCCGCGTTCGGCGGCGCGGCGCTGAAGACTCTCTACGTGTCCACGGCCCAGCATCCCGGCGAGCGCCTGTCGGGCAGCCTGTTCAAGCTGGACACCGAGGTGCCGGGCCTGCCGGAGAACCGTTTCCGGCTTTAGCGCCGCCTCACGCCGCTTGCGGCTCCTCTTCCTTCAGCACCTGCTCGGTTTCCGCCGGCGCTTCCAACTGCCAGGGCACCACCAGGACGGACACATCCGGGCCGCCATGGCGCAGCACCTCCGTGCGCAGCCGCTGCGCCCGGCGGGTGTGCAGCGCGGCTTCCCACCAGCGCCCGCCGGCCAGTTCGCTCAGCACCACGACCACGGGGCGGCCGGGGCAGCGCCGCCGCATCTCCGCCACCTCCCGCAGCAAGGGCGCCAGCACGCTGCGATAGGGCGAAGGCTCGATCACCAGCCGCGGCGCGGGCAGGCCGGCTGCCGCCGCGGGCTGCTGCACGAAGCGGGACCACTCCCCGCGCAGCCGCGTCTCGTGCTCCGCGGCGTCGGGTCCCTCTAGGTCCGCGAGGTGCAGCGCCACCACGTCCGGCGACAGGCTGGCGGCGACCTGCACGGCCCGCTGCGCCATGCGGTCCCAGCGTTCCAGCGGGATCACGGCGCAGGGCGGCGCGTGGTTGCGCAGGTCCACGCCGCGCTGGCTGCCGGCCAGCACCTGGCGCTCCAGGTCGCGGTAATAGCGCCGGGTGAACCGCAGCAGCAGAAAGGTGAGCGGGATGATCAGCAGGGTCAGCCATGCGCCCTCGGTGAACTTCGCGACCAGGATGATGGCGAGCGCCGTCCCGGTGGACAGCGCGCCCAGCCCGTTGATCCCCAGGCGCGCCCGGTCGGCGTGCCCCCTGCCCTCGCGCCGCCAGTGCACCGCCATTCCGGCCTGGCTGAGCGTGAAAGACAGGAAAGCCCCCACGGCGAACAGCGGGATCAGCCGGTCGGTGATGCCGCGGAATGCCAGGAGCAGCGCCCCGGCGCCGGCCGCGAGGAACAGCACCCCCACGGCATACACCAGCCGCCGCCCCGGCAAGGCGAACGCTTTCGGCAGGTAGCCGTCCGCCGCCACCTGCCGGCACAAACGGGGGAAGCCGACAAAGCTGGTGTTGGCCGACAAGCACAGCACGGCCAGCACGCTGCCGACCGTGACGTAGTAAACGAAGCCCCGCCCCCACACCGCCGCGACCAGTTGCGACAGCACGCTTTGGTAGCCCTCCGCCGTTTGGTCCATCGCCGTCACCCCGTAGCCGCGGGCCAGGTAAGCGATGCCGAGCAGCAGCAGCCCGAGCACCAGGCAGATCACCGCCAGCGTGCCGCGGGCGTTCTTGACCGTCGGCTCCTTGAACGCGCCGACGCCGTTGCTGACCGCTTCCACCCCGGTCATCGCCGTGCACCCGGCGGCAAACGCGCGCAGCAACAGCCACAGGGTCAGCGCCCCCGTCGCCTCGGCGTGGCCCGGCGGCACCACCACCGGCTGCGGCTGCCCGCCCGCGGTCCAGGCCGCCCAGGCGCCCGCGGCCAGAACGGAGGCGAGGCTGGCGATGAACAGGTAGGTCGGCACCGCCAGCGCCAGGCCAGACTCCTTGGTGCCGCGCAGGTTGACGACGGTGATGACCGCCAGCACGCCGAGGCACAAAGGAAGGGTATACGGGTGCAGGACCGGCACGGCGGAGGTGAGCGCGCCCACGCCCGCCGAGATGCCCACAGCCACGTTCAGCATGTAATCCACCATCAGCGCCGACGCCGCCAGCAGCCCGGCGTCGTGCCCCAGGTTCTCCCGCGCCACCGTGTAGGACCCGCCGTTGCTCGGATAGGCGGCGACCGTCTGCCAATACGACAGGAACAAGATGGCGAGCAGCGCCAGGATGGCCCAGGTGATCGGCTGCACGGCGCCCAGCCCGGCGGCGCCGGTGACGGCCAGCACGGTCAGCATCGCCTCCGGCCCGTAGGACGCCGAACCGAGGCCGTCCAAGCCCATCGCCGGCACGCCCTCGAACACGCCGATCTTGCGGCCCTCGGCTTCCCGGTTGGCCAGGCGGCGGCCGAGCAGCAGGCTGGTCAGGGACATGCGGGC
>CAXSAZ010000012.1:0-107616 GCA_964235485.1 uncultured Acetobacteraceae bacterium | reverse complement strand
GCTGAACATCGCAGCCGTCTGACGGTCAGCACCACGCACTCGTCCGCGTCCTCGCGTTCAACTCAGGCTTGCCATTGAGTCGTGTCAGGGCCGGGCTGGAAAGCCAAGTTTCCGCAGCCTGCTAATGGCCAGTGACAAGCTCTGCCTGACGTCAACGGTGGCGAAGTCGACCGGGTGCTCGCGACCGTGCCTAGCTGCCTTGCGCGCAACCACGTCCACCAGATGGTGCTTTTGGAGAAATGGGCGCGCCGGGTGCGCCTCTGCAGCCGCAAGACACTTGGCTCCTCGTGGGCGGGGAATAGGTCGTGAGCGTCGCATCCCGCTTGCTCATCACGGGTTTCACGTTTGACTGGCAAGAAAGGCCTCGAGCGTCACCGGATCGGCTTTCAGAACCGGCTCGGCTGGCGGCACGCCCACGAACTCCGTCGCCTCCACAAACCAGCGCTGGGTCCCCGGCAAGCCCCAGAGTTGCGAGCGGCTGGTGTTGGACAGGTCCCAGCGCAGGGGCGGCTCATCGGGATTGATCATCTGGTAATGCGTGTTGAAGAGCTCGATCCGGTGGCCGTCCGGATCGCGGAAGTAGACGAACAGCGTATTGCCGATGCCGTGCCGTCCCGGCCCGCGCTCCATCTGCGCCGCATGACCCATGCTGGCCGCAACTTGCGGCCAGCAGGACGCAGCGGCAATGGGGGTCTGCGTCGAACCCCTCGAAGGCCTGTGCCAGGGCAGCGATCAACGGCCGCTCGAAGTCGTTGTGCGGCGGGCGGCAGATCTCGGCGATGCCGACGTGGCCTTCCATGGTGATCCGAACGTCGCTCATGGGATGCTCCTCCATCGGACAGGCCCGATGGTAAGGCCATCGCGGGCCGGTCCGCCAACCCCAATGGAACCAGCGCCGGCAACCGGCCCCCGCACCCGGCGTTGCCGCGCGATGGACCCAACCGAGAAAGCGCTGGAAGTTCACCATAGGCTGTGCCGGGAGTACGGTTGCCCCATCGCCTATTTCCACGCGCTCGACCCGCTCAGCGAGCTGGTCAGCTCCCTGCTGTCCCACCGCACGCGCAATGCCGACAGCGGGGCGGCGTTCAAGGCGTTGCGCGAGCGGTTTCCCGATTGGGCCGCGGTGGTCGCCGCGCCCACGGCGGCGGTGCAGGCGGCGATTGCGCGCGTCACCTGGCCGGAGCAGAAGGCGCCGCGCATCCAATCCATCCTGCGCGCGATCCAGGCGGCGCGCGGCGCGCTGTCGCTCGATTTCCTGGCCGACCTGTCCGTGGACGAAGCCCGCGCCTGGCTGGAGCGGCTGCCCGGCATCGGGCCGAAGACCAGCGCCGCGGTGCTCAGCTTCAGCACGCTGCGCCGCCCGGCGCTGCCGGTGGACAGCCACCATCACCGGGTTGCCGCCCGCACCGGGCTGATCCCGTCGGGCTTGGCGGTCGGGCCGTCGCACCGGGTTCTCGCCGGGCAACTGCCGCCGGATTGGGACGCGCAGCAGGTGTATGACAACCACGAAGTGCTGATGCTGCACGGCCAGCGGTGCTGCTTCTACCGCAACCCTGCCTGTGGGCGCTGCGTGCTGCTGGACCTTTGCCCGACCGGGCAGACGCTGGTGCAGTCCGCCACCGGGCCGGGCGGCGCCGATCCGGCCGCTTTGCCGGTTTAGGATCGGTTCACCACAAGGCCGCGGCGGTCGAGCCAGGCGAGAAGCCGCGCGTTCACCGCATCGGGCGCTTCCTGCTGCACCCAATGCGACACGCCGGGCAGGCGTTCCAGCGTGAAGTCGGCGACGTAGGGTCCGTAGCCCTCCGTCAGCTCCAGCCCGAGCGCCGTGTCCTCCTCGCCCCAGATCATCAGGGTGGGCACCTCGATGGCCGGGGACGGTGCCGCGTTTCTGGAAAGGCCGGCGAAATTGGCTCGGTAATAGTTGAGCATCGCGGTCATCGCGCCGGGCCGCAGGGCGTTCCGCCGGTAATGTTCCAGAACGTCGGGCGGAAACGCCGCCTTGTTGACCGCCATGCCATGGAAGGATCGGGCGACGGCGCGGGCGCGCCCGGCGGTGAGCAGCGTCTCCGGCAGCCAGGGAAGCTGGAAAAACCCTACGTACCAGGATCGCCCGCGCTGTGCCCAGGAATGGCGCAGGACGCGGCGGAACACTGCCGGGTGCGGTACGTTCATGGCCACCAGGCCGTCGAGCGGCTGGACCCGCTGCATGGCGAAGCTCCAGGCGATCATCGCCCCCCAGTCGTGCCCGACCAGCAGACGGCGGCGCGCGCCGAGGGTGTCGAACAGGGCGGCGGCGTCCGCGACCAGGTGCTCGATGCGGTAGGCGTCGCGGTTCGCCGGCCGGCTGCTGTCGCCGTAGCCGCGCAGGTCCGGGGCGACGGCCCGCCACCCGGTCGCGGCCAGCGCCGGAAGCTGGAACCGCCAGGAGAACCGGCATTCCGGGAAGCCGTGCAGGCATAACGCCACCGCATCGCCCTCGCCGGCCTCGTCTACCGCGAAGGTTTGCCCGTTCGCTTCGACGCGCCGGGTCGAGATGGTCGTCACGCTCACGCGGCCGGGCAGACGAGGATTTTGCCGACGGTTTCGCGCCGGGCAAGGCGGTCCAGCGCGTCTTGCGCGTCTTCCAACGGGAAGCGCGCGCCGATCAGCGGCGACAGCCGGCCCGCGCGATACAGCGCCAGCACCGCATCCGCGACCTGCGCCGCCGCGGCGGGATCGCGCTTGCAGACCTCGCCCCAGAACACGCCCATGGCCGAAGCCTCCTTCAGCAGCAGCCGGTTGGCCGGCAGGTCCGGGATCGACCCGGCGGCGAAGCCGATCACCAAGTAGCGCCCGCGCCAGGCCAGGCCGCACAGGCTTTGCACGCCGACCTCGCCGCCCACGGGGTCGTAGATCACGTCGGCCCCGGCGCCTCCGGTCATGGCGCGCAGCCGGTCCACCCAATCGGGGGCTGCGTAGTCGATCACCTCGTCCGCGCCGAGGCTGCGGCACAGTTCGCGCTTCTCCGCCGTGCCCGCCGTTGCGATCACCCGGGCGCCGGCGGCCTTGGCGATCTGCACCGCGGCGCTGCCCACGCCCCCGGCCGCCGCGTGGACCAGCACGGTTTCGCCGGGTTGCAGCCTTGCACGGTTGTGCAGGGCGTAGAAGCTGGTCGGGTAGTTGACGCCGAGCAGCACCAGCGCGTCCTCCGCCGGCACGCCGTCCGGCACCGGGCGGGCGGCGCTGCATGGCACCAGCGCCTGCTCGGCAAAGGCGCCGGTCTCGATGCTGGCGCAGATGCGGGCGCCCGGCGTGAGCGGGGCCTCAGCGCCGGCCGCGGTGATTGTGCCCACGACCTCCACGCCCGGCGTGAAGGGCAGGGCCGGCTTGCGCTGGTACCGACCGCGCAGCATGAGGGTGTCGAGGAAGTTCACCCCCGCCGCCTCGACCTGGATCAGGTAGTCCCGCGGCCCCGGCCGCGGCGCTGGGCAGTCCCCGAGGCGCATCTCGCCGGCCTCGGTGATCCGTTCCACGAGCCACGCCTTCATCGGTGCCTCCCTCGTCTAGCCGCCGAACGCCCCGGCGATCCCGGCATAGAAGCCGAAGCCCGCCGTGACCAGCACGATGACCCCGACGACCCATTTGTAAACGCCGCTCAACCGATACGGCTCGGGCAGGGTGCGCAGGGCCAGGATGTAAAGGAAGCCCAGCACCACCGGCAGCAGCAGCGCGTTCATCACCTCGACGGCCACGGACAGCGCGACCAGGTTGACGCCCGACGCGACCAGCACGCCGCCGGCGGCCAGGCAGGCCGAGAAGATGCCGTAGAACCATGGCGCTTCCAACGGACGGTGCTTGAGGGACCGCTTGTAGCCCGCGACCTCGCCGATGCCCCAAGCGGCGGTCAGGCAGACGACGATGGTGGCGACCAGCGCCGCGCCCGCCATGCCGGCGGCGAACACCAGGCGGCCCACGTCGTCGCCGAGGAACGGGATCAGCGCATGGGCGATCTCCGGCACGTCGTTCAGCGAGGCGTCCGGGCGGCTCCGCCCCACGGTCGCGGCGACGGCGATCAGCACGGAGGCCATGATGAGCTGCGTGACCACCGAGCCGAACGCGGTGTCCCACCGGGCGAGCGTCAGGTCGGCCGGGCCGAGGCCCTTATCCAGCACGGCCGACTGCTGGTAGAAGATCATCCACGGCATGATCACCGCGCCGAGGTTCGCGGCCACCAGATAAAGGTACTTGGGATCGGCGAGCGGCGCCTGCGCGAACTGCGTCGCGATCTCCGTCACGCTGGGGTGCGCCCGCCAGGCCACGGCGACGAAGGCCAGCTCGAACAAGCCCAGGACGATGGCGATGCGCTCGACCACATGGTAGCTACCGAGCCCGATCATCATCAGCAGCAGGGCCACGACGGCCGCCATCATCCACGGCACCGGCAGGCCGAACAAGGAAGCGATGCCGGCGAGGCCGGACAACTGGGTGACGATGGCGCCAACGCAGGCGAGCACGAGGGTGCCGACGGACAGCCAGGCCCAGCCCCGCCCGAAGGTGGCGCGGATCAGCTCGCCATGGCCGCGCCCGGTCACGAGGCCGAGCCGCAAGGTGAGTTCCTGCACGATGAACAGCACGGGAATCAACAGGACCTGAAGCGCCAGCAGCTTGTAGCCCCACTGCGCGCCGCTCTGCGCGGCGGTGATGATGCTGCCGGCGTCCGTGTCGGCCAGCATCACGAGGAGGCCCGGCCCCAGCGTGGCGAACAAGCGGCGGCGGAGCGGGACGGCAAGGGCGCGGGTGGCCAAGGGGATCACCGGAAGCTGTATGTTGCGGGTGATTATCATTAGCAGACGCGGTGGGCCAGGGCCGCCGCCGCGGGACATGCTTGACAAGGGCGCGGCGCATGGGTCCAGTCCCGGGGCCACGGTGCGGCAAGCCAGGGGGAGGCGGCATGTCCGGGGCAGGGCAGGGGACCACGGCCCAAGGCTCCGGCACCGCCGGCCCGGGTGTTCGAGGCCGGGGAGGACGTGGGCGGCACCTGGTACTGGAACCGCTACCCCGGCGCGCGCTGCGACGTGGAAAGCGTGCAGTACTCGTTCTCATTCTCCGAGGAATTGAAGCAGGACTGGCGGTGGACCGAGCGGTTCGCGGGCCAGCCGGAAATCCTGGCCTACGCGAACCACGTGGCGGACCGCTATGAAGGTTTCCGCCTCACCCGGCACCCGCACCGCCGCCGCCGCCGAGTGACGCGCCCCGCCCGATCCGGGCCGGTCACGCCAGGCGCCAGGCGCCAGGCGTCGCGCAGCGTGTCCGCGGCGCAGCGCAGCGCCGGGTCGGCGGCGGCGATCACCCGGCCCATGGTCAGCATCCCATGAACCTGGTCGGACAAATGGAGGGCGGCGACGCGCACGCCCTCGGCTTCCAAACGGGCGGCATAGGCGCGGCCCTCGTCGGCCAGCGGGTCATGCGCGACCGTCAGCACCAGGGCCGGCGGCGTGCCCGCCAACCGCTCCGCCCGCAGCGGCGAGGCGCGCCAATGGAGACGCTGCGCGGGATCGGGGGCGTAGTGGTCCACGAACCACCGCATCGTCGCCGCGGTGAGCGGCACGCCCTCGGTGATCCGGGCGTAGGAGTTGGTGTCCATGGCGAAGTCCACCGCCGGGTAAAGCAGCACTTGGCACGTCGTGGCCGGCACCGTCCCGTCCCGCCCCATGAGGGCGAGCACGGCGGCGAGGTTGCCCCCGGCGCTGTCACCGCCCACCGCGAGGCGGGCCGGGTCGATGCCGAGCGCCGCCGCGTTCGCGGCCATCCAGGACAGGGCTGCCGCCGCGTCGTCCACCGCCGCGGGGAAGCGGTGCTCGGGCGCCAGCCGGTAATCGACGGCGATTACCCGGCACGCGGCGAGGTTCGCGAGGCGCCGGCACACCCCGTCATGGCTGTCGAGGTCGCCGAGCACCCAGCCGCCGCCGTGCAAGTAGAGCAGGGCGGGCAGCGCCGCGGCATCCGACGTGCCGGCCCCGCGATACAGCCGCAGCGCCAGCGGGCCGCCCGGGCCGGGGATGGACAGGTCGCGCACCTCGGCCACCTCGTCCAGCGGCGGCTGCAAGGCGGTGCGGCTGGCGGCGTAGGCGTCCCGCGCCTCGGCCACCGACAGCATTTCAAGCGGCGGGCGTCCGGTTGCCCGGATCAGTTGCAGCAGCGTTTCGGCATCCGGATGCAGTGCGGGGGTGCCCATGTGTTCCTCCTTGTCGTTTCGAAGCCAAGATACGCCGTGCCTCCGCGCCCGCCACGCCGGAGGTTTGGGATGGGGGTGGGGAAGGGCAGGGTGATAGCGAGGCGGACGGCCGCAAGTCTTGCCCTTTTGTTGAGGAGAACCCGGATGCAGAAGGTCCCAGTCACAAGATGGGGATCGGCGGCCAGGCGGCGTGTTTGCCGGTCTGCTTCCCCGAAAGCCAGGAGGGCACGACGTGCGTGGTGGTCACCTTGGAGTACGAGAGCGTAACGCCGTCCGGCCTGTGCGAGCCGGCGCCGCCTTCGTCGCGTCCATGACGAAAATCCGGGTGGCATTCGCGCCGGGCTGGCACTACGCTGGCACGTTAGCCAGAATTGATCGCACCTGTCGCCGCGACGGCGGTAATGCTTCAACAAGACGATCCCTGGCGCTGGCGGCCCTGCCGCCCGCGGCCGGATCACCCGGAGGACATCCAGCATGATCAAGGTCAAGGTCAACGGCGAGGAGCGGAGCTGGGACGGCGACCCGTCCTTGCCGCTGTTGTGGTTCCTGCGCGACGAGCTGGGCCTCGTTGGCACCAAGTTCGGCTGTGGCCAGGCGCTATGCGGCGCGTGCACGGTGCACGTCGAGGGAAGCGCCGCGCGGTCCTGCATCACCGCGGTATCCGACGTGGACGGGCAGAACGTCGTCACCATCGAGGGCCTGCACCCCCACGGCGACCACCCCGTGCAGAAAGCGTGGCGCGAACTGAACGTGCCGCAGTGCGGCTTCTGCCAAGCCGGGCAGATCATGCAGGCGGCGGCGCTGCTGGCGGAGAACAAGAACCCGTCCGACGACGAAATCCGCGGCGGCATGGCCGGCAACATCTGCCGCTGCGGCTGCTACCAGCGCATCGAGGCGGCCGTCCGCGTCGCCGCAACGGGGACCTGAGCCATGACCTACTTCCAGGACCTGAGCAAGCAGGCCCAAGGGGGCGCAACGGGCGGCCCGGCGTTCGGCCCGGTGGAGAACGTGAGCCGCCGCGGGATGCTGAAGGGCGTCGCCGCGGCGGGCGGCTTGGTGCTCGCGGCGTCGGTGCTGCCGCGCCGGGCGGCGGCCTACACCACGGGCGCAGGGGCCATGCCGCATGGGGTGGTGACCGACCCGCGCGTCTTCGTGTCGATCGCGCCGGACGGAATCGTCACGGTCGTCGCGCACCGCGCCGAGATGGGTACGGGCGTGCGCACCGCCCTGCCGATGATGGTGGCGGACGAGATGGGCGCCGACTGGGCGCGGGTCCGCATCGTCCAGGCGCCGGGCAACGAGGCCAAGTACGGCAACCAGGACACCGACGGCTCCCGCAGCGTCCGGCATTACCTCCTCCCGATGCGGGAGGTGGGCGCGGCCGCGCGCACCATGCTGGAGGCGGCTGCAGCGCAGCGTTGGAAGGTGCCGGTGGCCGAGGTCCGGACGGGCGTGCACGAGGTGGTGCATGACGGCTCCGGCCGCCGCCTGGGCTTCGGCGATCTGGCGGCCGACGCGGCGGCGCTGCCGGTGCCGGCGGCGGACAGCCTGCGCCTCAAGGACCCCAAGGACTTCCGCTACATCGGCAAGGGCACGGTCAGCATCACCGACCTGCACGACATCACCACGGGCAGCGCCACCTACGGCGCGGACGTGCGGCTGCCGGGCATGAAATACGTGGTGATCGCCCGGCCCCCGGTGGTCGGCGGCAAGCTGGTGTCGTTCGACGGGGCAGAGGCCATGCAGGTGCCGGGCGTCGAGCGCGTGATGGAGGTGCGGGGCTGGCCCTGGCCGTCCAAGTTCCAGCCGCTGGGCGGCGTCGCGGTGGTCGCGCGCAATACCGGCGCTGCCATCAAGGGGCGCAACGCGCTCAAGGTCGTGTGGGACGACGGCGCCAACGCCAAGTACGACAGCGTCGCCTACCGCAAGGAGCTTGAGGACGCGGTGCGCGCCCCGGGCCTCGTGGTGCGCAACGACGGCGACGCGGAGGCGGCGCTGAAAGGGGCCGACAAGGTGGTGGTGGGCGAGTACTACCTGCCGCACCTCGCGCATGTCAGCATGGAGCCGCCGGTGGCGACCGTGCATTGGACGGACGGCAAGGTCGTGGCCTGGGCGCCGGTGCAAAGCCCCGGCGGCACGCGCGAGGACCTGGCCAAGACGATGGAGGTGTCTGCCGACGACGTGACGGTGCATCCGACGCTGCTCGGCGGCGGCTTCGGCCGGAAGTCGAAGTGCGATTTCGTGCTGGAAGCGGCCCTGCTGTCGCGCGAGCTGGGTGCGCCGGTGCGGGTGCAGTGGACGCGCGAGGACGACGTGCACCACGACTTCCTGCACACCGTTTCCGCCGAGCGGATCGAGGCCGGGCTGGACAAGTCCGGCAAGGTGGTGGCCTGGCGCCACCGCAGCGCCGCGCCGTCCATCGGCTCCACCTTCGCGGCCGACACCAAGCACCAGGCGCCGTTCGAGCTGGGCATGGGACTGATCGACCTGCCGTTCGACATCAAGAACGTGCGCTGCGAGAACCCGGAAGCGGCGGCGCATACCCGCATCGGCTGGTTCCGCTCGGTGTCCAACATCCCCCGCGCCTTTGCCGTGCAGTCCATGGTGGCGGAGATCGCGCAGGCCACCGGGCGCGACCCCAAGGAGGTGCTGCTGGAGCTGATCGGCCCGGCGCGCATCGTGCCGTTCAGTTCCAGCGTCGAGAAGCCGTGGAACTACGGCGAGCCGGTGGACAGCTACCCCATCGACGCGGGCCGGCTGCGCCGGGTGGTGGAGCTGGTGGCGGACAAGGCGGGATGGGGGCGCAAGCTGCCGGAAGGGCACGGCCTCGGCATCGCGGCGCATCGCAGCTTCGTCAGCTACATCGCCACCGTGGTCGAGGTGGCGGTCGATCAGAAGGGCGTGCTGACCGTGCCGCGGGTCGATACCGCTATCGACTGCGGCACCCACGTGAACCCGGAGCGCATATACTCGCAGATCGAGGGGGCCGCGGTGATGGGGCTGAGCCTTGCCAAGCTCGGGGAGGTCAGCTTCAAGGGCGGGCGGGTGCAGCAAAGCAACTACGACGACTACCCCGTGGTGCGGATCGACGAGGCGCCGCGCGTCACCAACACCTACATCGTGCCGGCCGCCGCGGGCACGCCGCCGAGCGGGGTGGGGGAGCCGGGGGTGCCGCCCTTTGCGCCCGCGCTGTGCAACGCGATCTTCGCCGCCACCGGCAAGCGCATCCGCAGCCTGCCGATCCGCGACCAGCTCGCGTAATGGGAGCGGGGGACCGCCGGGCGCGGTCCCCCGTCCGCATGGGGAGTTCCCGCGTCATGAAACCAATGCTTGCCGCCATTGCCCTGCTCGCCGCCGCGTCGCTCCCGGCGGCGGCGCAAACCAGCACGCCCACCGGACCCGGCGCCGCGTCGCAGGCCCGGCCGTCACGGGGGCCGGAGCAGACCTCGGTTCCCAATGCTGCGCCGGCCGCCACGGCGGGGCAGACAACCGCTTCCACAAGTCAGGACCCGACCGTGAAGCAGATGAACCAGGCCGAGGGCAGCAAGGTCGAGAAAACCGGCAAGTAGGACGGCCAAGCGCCCCGGCATCAGCCGCCCACGGCGCCCTCCAAACGCTCCCGGCTGCGCGCGGCCCGTGCGGTGATCGCGTCCCATTGCCCGGCGGCGATCTCCGCGGCGGGGGTCAGCCAGGAACCGCCGACCGCGACCACGTTGGGCTGCGCCAGCCATTCGGCGGCGTTCTCCTCCGTGAGTCCGCCGGTCGGGCAGAACCGCGCCTGCGGGAAGGGGCCGGCAAGGGCCTTGAGGGTGGGCAGCCCCCCCGCGGCGGTGGCGGGGAAGAACTTCACGGCGTCGAAGCCGCGGGCCATGGCTTGCATCAGTTCGGACGCCGTGGCGACGCCGGGCATGAAGGGGATGTCGGCCGCCGCCGCCGCGTCCAGCAGCGCCGGCGTCGCGCCCGGGCTGAGAGCGAACCGTGCGCCGATCTCAACGGCTCGGCGCAGGTCCGCGGGCGTGAGCACCGTGCCGATGCCCACCACGGCGTCCGGCACCTCGCGGATGATCGCCTCCGCCCCGGCCATCCCGGCGGGCGTGCGCAGCGTGATCTCCAGCAGCCGCACGCCGCCGGCCACCAGCGCCCGGGCAAGCGGCACGGCGTCCTCCAGCCGGTCGATGGTGATCACAGGGATGATCGGTCCCAGCGCCAGCACTTCGGCAAGCTGGGCCTGGCGGGATTGGCTCATGCGTCAAGCTCCTTCGTGTCGGCAGGCCGCGGCATGGCCGCCCGCGGCGCGATGGCGCCCGGGTGGCCCACCACGATGCCGGCGAGGTCGTGCCCGGCGCGGGCCGCGGCTTCGGGCGAAGCGCCGCGCAGGCGGGCCGCGAGGTAAGCGGCGGCAAAGCTGTCGCCGGCCGCCGTGGTGTCGATCACCCGCTGCACCGGGCCGGCCTGCACCAGCAGCTCGGCGCCGCGATGCAGGACGCGGCAGGCGGGGTGGTCCAGCTTCAGCACGATCTCCGTGTTGGCGGCGTGGCGGAGCAGCTCGGCCTCCCCCGCGTCGCCGCTCAGCAGCGCCAAGTCCTCGGCGGAGGCCAGCACGATATCCGCAAGCGCATACGCCTGCGCGTAGGCGGCGTGCGCGGCGGCGCGGTCCGGCCAGCCGCGCGGGCGGAAGTTGGTGTCGAACGCCACGCGCGTGCCGCGGGACCGGGCGTCGGCCAGCGCCCCGAACAGCACGGCCCGCGCCGCGGTGTCGTAAATGGAAAGCGTGATGCCGGACAGGTAAAGCGTGTCGAAAGCCGCAAGCTCCGCCGGGTCCAAGTGGTCGAACAGGTGCCGGGCGGCGGCGCTGTCGCGCCAGTACAGGAAGCGGCGCTCGCCGTGCGGGTCGGTTTGGATGACGTACAGGCCCGGCAGCCGCCCGGGGAGGCGGCGCACCAGCCGGGTGCCGATCCCTTCCTCCTGCCAGCGGGTCAGCATCTCGTCGCTCCAAGCGTCGTCGCCAAGCGCCGTCACGTAGTCCACGGCGACGCCCAGCCGCGCCAGGTAAACGGCGGTGTTCAGCGTGTCGCCGCCGAAGCCGCGGCGGAGCTGCCCGTCCGGCCCTTCCCGCAGCTCCACCATGCACTCGCCGATGCAGGCGACCCGCGCCGTCATGCCGGCGCCAGCCGGTCCGGCGCGGCCGGGTCCTGAACGTCCATTGGCTTCCCATGCTCGTCCACGCCCATACGTAGCGCATCAAGCCCGCGGCCACGAGGGTCCGCGTGTCCGGCATGCGCTGCAGCAGCTATCGACGCGGCGCTGCGGCTCACCGCCTCCGTGCCGGCCGGGCCAAGCGGCGGAACAAGCACGCCAAGGTGCCGATCGCGTTCTGACGGCGCGTTGCGGACGGCTTGACCCGCAAACCCGATGGGGGCAGCAAGGGCGGGGAGGCGACACGCCGCAGCATGACGAACTCGATGATGAACCAGGACGCCGCGTCGGCCATCCTGGCGCGGCTGGACCGCTTGCCGGCGACGCGGCACATCTGGCGGCTGGTCACGCTGCTTTCGCTCGGCGGCATGTTCGAGTATTACGACCTGTTCATGACCGGCTACGTGGTCCCCGGCCTGGTCAAGGCGGGGCTGCTGGCCCATGTGGCGGTTGGCATCTTCACCGGGCCGGCGCTGTTCGTGGCAGCAACCTTCACCGGCTTGTTCATCGGCACCTTCGTGTTCGGCTTCGTGGCCGACAAGTATGGGCGGCGGTCGATCTTCACCGTGTCGCTGCTGTTCTACAGCGCGGCGACCCTGGTGATGGCGTTCCAGGACAGCGGGCTGTCGGTCTGCTTGTGGCGGCTGATTGCCGGCATCGGCATCGGCGTCGAGCTTGTCACCATCGACACATACATCGCCGAGCTGGTGCCCAAGCACGTGCGGGGCCGGGCGTTCGCCTACAACTCGGTGATCCAGTTCGCCGTGGTGCCGGTCGTCGCCTTCTTGTCCTACATGCTGGTGCCCACGGCGCCGCTCGGCTTCGACGGTTGGCGCTGGGTGGTGGCCATCGGGTCGCTCGGCGCGCTGTTCGTGTGGTTCCTGCGCCGCGGCGTGCCGGAAAGCCCGCGCTGGCTGCTGCAGCAAGGCCGCGTGGCGGAGGCGGAGGCGGTCACGGCCGCCATCGAGGCCCGGGTTGCGGCCGACTTGGGCGGCGCGCCGCTGCCGCAGCCTGCGCCGCACGCCGTGGAGCGCACGGAAGCCGCCGGCCGGTTCGCCGAGATCTGGCAGACGCCGTATCGCACGCGGACGCTCATGCTGATGGTGTTCCAGTTCTTCCAGACCTTCGGCTTCTATGGCTTCTCGGCTTGGGTGCCGACGCTGATTGCGCAGCAGACCGGGATCAACCTGTCCTCGAGCTTGCTGTATTCCTTCATCATTGCCATCGCGAGCCCCTTCGGCCCGTTGCTGGCCATAGCCTTTGCCGACAAGTTCGAGCGGAAATGGCAGTTGGTGGCCGCGGCCTGCGGCGTCGGCGTGTTCGGGGTGCTGTTCTCGCTCCAAAGCACGATGGCGCTGCTGATCGTGTTCGGCGTGCTGATCACGCTGTGCAACAACGTGCTGTCCACCACCTTCCACGGCTACCAGACCGAGCTGTTCCCGACGCGGGTGCGGGCGCGCGCCGTGGGGTTCACCTACTCCTTCAGCCGGGTCAGCACGGTGTTCGCGAGCTTCATCATCGGGTTTTTCCTGCAAACCGCGGGCACCAAGGGCGTGTTCGGGCTGATCGCCTTCGCCATGCTCATGGTGGTGCTGAGCATCGGCGTGTTCGGCCCGCGCACCCGCGATCTGGAACTGGAGCGGATCTCGACCTAATCGTCGGCAGCGTGTCGGTCCGTGTTGTCCGGGAGCAGGGCCGTGGCGATCAGGCTAATGACCGCGCAGACGAGGATGAAGCCTGCGATCACCCAGCCCGAGCGGTATTGGGCCAGCAGCCAGGCCACGATCAGCGGCGCCGGGCCGCCGGCGATGACGGAGGCCAGTTGGTAGCCGATGGACGCGCCGCTGTAGCGGAGCCGCCCGGGGAAGCACTCGGCGATCAGCGCCGCCTGCGGCCCATACATGATGTCGTGCGGGATCAGCGACACGACGATGGCGATGAACACCAGCGCGGGCGACATCGTGTTCAGCAGCCCGACATAGACGAACCCGTACAGCCCCGTAAGCACCGCGCCCAGCATGTAGATGCGCCGCCGCCCGAAGCGGTCCGATAGGTGCCCGGCGAGCGGCACCGTCACCAGGGACAAGGCCGACCCGGCCATCACCGCGATGAGCAGCAGGTCGCGCGACAGCTTCAGCGTGCCGACGCCGTAGGAGAACACGAAGGCGGTGAAGATGTAGAACGGCGCCTGCTCCCCCATGCGGGCCAGCGCGCTCAGCAGGATCTCCTTGGGATACTGCCGCACCACCGTGAGCGCGGGCGTCTTCTCGATGCGATTCTCGGACGCCATACGCTGGAAGGTGGGCGACTCCTCCACGCCGAGGCGTATCCACAAGCCGACCCCGATCAGCACGACCGACAGCAGGAAGGGGATGCGCCAGCCCCAGACCAGGAACGCATCGCCCGACCAGGCGCTGAAGCCCAGCACGGCCAGGTTCGCGGTGAACAGCCCGGCGGGCACGCCCATCTGCGGCCAGGACGCGGCCAGCCCGCGCCCGCCCTTGCTGCCGGCCCATTCCATGGACATCAGCACCGACCCGCCCCATTCGCCGCCGACACCCACGCCCTGGATGAAGCGCAGCGCCGTCAGGATCACCGCGCCCCAGATGCCGATGGTGTCGTAGGTCGGCACGACGCCCACCAGCACCGTGGCGACGCCCATCAGCATGAGGGTGGCGATCAGCGTCGATTTGCGCCCGATGCGGTCGCCGTAATGGCCGAAGATCGCGGCCCCAATGGGACGGGCGATGAAGCCGACCGCGTAAACGCCGAACGCATTGAGGGTGGCGACCAGCGGATCGGCGTTGGGAAAGAACAGCGTCCCGAAGACCAGGCCCGTGGCGGTGCCGTACAAGAAGAAGTCGTACCACTCGATGGTGGTGCCAATGGTGGCGGCCAGCGCCGCCCGGGTCAGCATCCGGCGCTGCTCCGCGGCGGAGAGGGCCGGGGCCGGAGCGGTTGATGACATGGACGCCTCCTCGCGGCTTTTGCCCACGATGCGGCCGGCCCGCACGTTCCGCAAGCCGGGCTGCCCGGCTCCGCCCGCGTCAGGCGGTCGAGACGTGGACCCGGTGCCAGGCGGTGCTCAGGTAGCCCTTGAAGTTCCATACGTCGTCCGGCAGCGCCGGCTGGGTTTGCCCGGCGGAGTCCCAGGCCCGCACCGCCAGCTCATGCCGGCCTTTCGGCAAGTCAAGCTCGATGCGCCAAAGCGTCCAGCTCCAAGGCGCCGCCGGGTCGTGCTCCAGATCGGCCTGCGCCCAGGTCCGGCCGCCGTCCGCCGACACGTCCACCCGGGCCACGGCGCGGGCGTTCGCGACGGCGTAGCCCCCGAGCCGTGTGCGGCCTGCCGCCAGCACGGCGCCCTCCGCCGGCTGGCAAATCGCCGAGGTGAGCGGCATGTCGTCGATGGTGACGCCTTTCTGCCAATCCACCGTATCCTCGGTGACGCCCGGGGGCAGCAGCTTGTAGTCGCGCTGCTGCATGTGGTTGTCGGAAGGCCGGTCCTGCACGGTGATGGCAGCGAGCCACTTGGGGCTGCGCACGCCCGCGTAGCCCGGTACCACGGCGCGCAGCGGGAAGCCGTGCTCCGGCGTCAGCGGCTCGCCGTTCATGGCAAAGGCCAGCAGGGTTTCCGGCGCCATGGCCTTGGCCATGCCGACCGATACGCCGTAGGCGAACCGCCCTTCCCCTGGCAGCTCCACGGTGTCCCGGCACTCGAACGCGACGTGCAGCGCGGAATCCGCCTCCGCCCCGGCCGCGCGCAGCACGTCGGCCAGGGCCACCCCGGTCCACTCGGCATTGCCGATGGCCCCGGCCGCCCAAGGGTCGCCCGTGGTCGGGTGCACCGTTTGCAGGTCGGCACGGCGATTGCCGGCGCATTGCAGCACCGCGGTGACGGTGCGCGCGGGAAACCGCTCCCGCAACTCCGTCATCGACAGGTCCAACGGCGCGGCGACCCGGCCGCCCACCCGCAGACGGTGCGCCGCCGGGTCGAGACGCGGGATGTCGCCGTGGCTGCGAACGTAGAAATCGGCCTGCGCGGTCACGCGGGACGCGAGCAGCCGGTCCAGCGGCGGCTCCGCGTTGAAGGGCTGCGTGGACCGTACCAGCAGGTTGGGCTTGGAAGGGGGAGCGGGCACCGCGGTCTCCGTTGCTGTGGGCAAAGGTTTCAACGCGGGCGCAGGCGGGATGGGTGCAGGCCCGGCGCCGAAAAGCGCGATGCCGCCCGCCTGACGAATTTTAGCAAATCTTAAATCTGAAACATGCGGCCGGCTTACACTGTGCCGGCTTCAAGCTGATCAACGCGCTGTTTTTATTGACTGGTCTCATTATTGCGAAAAAGCGGGTGGGCCGTTCGGGTGCCCGCCAACCTCGGAGTGTTCATGCGCCAGTTTCTTCTAGCGTCAGCGATGGTCCTCGCTGCACCCTTCATTGTGGGCACGGCGTGGGCCACGCCCATGCTCGGGATCACCATGCAGTCGGGCAACCAGACCGAATCCCAATCGGCCACGTTCGGTTCCAACGGCGGGTCGCGCAGCTTTGAGTCCATGACCGTGGGCAACTTCACCGCCAACAACATTGGCACGCAGCTCTACGCGCCGAGCTACATCGACCTCGCGACGTTCGACCTTTCCAGCATGGAAGGCGGAACCCTGACCATCACCGTGACTGGAACCGGCTTCACGACCCCGGCGGGCATGTCGAGCTGGCTGACGCAGTTCACCGGCAACGTTTCCAACGTCGGCAACAGCTCGGCCACCGTGAGCGCCAAGTCGTTCCTCGACAACAGCAACACCTTGTACAACCCCGGCTGCGCGGTCGGCTGCACGCTGCTGAGCAGCGTGGGCCTGGGCGGCAGCGGGACGGCCACCGCAAGCGCCGATGGCTTGTTCGCCCTGACCGAAGTGATCACCATCACGACCACGGGGGAGGGGCGCTTCAGCCTGGATGCGTCGGTCGGCAACGTGCCCGCCACCCACGTGCCCGAGCCGATGTCGCTGGCTTTGCTCGGCACGGGCCTCGTCGGCCTCGGCCTTATCCGCCGCGCGCCGCGCAAGGCCGTGTAGGCTCTGCTAGGGACCTGGCCGGGGCCGTTTTGGACACTCGGCCTTGGCCCGGCCGGGCGCGCTCAGCGCGCCATGGCCGGGGACGCCTGGGCCGGGTCGTGCGCGGCGGGGTGAACCACGTCGAACTCGTAACGCTCATGCGGCACTGCGCGGTGGTCCGTTTCGCGGAAGCGCGCGGGGCGCAGGGTGTGATCGCGCAGGATGGCGAGCGTTTTCAGCGCCTGCGAGGTCATCTTGACGTTGGACACCTGGTCGTCCTCGCGCCAACTGATCGGGAAGAACAGGACCGAGCGCCCGGCGTCGAACAGGCCTAGCAGCAGGAAGTTGTTGAAGCGCAGGTCATCGGCGTAGCGCAACACGTTGCGGTCGGTGAACACGCTCGCCGCGAACACGTTCAGCCCGGAGCCGAGGTCCAGCACCCGGCGGCGGGTGCCCAGGGTGAACAGCATGTTGAACACGCGGTTGCCGAAGATGCGGAACTTCGAGTAGCCGAGCAGCGACGACCCCTTGGCGAACCGCGCGCCGAGGCAGGCGTCGTGCCGCAGGTGCTGGCCGGCGTCCAGCACCGGAAGGAGGTCGGCGATGCTGCCCTGGTCGTCGCCGTGCAGGACGACGACATGGGTGAAGCCTTCCCGCTCGGCGTAGGCGAAGGCGGCCTTGTGCGAGCCGCCGAGGTTGTAGTTGGCGCGGTTGCGCGCGACCGTCACGCGGGGCACCTCGGCCTCCGGCGCCGCCGCGATGGCCGCTTCCACCGTGCCGTCCTTGCTGCCGTTGTCCAGCACCAGGACCTCCGCGAAGCGCCGGGCGAGGGGGCCTTTGAGCTGCGCCAGCACCCGGCCGATCTGGGCGGCGCAGTTGTAGCAGGGGATGAACACCAGAAGCTTCTCGGGCATGGTCACGTCCTCGGCGCCATCGCGCGCTCGCTCATGTGGCGCGACATCAGGAAGTTGAGCAGAAGCTGCGGCGGCGTGATCAGGACCTTGGCGCAGGCGGTCAGGACGGCGGGCGCCGGGTCGTAGCCGTTGGCCTGCGCCAGCCCGGCCAGAAGATGGATGATCAGGGTCATCACCCCTGCCGCAACGGTGATCAAGGACAGCGTGTAAAGGAGATAGACCACGATCCGCGCGCCCAGCGCGCCCTCGCTCCGGTCGAAGATGAAGCGGCGTGACACCAGGAACACCGTGAGCGCGGCGATGCTGGAGCTGATGACGTTGGCGACAAAGGGCGGCACGCCGAAGGCGACCACCATGGACAGCAGCAGGGCGAAGTCCAGCAGCCAGCCCATGCCGGACAGCCCGCCGAACTTCAGGAACGCGGTGAGCCAGCCTTGTTTGGGAGGGCTGGCGTGGCTGGTGAGGGTCGTGGTCATCACATATCAAGTAGGCGCAGTGCAGCGCAGAGTCGCCCAACATCGCCGTGAGGACGCGGGGAAACTGCGTGCTGCCGCAGGGCTGCCCTCCGGCCGCGGCCATGCTGCGCTACCCCCGTAGGCGTGTGTTAGGGTGGTCGGCGTGTCGAGCGCGGGATCAAAGGATGTGACGGGACGGACGCCGGCGCCGGGCGAGGCGGAGCCTGCGCAAATCGGCACGCCGCCGCATCCCTCCAAGGCGCGCTATGACCAGGACGAATTCGGGTGGCTGCTGGAACAGGCCGACCTGCTGCGCGAAGGGCGGCTGGACGAGATCGACCGGGCTTCGCTGGTTGAGTTTTTGACCGACATGGCGCACAGCAAGAAACACGAGTTCCGCGGCATGATGACCGTGCTGTTGCACCACCTACTCAAGGTGGTCGTGCAGCCTGAAAAGGTGACGCGAAGCTGGTTGCTTACTATCGTGGAGCAGCAGCAGGAAGCTCAGTTCCTCATCGAGGATGAGCCTGGGATGCGGCGATACCTGCCCGACCTGTATGCCCAAGCGTATCCAGTTGCCCGCCGCCGCGCTTCCATCGAAACCGGCATCGGGATCGACCGCTTTCCCAAAGACAATCCTTGGACCTTGGAGGCGGCGCTGGCGTTCATGCCGCCAGCAACGCCGCCACGCGGCCGCAAGGTGACGCGAAAAGGCTGAACGTCCGCCTTCACGTCGCCGCTTCGGCCATGCTCCTGGATGCCGGGCGCTTGGCGCGGAGACCGGCCGCCTGCTCAAAAGCGTGGGCGGCGCGGAACAGGGTCGCTTCCCGGAACGGCTTGGCCGCGATCTGCACGCTGACCGGCAGGCCGTCCGCCCCGAAGCCGGAGCAGACGCACATGGCGGGCCAGCCCGTGAGGTTGAACGGTGCGGTGAAGCCCGGCCGGGCCAGGTTGTCCCATTTCGGCACGGCGTCGATGCGCGGCGCTTCCGCAGGCGCACCGGCGGTGACGATCAAATCCAGGTCCTGCATCGCCGCGGCCGTGGCGGCGCACAGCTCCCGGCGCATCCGCAGCGCCTGCACGTAATCGGTCGCGGCGATCAGCCCGCCATATGCCATGCGGTCGCGCAGCAGCTCGCCGTAGTCGCCGAACCGCTCCTGCATCCAAGGTTCATGCAGGGAGAACGCTTCCGCGACCAGGATGACGAAGTTCGCCGCTTGGTAATCGTAAAGCGACGGCAGGGCGACTTCCCGGACCTCCGCCCCTTGCGTGCGCCAGATGTCGAGCGCGCCGTCGATGCCGGCCTGGACCGCGGGGCTGACCGGGCGGTCCGTTTCGTGCCAGCTCCGCGCGACGCCGATGCGCAGGCCCTTCACGCCGTCGTTCAACCCGGCGCAGAAGTCCGGCACCGGGCGGTCGGCGCTGGCCGGATCGGCGGCGTCAAAGCCGGCCATGGCTTGCAGCAGGAGCGCGCAGTCCTCCGTCGTCCAGGCCATCGGGCCGGCGTGGTCCAGCGAGAAGGACAGCGGCAGGATGCCGACCCGGCTGCACAGCCCGTAGGTCGGCTTGATCCCGGCGATGCCGCACAGCGCGGCGGGTCCGCGGATCGAGCCGCCGGTGTCGGACCCGGTGCCGCCCAGGATCAGCCCCGCCGCCACCGCCGCCCCGGTGCCGGACGAGGAGCCGGACGTGAAGTGGTCGGTGTTCCACGGGTTGCGCGCTGGCGGCCAGGGCAGGTCGAAGCTCGGGCCGCCAAAGGCGAACTCGTGCGTCGCGAGCTTGCCGAGCATGACCGTCCCGGCCTCGGCCAGCTTGCGGACCGTGGTGGCGTCCGTGTCGGGCACCCAGCCTTGCAGCAGCTTGGAGTGCGCCGTGGTCGGGATGCCCGCGGTGCCGTAGATGTCCTTGTGTGCGATGGGGATGCCGTCCAGCGGGCCGCGCGCCTCGCCGGCCATCATGCGCGCTTCCGCCGCGCGGGCGTCGGATAGCGCGCGTTCCGGCGTCACGAGGATGAAGCTGTTGAGCGCCGCGTCCTCGGCGGCGATGCGGTCGAGCAGGTGCTGGGTGAGTTCCACGGGGGACAGCCGGCGGGCGGCGATCTGCCGGGCGGCTTCGGCGATGGTGGGGGTTTGCATCATTGGGGCTCCGGCCGGAAGGTCAGGGCAGGCTCGGCGTCCCGCCCGCGGCCGGGCGTGCGGATGCGGGCCAGCATCGGCTCCACATGCGCCCAGCCGACGTAGAGTTCGGCGACCTGCTCGGGCGTGAGCGCAAGGCCCGCACGGCGGATCAGCGCCTCAAAATCCGTTCGCGACGTGTGCGGCATGGGGTTCTCCTGCAATGCTGTCCGGTGGCGAGGCATTTTTCATGCCAAGGCGGCAAGCCGTCCAGGGGGCGCGTGCCGCGGACGACTCAACCTGTCATGTCAACACGGGATCGGCAGTGTCATGCCCAAGTGCTGGGCGTACGCTATAATACAAAGCGGTTTTGGTCTGCAGATGCCAAATATCCGCGCAGAATAGCCATTTTAGCCTTGTCCGGCCCTGGCGCCTTTTGCCACGCTACGCCGTCTTGGCATGGAGGCATTGCATGGTCCGGTCATCCCTTTCGCGCTTGGCGGCCGCCGGGCTGCTGCTTTCGGCCTCCGCGGCGCATGGGGCGGGCGTGCTGACCGTGGCGATGACCGCGGGCGACATCCCCGTGACGGGCGGCAACCCGGACCAGGGGTTCGAGGGGTTCCGCTTCGTGGCGACGAACCTGTACGACGCGCTGATCAACTGGGACCTGAGCCGTGCCGACCGCCTGGCCGTGATCAAGCCCGGCCTCGCCACCGAATGGCGCGTCGATCCCGCCAACACCCGGCGCTGGCTGTTCACCCTGCGGGAGGGCGTGAAGTGGCATGACGGCTGCCCCTTCACCGCGGACGACGTGGTGTGGAACTTCGGCCGCTTCGACGAGAAGGCGCCGCAATGGAATCCACAGCAGTTCGCGCTGTCCCGCGCCTACCTGCCGAACTTCGACCGCGCCGAGAAGGTGGACGACCGGACCGTGGCGCTGACGACCAAGATCCCAAGCTCGCTGTTCCCTTATGAAGTCAGCTTCATCCTGATGACCAGCCGCTGCCGGGCGGAGGCGCTGAAATACGATTGGGCGGCGTATGCCAACCAACCTTCCGGCACCGGCCCGTACCGCTTCGACCGCACCGTGCCGCATGAGCGGCTGGAGATGGTGCCCAACGCCGAATACTGGGACAAGGCGCGGGTGCCCAAGCAGGACCGGCTGGTGCTGCTGCCGATGCCGGAGGCCAGCACGCGCACCGCGGCGCTGCTGAGCGGCCAGGTGAACTTCGTCGAAGCGCCGACGCCCGACGCGATCCCGCGGCTGAAGTCGTCCGGCATGAGGATCGTCACCAACGCCTACCCGCACAACTGGTCGTACCAGCTCAACTTCGTGAACGGCCCGTTCCAGGACGTGCGGGTGCGCCGGGCCGCGAACTACGCGATCAACCGGGCGGATGTGGTGGAGCTGCTGGGCGGCATCGCGCAGGAAGGGCCGGCCAACGTGCCGCCGGGCACCAGCTATTACGGCCATCCCGTCAGCTACAAGTACGACCTGCCGAAGGCCCGCGCGCTGCTGAAGGAGGCGGGCTGCGTGCCGTGCAAGGTGACGTTCGCCATCAGCACCTCCGGCTCCGGCCAGATGCAGCCGCTGCCGATGAACGAGCTGATCAAGTCGCAGTTGGAGGAGGCCGGGTTCGAGGTCACGCTGCGGGTGATGGACTGGAACGCGCTGCTGGCGCTGGCGCGCGGCGGGGTGGAGACGGCGCCGGACGTGGACGGCATCAACGTCAGCCGCGCGGTGCAGGACCCGATCAACGGCATGACCCGCTTCATGCAGAAGGCGCAATGGTCGCCGAAGGGCGGCAACTGGGGCCACTACTACTCGGAGGACGCGGAAACCCTGATCGCCGCCGCATTCAACGAGTTCGACGGGGAAAAGCGGGACGGCATCCTGACCCAGATCCATGAGAAGATGGTCGATGACGCCGTGATGATCTGGGTGGTGCACGACATCAACCCGCGGGCGCTGTCGCCCAAAGTGCAGGGCTTCGTGCAGGCGCAGAGCTGGTTCCAGGACCTGACGCCGATCACGGTCGCGAAGTAGGGCGGCGCGATGGCGCGCACGATCCTGTGGCGGCTGTTCTACGCCCTGCCCATCGCCTTCGGGGTCAGCCTGGTGTGCTTCATGCTGGTGTACCTGGCGCCGGGCGACCCGCTGCAAACGGTGCTGCCGCCCGACGCCAACGCGGAGATGATCGAGGTCGTCAAGCGCGCTTACGGCTTCGACAAGCCGTTGCCGGTGCAGTTCGCCCAATGGCTGTGGCGCGCGGCGCATGGCGACTTCGGGCTGTCGGTCGCGACCCGGCGGCCGGTGTCGCTGGAGGTCGGCGGCGCGCTCGCCAACACGCTGGTGCTGGCGGTGTTCGCGGTGCCGCTGTCGTTCGTGGTGGGTGCGGGGCTGGGGACGCTGGCGGGCTGCGCGCCGCCGGGGCGGCTGGGGCGGGCGCTGGACCGGCTGGTGACGGGCACGGCGGTGATGGGGGTCAGCGTGCCGAACTACTGGCTCGGCCTGGTGCTGGTCATCGTCTTCGCCGTCGAGCTGTCCTGGCTGCCGGCGTCGGGCATGGGGATGAACGGGTCGGACGGGTTCTCCGTGCTGCGCTGGGAGGACTTGCGGCACTTGGTGCTGCCGGTCGTGACCCTCGCGCTGGTGCCGGTCGGCATCATCGCGCGCAGCACGCGCGCCGCGGTGCTGGAGGTGCGCGGCCAGGATTTCGTGACCACGCTGCGTGCCAAGGGACTGACGGAGCTGGCCGTGGTGCGCCATGTGCTGAAAAATGCGGCGCCGGGCATGTTGGCGGTGATGGGCTTGCAGTTCGGCTACCTGATGGGCGGGTCCATCCTGGTCGAGCCGGTGTTCGCCTGGCCCGGCAGCGGCACCTTGCTCGGCCGCGCCATCGTCAACCGCGATGTGCCGGTGCTGCAGGGCGCGATCCTCAGCCTGGCGCTGATCTTCGTCGCGACCAACCTGGTGGTGGACCTGCTGCAGGCGGCGATGGACCCGCGGGTGCGGCGCGCATGAGTTCGCAGGCTCACATGACTTCGCTCGCCTTGCCGGCGGCGGCGCCGATGCGCTTGCCGCCGCGGCCGGGCTATTGGGGGATGGTCGGGGGCCGGCTGCGGCGGGACCCGGTGACGGTGGTGTTCTGCCTGCTGATGCTGGCCATCGTGCTGGCGGCGGTGTTCGCGCCGCTGGTCTCGCCTTTCGACCCCTATAAGGAAAGCATCATCCTGCGGCTCAAGCCGTTCGGCTATCGCGGGCACTGGCTAGGCACGGACGAGCTGGGGCGGGACATCCTGGCGCGCATCCTGTACGGCGGGCGCAGCGCGCTCTTGATGGGCGTGGGTCCCGTGGTGTTCGCCGGGCTGGTCGGCGGGTCGCTCGGCGTGCTGGCGGGTTATGCCGGGGGCTGGGTGGGCACGCTGATCATGCGGACCATGGACGTGTTCTACGCTTTCCCCTCCGTGCTGCTGGCGGTTGCGATCTCCGGCGCGATGGGGGGCGGGATGCTGAACGGCATGGTCGCGCTCGCCCTCGTGTTCATCCCCGCGGTGTGCCGGGTGGCGGAAACGGCGACGACGCAGGTGCGCGGCCTCGATTTCGTGGAGGCGGCGCGGGCGACCGGCGCCGGGCACCTGATGATCGTGCGGCACCACCTGCTCGGCAACGTGCTGGCGCCGGTGCTGGTGTATGCGTCGAGCCTGGTCAGCGTCAGCATCCTTTTGGCGTCCGGCTTGTCGTTCCTGGGGCTGGGGGTACGCCCGCCGGTGCCGGACTGGGGCTTGATGCTGTCCACGCTGCGCCAGGCGATCTACGTGCAGCCCTCCGTTTGCGCCGTGCCGGGGGCGGCGATCTTCGTCACCAGCATGTGCTTCAACCTGGTGAGCGACGGCCTGCGCTCCGCCATGGACGTGCGGCTGCGGTGAGCGGCCCCGCGGCAAGCAGGGGGGCGCCCGACCGCGGCGGCCCGGCACAGCCCATGCTGGTCGCGGCCGGCCTGCGCAAGCACTTCCCCATCCCCGGCGGCGGCGCGGTGCGCGCCGTGGATGGGGTCTCGTTCACTGTGGCGAAGGGCGAGACCCTGGGCGTCGTCGGCGAAAGCGGCTGCGGCAAGAGCACGCTGGCCCGGCTGCTGCTGCACTTGGTGCGCCCTGACGAGGGCGAGCTGGTGTTCGACGGGGAGGCCGTGGGCGCGCCGCGCGGCATCACGCTGAAGGACCTGCGGCGGCAGGCGCAGATGGTGTTCCAGGACAGCGCCAGCTCGCTCAACCCCCGGATGCCGGCGCGGGACAGCGTGGCGTTCGGCCCGCGCGTGCTGGGCCGCGGCCCCGCGCAAGCGGCGGCGGAAGCGGACGAGGCGCTGCGCCGGGTGGGCCTCGACCCCGTGCAGTTCGGGCCGCGCTACCCGCACGAGCTGTCGGGCGGGCAGAAGCAGCGGGTCAACATCGCACGCGCCTTGGCCCTGCAGCCGCGGCTGGTGATCCTGGACGAGGCGGTGAGCGCGCTGGACAAGTCGGTCGAGGCGCAGGTGCTCAGCCTCTTGGCCCGGCTGAAGCGGGAGCTTGGCCTCACCTACGTGTTCATCTCGCACGACCTGGCGGTGGTGCGGCACGTCAGCGACCGGGTGTTGGTGATGTATCTGGGCCGCATCGCCGAGAGCGGGCCGGCCGACGACGTGTTCGCGCGCCCGCTGCACCCCTACACGCGGGCGCTGCTCGCGTCGCGCCTCAGCATGGACCCGGACCGCCGGGTGGAGACGGCGCCCATCACCGGCGACCCGCCATCCCCCGCCAACCCGCCGAGCGGCTGCCGCTTCCGCACCCGCTGCCCCCATGCCGAGCCGGTCTGCGCCGAGCGCGACCCGGCGCCGGCGAGTTGGGACGGGCATCAGGCGGCGTGCCATACGGTGCATCCGGGGTCCGGCCATTCCGCCGCGGCGCTTGCGGCGTGACGGACGCGGCCCCCTTGGCGGAGCTGGACGACCTGCGGGTGCAGTTCGGCGCCGGGCCGGACGCGGTGCAGGCGGTGCGGGGCGTGAGCCTCCATGTCATGCCCGGCGAGGTGCTGTGCCTGCTGGGCGAAAGCGGTTCGGGCAAGAGCGTGTCGATGCGGGCGCTGCTGCGTCTGCTGCCGCCGCAAGCGCGCGTTGCCGGGGGCGTGCGGGTGGAGGGGCAGGAGGTGGCGGGGCTTTCGGGCCGGGCGCTGCGTGCCCTGCGCGGCGGCACGGCGGCGATGGTGTTCCAGGAGCCGATGACCGCGCTCGACCCGGTTTACACCGTGGGCCAGCAGATCGCCGAAAGCGTGCTGCAGCACCGGGGCGGCACCCGCGCCGCCGCCCGTGCCCGGGCGTTGGAGGTTTTGGACCTGGTGCGCGTGCCGGACGCGGCGCGGCGGTTGGATGCCTTTCCGCACGAGCTGTCGGGCGGGCTGCGGCAGCGGGTGGTGATCGCTATGGCGCTGGCCTGCCGCCCGCGGCTGCTCTTGGCGGACGAGCCGACCACGGCGCTGGACGCCACGGTGCAGATCCAGATCCTAGTGCTGCTGCGCTCGCTGCAGCGGGAGTTGGGGATGGGCATGGTGCTGGTCACGCATGACCTGGGCGTGGCGGCGGAGGTTTCGGACCGGGTGGCGGTGATGTACGCCGGGCAGGTCGTGGAGCAGGGGCCGGTGCGGGACGTGCTGCGGCGGCCGGCGCATCCTTATACGCGGGGGTTGCTGGCTTCCGTGGTGCGGGCGGACGGGGCGGAGGCGCTGGGGATTCCCGGGAGTCCGCCCGATTTGCGCCGCCCGCCGCCGGGGTGCGCGTTTGCGGCGCGGTGTCCGATGGCGGTCGGCGCCTGTAATGCTGCGATTCCGGCGGAACGGGGAGTGGGGCCGGGGCGGATGGTGCGGTGTGTTCGGATGGGGGAGTTGGTGGCGGCGTAGGGATGGGTCGGCGGGTGATTGATGGTGGATCGGTTTAACCACGAGGTTATGGTGGACAGCGGACGCGGGCCACCCAGCTTTTACGGGCAGCTCTGTGCTCCATCTCGGTCATGAGTTCACTGTGGGCGGCTTCCCGTAAGCGGACAGTACATTGCAGTGCTTAGTTGAGTTTCAGCATTGCGGCAACATGGTGGCCGCACGGCTCAACGTTGAGCTTCTTGTAGCATCAACTCTCCAACAGGCAGTAAGTCAGGGCGCCCCCGCATCAGACCAACAAACCGATTAACCTCCATTAAGGTAACGCCATACCCGTCAGGAAACTCGTCCCTTAAGGTTTTTAATATGTTTCTCGTGTTTGTCTCACCACTATCGTATATACTGAGTGTGCGCTCACGAAGAAAGATCCGTTGCTTTGCATTCATAACGGTATGTTTGTCCATTCTCCTACCAAAACGTTTTCCTAGCTGTGACGCAATCTGATTGGTGGTCATCTTCGTTTTGGCAAGTATTTCCTCTGCTTGAGTAAGCTCTTCCATGGTCCATGATTGACTACTCTTAATTTTCTCAGCTTCGGAAACGCGTAAAATCTTTTGTGATTTAGCAAATTCCACAGCTTCTGGTGGCACTTCATCCTTTAACGCCCAACGTCGAAGAAGCGCTTCGTTGACATTAGCGCCTGTCGCTTCGTTGTAACGGTCACAAAACCTCTGGTATGCTCCATGTGTTTTCTGAAGTCGCCCGGTGACCACCGCCCAGAACGGCTTCCACTTGGATGAACCTACTTTAAGTCTTGTTTCCAAGACATGTGCATTCTCCATTTTCAGACGTTCGATTTCTTTGGTGCATGTTTTCAGTTTCAACTGATTTAAGCGGTTCAGTTCTTCAAGTTCGGCAAGACGTCGCGTGAGATCAATTGAAGGAGTCATCGGCGGCGAATTCATCAAGGATGCAAGATCGTGCCGGAAGCGGATCTGGGCAAAGCTCAAACCCGCAGCATCAAGCATCTTTTTTGCTTGGCGTGCGGCACCATGTGATTCGAACGCTGGCGTGCCGTCATGGCAGGCCATTTCAAGCAGTTGCACAAAGCGTCCAAAATTTATGTTGTTTGACATTTCTATAATAATTCCAACGGCAAACCTGGGAATTCAGCACGTACTATCACCGACCATCAAGATTCTTGCTTCGGTTTCGATACTTGGCTCACGCCTTCTCCAATTTTGGACATGACATTAAGTGACAGCCGTTCCTTCAGAAGTTCAGCTTTGGCTGCATGTACTGCCGCCTGATGTTGGAGATTCGAAATTTGTGCGCCTAAGGTTTCAACGAGTTGATCGAGATTTGCTGCACGATCTTCTGCATTATCTGCCCGAGCTTCGTTAATTTTCAGAAGACTCTCGATGGATAGAGTTTCCTCTTTCAGATCCTCAAATTGATCGACTTGCTCCTGAAGTTTCAGGCAAATGAGCGAAATACTCATCTCCATAATCTTGTTGGCTCGCTTGGCACGGGTGGGCGATGAGCCTCCACTAAAGCGCATAAGCTCCGCAATGCCGGCACGGGCCGTTTCACCTTCCTGACAGGCAAAAGGAAGCACAATGGAAGGATCTACAGGCGAGATACCCGAACCGGGAGCAAGCATTAGAGCGTTTGGGTTAGCTGGCGTTAAAAGTTCAGGTGGAACTTGTTGAGCCCATAGCGGGAGTGGTCCCCGGGTCGGACGTGCAACCATTCCGGCACGCGCCAGACTGTTCGCGTTCGTATCGCAATCCAAAATCCAATTCACGGCCTCGACGGGGACATGTGTCTGCTGCGATATGTCCAGGGCCGCATAACCCGGGTTTGCCCGAACAAACTCCACAACCTTTATGACTTGGCTTTGCCGAACCTGGCGGGTGGAACCTGTGCTGCGAGTTAGAGGCACCATGGGATCGAGAGGTGACTTGACCCCCTTTGCCTTTTGCAGCGTCGTACCCTGACCCATTCTCATGCCCTTTATAGGTTCAGCAGCTGGATTACCCTGAGAAATGGAAAACTACAAGACTAAACTCTGAAAATTGGAGTTTTTACGTTATGCGTTCATGGTATGCGTTCATGGGTAGCAACCCTATAGGCAGATTAGCCAGTGCAGAAGCCCGGTTCGAATGGCTGCATCAGGTTGGCAGCCGCCTTGTCCTTGCGGTGACGGAGGTCTGCTGTCCTTAGCACCTCGTTCCAGAGCGGACTGGCAGCTATCGGCCAATCCCAGTCAGGACCTCCCTAAACGGCGAAAAACCACTTTGGGTCACAAGCCGATTCCCTAAACTTAGCTCCCACTGAACCAAACCTCTTGGCGCATCCGCGTAGGCGTTCTAACCCTGCAATCGGCCCCCACCCTGCATGGCCTGGATCGAGGACCAAGTGCTCGCCTTCATCATCTCCCGCATCCTCCAAGCCATCCCCGTCATCCTCGTGGTCGGCCTGATTGCCTATGCCATGTTCGCCTTCGTGGGCGACCCCGTGACCATCATGCTCGGCACCGACTACACGGAAGCGCAGCGGGTCGCGCTGACCAAGCAGCTCGGCCTCGACCAGCCGTTCGTCGTGCAATACGCCAAGTTCATGTGGGCCGCGCTGCACGGGGAGTTCGGCATCAGCTACCGCCTGGCCCGGCCGGTCGCGGACCTGCTGGCCGAGCGGATGCCGGCGACGCTGGAACTGGCCGCCACCGCGTCGGCGTTCGCCCTGCTGGTCGGCGTGCCCATGGGCGTTTACACCGGCATCCGCCGCGGGGCGGCGTCCCGCCTGTTCATGGTGTTCAGCCTGGTCGGCGTGTCGCTCCCCACCTTCCTGATCGGCATCCTGCTGATCCTGGTGTTCAGCGTCTGGCTCCAAGTCCTGCCGAGCTTTGGCCGGGGCGACGTGGTGCGCTTCCCGCATTGGAGCACCGGGTTCCTGACCGTGGGCGGCCTCAAGGCGCTGGTGCTGCCGGCGGTCACGCTCGGCTTGTTCCAGATGACGCTGATCATGCGCCTGGTGCGCTCCGAGATGCTGGAGGCGCTGCGCAGCGACTACGTGAAGTTCGCCCGCGCCCGGGGCCTCCGTCCGCGCGCCATCAACTTCGGCCACGCGCTGCGCAACACGCTGGTGCCGGTGGTCACCATTGCCGGGCTGCAGATCGGCGGCATCGTCGCGTTCTCCATCGTGACGGAAACGGTGTTCCAATGGCCCGGCATGGGGCTGCTGTTCGTGCAGTCCGTGCAGGTCGCGGACGTGCCGGTGATGGCGGCCTACCTCGTCATGATCTCGGTGCTGTTCGTGGGGATCAACCTGGTCGTGGACCTGCTGTACTACGCCGTCGATCCGCGCCTGCGGGCGGCGCGCCCATGAGCGCCGCGGCACAGCGCCCGCCCGGCGTTCTCGCCCGGTGGTGGGACAGCGACCTCGCCTACAGCTTCCGCCGCTCGCCGGTGGCGGTCGCGGCGGCGCTGGTGCTGCTGCTGATCCTCGGGGGCGCCGCGCTGGCGCCGTGGGTCGCGCCGCACAACCCGCTCGACCTCGCCTCCTTGAACCTGATGGACAGCCGCATCCCGCCGGTTTGGGACGCGGAAGGGCAGTGGACCTTCCCGCTCGGCACGGACGACCAAGGGCGGGACATCCTGTCCGGCATCCTGTACGGCGTGCGGATCAGCCTGGTGATCGGGGTGGGCGCGGTGCTGTTCGCGGTGGTGGTGGGCATCGCCGCCGGGCTGGTCGCGGGCTACGCCGGGGGTGCCGTGGACGCGGTGCTGATGCGGATCGCCGACATCCAGCTCACCTTCCCGGCGATCCTGATCGCGCTCTTGGTCGATGGCGTGGTGACGGCGGCGCTGCCGCAGGAGATGCACGAGCGGCTCAAGGTGCAGGTGCTGATCTTTTCCATCGGCATCAGCTTCTGGCCGCAGTTCGCCCGCACCGTGCGCGGCTCGACGCTGGTGGAGCGGGGGCGGGAATACGTCATGGCGGCGCGGGTGATCGGGCTGTCGCCTGGGCGCATCATGCTGACCCACATCCTGCCTAACGTGCTGGGGCCGGTGTTCGTGATCGGCACGCTGACCCTGGGCCTCGCCATCGTGACGGAGGCGACGCTCTCCTTTCTCGGCGTCGGGCTGCCGCCGTCCTCGCCGTCCGTGGGGACGCTGATCCGGATCGGCAACGACTTCCTGTTCAGCGGCGAGTGGTGGATGACGATCTTTCCGGGCGTGGCCCTCGTGCTGCTGGTGTTGTCGATCAACCTGCTGGGCGATTGGTTGCGCGACGCGCTGAACCCGAAATTGCGATGAGCCTGCTCGACGTGGACAACCTCACCGTCGAGTTCCCGACCCGGCGCGGGACCTTGCGCGCGCTCGACCGCGTGTCGTTCTCCATCGCGCCGGGCGAGGTGCTGGGCGTGGTGGGGGAAAGCGGGGCGGGCAAGAGCCTGACGGGCGCGGCCATCATCGGGCTGCTGGAGCCGCCGGGCCGCATCGCCGCCGGGCAAATCCGGCTGGAGGGCGGGCGCATCGACAACCTTCCCCCTGACCGGATGCGGCGCATTCGCGGCAAGCAGGTCGGCGCCATCTTCCAGGACCCGTTGACGACGCTGAACCCGCTTTACTCGGTCGGCCGCCAGTTGACCGAGACCATGCAAGCTCACCTCCCGCTGTCCCACGCCGAGGCGCGGCGCCGGGCGGTGCGCTGGCTGGAAGAGGTGGGCATCCCCGCCGCCGCGCAGCGGATCGACGCCTACCCGCACGAGTTCTCCGGCGGGATGCGGCAGCGGGTGGTGATCGCGCTCGCCTTGTGCGCGGAGCCGCGGCTGGTGATCGCGGACGAGCCGACCACGGCGCTCGACGTGTCGATCCAGGCCCAGGTGATCGCGCTGCTCAAGCGCCTGACGCGGGAGCGCGGGTTATCGGTGATGCTGGTCACCCACGACATGGGCGTGATCGCGGAGGCCGCCGACCGGATCGCGGTGATGTACGCGGGCCGGGTGATCGAGATCGGCACTGTCAGCGACGTGGTGCGCAGCCCCTCGCACCCCTACACCGTGGGGCTGATGGGCAGCATCCCGTCGCTCGATGTGCGGGTGGAGCGGTTGCGGCAGATCGACGGAGCCATGCCGCGCTTGAACGCCATCCCGCCGGGCTGCCCGTTCAACCCGCGCTGCCCGGCGGTGTTCGACCGCTGCCGGGTGGAACGGCCGGACCTGATGCCGGCCCGGCGAACCTCGGCCGCCTGCTGGCTGTTTGACCCGGCGCCGGCCCATGGCTGAGCGCGTCGTGCTGGAAGCCATCGAGGCCAGCCGCAGCTTCGACGTGTCGCGGCCCTGGCTGCAGCGTGCTTTGGCCCGCGAAGGCCGGCGCGTGCTGCGCGCGGTGGATGCGGTGTCGTTCGCTGTCAGCGTTGGCCGCACGCTGTCCTTGGTCGGCGAAAGCGGCTGCGGCAAGAGCACGGTGGGGCGCCTGGCCGTGGGCTTGTATCAGCCGAGCGGCGGCGAGATCCGTTTCGAGGGGCAAAGTCTTTCAACCGCCCGCGCGCAGCCGGCGCTGCGCCGGCGGATGAACATGATCTTCCAGGACCCGTATGCGTCCTTGAACCCGCGCTGGCGCGTGTCGGACATCGTGGCCGAGCCGATCCGCGCCTTCCGCCTGCTGCGCGGGCGCGACGTGCAGGACCGGGTGGGGCAGCTCCTGACGCAGGTGGGCCTGTCGCCGCGCGACGGGGAGAAATACCCGCACGAGTTCAGCGGCGGCCAGCGCCAGCGCGTGTCCATCGCCCGCGCGCTGTCGAGCGAACCGGAGTTCCTGGTGTGCGACGAGCCGACCAGCGCGCTCGACGTGTCGGTGCAGGCGCAAGTCCTGAACCTCCTGCGCGACCTGCAGGCGCGTATGCAGATCACCTACTTGTTCATCAGCCACAACCTGGCCGTGGTGCGCCACATGTCGGACCTGCTGGGGGTGATGTACCTGGGCCGCATCGTCGAGTACGGGCCGGGCGAGAGCATCTTTGCAGCACCTCGCCACCCTTACACGCGGCTGCTGCTGGACGCGATCCCGGACCTCGGCATGGCGGGGAGCACGCGGGTTCGCACGCCGGTGGGCGGCGAGGTGCCCAGCCCGATCAACCCGCCGAGCGGCTGCACCTTCCACCCGCGCTGTCCGCTGGCCAACGCGCGCTGCCGGGCGGAGGTGCCGAAGCACACGCGCGACGGGGACGTGCTGGCGGCGTGCCATGCGGTGGAGGAGGGGCGGGGGGTAGCGTAAGGGCTGGCTTTTGGCGACGGTCCCGCTCCAAAGGTATGATTTTTTCATACCGCACGTTATGATGGAGCCTGGAGGACCAAGCCATGCCGTCGCCAGATAAACGTACGATCAGCCTGCCGGCCGAGCAGGCCAGCTACATCGACGCCCTCATCGCCTCCGGGACATACGCCACGGTCAGCGAGGTCGTGCGGGCGGGCTTGCGGGCGCTGCAGGAACGTGACTTGGCGGTTGAACGGTGGCTGCAAAATGAGATGGTGCCGGTCGCCGCCGCCATGCAGGCCGATCCAGGGCGCGCCATCCCCGCCGAGCGGGTCTTTGCCGATTTGCGCGCCCTGCACGCGCAACAACTGAAAGACGGCCCCAAGTGACGCAGGCGGTCGTCTTTTGCCCGAGGCGCAGGACGACCTTCGCCAGCTTTCCCTGTATATCGCCGAGCGGTCGGGCGCGGCCCGCGCCATTGTTTACTTGGACCGGGCAGCAGGGGTCCGCTTGTCCATGTGACGCCAAGTCACCAGCTTCCGTTGCTCGCCAGCATTTAGCGGCTTACCGGGACGAAGCTTGGCAGTCATTTTCATTGCCGCTTGGGACTGTCGGAGCAAACCGTTTTTGGAACCCGTTGCCTCCTACATCATTGCCATGGTCTTCGGCATCTGCGCTGCCTGGGGCGTTCGGCAGGGCATACGCCAATTCTCCTTCGGCGCTACCTATAGCGAAGAGATTTTGGGCGGTCTTATCTGGATTTTGGCCCTTTTTTACTTCTTTCGGCAGCCATCCCTGGTTCTCGCTACAGCCGAAAAGGACTTAGAGTCATGGCTCCTTGCAGTCGGCATCTCCTGGGCGATTTGTGTCTTAGGGGTGCCTATGGTCCTGCCGCGCCTTTGGGCTGCCGTGCTGACCCGCCTCCGCGATGGTGCCGCCCAGTGGTTTTTTACCATCATCGCGGCCATTCTGGGCTATGGCGTTTTCATTGTAGCGCAATGGTCCGCCGACAGCACGATTCAAGGGATTGTGCAGACGCATTCCGACCAGCTACCAGGCGCACAGCGCGCGCTGACCGCCGTTTTCGCAACTTATTGGTGGATCGGCGTGTTTTACGTCATCGCAGGGCTGGCCACACTTATCACGCCCATGGTTAAGCTGAAGTCTAACGGAAGGCCGGTCCTGAGTACAACTTCGGCGGTTCCAGTGCTCTTTGCTGTGTTCATTATCCCACCGAACGCGCTCAATACTTTCCAAAAAATCGTTCTGTCCAATGAGCATGGGCGTCGCACCACAAGTGGCTCGCTTGAGGAAAACTTGATCATCTGGACTTCGTTCATGCCCAACCGAGTGGTCGAGAGCGTGTTACGACGCGGACCGGAAGAGTTTGTCCAACAGACCCGCCTTGCGTGCCGTAATCTTTCGCCGGAGGTTTACGTCGCTTTCGTCCACCCTGACGAGGTCATGCCCGACAAGGTCATTGTTGCCGAGCCGAAAATCGGAGAAATCGTCGAGGGGGCGCCTGCCTACAGCTATCGTCTGTCCGCTTGCGAGAATACGAATAACCCAGACGGCATTAAATGAGTTCCATGTGGGTTGTTGAAGTAGATGTCGCCAGCGACGCTCCCAGTCAGTTTCCTTGCTGGGCTATTTTGCAGTTGCGGCTCAAAGTACATGTTGGCTACGACGCCCAAGAACAGGTGCAGGGGCGGACGGCTCACAAGCTGGCTAAGTCTGACCTCGCGTGACTGGACGGGCGCAGGCCGCAGCAGACCAACCCCATTTGCATCCCCGCCGAACCGGTGCCTAATGAGGGCCGCTGCCACGAACAAGGGACAACGATGCTGAAACGTATGTTGGCGACATCCGTGCTGGCCCTCGGGCTGAGCACGGCGGCCGCAACCGCCGCGACCTTCCGCTGGGCCAATGACGGCGACGCCAACTCCATGGACCCCTACACGCGCAACGAGACGTTCCTGCTGACCTTCACGCAGAACATCTACGACCCCCTGGTGCGCCGCAACCGCGAGCTGAAGGTCGAGCCGGCGCTGGCGGTGAGCTGGGAGCAGCCGGACCCGCTGACCTGGCGCTTCCACCTGCGCCCCAACGTCAAGTTCCAAGGCGGCGAGGCGTTCACCGCGGACGACGTGGTGTTCAGCTACCAGCGGGCGTCCGGCCCGGGCAGCCAGCTCAATGCCATCTTCTCCACCGTGAAGGAGGTGAAGAAGGTCGATGACCTGACCGTTGATTTCATCACCAAGGCCCCCAACCCGATCTTCGTGCAGGAGATCACGACCTGGGTGATGATGTCCAAGGCGTGGTGCGAGGCGCACAACGCGACCCAGCCGGTGGACCTCACCAAGGTCAAGGAAGAGAACTACGCCACCCGCAACGCCAACGGCACCGGCCCCTTCATCCTGGGCCTGCGCGAGCCGGACCGGCGCACCACGCTGCGCAACAACCCGGCCTGGTGGGACAAGCCCGAGCACAACCTGACCGACGTGACGTTCAACGTCATCTCGTCGGCCAACACCCGCATCGCCGCCCTGCTGTCGGGCGACGTGGACATGATCTACACCGTGCCGCCGCAGGACATGGACCGGATCGGCCGCACCCCCGGCCTCAAGCTCGCGGTGGGGCCGGAGCTGCGCACGATCTTCTTCGGCTTCGACCAATCGCGGCCGGAACTGCTGAAGTCGGACGTGAAGGGCAAGAACCCGTTCCAGGACGTGCGCGTGCGCCGGGCCTTCAACATGGCGGTGGACGCGAAGGCGATCCAAAGCCGGGTCATGCGCAACCAAAGCCACCCGACCGGCCTGCTGTACGGACCCGGCGTCAACGGCTACACCGAAGCGTCCGACCAGCGCATCCCCTACGACCCCGACGGCGCCAAGAAGCTGCTGGCCGACGCCGGCTACCCCAACGGCTTCGGCGTCACCCTCGACTGCCCGAACGACCGCTACATCAACGACGAGGCGATCTGCCAGGCGCTCACCAACATGCTGGCCCGCATCGGCATGAAGGTCACGCTGAACGCGCAGACCCGGCTGCAGTACTTCGCGCAGATCTCCAACCCGGACTACCGCACGAGCTTCTACATGCTCGGCTGGACGCCCGCCACGTATGACGCGCTCAACAGTCTGTTCAACCTGGCGGGCAGCCGCAACGGCGTGCGCGGGGTGTTCAACGACGGCGGCTGGTCCAACAAGGAGTTCGACGGCCTGCTCGACCAGATCACCGTCGAGACCGACCCGGCGAAGCGCCAAGAGCAGATCGAGCGCGCGTCCAAGATCATCCATGACGAGGCGGCGTTCATCCCGCTGCACCAGCAGACCGTTGTTTGGGCTTATCGCAGCAACGTCGAGCTGCAGCAGATGGCGGACAACAATTTCCCGCTGCGCTACGTAACCGTGAAGTAGGAGGACAAGCCCATGCGCAACGCCGAGCAAATCTGGCAGATCGTGGACGGGAAGCGCGCGGACTACACGGCGCTGGCCGACCGGGTGTGGGGCACGCCGGAACTGGCCTATGGCGAGCACCGCTCCGCCGCCGAGCACCTGGCGATGCTGGAGCGCGAAGGCTTCCGCGTCACCCGCGAGGTCGCCGGCATCCCCACCGCCATGATGGCGGAGGCCGGGGAGGGCGGCCCAGTGATCGCGATCCTCGGCGAGTACGACGCGCTGCCGGGCTTGAGCCAGGAAGCGGGGCTGGACGAGCCGCGCCCGGTGGAGGGCCAAGGCGGTGTCGGCCATGGCTGCGGCCATAACCTGCTGGGTTCGGCGGCGATGCTCGCGGCCTCCGCGGTCAAGGACTGGCTGGCGCAGTCCGGCACCCCCGGCCGTGTGCGCTACTACGGCTGCCCCGCCGAGGAAGGGGGTGCCGCCAAGGGCTTCATGGTGCGCGCCGGCGCGTTCGCGGACGTGGACATCGCGATCTCCTGGCACCCGGCCTCGTTCTCCGGCGTGAACGAGGCGGTGAGCCTCGCCAACACGCGGATCGACTTCACCTTCGTGGGCCGGGCCAGCCACGCCGCCGCCGCGCCGGACCTGGGCCGCAGCGCGCTGGACGCCGTGGAACTGATGAACGTCGGTGTGAACTACATGCGCGAGCACATGCCGGACGACGCCCGGGTGCACTACGCCTACCTCGACGCGGGCGGCATCGCGCCGAACGTGGTGCAGGCCCGGGCCAAGGTGCGTTACCTGATCCGCGCCCGGGACCTCGCGGGCTTGACCGCCCTGGTCGCGCGGGTGCGCAAGATCGCGGAAGGCGCGGCGCTGATGACGGAAACAACCGTCAGCGCCCAGACGGTCAGCGCCGTCAGCAACCTGATGGCCAACACGCCGCTGGAGCAGGCGATGCACGACAACTTCCAGCGCCTCGGCCCGCCCGCGTTCGACGACGCCGACCGCGCCTATGCCGAGCGCATCCGCGCGACGCTGACGGACGCCGACATCGCGGCGGCGTTCGACCGCTCCGGCGTTCCGGTGCGGCGCGACCTTGCGATGTGCGACTTCGTGATCCCGTTCGGCGCCCGCGGCCGGGGCGGCAACGGCAGCACGGACGTGGGCGACGTGTCCTGGGTGGTGCCCACCGTGCAGGCGCGCGGCGCGACCTGCGCCGTAGGCACGCCGTTCCATTCCTGGCAGTTGACCGCGCAGGGCAAGAGTCCCGCCGCGCACAAGGGCCTCGTCCATGTCGCCAAGGTAATGGCCGGCACTGCGCTGGACGCCCTGCAGGACCCGGGGCTGATTGAACGCGCCAAGGCCGACTTGGCGGAGCGCACCCGCGACACGCCCTACACGTCGCCGCTGTCCGACGACGTGCAGCCGCCGATCCAGGCCATGAGCCGGGGCGTTTAACCCAACGACCCTCCTGACACGGCCGCAGAATCGGTTCATGCTGTCTGGGCAACGAGGGGAAGCAAGATGCCGCGTCCGATACTGCTGCTGGGCGTTCTGTGCCTGTTCGGTGCCGCCGCCCGGGCCGAGACGGTGCCGTTCAGCGCCGCGCTGGCGGGCGCCAGCGAGGTGCCATCCAAGACGACCGCCGGCACGGGGGCGGCCACGGCCTCCTTGGACACCGCGACCAAGACGCTGACTTACGATGTGGATTATTCCGGGCTGTCCGGCCCGGCCACCGCCGCGCACTTCCACGGCCCGGCCGAGCCTGGGGCGAATGCCGGAGTCGTCGTGCCGTTTCCGACGCCGGCCAGCCCGATCAAGGGCACCGCCACGCTGACGGACGCGCAGATGGCCGACCTGATGGCCGGCAAGTGGTATGCCAACGTGCACACCGCTGCCAACCCGGCGGGCGAGATCCGGGGGCAACTGACCCGCGCCAAGTGACGCGGACTGAGCTGCGGGCGGCCAGGGGCGTTGGCCGCCCGACGTTCCATGCGCGCAGCGCGGGAAATCACATCGAACTTTAACGACCGGTTCGGGTTGGATAGGGCTACTTTCCCCTTTCCACCAGCAGGCGCCCCCTCATGCCGTCTCCAAGCACACCAAGCCCCGGCCTCGCCGGCCACGGCGCGGGGCAGCTCTCCGCCGTGCACATCGACACCTACAACGCCGAGCTGCGCGACGAGGGCGGCTTCATCGGCGACCGCGCCAGCGGGCGGGCGTTCCGGGCCATCCTGGAGGACGGGCGGGAGCGCGTGCGGGACGGCGACGAGGACCCGGTCGGCCCTGTGCCGAGCAAGGATATCAGCAAGAAGAAGCTCGACCGGCTGATGCTGGACGGCGATCCGGAAGCGGCGGGCGTGGTGCTCGGCACCATCGAGGAGTTCGCCCAGGAGTTCGCAACGGTGATCCGCCGCTTCATGCGGCTTGAGAAATGGCGTGGCACGCAGCGCATCGTGGTCGGCGGTGGCCTGCGCGACAGCCGCATCGGCGAGCTTGCCATCGGCCGCACCGCGGTGCTGCTGAAAGGGTCGGATCACGAGGTCGCCATGCAGCCGATCCGGCACCATCCCGACGAGGCCGGGCTGATCGGCTGCGTCCACCTGGCGCCGTCATGGATCTTCTCGGGCCATGACAGCATCCTGGCGGTCGATATCGGCGGCTCCAACATCCGGGTCGGCATCGTCGAGCTGAATGGGCGGAAAGCCCCCGACCTGTCGAAGGCGGGCGTCCTGATGTCGGAGCTGTGGCGCCATGCGGATGACCAGCCGAACCGGGAGGAGGCCGTCGCGCGCCTGGTTGAGATGCTGCAGGGCCTGATCAAGCGCGCCGGCAAGCAAGGATTGCAGCCGGCGCCGTTCATCGGCCTCGGCTGCCCCGGCCTGATCCGGGAGGACGGGTCGATCAAGAAGGGCGGGCAGAACCTGCCCGGCGATTGGGAGCACAAGAGCTTCAACCTGCCCCGGCTGCTGCGGGACGCGATCCCGGACATCGGCGGGTATGAGACGGTGGTGCTGATGCACAACGACGCGGTGGTGCAAGGGCTGAGCGAGGTGCCGTTCATGGGCGACGTGGAGCGGTGGGGTGTTATGACCATCGGCACCGGGCTGGGCAATGCGCGCTTCACCAACCGGTCCGGCGCCGAGTAGCGCCGGGCCGGAACGCCTTCAGCCCGACGCGAAATTGAACAGGCTACCCGGCGACCGATAAGCGCAGCGTCATCCGTCATGAATGGGTCAAGGCATTCGGCCGCTGGTATGACCCGTTGCTGAGGGCTGTGGACGCGAGATGTCGCTCCGTCCATGATTTCCGCCGGGCGCAATCCGAAGCGCAAGCCGACTATCCAAAAAGTTGAGGTTGAGGTTTTTGCCGGCCTGCGTTGCCAACATGGCAACCCGCGCCATGTTGGGCGAAGCAGCGGAACGGTTTGGCCATGCGCCCACGCATGTTCGTCACCATCGGAGCCACCATTCTCGCCGTCGCGGGCGCCGTGACAGCCTGCGGCGACCGCGCGACGTTGCCGTTGGAAGCGGGCGTCGGGCCAAGCCCGGCCTTGCCGCCGCCCCGCCCGACCCTGCTGCCGACCGTCAAGGTCGCCACGGCGAAAGGCTGGGCGGCGGGGGCCGCGCCGGTGCCGGCGCCGGGCCTGCGCGTGTCGGCGCTGGCGCAGGGTTTGGACCATCCGCGCTGGCTCGCGGTGCTGCCGAACAACGACATCCTGGTGGCCGAGACCAACGCGCCGAAGCGGCCGGACGATGGCAAGGGCATCCGCGGCCTGGTGCAGCGGGCGCTCTTTTCCAAGGCCGGCGCCTCCGTGCCGAGCGCCAACCGCATCACCCTGCTGCGCGACGACGGCCATGGCGGGGTGGAGCGCCACGTCTTCCTCCACGGCCTGAATTCGCCGTTCGGCATGGCGCTGGTCGGGGACAGCCTTTACGTGGCCGACACCGACGCGCTGCTGCGGTTTCCATACCAACCGGGGCAGACGGAGATCACGGCGCCGGGCACCAAGATCTGCGACCTGCCCGGCGGCCCCATTAACCACCATTGGACCAAGAACGTGGTGGCGAGCGCGGACGGCCGGACGCTGTATGTCAGCGTCGGCTCCAACAGCAACGCGGCGGAGAACGGCTTGGCCGCGGAGGACGGGCGCGCCGCGGTGTGGCAGGTCGATGCGGCGACCGGGGCGCACCGGGTGTTCGCCGGCGGCCTGCGCAACCCGGTGGGCATGGCGTGGCAGCCGCAAACCGGCGCGCTGTGGGTCGCGGTGAACGAGCGCGACGAGATCGGCAGCGACCTGGTGCCGGACTACATGACGGCGGTGCGGGACGGCGCGTTCTACGGCTGGCCGTTCAGCTACTACGGGCAGCACGTGGACGAGCGGGCGCCGCCGCATCCCGATATGGTGGCCCGCGCCGCCGTGCCCGACTACGCGCTCGGCGCGCACACGGCGTCGCTGGGCCTCGCGTTCTCCCGGCCGGGCAGCCTGCCGGCGGCGCTGACGCAGGGGGCGTTCGTGGGCCAGCACGGCTCGTGGAACCGCAACCCGCCCAGCGGCTACCGCGTGGTCTTCGTGCCCTTTGCGGGTGGACGGCCAGCCGGCGAGCCGGTCGAGGTTTTGACCGGCTTCCTGAACGGGTCGGGCGAGGCCCAGGGCCGCCCGGTGGGCGTCGCCATGGACCGGAACGGGGCGCTGCTGGTCGCCGACGACGTGGGCAACACCGTGTGGAAAGTGACAGGGGCTGTGGAAGGCGGGAACGAAGCCAGGCGATGACATCCATGCGGCGCAGGGGCGGGCTTGCCAGCGCGTTGCCATGCGGCAAAGTTCACTCTTGATCCTGGTTGCTTATCACGAATGGATGAGTTGCTGCTCCCGGACGGCCGTGGCTCTTGATTACGATACGATTGGAGACAGATATCGAATCTCAGTTCCTGGCTCAAAGATCAATTTTGATGCGTTGCTCCTGCTGCGTGCCTGGCCAATGCACTCATGGTTCCAAGCAGCGCGCCATCGCCTGGCCGTTTAATCGACGCCTACGGTATGCTCGGCCCCGCATTGCGCGGCGTGGACGCCCATGAGATTGGCAGGTCCATGGGCATTCCGTGCGACGATCCGGCTGGGGCTATGTTCGCTGCTGCTGGCGCTTCCTGCTTGCGCCGGCGCGCCGCCCCGGGCAGAGCGTGGCTTGGCATTGTCCGCACCAAAGGCCCGGCCGCAGCGGACCGTGCAAACCAACGGCCGCGCAGCGCGCCCCGCGGCCTCGGTCGCCGCCGCGGCCTCGGTTGCCGCCGCAGCCCCGGCCGCCGCCGCGGTCACGAACGCCGCCGCGGTCACGAACGCCGATGAGAAAGAGAGGTTGTTCCGGGGCTTTGTGGAATGGCAGAGCGCCCAAGATGATCGTTAAGCAGCCTGACAGCCGCAGGCGTTCATGACTCCGTCATGCGCGTGCGTGCGACGGCATCTCGGGATTGGTGGGCCAACAACAGGAGGCGGCGATCTCATTCGTGCGTGCGAAATCCCCGGGCCAGGCCGTGAGCCAGCGCCCGGGTGATCCGGCCGCCCAACTGGCGGACGCGGTTCGGCAAGCGAAGCCGGTTGCGGCCTTGCTCGGCACGAACGCGCAGGCCGTGTCGGCCGCCGTCGATGGCGGCCTCGCCCTGTTATCCGGCGATCCCATTCGCGTGGTGCGGATCCGTGGGCTGCCCGGCACGCCGCTCACCCTGTCGCGGATCGTCGAAGAGATCGGCGCCGACCAGCGCGGCGCGCCGCAGGTCGATGATGACGAGCTGATCGTCCGGGTGCTGGCGACGCGCACCCGCGGGGAAGACCAGGTTGTCTTGCTTCTGGAACAGGCCGAACTCCTGCCGTTGCCGACGCTTGCCTTCCTGCAGGTGGCGCTCACGGTGTTCGGCACCCGGACGCCGCGGCTGCAACTGGTGTTTGCCGGGCATCCGAAGTTTCTGCACCTGATCGACCGGGAGGAACTGACCCCGCTTCGCGACCGGATCGGGCCGGTGATCCGGGTTCAAGCACCGCTTGCCGGCCCGGAACTCCGCGCGGCCCTGCCGCAGCGCGTGAGGCTGGACGGGGCCATCCAGCGGCCCGCCACGACCGGTCCCGGCCGTCGGCGGTGGGTGTTCGCCGCGGTGCCGGCGCTGATGCTTGCCGCGGTTGCCGCGGCCCTTGGGACGAGTTGGTATGGTGCAGCGAGGCGGCCCACTCAGGCCCTCACTGCCCCCACGCGCCCCGCGCACGATCTGCCGCCGGCGGCACAAACCCTGCCCAGGGACGCGCAGCCGCCACCCGCGCCGGCCTCGCCGCTGCAAGCTGCCGAGCCGGAGGCAGCGCTTGCGCTGCCCAGTCCCGAAGCCGACGCGGCAGCGGCGCCGCCTTCTGCGCCGCCGCCGAGCCGCGAACCCGATGCGCCAGCGCCGCCAACGCCCCCAGCGCCCAGCCGCGAGCCTGACGTGGCAGTCTTGCCGGCGGCGCCCGAGCTTCCGCCGCCCAGCCGCGAACCCGAGGCGACAGCGCCATCGCCAGAGCGCCGCGCCTTGCCGAGCAGCGAGCAGTTGGCCCGGCTCCGCGGCGAGTTCGACCGCTTCCTGTCCCAAACGGAATGGGGATCGAAGAAGCTGAGCGAGAACGAGCGGTCACGCCTTTTCAACGAGTACTTGCGCTGGAACTACGGCACCCTTGCGGCCACCCCGGGGACGCCTTGACGGTGCCGGACCTTGCTGCTTTCCAGCACCCATGACCGGCGCCCGCCGGCCGCGGCGCTTACCGACGGCTGGCGAGCACGATCATGTGCGGCTGCACCGGACGCAGCGTCGCCCCCCATTGCGCTTCCAGCACCCGGGGACCTTGCCGCGGCGTCGCCGCCCCGGACGGGCCGAGCGTCGAGGCCCAGGCATTGGTCAGCGAAAGCTGCTCGGTAGAAACGGCCTGGACGCGGGCCGCGGCGGGAAGCTGGGCGAGCACCTTGCGCTGGTAGGCCTGGGCGAGTTCGGGGGTCTTGGAATGGTAATGGGCGGCGGCGGTGTTCCAGTCCCCACTTTCGGCGAACAACTGGCCGAGGAACTTGGCTGCGTATCGCACGTTGGCCGCCGGGTCGAACGCTTCCTCCAGCGACGCGAAGGCTGCGGGATGGTGCATCAAGTTGACCTGCATACAACCCACATCGACCGACTGGACGTTGCGGGCGCGCAGGGCGATCACCGCGGCAATCGCCTCGGCCTTCGTGTTGAAGACGTAGCCGCGCCCCTCGGCATTGATGCTCCATGGCCATGCCTTGACGCTGCCGTCCCGCGGATCGACGCGGCCGCTTTCCACCCGGCCAATCGCGGTAAGCAGGTTCGGCGGCAGGCGCGTCGTCGGCGCGTAGCCGGCAATCGCCATTTGGCAGAGGTCGCCAACGCGCCTCGTCTCCGCACCTGCAGCTTGTGCAAGGGTGCACACCGGCACCAAGCAAGCCGCAAGCGTCACGCCGCGGAGTCCGCGCATCCTCAACCGCCAAGCCTTCAACCGATCCTCCAGCGCCGTGCCCGGCGTCACAAATATATCGTTTCGCAAACAATAGCGAGACATATCATCTCCCGCGGCGAGCCGGCTCTCAGAATGTTGCGGTCAAGCGGGTTTACGAACCGATTCTGGCGTTTTTTTGGCTTTCCCCGTTTGATGGCGCCGCAAAGAAGGGGGCGCGCCGGTCCATGAAAGAAGTCGAATGAGACGGTGGCAGCGCCTGGCCCGGTGCGTCCGGCATGGGCCATGCCTGGCCTCGACTGCCCTGGCACGGGTTCGGGCGTTGCCGGAGATTGGCCTCCGCGACGTGCTCCGTGGCCGCCCGGCGCTCATCGTCGCGCCGCATCCTGACGATGAAAGCCTAGGGTGCGGCGGGTTGATCGCCGAGGCGGTCCGGCTCGGCGAGGCCGTGCACGTCGCCGTGGTAACGGACGGCGCCGGGTCGCATTCCGAGTCTCGGACGCACCACCCCGAGCTGCTGCGGCAGCTTCGCCGGGGCGAGACGCTTGAGGCCGTCGCCGTCCTGGGCGTGCCGCCTGAGCGCGTCAGCTTCCTGGATCTCCCGGACGGCCGCGCGCCGCAACGTGGCCCGGCGGCGCAGGCGGTCGGGCGGAGGCTTGCGGCGCTGGCCCGGGACATCGCGGCCGGGACGGTCTTCACGAGCTGGGACTACGACACCCACCCCGACCACGCCGCGGCGCACCGCTACGCGGCGGCTGCGGCGCGGGAGGCGCAAGCGTCCCTGTTCTCCTACCCTGTCTGGGCCTGGATGCTGCCGGAGCGGACGCTGATGCCGAACTTGCGCTGGAAAGGATTTTCGATTGACATCGGGCCGCATGTCGCCGCCAAGCGCGCGGCCGTGCTCAAGCATCGGTCGCAGACCACGCCGCTGATTGCCGACGACCCCTCGGGCTTTACGCTGTCCGATGCCCAACTCGCAACGATGATCACGCCAAAGGAGTTCTTCATTGCCGACAACCAACGTGCCCGAGAGTTCGCATCCCGCTGGGCCGCAAAGCTGGCGGTCCCCGGGTAGGCGGAGCCGCATCGGCTGGCCCGTGCTTTGGGCAAGCCTTTCGGCCCTGATCGCGTGCAGCCCGGCGGCGGCCTGGGCGCAGGGGAGCGAGGCGCGCGACGGGACGGCACTGAAATCGACGTGCCGGACCGACTACCGCGCCCATTGCGTCGGCACCGATCCCGCGCCGCCCATCGCGGCGGCCTGCCTTGCGCAGTTCTATGTGAACCTGTCGAAGAACTGCCAGGCGGCGCTGGATGCGTATAACGCTCCCCAAAGCGAGACCGAACAGGAGTAAGCCCCGGGCCGCCGGCCATCATCCCATCGGTAAAGGCCAGGACAGCGCCGTAGGCCGCGCGAGCGCCGGCATCACGCACTTGCCGAACGCTTAGGCCTTTTTTCATCCTTAATGCCTATGGCGGCAGCCTCCAAGCAGGCAGAGAACTTCCCACAACGAGTCCGCGAACAAGATTGCGGAGCCGCTGCCATGCCGTGATTTCCGCTCGCGCTTACGGCGGGGCCGTTCCGCTGGGCTGAAATCAGGGACAACTGCCTGGACCGCCGTTCACATTTGCCAGAGACACGATGCTGCCTTCCGCCCTTCTCATCCCCGCTTTCACGTCCGCCTACCTGATCGGCGATGCGGCGGGGGCCGTGTCGCCATGGTCACGGGGGACGCCTTGACCGGCGGCACGGCGGCGGTTGCCGGGGGCTTGGCCGTGTGGAACACCCGGGCTTGGCTGATGCAGGGAGAGGTCCCGGGCAGACCTTTGCACGGTGCCGTAATGCGCCATATCCGCCCGGCCGCATTTGCGTCGAAGCGCCGCTTCACGCGCAGGCACATCGGCCGGGAAGGGCTTCGCGCCGCACTCCGCGCCTTCATCCAAGGAATACGGCGGGAATACGCATGAGCGACGCGGGACAGGAGTGTCTGGTTTCTATTCTGTTGCCTACCTACAACGCCAGGCACTTGATCAGCGCCGCAATCCAGTCGGTGCTTAACCAGACGGAAAGCCGCTTCGAGCTGATCGTCATCAATGACTGCTCGACCGACGACACGGCGGCGGTTGTCGAACGGTTCGCCCGCGGCGACGACCGGATCAAGCTGCTGCACACGGCGCGCAACGGCGGGCCTGCGGCTGCGCGCAACATCGGGTTCGACGCGGCGTGCGGACGTTGGATCGCGCTGCTCGATTCGGATGACGCCTACGTCCCGGAGCGGCTCGCGCGGCTTATGGACCTTGCCGATGCGAACGCCGCGGACATGGTGTCGGACAACCTGCTGATGATGCCGGTCGGCGGGACACCGTATCTGCTGATCCCGCCGGACCTCCTAAGGCATCCCCAGCACCTGACCGCCGCGGAGTTCATCCGTCGCAACATCGGCGACCCGAAGAACCCCCGGCTCAGCTACGGGTTCATGCAGCCCATGATCCGGCGCGACTTCCTGTTGGAGCATGGCATTCGGTACGACGAGCGGAACCGGTTCGGCGAGGACTTCATGCTCTACGTCGCGTGCCTGCGCGCCGGGGCATGCTGGTGGATCACGCCCGAGGTTCTGTATCACTATGCCACGCGGCCGGGATCGCTGACGGAGGTGCAAAGCTCCGGCGACCTGCGGCGCATTGCGCAGCTTGAGGACGATTTCCTGAAGGACCCCGCCGTTTCGCGGAACGCGGCGCTCCGCAAGGTCCTGCGCCGGCACAAGGCGAAGATTGACCGGCTGTATTACTACCGAGCGTTCACCGATGCGATCAAACAGAGGGAGGTCGGGGAAGCCGGGCGCCTGCTGGTCCAGTCTCCCTTGAGTTCCAGCTACATCCTTCGGGAAACGATGCGTCAAATGCCGATCATCCTGCGCAAGACGCTGCGCGGCGGCTACTTCCCAGGCACCAGCCGCACCGCTTAGGGGTGGTGCCGCCTCAGATCGCGCCTTCCTTGGTCAGCACCGCCGGCAGCGTCTTCAACAGGATGGCGATGTCGTGCCACAGCGACCAATTGCGCACATACCAGACGTCGAGGGACACGCGATGCTCATAGGTCGTGTTGCTTCGCCCGCTGACCTGCCATAGCCCGGTGATCCCCGGCTTGGTCTCGAAGTAGTAGGAAATGTCGCGGCCGTAGCGCGAAATCTCGGCGTCGATGATCGGGCGGGGGCCGACCAGGCTCATCTCGCCGCGGACGACGTTGAACAGTTGCGGCAACTCGTCGAGGCTTGTCTTGCGGAGCACCCGGCCGATTCGGGTGATGCGGGGATCGTCCTGCAGCTTGTGCGTGGCCAGCCATTGCGCCTTTGCCCGCGGGTCGGTCTTGAGCACCTGCTGCAGCACCTCGTCCGCGTCCGTGACCATGGACCGGAACTTGAAGCAGCGGAACGACCGCCCGTTCTCGCCGACGCGGCGATGGCCGAACAGCGCCGGGCCGCCGTCGGCGCGGATCAGCAAGGCGAGCGCCAGGAAGAGCGGCGACAAAACTACCAAGAGGAACAGCGCGACCGCTTGGTCGAACAGCGCCTTGACGAAGCGGCTGAACGGGCGCGCGAGGTTGTTGCCATACACCAGCAGCGTCACGTCGTGGGTGAAGAAGTACTGGCTGTTGAACGCGCTGACCGGCAGCCCGTCAAAGGCCGGCACGAGCGCAAAGGGCACGCGCTCCCGCGACAGGTCCTCGGCGAAGCGGGCCGCTTCGCCGGAGATGTCGCCCCGCGTCGCGATCACCGCGAACTCGGCATCGTGCTGCTCCAGCAGCCAGGTTCCGCGGCCTGGGGCGTGGTTGACGGCGTGCAGGCCGACGGACGCGACGACCTCGTAGCCGAGCCGGGCATCCGATTGGAACGCCGCCCGCGTTGACTTGAGGGCGGCGTCGTCGCCGATGATGAGGGTGCGCAAGCGCCACACGCCGAAGTCGTCGAGGATCATCCGGGCCAGCTTGCGCATCAGGAGCAGGCAGGGCAGAAGCAGGACCCAACGCGACACGCTCTCGAACCCGAGGTGCGAGCCGTAAACGATCACGCGGATGTAGCTGTCGCACAGGAAGCCGGTGGCTACGCCCGCTGCCAGGCCCCGCAGTTCCGTCCAGATCGGCACGCGCAGGGTGTAATGGCCGCGGCAGCCGAAGTAAGCGACGAGCAGGCCGGCGACCAGGATGCTGCCCCATCCGCGCCAGCCGAAGCCTTGCATGGGGATCTGGCGCCAGACCTGATCCAGGGACACGGTGTCAAACGTCATGTGGGCAACCAGCGCCACCGCCGCCGCGAGGATCAGTGCGACGATGTCGGCGGAGAACATCGCCATCCAGCGGATCGTCGCTGGCTTGAGCGGCGGGGTGCGGACACGCGATTGTGGCAAAGTCCCGCGCGCCAGTGAGTTAACCTGCATCCGTAAATCCCTCGCTCATCGCCAAGGTCAGCAGCGTCAGATGTAAACGCTTTTCACAAGGGACAATCCCTTACATCTGTTAACGCAAACCATGCCGCAATGCACAAAAGATGCCGATCACATCTCGTTGACGGCACCCCTGTGAACCGCGTAGCCCCTTGGCTGGAGGGTGGAGGCGTGAAAGCGTAATAGTAAACCCTTATTATCTCCTGTGGTAATCTTGTCGCAAGGTCTGTGGCAAGGTCGCCACAAGCAGCTAGAAGATCCGCTCGAACACCGTGATGACGTCGCCGGGCTGAACCAGCGTTTCCCGCACGGCACCGCCTTCGGCCGTTTCCGGTGCCTGGTTGCTGGTGCGGACGATGGAAAACCGGTTGGTGACCGCGCGGTAGGTGAAGCCGCCGGCCACCGCCGCCGCCGTGACGACGGTCATGGCGGGCTGGTAGGGATACTGCCCCGGGCGGGCCACCTCGCCCAGGATGAAGATCGGCCGGTAGGCGATCACCTCGACCGAGACGCTGGGGTTCCTGTAGAGCTTGGACCGGGTCAGCGCCTGGGTGACCGCCCCCTCCAACTGCTTCGGGGTCAGGCCGCCGGCCTGCACGTCGCCGACGAGGGGCAAGGCGATCCTCCCGGCTGCATCGACCCGGAACTCGCCCGTCAACTGCTGCTCGCCGAAGGTGATGATGCGGATCTGGTCGCCCGGTCCCAGCGTGTAGATGCTGGCGTTCACGTCGGGAACGGGCGGAAGCCCCGAACCTGGGCCGCCGCAGCCCGCAAGGCCAGCCATCGGCGCCGCCACGAGGCCGGCCAACGCGACCCGCCTTGACAGCAATCCCGGCCTTGTACTTGTCAGACGCATGACATTCTCCTGATTTCGGCATCCATCTTACCATGTTATGGCCGGTTTGGTTGCACCGTCGAGAGCAACCGCCGCGTTTGGATCACGATCAGGCATAAACGTTGCATTCAGGCCGCACGGCACGACCATAATCGGGCGCGGTTCTCCTCAATCCCGTCTTGGACCGCCTTTGCCCTTGACCGCATCGGCACGCTCGTGTCCTTGCGGGAACGATGGATGGCGGCGGAGGGGTTATGGCACGGTCAGGAACACGGCGGCGCTTGTCGTGGTTCGGGGTCGGCCTGTTGGCGTGGGGCGTCTCGCCGGGCGCCCATGCGCAGTACGTCGAGAACTACTTCCCCACGGGCGTGCCGGGCTTCGACCGCGACCAAGGGGTGACGGTGCTGTCCCGGCTCCGGCCCTTGTATCAGGAACCCGGCGTGCGGCTCGGGGCCTACACCGTGAACGCGCGCTTGGACGAAAACGTCGGCTACGACTCGAACATCCTGGGCGTCAACGGCGGGCCGAGCGGCGGCTTCGTCAGGACATCGCCCTCGGTCAGCGCCATTTCCAACTGGTCCCGCAACCGCTTCGGCATCTCGGTCAGCGCGGACAACTACTCGTATTTCAGCGCCTCGCAACTCAACTACACCAACTACAACGCTTCGGTGGGCGGCGCGTACACGATTGGCCGTCACGACCTGAATATCGGCTACTCGCATTTCCGGCAGCATGAGCTGGGCACGGACATCGGCGCCATCGCGACGACGACGCCGCTGCCCTATGACGTCGATGCCGTCCGCGCGGACTACACGATTGAGGCCGGCCGGTTCTCGTTCGTGCCCAACGTCGATGTCCGCCTGTTCCAATTCGGCAATGCCGCCGTCATCGGGCAGCCGACCAACCAGAACTTCCGCGACCGGACCGTGGTGGTTGGCGGCGTCACGACGCGCTACAGCCTCAGCGACCAGCGCGGCCTCCTGCTCGTGCTGCAGGGCATCAACTCGCATTATATCCGGCCGCAGGACCAGCAGACCAGCAACAACTCAAAAAGCTTCCTGGCCCTGGCTGGCATCGACTACCAGGCGACCGGCTTGTGGCGCTACCGCCTGCTCGCCGGGATTGAGGTGCGGGACTTCGCCGCGTCCCAGTACGGCACCCGGACGGCCCCCATTGCCGAAGCGAACGTGATCTACACGCCGACGGGTCTGACCACCCTGACCGGCTATGTGCGGCGGCAGATCGAGGACGTGCAATCGGAGGGTACCGCCGGCTACACCTTCACGACGACCGGCATCGTCGTGGATCATGAACTCCAGCGCAACGTCCTGCTGCAAGGCCGGGGCGGCTTTCAGGCTGCGGAGTTCTTCCAATCAACCGGCACCACGACGAGTTACACGTTGGGTGGCGGCGTGAACTGGCTGGTCAACCGCCGCTTACGCTTGTCCGCCGATTACGACTTCACGCAGCAGAGCGGACCCGGCAGCACGACAGTTGTCGGCAGCCAAATCGTGACGACGCCGCTCAGTTCCAGCCAGCAGTTGATTACTCCTGTCGGCCAAACGCTGAACACGCTGACCACGGGCAACTACAACCGCAACGTCCTGCTGTTCGGCATCCATTTGGCTTTGTAGCGGCGGGCGGGCGGCCTCGGCGCGCCCCGGCCTTCAGCCGAATGCGCCCCCGTTGTGGAGCGGCAGCCCGCGGTCCAGGGCTTCCCGCATCAGGATGTAATGCTGCAGCATGGGTTCGGAAAAGGCGAAGCAGTCCGGGCCGATGCTCCGGCAAGCCCGCACCGTGCCGGTGTCCAGGAGCCGCTCCCACACGCCCGGTTCCAGCCAATGCTCCGCGATGTAGTGCACGCCCTCATGCTCGGACACGATGAAGCGGGCAAAGCGGTCCTGCTCCCCGGCGGCGATGGCCCGCAGGCTGTCCAGCATCCCGCGGTCGCGCTCGCCCCCCGTGATCCCTTGGTAGATCGCGGCGACCCGGGGATCGGCCTCGTCCACCGCCCGGCGGAAGGCCGCCAGCAGGTCCGGCGGCTCCACCTCCGGCGACGCACGGGCAATCGCCTCCGTCCCCGCATGGAGGCCGAGAAGCTGGGCCACGTACGGCACCCCGCGGGCGACGTTCACGACGGCGTGGCGCACCTCCGGCAGGAACTCGATGGCGGCGTCCCGGCCGCCCTGCACGAGGATCTCGTCGATCTCCGTGTCGGACAGCAGGGGCAGGGCGAGGCCAAGGATGTTGCGCTGGATGGACGGGTGCCGCCCGACCAGCTCCTCAAGGCTGTCGGACACGCCGACGATGATGAAGCTGAGCGCCGCGCCGCGGTCGGACGCCTGCTTGATCGCGTCGGCGAACCAGGTCCGCGTTGCCGAGTCCTCCACGCGGTCGAACTCGTCGGCGATCAGCACCACGTGACGCCCGGCGAGGCGGCCGGGCAGGGCCGCCACGTCGCGCGGCTGGACCCGGGCGCGCGGCAGCGCCGCCTCGCACCCTTCAAGCTCGTCGTCCTGGACGATGGGCGCCGCCAGCATGGACTTCGGCAGGTCCCGCACCAGCCCGCGCACGATGTCCTCGAAGCAACTATCGAAGGAGCAGGTGTAGCGGCCGACCATGTAGCCGGAACTCCGGGCGGCCGAGGCCACCAGGTTCACGAGGGAAGTCTTGCCGCGCCCGCGCTCGCCGTATAGCACGACATGCGCCCGGTCCAGCGCGATGGCGCGGAAAATCCGCAGCAGCTCCGTTTGGCGCCCGCTGACCCGGCGCGAACTGCGTTGCGGGCGCGTCGGCGTGAACACCTCGCGCAGCGCGTGCTGCTGGGAAGGCGAGGGCACGATGTCGGCGGGCGAGAGGGCGCCCGGATGCGGGCCGGGGCGCGGGGGCATACTGAGGCGGGGCGCCGCGTTGTGCCGGGCCGGAAACAGGGACTCCGGCGCAGGGCGAGGAGAACGGCGGAGCATGCGCGTGACGAAACTCATGAGTGGAAGTAGATCACCTGGATGCTGCGATGCAACGCAAACCGTCGAATCATTGGGTGGGCTTCAAACAACACGTTCGCGTGACTCCTGCGGAGGTACTCTGTGCGCCTGACATTCCTGAACACGCTTTACCCCCCCTACGGCGCGGCCGGGGCCGAGACGACGCTTCGCCTGCTCGCTGCACAAATGATGGGCCGCGGCCATGATTGCAACGTGGTGACGCTCACCCCGGGACGGCAGGCCGAGGCACGCGAGATCGACGGCGTTCCCGTGCATTACGTCCCGCTTGCAAACGTCTTCTGGCCGCACGGCGCAAGTAAAACTCTGCCCTGGCGCGTCATGTTTCAGACAATAGAAGCATACAACCCCGTGATGAAGCGGCGCCTCACCGCCCTGCTGCGCCGCTTGTCCCCCGATGTCGTGAATTTCCACAACCTCCAGGGCTTCTCGGCTTCGGCCTGGGCGGCGGCGCAGGGCTTGGGCATTCCCATCGTGCAAACCCTGCACGACTACTACACGGCCTGCCCGCGCAGCGCCATGTGGCGGCCCGGCCGGGGCAACTGCACGTCGCTTTGCGCGGAGTGCCGGGTCTTCAGCCGGCCGCGTCGGGCCATGTCGGGCGTGCCGGACACCGTAACCTGCGTCAGCAACCGGGTGTTCGACCGCCTCACCGCGGCCGGCGCCTTTCCCCGGGCGGCCGCCGGGCAGCAGCCCATCCGCATCATCCGCGGCAACAACGCGGCGGACGCGCTGCCCGACGCCGCGCCGCCGGCGCCCCGCACGCCGCTCCGCCTGGGCTTCATGGGACGGCTCGACCCGTCCAAGGGTTTGGAGAACCTGATCGACGCCGTGCGCCGCTTGCCGGAGGGCACGGCCCTTCTCAGCATCGCCGGAACGGGAAAGCTCGACTACACGGAGGCGCTGCACGTGCGGGCGCTGGGTGCGCCCGCCATCAGCTTCGTCGGCCATGCCGCGCCGCCCACCTTCTTCCCGTCCATCGACCTGCTGGTGATCCCCTCGGTTTGGGAGGACCCGTTTCCCCGCGTGTTCCATGAGGCCTTGGCCTACGGCGTGCCGAGCCTGGCGACCCCGCTGGGCGGGCTTTCGGAGGTGGTCGAACACGGCCGCAACGGCTTCCTCGTCGTGGGAACCGATGCGGAGGCGCTGTTCACCAGCCTGTCCACGCTGGTCAGCAACTCGTGGGATCGCGCGACCGTGTTCGCGGAATGCCGCAAAGCCGCCGCAAACTTCACGCCCTCTCGCGTCACTGCCGAATACGAGGCAGTGCTGGAGGCTGCCGCGGCGCGCCGCCCCATCCCGGAAGGGGCTGGGGCATCTTGGCGGGGCGCGACGGCTTTGCCATGTCATCCGTGATTTCTCATTCGGGAGGCCTACCCTGCTGGGTCAGCAACTGCTTGCCGGCGCCTGCGTCCTTGCGGCCATCGGCGTGCATCCGTTCACCACCTACCCGCTGAGCCTCGCGCTGGCGAACCGGTTCCGACCCCGGCCGGCGCCGCGCCCGCCGCAGCAGGCCTCAAGCCCCCGCGTGGCGCTGTGCGTTTGCGCCTACAACGAGGAAAAGGTCATCCGCGCCAAGGCCGACAACATGGTCAACATGCGCAAGGCGGTGCCCGGCCTTGAGCTGCTGGTCTATGTCGATGCGTCGTCGGACCGTACGGCCGAAATCCTGCGCGAGTACCAAGGTGAGATCACCGTCGTCGTGTCGCCGACGCGGCACGGCAAGACCTATGGGATGAACACGCTGGTCGGGCAGACCGAGGCCGACATCCTGGTGTTCTCCGACGCGAACGTCACCTTTGCGCCCGACGCCATCCCCCGGCTGCTGCGGCGCTTCGACGACCCGGCGGTCGGGTGCGTGTGCGGCCACCTGGTTTACACCCGGGCCAACGACAGCGCCACGGCGGTCACGGGGTCGCTGTATTGGCGGCTGGAGGAGACCATCAAGGAGCTTGAGTCGCGCAGCGGATCGACGATGGGCGCGGACGGGTCAATCTTCGCGATCCGACGCGCGCTGCACCGCCCGCCGCCGCCCGACATCATCGACGATATGTATGTGTCCCTGTCGATTCTGTGCGGCGGCCACCGGGTCGTGCGGGCCAGCGACGCGCTGGCCTACGAGGAAGCGGCGACGCACGCGGGCGACGAGTTCCGGCGCAAGGTCCGCATCGCCTGCCAGGCCTTCAACGTGCACCGGCTGCTACGCGCCGAGCTGGCCAAGCTGCCGCTGTTCGACCGTTACAAGTATGTTTCGCATAAGCTGCTGCGCTGGTTCGCGGCCTACTTGTTGGGGGCGGCCGCGCTGTGCTTCGCGGCGGGGCTGGCGGCGCTCGGCGCGTGGGGGCTGTTGATGCTGTGCGTCATGTGGGGAGCGGCGTTCCTGGTCGTCGCCCGGTTGTCTCCCGCCGGGCTGTTCGGCAAGGTCCTTGGCATTGCCACGGCGTTCGTCGCGACCGGCTTGGGAGTTGCCCAATCCCTGCGCGGCAAGCGGTTCCAGATCTGGACGCCCCCCGCCTCCGCCCGCGGCTAACGCAAGCGGTTCTGCGTGAAACCGGTGCGGTAGCTTGGGGGAGGGGCCTGGCGCCAGGTCCGCAACGCTAAGCCCTTCCCCGGCTATGCCGCCATGTTGAGCGCCACCGCGACCGGCTTGCGCGACGCGACGGCCAGCGTGTGCATCGACTCGCGCACCGCCGCCCGCTTTGAACGCTTGGCGCCGACCACGAGGACCACGGTATCGACGATGTGCGCCAGCACCATGCTCTGCGTGGCGCTGCCAATCGGCTGGCTGTCCATGACCACGAGGTTGTACTCGTCGCGCGCCTCCGCGATCAGGTTCTGTAACTGCATCGAGTCCAGAAGCTGGTTCGCCGCGGGCTGCGGCCCGGCGACGAGCAGGTGGTCGAGCGACGTGCGCCCGTCCTGCTGCACCTGCTCCTGCCAATGCTCGCCGCCTTGAAGCGTCTCGACCAGGCCGTTGGAGGGCGGGACCTTGAGCACGCGGGCCAGCGACGGCTCCCGGAGGTCGCCTTCGAGCAGCAGAACCCGAAGCCCGTCGATGGCGGCCACGCGGGCGAACGCCGCGGTGAACTCGGCCGTTCCCTCCCCGGCAAGGCTGGACACGAACAGCACGCTGCGTGGCACCGAGCCGCGCCCGGAGAACCGCAGCCGGGTGCGCAGCGAGCGCAAGGCTTCCGCTTCCGGCCCGCTCGGGTCGGCGGCGACCCGCTCCGCTAACGACGCTCCATTTGCCGGGCGCGGCACGGTGCCGAGCGGCGTGATGCCCAGGGCGCCCTTGATCTCGTCCGGCCCGGCGAAGCCCTTGTCGCGGCGTCCCCGCGCCAGCGAAAGCAGTCCGCCGAAGGCACAGCCGCTCAACATGCCCAGCAGCCCCGCGATCTTCGGCCTGGGGCTGGACGGGAAGGACGGCGGCACCGCCAGGCTGACCACGCGCACGCCGCTTTGTTCAGGCCCGATCTTGCGGGACGCGGTTTGCGCCTCGCCCTGCAGCAGGGTTTGCAGGACGTTGCGGCGCGACTCCGCGTCCTTTTCAAGCTGCTGCAGTTCGGACTGCACGGCGGCGAGGCCGCCGGCACTCTTCTGCGCGGTTTCGAGCTGGTTCTTCAGATCGGCCTCACGCGCCCGCGCCGCGTCGGCTTGCGCGCTGAGCGAGGCGATGACCCGCTGCGTTTCCGCCGCGAGCGCGCGCCGCACGGAGGCAAGCTCGGCCTGCGCCGCGGCGATCTGCGGGTGGCCTTGGCCCAGCGTCGTCGAAAGCTGCGAAAGCCGGCGGTCCGCCGCCGCTTCCTTGTCCCGCAAGCCGCCGATGGTGCTGGAGCCGAGCACCGCGACGTTGTCGCTCGGCACGGCGCCGCCCCGGGCAATCGCGCCGGCGCGCTGTACGTTCGCCACCGCCTGCGCGCGCTCGGCGCTGGCGCGGGTCAGGGCGCTGGACAGGTCCTCAAGCTGCTGCTGGCTGACGCTGCCGGCCCGGGTCTGCACGAGGTTGTACTTTTCCCGCGTTGCGGCGATCTTGCTTTCAAGGTCGCCGATCTCCTTGCGCGCTTCCACCACCCGCCGTGACAGCTCGGAGTTGGCGTCGCTGTTGGCGGCGCTGCGGCTTTGCGCCTTGTCCGCCGTGTAGTTCTTGATGACGCTGTTCACCACGGCGGCGGCCATGTTCGGGTCCTTGGACGTGAACTGGACCAGCACGATCAGGCTGCGGTTGTCGTTGATGATGCTGAGGCGCTGCGCGATGCTGCCGATGACGCCATCCTTCTGCACCGCGTCCGGCGGCGGCTCGATGGGCTTGGACACGTCGGGCAGCAGGCCCACGTCGATCAAGGGCTGGGCCACGGCTTCCGGCAGCGCGCCGGAGATGGACCGCTTCACCTGCTCGCCCCACGGCAGCGGGCGCAGCGCACCGTTGAACTCCGGATTGTCGATCAGGTGCAGCTCGTCGGCGACCTTCTGCAGCAGGGAGCGCGAGGTCAGGATCTGCACTTCGCTGCGGACCTGCGGCATCGGGTCCGCCAACCCCTCGCCGCTGAGCGCCCCTTGCAGCACCGGGACGGTGAAGCGCTCCATGTCCATGGACAGGGTTCCCGCGGTCGTGAACTGCCGGGGCACCGAGGTGACGGTGTAGGCATACCCGGCCGCGCCGAACAGCAGGCCGAAAAACAGGATCAGGGGCCAGTTGCGGCGAAGGGTCGCCAGGAGCTGCGCCGGGGAGATGACCGACTCGTCAGCCGCCGGGGGCGTCTTCTCAAACCGCTCATCGAGGAGCGCAAGCTCCGACATGCCTAAGGTCCTTTCCTGCGAACCGGCGGATGCCGGCCGGCCAAGCTTACGGGTGATGCTTTGTTGCAACGCGCCGGGCGGCGCGGGCCGCCCGGGCAGGTTTGAAGCGGTTGTGACTTTTGGACGGGTTGCGCCAGTGCCATCTAACGGCCATGCGTAATGGGATAGCGTATTTCATATTGGCCCACCACCGGCCCCAGCAACTGCGCTGGCTCGTCGAAGCCCTGGCACGGCCCGGCGGCCACCGCGACACCATCATCCTGCACATCGACCGCAAGTCGATGCTGGGCCTCAAGGCCGACCGGCGCGGCATTTGGCAAGCGGCCAAGGCGCTGGCGGCCGAGTACCCGAACCTGATCCTCATGCGGCCCCGCTTCACCAACTGGGGCGGGTGGAGCCTGGCGCGCATCCAACTTGATGCCATCGCGGTCGCGTTGAAGGCGTCTGCCGAATGGTCGCATTTCGTCAATCTGAGTGGGCAGTGCTATCCAATCAAGCCGATTGAGCACATCCGGCAGGCGCTTGTTGCCGATCCCGATCAAGTCTTCGTGGAACTGCGGCACCTTTCGACGCTGCCGGCCGATGATTGGCACCTGCGCTGGCACCCGATGGTCGAGCTGCCGCACCGCGCCGTGAAGTTCAAAGGCCCGCGCCGGCCGCCTGCCGATTTCGAGCTCGCCTTTAAAGGCTCGCAGTGGTCGATCCTGCCGCGCGCCTTTTGCGAATGGCAGCAGCGTGCGCCGGTGGCCAAGCCCATCAAGCGCTACCTCAGCCGCCTCCTGCTGTCCGACGAACTGATCGTGCAAACGCTGGTCCGCAACGGCCCGTGGCGCGACAAGGTGGCGCCGCATTACGGGCGGGAGATCATCTTTCCCGGCCCCAAGGTGATGACGCGGGACGACCTGCCCCGGCTGCTGTCCAGCCCCGCCTTCATCTCGCGCAAGTTTGACCACGAGCGCGATCCCGAGGTCCTGCCGCAACTGGCTCGGCAGCTTGGGTTCTCGATGAGCGGGCTGCTGCCCCCGTCGCGCGTGGACGTCCTGCCGAACGAGGCCCTGGTGCAGTGAGCCGAACCATGCAGGTGGCCTTGATCGATCCGTCGTTGTTCACCTTGCCCTATGACGCGGCGTTGGCGGCGGGGCTGCAAGCGGAAGGGCACCAAGTCGTGCTGCACGGCCGCGCGCCCGGCCCGGACGACAACGCGACGGAGGGCGCGCCGCTGCGCGCGAGCTTTTACCGGGTCGCCGGCGCCCCGGCTCTTGCGCGCCTGCCCCGGGCGCTCCGGCTGGGCATCAAGGGCTTCGACCATGTTTGGTCCATGCAGGCGTTGGTGCGGCGGCTGCAGCGGGAACGTCCGGACGTGATCCATTTCCAATGGCTGCCGCTTCCCGTGGTGGACCGGCGCTTCCTCCGGCGCCTGCGCAGGGTCGCCCCGCTGGTGCTGACCGTGCACGACACCAACCCGTTCAACGGCAACCCCACTGGCGGCTTGCAGCGGGTGGGCGCCCACAAGGCCTTCGCGGACTTCGACCGCCTGATCGTGCACACCGAGCAGGGCCGCGCCCGGTTGCTGGCCCACGGGGAGGGAGGGGACCGGGTGGCGGTGCTGCCGCACGGGCTGCTCGGGCGCGCGTCGGCGCAGGCTTGTCCGGACGCCATGCATGGGGACATCACCTTCTTGCTGTTCGGCAAGATCAAGCCCTACAAAGGCGCCGACCTGCTGATCGAGGCCTTCGCGCGGCTCGACCCGGCGCTGCGCGCGCAGGCGCGGCTGCGGATCATCGGCAAGCCCTACATGGATTTGGCGCCGCTGCGTGACATGGCCCGGCAACGGGGCGTGGCCGACCGGGTGGCCATCGAGCCGCGCTTCGTGGACGACGCGGAGGTGGGCGGCATCTTCGCGCCCGGCGTCGTCGCGACCTTCCCATACCGCGAGATCGAGGCGAGCGGCGTGCTCAGCCTGGCCATCACCTTTGGCCGCCCGATCCTCGCCTCGCGCCTCGGCGGCTTCATCGAGGCGGTGCAGGACGGCGGGCACGGGCTGCTGGTTCCGCCGGAGGACGTGGGCGCGCTGTCCGCCGCCATGGCGCGCTTGGTCGCGGACCGTCCGTTCGCCGCCGCCTGCGCGGCGCGTGTCCTGGCGCTGACGGCATCCGTTCCGACCTGGCCGGAGATCGCCCGGCGGACCGCCGAACTCTACGCCTCGCTGCCCCCCGCTCCGCAGCCCCGGTGACGGCGCCGGGCTTATCCGGACGGCTTGGTTGAATGACCGTCAATTGTTGATGGGTTTCACCCATCCTACGGCATAGGTCGCGTAGGATGGGTGAAACCCATCAGCAACCATATATAAGTCGCCGCCCGTATCAGACGCCCCGCTGCAGCCCGGCGCGCAGCGCCTTGGCCGCTTCCGGCAGGCGGCCGTCCGTGACCTTCGCGTCGTAGTCCGGGGCGCGATAGTTCCAATAGCAGGCGTAATCGACCGGGCCGCCGTCCCGCATCCAGTTGAGCATGTTGCGGACGAACACGGGGTCGTCGCCGGCGCCGTGCCCGTCGGGCCGCGTGCCGGTGCCCCATTCCGGGAAGGAGCGCGGCTTGTTGTGGATCTTGGCGAACTCGCGGTGCCAGCGGAGGCCGGCTTCGTGGTTCAGCAGGTATTGCCAACGCTGCGCTGGGTCTGCGATCAGCGGCCAGGACTGATTGTAAACGTCGAGGCCGACGATATCCACCACGTCATCGCCGGGGTAGGCGTCCTCCCGGGGGCCATCGACGACGGTGGCGCTCCAGTCGAAGCGGAAGCGCGCGCCCGGCACGCCGCGCATCGCGAGCGCGATCCGCCGCCAGTATGCCTTGAAATCGCCCGGGTTGCCGCGCGCCGTCCAGGAATACCAGCCGCCGTTGAACTCCCAGCCGATGCGGATGACGCTGTTCCCGTAGGACATCTCGACCAGCTTGCGGCCCAGCGCCGCGAAGTGCTGGTCGTAGTCGCCCCGGGCGCCCTGGGCCAGGGTCGGCTGCCCTTCGCTCACCAGCATCGGCACGGAAACGATCAGGCTCTTGCGCCCGGCATCCCGCCAGCAGCCGGCCATCCACCCGGCCTCGTTCACCATGCCCGCCCAGGTTTCCTTCTCGAGAAAATCCAGCACCACATCGAGCGGCCGGCCCAGCCATTTCTCGTAGGCGGCGACCTCCGGCACGCCCGTGGAGCCGGCGCCGCCATAGGTGCCGATGCGGACGCCCGGCGCCGCCCGGGCCGGCGCGGCCGACGCCACGGCCAGGGCCGCAGCAGTTGCCGCAGCAGTTCGGGCGAGGGTGCGGCGCGTGAGGCTGGCGGGGTGGGTCATGCACTCTCCATGCGGTGCTGGGGGATCGGGGCGAGGGGCGGCGGCTGCAGGGGCGGCGTGTGGTGCAGCCTCCGGCGCATCCAAACCGCGAAGCGCCGCTCCAGCAGGCGCTGGCTCGCATGGGACGCCACGAGCGACAAGGGCAAGGCAACGGCCAGGAACAGGGCTTGCGCCCACCCCCCCGAAGCTTGCAGAACGCCCGCCCGCAGCAGGACCGTCTTGACGCCGGACATCACGACGGGATGCCAAAGGTAGAAGCTGTAGCTGATGGTCCCAAGATAGTGCAGCGGGCGGGAGCGCAACAGGGCGCCGAGCACGCCATGCCCCGCCACGATCCCCCGGAAGCCCAGCGCCGCCGCCACGAAGCCCAGCAGCGCGAGCGGCAGCCGCCAATCGCCGGCCCAATCAATGGCCGTGGTGGCAATGATGTGGTCCGGTGCGCCGAGGCTTTGAACCGTGCGCCAGCACAGCAGGAACAGCAGGAGCAGGAGCAAGGGGTGCCGGGCCAGGCGCAGGAGCGCCCCCGTGCGCGGCCACTCCTCGGCCGCCAGCATCCCCGCGAGCAGAAGCGCGCCGCGGGGGTAGTGGGCGAGCAGCACGGCGGCGATGGGGATGATCAGCCAATAGGTCCTGGAACCAAAGCGCCTGCACATGTCCCAGCACACGGCGCAGAACAGGTAGAAAGCCATCTCGTAGCTCAGCGACCAGGCGGCCGGGTGGATGTTGTCGATGGGCAAGACGCCCGGCAGCGCCAGCAGGTTGACCGGTACCTCTATCAGCAGCCGGCCCCATGTCACGTCCTCGAAGCCGTGCGTCCGGGTGGCCAGGCCGACCGCGACGATGACGAGGATGGAGGCCCAAAGCACGGGGAAGATGCGGATGACGCGATCCTCGATGAACACCAGGGGGTTGCGGGCGCGCCGCAACGTCCCGGCGATCACGTAGCCGCTGATGCAGAAGAACAGCTCCACCCCGTATTCCAAGGTGGAGCTGAGGAAAAAGCCGAGGGGCGTCGAGAGCGGGGCGAAGGTGCTCAACCCCGAGTTCACCACGTGAAAGACGAACACCATGAAAGCGAACAAACCACGGGCGCCATGGACATTCTGGTTGAAATGCCCGTGGGATGGACGCGACGGCACCACAGCGGCAAGCCCGCTTTTCGCCACTTTGATCTTTCACCGGCAAGCGCCGGCCATGATTTGTGATAGAACCCCAATTAAAACACATCCGACGCTCTGCCCATCTTTTTTTAAACGTCACGCTGTCATAAGCAATCATTGTAGATCACGATTGAGCGATCTCGCCGAGAAGGCATTCCCGGCACGCCCACGCCGGGCGCGACGGGCCTGCCCGGGCGGTCCATAATGGCGGCATGGCCCTTTCCACGAAAACCGCCGGGTTCACCGCCGCGCGTCCGAGCCGTGCAATCCCGGTCAAAGGGTTGCAGCCGTCGGTTTGGCGCGGGCGGCTCGGCGTCAACGCCTTTACCTGGGGCACGCTGTTCTGCTGCCTCGTGCTGCAGCGTTTCGCGGTTCCGCTGGCCGGCCTCAAGGTCAGCCTGGCGACCCCGCTGGTGCTGAGCTTGGCCGCTTGGGCGGTGATGAGCGGCACGCTGGTCATCGAGCGGCGTCGGATGGCGCTGTACTGCGGCCTGTGCGCCGTGGCCTTGTTCTCGGTCGCCACCCAGATCAACCTGCCGCTTGCGATGGCGCCGCGGATGAGCCTGACCTCCTTGTACTACTGGCTGGCCATCACCGGGTTCGCCGTGCTGCGGTTCCGCCATTCGGTCAGCGAGACCGCGTTCTTCCGCCTGGTGTCGTTCGCCTTGGCGGCGCTTGCCGTCGCGGGCCTTGCACAGTTCGCGCTGCAACTCGTCGGCCTCAGCCTCTTCTCCTTTGTCGGCATCGTGCCTGACCAGTTCCTGATCGAGGAGCAGTACAACGTCACCATCCCGATCGACCGCGGGCTGAACAAGTCGAACGGGTTCTTCCTCGTTGAGCCGTCCGTGTTCTCCCAGTTCATGGCCTTGGCGGTGGTGGTCGAGGCGCTGTATTTCCGCCGGCTCACCTACCTCGTGCTGTTCTTCGCGGGCCTGTTGTTTTCCATGTCCGGCACCGGCTGGCTGGTGCTGGGTTCCTATATCGCCGTGCTCGCGATCAGCGCCGGCCGGCGCGGCCTGCTGGGGGCCATCCTGCTCGCGGCGGGCTGCGCGCTGGCCTTCACCGCGCTCAGCGTCGCGCTGCCCGATTTCGCCGACATGATGTCAGGCCGGGTTTACGAGTTCACCCTGCCGGGCACGAGCGGGCACGAGCGGTTCGTGACGCCGTTCCTGGCCTTGCAGGACCTGCTCAACGCGGCGCCTTGGGTGTCCGTGACCGGGGTTGGACCCGGCGCTTCGGAACAGCTCATGATCCCCTACGTTTATCATCTCAACACCCCGATCAAAGTCCTGATGGAATACGGGATCTTCGGCTTGCTGCTTTACCTTGGCCTGCTGACCTGGGGAACCCGCACGCGGCGGCAGTGGACGCTGCTCGTCCCCCTCATGGTGCTGCTGTTGCTGACCGGCGGCTATCACCAGTTCTCGCCTATTCTTTTCGCCGTCCTGCTGATCGGCACCGTTGCCTTCGTACATCAGGACGAACCCTGACTGAACCCGGCTTGAACGGGCACAGTGAACCGTTTTGAGCTTTACAACCTATCGTTACCGATGTTATTCTGGTGCCGGGATGGATACGCAATGCGAAAGCCGGCTTGGATCAGGCGCCGCGTTACATACAGCTCCGTGGCAGCGCTGGTCATTTGCCCTTGTCACCATCAGCGTCCTGGGCACCCTGCTCTCCGGCGTGGTGCTGGTGTTCGACGGCTGGATCGACGCGCTCGCCCTTTACGCCGTTTGCGTGCTTCTGCTGGTGCTGATGCTTTACCATTTCGCCGGGCAGCAGACGCGGCCCGTGGCGCTTGCCAAAGATGACAAGGCCGACCCCGGCAGGCACCGCACAGGCTTGGTGCTGACCGGCGCAGACCGTGCCGCCCCTGCGGCCCTCGGCAACGCCCCTCCTTTGAACTGACCGGCCCGGCTCTCGAAGCGCCGCCCCGCCGCTGGACACGGTGCCTGTGACCCGCGGGAAGGCAGGTGGGCAGAGCAGCCGCGCCGGGCAATCCGGAACCGCGGAGAGCCAGGCGCCCGCATGGGACGCCGTGGGGCGTGGTCCGCCCGGCGCCGTGCGTCGAGAAACTCCGCAACGAGCCTGGGTGAGCAGCTTGAACCGGAACGCACGGCCATAAGGCCGAGGGCGCCGCCACCGTTCGCCGTGGGCCGCCGCGCTTGCGCACCCGCGGCCCCGGCTGCGCCTTGCTGGGGCGCAAAGGCGGTCACGGATGCCGGGCCGACGTGCCCGGCCAAGGCTGCGAACAGGTCGGCTTCCATGTCCAGCGCCGGGCGCCCCGCGGCTCTCACGAACACGCGGCCATGTCGAGACCCCCGGTTCTCCTGGGCACGGCCGTCCATGTCAGGCCATAGACGCCGGCAGCCGTAAACCGGAGCCTATCAAGTAATGCCCTGTTAGAAGCAGGTTAATTCCACTGTCTCTCGGATGTCGTCTGTTAGGCTTCGTGCGCCAATGTTCGCGTAACTTGGGATTTGTTGAGCACACAAAAATGTGATTGCTAAAACGTTAAGGAAATAGGAGATTGATCAGGTCATCACGAAAAAGTGAGCATCGCAATCATGGCATCCAAGTACGTCGTCGGCGGGTATTTCGGCAATCCCCATGGCAATGATGCGGCGGCGGAAGCCGACTTCCAGAACCAGTTCAACAGCTTCGTCACCACCATGGGCGGCCTCAAGCCCGCCACCATGAACGCCTTCGTCGATTTTTCACGCGACCCGAGCACCTGGGCCGCGAATGCCAGTTGGACCGCCTGGTCGTGGACCCAGTCGTCGGTGGTCAAGACCGACATCCTGCCGGTGATCGGCATTCCGATGTCCGACAACAACCATTGGGCCGGCAACGCCGCCGGCTCCACCAACAACGACTTCTTCAAGAACATCGTCAACGGCAGCTACGACAGCGCCTACAGGGGCGTCGTGAGCGCCTGGGCGGGCGCGGGCTTCAAGTCGATGGACCTGCGGCTTGGCTACGAGATGAACGGCACCTTCATGCCGTGGTTCATGGGCGACGACGCCGAAACCCAGGGCAACTGGGTCAAGGCGTTCCAGCACCTTTCGACCATCATGCGTGACGAGGCCAACACCCTGGGCGTCACGGCCAAGATCGAGTGGAACCCCAACAGCCAAGGCTGGAGCACGCAGCCGGTCGCCAACGCCTACCCGGGCGACTCCTACGTCGATATCGTGTCCCTCGACACCTACAGCCCGGTGTGGCCCAACGGGCTTTACGATTGGTCCAAGAACGACGGCAGCTACAACGCCAACACGACCGAATGGGCGGCGAACCCGGTGAACCGGGCGCATTTCTGGTCCAGCCCGGACGCCAACGAGTGGAACCCCACCGGCACGGGCGCGGGCTTCGGCATGGACGATGCCGTCGCTTTCGCCAAGGCGCACGGCAAGGCGCTGTCGATCTCGGAAACCGGCGCCGGCAACAACGGCACGACGACCGGCCCGGTGGACGACGGGGCCTTCCCGAAGTGGCTTTCCGAAGAGCTGGACAAGGCGGTGGCGCAAGGCGTGAAGATCGAGCACGTCAACATCTGGGACAAGGAGATGCACGACGGCAACTGGAACTTCGCCCCGGAAGCCAACAAGCCGCTTACGGCCGCCGCGTGGGCCAAGTATTTCGGCGCCGACTCAGGCGGCACCGGTCCGGTCACCCCGACGCCCCCCCCCCCGCCCCCCCCGCCAGCCCCCACGCCGGCCAAGGCGACGGACACGTTGGTGCTGCACTTGTCGGAGGACGCCTGGCAAGGCGACGCGCAGTGCATCATCAGCATCGACGGTAAGACCATCGGCGGCAAGGTCACGGTGACCGCGCCCCACGCCCAGGGCAAGACGCAGACCGTGACGCTGACCGGCCAGTGGGGGCCGGGCGCCCACGACGTGGGCGTGCAGTTCATCAACGACGCCTGGGGCGGCACCGCGGCCACCGACCGCAACCTGTATGTGCACAAGGTCGTGCTGGACGGCCAGGTGGCCAAAATGCCGACGCCGGTGGCGCAGATGGGCAACGGCACGGCGCACATCGCCACCGGCGCCAGCCCGCTTGTGCTGCAATTGTCGGAGGACGCCTACCAGGGCCATGCCAAGTTCACGGTGGCCGTGGACGGCAAGACGCTGGGCCTGGCGCAGTCGGTCAGCGCGTCGCACGCCAAGGGCGAGACGCAGAACTTCGCCTTTGCCCAGGCCATGACGGCCGGCACGCACGACGTGGCGGTGTCGTTCCTGAACGACGCCTGGGGCGGCTCGGCGGCCACTGACCGCAACCTGTATGTGCAGGGCATCACCGTCAACGGCGCGGCGGTGCCGAGCGCCGCCGCCAGCCTGCTGAGCACCAACACCCACCACTTCACCATCACCGTGCCCGCCATGGCCTGAACACCATGGCGGTCAGCCGGATGCCTCCGTCCCGTCCCGCCCACCGGCAGGGCGGGGCGGGGCGGGGCTAAACCCAGGCGATGCTGGTCGGCGTCGGCGCCGTCAGGCCCTTCAGCAGCACGCCATGGGCGGCATCGCCGAACGAGAGCATCACCCCGTTGGCTTGCTGCTGCTGCACCAAGGACGCTTGCAGCGCCTTGTCGATCTGCAGGGTGTCGCCTTTGGCGGACGAGAAGTTCTCGATGATCATGAGGCCGATCCCGGCGTGCACGACGTAGGTGTCCGCGCCGGCCCCGCCCGTCACGGCCATGGTGCCGCTGCCGGCCGTGATGGTTCCCGTGCCGGTGCCGCTGCCGAACAGCACGGCCGCCGCGCCCGATCCGCCGGTCACGGTGGCGTTCAGGACGTTGATGAAGTTCATCGCGGTTGTTCCCGAACCCGCGTTGATCACCGCGGTGGTGCGGCCCGGATCGCCCTCAAGCGCCAGCATGTCGGTTCCGGTTCCCAGGGTGACGCGGAAAACGTTGTCCGCCGCGTCGGGAGCGGCCGAGCGCGCGTTGATCGCCGTGTTGTAGTTGCCCGAGCCAAACGAGAGCGAGCCGCCCGCCACGTTGCTGATCCCAAGCGTGCTGGCGGCGCCCGCGGCGGTTGGAGCGCCGCTCAGGCTCACGTTGGCCTGCTTGAAGTTGTTGAGCGCAAAGGAGCCGCCGGAGCCGTCGGTCAGGGTCGCGGCCTGCACGGCGCCGAAGCTGTCGGCGCCGACGCTCGTGACGGTGCCGTTCCCGCTCCATTGGCGGATGTTGGCCTTGAGGCCCGTGTTCCCCGTGCCGAACTCGGCCGCGGCGCCCGGCTTGAGCGCGGTCAGGAAGCGCGTGTCGGCGTCGGAAAAGGTGATGGAGGTCGCCGTGGTGCCCACCCCGAAGCTTTGGGACCCCGCGGTGTTCTGCCTCAGGTCGATCTGCTGCGCCGTTCCGTTGAACGCGGCCGCCTTGACGTACAGGTTGCGGTCGAGCGACGCCGCGCCGCCCCAGGCGTCGTTCAGGAAGGACACCGTGACGACGTGCGGCCCGGCGGCGCCCCACGTGCCGTTGAAGCTGAACACCTGGCCCTGTCCCAGGCCGTTGGACGCTTGGGCGGTGAGGACGCCGCCGAGCTGGACGCCATCCATGCTGACGGTGAACTGCGCGTCGCCCCCGTAGGCGTCCTCCGCCACCGTGAGCACAAGCGTGTCCGGCCCGGTGCCCACGACAGGCGGCGTTGCAACGGGGGGGCTTTCGCCCGCCGCGGGCGGCACCCCGAAATATTGCCGCCAAGCCGCGGCTTCCAGCGGCTTGTTGCCGTTGGTGAACTCCCAGTCGCCGTCGCCGGGGTTGATATCCCAGATGTTGACGTAATCGACCTTGGGCGCCCCGGGCAGGCTGAGGACGCTGTACAGCCATTTCGGGAAGTCGGGATCGTCCACGGGGCCGGTCCTGGTCCCGTCGCCGCCCGCGCCGGCTTCGGCAATCGCGATCGGCTTGTTGTGGTTCGCGGCAAAGGCCAGCGCCTGCTTCATGCCCCATTGCGATGGGTCGTAGCCGTTTGGGTTCCACTCCGTGGCGTTGGGATTGGCCCAGTAGTGTTCCCGGTTCACTGGGTCGGCGTACCAGTCCTGTATGTTGGCGGCGTAGCTCCCGTCGTTCTTGTGCCAATCGTAGAGCGTGGGCGGGTACACCGTGCTGTAGATGTCCACCCCGATCTTATCGACATACTGGTCGCCGGGGTAGGCGGAGGAGGTCGGCTGAGCCGTCCAGTTGAGGTTGGCGGGGTTCCAAACCGTCCGCACGGTGATGCCGGGCACCGAGCGCACAAGGGTTGCGATGTGCCGGAAGGCCTCGGTCCAGTCCGCGACGGTGGCCGGGTCGTTGCCCATGTACCACGGCTCGAACGTGCCGTTCATCTCCGGCCCGATGCGGGCATCGACGGTGACGTAGCCGACCTTTTTCCAGGAGTTGATCAGGCCGACGATGACGTCGTCGTGCTTGCCGGCGATGATGTCCTTGAACACCTGGTCCTGGTTGTTCCAGTCCGAGGTGGTCGCCATCGGGATGTTCATCACCGGCGTCACGCCGCGGAGCACGGGCGACGCCGCCCAGGACCGCGCCGTGCCGTCCATGGTGGGCACCCACTGCGACCAGTCCGCGTAGTAGTTCACGAACGCATCCGAGAACAACGGCTTGGTGCCCATGAATTGCGTAAACGTATTGAACTGGTTCTGAAACCAAGCTTCCTTGGCGGGGTCCGCTTCGTCCGGGTTGTACACGTAGGTCCCAAGCGGAAACTTCGGCGTGGCCGTCATTTTGTCTTCAACCATCGGCTGGATAAGCTAGGCGCAAGCTTAGTAGGCTTCCTGCAAAGAGCAAACAACTTTAACGCACTGCAACCCCGAATCGCGGGGACGTGCCATTCAAGGCACACCCCGCCCGCCATGGCCGCGCCCAGCCGGGCCGGCCCGCTTGCGTTCGCCGGGGCGGCAGCAAGGCGCTGCCGCCCGCCTTTCAGCTCCAGGCGATCTTGGACGTGTCCACCGAGCTGACGCCCTTCAGGAACACGTTGCCCGTGTTGCTGGGATCGTTGAAGGTCAGCACGGTGCCGCCGCCCACCGCCGTTTGCGCGAACCCGCTTTGCAGGCTCGGCGAGATGTTCAGCACGTCGCCCTTGTCGGTGGAGAAGTTCTCCACGGTCAGTTGGGAGTCCCCGGGATGCACGACGTAGAGGTCAGGCCCGGCGTCGCCTGCCACGTGCATCGGCCCCCAGGCGGCCTCCGCCCGGTTTCCGTTCGGGTTGAGGAAGATCACCGAACCGCTGTAGGTGTCCAGGGCGTCCGTGGTGACGGGCACGCTGGCGCCCGCGTCGGCGATGGGGGAGCTGACGCTCGTGTCCGTGCTCGCGGCGCTGGGCTCGACGGCCGGGGCGCTGGCCGGGGCGGGCGCGCTGCTCGTCCCGCCGGCGAAGGCTGCGGCCCAGGCCTTGGCGGCGGCCGGGTTGTGCCCGTCGGTGAACTGCCAATCGCCCTCGCCGGTCCACACGTCCCAAACGTTGACAAAGGCCAACTGCGGGGCGCCCGGCGCCGAGAAGTCGGCCGCAATCGTCGCCGGCAGGTCGGTGTTGTCGCCGACGGCGATGCCGGTTTCGCCGATCCCGACCGGCTTGCCGTGCGCGGACGCCAGGGCGATGGTTTGGGCAAGGCCCCATTGCGCCGGGTCTTCGCCGCTCGGATGGTATTGGCTGGCGCTGGGATTGTTGTAGTATTGGGAGTTGCTGACGCTCCCGTCGTACTTGTAAGTCGGGCTATAGATATCGAGGCCGATGATGTCGACTTTGTCATCGCCGGGGTAGGCTGACTTGACGTCGATTTGGTTGTTATTTGAAGCGTTCGGGTTCCAAACGACGTTGACCTTCATGCCGGACACGCCGTGCACCACGTCGGCCACGTGCGCGAACGCGGCTTTCCATTGGTTGACGCTTTCCGTCGTGGTGCCCATCGACCACGGCATGAAGTCGCCGTTCATCTCCCAGCCGATGCGCATGTCGATGGTCTTGTAGCCGGCATCCCGATACGCTTCGGCGATCCCGCGGTAGGTGTCGTCATGCGCGCCGCTGGCAATCGCCTGCAGCGTGCCGGGGCCGTGGTCGCTCTTGGTGCCAAGCCCGACCGCAACCACGGGGGTGAGGTTCTGCGCCGTGGGGGACTTGCTTTGCGACCACGCATTCCATGACGCGCTCGTAACCATGTTCGACCAGCTTCCCGAGAAATCGGCAAACGTATCGATGAATTGCGGCGCTTGCCCAATCGCGGAACTAAAGTTGTTCATCGTACGGTCAAATGCCGCCTCTACGTCGGGATCATTCCCGTGCGGCGAGCCAGCATATACTCCCAATGGCATCTTGTTAGACATAAGCAATGTTGCTCCCGTGGGGATTTCTGGGCAGTCATTGATGTAATGACATGCGTGCAATAACGGATTTACTTGAGTGCGCAATCGCTATTAACGGGAAAGTTGCCTCGAAGCCGTCATTCGCCCATTCACGCCGCGCGTGGTTCACGAAAGTAGGACAACAATCCGTTTAGCGGGGCGCCGCGCGGCATGGGGGTGGCCGGCTGCCAGAACCGGACACGGACAGGGTTCGCGCGCCATGCTGGCCGGTGCCGCTGACGCCGTGCTAGGCTGCGCGCCATGAACGTCGCCCTTCGCCGCCCCATGACGCTTGACGAGTTCCTGGCCTGGGAGCGCAGGCAAGAGCTGCGCTACGAGTTCGACGGCATCCGGCCCGTCGCGATGAACGGCGGCACGGTTGAGCATTCAGAGATCGCGACCAACCTCGTGGAGGCTCTTCGGCGGCGCCTCCAGGGCAGGCCGTGCCGCGCGTTCCGGGGCGACCTGAAAATCGTGGTTGCCGGTCGCATCCGCTACCCGGATGCGACGGTCACTTGCTCGCCGGTGCCGCGCGGCACGGACGTGATCCCCGAGCCGGTCGTGGTGTTCGAGGTGCTTTCGTCCAGCATGGCGGTCACGGACCGCGGGGAGAAGAACGAGGAGTACCGGCTCACCCCGTCGATCCGCCGCTACGTCATGCTGGAGCAGACGCGCCGGGCGGCAACCGTGTTCGCGCGCGCGGGCGAGGACTGGGCCGGCCACGTGCTGACCGACGATGCCGTGCTGGCCATGCCGGAGATCGGGGTCGATCTGCCGCTCGCCGAGGTTTACGCCGGGATCGCGTTCGCCTCGGACGACTCGCCGCCCGAAGATTGATCCCCGTCCCCTCTGAAGCATCGCCCCGCGGCGGCACCCTGACCATTGCGCTCTCGGCGCCCGCCGTGCGATGACCGGGGCGCCATGAGCATTCGGCTTTCTCCGCGACGGCACCGGGCGGCCACGCTGCTGGCCTTGCTGCTGCTTTTGCTGCGCCTGGCCGTGCCGACCCACGCCATGCCCGCCCGCGCCGGCGGGGATGCGGCCTTGGCGGAGGTGCTGGGCGGGGTGCTGATCTGCCATGCCGACGCCGGGCCGGCCGCGCCGGCGCCGACGGACCCGGCGCTCCCGTCCGCGCATGAGTGCGCGCTTTGCCCCACCTGCCAGCTTGCCGCCCCGGCGCTGCTGCCCGCGGCGTCGTGGGTGCCGGCGCCGTTGCGGGCCGATCCGGTCCAAGCGGCCCTGCCGCCGCCCGCCACCGGGCCGCCGCAGCCCGAACGCCGCGCCGCTCCGCCCCGGGGACCGCCCGCCTCCGCCGTCTGACCCGCCTGACCACAGCCGCGCCCGCTTGGCCCGGCTGTTCCCGCGTGTTCCGACCGGAGTTCCGTCCATGCACCGTCCGTGCCCGCGGCTGAGCCGCCGCTCCGCCCTTGCGCTCGGCCTGGGCGCCGCCTTGCCGGGCCGCAGCGCCCGCGCCGCCCTGCCGATCATCACCGACGCCCTCGGCCGCACCGTGGCCCTCAAAGCGCCGGCCGAGCGCATCGTCATCGACTTCAACTACGAGGAGTTCACCGCCGTTGCCGGCCCGTCCGGCTGGGACCGCGTGGTGGGCTTCAACAGGGCGCAGTGGGCCGCGAACCGCGCCGCGGTGTTCCGGCGCTACCTCGTGCCGATCCCGCGCCTCGCCGCCTTGCCCGATGTGGGCAGCACCGAGACCAACACCTTCAGCACCGAGCGTGTGCTGTCGCTCCGCCCCGACCTGGTGGTTCTCGGCTATTGGTCCTTCGCAGCCCTGCCGGAGCAGGTCAAGCAGATGGAGGCGCTCGGCATTCCGGTCCTGGTGGTGGACTACAACGCCGAGATCCCGGAACGGCACGTCGCCAGCACCCTCGCCCTGGGGATCGCCACCGGCAACGAGGAGCGTGCCCGGACGCTCGCCGCGCTTTACACGGTTAAGCTGGCGGACGTCCGCCGCCGGGTCGCGGACGCGCCCGCGCGGCCGAAGGTTTATGTGGAGCTGGGCCAGGGCGGCGCCGACGTGGTGGGCAACAGCTACTGGAAGGGGATGTGGGGCCGGCTGCTGGAGTTTGCCGGCGCGGACAACATCGCGGCGGGTCGCCTGCCCGGCGCCGGCGCTTGGGGGCCGCTCGACCCCGAATACGTGCTGGCGGCCAACCCGGACGCGGTGTTCATCGCCGGCTCCTCCTGGGCGGGCCGGCCCAACGCCGTGCTGACCGGCTTCGACGCCGACCTCCTCACCACCCGCGCCCGCCTGGCCCCTTATGCCCGGCGGCAAGGCTGGGCCGGGCTGAACGCTGTGCGCAGCGGACAGGTGTTCGCGGTGGAGCACGGGCTGTGCCGCGCCTTGTTCGACTACACAGCCACGCAGTTCATCGCCAAGGCCATCTTCCCCGACCGCTTCGCCGACATCGACCCGGTGGCCGAGCTGCGCCGCTACCACGAGCAGTTCCTGCCCGTGGCCTTTGACGGCACCTGGATGGCGCGGCTGACCCCGGCCCAGGCTTGAGCGGAAGCGTGAGCGCCCCGACAGCCGCGCCCGCGGCGCCGGATGCCGTCTGCCTGTGGCGCGCCGCCAATGCCCGGCGGAGAACGGCCTCCGCGCTCGGCGGGGCGCTGCTGCTGGCGAGCTTCGCGGCGGACCTCGCGACCGGCCCGGCCACCTTGCCCATCCCGGCGGTGCTGCGCTCGCTTGCCGGGCTGGGCGATGACCCGACCCTGGACGCCATTGTTCACGGCTTGCGGCTGCCGGTCGCCTCCATGGCGGCCGTGGTGGGCGCGGCGCTGGGCTTGTCCGGGGCGGTGATGCAGACGGTGCTGAACAACGCGCTGGCCAGCAGCTACACGCTGGGCATCTCGGCCGCCGCCGGGTTCGGGGCGGCGCTGGCGATCCTGGCGGGCGCGTCCCTGCCGGTGCCGGAAGCCTGGGCGGTCCCGGCGGCGGCCTTCGCCTTTGCCGGCCTGGCCTGCGCCCTGGTCGCCGGCGTCGGGCGGATGCGCGGCGCCACGCCGGAGCTGCTGGTGCTGGCCGGCATCGCCTGCCTTGTTCCTGTTCCAGGCGCTGCTGTCCTTGCTGCAGGTGCTGGCCTCGCCCGAAGCCTTGCAGCAGATCGTGTTCTGGCTGTTCGGCAGCCTGCAGCGGTCCAGCATGGCCAAGGTGGGGATCGTGGCCCTGGTGCTGGCGACCGTCCTGCCGGTCATTCTGGCCGACGCTTGGCGGCTCACGGCCTTGCGGCTGGGCGACGAGCGCGCCCGGGCCTTGGGCGTGCGGGTGGACGCGCTGCGGCTGCGCTGCTTCGTGGCGGTGTCCCTGTTGACCGGGGCGGCGGTGGCGTTTGTCGGCACGGTCGGCTTCGTCGGCCTGGTCGCGCCGCACGTCGCCCGCCTGTTGGTGGGCGAGGACCAGCGCCATTTGCTCCCGGCATCCGCCGTGTCCGGGGCGCTGCTGCTGTCCGCGGCCTCGGTCGCGAGCAAGCTGATCCTGCCCGGCACGGTGTTCCCCATCGGCATCGTGACCGCCCTGCTCGGCGTGCCGTTCTTCGGCTGGCTGGTGCTGGCATCCCGGGGGCGGCCGTGATCTTACGGGCGCAGGCCGTCACCGTGCGCTATGGGCGCCGGGTCGCGGTGGACCGGGTGACGCTGGACGCCCGGCCCGGCGAGGTGCTGGCCATCCTGGGCGCCAACGGCTCCGGCAAGTCCTCGCTCTTGCGGGCGCTGGCCGGGGTGCAGCCTTGCCAGGGGGTGCTCACCTGGGACGGGCAAGCGGCGCCGGGCGGCGGGCCAAACGGCGGCATCGGCTACATGCCGCAGGACAACGCGGGGGGCGCGGCGCTGACCGCGTTCGAGGTGGTGCTGCTGGGCCGCCTCCGCTCGCTGGCGTTCCGCGTGGGCGACCGCGACCTCCTCGCCGCGCAGGCCGCGTTGGCGGAGCTGGGCGTCGTCGAACTCGCCCCCCGCCGCATCGGCGAGCTGAGCGGCGGGCAGCGGCAGCTCGTGTTCCTGGCCCAGGTGCTTGCCGCCGACCCGGAGGCGCTGCTGCTGGACGAGCCGACCAGCGCGCTCGACATCGCGCACCAACTGCACGTGTTGGCCCTGCTGCGCGCCGCCACGGCCCGGCGCGGGCTGGCCACGGTGGCCGTGCTGCACGACCTGAACGCCGCGGCGCGCTTCGCCGACCGGATCGCGCTGATGCGGGCCGGCCGGCTGGTCGGGCTGGGACGCCCGGCGGAGGTGCTGGCCGCCCCGGTGCTGCGCGACGCCTACGGCGTGGACGTGTGCGTGCTGGCCGGGCCGGACGGGCACCCCGTGGTGCTGCCGCTGCGCCCGGGGACGGGTCCGCCCACGGTTCAGCCATGACCCGAAGACCATGCCGCCGCCCGTTCCCCTCTTTATAATAGAGAGCACCGCCATGCGCCTTGTCCTTGCCGCCGTCCTCGCCTTGTGCGGGCATGTCGGCGCCGCCCAAGCCCACGCCCACCTCCGTACCGCCGCGCCCGCGGTGGGGAGCACCGTCCAGGCGTCTCCGCCCGAAGTCGCCATCACCTTCACCGAAGGCGTCGAGCCGCGCTTCAGCACCATCGAGGTGCAGGATGCCGCGGGCCGGCGCGTGGACAAGGACGATGCCCACACGGCGCCCGCCGACAACAAGGTCCTCAGCGTCGGCGTGCCGCAGCTTGCCCCGGGCACCTACACCGTGGTCTGGCACGCGACGGCGGTGGATACCCACAAGACCGAGGGTCAGTTCCAGTTCACCATCAGGCCCCAGAACTGAAGATGTAACCGCCGGTGACGGCCTTCGACATCGAGGGCGGGCTTCCGCTCGCCCTTGCACGCGGCGCGGCGGTGGCGGCCCTGCTGTCCGCCTTCGGCAGCCTGGTGTTCCGCGCCGCCGTGCTGCCGAAGGTCGCGGCGCGGGCACCGCAAGCGGCCGAGACCGTGCGGCCTCTAACCAGCCTGGCGCGGGGCAGCCTGCTGGCCGCGGCGGTCCTACTGCCGGTTTGGGGCCTGCTGCAATCCGCCGACCTGGCCGACGCGGGGCCGGACCTGCGCCGGGCGCTGGCCGCCGTGCCGGTTGTGCTGGGAAGTACGCAGTTCGGGCACGTCCTGCTGGCGCAGGTCCTGGCCGCCTCGGCCGCGGCCTGGGCCGTGCGGCGGCATCCCCGGGCGGCGCTGGGCCTGGCCGCCGCGGCGTTGCTGCTGCAGGCCGGGCACGGCCACGCCTGGTCGATGCAGGGCGGTCCGAGCCTGCTGCTGCTCGCCGGCGCCCTGCACCTCCTGGCGGCCGGCGCGTGGGTCGGCGGGCTGCCGCCGCTGCTGATCGTGGTGCGCAGGACGCCGCCGCGGGTGGGCGCGCTCGCGGCCCGGTGGTTCTCGCCGCTGGGCAAGGCCTGCGTCGCCGGCATCGTGCTGTCGTCTGCCGTGCAGTTCGCCGGGCTGGTCGGCGGCATGCCGGGCTTCGTCGGCACGGCCTATGGCTGGACCGTGGGCGCGAAGCTCGGCTTGTTCGGCGTCCTGTTCGCCTTTGCCGTGGCCAACCGCTACCGCCTGGCGCCGGCGCTGATGCGGGACGCGCCCGAGGCCGCCCGGCGCCGCCTGCTGCGCGCGGTCGCCGTGCAGACCGGCTTCGGCGTCCTGACCGTGCTGGCTGCCGGCATCCTGTCCAGCCTGCCCCCGGCCGTGCACGAGCAGCCGTCCTGGCCCTTCCCACTGCGCCCCAGCTTGGCCGTGATGGCGGACGCGGACCTAGCGGCCGAGGTTTGGACGGGCGCCGCCATGCTCGCCGGGTCCGCGGGGGCGCTGCTGGCGCTGCTGTGGCGGCCGGTGCGCCGCCGGGCGCTCCTGGGAATGCTCGCGGCGTCCGGGCTGCTGGCCTGGCTTGCCGCGCCGCACCTGTCCTTGCTGCTCGTGGAGGCCTATCCGACCAGCTACTACACGTCCCCGACCGGCTTCGCGGCGGCGTCCGTCGTGCAGGGCGCGGCGCTTTACCCACAGCACTGCGCGCGCTGCCACGGCGCGGAGGGCCGCGGCGACGGCCCGGACGCCGGCCGCCTGCCCGTGCCGCCCGCCGACCTCACCGCGGCGCATTTGTGGGACCATGCGGACGGCGAGCTGTTCTGGTGGCTGCTGCACGGGATGGAAGCGCCGGACGGCACGCAGGCCATGCCGGGCTTCGCGGGCGTGCTGTCCGACGAGCAGCGGTGGGCGTTGATCGACGCGGTTCGCGCCCGCAACGCCGGCCTGGCCCTGCAAGGCTCCGGCGCGTGGCCGCAACCGACGGCGCTTCCCGGCTTCAGCCTGTCATGCCCGGGAGCGGCGGAATCCCGGAGGGATTTGCGCCGGGACCTCCTCACCACCGACGACCTCCGGGGCCGCGTGCTCTCCCTCGTGGCCGAGCAGCCGGGCGCGCCGCTGCCCAAGCCCGCCAACGCCGGCGTGTTCTCCATCGTGCTGACGCGGGAGGAGCCGGACCATCCCGCCTGCGCCTCCACCGACCCGGCGGCCTGGGATGCCCTGGCTGCCGTCACGGGCCAGTCCCCGGACAAGCTCGCCGGGTCCAGGATGCTGGTGGACGCCGACGGGTGGATGCGCGCCTTCAAGGCCGGGCCGGACGCCGCGGCGTGGGACGACCCGGGCGTCTTCGCCGCGGCCGTGGGCACGATCACTGCCACGCCGATCACGGCCGCCGCGGGAATGGCACATCACCGTGCATGGAAATAGCCATACGCTTCCTCGAACGGATAGCCAGAATGGATGATCTACCTGGTCATGCCATCTGCACCGAAACGAAAGCGACCTTGCCGCTCTTGGGTAAAGGCTGCAGCTCTGTCCCCGGCTAGGAATGCACGCAAAGGGTTGCCTGCTATCCCGACTGCCGGATCGGCTTGCAGCCGGGCGTGTCGGGAAGGGGCCTTAATCTTGCGGCCCATCCGCAAGCAGCGTCCATCGTTCATGGTCGCACCACACGCCGCCAATCCTGAGATAGCGCGGTGAGAATCCTTCTTGCTGAAAACCCGCCCGTCGTGCAAGTGCAACTGAGGCTGTGTTGGCGGGCTGGATGTTCGCTTCCAAGCGATGAAGTCCGAGTTCGCCAAATACATAGGAAGTTGTGAGGCAGACAGCCTCGGTCATAAGGCCACGCCTTGCGTAAGCAACCATCCCATAATACCCAAGGTAGGCACTTCTGAACAGGCCCCAAACAATCTGACTGAGGTTTAGGATTCCCACGATGCCGCCCGAAGCCCTGTCTCGTGCCACCAAGCTGAAATGAGGCCCTGTCAACGTTTGACCAAACCAGTTCTCAAAGCCTTCCATGTCGGTGAAGGGCTGTATCCAGGGAGCATGGTACTCACGGCTGGCGATGTTGGCCTGGATCAACTCGATTGCGTCTGCGCGTGCAACAGGACGTATGAGGACATTGTTCATGCAATGCTTGTAGCCTAACTGTTGCCGAGATGAAGGCCTGAGGGTTGGAACCGAGATTGAAACCGAGGCATCATCAGCACATGACCCCGCTCGCGATGGCAGAAGCGGCGCTCGCCGCCGACCACGCTTACGCAGACCCGGCGCTGTGGATCACCCGCCTGCCGGACGCGGCGGTGCTGGCGCGCGCCCGAGTCTTGACCGAAGAAGGGCGGCAGAACCGCCCGCTGTGGGGCGTGCCCTTCGCGGTCAAGGACAACCTGGACGTGGCCGGCCTGCCCACGACGGCCGGCTGCCCCGGCTACGCCTACATCCCCGCGGACACCGCGCCCGCCGTGCAGCGCCTGCTCGACGCCGGCGCCGTGCTGCTCGGCAAGACCAACCTCGACCAGTTCGCGACCGGCCTCGTGGGCGTGCGCAGCCCCTACGGCGTGCCGCGCAACGCCTTTGACCCGGCGCGCGTGCCGGGCGGGTCGTCCTCCGGTTCCGCGGTGGCGGTCGCGGCGGGCATCGTGTCGTTCGCGCTGGGCACGGATACCGCCGGGTCGGGGCGCGTTCCGGCGGCGTTCGGCAACGTCGTCGGCCTCAAGCCCACCGTCGGCAGCATCTCCGCCCGCGGCCTCGTGCCGGCCTGCCGGTCGCTGGACACGGTGTCCGTGTTCGCCGGCTCCGTGGACGAGGCGCTTGCGGTCGCGCGGGTGATGGCCGGCCACGACGACGCCGACCCATACTCGCGCCCGGCGCCGTTCGACCATCTGCGCCGCGCCGGGCTGCCGGGCGCGGTCCGGATCGCGGTGGGCGACGATTTGTCGGCCTGCGACCCGCCCGTGGCCGCGTCCGTGCGCGCTGCGGCGGCGGCGCTGGGCGCGGAAACCGTGGACATCGGCCCATTCCTGGAGGTCGCCCGCCTGCTGTATGATGGCCCCTGGGTCGCGGAGCGCACGGCCGCGCTGCGCGAGGTCGTGGAGCGCAGGCCGGACATCCTGCATCCTGTGACGCGCGAAATCCTCGAAGGCGGGCTGCACCGGCGCACGGTGGACGCCTTTGGTGCGTTCCATCGGCTGGCGGAGGTGCGCGGCCTCGCGGCCCGCTTGTTCCGACGCTACGACGCCTTGCTGCTGCCCACCGCGCCGTTCTGCCCAAGCCTGGCCGAGCTTGCCGCCGATCCCATCGGCCCCAACAGCCGGCTCGGCGCCTATACCAACTTCGTCAACCTGTGCGACCTGGCCGCGGTCGCCGTGCCGGCCGGCCTGACGCCGGACGGCTTGCCCGTGGGCATCACCGTGATCGGCCCGGCGTGGTCGGAAGGCCGGATCGCCGCGGTCGCCGACCGCCTGCACCGCGCGGCGGCGGGCACGGTCGGCGCAACCAGCCGGCCCTTGCCCCCGGCCGCTGCCCCGGCGCCGGCCGGGTCCGACGAGACCGCGCTGTTCTGCGTGGGCGGGCACATGGCCGGCCTGCCGCTCAACCACCAGCTTGTCGGGCTGGGCGGCCGGTTCCTGCGCGCGGCCACGACGCAGCCACTGTATCGCCTGCACGCCTTGGGCGACCGCCCGGGCCTGGTGCGCGGCGGGGAAGGGCGTGTGGCGGGCGAGGTCTGGGCGCTGCCGACACGCGAGGTCGGCGCATTGCTGGCCAGCGTGCCCGCGCCGCTCGGCTTTGGCACGGTGCTGCTGGACGACGGCGCGTGCCTCGGCTTCCTGGCGGAAGCCGCAGGCGTCGCTGACGCGCCCGACATCACCGCGCTGGGCGGCTGGCGGGCCTACCTTGCGCGGCGGGAGGGTGCCGCCTGACCGATGCCCGGCCTGCGCCGGCGCTGCTGCTTCTTGAACCCCGCGCTGGCTCCCGGAGTTGGACTCGAACCAACGACCGAGCGATTAACAGTCGCTTGCTCTACCAGCTGAGCTATCCGGGATGACGCGGGACGCCCCTATAACGCCGCTGCGTGCGCGATGCAAACGGCAATTCGCGGCATTCGGCTTGCCGCACCCGTCCGGCTCTGGCATGGATAGCGCGTTGCGGGCGTGGTGGAACTGGTAGACGCGCCGGACTCAAAATCCGGTTCCGCAAGGAGTGTCGGTTCGATTCCGACCGCCCGCACCACCTTCAAAACTGAGAAACGGCCGGCAGACGGCTCGGCTGCAGCACGTCGAAGGTGCGCACGTCCACCTCGGACGGCGCCGGCGCCAGCCAAGGGGCGGCCCGCAGCGTCGCGAGCGCGTCCGCCCGGCCCTGCACCCAGCGCGCTTCCATGGTCGCCTGGCTGAATTCGTAGTCCTTGGATTGGCCCTGCGCTTCGTCCAGGGCGCGCACCTCCGGCGGCAGCTTTTCCCGCAGCAGGTCGATCAAGTGGCAAAGGTCGTGCCGGGTTGCGAAGCCGTCGGTGGCGGCGCGGGTGCGGCTGGAACAGCGGATCCGCCCGACGCCCCGAGCGCACCAGCGCCATGCCGGCCCGGCATGATCGTGCCGTCCCCTACCGATCCAGAAGCGCACGTGTCATCGCGCTCCTGGCGCAGGCTGTGACCCTCAACAGTCGCGGACAAGTAATACAACCATATGGTTAAAACACTGGAAAGCCTTCCCGCTTTGCGAGTGAAGTGACGCCGGTTTCCGGCCGTGCTCTGGGCAAGTGTCAAGCTCTTTTGCTGGACAAGCCGAGCAGCAACGCCTAATTCACAAAATTGTCAACGCAACCAAAGAACTCGTTGCGGTTTCCTGGATGGCATTCACATCAAGGTTCCCGCGTATTCTGTCCTGAAACCTGCATCCTTGAACAAGCAGAATGTTGCAAAATCGATTTGCTCTACGCAGTGTCATCCAGTCCGCCGTTCGACGTCCCGCTCACCAGAATTGTTGAGCCAACAGCGCAACAGGATACGCCTATAAGTTGAAAGGTGAGGAAGCAATGCGCCAATTCTGTGCGAAGACAGCCTGCCAGGCCGCATCCAAGCCCTCCTGGAGCGACGCCCTTCGCCACGCGCTGCCGCATCCGGACAGCAGCCCGCGCGCCCGGCTTGGCCGTTTTTCGCTCATGCTGGGCGTGTACGCAGCCATCGGCACGGCCAGCATCCCGCTTGCCGCGGACGCGGCGCCCCGGCACGCCGGGCACGGCGGCGCCACCATGGCGGCCACGGCTGGCCATGCCGTCAAGCCGGGGCGCAGCAGCCGGGCATCCGTCCCGAACGCGGCAAGTGCCGGCGCACGCCGCTTCAACAAGGCGCGCATCGCGGGCACGAGCCGTCCCGCGCACCCGGGCCGCGCCGCCGCCGGCCCGAGCCGCGCCGCCAACCCCGGCAGTGCCGTACGCAGCGCCGGCGCGGTGCATCGCAGCGTCGTGCCCCTGGTCAACACGACCTGGGACGACCCCACCGTGCCGCCCGCCATCCTGGACGCCATCCAGACGGCCGCCCATGAGTCCGGCGTCGATCCACACCTGCTCGCAGCGATTGCCTGGCGCGAAAGCCGGTTCGACCCGGACGCGCGCAACAGCCAGTCCTCGGCCAGGGGCCTGCTGCAGTTCACCTCGGGCACATGGCTGCGGGCGGTCCGGGATTACGGCTCGGAGCATGACGTGGCGGATTACGCGGCGGCCATCCGCACCAGCCAGACCGGCGACCTCATAATCCCCGAACAGGTGAAAACCGCCATCCTGCAACTGCGCAGCAACCCCACCTTGTCGGCGAAGCTGGCGGCGGACAGCATGAAGCGGGAGCGCGTCGCGATGGAAGCACGGCTTGGGCGCCGGGTGACGTCCGCCGACCTTTACCTGATGCACGTCCTCGGCCCGGCCGGCGCCATGCGCTTCCTCGAAGCGGTGGCCAAGCGGCCCAACGAGTCCAGCTTGAAGGTGGCAAGCTTCAAGGTGATGCGCAACGCCGGCCTGCTGGCGCAGGACGGCCACCCGCTGACCGTGGCCAGCACCTATGCCGCCGCCAAGACGATGCTCGATTCGCAGCACCTGCGCTCGGCCCCGCTCCTGACGGCGGCAGACGCGAACGCACCGTCTCCCGCGGCGGCGCCGGCGGAGATGCCGTAGCGCCGGCCTCCGCGAAGGGCATTCGGTCCTGCGGTCGTAGCCCTCCCAGGCTTGCGGGCGTATAACCTCATCCCTGTTGTCCCGGCCGGCCATCAGGGGCCGGTAGCGCCGCGGGCGCCGTCGCGAGCAAGGAAGGACACCTGTTGAACCCGCTATCCCGCCTGTTGCAGCGCATCCCAGCGGTTCGGCGTCTTCGGGACGAGCGCGACGGGCTGCGCGGCGACCAGAACTCGATGCAACTGAAGCTGCGGGCCGCTTCCGCGGAGATGGACGACCTGGAAGAGCAGTGCCGCGTGCTGCGGCAGGAGCGAAACCAGTTAACCGCGGCCGCGGCGCAACAGGCGGCGGACCATGCGGCGCAGATCGAGGCGGCGCTGCTTGCGAACGCGGCGCTGGTCAGGGAGCGCGACGCCTTGCTTGAGGAGCGCCGCACCCTGATGGCGCACAAGGCGGCGGGGTAGCCGCCCGCCCGCGCTATTTTTCCAGCACGTAGCTCCCGGGCGCGTCCTGCAAGGGCGGGTAGCGCTTGCCCCCCATCGCGGGCGGCGCGGCTTCCTTGCCGGAGCGTTCCGCGAGCCATGCGAACCAATCCGTCCACCAGCTCCCGTTGCTGGCCTGCGCCGCCGCGCGCCACTCATCGGGCGTCTCGGCGGCCGCCCCGTTCGTCCAATAGCTTCCCTTGCCGCCGGGCGGGTTGATGATCCCCGCGATGTGCCCGCTCGACGCCAGCACGTAGCGCACGGCGCCGCCGGCGAGGCGGGTGATGCGCCAGGCCGCCTTCCACGGCACGATGTGGTCCTTTTCCGCGCCCACGGCGTAAAGGTCCTGGCGGATGCGCCCGAGGTCCAGCGCCTCGCCCTTGAGGTGAACCTTGCCCGGCTCGATCAGGTTGTTTTCGACATAGGTGTTGCGCAGGTACCAAGCGTGCGCCGCGCGGGCCATGCGGGTGCCGTCGCTGTTCCAGTATAGCAGGTCGAAGGCCGGCGGCTTCTGCCCGAGCAGGTAGTTGTTCACCACGTTGGACCAGATCAGGTCGTTGGAGCGCAACAGGTTGAACATGTTGGACATCTCGCGGCTGTCGAGGTAGCCGCGCTCCATCATCTGCTGTTCCATGAAGTCGATGGTCGGCTCGCCCATGAACACCGCGGTGTCGCCGACCCGGGAGAAGTCCTGCAGGGACACCATGAACGTTGTCGCGCCGAACCGCTCGTCGCCCCGGGCGGCCAGCCAAGCCAGGGTCATGGCCAGAAGCGTGCCGCCGATGCAGTAGCCCATCACGTTGACGGTGGGGCTTCCGGTGATCTCCCGCACCACGTCGCTCGCGGCCAAAGGGCCAAGGTCCACGTAGTCCTCGATGGTGGTGCCTTCCATCGTGCTGTCGGGGTTGCGCCAGGACACCATGAACACGGTGAAGCCCTGCTCCACCAGGTGCCGCACCATGCTGTTCTTCGGCTGCAGGTCGAGGATGTAGAACTTGTTGATCCAGGGCGGCAGGATCAGCAGCGGGGTCTCATGCACCGTGCCCGTCTTCGGCGCGTACTGGAGCAACTCGATCAGCTTGTTGCGATACACCACCTTGCCCGGCGAGAGCGCCAGGTTGCGCCCCGGCGCGAACGCCGTGGCATCGACCATGCTGAGCTTGCCCTCCTTGATGTCGTGCAGGAGGTTGCGGGTGCCCTCCGCGATGCTGGCGCCGCCGGTCTCCACGGCGCGCTTCAGCGCCGCCGGGTTGGCGGCGAGCTGCAAGGTGGGACTCATCGCGTTCACGAACTGGCGCAGGTGGAAGTCAAGGTGCTGGCGCTCCGCGGCGCTCAGGCCGTTAGCCTCGCTTGCCTGCCGCAGCAGCCAGTCCGACGCGAGCAAATAAAGGTCTTTCAGCGTGCGGTAGGCCGGGTTGTTCTGCCATTCCGGCGCCGCGAACCGCTTGTCGCTGGCGCTTGCAGCATCGCCGGCCGTCCCCGCCGCGGTCCCGCCAAGCTCTCCCCACCAGCGCCGGCCGGCCTCGTTCCAGGCGTCCATCGCCGACCGCCAGGCTTGCGCGTTGAACTCGGCGACGGCCGCGAGCGCCTTGTCGGGCCGGCTCATGGAGTGCAGCCAAACCGTGCGGAGCGCCCGCGCGATCTCCGCCCAATCGACCGGAATGACTTGGTGGAGCGGGTTGGCGTTGAGCGCGTCCTCGGTCGCGCGCAGGATCGGGTCGCGGGCCAGCAGGTCGCCGAGCTGCCGCAGGCTGCCCTGCAGCAGGCTTCCGGCAATCTGGTCGGACGGCATCGGCCCGGCGGCCGGCCCCGCCATGCCATCCGACGCCAGGCCGCGTCCCAGCTTGGAAGCCGCCTCCGCCCACGCCGCCCACAGGCTGAGCATCATCTCGGAACCGGGCGGGACGGTGGCGGAGGCGGCGCTTCCGAAAGAGGGCGACGCACCGCCGCGGCTGTCCTGCGCCGGGCCGGGTGCCGCCTCCCGGGAGGATGTCCTGGGGCCTTGGCCTGCGATCATTCGTTGTCCTCCCGCCTGCGCGCTGCTTGGCCGCAGCTTATGCTGTGCAGCATCGGCGATCTGGTAAGCAGCGCTGGCGGGGAGGTCAACAGCCGCGCCATGGGCCGCACGCCGACGGCCTGGGCGGTCGGCTAACGGACGATGCGGCCAACCACGTAGCCGACCGCGCTCGCGATGCCGAGAGCCGCGAAGGGCCGCATCCGCACCTGCTCCGACAAGCTTTCCTTCTGCGCATCGACCTCCGCCGCTGTCCGGCGGGCGCTGGCGACCACACCCCGCACTTGATCGGCGGCCCGGTGAGTCTGCGTCGCCACGGTCTCCGTCACCGTGGATGCGGCGTTGGACACGGCGGCGGTGGCACGCTGCTTGGCATCCGCCAGGATCGGCGCGGGGTCGGTCGCACGCAGCTCGTCGAGCTGGGCACGGAGCTGTTCAACCTCGGACGAGGTGCTGTTCGACGAGTCTGACATGCGGGTCCTGCCTTTTTTCTACACGCTTGTAATGCCGCAGCGGCGGCCGGGGTTGCAGCGGTGCCGGTCGCAAGGGAGTCAGCCGAGGGGCAGGCGGCTGGTGCGCCTCCATCCGTGCACGTCACCATGAACAATCCGCAACGATTTCAGCACGTCGAACGAACCGTAACCATAAGCGGAATAAACTGTCTGTGTTGGATGGCACCCTCAAAGGTTTATACAACCCCAGGCAGTAATTTTTTAACGAATATTATCTAGCAAAATCCACTCTCGTCCGGGTAAAGCTTCTTTCAAGAGAAGTTGAGAGATTGCATGCTGGAACCATTGCCCGAGAAGGCTGTTGTGCGCGCTGACCGTGTTTTTGTCGCTCTGCGAAAATCTGGTCGCGTGTCAAGCAGCAAAAGCCGGGTTTTCCATGCCGTGACGCCGCATTGTCGCATGTCGCTGTGCGCCGACGAGCCGGGACCCGGCTCGCAATGGGCCGAGCCGCCAGGGCAGCAGATTACGTGCCCGGCCTGCCTTCGGCGGCTGGCCCGCATCGGGGGTGACCGGCGCGCCGCCTGAGCAGGCCCGTCATCTTGCCTGCTGCGCGTAATGCGCTCCGCAGGGTGATGCTCAGCCAAACGCCCCGACCTCGTGCGACAGCGCCGCCGTGATTTCCCGCGTCAAGCCAAACAAGCGGCGCATCGGCTCGAAGATGCGCTCATGCTCGCCGGCGTAGGAAGCATGGGCGCCGGGGCCGGGCGGCTCGCCGAAGTCGCGCTTGGCCGCCGCCCCGCTGTCGCGCGGGAACACCTCGGCCAAAAGGTCCAGCGTCGCGGCCACGTCCAGGCGCAGCAGCCGCGCCCGCAGCCCTTCCGGCGTGGCGCTGTGGCGGGGCGAGAAGTCCGGCACCTGCACCGCCAGCAGCCACACCCGGCCGATGATCGCCAAGCGCAGCGCGTGCAGCAAGGTTTCGCGGTCCGCCATGCGCGGCAGGTCCGGCCAAACCCGGCGCAGCATCACCTGGTCGGCCTGCGCCCGCCGCATGGTGCCCTGCATCGGCGCCCATAGCCCAAGGCCGGTCAGCGCGTCGGCGACCTCCACAAGCTGCACCGCCCGGCCCGGCAGCCGCGCGTGCGCCGCCCGGTCCAGCCAGGAGCCGGGATCAAGCATCGACACCGTGCCGCGCAGCACGTCCAGGTCGGAATGCCGGGCGGCGTGCACCGCCATCTCCAGCGCGCGGCGGAAGCGCGGGCTGCTTTGCCGAAGCTCGGCGAACAGCTCGGGGTCCCGGCCCACGGCGGCGCCGAGGCCGTGCAGCACGTTGGCGCACCAGCCGAGCTGCTGCAGGATCGCGTTGTTCGGAATGGCCCGCAGCTCCCGCGGGTGGCGGATGGCGACGGGGCCGCCCGCGTCGCTTTGCCGCGCGCTGGGGCGGGAGCCGGTGGGGTCCAAGAGCGCCGGGCCGAACGCGCCGAGCAGGGCGGCGTAGCCGGGGTCCTCCACCAGTTCTTGCATGGCGTTGGACGCGGTGGCGAAGAACCCGGCGGCGAAATCCCCCTCCTCATAGATCCGGTCCGGCTGCTCGGGCGCCGCCTGGAACACATGCTCGGCCACCCGGGCGATGCTGGCGAGCGCCAAGGCCGGGGTGTCGAACAGCAGGTAGCCGTCGCCGCCCTGGAAGCTGCTTTCCTCGCGGACCCGCAGGCCGCCGGCGGTCAAGGCCGTGCGGGCGGCCGGCGGCGACAGGTAGGCGAGCCGGTCGGCCAGCGACCCGGGATGCGCGCCGCGGCCGATGCTCTCGCCGTGGGTGTCGAACAGCACGACCTCGACATCGCCCAGGCCATGCCGTCCGAGCGCCTCCACCAAGCGGAGCTTCAGCCGCTCGACCAAGTAGCTCGCGGGCAACTGCCCGAGGTAGCGGCCGGAATCCGAGTAGCCGAACTGCAGGCACACCCGGCCGAGCTTGCGCACGTAGGCGCGGTAGTGCGGGGAGCGCAGCGCCTCGTCCAGCACGCGCACCCCTTCCTCCAGGGCGTCCGCGGTCTCGAACAGCGGGCTGATCTCCACCTGGTCCTCGACGCCGCAGATGCGCGCCAGCCACAGCGCCGCCAGCAGGGTGTAGCCGCTTCGGGTTTCGGCGATCAGGAACCGCGCCGGGGTGTGCCGGTCGATATGCTTGGCGATCTGCGCCACCAGCATCATCAGCCGCGTCGCCGAGGACTGCTCGTGCAGCAGCGCGCCGAAATCCACCGGCTGCGCCTTTGCTGCGTCCAGCGCGTCGTCGATCCCGGCCAGCAGCGTGCGGCGGCGGGACCGGTCGGCCGGCGGGTCGTCGAGGCCGAGGCGCAGCCGGGCGGCGTTGTGCACCTGCGCCGCGTTCAGCCGGAAGTGCGCGCGGGCCAGGCAAAGCCCGTGCGCCAGCACGCCCGCCCGGGCCACGCACAAGCGGCGCTGCGCCGCCTTGTCCGACCGCGCGACCGCGCCGGCGAACAACGGCAGCAGCGGCTCCGGCGACAGCAGCGCCTCCTCTCGCCCGTCGATGAGCGCGCGGGCGAACGCCTCCACCGCCGCCGGGTCAGGGCCGGTGGGCGCCAAGGCGAGCTGCGCATCGACGGCGGCGAGGGCCTGCTCCACCCGGGCGTGCAGGGCGGCGGCGCCTTCGAGGCCGGCCACGTCGGCGGCGAGCCGCGCCAGGCCCAGCCGCTTGATACGCAGCCGCAGCCGCAGGCTGTCCCACCAGCCGATGTCGGTGCGCCCGTCGGTGTCGAGGCCCACCCAGGACGCGAGCACCACGGGCGCCGGGTTCAGCCCGGTCCAGGCTTGCGGGAACGCCGCGCTGGCCGCGTCCAGCAGCGCGCCGCACAGCGCGTCCAGCGCGTCCCGCCCGTGCGAGATCGCGGCGTTGGCGGCCCCGAACTCGTCTTCCAGGGTCGGCTTCGACGGGCGGTGGGAGGGCGGGTAGCCGCCGGCGTGGCCGCCGCTCGCCGCTTCGGCGATGCCGGCGTACACGGGGGGCGCCAGGGCGAAGGTGGGGTGCGCCGTGAACACGCAGGCAAAGCGCGGATGCTCCATGAGGGCGCGCACCTCGCGGAGCGGCAGCGGGCTGTCCTCCGGGTTGGGCCGCACGAGCCGTTCCGCCAGTTGGGCGAGCGCCACCTCCGACGCGGCCAGCTCGGTGCCGCCCACGTAGTCCGACAGCCGCCGGGCGCGCTCTTCGGCCGCGGCGTCGCGCAGGAAGGACACGATGCCGGCGATCTGCGCCTCGTCCAGCCGGCCCTCGTCCAACTGCCGGCTGATGGCCAGTGCCGCGGTGAGCACCGGGTTGCCGAACGGATCCTGCACCGCGCGGGCACGGGTTTCGCTGATGAGCTGCAGCAGGGCTGCGGCGTCCCGCGCCGGGTCCGCGCCCTGGGCAGGGCGCGCGCCGGGCTGCATGGCGGTTTCCAATGGCTGCACAGCCGTTGCCTTTTCCGTTGGCCCGGCACGGAGACCGGAGCGCCCTGGCCTGGCATGATGCCAGCCCGTCGTGCTGCACTGCAAGATGCGGGCCATCGGGCCCCTCGGCTGCCGCCCGGCGCCGGGCGTGCTGGCCGGTGAACCTTTAAACGCATTGACCCCTGGTCCGCATTATGACCAAACAAAGTTTGATTATGGATGCAGCCCTTTCCGCCGTCCGCCTCCGCAAGCCGCGTGGCCAAGGTGCCACGCGCCGGGCCGAGATCCTGCTCGCGGCCCAGCGCCTGTTCCTGGAGGAAGGGTTCGAGCACACCACCATGCGCCGCCTCGCGGACGCGGTGGGCGTGTCGGCGACCGCGCTGTATGTCTATTTCGTCGACAAGGACGCGATCCTGCAAGCCATCGCGGAGGCGACGTTCGCCGAGATGCTGGCCGTGCTTGAGGCCAGCCAGGACCCGGCGCTGACCCCGCTTGAGCGGTTCCGCGCGGGGCTGCACGCCTATGTGGCGTTCGGGCGCGCCCGGCCCGATGCCTACCGGCTGACGTTCCTGGCCAAGATGATGGCGCCGGCCTCGCCCGGCCGCCGCGCGATGGACTGCGCGCAGTTCGACGCCGCCGACCGCTCCTTCGCCATCCTGGAGCGCGGGGTGGCGGAGCTGATGCAGGCCGGGCAGTTCCGCCCCGGCAACCCGCTCCTGGTGGCGGAAGCGTTGTGGGCCAGCCTGCACGGCGTCACCGCGCTGCTGATCGACTTGTCCGCCCATGTCGAGTCCGCGCCGGACCTGTTGATCGAGACCGTGCTGGAAACGGCGGTCCGGGGCCTTTCTGTTCCGTAAATGACCATTGTTAACCTAACGGCGGTGATCTAAGCTCCACGGTGGATTTCTAGGGACGCCGCCGATGCGAACCGCCGCCCTGCTTGCCTGTTTCGCGCTTTTCGCCTGCGACAAGCCGGCCCCCACGCAAGCGGAAGCGCCGCCGCGTCCGGTGCGGGTCCAGGCCGTGGCGTTCACCGAGCCGCGGGCGACCCTGACCTATTCCGGCACGGTGCAGGCCCGGCGCCAGGCTGACCTGGCGTTCCGGGTCGGCGGCAAGATCATCGCCCGCTCCGTGGACCTGGGCGCCCGGGTCCATGCCGGCGACGTGCTGGCGCAGCTTGATCCAGCGGACCTGGCCCTGTCGGCGGAGGCTGCGCAGAACGCCATGGCCGCCGCCGCGGCCGACGCCACGAACGCCCGGCTGGAGTTCCAGCGTTACGAGAACCTGGGGCGCTCCTCGCCCTCTTTCCTGGCGTCGGAGCGGGAAAAGCGCGTCGCCGCCAACATGATGGCCAACGCCCGCCTGGCGCAGGCTCAGCGCCAGTATGCGCTGGCGCTGTCGCAGAAGAACTACGGCACCCTGTATGCCGACGCGGACGGCGTGGTGGTGGCGCTGCCGGTCGAGGTCGGCCAGGTGGTGTCGCCCGGCCAAACCGTCATGACCGTAGCGCAGACGGCGGAAACCGAGGTGCTGCTCGACCTGCCGGAGAACCGCCTGCCGGAGCTGCGCGCCGCCGACGAGATCACGGTTGCGCCGTGGTCGGACCCGTCCCGCTCCTTTGCCGGCCAGGTGCGGGAAGTGGCGGCGCGGGCCGACCCGGCCAGCCGCACCTTTGCCGTCCGCATCGCGGTGCAGGCGCCCGGCGGGCAACTGCCGCTGGGCGGCACGGCGACGGTGCGGCTCACCGGGCGCGGCGCCGGGCCGGTCGCGATCCTGCCCGCCGCCGCCCTGGGCGACTGCGACGGCAAGCCCTGCGTTTGGGTGCTCAACGAGGGGCAGAACCGCGCGGCGCCCCGCCCGGTCACGGTTGCGGCCTACCAAGAGGGCCATGTCGCCGTCGCCGCCGGGCTGCAAGCGGGGGAGCAGGTGGTGACGGCGGGGGTGACGCAGCTTGACCCCAACTTGACCGTGGTGGCGTGGGGAGGCGCGCAGCGATGAACCTGTCCGCCCTCGCGCTGCGCCACCGCACGCTGACCTGGTTTGCCATGCTGGCCGTGGCGGCGGCGGGCGTTTGGGCCTACTTCCAGCTTGGCCGGGCCGAGGACCCGCCCTTCACCATCAAGAACATGGTGGTGATCGCCAACTGGCCCGGCGCTTCCGCCGAGCTGATGGCGCGCGAGGTCACGGACCGGATCGAGCGCAAGCTGCAGGAACTGCCCTTCCTCGACCACGCGGACACCCAAACCAAGCCCGGCAACAGCACGACGATCATCACGCTGCGCGACGACACGCCGCCGCGGCGCACGCAGGAGCTGTGGTACCAGGTCCGCAAGAAGCTGGCCGACCTGGCGCCCAGCCTGCCGCCGGGCGTGCAGGGGCTGAGCTTCAACGACGAGTTCGGCGACGTGTTCGGCCTGGTATACGCGCTCACCGCGGACGGCTTCACCCTGCCGGAGCTGAAGCACATCGCGGAGGACGTGCGGGAGCGGCTGCTGTCCGTGCCCGGCGTCGCTAAGGTGCAGTTGCTCGGCCAGCAGGACGAGCGCATCACCATTGAGTTCAGCCCCCGCCGCCTGGCGCAGTTCGGCCTGTCCATGCAGGACGTGACAACCGCGGTCGCCCGGGAAAACAGCGTGGTCGCCGGCGGCTTCGTGGAAACGGCGCGCGACCGCATCTTCGTGCGCACCGGCGCCGGGATCGACGGCGCGGCGCAGATGAAGCATCTGCCCATCCAGGCCGGCGGGCGCTTGGTGCCGCTCGGCGACATCGCAGAGGTCACGCGCGGCACCGTCGATCCGCCGGTGTCCGCCATGCGGTTCGGCGGCAAGCCCGCGCTGGGCTTGGCGATCTCGATGGCGGAAGGCGGCAACCTGCTCGACCTGGGCCGCCGGGTGGCGGCGCGGGTGGCGGAGGTCGCGCCCAGCCTGCCGCTCGGCGTGCAGATGGGCCGCGTGCACGACCAGGCGGAGGTGGTGGCGGCCGACGTGGGCGACTTCCAGGAAAGCTTCTTCGAGGCGCTGGCCATCGTGCTGCTGGTGTCCTTCGCGAGTCTGGGATGGCGCACCGGCATCGTCGTCGCGGTCAGCGTGCCGCTGGTGCTGGCGGGCGTGCTGCTGGGCATGAAGGTCCTGGGCATCGACCTGCAGCGCATCTCGCTCGGCGCCATGGTGATCGCGCTGGGCCTCCTGGTGGACGACGCGATCATCGCCGTGGAAACCATGGCGGTGAAGCTGGAACAGGGCTGGGACCGGCTGCGCGCCGGCAGCTTCGCTTACACTTCCACAGCGTTCCCCATGCTGACCGGCACGCTGGTGACCGCGGCGGGCTACCTGCCCATCGGCCTCGCGCAGTCCAGCACCGGCGAGTACACCCAGGACATCTTCCGCGTCGTCGGCATGTCGCTGGTGCTGTCCTGGTTCGTCGCGGTGCTGTTCGTGCCGCTGCTGGGAGCGAGCCTGTTGCCGGAGAACCGCGTCCATGCGGGCCACGACGTGTATGACACCCGCGCCTACCGCGGCGTGCGCCGGGTCGTAAGCTGGTGCGTGCGCCGGCGCTGGGTGGTGATCGGCGCCACCGTGCTGGCCTTCGCCGCCGCCGTGGTGGGCTTCACCCGGGTGCCGCAGCAGTTCTTCCCGAACTCCGACCGGCTGGAGGTCATCATCGACGTGCGCCTGCCGGAAGGCAGCGCCTACGCCGCGACCGCCGCGGAGGTCACCCGGCTCGATGCCGTGCTGGCCGCCGATGCCGGGGTGAAATCCTGGGTCAGTTACGTCGGCAGCGGCGCCCCGCGCTTCTTCCTTGGGTCTGCGCCCGAGCTGGAGAATGCGAACTTCGCCCAGGTGGTTGCCAACATGCGTTCCATCCCAGCGCGTGAGGCGACGCTCGCCCGGCTGCACGCGATGTCGGACAGCGGCGCGTTCCCCGACGTGCGGATGCGCAGCGGCCGGCTGGAGCTGGGGCCGCCGGTCGGTTACCCCGTGCAGTTCCGCGTTCTCGGCCCCGACCCGCTCGTGTTGCGCGGGATCGCGGACCAGGTGCGGGCGCAGATGCGCGCCAACCCGCATTTGCGCAACGTCGGCGACAGTTGGGGCAACGCCGCCAAGTCCGTGCAGGTCGAGGTCGATCAAAACAAGGCCCGGCTGCTCGGCCTGAGCAGCGAGGACGTTTCGACCGCCCTGCAGGCCGTGCTGCAGGGCGTGACCCTGACCCAGTACCGGGAAGGCACCGACCTGATCCCCGTGCTGGTCCGCGCCCGGGCGTCCGAGCGCGGCAACCTTGCCGAACTGTCGGAGCTGCCGGTCGCCGCCGGTGGGCGCACCGTGCCGCTGGGCCAGGTGGCGCGCATCTCCTACGGCATCGAGGCGCCGACGATCTGGCGCCGCAACCGCACGCCGATGCTGCTGGTCCGCGCCGACATTGCGGACAACACCCAAGCGCCGGTCGCGACCGCCCAGGTCCTGCCGACGCTGGACGCGATCAAGGCTGGGCTGCCCCAAGGCTACTCAATCGAGACCGCCGGGGCGGTGGAGGAAAGCGCCAAGGGGCAGGCCTCGGTGAACGCGGTCATGCCGCTGATGGTGTTTGTCATGGTCGCGCTGCTGATGCTGCAGTTGCAGAGCTTTGGCCGGGTGGCGATGGTGATCCTGACGGCACCGCTGGGCTTGATCGGCGTGAGCGCGGCGCTGCTGCTGACCGGCGCGCCGTTCGGCTTCGTCGCCACGTTGGGCTTCATCGCGCTGGCTGGGATCATCATGCGCAACTCGGTGATCCTGGTCGATCAGATCGACAGCGACGCGCGGGAGGGCCTGCCGTTGGCCGAAGCCATCGTGGAAGCGACGGTGCGCCGGACCCGCCCCATCGTGCTGACCGCGCTGGCGGCGATCATGGCGTTGGTGCCGCTGGCGTTCTCGGTGTTTTGGGGTCCGATGGCGATTGCGATCATGGGCGGGCTGGTCAGCGCCACGGCGCTGACGCTGTGCTTCGTGCCGGCGTTGTATGCCGCCTGGAACCGCGTCGGCCGGGTGCCGGCGCGGGCGGAGGCGGACACGGCGCTGGCGACGAGTAAGGTTTTCCAGGCTTAAGGGTCAAAATCACTCGCTTGGTGGCCACCAGCAAAATGCCGGCTTCCGACCTCAAAGCGGACATGGCGGGCGCCATACCAGCTCCGGCTTAAGCCTTGTGCTTTCTGTTCGGTAAAGTCGGGAGCAGAAGGCAAGCCAGCACCCCACCCACCGACGCGACAGCGGCAACGCCGAAAGGCCAAACGAAGCCGGCCCTATCAAGGTTGGACGGCATGAGGGCGCCCAGTGCAGCGACGCCCATCGCGAAACCAGTCTGCCTCGCGATGACCGTAACGGCCGATGCCATGCCGCTGGCCTCCGGCGGCGCGAGCGCCATCACGGCTCCGGACAGTTGCGGATGGGACAGCGCGGCCCCCGTGCCAATCAGCGCCATGCCACCAAAGGTCCAAGCGAGGGCTGGCACCCTCGACTCTGTGAGCGCCGCTACGGCGAGGGCGCATCCGCCGATTACGATCAATGTCAGCGCCGATGCGAACAACCGCCGCCAGCCCAGCCGGGTTGCGAGGCGGCCGCCAAAGGGCGGGATTACAAGCATGGGGAGGGTCGCAGCCAACAGTGCCAACCCGGCTGCTTCGGCCGTCCAGCCGAAGCCGGTGCCCAGGAAAAGGGGGAGGTAAACAAGGACGGCCCAATATCCCGCCGAGACGGCCAGCAGCAAAGCAGCGACGCCCGTCATGGGTCGGCTCGCAAAAACGGCCGGGTCGAGCATCGGTCGCGGCTGACGCCGTTGCCGGGCGGCGAACAACGCGACAAGTCCGGCACCCGCCGCGAGCCCGATTGCCATGTGGATCAGCGAATGGCGGGCTTGCAGGATGGACTCGATTACCAGCCCCAGCGCCAAGGCCAGGATGGCGACCCCGAGCCAGTCCAATGGCTTCTCCGTCCCGTGGCGCATCTCGGCCACGAGACGCGGCACCGCGAGCGCGATCAGGACGCAGAAGGGCAGGTTGGCCAGGAAGATCCATCGCCATCCCAGTCCGGCGCCGATGATGCCGCCCAGGCTCGGCCCCAGGGCCATGGCGACCCCGGACACGACGCCGACGATGCCGAAGGCGCGGGCGCGCGCCCCCGGTGCCGGGAACGCGGTCGCGATCAATGCGAACGTTCCGGTTACGAGGAAGGCCGCGCCACCACCCTGCGCCGCGCGGGCCGCCAGGAAGAGCGGACTATTCCACGCGAGGCCACAGGCGAGGGATGCCACGAGGAACCATATGTTTCCGACCATGAGCGTCCGTCGTCGGCCGAAGCGGTCGGCCAGGGCGCCCGCCACGAGCAAGGTCGCGGTGAAGGCGATGCTGTAGGCGTCGATGATCCAGGCCAGGCTGTCCACCCGGATGCCGAGGTCTGTCCCGATTGCAGGCATGACGACCACGACCGAGGTCACGTCGAAGTTCGCCAGGAAGCCTCCGAGGCCGAGCGTGGCTGCGATCAGCCGGGCACGGGCATTCCAGGCATCGTGTTCCAAAGGGTGCTGCATGGTTCCGGAATGGCTGATCAGGCAACCCCGCAGCAAATGAGCATTGATCCACACCGCATGATGCTATTTCATGCGGTGTGCTTTCCATCTCAGCCCAGATGCCGCCCTTCGCGGCCCTGCTCACGTTCGAGGCTGTGCAACGGCTTGGCAGCATGACGTTCGCCGCCGATGAACTCGCCCTGACGCAGAGCGCCGTCAGTCACCGGATACGGGCGTTGGAGAGGTTCTTCGGCACTCCCCTGCTCGAACGGCTCAACCCCGGCCTGCGCGCGACCGAGGCAGGCGCGCGGCTTGCCAGCGAACTCGCGCCCCTGCTGGGCACACTTGCGGGTTTGCGGCGCCGGATAGCGGACCAGTCAGGGCCGCGCGGCTTTCGGCTCGGCCTCAGCACCTCTCTGCTGACCTGGTGGCTTTCGCCCCGCCTTCCTTCTCTCTGCGACGCATTTCCAGACCTGTCCATCGAGATTTGCACCTGGGACACGGTGGCCGAGGCTGCGCGCACCGAGGTTGATCTTGCCCTCCTGTGGCTGCCCCACGCCGGCAGGACAGAGGCAGCATGTGAGCTGCCCTTCCCATCCGAGAGCGTTTTCCCGGTCGTCGCACCAAGGCTGGCAAGGACGGTCGGCCCGGGGCTGGATTGGCAGTCACTGCCGCTGCTGGCGAAAGGACGGCGTGGCGAGGAGACCGGGCGGGAATGGTCCTGGGCAACCTGGCTGCGGAGAAACCCCGGCCACGAGGCGATGCGCTTCCGAGACATTGGCAGCTCCCTCCAGGCGGCGATGGATGGCAACGGGGTCGCTCTGGGGCGTTCGCTGCTCGTTGCCGATGCCCTGCGTCATCAACGCCTGATGCGCTTGGCCGGGTCGGGTGAGGCGCACGTCTGTTCCAAAGCGCAGGTTGCCCGATGGAGAGACCCCCGGGACCGGACGGCCGAGCGCATGGCGGCGTGGCTCGTGTTGGCGGCGGGGCGGGACATAAAGGCCGACAATGGCCTGTCGGCTGACGCGGCTTGATCGGACGGCCACCAGCGACGCAGCACCACGTTTGCTGTCCACCAATTGCAGTCGTTCCCGATTGTTTGCATGTGGGTATCAAGCGCACGACCTTGACCACCAGGCGCTGGTCAGTTGTGGGCAGGACTGCGGGACTCTGCCTCGATCCGGTAAAGCGTATGATACCGCGTCCGCCGCGCCGCGCGGGCAGCCTCCGGCGCCCCCGGCGCGACCTGCTCCTCCATCGGCGGCGGCGTGCACACCTCCGTCACCGACCCGGCGCCGCCGGCCAGCATCGCCAGCCGCGCCGCGCCCAGCGACGCGCCCAGCACGGCGCCGCGCGGGCGCAGCAGCGCCAGACCCAGCACGTCCGCCAGCATCCCCGCCCAGAACCGGCTGCGCGACCCGCCGCCGACCAGCGCACACTCGCGCAGGTCCACCCCGGCCTCCCGCACCACATCCAGGCCGTCCGCCAACGAAAAGGCGACGCCCTCCAGCACGGCGTAGGTCAACGCCTCCGCCCCGTGGTTCGGGCGCAGGCCGGCGAACAACCCGGTCGCGTCGGGGTCGTTGTGCGGGGTGCGCTCGCCGCTGAGATAGGGCAGGAAAATCGGCGCGTTGCGCCGCCACTCCGCGGACGCCGCCTCCGCCGCGACCCGGCTCAGCAAAGCGTCGATGTCCGTCTGGCCCAGCGCGTCCGCCATCCAGGACAGCGAGGAAGACGCGGACAGCGTCACCGACATGACGTGCCACTGACCCGGCAGCGCGTGGCAGAAAGCGTGCAGCGTCCGCTCCGGCGCCGCCCGAAGCCGGTCGGTTGCGGCGAACACCACGCCCGACGTGCCGAGCGACAGGAACCCGGCCCCGGCCGCCACCGCGCCGATGCCCACGGCCGACGCCGCGTTGTCCCCGGCGCCGCCCGCCACCACCACGCGCCGCCCGGCCAGCCCCCATGCCGCCGCCAGCGCCGGGCGCAGCAGGCCAGACACGGCGGACCCTTCCACCAGCCGCGGCATGTGCCGGCGTGCCAGGCCGGACGCGGCCAACAGCTCATCGTCCCAATCCCGTGCCGCGATGTCGAGCCAGAGCGTGCCGGAAGCGTCGGACATCTCGCCCACGCGCTCCCCGGTCAGGCACAACCGCACGTAGTCCTTGGGCAGCAGCACCGTGCCGAGCCGAGCGAACACGTCCGGCTCGTGCCGCTGCACCCACAGCAGCTTCGGCGCCGTGAAGCCCGGCATCGCCCGGTTGCAGGCGCGGGCGCGGAAGTCCGGCACCCGGCGCTCCAGTTCCACGCACTCCGCCCCGGCGCGGCCGTCGTTCCACAGGATGGCGGGGCGCAGCACGGCGTCGGCGGCGTCCAGCAGCACCGCGCCGTGCATCTGCCCCGACAGCCCGATGCCGTCGAGGCTGGCCCAAGCGTCCGGCGCCGCCGCGCGCACCTGCGCCACGGCGTCTTCCGTCGCGCGCCACCAATCGGCCGGGTCCTGCTCGGACCACAGCGGCTGCGGGCGCTGCACCTCCAGGGGTGCGGACGCCTCCGCCAGCACGGTTTGCGCGTCGTCGATCAGCAGCGCCTTGACGGAGGAGGTGCCGGCGTCGATGCCGAGCCAACTCATGGGTGCGCCGCCTGGGAATTGATCATGCTCGCTCCGTGGAACCGAACCGCCGCAAGCGCGCCGGAGAGGCCATGACGCTATGGTTGCGCAATGCGGAACGCAAGTGCCTGCCGGGCGCAGAAACGCCCTCCCGGCGCCGTGCGGCCTCGGCTATGATGGCCTGAACGCCGGCGGGCCGGGACTGCCGGATCATTGGGGAAGGAACGGTTCATGATGCTCACCCGTCGAGGTTTTGCCGCGGGCGCCGCACTGCTGCCGTTGGCCGGCGCTGCCCGGGCGCAGAGCGCCGGGCCGGTCGATGCGAGCAAGGTGTCCAAGGACCTGAGCCAAAAGGCCGCGGGCAAGAAGTGGCAGATCGCCACCGTCGTGAAGGTGGACGGCATCGCCTGGTTCGACCGGATGCGCGCGGGCGTGGAGCAGTTCGGCCGCGACACCGGGCACGACGCCTGGATGGTCGGGCCGAGCCAGGCCGACGCCGCGGCGCAGGTGCAGTTGGTGGAGAACCTGATCGGCCAGGGCGTGGACGCCATCTGCATCGTGCCGTTCTCCATCGAGGCGGTGGAGCCGGTGCTGAAAAAGGCGCGCGACCGCGGCATCGTCGTGATCGCGCACGAGGCCAGCAACCTGCAGCAGGCCGACCTCATCATCGAGGCGTTCGACAACCACGCCTACGGCGCCAAGCTGATGCAGGAGCTGGGGAGCCGCACCGGCGGCCAGGGCAAGTACGTGGCGACCGTGGGCAGCCTCACCAGCCAGTCGCACATGGAATGGATCGACGGCGCGGTGGCCTACCAGAAGGAGCACTTCCCGCAGATGCAGGAGGCGGTGCGCCGGGTCGAAAGCTATGACGACGCGGAGGTCGCCTACAACAAGCTGAAAGAGGTGCTGACCGCGCATCCGGACCTGCGCGGCATCATTGGCGCGCCGATGCCGGCGAGCGCCGGGGCGGGTCGGTTGATCGCGGAGCGTGGGGCCAAGGGGCGCGTGCAGTTCAGCGGCACCGGGCTGGTGTCGGTCGCCGGGCAATACTTACGGGATGGCGACATCCAGTATATCCAGTTTTGGGACCCGGCGGTGGCCGGCTACGCCATGTCGGTGCTGGCGGCGATGCGGCTGCGCGGCCACAATGCGGAGATCAAGGGCGGGCTGGACCTCGGGTTGGACGGCTACCACAGCCTGCTTGCGCCCGACGCCAAGCGGCCGGGGCTGCTGTACGGCGCGGGCTGGGTCGGCGTGACCAAGGACAACATGAGCCAGTATAATTTCTGATACGTTTTTTGGCGCGCCGTCCGTCCTGGCGCTGCGGGCCGTGTCCAAGCGGTTCGGCGGCGTGCAGGCGCTGGACCGGGTGTCGTTCGGGATCGCGCCCGGCGAGGTCCGCTGCCTCGCAGGCGAGAACGGGTCGGGCAAGAGCACCGTCATCAAGATCCTGAGCGGCGTGCATCGGGCGGACGGGGGCGAGGTCGTGCTGGGCGGCGCTTCCCGCGCCGCTTTGACCCCGCGGGAGGCTATCGCGGCCGGGGTGCAGGTGATCTACCAGGACTTCTCGCTGTTCCCGAACCTCACGGTGGCGGAAAACCTGGCGGCCGGCCAGGACCTTGGCGGCCGGCGCTGGCTGTTGAGCCGCCGCCGGGCACGCCGCGCGGTGGCGGAGGCGTCCGCGCGCTTGGGCGTCGCGCTCGACCCGGATGCGGAGGTCGGCGACCTTCCGGTGGCGGGCCGGCAACTGGTCGCCATCGCCCGCGCCCTCTTGGCCGACGTGCGCCTGCTGGTGATGGACGAGCCGACCACGGCGCTGACCCATCAGGAAGTCGCCCGGCTGTTCCAACTGGTCGCCGCCATGCAGGCCCGCGGCATCGCCGTGCTGTTCGTCAGCCACAAGATGCGGGAAATGCTGGCCATCGCCGACAGCCTCACCGTGCTGCGCAACGGCCGCGTGGTGGCGGAGGGCGCGATGGCGGACTTCGACGAGGCCCGCATTACCCGCGCCATGACCGGGCACGACCCCGGCGCCGCGCGGCACCACTGGACCCCGCCGCCGCCGGGCACGCCGCCGCGGCTGGAACTGCGCAACCTTTCGGTGCCCGGCGAGGTGGCGGACGTGTCGTTCAGCCTGATGCCCGGCGAGGTGGTGGGCGTCGCCGGGCTGCTCGGTTCCGGGCGGACGGAACTGGCTTTGGCGCTGTTCGGCATGAGGCCGGGCTATGCCGGGGAGATCCGGTTGGACGGGCGCCCGGTGTCGCTGCGGAGCGTCGCCGACGCGGTGGCGGCGGGCATCGCCTACGTGCCGGAGGACCGGCTGACCGAGGGCCTGTTCCCGGCGCGCTCCATCGACGACAACTTGTTGGCGGCGTCGCTGGACCGGCTCGCCGGGCGGACTGGATGGATGGATTTTGCCGCCGGGCGGCGCGCGGCAGCGGGGGCGATCCGCACGATGGCGATTGCCACCCCTTCCGGCGACCGCGCGGTGTCGGAGCTTTCGGGCGGCAACCAGCAGCGCGTGGTGATCGGGCGGTGGCTGCTGACCCGGGCGCGGGTGCTGGTGCTGAACGGCCCGACGGTGGGGGTGGACGTGGGCAGCAAGGCGGGCATTCACCGCACGCTGCGCGACCTGGCGCGGGAGCAAGGGCTGGCGGTGCTGATGATGTCGGACGACGGGCCGGAACTGGCGGAGTGCGGCCGGGTATTGCTGGTGCACCGCGGGCGGCTGGCGGGCGTGCTGGAAGGGGAGGCCCTGACCGACGCCGGCATCACCGACCGTTTGCGGGCCTTGGCATGAGCGCGCGGCGGTGGCTGCGCTCGCCGGAGGCCGCGGTCGCGGGCGTGCTGGTCGTGGCGGCGCTGGCCATCGGGACGGCCAACCCGGCGTTCTGGGGCTGGGGCAACCTGTTCGGGCTGCTGCGCAGCGCGTCGGTGTCGGGGATCATGGCGCTGGGCGTGCTGGTGGTGCTGATCGCGGGCGGCATCGACGTGTCGTTCCCGGCCTTTGCCGCGGCGGCGATGTATCTTTCGGTGCGGGCGGCGGCGGATTGGGGCTGGCCCGGCAATATCGGTTTCTTGTTTTTGCTGGCCGCGGGCATCGGGCTGCTGCTCGGCCTCCTGAACGCGCTGTTCGTCCATGGCGTGCGGCTGGTGCCGTTGATCGTGACGCTCGGCACCGGGGCGGTGGTGCGCGGGTTCCTGCTGGGCGTGGTCGGCACCAGCGTCGTGAACGTCGGGCGGATGCCGCCGGAGGCGGTGGCGTTCGGGCGCTTGTCGCTGCTCCAATGGGACGCAGGGGAGGGCCGGGTGCAGCTTTCGGTGGCCGTGCTGGTTTGGGCGGCGGCGGCATTCGGCGTGCACCTGCTGCTGCGCTTCACGGTGCCGGGCCGCGGCCTGTATGCGCTGGGCGGCGATGCGGAGGCGGCGAAGCGGGTCGGCTTCGACGTGCGTGGGCTGACCGTTTTGGCCTACGGCCTGGCCGGCGCGCTGGCGGGCGTCGCGGGCCTGCTGCACGCCTGCCTCGCCTGGCAGGCCAGCCCGCGGGAGTTCATCGGGTTGGAACTGGACGTGCTGGCGGCCGTGGTGCTGGGCGGCGCCAGCATCTTCGGCGGGCGCGGCAGCGTGCCCGGCACCGTGCTGGGCGTGCTGCTGCTGGTGCTGGTCAACAACAGCCTCATCCTGCTCGGCGTGCCGACGACCTGGCAGCGCGTGGTGGTCGGGGCCATCCTGGTGGGCGCTGCAGCCGCCACGGCATTGCGCGAACGCGGGCGGCGTCCGGCCCCCACCATCACAACGCCACCCATCACAACCCCGTCCATCACGGCCGGGGCCTGAGCGGTGGACACGGAGGCGGCCCCGATCCGGCCCCGGGCGGCGACGCGGGCGCTCCGCCGCCACGGCGACCTGCTGACGCTCGCGGCCTTGCTGGTTCTGGTGTTCGCGGCCATGGCCTGGTGGGTGCCGTCCGGGCGCTTCCTGCGCCCGGCGAACTTCGAGGGGCTGTCCTTTATCGCGCCCGAATTGGGCCTCCTCGCCGTCGCAACCATGGCGGCGATGCTGACCGGCGGCATCGACCTGTCCTTGATCGGCATCGCCAACCTGGCCGGCATCCTCGCCGGGCTGCTGTTCCATCAGTTGGCCGGCGTGTCGCGCGGGCCGGAGCTGGCCGGGCTGGCGCTACCCTGGGTCGCCGCCGGGGTGGGGTGCGCGCTGCTGGTCGGCGCGCTGGCCGGGCTGCTGAACGGTTTGCTGATCGCGCGGCTGCGGATCACGCCGATCCTGGCCACCATTGGCACTGGGCAGGCGTTCACCGGGCTGGCGCTGGTGCTCACTGGCGGGCCGGCGGTCGTCGGGTTCCCGTCGGGCTGGCAGGCGCTGGGCGGCGGCACGTTGGCGGGCGTCGCCGCGCCGCTTTGGGTGCTGGGGGGGTGTGCCCTGGGCGTGGGCGTGCTGCTGTCCCGCACGGTTTGGGGGCGCACGCTCACCCTGATCGGGTCGGGCGCGCGGGCGGCGGAGTTCGCGGGGTTGCGGACCGTGCGGGCGATTGTGTTGTCCTATGTGCTGACGGGGGTGCTGGCGGCCGTCGCCGGGGTGCTGCTGTCCGCGCGCACCAACGCGGCCAAGAGCGACTACGGCACCAGCTACCTCTTGCAGGCCATCCTGGTCGCGGTGCTGGCCGGCACCAACCCGGCGGGCGGGCGCGGCTCGGTCCCCGCCGTGCTGCTGGCGCTCTGCACGCTGATGCTGCTGTCGAGCGGGTTCCAGCTCATGCGGTTCAGCAACTTCCTCGTGGATTTCATCTGGGGCGTTGTGCTGCTCGGCGCGATGGCGCTCGGCGCCGTGCTGCGCCGTGGGGGCCGCTGACCGTCAAGCGGCACGGCGCGGCTGCTCGCGGCGGGAGAACCCGCCATGGGCGGAAGGAATAGCCAAGCGTGTACATGTCGGAGTGGATGCCCGTGTAACGGAACAGGTCCCACGTCCCCCCGATCACGTCGCGCCCTTCCAAGCTTACGAAGCTTTTGCCGGGGCACCTGGCCGCGAGGTGGCAGCCGGCCCCGATGCCGGACAACCCGGCGCCGACGATCACGACGTTGAAATGCTTCGATTGAAACGAACCCGCCCCTTCCCGTACCCTGCCGGCGTTCCTTTCTGGCATCATGCCGGCTATAGGATTTTTAGCTTTGCCACCAGCACCCAGCTCCTGCGTCGCCCGGCGCGCCCAGGCCATAGGCAAGGTGGCACCGATTTGACGGAACGGAGAGGACGCATGACGCACACGAGACGCAGCTTCATCAAGGCCACAGCGCTCGGCGCGGCGGCCCTCGCCGCGGCACCCGGCGCTTTCGCCCAAAGCAAGGGCCTGGTCGGCGTCGCCATGCCTACCAAGTCCTCCGCCCGCTGGATTGCCGACGGGGACAACATCGTGAAGGTGCTGAAGTCGCGCGGCTACGCCACCGACCTACAGTATGCCGAGGACGACGTGCCCAACCAGCTATCGCAGATCGAGAACATGATCACCAAGGGCGCCCGCGTGCTGGTGGTCGCCGCCATCGACGGCACCACCTTGTCCGACGCGCTCGGCCAGGCGGCGCGGGGCGGCATCAAGGTGATCGCCTACGACCGGCTGATCCGCAGCACGCCCAATGTCGATTACTACGCCACCTTCGACAACTTCCAGGTCGGCCTGCTGCAGGCGTCGTCGCTGGAAACCGGCCTGGGGCTCAAGGAAGGCAAGGGTCCCTTCAACATCGAGCTGTTCGGCGGCTCGCCCGACGACAACAACGCTTACTTCTTCTATGACGGCGCGATGTCGGTGCTGCAGCCTTACATCGACCGCGGCAAGCTGGTGGTGCCCAGCCGCCAGCTCGGCATGGACAAGGTGTCCACCCTGCGCTGGGACGGCGCCACCGCCCAGGCGCGCATGGACAACCTGCTCAGCGCCTACTACTCGGACAAGCGCCTGGACGCAGTGCTGTCCCCCTATGACGGGATCTCCATCGGCATCCTCTCGTCGGTCAAGGGCGTCGGCTACGGCAGCGGCGACCTGCCGATGCCGCTGATCAGCGGCCAGGATTGCGAGATCGCCTCCGTCAAGGCGATCCTGAGAGGCGACCAGTATTCCAGCATCTTCAAGGACACCCGCGACCTGGCGCGCGTGACCGTCGATATGGTGGATGCCCTGCTCAGCAACCAAACGGTGCAGGTCAACGACACCAAGAGCTACAACAACGGCGTCAAGGTGGTGCCGGCCTATCTGCTCAAGCCGGTGATCGTGGACAAGTCGAACTGGCAGGCGACGCTGATCGACAGCGGCTACTACACGGAGCAGCAAATCCAGTAGGGGCCGGCGGCAACGGGCGCGGACGCGGCGCCCCAACCTTCAGGAAGCAGAATGGCCGACATCCTGGACATGCGCGGCATCACCAAGCGCTTCGGTCCCGTGACCGCGCTGCGCGACGTGGCCCTCACCGTCCGCGCGGGCGAGATCCACGCGCTGGTCGGCGAGAACGGCGCGGGCAAATCGACGCTGATGAAGGTGCTGAGCGGCGTGTATCCCGCCGGCAGCTACGAGGGCGCCATCGTTTATGACGGAGAAGAGCGGCACTTCCGCGGCATCAACGACACGGAGGCGCTGGGGATCATCATCATTCACCAGGAACTCGCGCTGATCCCGCTGCTGTCCATCGCCGAGAACATCTTCCTGGCGAACCCGCCCGGCCGCTTCGGGGTGATCGATCGCGGCGCGGTGCACGCCCGCACCGTGGCGCTGCTGGCCAAGGTCGGCCTGCATGAACCGCCGGACACGCTGGTCACGGACATCGGCGTCGGCAAGCAGCAGTTGGTGGAGATCGCCAAGGCGCTGTCCAAGCAGGTCCGCCTCCTGATCCTCGACGAGCCGACCGCGAGCCTCAATGAGCGGGACAGCGCGGCGCTGCTGGACCTGCTGGTGGAGTTCCGTGCGCAGGGCATCTCCTCCATCCTGATCTCCCACAAGCTGAACGAAGTCACCCGGGTCGCCGACCGCGTCACCGTGCTGCGCGACGGCCGCACGGTGGAAACGGTGGACTGCCACGCCGCGCCCATCGAGGAGGACCACATCATCCGGCGCATGGTGGACCGCGACCTCGACAGCCGCTTCCCGGACCACGCGCCGCAGATCGGCGAGGAGGTGTTCCGCGTCGAGGACTGGTCGGTGGCCCACCCGCAGCACCCGGAGCGCCAGGTGGTGCGCGGCGTCGATTTCCACGTGCGGCGCGGGGAGATCGTGGGCATCGCCGGGCTGATGGGCGCGGGGCGGACCGAGTTCGCCATGAGCGTGTTCGGCCGGTCCTACGGGCGGGACATCCGCGGCCGGGCATTCCTGGATGGCAAGCCGGTGGACCTGTCCACCGTGCCGCGCGCCATCGCCGCCGGGCTGGCCTACGTGACGGAGGACCGCAAGCACCTCGGCCTGATCCTGGGCGAGGACATCCGCAAGAACGTGACGCTTGCGAACCTGCGCGGCGTGTCCCGCAGCACGGTGATCGACGACATGCGGGAGCTGGCCGTCGCCGACGACTATCGCGGACGGATGCGAATCCGCTGCTCCAGCGTGTACCAGGAAAGCGGCAACCTGTCGGGCGGCAACCAGCAGAAGGTCGTGCTGTCCAAGTGGCTGTTCTCCGGCCCGGAGGTGCTGATCCTCGACGAGCCGACGCGGGGCATCGACGTGGGCGCCAAGTACGAGATCTACCAGATCATCAACGCGCTCGCCGACAGCGGCAAGGGCGTGATCGTCATCTCGTCGGAGATGCCGGAGCTGCTGGGCCTGTGCGACCGCATCTGCGTCATGAACGAGGGCGCCTTCGTGGGCGAGTTTTCCCGCGAAAGCGCGTCCCAAGAGAAGATCATGCGCTCGATCATGCGCAAAGGGGAGCAACCATGAGCGAGATCAGCGTAACCCCCATCGCGAGGCCCGGCCACGGCTTCCTCAAGGCGAACCTCCGCCAGTACGGCATGTTGCTGTCCTTGTTCGCGATCATGCTGTTCTTCGAGGTTGCGACCAACGGCACGCTGCTGCGCCCGCTCAATCTGACCAACCTGGTGCTGCAGAACAGCTACATCGCGGTCATGGCGCTGGGGATGCTGCTGGTCATCGTCACCGGGCACATCGACCTGTCCGTGGGGTCGGTCGCCGGCTTCATCGGCGCGCTGGCCGCGGTGATGATGGTGCAGTACCAGGTGCCGTTCGTTCCGGCCGCCGTCGCCTGCCTCGTCGCGGGCGGGTTGATCGGTGCGGCGCAGGGCTACTGGGTCGCCTACTTCAAGATCCCGTCCTTCATCGTGACGCTTGCGGGGATGCTGGTGTTCCGCGGGCTGATGCTGGCCGTGCTCAGCGGCCAGTCGGTCGGGCCGTTCCCCCCGTCGTTCCAGCGGCTGTCCTCGGGCTTCCTGCCGGACCTGTCGCAGGTCGGCGGCTTCCGCTGGTCCTCCATGCTGCTCGGCGTCTTGGTCGCGCTGGCGCTGGTCTATGCCAACGTCCGCAACCGCGCCCGGCGCGAGAAGCACGGGGTCGAAGCCGAGCCGTTCGGCTTCTTCGCCGCGAAGAACGCGCTGACGCTCGCCACGGTTTGCGGCCTCACCTACCTGATCGTGTCCTACCGGGGCCTGCCGAACGTGCTCGTCATCATGGCGGTGCTGATCGCGCTGTATGCCTTCGTGACCACCCGCACCACCGTGGGCCGCCAGATCTACGCGGTGGGCGGCAACGAGAAGGCGGCGAAGCTGTCGGGCGTCGGCACGGAGCGGCTGACGTTCCTCGCCTTCGTCAACATGGGGGTGCTGGCGGCGCTGGCCGGGCTGATCTTCGCGGCGCGGCTCAACACCGCGACGCCCAAAGCCGGAGTCGGCTTCGAGCTGGACACCATCGCCGCCTGCTTCATCGGCGGTGCGTCGGCCTATGGCGGCGTGGGCCAGGTGACGGGCGCCATCATCGGCGCGTTCATCATGGGGGTGATGAACAACGGCATGTCGATCCTCGGCGTCGGCATCGACTACCAGCAGGTCATCAAGGGCCTCGTGCTGCTGGGCGCCGTTTGCGCCGACGTTTACAACCAGAAACGCTGACCGCCGCCGCCGGAATGGGCTTTCAACAATCCGGCACCTGCGGCAAACAATGGCATGTGCCTTGCGTAGCCATCCGCACAAGCTTGCAGCACGGTCGGTGAATGGTAATCTCGTTACATGCAGAAGCGCTTCACGCGGCTCAACCCCGGCGTCCCTTGCCGATCCTGACCGTCCGTCACCGGACCACCTACCGCTATCGCCGGCCTGTCTCCTTCGGGGAGCATCGCATGATGCTCCGCCCGCGTGATAGCCACGACCAGCGGCATCTCGACGCGCGGCTCGACATCACGCCGGAGCCGGTGCAGCTCCGCTGGGCCCACGACGTGTTCGGCAACAACGTCGCCTATGCCCGCTTCGGCGGCCGGGCGCAGGAGCTGACCTTCCTCAGCACCCTGCGGCTGGAGCACGCCCGCCAGGACCCGCCGGACATCGAGGCCTGCCTGGAGGACTACGCCCGGGTTTACCCGTTCAGCTACGATCCCGACGAGGTGGCGGACCTGCTGCGCTCCGTCGAGCGGCACTACCCGGACCCGTCGCACCAGCTCGACCGTTGGGCGCGGTCCTTCCTGCGCACGGACGGCCCCACGGACACGCTGGCGATGCTGACCGCGATGAACCACCGCATCCGGCGGCAGTTCACCTACCGGGTCCGGCAGGAGGCCGGCATCCAGCCCCCCGCCGTGACGCTGCGCCTGGGCACCGGCACCTGCCGGGACTTCGCGGTGCTGATGATGGAGGCGGTCCGCTGCCTCGGCCTCGCCGCGCGCTTCGTCAGCGGCTACATCTACGTGCCCGGCCGCGACCGGCGCGGCGCGCCCGAGCATTACGGCGGCGGCAACACCCATGCCTGGATGCAGGTTTACCTGCCCGGCGCCGGCTGGGTCGAGTTCGATCCGACCAACAACATCGTCGGCAACCGCGACCTGATCCGCGTCGCCGTGGTGCGCGACCCGAGCCATGCGGTGCCGCTGTCGGGCAGTTGGACCGGGGCGGCCGCGGACTGCCTGGGCATGGAGGTCAGCATCCGGGTCACGTCCGACGAGGACGGCCAGCCGTAAGCAATCCAGACGACTCTCGCGAGGTTCCCATGATCCGTATCCAGGCCGGCTACACGATCTCCTACAACTGCCCGCAGCCAGTGCCGATGCTGCTGCTGCTGAGCGTGCACCCGTCGCGAGAGGCGGACCTGCTGACGCCGCAGGTGATCACGTTCGAGCCGGAGGTCGAGGCCCGCCGCTACACCGACGATTTCGGCAACATCTGCCACCGCATCGTGGCGCCGCCGGGTCCGCTGACGATCTCGACGCTGTTCGAGGTCCGGGACAGCGGCCTCCCCGACGCGACGGTGCCGGACGCGAAGCAGCTCCCCATCGACGAGCTGCCGTCCGGCGCCCTCGTGTATCTGCTGGGCAGCCGCTACTGCGACACCGACCTGCTGCACGAGACCGCCTGGGCGCTGTTCGGCTCGACCGAGCCGGGCTGGGCGCGGGTGCAGGCGATCTGCGACTTCACCAACGACCGCATCACCTTCGGCTACGAGCACGCCCGGCCCGACAAGACCGCGCGCAACGCCTATGACGAGCGCCGGGGCGTGTGCCGCGACTTCGCCCACCTGGCCGTGACCCTGTGCCGCTGCATGAACATCCCCGCCCGCTACTGCACGGGCTACCTGGGCGACATCCGCATCCCGCCGGTTGATGCGCCGATGGATTTCTCGGCGTGGTTCGAGGTGTTCCTGGACGGGCCGGAGGGCGGGCGCTGGTACACCTTCGACGCGCGCTTCAACACGCCGCGGATCGGGCGCCTGCTCATGGCGCGAGGCCGGGACGCGACGGATGTGGCGCTCGTGACCAACTTCGGCCCGGCTTGGCTCGCGAAGTTCGACGTGGTGACGCAGGAGATCACGGAGGCGTAGTCACTAACAGCAAATATCCTTTCGGCATCAGCAGCATTACTTAACCTCGCCTTGTAAGTAGCTCGGTCGCCATACCCTTTTGCAAACTATGGAGTGATTATTGAAGCCCGTTGCTGGGCTCCGCTCCCTGGCAACGCCTGACCGCCGCCTGTCTGTTTTGCAATTCCCTTACTATTCACAATCCAGCTTGCAAGTGGGATAGGACTAGCTGCTGTAAAGGTCTGAACGACACGGATTGTACCATCGCCACCAGGCCGGATCGAAAGTTTGGATGTATAGTTTTCCTCGGCTGCCCTCTTCTGGCAGTCTGGCTCCTTGATGTCGCAAAATCCTCCAAGATCATGTGCTGTTGGAATGTCAAGTACACGACGATAGCCGCGACCAACAGGTAGAAGTAGGGACGTTAAACTATCTACTGTTCCCTGGCCCATGTCGGATTCTTCAACAATTACGACACGGCCGAGAACCCCGCCATCCACAAAAGTCACCTTGCCTTGAAACGTGCCCCAGCTTCCAACACGAGTCACAGCCGGATTAGCTATTTCCTGCTGCCAGTTGCCGGCTTCGGCGCGAAAGACGCCAACTCCCAAGATTGCGGAGCAGGCGTGACAATCATTTTTGGCTCTTATTGGGTTCTGGGGTGGTGAGGTCGGGACCGTGGCGCGGGGGGAGGA
>CAXSAZ010000011.1:0-116480 GCA_964235485.1 uncultured Acetobacteraceae bacterium | reverse complement strand
CCGGCTTGGTCGCGTGACGGATCCATCACCACCCCGGAACCCAATAAAAGCCTCGGCTGTTACGCCCGTATCAGGGTGCCGATGCCGCCTTCGGTAAAGAGTTCCAGCAGGCAGGCGTGCCCCACGCGGCCGTCCAGGATCACCGCGCCGCGCACGCCCTTGCGGACGGCCTGCACGCAATTCTCGACCTTGGGGATCATGCCGCCCGAGATCACGCCGCTCGCGACGCCCGCCTCGACCTCCGCCACCGTCATCTCAGGGATCAGTTGGCGGTCCGCGTCCAGCACGCCGGCCACGTCCGTCAGCATCAGCAGCCGCTGCGCGCCCAACGCGCCGGCCACGGCGCCGGCCACCGTGTCGGCATTGATGTTGTAGGTTTGGCCATCCTCGCCCATGGCGACGGGCGCGATCACCGGGATCAGCCCGGCGCCGGTCAGCGCATGGATCACCCGGACATCCACGCTTTCCGGCTCGCCCACGAAGCCCAGGTCCAGCGCGCGCTCGATATGGCTGCCGGGGTCGCGCACCGTGCGGGTCAGCTTGCGGGCGCGGATCAGGCCGCCATCCTTGCCGCAGATGCCCACGGCCAAAGCGCCCGCGATGTTGATCAGCCCGGCGATGTGCTTGTTCACCGTGCCCGCCAGCACCATCTCCACGACTTCCACCATGGAAGCGTCGGTGATGCGCAGCCCGTCCACGAAGCTGGACGGGATCGCCAAGCGTTCCAGCATCGCGTTGATCTGCGGCCCGCCGCCGTGCACCACGACCGGGTTCACGCCGACCTGCTTGAGAAGCGCGATGTCGCGGCCGAACTGCGCGGCCAGGGTGTCATTGCCCATGGCATGGCCGCCGTACTTCACCACCACCGTGATGCCGGCGTAGCGGCGCAAATATGGCAATGCCTGCACCAGGATATCCGCCCGGTCGGCGGCGGCCTGCAGTTGCTCGCGGGTGAGTGCCATGCGGGTTCCCTACCGGGGCGGCGCGCCCTTGGTCAAGCCGGCAATCCGAGACCCGCAAGCTCGGCCCGCAGCGCGTCCATGCCCAGCCCGCTTTCGCCGCTGGTGGTGAACAGCTCCGGGTAGGCGGCCGGGTGCTTCCGGATCAGGGCGGACACCTCCTCCTGCTTGCGGCCGAGCGGCCCGGGCTTCACGCCGTCGGCCTTGGTGAGCACAAGCTGGTAGGTCACGGCCGCCCGGTCCAGCAGGTCCATCACGGCGCGGTCCGACGCCTTGATCTCGATTCGGCTGTCCAGCAGCAGGACGACCCGGCGCAGGGTGGGCCGGCCGCGGAGATACTGGAACATCAAGCCCTGCCAGTCCTCCTTGACCTCCTTCGCCGCCTGCGCATAGCCATAGCCCGGCATGTCCACCAGCGTCAGCCGGCCGCCGAGGTCGAAGAAGTTGAGCTGCCGGGTGCGCCCTGGGGTGTTGGAAGCCCGCGCCAGCGACTTACGCCCGGTCAAAGCGTTCACCAGCGTCGATTTCCCGACGTTGGACCGCCCGGCAAACGCGACCTCCGGCAGGCCAGGCTCGGGCAATTGGTCCAAGCGTTGCGCGGCGTAGAAGAACCGGCACTCGGCGGCGAACAGCAGCCGCCCGGCCTCGATCTGCTCCGGGCCGGGCGCGGGCGGCCCGCCGGCTAGGACTGGGCCATCCGCGGGACCGTGAGCCGGGTCTGGCGCATGATCATCCATTGCTGTGCAATCGTGAGAAGATTGTTCCAACTCCAGTAAATCACCAGCCCGGCCGGGAAGCTCGCCAGCATGAAGGTAAAGATGATCGGCATGTACTGGAAGAGCTTGGCCTGCACCGGGTCGGGCGGCGGCGGGTTGAGCTTCTGCTGCAGGAACATGGTAACGCCCATGATGAGCGGCCAAGCGCCCATGTGCAGCAGGTGCGAATAAACGGCGGGATCGAACGGGAGCAGGCCGAACAGGTTGAACACGTTGGTCGGATCAACCGCCGACAGGTCATGGATCCAGCCGAAGAACGGCGCGTGCCGCATCTCGATGGTGACGAAGATCACCTTGTAAAGCGAGAAGAAGACCGGGATCTGCACCAGCATCGGCAGGCAGCCGCTGGCCGGGTTGACCTTCTCCGATTTGTACAAGCCCATGATCTCGCCCTGCATCTTGGCAGGATCATCCTTCAGGCGCTCACGGATCTCCTGCATCTTCGGGCCGAGCAGCTTCATCTTGCTCATCGACTTGTAGGACTTGTTGGCCAGCGGGAAGAACAAGGCCTTGGCGAACACCGTGAAGATCAGGATTGCCACGCCGAAGTTGCCGGTCTGTCGGTAAAGCCAGTCCAGCGCATAGAAGATCGGCTTGGTCAGGAAATAAAACCAGCCGAAGTCAATCGCCTTGTCGAAGTTCGGTATGCCCAGCTCGCCTTCGTAGCGGTCCAGGAGCTGCACCACCTTGGCCCCGGCAAACAAGCGCGTCGTGCTGCTGACCGTGGCGCCGGGTCCGACAGCCAGCGGGTCTTTCGACACGAAATCCATCTGGTACCGGTCGCCGTTCTCCGTCAGGTGGCGGAAGCTCGCGATGACCGGCACGGCTTGGTCGGGGATGAGCGCGGTGAGCCAGTACTTGTCGGTGATCCCGGCCCAGCCGCCCGTGGTGGTGGCATCGAGCGAAGGGCCGCGCGTCTTGTTGCTCTCGCTTTTCACCTTGTCATAGGTTTGTTCCTGCAAACGTCCGCCCAGCACGCCCAGCAGGCCCTCGTGCAGGATATAGTAGCCCGCCGTCGTCGGCGTGTAATCGCGGCGGATGCGGGACCAGGGATGCACGCTGATTGCGGCAGCCCCGGTGTTGCGCACGCGCTGCTCCGCGGTGAACAGGTAGTCGGCATCGACCGACAGGACGATCTCGAACACCTGCCCGGCGCCGTTGTCCCAGGACAATGTTACCGGGGTGGCCACCGTCAGCTCGGGCGCGGACGCGGTCCACAGGGCGTCGAGGCCCGGGACCTTCGCGTCCGGGCTGTCCGCCGTCCAGCCGAACTGCACGTAGTAGGGCTGCGGGTCGGCGCGCGGCTCCAGCAGGCGGACCAAGGGCGAGTCCGGGTCAACCTGCTCGCGGTAGTCGCGCAGCACCAAATCGTCCAGCCGGGCGCCGAGCAGGTTGATGCTGCCCTGGACGCGGGGCGCCGAAATCTTCAAACGCGGCACGTCGCGCGGCGGCGGAACGGGCGTGGGCTGCGTTCCAGGGGCGGCGACGTCCCCGGTGGGACGGGGCGCCAGTTCGGTCGGCGTGGACTGCGTGGCTTGTTGGACCCGTGGGGGAGGTTTCGGCAGCAGCAGTTGAAAGCCCAGCAGGATCGCGATCGAGATCGCAATCGCGAGGAAAAGGCGTTTTTGGTCCATGGGAGGGCCGTTACTTTCCAAAGCAGGGGCAGGAGGGCACCGGGTCGATGCCGCCATCGCACCAGGGATTGCAGCGCAGCACCCGCCGCGCGGCCATGAGGGCGCCTGCCGCCGCGCCGTGGCGCTGCAAGGCCTCGATGCCATAGGCGCTGCACGTCGGCTCGAAGCGGCAATGGGCGCCGATGAACGGGCGCAGCGTCCATTGGTAAACCCGGATGCAGCCAACCAATGCCTGCGCGATCAAGACACTCCCGCCTTGCCAAGCGCCCGCCGCAGGTCGTCCAGCAACAGGGCGAACGGCCGGGTCCGCGTTGCGTCGCGTCCGACCAGCACAAGATCTACGCCGTGGAACGGGATTTCACGCGCGAGCAAACGGGCTGCTTCCCGCAGGCGCCGCTTGGTCCGGTTGCGGACAACGGCGTTGCCGACCTTTTTGGTGACGGTGAAACCGAACCGCGCCGGCCCGTCATCCCCGCGGGGCAACGCCTGAAGCGCCAAACCATGCACCGACGCCCGGCGCCCTTTGCCAGCGACCCGCAGGAACTCGGCCCGGCGCTTCAGCCGCTCCGGCGGCCTGACGGGGTCTGGCGGCATCGCCGCATCGGCCGCGTCAGGCTGACAGGCGCTTGCGGCCCTTGGCGCGGCGGTTCGCCAGGACCTTGCGCCCACCCACGGTGGACATACGGGCACGGAAGCCGTGACGGCGCTTGCGGACCAGCTTGGATGGTTGATACGTGCGCTTCACGGTGAACTCCGGTTTCGGTGGTGCGGCTGCGAGCCAAGGCGGATGCGCCGCTCGGCAACCGGACAACAAGCAGTGCGGGCAGCCTGGCCCGGCGATTCGATGGCAGAAGCGGCTTATAATTGGTCGCCCCGGGCCAAGTCAATCCAAGCCCGGGTGCGCAGCCCTTGAACGGGGACGCGATTAATGTCCATACAGCGCAATGATCCCGCCCCGCGTGCTCATCCCATCGGTCGGTGCCGCCTCGGCCTTCGGCGCGTCGGGCGTGGTGCTGGCGCTGATGGGCGTGGGCGCGCCGTTTCTCCTCGCGGCGCTGGGTGCATCGGCTTGCGTGGGCCTGGTTCTGTACGGCCTGATGCCGGCGGCGGTCACGGTGCCGGGCCAGGGTGCCGCGCAGGCCCGCATCAACGCCATCGAAGCAGACGTTTCCAACCTCCGGCACGACCTGCGCGGCGCGCTTTCCCCGGCGCTGATCCTTTCGGACCGCCTGGTCGCCAGCACCGACCCCGCCATCCGCAAGGCGGGAGAAGCCGTGGTGCGGTCCATCGAACAAGCGTCGGCGCTCATCGCGGCCTCCAAAACCCTGGAGCCGCCCGGCGAGGACGCGGCACGCCTGCCCTCTGCGGCCGGCTCGGCAGCCCGGCCCGGCGGTCCATAACCGGCGCAAGGTCAGCCGCCCCGCTTTTCCGCGAACTCCACGTCGCGGTGGACGTGCACGGACATCAGCAGGCCGAAGCCGAACATCGCCATCAGCATGGCCGACCCGCCATGCGAGACCAGCGGCAGCGGCACGCCCCCCACCGGGATCGCGCCGAGCACCATGGCGAGGTTCACGAACGCATACATGAAGAAGTTGGTCGAAACGCCGAGCGCCAGCAGCCGCCCGTAGCGATGCCGGCAACGGAGCGCGACCGTCATGCCCGCGCACACGATGCAGGCTAGCAGCCCCAGCACCGCGAGGCCGCCGACTAGGCCGAACTCCTCGGCCAGCGTCGTGAAGATGAAATCGGTCTGCTTCTCCGGCAGGAAGTCGAGCTGCCCTTGCGTCCCCTGCAGGAACCCTTTGCCCCACAAGCCGCCGGACCCCATCGCGATCTTGGATTGGATGATGTTGTAGCCGGCGCCCAAGGGGTCGCTTTCGGGGTTGAGGAAGGTGGTGATCCGGGCGCGCTGGTAGTCGTGCATGTGGTCGAACGCGAAGCGCGCGGCGAACGGCGCCGGCAGCAGGGCCAGGGCGACCGCCCACCAGCGGAAGCCCGCCGCCAGGAACATGGCCGCGCCGACCAGCCCCACGATGACCGCGGTGCCCAGGTTGGGCTCCTTGAGGATCAGGCCGACCGGCAGCGCAACCAGCAAGGCCGGCAGCAGCAGGAACAAGGGGTTGCCCATCTGCGCCCAGCTTGCCCGGCGGAACCACGCCGACAGCGCCATGACCAGCCCGATCTTGGCAAGCTCGCTCGGCTGCACCTGCAGGCCACCCAGCTCAAGCCAGCGCTGCGCCCCCTTGCCGACGTGGCCGACCTGCAGCACCAGGACGAGCAGCCCGACCGACAGGGCATACACGGGCCAGGACAGCCGCGCGATCCAACGGATATCGACCAGCCCGATGCCCAGCATCAAAACCAGCCCGACGCAGAAACGCAGCAGGTGGCGGGACGCATAAGGCTCCGGCGCGCCGCCGGCGGCGGAGTACAGCGCGACGTAGCCGACCCCCGCCAAGGCGCAAAGCAGCAGCACGAGCGCCCAGTTGATCCGCCACAGCTTGGCCAGGACGCCAAAGGACGGCTCCGCCCGGATCAGCCGGCGCTGCGCGATCACGGTCGGCCTCCCGCGATCACGGGTGCCTCTCGGCCACCCGCTGCGCCGGGGCCGGCTGGGCTGCGGGGTCGCGGGTCAGCGCCGTGATCATGATGTCCCGGCCAAGAGGCGCCGCCGCCGCCGCGCCGGCGTTGCCGTGCTCGACCACGACCGCCACGGCGTAGCGCGGCGCGTCGTAGGGCGCATAGCAGACGAACAAGGCATGAGGCCGGAACTCCCAGGCGAGCTTCGCCGAGTTGAACCCTTGCTCCCGCTGGCTGCGGGACACGCGGCGCACCTGGCTGGAACCGGTCTTGCCCGCCAACTGCACGCCCGGCAGGTTGACCCGCGCAACCGGCGCGGTGCCGCCGCCCTCGTTCACCACCGCCCACATGCCTTCGCGCAGCAAGCCCAGCCCGCGCTCCGGCAGGTCGAGCACGGGCCAGTCGTCCGGCGCCGCGCCCCGCTGCATCACCCCGGCGACCCTGCGGGTCAAATGCGGCTGCAACGCGCGCCCGCTGGCGATCCGCGCCACGTAGGTCGCAAGCGCCAGCGGCGTCGTCTGGATGTAGCCCTGGCCGATGCCGCAACTGATGGTGTCGCCGATGTTCCACGCTTTTCCTTGCGCCCGGCGCCAAGCGCGGGTGGGCATCAGGCCCCGGCGCGCGCCGGGCAGCTCGATCTCCAGGTCCACGCCGATGCCGAACCGGTTGGCCATGGCCGCCACGCGGTCGATGCCGGTGCGCCGGGCGACCTCGTAAAAGAACACGTCGCAACTATTCTTCAGCCCGCCCCGCATGTCCAGCGCGCCGTGGCCGTGCTTGCTCCAGCAATGGAAGCGTGTGTCGCCGAGGTCGAAGAAGCCCGGGCAGGTGATGCGGTCCTTGGGGCCGATCACGTTGGCCTCCAGCCCGGCCATGGCGACGACCATCTTGAACGTGCTGCCCGGGGGGTACAGCCCGGCGGATGCCTTGTTGATCAGCGGCGTCCGCCGGTTGCGCGTCCACTCCACCCATTGCGCCTGGCTGACGCCCGAGTTGAACAGCGTGGGGTCGAAGGACGGGGTGGTGGTCATCGCCAGCACCTCCCCGTTGCGCGCGTCCAGCACCACGGCGGACGCGCTCTCGTCGCCCAGGCGCCCCAGCACCGACGCTTGCAGGCCGGCGTCGATGGTCAGCTCCAGGTCATCCCCGGGCATCCCCTCCTGCCGGTCCAGCTCCCGGATGATGCGGCCCGCGGCGTTCACCTCCATCTGCACGGCGCCGGGCACGCCGCGGAGCCGGGCGTCGTGCGCCTTTTCCATGCCGGCCCGGCCGACGCGCAGGCCCGGCAGCCCCAGCGTCGGCTCCTCCGCCACGTCCTCGTCGTTCGGGGGCGCGACGTAGCCGACGACGTGGGCGAGCGCCGGCCCCTTCGGGTAGGTGCGCGTCGTCCCGACATCGACGACCACGCCGGGCAGGTCGGGGGCGTTTACCTCGATCCGCGCCATCTCCTCCCAGGTCAGGAACTCCCGCAACGTGACCGGGACGATGCGGCGGCGGGTGCGCAGCTCGCGCTCGATGCGGGCACGCTCGGCGTCGGCGAGCGGCACGAGCCGCGCGAACGCTTCGAGCGTCGCGCCGGCATCGGCCTGCCCAGGGGTGAACAGGGCGCGCCAGTTGGTCTGGTTGCCGCCCAGCAGGACGCCGGACCGGTCAAGGATGCGCCCGCGCGGCGGCGCGATCAGCCGTTCGCTGATGCGGTTGTTGTCGGACAGCGTGGCGTAGCGTTCGCCCTCGATGATCTGGGTCCGGTACAGCTTCGCCGCCAGCGCGCCGAAGATGCCGAGCTGCCCGGCGCCGAGAAGCAGGGCGCGCCGGGTGAACACGCCCCCATCCTTCGCGTCTGCTCCCTTTGCCTCGCCCTCCTTTCGGGCCATCTCACGCCCGATCCGGATCGAGGAGGCCGCGATGGGCCTGGGTGAACAAGGCCGCAAGCGCCGGGTAAAGCCCGGCCGTCAGCCCAAACTGCAGGAGCGCGTCATGGGCCGGCAGCAACCGGACGCTCAGCAGGCCGATCATCGCCCACTCCAAGGCAGCCGCCCCTGCCGCCACGGCGGCGAACACGAGCCAAACCGCCAGGAACCCCTGCTGGACCAGCACCCGCCGCCAGGCCGCCGCCAGCCCGTGCGCCGCCAGCAGGATCAGCACCGAAACGCCCGGCGGGGTCAGGCCGAGCAAATCCGCAAGCAGGCCCAACAGGAAGACAACCGGGGGCGTCATGCCGGCCGGCCGGGCCAAGGACCAGAAGAACACGCAGGCGAGCGCCACGGCGGGCTGCGCCTGCGCTTGGCCGGGCAGGCCAAGCGGCGCTGCGGCCAGCAACAGGAGCATCGCCGTGCCAACGGCCGGGAACAGCCGGCGGGACGCGGCATCGAGCCGGCGCCGCAACGTCGGCTGCGGCCGGACCCCGGGCGTGCGCAACGAGGCCAAGAGCTACCTGCCCCGCCGCTCGGCCAAGCGGGGGCTCGTCTCCGGGGGCGGCACGCCGCGCGGCCCGTAGTCGAACAGCCGAACGGCATCGAGGCGGTCGAGCCGCGCCGCAAGCTCCACCTCCGGCACGCCGGCGTGGTAGCGCACGGTGCCGAGCGGCAGCCCGGCGGGGAAGGCGTTGGCCTCCGCCGAGGTCACGACGCGCTCGCCTTCAACCGGGGGCGCGTCGTCCGGCCAATGCGCGAGGCGCGGGCGCGGACCGTTGGTGCCCATCAGGATGGCGCGTCCGCGGCTGCCCTCCAGGGCCACGGGGATGCGGCTGTTCAGGTCGGTCACCAGCAGCACGCGGGCGCTGCGCGCGCCCAACTCGGTGACCCGCCCCACCAGCCCCTGCCCGTCCAAGGCAACCTGGCCCTTGGCGACGCCATGGCTGCGCCCGATGGGCAGCAGCACCGCGCGGGCGTAAACGCCGCCGGCATCGGCGACGACGCGCGCGGTCACGTAGGAGGCCGCGGGATCAGGCGTCCAGCGAAGCGTTTCCTTGAGCATGGCGTTCTCGGCATCAAGCGCCACCGCCGCGGCCTGCCACCGGAGCAGTTGCTCGTTCTCCGCCCGCAGGCGGGCATTGTCGGAGCGAAGGGATCGCAAATCCCGCAGCTCCTCCAGAACGGCACGCGCCCCGGCCAACGGCATCCCCGCGACGGCGAAGACCGGCGCCACGGCGTCCGCCAGCGCCATGCGCGCCCGCTCCGCCAGCAGCGCATCGGCCCGGCCGAGCAGCAGCAGGGCAAAGCCGGCCATCACCAGCAACGGCAGGACCAGCCGAGCCAAGGCCTGGCGCATGGGAATCGACGGCCGAATCACGCGCCTGCGCCTCCAAACCACACGGGCGGATTCGAGCGGTTTAGTACATCGACGTCAAGACATTCCGCAAACGGTCCGTTTCTTCAAGCGCCCGGCCTGTCCCAAGCGCCACGCAGTTCAAGGGCTGCTCCGCCATCATCACCGGAAGGCCCGTCGCCACGCGCAGGGCCTGGTCCAAGCGGTGCAGCAAGGCGCCGCCGCCGGTCAGCACGATCCCCTTGTCCATGATGTCGGCGGCGAGTTCCGGCGGCGTGTTCTCCAGCGCGACCTTTACCGCCTCGATGATGGCCGCGACCGGCTCGGCCAGGCTGCCGGCCACTTGGCGCCGGCTCACCGTGATCTCCCGTGGCACCCCGTTCAGCAGGTCCAGGCCCCTCACCTCCTGCGACGGCCCGTCATCGGCCTCCTCGGACGGCATCGCGGCGCCGATGTCGATCTTGACGCGCTCGGCCGTGCTTTCGCCGATCAGCAGGCTGTGGGTGCGTCGGAAGTAGCTGATGAGCGCCTCGTCCATCTTGTCGCCGCCCATCCGCACGCTGCGGGAATACACGATGCCGCCCAGCGCGATCACCGCCACCTCGGTCGTGCCGCCGCCGATATCGACGATCAGGCTGCCGGACGCCTCCGTGACCGCAAGCCCGGCGCCGATGGCCGCCGCCATTGGCTCCTCGATCAGCAGGACCTTGCGGGCGCCGGCGCTTTCGGCGCTTTCCTGGATGGCGCGGCGTTCCACGGACGTGCTGCCGGACGGCACGCAAATGATGATCACCGGGCTGGCGAGCCGCCTTCGCCGACGCGCCTTGCGGATGAAATGCTTGATCATCTCCTCCGCCAAGTCGAAGTCGGCGATCACGCCGTCCCGCAAGGGGCGGACCGCGGAAATGCCGCCGGGCGTGCGGCCCAGCATCCGCTTGGCCTCCTCCCCCACCGCGAGCACGTGCTTCTTGCCGCGCACGTCGGCAACCGCCACCACGCTCGGCTCGTTCAGCACGATGCCGCGGCCACGCACATAGACCAGAGTATTGGCCGTTCCGAGGTCTATCGCCATGTCAGCCGGCGTTATCCCGAGCAAACGTCTGAACACGCAATTGCCCCCTCGAATCGTGAGAAATGCCGTGTCCCGGCAACATACGGCTTACCCGCAGCGTTTCGTTCCCGCAAGGGCTTTGCTCAACTTTCAGTGAACCATATTTGCGACACAGGTTGGTTGCATACTCGCATCTGGTTCATGGTTTAACTATGAATGCAACCGAAAGGAGAACACGCGATGCGTTCTGTAACGATGGCAGCTTTGGCGACGGTATTGCTGGTGGGCCTGGCCGCATGTGGGGACCGGCCCGGCACGCGGGCGGTGACGGGCGGGTTGTTGGGAGCCGGAACGGGCGCGGCTGTCGGCGGGCTGACCGGGGCAGGCGCTGGAACGGGCGCTTTGGTGGGCGGCGGCATCGGCGCGGTTGGCGGCGCCGCAACGGCGCCACGCCGTTACTGACATTGGATGGAGAGTTTCAGATGCGTAGCAAAATCGTCATGAGCCTGACGCTGATGGCCGGGCTGGGCTTGTCGGCCTGTACCAACCCTTACGATCCCGGCCAGCGCGCCGTGGGCGGCGGAGTGCTGGGCGCTGGCACCGGGGCTGCGATCGGCAGCCTCGCCGGCGGCGGGCGCGGCGCGGCAATCGGGGCACTGGTGGGCGGGGGCGCCGGGGCGCTCGGGGGCGCCGCGACGACGCCGACCCGGCCGCAGCCGTATTACCGAGAAGAGCCGCGCTACCAGCAGCCGGCTTACCAGCCGGCGCCGGGGTATTATCAGCCGCGGCCCTACGGTTATTAGGCCCCGCAACGTTTAGGCAACGGCCGGCCCGGAGATGCCGGGCCGGCTATCCTTACGCCGCCGGATCAGGCAGACAGCGCGACCGGCTCGGTCCGGGCACGCTTGACCAGCAGCTTGTTCAAAGCGTGGATGTAGGCGCGGGCCGACGCGACGATGGTGTCGGTGTCCGCGCCCTGCCCGTCCACCATCTTGCCGCCTTCTTCCAGCCGCACAGTCGTCTTGGCCTGGGCGTCCGTCCCTTCCGTCACCGCGCCGACGGAGAACAGCACCAGCTTGGCCTCATGCGGGAACAACGCCCGGATCGCGTTGAACGTGGCATCCACCGGGCCGTCGCCGGCCGCCTGCGCATGGCGAACCGTGCCGTCGATTTCCAGTTCCAGCTCCGCGCTCTGCGGGCCGCGCGATCCCGCCCGCACGTCCAGCGACACGAACCGCACCCGCTGGTTGTCCCGGCCCACCTCGTCATCGACGAGCGCCACGATGTCCTCGTCGTACACGACCTTCTTGCGGTCGGCCAAATCCTTGAACCGGCGGAACGCATCATTCAGCTTGTTGTCGCCGAGCGCCGCGTAGCCCATGGCCTGCAGCTTGTCCCGGAACGCCGCCCGGCCGGAGTGCTTGCCCATCACCAGCGTGCTCTTGGTCCAGCCCACGCTTTCCGGCGTCATGATCTCATACGTGGCGGCGTTCTTCAGCACGCCGTCCTGGTGAATGCCGCTTTCATGGGCGAAAGCGTTGCGCCCGACAATCGCCTTGTTGGGCTGCACGTCGAACCCGGTGATGGTCGAGAGCAGCTTTGACACCCGGAGGATGTTCTTGGTCTCGATGCCGGTCTGGTAGGGCGCCGCGTCCGGTCGGGTGCGGATCGCCATCACCGCCTCTTCCAATGCCGCGTTGCCCGCGCGCTCTCCGATGCCGTTGATCGTGCACTCCACCTGCCGCGCCCCGGCGCGCAGCGCGGCCAACGTGTTGGCGACCGCGAGGCCCAGGTCGTTGTGGTTATGGGTGGACAGCACCACCTTATCCGCCCCGGGAACACGCTCCAGCAACATGCTGAAAATGCAGGTCATATCTTCCGGTACCGAGTAACCCACAGTGTCCGGGATATTGATCGTCGTGGCGCCGGCTTTGATCGCGGCCTCCACGCAGCGGCACAGGAAGTCAGGCTCGGTGCGGCTGCCGTCCTCGGCCGACCATTCCACGTCATCGGCGTGCTGCCGGGCCAGCGTCACGGAAGCGATGGCGAGTTCCAGCACCGCATCCGGCTCCATGCGCAGCTTGTACTTCATGTGCAGCGGGCTGGTGCTGAGGAAAACGTGGATGCGCTTGCGCTCGGCGGGGAGCAGCGCCTCGGCGGCGCGCAGGATGTCGGCCTGCCCGGTGCGGGCCAGGCCGCAGATCACCGGGCCGCGCACCGTGCGGGCGATCTCCTGCACGCTCTCGAAATCGCCGGGCGAGGCGATGGGAAAGCCGGCCTCCATGACATCGACGCCCAACTCGGCCAGGGCCTCCGCCATGCGAAGCTTCTCGCCCAAGTTCATGGAGAAGCCCGGCGACTGCTCGCCGTCGCGCAGCGTGGTGTCGAAGATGATGACGCGGTTGTCCGGCATGGCGCCGAAGCTGGGATGGTTGATGGCCACGGGTGGGGTCCTCGAAATGCGTGTGCGGACTGGCTCTCAGGGCAGGTCCCCTAAGCGATGCCGGCACAGATCAGCCCGGCGAGGCGCCTAGGGGCGGATAAGTCGGAGGAGAAGCGCGAAGCCGAGCAGGCGCGCAGTATAGCGCAACGCGAAACGAAGCGCACCGGCCAACACTTGCATGGACAAAGACGACAGCACGGCGGAACCCTAACCCGCCTGCCGATGCACGGCAAGCGGGCGGCCCCGGTCGGATGCGTGCTCAGATGTCGGCGTAGCAGTGCGTTTCCGCGGCGCCGCCGGGGTTGGTGACGGCGCCCAGGTGCGCGGGGCCGACGGTTTGGGCGAATTTCCAGATGGCACCGCTGTTGTAGTCGGTCTGGCGCGGGGTCCAAGCCGCCCGCCGTTCCGCCCATTCGGCATCCGACAGCGCCACATCAATCGTGCCTGCCGTCGCGTCGATGCGGATGCGGTCGCCGTTGCGCAGCAGCGCGATGGGGCCGCCCAGCGCGGCTTCCGGCCCGACATGGCCGACGCAGAAACCGCGGGTCGCCCCGGAGAACCGCCCGTCGGTGATCAGGGCCACCTGATCGCCCATGCCTTGGCCGTAGATGGCGCTGGTGGTCGAGAGCATTTCCCGCATTCCGGGTCCGCCCTTCGGCCCCTCGTAGCGCACCACAATCACGTCGCCGGCCTTGTAGGCTCGGTCCTGGACGGCCTGAAACGCTTCTTCCTCGCTGTCGAAACACAGCGCAGTGCCTTCAAATTGCAAATTTTCCATGCCGGCAACCTTCACGATGGCGCCCTCCGGCGCCAGGTTGCCGCGCAGGCCGACCACGCCGCCGGTGGCGCTGATCGGGCGGGATACCGGGTAGATCACGTCCTGGTCGGCCGGGAACGCCACGCCGGCCAAGTTCTCCGCCAGCGTCTTGCCGGTCACGGTGATGCAGTCGCCGTGCAGCAGGCCGCCGTCCAGCAACGCCTTGAGGATCACCGGAACGCCGCCGACCCGGTGCACGTCCAGCGCCACGTATTTTCCGCCGGGCTTCAGGTCGGCGATGTAGGGCGTGCGGCGCATGATGCTGACCACATCGTCCATCGTGAAGCGGATGCCCGCCTCGTGCGCCAGCGCCGGCAAATGCAGCCCGGCGTTGGTGGAGCCGCCGGTGGCGCCTACGATCACGGCCGCGTTCTCCAGCGCCTTTCGCGTCACGATGTCCCGCGGGCGCAGGCCGCTCTCGATCAGCTTGACGACGGCGCGGCCCGAGTCCACGGCCCAGCGGTCGCGGTCCTCATACGGTGCCGGCGCCCCGGCCGAACCCGGCAAGGCCAGCCCCATGGCCTCGCTGACCATCGCCATCGTGTTCGCGGTAAACTGCCCGCCGCACGCCCCGGCGGACGGGCAGGCGACGCATTCCAGCTCGTGCAGGTCGCTGTCGGACATGCGCCCGGCGGCGTGCTGGCCCACCGCCTCGAACACATCGACCACCGTGACGTCGCGGTCCCGGAAGCGGCCGGGCAGGATGGAGCCGCCATACATGAACACGCTCGGCACGTTCAGCCGCAGCATCGCCATCATCATGCCGGGCAGCGACTTGTCGCAGCCGGCGAGGCCCACCAGCGCGTCGTAGCAATGCCCCCGCACCGTCAGCTCGACGCTGTCGGCGATGACCTCGCGCGACACCAGGGAGGACTTCATGCCTTGGTGGCCCATGGCGATGCCGTCGGTCACGGTGATGGTGGTGAACTCGCGCGGGGTCGCGCCGGCCTCGGCCACGCCGCGCTTCACGGACTGCGCCTGGCGGCTCAGCGCGATGTTGCAGGGCGCCGCCTCGTTCCAGCAGGTGGCGACGCCGACGAAGGGCTGATTGATCTCGTCCTCGGTCAGGCCCATCGCGTAGTAGTAGCTGCGATGCGGCGCGCGGCCCGGTCCTTCCGTCACGTGGCGCGACGGCAGGCGGGACTTGTCCCAGCGCTTTGTCAGCATGTTCTTTTCCGTGCCCCCTTATCGAATTCTGGCGTAGCTGAAGCAATCACGAGGTTCAGGCCCTAGATTCGGGAGAACCAGCCATCGCCGCAGAATGCCTTCGCGTACCAGCCCGGCCTTTTCCATTACCCGAGCTGAAGCAACGTTCTCCACGTCGCACCCTGCCTCAACACGCCAGATGCCTTCCTGGCACAGCGACCAGTTCACCACCCTTGATAGTGCTTCGGTCATTAGACCTCTGCCCCACCAAGGGCGCGCCAGGACGTAGCCAAAGCTGATGCGGTGCGGGGCTTCACGCCGCAGACCCAAGCACCCGACTAGCCGGCCGCTCTCACGCTCAACCATGGCGTAGGTGCGCGAGGATGACGCTTCCAAACAGTGAGCGATGAAAGCTTGGGTCTCGGCAATGGAGGAGTGTGGACGCCAGATCAGGAAACGGGAAACAAGAGGGTCCTGTGCATACCTGTCGAACACTGCATCGGCGTCGTTGGCCTCAATGGGCCGGAGAGTTAAGCGAAAGGTTGCGAACTGGTCCGGAAACATGGGTCAAAAACGCCACACGCTACGGCGCAATACGGGCGATGGCGGCTTCGATCCGGGCGGCTTCTTGCTGAAAGGCGGCCAGCCGGCCGCGGTTCTCTTCCACGACCTCCGGACGCGCCTTGGCGACGAACTCGGCATTGTCCAGCTTGCGCATGACCTTCTCGGCTTCCGCCAATGCCTTGGCGCGTTCCTTGGTCAGCCGAGCACGTTCGGCGTCCAGGTCGATCACCCCGGCCAGCGGCAGCACCACGGTCGCCTCGTCCACCACGATCTGCGCGCTGCCCGGCGGCAGCGGGCCGTCCAACAGCTCGACGGACGAGGCGCGCGCCATGCGATGAATGCTTTCCGCCCAGCGCGCCGCGCGCGCCATCGTCTCCGGGGCCGCGTCGCGCAGCAGGATCGGCGTGAGCACCGCGGGCGCGATCTGCATCTCGGACCGCACGCCGCGGACCTCGCCGATCAGCCGCACCACCCAGTCAAGCTCCTCCCGCACCGCGCCGGGATCGGCGACCGGACCTGGCTGCGGCCAGGGCGCGCGGATCAGGCTGCACGGCGCGCCGTAGCCCATCTCGTCCCAAAGATGCTCGGTCACGAACGGCATCGCCGGGTGCAGCACGCGGAGGATCACGCCCAGCACGTGCGCGGCGGTTGCGCGCAGTTCGGCAGCGTCCGGCCCGGCCGGGCCACTCAGCACGGGCTTGGCGAACTCCAGGAACCAATCGCAGAAGCTGTGCCAGGTGAAGCGGTATGCCGCCGCGGCGTAGTCGTCGAAGCGATACGCCTCAAGCGCCGCGTCAGCCTCCGCCATCATCCGGTTGGCGCCGTCCAGCAGCCAGCGGCACAGCGGCGAGCGCGCGGCGGCCGGGTCGAAACCCGGGACGGGCGCGATGCCGTTCATCTCGCAGAACCGGGCGGCGTTCCACAGCTTGGTGACGAAGCGTCGGTTGCTCTCCACGCCCGCGGCGCCCAGCTTGATGTCGCGGCCCGGCCCGGTCAGCGCGCAAACGGTGAAACGCAGTGCGTCCGTGCCGTAGGTGTTGATCAGGTCGAGCGGGTCGATCACGTTGCCCTTGGATTTCGACATCTTCTGCCCGCGCTCGTCGCGCACCAGGCCGTGGATATACACCGTGCGGAACGGCACCTGCTTCCGGAAGTGCAGGCCCATCATCATCATCCGGGCGACCCAGAAGAAGATGATGTCGTGGCCCGTTACCAGCACGTCGCCGGGGTAGTAGCGCGCCAACTCCGGCGTGTCCTGCGGCCAGCCCAGCGTGGAGAACGGCCACAGCGCCGAGCTGAACCAGGTGTCGAGCACGTCGGGATCGCGCTCCAATGACTCGTCCCGGCCGTAATGGGCACGGGCAGCGGCCTGCGCCTCGGTTTCCGTCTTCTCCACGAACACATGACCATCCGGGCCATACCAGGCGGGGATGCGGTGGCCCCACCAAAGCTGGCGGCTGATGCACCACGGCTGGATGTCGCGCATCCAGGCGAAGAACGTGTTTTCCCATTGCCGGGGAACGAAGGTGGTATCGCCCCCCTCCACGGCGGCGATGGCGGGGCGGGCCAGCTCGGCGGCGTTGCAATACCATTGCGTGGTCAGCAACGGCTCGATGGGCACGCCGGAGCGGTCGCCGTGCGGGACCTGATGGGTGTGCGGCTCGATGCGGTCCAGCAGGCCCAGCCGCTCCAACTCCGCGACGATGGCCTTCCGCGCCGCCGCCCGGTCCTGGCCGGCGAGGCCGCGCACGAAGTCCGCATCGGGCGGCAGGTCGAGGTCGGCCAGCGTGATCCGGCCCTCGCGGTCCAGCACGGACGGCATCGGCAGCCCGTGCCGTTGGCCCACGGCGAAGTCGTTGAAATCGTGCGCCGGGGTGATCTTCACGGCGCCGGTGCCCTTGGCCGGGTCGGAGTAGCTGTCGGCCACGACCGGAATGCGCCGCCCGGTGAGCGGCAGGATGACATGGCGCCCCACCAAGCCGCGGTAACGCTCGTCGTCCGGGTGCACGGCCACGGCGGTGTCGCCCAGCATGGTTTCCGGCCGCGTAGTGGCGACGGTGATGGACTGATCCGTGCCCTCGATGGGGTAGCGGATGTGCCACAGGCTGCCGCGGACCTCGCGCGCTTCCACCTCAAGGTCGGAGATCGCCGATTGGAACTTCGGGTCCCAATTGACCAAACGACGGTCACGGTAGATCAGGCCCTCGCGGTGCAGGGCGACGAACACCTCCCGCACTGCATCGGACAGGCCCTCGTCCATGGTGAACCGCTCGCGCGCCCAATCAAGCGACGCGCCAAGCCGGCGAAGCTGCTCGGTGATCGCGCCGCCGGAGGACGCCTTCCATTGCCAGACGCGCTCTAGGAACGCTTCGCGGCCGATCTCCTGCCGGGTCTGGTTGCTGGTTTGGGCAAGCAGACGCTCGACGACCATCTGCGTCGCGATGCCGGCGTGGTCGGTGCCGGGCTGCCACAGCGCGTCGCGGCCCTGCATCCGGCGCCAGCGGATCAAGACATCCTGCAAGGTCATCGTCAGCGCATGGCCCATGTGCAGGCTGCCGGTGACGTTGGGCGGCGGGATCATAATAGTGAAGGGCCGGGCGTCGGCGCCCGCATCGGCGCCGAACGCGCCGGCGGCTTCCCATCCTGCATAAAGGGCCGGCTCGACCTCGGCCGGATTGAAGGACTTGCTGAGCATGGCTCCGCTTCTAGCCCGGCGGCGCGGCTCCGGAAAGCCGCCGGGCGTTCAGGGTGCCATGCGCCCGACGACGCGCTCGATCTCGGCCTGCACCAAGCGTTCCACCAGAGGCGGCAGATGGCTGTCGAGCCAATCCTTCAGCAGCGGGCGGAGCTCGGCCCGCACCAGGTCCTCGATGGTTGGGCCGCCGCGCTGGACGGCGGTGTTGCGTTCGGACGCCAGCGTCCGCATCAGCGCCTCGACCGAGGCGCCCGCGGCGGCGGCTGCTTCCGGCGCGACGAGCCGCGAGTTGGCGGGAGACGACGGCGTGCTCGGCGGCGGCGCAGCCGACACAGGCTGCGGCAGGGGCACCGGCTGCTGCGGGGGCGGCGGGGCGCGGGAGATCGGGAGGTCGGATTCGGGCACAGCAGGTTGCTCCAGGCTCGCCGGCCGCTCTGCGGGTGGCTTCGGTTGCGGGGCCTCGCGTGGGGGCGCGTCGCGCGGCGGTTCCGGCACCATCATGGAAGAGTCGAGCACCAGCACCCCGTTGTCCGGCGTATGGCCGGGTTCCTGAGGTTCGGGCGCAGGCTTCGGCGCCTCGTCCTCGTTCAGGATGCGTCGGATGGATGCCAGGATGTCCTCCATCGACGGGTCGGCTGCCGGGTCCGCCGAAGGCGGCGGCGTCGTGGCAGGGCCGGTCGGTTGTACAGCCATCGTCAGCGCCCCGGCTGGCTGGTGGCGTAATCGCCGGTGCCGGCCAGGCGTTCGCGGACCGCGTTGTAGTAGGCGGTCTCGTCATACAGCGGCACGTTCAGGCTGAGGTCCCGCGCCGTGAGCCGCCCGATGGCCGCCGCCAGGGAATACGATGCCGTGACCAGGTTCGACAGGTTCTGCACCAAGGTGACGCGGGAGTTCAGCAACGCCTGTTCGGCGTTCAGCACGTCAAGCGTGGTGCGGCTGCCGACGATGGCCTCCCGCTGCACGCCTTCCAGCGCGATCTGGTTGGCGCGGATCGCCGCCCGCGTGCTGTCGATGGTCGAGCGGGCAGCCGTCAGCGTTTCCCAGGATTGCGTGGCATTCGCGATGGCCTGGCGGCGCACGTCGTCCACGATCTTGCGGTTCTGCTGCTCCGTTTGCCGGGCCTGGCGCACGCGCGAGTACTCGGCGCCCCCTTGGTAAAGCGGGATTGAAGCGTTGAGCACCACCTGGGCGCTTAGGGTGCGCTGGCCGACGACCTGCTGGCCGTTGGTGTATTGGCCTGCAGTTTGGAGGCTGAGCTGCGGCATCAATTGGCTGAACGCCACATCGATCGCATCCCGGGCCGCCGCGGCGTCGAACAAGGCGGCGATGACATTCGGGTTGTTCTGCGACGCGAGCTGCACGGCCTCATCTTGGTTCTTAAGCGGCAGCTTGAGCGGCTGCGGCTCGATCAACTGGTCCGCAATCGGCACCTCGCCCACGAAGCGCCGGTAGTTGGCCCGCGCCGTTTGCAGGTTGCCCGCGCTGGTTTCCCGCGTCGCCCGCGCGCCGGCAAGCGCCGCTTCCGCCTGGGCCACGTCCGTGCGGGTGATCTCGCCCACGCGGAAACGGTCGTTGGTGGCTTGGAGCTGACGGGCCAGCACCTGCTCGTTGTTGATGTTGAGCTGGTTCAATTGCTGGCTTTGGATCACGTTGACGTAGGCGCTGACCGTGTCGTTGAACACCGACTGCTCCGCCGCGATCAGCCGGCCGCGCTGGGCGAAGACCCGGTTGTCGGCCTGGTTGGTGCTGGCCCGGGTATTGCCGCCGCGGTAGATCGGCTGGGTGATCGTCGGGAGCGCCGTGTAGATCGGGCGGTTCAGGCGGGCAGTGGTTGTGCTGGTCCTGTTTCCGTTTTGCACGTCTTGGCTCAGCTCGCCAGCGCCGTATCCCGCCGTCCCCGAAACGATCACCGTTGGCCGCCAGCCGGCCAGCGCCTGCGGCACGCCCTCGTCCGTGGCGCGCAGTTGCGCGCGGGAGGTTTGCAGGGTCGGGTTGTTGGAATAAGCGGCTGCAAGCGCCTCCTGCAGCGTGCGCACCTGCGCCATGGCATCGCTGTGCGCGAAGGTGGACGCGAGGGCGGCGGCGCCGATCACGCATAGGTTGGGAAGGCGCATGCGCAAAGCTCCTGCATAAGTCGCGGCATCCGGCCGCCGAGGCAATTATGCCACAAGCTTTCTGCCGGCACCAACGCCCATGTTCCTCAGAATTGGAACGCGGGCTTGGGCAGCAAGGGGGGCAGCAGCGGCGTTGCGCAATCGAACATCGGCTGTGGCCGCAACGCGGCGTTCGGCGCGGCGTGCTGGCCCGGCTCTGCCAGCACGCCTTGACCGCCCGACGCGGCCCCGTGCGCCAGCACCGTCACGAGGCGCCCGCCTCGGGGATTGATCTGCGACGCGATGGCGGGCGGGATCGCGCGCACCGCGCCCTCGATGAGGATCACGTCCCAGGGCGCGCCGCCGGGCTGCCCCGCGGCGAGCGGTCCCTCCACCAGCACCGCGCCCGGCGCGAACTCAGGCAGGGTTTGGCGGGCGATGGCCAGCAGCGCCTGGTCCTCCTCCAAAGCCGTGACCCGGCCGCCGCAGGCCGCCAGCAGCGCCGCGCCGTAGCCGGGGCCGGCGCCGACCACCAGCACGCGCTCGCCTTCGCGCACCCGGGCGAGCTGCGTCAGGCGGGCGATCACCATCGGCTCCATCAGCGCCCGGCCGCGGGCGAGCGGCACGTCCTCATCGGCATAGGCCAGGCTGGCCAGGTGCGGCGGGACGAAACGCTCGCGCGGAAGGGCGCGCATGGCGCGGATGATGCGGGGGTCGATGACCTTGTTGGGACGGACCTGGCCGTCAACCATGTGGTCGCGCGCCGCGGCGTAGTCGGCGGTGGAGGAGGTGGTCGGCTGATCCATGCGAGGCCCATGCTGCAATGCGCCGATGTTATAGGTGGCAGCCCCGCCCAGCGCAAAGCGCCATGCTTGACCGCATCCGGCGGGTGCCCGATATACCCGCTTGGCTTCGCCTGTTTGCGGCGGCTGCCTTGGGGTCCGATGTCAGAGCGGTTATGTCCGGGACTGCAAATCCCGTCAGCCCGGTTCGACTCCGGGTCGGACCTTCCCCCCTTTACTCAGCAGCCCCCCGCAACGCCGCCCCAGCGGCCAACGGGCAAAGCGGCAATGCGCCCGCCAGCACCGCCGCCAGCAGCAGCAGATGCGGGCGCGGCGTCCCGCCGGCCGCCGCTGCCTCGGTCGCGGCGGCGCCAAAGATCAGCACCGGCATCGCCAGCGGCAGCACCAGCAGCGGCAGCAGCACGCCGCCGCGCCGGGCGCCCAGCACCACGGCCGCGCCGAGCGTGCCGAACAAGGACAGCACCAGCGTTCCCGGCAACAGCCCGGCCAGCAGCACCGGCACAATGGCCGGGTCAAGCTGCAGCATGACCGCCAGCGGCCCGGCCGCCAGCAGCAGCGGCACCCCGGTCGCCAGCCAATGCGCCAGCGCCTTGACCGCCGCGACCGAGCCGGCGGGCAGGCCGCTCAACAGCAGTTGATCGAGCGAGCCGTCGTCGAAGTCCGCGCCGAACAGCCGGTCGAGCGGCAGCAGCGCCGCCAGCAGCGCGCACACCCAAACGATGCCGGGCGCCATGCGGGACAGCGTTTCGGGCGCCGGGCCAACCGCGAGCGGAAACAGCGCCCCGGCCAGCACGAAGAACAGCACCGCCGCCAGCGTATCGGCGCCGTGCCGGACCGAAAGCCGCAGCTCCCGCAGCAGCATGGCCCAAAACGCCGTCACAGCCGCAGCTCCGCCGCATCCCCGAGCGGCAACGGCAAGTGCGTCGCGGCCACCACCACGCCGCCCGCCGCCCGATGCGCCGCCATCAGCCCGCCAAGGCGCGCGACGGAGGCGGCATCCAGCCCCAAGGTCGGCTCGTCCAGCAGCCATAGCCCCGCCTGCGACACCAGCAGCCGCGCCAGCGCCAGCCGCCGCTTTTGCCCGGCGGACAGCAGCCGCGCGGGCAGGTCCGCGAGCGCCGAAAGGCCGAGCGCCGCCATCGCCGCCGCGGCGTCGCCACGCCCGATGCGGGCCGCAAGCGCCAGGTTCTCCGCCGCCGTCAGCCCCGGCTTCACCGCGTCGAGATGGCCAAGATAGGCGGCCGGCGCCGGCTGTTCCCGCAGGTCCTGGCCGCGCCAGGCGACCTGCCCAGCGTCCGGCCGCTTCAACCCGGCGAGCACCCGGAGCAGCGTGCTTTTGCCCGACCCATTGGCGCCCAGCAGCAGCAGCGCGCCGCCGTCCGGGACGGCGAAGGACAGGTCGCGCAGCACCAGCCGCTCCCCGCGGAACGCCGAAAGGTTGGCGACCGTGAGGCCCGCCTGGCTTGGATTCTGCATATCCCCTGTGTAGGTCGGGCCGGTCTGTGGACGCCAGCCCGCCACATATGGTTTATGGCGCATACCATTCGACGCGGCCGCCCGCCTTGCTTCCCCCCGGCGCGCGACCCAGAGGAAGAGGCACACTGCCATGAAAATGATTGGGCAAGACAGCCTGAAAACCCGCCGTACCCTGACGGCGGACGGACGAGACTACGAGTACTACTCCGTGCCGGAAGCCGCAAAGGCGCTGGGCGAGCCAGCCGACAAGCTGCCGGTCAGCCTCAAGATCCTGCTGGAGAACGTGCTGCGCTTCGAGAACGGCGGCAGCTACACCGTGAGCGATGCCCGAGCACTGGGCGAGTGGGCCCGCACCGGCAGCAGCACGCGGGAGGTGCCGTTCCGCCCGGCGCGCATCCTGATGCAGGACTTCACCGGCGTGCCCGGCGTCGTGGACCTCGCCGCCATGCGCGACGGGATCACCAAGCTCGGCGGGCGGCCGGACCAGGTGAACCCGCTGATCCAGGTGGACCTCGTGATCGACCACTCGGTCATGGTGGATTATTCCGGCACGGCCAGCGCGCTGCACCAGAACATGGATGCGGAGTTCAGCCGCAACGGGGAGCGCTACAGCTTCCTGCGCTGGGGCCAGACGGCATTCCAGAACTTCCGGGTGGTGCCGCCGGGCGCGGGCATCTGCCATCAGGTCAATGTCGAGTACTTGGCGCAAACCGTTTGGACGGCGGATATCGAGGGCAAGACCTTCGCCTACCCGGACACCCTGTTCGGCACCGACAGCCACACCACCATGGCCAACGGCATCGGCGTGCTCGGCTGGGGCGTGGGGGGCATCGAGGCGGAAGCGGCGCTGCTCGGCCAGCCCATCGCCATGCTGATCCCCGACGTGATCGGCTTTCGCCTGACCGGCGAGCTGCCGGAGGGTTCGACGGCGACCGACCTCGCGCTGCAAGTGACGCAGATGCTGCGCAAGAAGGGCGTGGTCGGCAAGTTCGTGGAGTTCTTCGGGGCGGGCCTCGCCAACCTTTCGGTCTCGACCCGGCTCACCATCGCCAACATGGCCCCGGAATACGGCGCCACCTGCGGCATCTTCCCGGTGGACAGCACGACGCTCGACTACCTGCGCCTGACCGGGCGGGACGAGGCGCGCATCGCGCTCGTCGAGGCCTACGCCAAGGCACAGGGGATGTGGGTGGAGGCCGACACGCCGGATGCCGTTTACACCGACATCATCGAGCTGGACCTCGGCACCGTGATGCCGAGCATCGCCGGGCCGAAGCGCCCGCAAGACCGCGTGCTGCTGAAGGACGCCTCCGCCGCCTTCCGCGCCGATCTCACCAAGGGCCTGGGCGCGCCGGCGAACGACGTGGACCGCAAGGTCCCGGTCGCGGGCAAGAACTACGAGATCACCCATGGCGACGTGGTGATCGCGGCGATCACGAGCTGCACCAACACCAGCAACCCCTACGTCATGCTGGGCGCTGGGCTGCTGGCCAAGAAGGCGCGGGCCCGCGGCTTGCGGCCGAAGCCCTGGGTCAAGACCTCGCTCGCCCCTGGCAGCCAGGTGGTGACGGAGTATCTCGACAAGGCCGGGCTGAGCGACGAGTTGGACGCGCTGGGCTTCCAGCTTGTGGGCTATGGCTGCACCACCTGCATCGGCAACTCCGGCCCGCTCGACGAGGCGGTGGCGGACGCCATCGAGGCGAACAAGCTGGTGGCGGTGTCGGTGCTGTCGGGCAACCGGAACTTCGAGGGCCGGGTGCATCCGAACGTGCGGGCCAACTACCTGGCAAGTCCGCCGCTGGTGGTGGCCTACGCGCTGCTGGGCACCATGAACCAGGACATCACCACGGCGCCGCTCGGCACCGGCGATGACGGCCAGCCGGTGTTCCTCAAGGACATCTGGCCCAGCAACAAGGAAATCCTGGAAACGGTGCGGGCCAGCGTGTCGCGGGAGCAGTTCATCCGCCGCTACGGCGAGATCTTCCAGGGCACCAAGGAATGGCAGGCCATCGAGGTCGATGCCAGCAGCCAAACCTACCACTGGAACAGCGGCTCCACCTACGTGCAGAACCCGCCGTATTTCGAGGGCATCACCATGACGCCCGCGCCGGTCACGGACATCATGGGCGCCCGCGTGCTCGCGATGTTCGCCGACAACATCACGACCGACCACATCAGCCCCGCCGGCAACATCAAAAAGGCGTCCCCGGCCGGCGAGTACCTGGGCGAGCGCCAGGTGATGCAGCGCGACTTCAACAGCTACGGCTCCCGCCGCGGCAACCACGAGGTCATGATGCGCGGCACCTTCGCCAACATCCGCATCAAGAACGAGATGGTGCCGGGCGTCGAGGGCGGGTGGACCACGCACCAGCCGTCGGGCGAGCAGATGCCGATCTACGACGCGGCGGAACGCTACAAGCGGGACGGTGTGCCGCTGGTGGTGTTCGGCGGCAAGGAATACGGCATGGGGTCGTCCCGCGACTGGGCGGCCAAGGGCACGGCGCTGCTGGGCATCAAGGCGGTGATCGTCGAAAGCTTCGAGCGCATCCACCGCTCCAACCTGGTCGGCATGGGCGTGCTGCCGCTGTTGTTCAAGGACGGCGCCACCCGGCAGTCCCTGGAGCTGACCGGCACGGAGACCATCGACATCCTGGGGTTGGCGGAGCTGCGCGCCGGCATGGACCTGCAGGTGCTGATCCACCGCGCGCCGGGCCGCACGGACGAGCTGACGGTCAAGTGCCGCGTCGATACCGACGATGAGGTGGAGTACTACCGCAACGGCGGCATCCTGCACTACGTGCTGCGGGAGATGGCGCGTGCCGCCTAGTTGATGTTGATCCGGCCTCGTCTCCTGCAGGCGGGGCCGGATGCCAACCTGGCGCACCTGCCGGTCAGCCTCGACCTGCGGGCGCTCAGCGTGGCCGAGGGGGTGCGCGCGGCCTTGTCGGTCGCCGTCATCGTCGCGGCGAACGAGTGGACCGACCTCCCGCCGCTGAGAGAAGCGGCGCTGGCAGCGTTGCTGACCTGCCTGTGCGACGCCGGCGGGCCGATCCGGCGCCGGGTGCCGGCCCTCCTGGCATTCGCTGCCATCGGCGCCAGCCTCACGGCGGGACTCGGCTTGCTGCGGTCAGCCGGCCTGGCCGTGGTGGTGCCCTGCGCTTGCCTCGTGGTCTTCTGCACGAGCTTCGCCCGCATCTGGGGCCAGAGCGCGCTACAGGTCGGCAACCTGCTGACCGTCGTGGCCGTGCTGGCGATGGACCGGGCCGTCAGCCTGGATCACGCCGGCCTGCTGGCGGCGTCGTTCGTCGGCGGCAGCCTGTGGGCGCTCTTGCTGACCATGGTGATCTGGCGCCTGCACCCGTTCCGCCCCGCCCGGCGGGCCGTGGCCGAGGTGTTCCGGCGCATGGGCGTGCTGGCGGGCGACCTGTCCGGGCTGATCGCCGCCTCACCCACTCTGCCTGTCCAGGTGTCCGAGGCATGGGCGGACCACGCCCGCGGGCACCGCCGCCACGTGCGCGACGGCATCGAGGCGGCGCGCACCCTGGTGCTCGACACCGTGCGGGCGCGCGGGCCGTCGAGTTCGCGCTCCAACCAAACCCTGATCCAGGTGGAAGCGGCGGACCAGGTGTTCGGCGCCTTGATCGCCTTGTCGGACGTGCTGGAGTTCGCCGGGCCGGCGACCCGCGCCGCCGCCGCCCGGCTGCTGCACACGCTCCGGCTGCTGCTGGCCGCCATTGCCGACGACACCGGCGCGGACCTGCCCGCGACCGATGCCGGCCGCCGCGCCATGGTCGAGCGGCTGCTGGACGTCCTGGCCGGCATCGGACGGACCGATGCGGCGCTGGCCGGAGTCGCGGATGCGTTGGTGGATCGGCTGCGCGTCGCGGCGCTGCTCACGACGCCAGCCGGCCTGCTGCCGGGTGCCGACCTGCCCGGCAGCACGACCAAGTGGCGGGACCGGCTCACCAGGCCGCTGCGGGCCAACCTTACCTGGTCGTCGGCCTCTTTCCGGCACGCGGTCCGTGCGGCCGTGGCCGCCGGGCCGGCGCTGGTCATCACCTTGTCGTCCGGCAACGCCTACGCGCATTGGCTGACCATCACCCTCGTGCTGACCTTGCAGCCGTTCTTTGCCTTAACCTGGCAGAAGGCACTTGAACGGATCGTCGGCACGGTGCTGGGCGGCGTGGTGGCGGCCGGGCTGGGGCTGCTGGTGTCGTCGCCGCTCGCGACCGCGGCGGCGCTGTTCCCGTTGGCGGTCACGGCCTTCGCCGTGCGCTACGTCAGCTTCGGGCTGTTCATGGCCTGCATGACGCCGCTGGTGGTCCTGCTGTCGGAGATCGGCAATCCCGGGGAAAGCCAATGGGTGATCGCCGGCATGAGGGCGCTTTACACCGTGCTGGGCGGGACCTTGGCGGTGCTCGGCTGCGCGCTGCTGTGGCCGAGCTGGGAACCCGGCCGACTCAGCCGGGAGCAGCGCGGGGCTTTGGAGGCCCACGCGGCTTACGTGGACACCGAGCTTGCGGTGCTGCTGGGCGAGCAGTCGGTTACGGCACTGGACGCCGTGCGCCGCGCGGCCGGGGTCGCCAGCAACAACTTTGAAGCCTCGCTGGCCCGCGCGCTGCAGGAGCCGCGGCGCTCTGCACGGATCGGCTTGGAGTCGGCGATGGTGGTCGATGCGGCGCTGCGCCGCCTGGCCGGCCGCCTCTCGTTCTTCCAGCACGACCCGGCCTCGGTGCCCGGCGCGGCCGAGCTTGCGGCGTGGCGCGATTGGCTGCGGCTGGCGTTCCAGGCGCTGGCGGACGGCACGGGATTGCCGCCCGGCCAACCGAAGCACGAACCGAGCAGCGCGATGGCGCGCATCGCACGGCAGATCGAGCTTATGGACGGCGCGCTGCGGCGGGAGGAAGAGCGCGCGCCAGCGCCGGCACGATCAGCAGCGCCGAGCCTCCCACTGCCGCCATGAGCAGGAAGACGAGGCCGCCGACGGCACCGTAAACCAGGCCAGACAGCCAAATCAGCAACCCCGTGGGGGCGGAAAAGCCCAGCGCGGACATCAGCGCCTGGGCCGTCCCGGCGCGCTGCGCCGGCAGGGTACGCAGCACCAGCATGGTCGAAAGGTGCTGGCAGGCGAAGGTCAAGGCGTGCAGGAGTTGCACCGCGGCGAGCGCGGGAACCTCAGTGACAAAGGCGGTCACGGTCCAGCGCAGCAGGGACGCGCCCGCGGCCAACGCGGTGAGCCGGGCCGGGCCGAGCCTTTCGACCAACGGGCGTCCCCAGATGAACAACGCGACCTCCGCCACGATGCCCTCGGCGATCAGCAGCCCGATGGCGCCGTCCGGGATGCCGGCCGAGCGCCAGTGCAGCGTGGCGAAGGCGTAGTAGGCAGCGTGCGCCCCCTGGATCAGCGCCGTCGCGATGAGTGCCAAGCGGAAGCTTTGGAAGCGCCACGTCCCCTGCTGGATGCGCACCGCCGCCGGCGGCGCCGCGACGCCGGGCAGGGCGAACGCCAGCCCGGCGGACAGCGCGTAGAAGCCGGCAATGGCCCACGGCACCAGGCCGGTGCCCAGCAAGCCGAGCAACGCGCCACCAGAGGCGGTCGCGGCCATGTAGGCCACAGAGCCGAACGCGCGGGTGCGTCCGTAGTCGAGCCGCCGGGCCGCCGCCAAGGCGAGGGTCAGGGCGTCGGTGAGCGGGGTCAACGCCGAGGCCGACACCCCCTGCACCGCCGAGATGAGCAGGATAGCGAGGAAGCCCTGGGCCGCCGGCAACAGGGCCGCGCCGCCGGCCGCCACGGCCGCCCCGGCAAACAGCACGGTCCGACCGCCCACCGCGTCGGCCAGCCGCCCCCAGCCCGGCACCACCGCGACGCGCAGCAGGAAGCCCAGACCGAGCACCTGCCCGATCTCGGCGCTGCTCAGCCCGCGGTCGGCAAACCAGACCGGCAGGTAGGCGGTGCTGATCGCGCCCGCCGCGAAGAACGCCGCCAGGAACAGGCCGACGCGCAGCCCGTCCCGCGCCACCAACTCAGGCAGCGACCGCGCAGGCCCTCGCCGCGTCGTGGATGCGCCGGGCCATGGCCGCGATGCCATTACCGCGGTTGGTGGACAGCGCCTCAAGCAGGCCGAGGTCCTTCAGGAACACGGGGTCGGTCGCCAGCACCTCGGCGGGCGGGCGGCCGCTATACACGCGGAGCAGCAGGGCAACGAGGCCCGAAACGATGGCCGCGTCGGACGCGCCGGCCAGCATCATGCGACCCTCTTGAACGCCCGCCTCCATCCAAACCTGGCTTTGGCAGCCCGGCACGCGGTGGGCGTCGTCCTGCCAGTCCGGGGGGAACGGCGGCAGCTTGCGGCCAAGCTCGATGATGTACTGGTAACGGTCCATCCAATCGTCGAACACCCCCAATTCCTCGCCGATAGCAGCGACGGCGGCGGCGGCGGACGGGTCTTCTGGACGGACGAAGGGATCTGGCATGATGCTGAGATATGGCACGGGGCGGCGAAAGCTACACCACACGCGTGCCAAACACAGCCTGTCCGCGTCGCCTGCAAACAAAATCCCGCCTTCGACGCCGAGGGCGGGGCCGGCCTGGAACAACTCCAACCGTCAGGCGTGGGTCAGGGAGTAGTGATAACTGCAGCCATGACCGCTGGTCGTCACGTCGAGTGTGCCATTGGCGAACATGCCGTCCATCGCCATGCCGCGGCGCCCCACGGCCGTCACGCTGCCGTCCGGCCCGACCTTGCCGCGCACACTCTGAAGCATGAACATGCCGTTGCGCATCTGGGCGCGGGCGGTGGCCGGCAGCTTTCGGCAGCGCGAATGCGAGTCGTCGGTTGAAACGACAGTGCCCGAATACACGCCGTCGGCAGGCATGGCAGCCACCGGCGCGGGCGGCGGCGCAGGCTCGGCCGCCGCCATGGGCGGCGGAGGCGGCGGCCCCGCGCAAGCGGCGAGGCCGCCGGCAACAATCAAGCAGGCTGCAAGCTTCAAGCGCATGGGACGGCTCCTGATCGGAACCTTACGAAACAGCAACAAGCCTGCCCTTGTCAATGTTGTGATTACAAAATAAACCGGCTCAGGTCGCCCTTCGCGGCCAACGGCGCCACGCGCTCGTTCACGTAAGCAGCGTCCACCGTCACAAGCTCGCCGCCCCGGTCGGTCGCGGTGAAGCTGACCTCCTCCAGCAGCTTTTCCAGCACCGTCGCCAGCCGCCGGGCGCCGATGTTCTCCACCCGGTCGTTGATGTCGGCCGCGAGGTCCGCCAGCGCGTCTACCGCATCGGGCGTGAAGTCGAGGGTGACGGCCTCTGTTTCCAGCAGCGCCGAGTACTGCTTGAGCAGGCTGTGCTCAGGCTCGGTGAGGATGCGGCGCAGGTCCGCCCGCGACAGCGGCGCCAGCTCGACCCGGATCGGCAAGCGGCCTTGCAGCTCCGGCAGCAAGTCGGACGGCTTGGCCAGGTGGAAGGCGCCAGAGGCGATGAACAGCACATGGTCGGTCTTCACCGGGCCATGCTTCGTGTTGACGGTCGTGCCCTCGATCAGCGGCAGCAGGTCGCGCTGCACGCCTTCGCGGGACACGTCGCCGCCGCGGAAGCCGCCCTCGCTCGACCGGGCGCACACCTTGTCGATCTCGTCCAGGAACACGATGCCGTTCTGCTCGGCGTGGTGCACGGCGTCCTTGGTGAGCTGCTCGTTGTCCAGCAGGCGGTCGCTTTCCTCCCGCGCCAGCGCCACGCGGGCGGCGGGCACCGTCATGCGCTTGCGCTGCGGCGGCCGGGCGAACATGCCCTTCATCATCTCGCCGATGTTGGCCATCTGGCCCGGCGCCATGCCGGGGATGTCCAACTGGCCGATGGCCGGCCCGGCGTCGGCCACGGCGACCTCCACCTCCTTGTCCTCCAGCTCACCGGAGCGCAGCATCTTGCGGAACTTGCCGCGCGTGTCGGCGCTGGCCCCCTCCCCCACCAAGGCGGTCACTAGCCGGTCCTCCGCCGCCAGGTCAGCCTTCGCTTGCACGTCCTTGCGGCCCATGTCGCGCAGCATGACGATGCTGGCGTCCACCAGGTCGCGCACGATGCTGTCCACGTCGCGGCCGACATAGCCGACCTCTGTGAACTTCGTCGCTTCCACCTTGATGAACGGCGCCTGGGCGAGCTTGGCCAGGCGGCGCGCGATCTCCGTCTTGCCGCAGCCGGTCGGCCCGATCATCAGGATGTTCTTCGGCACCACCTCGTCCCGGATGCCCTCGGGGAGCTGCTGGCGACGCCAACGGTTGCGCAGCGCGATGGCAACCGCGCGCTTGGCGTCTTCTTGCCCCACGATGAAGCGGTCAAGCTCGCCCACGATCTCCCGCGGGGAATAGGTGGGAACGTCCATCACAGGGTCTCCACGATCAGGGAGTGGTTGGTGTAAACGCAGATGTCCGCGGCGATCCGCATGGCCCGGCGCGCGACCTCCTCCGCTTCAAGCCCGTCCACAGACAGCAGCGCCCGCGCCGCCGCCAGGGCGTAGTTGCCGCCGGAGCCGATGGCGATCACCCCGTCCTCCGGCTCCAACACGTCGCCGTTGCCGGTGAGCGTATAGCTGTGCACCCCATCGGCGACCGCCATCATGGCCTCCAGCCGGCGCAGGTAGCGGTCAGTGCGCCAATCCTTGGCCAGTTCGACGCAGGCGCGCTCAAGCTGCGACGGGAAGCGTTCGAGTTTGGCCTCAAGCCGTTCAAGCAAGGTGAAGGCGTCCGCCGTCGCGCCGGCGAACCCGGCGAGCACGCTACCGCCGGCGCCGATGCGCCGGACCTTGCGGGCGTTGCCCTTGATGACGGTTTGGCCGAGCGTCACCTGGCCGTCGCCAGCCATGGCAACCTGGCCGCCGCGGCGGACGCAAAGAATGGTGGTCCCGTGCCAGCCGACGGGATCGTGGGGGGATGATGCTTGCATGGTGCCGCCCAGATGGGGTCCGCGCCCGGGCTGCACAAGATATAGGCAACTTGGGCCAGGGTACCCCGAACTTGGTTTGCCCAAGGGCCTGTTTGCGCTATGGGGCGCGCATGGCCCGCACCGCTGAGATCACCCGCACGACCTCCGAGACCGACATCACCGTCCGGCTGGACCTGGACGGCAGCGGCCAGGGCGAGATCGCAACCGGCGTCGGCTTCCTGGACCACATGCTGACCGCCTTTGCCCGGCACGCGCTGATCGACCTTTCGGTGCGGGCCAAGGGCGACCTGCACATCGATTTCCACCACACGACGGAGGACATCGGCATCGTGCTGGGGCAGGCGCTGGCCCGGGCGGTGGGCGACAAGCGCGGGGTCCGGCGCTACGGCAACGCGGTCGTGCCGATGGATGAAGCGCTGGTCGCCGCGGCGCTGGACCTGTCGGGCCGCCCGTTCCTCGCCTGGTCCGTCGCGTTCGAGCGCGACAAGATCGGCGAAATGGATACCGAGCTGTTCGAGGAGTTCTTCCGCGCGCTGGCGATGAATGCCTTGATGACGCTGCACGTCACTCAGCAGGCCGGGCGCAATGCGCACCATGTGGCCGAAGCGTGCTTCAAAGCCGTGGCCCGCGCCCTGCGCATGGCCGCAGAGGCCGATCCGCGCGCAGCGGGCGCCATCCCGTCCACCAAGGGCGCTTTATGAAAAGCTACACCGCGCACCTCAAGCCGGACTGCCCTCCGGTCGTCCTGCTGGAAGGCTGGAGCTGGAGCGCCGCGGTGTTCGGCCCATTCTGGCTGCTGCTGCACCGGGCCTGGATCCCGGCGGTGCTGTTCGGCGCGGCGGCCCTGCTGGTCATGGTCTTGGCACCGCCGCGCTTGGGCGGGCTGATCGGCCTGGGGTTCGGCGTGCTTGCGGGCCTGCTCGGGCGGGACGCGGTGCGCTGGTCGCTGGAACGGCGCGGCTACCTGCTGACGCACGTGCTGGCAGCGCGTGACGCGGACAGCGCGGTGGCCCGGCTGCTGCACGCCCGCGCCGACCTCCACGCTTCCGTCATCGGGCCGCTCCCATGATGCGCGTCGCCGTGGTGGATTGCGGCAGCGGCAACCTCGCCTCCGCAAGCCGCGCCCTGGCAACGGCGGCGGAGCGGGCGGGGCTGGACGTTCAGGTCGAGGTCACCGGCGATCCCGGCCGGGTTTCGGCGGCGGACCGCGTGGTGCTGCCGGGCCAGGGCGCCTTTGCCGACTGCGCCGCCGGGCTGGCCGCGGTGCCGGGGCTGCGTGAGGCGGTGGAAGGCAGCGCGGCGGCCGGGCGCCCGTTCCTCGGCATCTGCGTCGGCATGCAGTTGATGGCGGAGCGCGGGCTGGAGCACGCGGAAACAAAGGGCTTCGGCTGGATCGGCGGCGAGATCGCGCCGATGGACCCGCCGGGGCTGCGGCTGCCACAGATGGGGTGGAACGTGCTCCATTTCGTGCCGGGCGCGCATCCGCTGCTGGACGGGCTGCGTCCGGGGGACCACGCCTACTTTGTGCACAGCTACGCGCTGCGCGGCGGCGCCCGGGGCGACCTGCTGGCCACCACGGACTACGGCGGCCCGGTGCCTGCCATGGTTGCCCGCGGCAACCGGGCCGGCACGCAGTTCCATGTCGAGAAAAGCCAGCAGGTGGGCCTGCGCATCCTGGCCAACTTCTTGCGATGGGAGCCGGGATGTGGAGAACCGGGACGTGGGAACCGAAAAGTGGGGAGCCTGGACGGAATGGGATACCGTGACGCAACGGCCCGCCTGAACGGAGCGGGCAGCATGGCGTCTCCCGAACTGCTGGTGGAGCGTGCCACCGAGTTGGCCGACGACGACCTGCACGCGCTGTGCGAGGCCGCCGACGCCGCGATCCTGGAAGGCGGCGGCTTCGGCTGGGTGAAGTCGCCGGGCCGCTTGGCGATGCAGAGCTACTTCCGCGGCGTGCTGCTGGTGCCGGAGCGCGAGCTGTTCATCGGCCGGCTGGACGGCGTGATCGTCGGCAGCGCCCAGTTGGTCCGCCCGCCCCGCAACAACGAGGCGCAGGCGTTCGCGGCGACGCTGATGCACTCCTTCATCGCCCCGTATGCCCGCGGCCACGGCCTCGCCCGCCTGATGACCCGGCGCATCGAGGACGGCGCGCGGGCACTCGGCTACCAGGTGCTGAACCTCGACGTGCGGGAAACGCAGGAAGCCGCGATCCAATTGTATGAGACCCTCGGCTATCATCGCTGGGGCGAGCACCCGTGCTACGCCCGGGTCGGCGGGCGCACCATCCGGGGCATCTATTATATGAAGCTGCTGCAGCGGGACGCGAAGGCGTGAGCCTGACGCTCTACCCCGCGATCGACCTCAAGGATGGCGCCTGCGTCCGGCTGCGGCGCGGCGCCATGGACGACGCCACGGTTTACTCGGACGATCCCGGCGCGCAGGCGCAGGCGTGGCAGGACGGCGGCTGCCAATGGCTCCATGTCGTGGACCTGAATGGCGCGTTCGCCGGGCGTTCCGTCAACACCGCGGCGGTGTCCGCCATCCTGGGGGTGGCCCGGGTGCCCGTGCAGCTCGGCGGCGGCATCCGCGACATGGCCGGGGTGGAGCGTTGGCTGCGCGCCGGGGTGCGCCGGGTCATCCTCGGCAGCGCCGCGGTGAAGACGCCGGAGCTGGTGCATGAGGCTTGCCACGCCTTTCCCGGGCAGGTCGCGGTCGGCATCGACGCCCGCGACGGCCTCGTGGCAACGGAAGGCTGGGCCGAGACCGCGGCGGTGTCCGCCCTCGACCTGGCGCTGCGGTTCGAGGATGCGGGGGCGGCTGCCGTGATCTACACCGACATCGGGCGGGACGGGATGCTGTCCGGGCTGAACCTGGAGCAGACATTCGGCTTGGCCGCCCGCCTGCGCACCCCGGTGATCGCCAGCGGCGGCGTCGGCTCGCTCGCCGACTTGCAGGCGCTAAGGTCCGCGGCGCCGGCGGGCATCGACGGCGTGATCGTCGGGCGGGCGCTGTATGACGGCCGGATCGAACTCGACGCGGCCCTTGCGCTGCTTGCGGGGTAGGCGCAATCTTTCAGCCCTGAAACGGTTATTTGGGGATTCTGGCAGATGACTTATGGGAGTCTCGGCCCAAATCCGCGCCAAGCTAATTTATGAGATTTGAAGGCGCATGCTCAAGCTCCGCATCATCCCGTGCTTGGACGTAAAGGACGGACGGGTCGTGAAGGGTGTCAACTTCGTGGCGCTGCGCGACGCCGGCGACCCGGTGGAGCAAGCCGCCGTTTATGACGCCGCGGGCGCGGACGAGCTGACGTTCCTCGACATCACGGCGAGCCACGAGAACCGCGACACCATCCTCGACGTGGTGTCGCGCACGGCCGCCAAGGTGTTCCTGCCGCTCACCGTCGGCGGCGGCGTGCGGTCGCCGGAGGACATGCGGCGGCTGCTGCTGGCCGGGGCGGACAAGTGCAGCATGAACTCCGCAGCCGTTGCCCGGCCGGAATTGGTGCGCGAGGCGGCGATCCGGTTCGGCAGCCAATGCGTCGTGGTCGCCGTCGATGCCCGGGCCAGCGGCCCCGGACGTTGGGAGGTGTTCACCCATGGCGGGCGGACGGCCACCGGCCGCGATGCGGTTGAATGGTGCCAGCAGGTCGCGGCGCTGGGCGCCGGGGAAATCCTGCTGACCAGCATGGACCGTGACGGTACTGGACGCGGCTTCGACCTCGACCTGCTGCGGGCGGTGTGCGGCGCGGTGCGGGTGCCGGTGGTCGCGTCGGGCGGAGTCGGCAGCCTGCAGCACTTCGTGGATGGCGCAAAGGCCGGCGCCACGGGGCTGCTCGCGGCCTCGGTGTTCCATTTCGGTACCTTCACCGTGCCACAGGTCAAGGCCGCGCTGGACGCCGCCGGCCTGCCCGTGCGCCCGCCCGTGGTCATGGCGGCTTGAGCATGGCGAAGACCGTCAAGAAGACCGCGGCGAGGAAGCCGGCCGCGGCAAAGAAAACCGCGGGCAAGAAGCCGCAAGGGGACCAGGCCGTGCGCCCGGTCCCGGCCGCGCTCTCGGGCGACGTGCTGGACCGGCTTTGGGCCGTGGTCATGGACCGGCGGTCAGCCGACCCGGCGCACAGCCACTCCGCCCGCCTGCTCAGCCGCGGCACCACAAAGGTTGCGCAGAAGTTCGGCGAGGAAGCCGTCGAGTGCCTGATCGAGGCCGTGGCGGGCAACAACCCGGCGCTGATCTCCGAAAGCGCCGACGTGCTGTATCACCTTCTGGTCATGTGGGTCGCGGCGGGAGTCGAGCCTGCGGATGTCTGGTCCGAACTGGTGCGGCGCGAGGGCGTCAGCGGCTTGGTCGAGAAGGCGTCGCGGCTGCGCTCCCCGATGCTGGCGGGGACCACCAAGATCCCCTGACGCTCAGGATTGGGCGTCTGGCGACACGACCATGCAGTTGGTGCGGACGCGGACCAGCCGCTCGCACGCACGCGCGGCGGCATCGCGGGACAGACCGACCAAACGGGCGCGATACAGGGTGCCTCGGGGCTGGCGGACGCTCGACACCGCCGGGCGGGTGCCGCCCAGCACGTCGCGCGCCGTTTCGCGCGCCGCCGCGGTGGCCGCGGACGCCATGCGGGCATTCTCGAACGCGCCGACCTGCACGGCCCAGTTGCCGGCGGCAGGTCCTCCGTGGCGGAGGGCGACCGGCGCCGCGTTGGCTGGCGACACCAAGCTGAACGTCGATGGGCGCCGTGGCGCGGGCGCGGCGGCAGCGAATTGCCGTGGCGGCTCCGCAGCCCCGGCGCGTCCGGCCAATGCGGGGCGTGCCTGCCGCGGGAGGGGAAACGGCACGGCCTCTGGCGGCTCGACGGCCGAGGGGTCCGAGAACTCCGCCGATTCGGGCGGCTGGGGGGCCAAGACGATGTAATTGCCCGACGCCGCGGCGGGCGTCTCCGCCGCTTGGGCGACCTGCACCGGGGAGCTTGGCGGTGAGAGCGTGACCGGGCTTGGCGGCGACAGCACGATCGGCTGCGCCGCGGCGGACGGCGGGGGGGAGTAGCTCGCCGACTCGACGCCCGACGCCGCCCCGTTGGCGTAGCGCGGGCCGTCCGGAATCCGCGCCGGCAAGGCGTTGGTCGCATACTGCTCGCCCGGCGAGCGCGTGCTGGGGGACGTGCCGGCGATCCGGGGTCCGATGCTCGCCACGTAGCGCCGGGTTTCCAAAGGCAGCGAGCGGCTGCGGGTCAGGTAGTCGTCCAACCGGCCCGGCCCGGCATTGTAGGCCGCCAGGAACCCCGGCGAGCCATAGATGTCGTACATCTCGCGGATGTAAGCCGTGCCCGCCAAGATGTTGTTGTGGGGATCGAAGGGATCGCTGCCCAGTTCGGGGTAGCGCCCCCTGAGTTCGTCATAGGTGGCGGGCATGACCTGCATCAAGCCCATGGCGCCCGCGCCGGAGGTGATCAGGGCGCCGCCGTGGCCATACTGGTTTCCGCCGGACTCTTGGCGCATCACCTCGCGGACCCAACGCTCCGGCACGTCGAACTTGGCGGCGGCCTCCCTGATGTGGGGCCCCCAGGGATCGCTGGCCGGCCCAGGCGGGGTATAGTTGCGGCGTGCGTGCGACAGGTACTGCGTCGATTCCTGCTGCGCGCTGATCTGCTGCGGCTGGCTCCCGCAAGCCGACAACAGGGCGAGCATCGCGACGCTGCCCAGAAGACACGCCGTAGATTGGAAACGAACCAGAACAATTGCGGAAAAGCGGCAGTGCGGCATGGACGCGGCCTCCGTCGTGGCGCGGCCGTCGAACGGCCGGAGGGCACAACGGCTTTGCAACCGTCGTTCAGGTCAGCAGTGGGTTAACCCCACGTTCTGCGTTAGCCTAGGTTGAATCGTCTGGCAACAGTTTGTTACCGAATGGCGATGGTGCCGGAAAGAACCTGTGCTGGTGTCGCCGCCCGGCGACACACGGATGGAAGGCGGGCGGCGGGGCGCCGGTTGCAGTGCGGTGCCGGATCGGCTATCGCGCGCCGGTGAGCGCAACCCTGGACCCTCGCGGCGCGGCCGACCTCGTGCTGCATTCAGACCATTCGGCCGGGGCACGGCAGCGCCTCGCCGTGAAGGACGCGCGGGACGGCTTGGGGCTGTGGCGACTCGGGCTGACACTGGGATGGTTCGACATCCGCCTGCGCTACCGCGGCTCGGTGCTCGGCCCGTTCTGGCTGACGCTGTCCACGGGCGTGATGATCGGCGCGCTCGGCGTGCTGTACTCGCAACTGTTCAAGATGGAGCTGCACGACTACCTGCCGTTCCTGGCGTTGTCGCTCGTGCTGTGGAACGTGCTGGGCAGCGTGGTGGGCGACGCCTGCGGCAGCTTCCAGCAGGCGGAGGGCATGATCCGCTCGCAGCGTATGCCGTTCACGCTGTATGCCATCCGGGTCATCGTCCGGAACCTGCTCGTGCTGGCGCACAACGTCCCGGTGATCCTGGTGGTGTATGCCGTCTTCAACGTGTGGCCGGGGCTGCCCGCGTGGGCCGCGGTGCCGGGCATCCTGCTGTGGGTGGTCGATGGCATGGCCGCGTGCCTGCTGCTGGGCGCGGTGTGCGCCCGGTTTCGCGACATCCCGCCCATCGTCGGCAGCGTCATGCAGATCGCGTTCTTCATCAGCCCGGTCATCTGGAAGCCCGAATTGCTGAAAGGGCCGCAAGCGGCGCTGCTGCCGCTCAACCCGTTCTACACCCTGCTGGAGATCGTGCGGGCGCCCCTGCTGGGCGGGGCGGCGGGTGGGGAGGTCTGGCTGTCCGCCCTGGGCTACAGCGCCCTGCTTTGCGGCGTGGCGTGGCTGCTGTTCGCGCGCGTGCGCGGCCGCCTGGCGTTCTGGGTTTGATGGGCATGGCGGCCATCGACGTAGAGGGCGTGGACGTCAGCTTTCCGATCTACCACGGCAACAGCCGTAGCCTGAAGCGGACGGTGTTCGCCGCGGCGAGTCGGCGCTTGCAGGAGGACGGGCGGCATCGGATCGTGGTGCAGGCGCTGCGCCATGTGTCGCTGCACCTCCACAGCGGGGACCGGCTCGGCCTGATCGGCGGCAACGGGGCGGGCAAGACCACGCTGCTGCGCACGCTGGCCGGCATCTACGAGCCTGTGGTCGGCTCCGTGCGCGTCCAGGGCAACATCGGCGCCCTGCTCGATCCCAACCTCGGCATGAACCCCGAGCTGACCGGGCGCGAGAACATCGCGCTGCGCGGGCTGTACAGCGGCCTGTCCCGCGCGGCGATCCGGCGCCTGGAGGACGACGTGCAGGAGTTCGCCGAGTTGGCGGAGTTCCTCGACCTGCCGTTGCGCTTCTACAGTTCCGGCATGGTGATCCGGCTGGGCTTCGCGCTTGCGACCGCCATCCGGCCGCAGGTGCTGCTGATGGACGAATGGTTCCTGGCCGGCGACGCGGCGTTCATGGAGCGGGCGCGCAGCCGCCTGGAGGATATGGTGCGCGGCGCCGAGATCCTGGTGCTGTCGTCGCACTCGGTCCCGGTGATCCTCGACTGGAGCACCCGGGTGATCTGGCTGGACCAGGGCCGGGTGGTGGCCGACGGCGACCCGCAAGAGGTGATGGACCGCTACCAAGGGATGGCGGCGCCGGAGGCCAACCCGGAGATCGGCCTGGTGGATCAGTCCACGAGCGCCTGATACGTCAGCACGCGCAGCTCCCGCCGGATCGGATAGGTGGAGGAGGGCGTGAGCTGGGTCATCATCACGGCGGCCATGTCCTCGGCCGGGTCGATCCAGAACGCGGTGCTGGCCGCCCCGCCCCAGGCATACTCGCCCGGCGATCCCAGGATTTGCGCGCGCGCCGGGTCGAGCGTGACGGAAAAGCCCAGGCCGAAGCCGATGCCCTCGTAGTTGCTTTCGCTGAACCGTGCCTGCCCCATGCTGGCCATGTCGCCGCCCAGGTGGTTCGCCGTCATCAGTTCGACGGTCTTGCGGCCCAGCAGGCGCTCGCCGTCCAGCGTGCCGCGGTTCAGCATCATGCGGCAGAACCGCATGTAGTCGCGGCCGGTGCCCACCAGGCCGCCGCCGCCGGACGCGATGGCGAGGGGAGTCGCGAAGCGGCTGGTCGCCGGGTCATCGAGCAGCACGGCCCGGCCGTCCTGTCCGCGGGCATAGTTCGCGGCGAAGCGCCCCAGCTTGTCCGGCGTCACATGGAACGCCGTGTCCGCCATGCCGAGCGGCGCGATCACCCGGTCATGCAGGAACTGCCCGAACTCCTGGCCCGACAGCACGGCCACCAAGTGGCCCAGCACGTCGGTGGCGATGCTGTAGTTCCAGGCGGAGCCAGGCTGCGCCAGCAACGGCAGCGTGGCGACGTGCTCCACGACTTCGGCCAAGGTGCGGTCGGAGGTTTGGAAATCCACGTCCTGGTCGCGATACATCGCGTCCACCGGCGTCGCGTGCATGAAGCCGTAGGTCAGGCCGGCGGTATGGGTCAGCAGGTCCCGATAGGTGATGGAGCGCTCCGCCGGCACAGGCTCCCTGCCTTCCCCGGCATACACGCGCATCTCCTTGAAGCACGGCAGCACGCCGCTGATCGGGTCGTCCAATTGGAACAGCCCGTCCTCGTAGAGCATCAGGATCGCGGCGCTGGTGAGCGGCTTGGTCATGGAATAGATGCGCAGGATGCTGTCCGGCCCCATGCGCAGCCCGCGCGCCATGTCGGCGAACCCGGCGTGGCGCTCATACGCCAACTGCCCGCGGCGGCTCACCAGCACGGACAGCCCGGCAAGCCGGCCATCCTCCACCAGGCGGTCCATCCAGCCATCGATCTTGCGCAGGCGCTGGGACGAGAAGCCGGCGTGCTCCGGTGTCGTGGCTGTCATGGGTGGCCTCCTTGCCGCCGGAACCATGGATCAGCCCAGCCCGCGGCGCAACGCACCCGCCCTGGCCCAGCCGGGGCGGGTGCACGTTGGGTTCAGGCGGCCTTTTCGTGGTTCTCGGCCGCGTCGTTCAGCGCCTCGCCGAGCGCCTTGACTTTTTCGGCGTTCTTGCCTTCGGTCCTGCCGGCGACCGTAACCGTCTCCTTGCCGAGCTTGGCGATCAGCTTCCGCACCGCCTCGCCGTCGATCTCCTGCTTCTGCAGATGCTTCTTGAGGCTTTCGAGGTCCTTCACGATCGTTTTCACGCCGCTGACCTCGACCTTTTCAAGGGTGGCTTCCCAGTTTTCGATGTTCTTCACGGCGGCGTTCACGGTCATGCTTTTGGCGCCCGCCTTGAGCGCCTTGATGGTGGCATCGTAGGTCGGCATGGAATTCTCCTTGGGACACGCCGAGGTGCGGCGGGCGTCTAGGAACGCGACTTCGCCGACGCCGTTCGATAACGAAACCGTGATGATTGCGGGTGGAGCATCGGGGCGTCGCGCAACGGCGAGGAGGTCCGCACCGTCAGGCATCCGCGCCGCAGCCCCACGGATCAGGCCGCCACCTCATCATTTCCTAACGCGACGCCTGCAAGAGTAAATGCTAACTCGTAAAGAATGATGAGCCAGTTTTCGCCCTGGGCTGAGCGGCTGCGTTTCCGATGCGTGCCCGCTCAGAAACGTTCAGGGTCACGAGCTACCCTTTGTCGTCCGACGCGCCTGACGGGCATTGCCGTTGCAGCCGCGCTGGCGTTGTTTGCCGGGCAAAACGCAAACGCTGGTCCGATCACCCCGACGTATCTGGCCGCCGGCGTTCAAACACCGAACTTCACGACAACCTGCGGCAACGCCACACGCTGCTTTTATGGTACGGAAACATTCGCGAATTGGGCCGGCGGCCCTTTCACCTCGACTTTCCAGACTGGCACCAGCAATTTCAATTCAACTAACTTCATCAGAGGCGCTTATACGGCCAAAGGAGACACCAACTGGGTCAGGGCCACGGCGGACCAGTATGGCGGCGCCAACGGAACGGCACCCTATCCCGAGCTGTTCGGCAGAACGTCGCCCGTTAATGCTTACACAGTCACATTAACAACTTCCGGTAACATACCTGGCGTAAACTACTTCGGCATATGGATTTCTGCACTCGACGCGAAGAACAGCATACAGTTTTTCAATAAGGGTCAGTTGCTATATTCGTTCGGTTCGACTGACCTCCAAGCTGCGCTTGGTGCGTGCAGCACAACGAATGCCTACTGCGGAAACCCGACCACGCCGTTCAAGGGTCAGAACTCGTCTGAGAGCTACGCCTACGTCAATTTTTTCAACACGGTTGGATATTTTGATCAGGTCATCCTGTATACCGAAAACGGCCCGGGTTTTGAGTCATCTAACCACGCCGTTGCCTTCATCAACCCGCTAGTGGTAAGCGGCACGACGTTCAATGCACCGGACCGGCCGGCAAGCTCCGCCGCCAACGCCAAGCTTGCCTCCATCGTCGTCAATGTTCCCGAGCCTACGACGGCAATGCTGGTGTTCACCGCATTGGTTGTGCTGACCTTCCGCCATCGCCGGCGCCGAGCCGCTCAAGTTGCGGCAGAACGCGGCGCGACCGAAACCACGCTGGCATTCAAGGGGCGGAAGCGGAAAAGGCGGTCGCGGCCAGCGCAGTCCGGCTGGCCGGCAGTGACGCGGAGCCGGTTCAGCACCTAAGCTCTCATTTCCGCCGATGACGCTTGCTGCCAAGCAAGATTCTTTGCTGCCGCCAACACGGACAGACCGGCCCTCGCCCGCCGCCTAAGCTAAATAATCACACAAGCCACCCAGTCCGTGGTCGCCGGCCATGTGCCGGCGACCACAGCGTCAGCCGTGTCGGGTAGTCGCCGTTTCGCGCACCGTGGTCGTCGTGCCGGGAGCGGCGATGGTGCCAGCCGGGCGCTCGTTGGCGCTGGCCTCCATCGAAGCGTCGGTGTCGTCGGCCATGTTCTTCTTGAACGACTTGATGCCCTTGGCGAAGTCGCCCATCAGGTTGCTGACCTTGCCGCTCCCGAACAGCAGCAGGACGACCAGCAGAACGACCATCCAGTGCCAAATGCTGAAGCTGCCCATGGTTCCTCCGTGCAGGCATACGCCCCGTCAGGACGCGCCCCGATTGCAACCGGCGGACAAAGGCCCGCCCCACCCGATGACATGGCGCGGCCCAACGATGCTTGCAAGCAGTTTGGCAATGTTCAGGGGCCAGATCTCTTGGCCGGGGCCGGACCGACGAAGCCGTAGGTCGGGTAGGCCGTGCGGCCCAGCGCAAGCGACGGCGCCCACCAAACCCGCACCGCGCTCCAATCGTTGCCGGGCGAGACATCGACCACCGGCTCGTCGCGGGCGACGCGGCGGGGCACCCAGTTGGCCTGCGTCACCACGATTTCCCGGTCCGAGACGACGCGCTGCACAACGGAAACATGGCCGGAGCCGAGCCGTGCGCTGCGGCGGAACACCAGGACGCTCCCCGGACGCGGCACGCTTCCCCGGCCGTAACGCCCGGCCGCCTGCTCCCACCAGGAATACGCCTCGCCGCGGAGCTGGATGCCGGAAACCTGCCGGGCGTAGGGCACGCACTCCAACGCGGCAGACGCGCCGGACGAGACAAGCCTACGCGGGCCGGAACCGCAGGCGGCCAGGGGGACGGCCAGAACGCCCAGCAGCAGCGCCGCGCGGCGTCCGGGCCAAGCGGCCGTCCCGCTCACCCGGCGGCCCAGACCACGCCCGCCGCGGCCGTGCCGCCGAGGATGGCCAGCGCCAGGTTGCGCGTCGCCAACATGACCGCAACCGTCGCGAGCGCGCCGACCCATTGCTGCAGGCCGTCCGCGGCCAGCGCCGGCGCCACGTAGCTGACAAACAGCGTGCCGGGGACGTAGCCCAACATGGCCCGCACAACCGGCGGCGGGCTGAACGCACGGAACAGCAGGTAGCCGCCAGCCCGGTTGGCAAAGGTGGCCGCCGCCATGGCGGCAATCGCGGCGAGCACCCAAGGGTCGAGCGTCATGCGGAGCCGCGCTTGCGGTCGCGCCACACCCCGGCGGCGCTGCCGGACAGCGCGCCAAGCACGATATGCCAGCTCGCCCCCGGCATCAGCCAGGCCAGCAGCACCGACACCGCCGCCGCCACGATCCACGGCACCACGTCGCGCCCGTCCCGCCACATCGACACCAGGATCGCCACGAACACCGCCAGCGCCGTGAAGAACAGCGGATGCCCGGGCGGCGGGTGCACCGTGGCGCCCAGCAGGTGCCCGGCCGCGGTGGACGCCACCCAGAACACCCACATCAGCGCGCCCGACCCGAACAGGAACCCGGCGTCGCCCCGCCCGGACTGCATCTGCGTCACCGACATGGCCCAGTTCTGGTCCGCCATCACAAACAAGCTGACCCACAGCCGCCAGCCGCGCAGGCGGTCGAGCCACGGCCCCAGCACCGGCCCCATCAGGGCCAGGCGCAGGTTCACCACGAAGGACGCCAGGGCGGCGGCCAGCACCGGCGCCGGGCTGGACCAATGGCTGAGCGCCAGCAGTTGCGCCGAGCCGGCGTAAACGAGGCCGCTCATCAGCGTCGCCTCGGCCAGGGACAAGCCTTGCGCCTGCGCCGAAACGCCGCACACCAGGCCGAACGGCACCACGGCGACCTGCACCGGCAGGCTGCGGCGCGCCCCTTCCAGGGTGGCGGCGCGGGAAAAGCGCGGGCGGGTCCGCGACATCAGCCTTGCTTCAGCCGGGTCACCAGCGCCTTCGCGTCTTCCGGGTCCATGCGCAAGGCTTGCTGCGCCACGGGCTGCGGAAAGCCGGCGCGCGCCAGGGCGCCAAGCTCCCGGCGGCGCGTGTCGGCATCGGCGTCCGCCAGCCGGAACGGTCCCAGCCGGCGGCGGCGCGCATAGGCCAGGGCCGCCGCCAGCTCGCTTTCGGGGTCCGGAAGGGCGGCCTGGGCCAGCTCGGGCGGCACGCCCTTAGCGGCCAGATGGGCGCTTACGGCCCGGCGGGAGCGCCCGGCGCGGGTCAGGCTGCGGGCGCGGGCGCCGGCAAAGGCCGTGTCGTCCACCGCGCCCGACTGCACCAAGGCGCGCGCCACCTCCCGCGCCGCTTGCCGGCTTGCCTGCGCCGCGGTGGCGGTGGCGTCGGGATCGGGCGTGCCCTCGGTCCCGGCGGCGCGCGCCCAGCGGTCGATGCGGCGGTCCAGCACACGGATCAGCCCGGCCTCGGTCACGGCAAAGCGCGCCAGGTGCGCCAGCGCGGCGTCGTGCAGGCGGGACCGGCTGGGTGCCGGGCCGGCGGGGCCGGGCGCGCGCCGGCTGCGGCCGGCCGGCTTCGCGATTTTGGTGGGTGAGTCCGCCATTCCGGCACGATGCCATGGGACGCGCGCCGCCGGAACCCGGGCCGGGCAGGCGCAAGGATGCGCCGATTGCAATGCCAAACTTCGTTCACCGCCGGGCGATGGGCCGATTAGGGTTTGACTTCCCGCGAAAGCCCGCCCCATCCTCCCCGCTTCTCCGGGACCGCCCGCGATGGGTCGTTGGGCGCTGACATGGCCCGGGGATTGATGCACCGAGGTGCCGAGTTCCCATGATTTCCGCCCTGATGCCGACGTACAACCGTGCCGACCTCGCCTTTGAGCGGGGCGAAGGCGCCTGGCTGTATGCGGTGGACGGCCGACGATTCCTGGATTTCGGCTCCGGCATCGCGACCTCTTCCCTGGGGCACGGCCACCCGCATCTGGTGGCGGCCATCGCCGAGCAGGCCGGGCGGGTGATGCACACCAGCAACCTGTATCGCGTGCCGCAAGCCGAGCGGCTGGCCGCGCGCTATGTGGAAGCGTCGTTCGCCGACAGCGTGTTCTTCTGCAACTCGGGCGCCGAGGCGAACGAGGGCATGGTCAAGATGATGCGCAAGGCCATGTCCGAGACCGGGCGGGGCGAGCGTTACCGCGTCATCTGCTTCGACGGTGCGTTCCATGGCCGGACGCTGGCGATGCTGGCCGCCACAGGCAACAAGAAGTACCTGGCCGGCTTCGGGCCGGAGGTGGACGGCTTCGACCACGTACCGTTCAACAACTTGAACGCGCTGCGCGACGCCATCGGGCCGGAAACGGCCGGGGTCCTGGTGGAGCCGGTGCAGGGCGAGGGCGGCATCCGCCCGGCGTCGCTCGACTTCCTGCGCGGCCTGCGCGCCGCCTGCGACGAGTTTGGGCTGATCCTTGGCATGGACGAGGTGCAATGCGGCATGGGCCGCACCGGCAAGCTGTTCGCGCATGAATGGGCGGGCATCACGCCGGACGTGATGAGCATCGCCAAAGGCATCGCCGGCGGCTTCCCGATGGGCGCGGTGCTGGCGACGGAGGCGGTCGCCAAGCATTTGGTGCCCGGCACCCACGGCACGACGTTCGGCGGCAACCCGCTGGCCTGCGCCGCCGCCAACGCGGTGCTGGACGTGATCCTCGCGCCGGGCTTCCTGCAGGAGGTGGACCGCAAGGCCCGCAAGTTGTGGTCCGCGCTGGAAGCGGTGGTGGCGGAGTATCCCGCCGTGCTGACGGAGGTGCGCGGCGCCGGGCTGATCCTGGGGCTGAAGGGCGCCGTGCCCAACACGGAATTGCAGAACGCCTTTGCCGCGGAGGGTTTGCTGACCGTCGCGGCCGGAGACAACGTGGTGCGCCTGGTGCCGCCGCTGGTGCTGACCGACGCGGATTGTGCTGCGGCGGTCGAGATGATCCGACGCGCCGCGCGCCGCTGCCTGCCCACCCCGGCCTCGGTGGCGGCAAAGTGAGCGGGGCGCTCCGGCGGCCCGCCGACAGCGCGGACGGCCGCCGCCTCGGCGAAGGCCAAGAGCCGCCCCGGCACTTCCTCGACCTGCGCGATTTCGAGGCGGCGACGCTCCGCCACATGCTCGACATCGCGTCGGGCTACAAGGAAGCCGGCCGGGTGTCGTCGCGGCCCTTCGCCGGCAAGACGCTGGCGATGATCTTCGAGAAGCCCAGCACCCGCACCCGCGTCAGCTTCGAGGTGGCGATGCGGCAACTGGGCGGCGATGTCATCAACCTGTCGGCCAAGGAGCTGCAGATCGGCCGCGGCGAAACGGTGGCCGACACCGCCCGCGTGCTGTCCCGCTACGTGGACGCGATCATGCTGCGCACCGACGACGCCGCCAAGCTGCACGAGATGGCGACCCATGCGACGGTGCCGGTGATCAACGGCCTGACCAACCGCAGCCACCCCTGCCAGCTCATGGCGGACGTGATGACGTTCGAGGAGCATCGCGGGCCGATTGCCGGGCAGGTCGTGGCCTGGAGCGGTGACGGCAACAACGTGCTCAGCAGTTGGATCGAGGCGGCGGTGCGCTTCGGCTTCACGTTGCGGGTGGCGACGCCCGACATCCTGCGCCCGCCCCAGGCGCTGATCGACTGGGCGCGCGCGGCCGGGGCGCGCATCGAGGTGTTCGCCGACCCGGCCGAGGCGGTCCGCGGCGCCCGCTGCGTGGTGACGGACGCTTGGGTCAGCATGGCCGACGATCCCAACGAGAGCCGGCACAACCTGCTGGCGCCTTACTGCGTCACCCCAGCGCTGATGGCGCAGGCGGCGCCGGACGCGATCTTCATGCACTGCCTGCCGGCCCACCGCGGCGAGGAGGTGGCGGCGGAGGTGATCGACGGCCCGCAATCCGTGGTGTTCGACGGCGCCGAGAACCGGCTGCACGCACAAAAGGGCGTGCTGGCCTGGGCTTTGGGAGCCGCCCGTTGACCGAAGAGATCGCGTCAACGCCGGGCTGGGTGGAGCAGCGGCTGGATGAGGCGTTCGCCGGCCTGCCGGCCAGCGTCGGCCCGGCGCGGGAGGCTTACGGCACCTGCCTTGGCCGCCGCAAGGCGCCGGCCGCTCCGTCGGACATGCTGGGGACCGAGTTCAACGGCTGCCGGGCTGCGCTGCACCACGCGCTGGCGGGCCTCGGGCTGGACAACGACGCGATGGCGCAGCTTGACCAGCGGCTGGAAGCGCTCGAAGCGGAAATCGCCGAGGACAGCTAGACCCGCGCGGCGCGGACTGGGATCTCGACCAGCATGAGCACGGCGCGGATGCCTTGGTGGGCCTGGTTTTGGCCGCTCGCCGGGTGGGCGGCGCTGGCCGGGGCGGGGGTCATCGGACTGAACGTCTCCCTGGCCGCCGCGTCCGCCGTGGCGCTGGTCGCCACGGTGTTCGCCGCCGTTTACCATGCCGAGCTGGTGGCGCACCGGGTCGGCGAGCCGTTCGGCACGCTGGTGCTGGCCGTTGCCGTCACGGTGATCGAGGTGGCGCTGGTGGTCTCCGTGATGCTGGGCGGCGGACCCGAAAAGGCGGCGCTGGCGCGGGACACGGTGTTCGCGGCGGTGATGCTGGTGTGCAACGGCGTGGTCGGGGCGTGCCTGCTGGCCGGCGGCATGGAGCATCGGGCGCAGGGGTTCCAACTGCAGGGCGCGAGCGGCGCGCTTGCGGTGCTGACGGCACTGACCACGCTGACGCTCGTGCTGCCCAACTTCACCACGTCCACGCCGGGTCCGGTGTACACCCCGGGGCAACTGGCCTTCGTGGGCGTCGTGTCGCTGGCGCTGTACGGCGTGTTCGTGTTCGTGCAAACGGTTCGGCACCCCGACGACTTCCTGCACGACCCGGCGGATGACGCGCGTGAGGCACCTCCCTCTGTCCGGGCAGCCCTGGTGAGCGCGCTCCTGCTGGTCGTCGCGTTGGCGGCCGTCGTGGGATTGGCGAAATCGTTGTCGCCCGCCATGGAGGCCGGGCTGGAGTGGGCGGGCGCGCCGAAGTCGGTGATCGGCGTGGTGATCGCGGCGCTGGTGCTGCTGCCGGAAGCCTTGGCCGCCTTGCGCGCGGCGCGGGCCAACCGCCTGCAGACCAGCCTCAACCTCGCCCTCGGCTCGGCGCTCGCCAGCATCGGGCTGACGATCCCGGCGGTTGCCGCGGTGTCGGTCGCGCTGGGCACGCCGCTGACCCTGGGGCTTGGCGCAAAGGAGGAAGTGCTGCTGGCGGCGACGCTGCTGATCAGCGTGCTGACGCTCGGGACCGGGCGGACGACGGTGCTGCAAGGGGCGGTCCATCTGGTGATCCTGGCGGTGTTCCTGTTCCTGGCGGTGGTGCCGTGACCAGCCTCTCGGCTTCCGTCCAGGTCGGCTCGGCGTGGCCGGGATGGGCGTGCAGCACCGTTTCGGTGAAGCCCAGCCGGGCAAACAAGCGCCGGTTGCCGGGCAAGGCCAGCCGCACGCCGAGGTGAAGCCGCGGCAGGCTGCGCCGCCGCGCCTCGGCCTCCGCGGCGCGGACGAGTTCGGTGGCAAGCCCTGGCCGCGGCAATGCGGCGCGGTGGCGAGCCGGCCGAGGTAAAGGCCGCCGTCCCGCTCCGACCACAGTACGGCGGCGACGTTTGCCGCATGGCCCGGATCGCCACCGTCCCTCCCCAAAACATGGCCCGCAACGCATCGCCGGCACGCGGCAGGTTCACGGGGGCCGGGCCGATCCCTATGTAGGGCGCATGACATCGACCCCTGCCTTCCTGGACAGCGCCCGCCCGGACGTGCCCGATATCGTCGTGCCCCGCGGCGTCACTCCCTTCCACTTGGCGGGCCAGCCGGTCCGCGGGCGCCTCGTGCGGCTCGGCCCGTTGGCCGACGCGCTGCTCACCCGGCACGCGAACCACGATGCCGTCACCGCACTGTCAGGCCAAGCCCTGGCGCTCGCGGCGGCGCTGGCGACGGCATTGAAGTTTCAGGGCAGCTTCAGCCTGCAAGCCAAAGGGGACGGCGCGGTGCCGATGCTGCTGGCCGACTGCACCGAGTCCGGCGCCCTGCGCGGCTATGCCCGGGCCGAGCCGGACCGGCTCGCCGCCTTGCTGGCCAGCGACCCTGCGCCCTCCGCCGCCGCCCTGCTCGGCCACGGCTACCTGGCGTTCAGCGTGGACCAAGGCCCGGACCGCGAACGGCACCAAGGCATCGTCGCCATCGAGGGCGACAGCCTCGCCGACATGGCGTTGCATTATTTCCAAACCAGCGAGCAAATCCTGTGCAGCGTCCGCCTCGCCTGCGCCCGCACGGAGGCGGGCTGGCGGGCCGCCGCGCTGATCCTGGAGCGCATCCCCGGCGAGGGCGGCATCAGCCCGGACCTGGACGTGGAAGCGCAATCCGAAAGCTGGCGGACCGCGACCGCGCTCGCCGCGACGCTCAAGGAGGAGGAACTGCTGGACGACAGCATCCCGCCGGAGCGCCTGCTTTACCTGTTGTTCGGCGCGGCCGGCGTGTCGGCCGACCGCAACCGCGCCTTGGCCTATGGCTGCCGCTGCTCCCGCGCCCGGCTGTCCGGCATCCTGGAAACCTTCCCGCCGGACGACCTGGACCACATGTCGGTCGAGGGCGACATCGTGATGACCTGCGAGTTCTGCAACCTGGATTTCCGCTTCGACCGCGACGAGGTGCACGGCAAAGGCGGCGATGCCCGGCTTAACTAGCCTGCCGCGGCGCACGGCGCTGCTGCTGCCTTGGGCCGCGGCGGCGTGCGGCGGCGATGCGCCGACGCGCGCCATGCCGCCGCTGCGCTACGACTACCTGGCGCCGCTGCGACTCAACGTGGCGACGGTCGATGTGGGCAACGCGCCGCCGCCCAGCCCGGTCGAGGCGCAGTCCCCGGCGCTGTTGGGCGCGACGCTGCGGCAGATGGCGCTGGACCGGCTGGCGGCCGGCGGCACGTCGGGCCGTGCAGCGTTCACCATCGACGCGGCGGGGGTTGACCGAAGCTCCGACCACTTGGACGCTTCCATGGCCGCGCGCCTGGAAATCTTTATGGACGACGGCGCCCGGGCGGGCTTCGCGGAGGCGCGTGTGACCCGCTCGTCCATCACGGGCGGCAATCTACGCGAGGCGCTTTACGACCTGACCCGGCTGATGATGGACGACATGAACGTGGAGCTTGAGTTCCAGGTCCGCCGCTCGCTGCGCGACTGGCTGCAGGATCCGACCGCCGCCCCGCCGCCGGCCCCGGTGGAGCAGCAGGAGCTTCCGGCGCCCTGATACGGGCGGCTTGGTTGGATGACCATTATTCGCCGATGGGCACCCCATCCTACGGCATGGGTCGCGTAGGATGGGTGACCATCAGCCGCACACGGGTCAATCAATGGTGCCGTCCGTATGAGGCCGTTCAGCCGCCCAAGTACGCCGCGGCGACGGCCGGGTCGGCTGCGACCTCCGCCGCCGGGCCGGACAGGACGATGCGCCCGGTTTCCAGCACGTAAGCGTGGTCTGCCACGTCGAGCGCCGCGGAGGCGTTCTGCTCCACGAGCAGGATCGTCGTGCCTTCCGCTTTCAGCGCCGCGATGATCGCGAAGATTTCCTCCACGAACAGCGGCGCCAGGCCCATGCTCGGCTCGTCCAGCAGCAGCAGGCGCGGCGCGCCCATCAGCGCCCGGCCGATGGCCAACATCTGCTGCTCGCCGCCCGACATGGAGCCGGCAAGCTGGTGCAGCCGTTCCCGCAACCGGGGAAAGCGGGCCAGCACGCCATCCTGCCGCCGCGCAACCTCCCCGCGGCTCGGCACCAGGTAAGCGCCGAGCGCCAGGTTCTCCGCAACCGTCAGCTCGGCGAAGCATTGCCGGCCTTCCGGCACCTGGCGCAGCCCGGCGGCGGCGATCCGGTGCGCGGCCTGGCCGGTGATGTCGGCTCCAGCAAAGCGGACCCGACCGGCGCGCGGGCGCACCAGGCCGGAGATCGCGCGCATCGCCGTGGTCTTGCCGGCGCCGTTCGCCCCGATCAGGCAGACGACCTGCCCTTCCCCCACGGCCATCGAAACGCCGTGCAGCGCCACCGTGCGGCCGTAGGCGACCTCAAGCCCGTCGATCTCCAGGCTGCTCATCCCGCGCCGCGCACCCCGGCCTTGGCGCCGGCCGCGAGGCGCGCGGCGACCTTGTGGCCGAGATACGCCTCGATCACGGCAGGTTCCTGCCGGACGGCCTGCGGCGTCCCTTCAAAGATGCGCTTGCCGAAGTTCAGCACGGTCACGGTGTCGGAGATGTCCATGACGAAGCCCATGTCATGCTCCACCAGCAGCACCGTAGCGCCGAAGCCGCTGAGCCGGCGGACCAGGGTGGCGAGGGCCTCGGTTTCCGCCGGGTTCATGCCGGCAGCCGGCTCGTCCAGCAGGATCAGGCGCGGCTCGGGCGCCATGGCGCGGGCGATCTCCAAGCGGCGCTGGTCGCCGTAGGACAGTGCCTGCGCCCGTTGCCCGGCCTTGTCGGCGAGGCCTACCAGGTCGAGCGCCGCGCGGGCACGGGCCACGGCACGCTTCTCCTCCGCTCGAAAGCGCGGCAAGCGCAGCACCACGCCCGGCAGGCCCACGGCAAGCCGGGCGTGCAAGCCGGTCAGCACATTCTCCAGCACAGTCATCGCGGCGAACACGCGGATGTTCTGGAACGTGCGGGCGAGGCCCAGCGCCGCGCGGCGGTCGGCGGCCAGCCTGGTCACGTCCTGCCCGGCGAAGCGGATGCGCCCGGCGCTGGGCGGCACCAGGCCGGACACCAGGTTGAACAGCGTGGTCTTGCCGGCGCCGTTCGGCCCGATCACGGCGTGAACGCCGCCGGGCATCACCTGCATGTTCACGCCATCCACCGCGACCAGCCCGGCGTAGCGGCGGGTCAGGCCGCCGATGTCAAGCAATGGTTGTTCCAGCAGCGGGGTCATGCGGCGGTGCGGGCGCCGATCCGCTTCATGCGCACCGCCAGCAGGCCGTTCGGCAGGAACAGCACAGCCAACACGATGATCACGCCGTTCAGCACCAACCGGATGTCGCTGACCCCGCGCAGCAGCTCCGGCAGCAGGGTCAGCACCCAGGCGCCGACCACCGGGGCAAGCGGGGTGCCGATGCCGCCCAGCAGCGCATAGGACAGGATGGTGACGGCCGGCTCGAAACCATACTCGTTGGGACCGATGAAGCTCGACACGTGGGCGGACAGGCAGCCTGCCAGGCCAGCCAGCGTGGCGGACGCCAGCAGCGCGCCCATCTTGTAGCGCCGGACCGGCACGCCCATGACCTCGGCGGCCGTCTCGTCCTCCCGCATCGCCTCCATCGCCCGGCCGATGCCGCTGCGCCCGACCAGCCACAGCGCCAGCACCGCCAGGCCGAGCAGCCCGTAGATCATGGGGGCCGTCGCGCGCTCCGGGATGCCGGACAAGCCCAGCGCGCCGCCGAACAGGTCCACGTTGAGGTAAACCGCGCGCAACACCTCGCCCAGCCCGATGGTGGCGATGGCGAGGTAAACGCCGGCCAGCCGCAGCGTCGGCCCCCCGACCGCCAGGGCGAAGGCGACGGGAACGACGACGGACAGCGGCAGCACCGCGGCGAACGGCAGGCCGAGCTTCAAGGTCATCAGCGCGGAGGAGTAAGCGCCCAACCCCATAAACGCCGCTTGCCCCAGGGACAACTGGCCCACCGCCAGCACGACGTACATCGACAGCGCCAGCAGCCCGTTGATGCCGAGCGCATACACCAGGTTCTGGTAGGTCCACAGGAAATCGTCGAGCCAGGCAGGCATCAGGCCCGCCGCAGCACGGCGCGGCCGAACAGGCCGGAGGGCCGGGTCCACAGCACGGCCACCAGGATCAGGAACGCCACCGCCTCCTTCAGCCCAGACGACACGTAGCCCGCGGTCATCACCTCGATCACGCCCAGCGCCAACCCGGCCAGCAACGCGCCGCGGATGTCGCCGAGGCCGCCCACGATGATGACGACGAAGCCGCGCAGCATCATCGCCTCCCCCATGTAGGGATGGATCGCGTTGAAATTCAGCCCGATCAGCACCCCCCCTGCCCCGGCCAGGCAGCCGGAGATGAAGGACACCAGCGCCGCCGCCCGCCCGGTGTCGATGCCCATGAGCTGCGCCGCGTCCGGCTTCTCCGCCATGGCGCGTATCGCGAGGCCCAGCCGGGTGCCGCGCATCAGCAGCAGCAGCGCGCCGACCAGCAGCGCCGTGGCCCCCAAGATCAGGATCTGCGCCGCGGTGACGCGGATGTCGCCGATGTGGAAGGCTTCCGCGCTCACGGTGCCCGGCGGCAAGCGGCGGATGTCGGGGCCGAGCCAGCTCGTCAGCGCCGAGTACAACGCCAGCACGCCGCCAAGCGTCACCATGAGCGACGACAGCTCCGGCGCCCGGACGCGGCGCAGCCGGGTCAGCAGCACCCAGTCGAGCACCACCGCGATGCACCCGGCGCCGAGCGCCGCGAGCGGCAGCGCCAGCCAGATGGAAGCCCCCTGCCGCGCCAGCCACAACGCCAGCAACGCGCCGGCCGAGAAGTAGAATCCGTAGGTCAGGTTGATAACCCGCAGCACGCCGAACATCAGCGTGAAGCCGAGGGCGAACAGGGCATAGGTGGCGCCGAGCAGGACGCCGTTCACAAGCTGCTGGGCAAGCATGGCCGGGTCCTATGGGGTTCGCGCGCCTGCCGCAAGTGCCGGCGCGCCGCTACTCCGGGGCGATGCCGAACTTGCCGTCCTGCATCGCGAGCACCACCACGCCCTCGGTGCTGGCGGGGTCGCGGCCCGGGGTGAAGGTGAACGGCCCCATGACGCCGCTGTGCTTCGTTTCCAACAGGGCATCGCGGATCTTGGCCGGTTCGGGCGTCCCAGCGCGGGCAATAGCGTCCGCCAGGATGTACATGCAGTCATAGGCTTGGGCGGCGAACTGGTCGGGCTCGCGGCCGTACCTCGCACGGAACTTGGCGACAAAGGCTTGGTTCGCCGGGTCGTCCTTGCCCACGAACCACGGGCTGCCGACGATCAGGCCGTCGGCGGCGCTGCCCGCGATCTCGCCCAGTTTCGGCGAGTTGCTGCCGTTGCCGCCGATGAACAGCGTGTCCTTGCCGAACCCCAGTTGCCGCGCTTGCAGCAGCACGCCCGACACCGGCTCGACGAGGGCCGAGATGCCGACCGCATCCGGCTTCAGCGCGCGGATCTTGGTCAGTTGCGCGCTGAAGTCGGTGTCCTTGCTGCCGAAGCTCTCGATGGCCAGGATGTTCAGCCCGGCCTTCTCGGCCGCCGCCTTCATGGTGTCGAAGCCCGACTTCGAGAACGCATCGTCGTTCGCATACATCAGCGCGACCGTTTTCACGCCGCGCGTCTTGGCCCGCGCCAGCGTCACCGGGATCACGTCGCTTTCCGGCAGGCTGGTGCGGAACACGTAGGGGCCGATGGCGGTGATGCCCACGGCCGTGGTGCTGGTGCCAATGATCGGGATTTTGCGCTCGTTCACCACCGGCCCCACGGCGAACATCTCGTTCGACAAGGTGGGCCCGATGATCGCCACCACCTTGTCCCGGCCGATCAGCTTGCGGGCGGCGTTGATCGCCTGGTCCTTGTTGGCAGCGCTGTCCTCCACCGTCAGCGCGATCTTGCGCCCCCCCACGCCTTGGGCGTTGACCTCCTCCAGCGCCAGTTCCAGCCCGGCGCGGATCGCGGTGCCATAGGCGGCGTTGGGGCCGCTCAGGATTTCGATTGCGCCCACGGGGATCGGGGCGCCCCCTTGCGCGAAGGCGGCCGGAACCGTCGCCAGCGTGACGGCGGCGGCGAGCAAGGAGCGGCGGAGCATCGTCGGTGTTTCCTTCACGGAAAGCGGATCGGGCCGGGACCGTACTCGAAACGGCCCGATAATCAAGGCGGCTTGCACCGCACTCCGCGCCGGGCCATGGGACGGCGATGACCACGCTGCGAGTCGCCACCTGGAACATCAACTCGCTCCGCCTCCGGCTGCCGCTGGTGGAGCGGCTGGTGGCGGCGCTCGACCCAGACGTGATCTGCCTGCAGGAAACCAAGGTGCCGGACGCGCTGTTCCCCGACGCGGCGCCCGGCGCGTTCGGCTACCCCCACGTCGCCCGGCGCGGCATGAAGGGCTACAACGGCGTCGCGGTCCTGTCGCGCGTGCCGCTCGCCCCGCTGGACGGCCCCGACTGGTGCGAGCGCGGCGATTGCCGGCACGTCGGGGTGGCGCTCTCGACGCCGGCGGGACCCGTGGCGCTGCACGACTTCTACGTGCCCGCCGGCGGGGACGAGCCGGACCCGGCGGTCAACCCGAAGTTCGCGCACAAGCTGGCCTTCGTCGCCGAGGTCACCAACTGGTTCGCAGCAACCCGGCCCGAGCGTTGCATCCTGGTCGGCGACCTCAACATCGCGCCGATGGAGCACGACGTTTGGAGCCATAAGCAACTCCTCACCGTGGTCTGCCACACGCCCGTGGAGGTCGCGGCGATGGAAGCATGGATGCGGACGGGCTTCGTCGATGCCATGCGGCACTTCGTGCCGGCGGAGCAGAAGCTCTACACCTGGTGGTCCTACCGCAACCAGGATTGGAAGCAGGCCAATCGCGGACGCCGGCTGGACCACATTTGGGTCAGCCACGACCTTCTGCCGGGCCTGCGGTCGAGCACCGTGCTGACGGAAGCGCGGGACTGGCCGCGGACCTCGGACCACGTGCCGGTTTGCGTCGAGCTTGACGTGTAGCCGCCTGCCTTCGCCGGGCGCCGCTACGTCACAAAGATCGTGATCTTGCGCGATACGACCGGCGGATCGAACAGCATGTGCTCGGCGTTCCCCAGCACGAGCTGGAGCGTGTGCCGCCCGCGCGGCAGGTCGAGACGGGTTTCGGTTTGCCCGGCACCGAAATGCAGGTGCCTCTTGTCGGACGGGATGGGTTCGTCCGGGTTCAACGCTTCATCGACATCGATGAGCAGGTGATGGTGCCCAAGGTTCGGCGTCGCGTCCCCCGCACGGGTGACGCCCATGTTGCGCAGCCCGAAACGGCACCAAAACGCGCCGCGGACGCGCTCCCCGCTGCGCGGCGAGATGATGTAGAGCAGCGTATCCTTCGGCGATGGCGTCCGGTCAGCCCATGCCGGCGTGGACGCGGCAGCCGTTGAAAGGACGGCGGCCTGCAACAGCGTTCTGCGGTGGATCGGCATGGTGGTCCTCGTGGGCGCTTGCGCGGCGCCAAAGCCGGTTATTCGGTTTGAGCAAGGCGAAGCCCATGCGTCGGGTATCGCACGGAGGCATCGTAGGAGTCGCGGCTCGACGGCCGGAGGTCCCTCGCATCCGCCATCCAGGAGCCGCCGCGCAGCACGCGCTCGCGGCAGTCGGGCGCCTCCCAGGCGTTCGTTCCGATGCGCGGCGCGTCCCCGTAGTCGCGGTGCCAGCAATCGGCCACCCATTCCGCGACGCCGCCGCCCATGCCGAACAGGCCGAACGGGTTGGGCGGGTAGGCCTCGACCGCAGGCGGGTTCTGCATACTGACCAGCTCGCCGCAGCCTTTGCAGCTTGCCTTGCCGGGCACCATGGCGCTGCCCCAGGGATAGCGCGTTTCCGTCCCGGCCCGGGCGGCGTATTCCCATTCCGCCTCGGTCGGCAGCCGGTAGGGTTTGCCCGTCGCGCCGGACAGCCATGCCGCGTATCGGTTCGCATCGTCCCAGCTCACGTTGGTGGCCGGCTGGTCCGGCCTGCCCTTCGGCTGGAGCGTGCAGGCCCTTGCATCCACGCAGGCTTGCCATTCCTGAACCGTGACGGCGGCTTTGCCGATCAGGAACGGCTCGATCAGGACGGTGTGCACCGGCCGCTCGGAGGGGTCCTCGTTGCTCCCCATGCGCAGGATGCCACCGGGCAGCGTGACCATCTCCGGTTCAGCGACCGTGGGCGGGGCTGCCGGCTTGGCCGTTTGCAGACCTTCCTGCATCGCCCCCGGCGAAAGCGGGACCACGGCTGTGGCGGGATCAGCCGCGGAACGGGCCTGCCGCTCAGGCGGTTGCGGACGGTCGGAAGGTTGGAGTGCGGCAGCCTCGGGTAGTTTCGGTGCCGGAGTCGTCACAGGCCTGGCGGGTGCTGGGGTGCGATAGAACGCCGCAGCCGGCGGATCAGGCGCGGCGGCGGCGCGCGGCCCCTCCGTGCCCGGCACACGCGTCACGCTGGACACACGGTCATTGCGCAATGGCGGTCCCAAGACTTCAAGCGTCGCAGCGCCGGCGCAGACTAGGCCGATGATGCCGAGCCAGAACCTTGCCAAGGTGCGGAACGAGGAAAATCGGCCTGCCGCGCCGCGGTCGGCATACAATTCCAAATCCCTGCTCAGTTGCTCACCTATGGATTTTGCCTCTTCGACTTGCACGTCCATGTTTGGAAAACGCATTTCTTGCGTACGAAGATCTACCTTCATCCTATTCTGAACCCTGATCTGCCCACGTCCCCCTAACTTACTCGTCTTTCAGAATGCTTAAAGGCATCATTGCGAACGGCACAATCCACAACTCGCGTTATTGTTGCAGATTCATTCTAAACAGGCGTCTGCATTACGATGGTCATGCTTTTTGCCAGGCCAAGAGGCTTGAGCGCAAAGGATTAAGCAGCCCCGTTCAACCGACGGAGGGCGCAGCCGTCAGAAGCGTTGCAAACCCGGGAAAGCCCGTCATTGCGGGCCGGAAAGGGCGGTGCTGCGCTTGTCGGCGGCCCGCTCCATAATACCCGCCGATGCCGGAACGGCCGGCCTCGACGGGCAGAAAGGCTTGGGTCAGCCAGACGGCGCCGCGGACCCGGCAAGCCGAAGGGCCGTGGCCGCAGGCTGTGCTCCCCGGGGGGTCAGGCCTCCGACACGCTTCCGACCGGGTCCAAGCGGTAGCCGCCGCCTTCCGTCACCAGCAAGCGCGCGTTGCTGGGGTCCGGCTCGATCTTCTGGCGCAGGCGGTAGATGTGCGTTTCCAGCGTGTGGGTCGTGACGGCCGCGTTGTAGCCCCAAACCTCGTTCAACAGCACCTGCCGCGCCACCGGGCGGGTCCCCGCGCGATACAGGAACTTGAGGATCGCCGCTTCCTTCTCGGTCAAGCGGATGCGGCGGTTCTTCACCGGCTCGTGCAGCAGCTTGGCGCTGGGGCGGAAGGTGTAGGGGCCGATGGTGAACACGGCGTCCTCGGAGTTCTCGAAAATCCGCAACTGCGCGCGCAGCCGGGCCAGCAGCTCCGCCAAGCGGAACGGCTTGGCGATGTAGTCGTTGGCGCCGGCGTCCAGCCCACGGACCACGTCCGCCTCGTCGTCCGACCCGGTGAGCATGATGATCGGCATGCGCAGGCCCTGCCGGCGCAGCAGCGCGCAAAGGTCGCGGCCGTCCCCATCGGGCAATCCCACGTCGAGGATGACGGCGTCGAAACGGGCGTCCTTACCCGTCATCAGCGCCTCCGCCTCCGAGATGGTCGTGGCCTCGGCAACCGCGAACTCGCCGTCAACCTGGAGCTGCTCAAGAAGGGCCTCCCGGAGGGTTGCATCGTCATCAACGACAAGGATCGGACGCTCAGCCGTCATTCGGCAACTTCCCTTCGTGAAACCAGTGGCAAAGTGCCAATCTCGGTCTTTGTTGTCACTCTGTTCGACAACCCGGCAAAGCGGGGCGATACCCTCAAAAATGATCTGGCGGCGGTCCAACGCGCGTCAGGCCCTGTAAAATGATACCATGACGCCCTAGAATGCACACATCGTTGTGAGGCAGTTGGCCGCGGCACACAAGCGGATGCCATATCCCTTGTCGGACGCCAATGACATCAGATGGAGACGACGTGGCCCAGCCGCGAGGATCACAGGCGGACCAGTCGGCCGCATCCCTCCTGCCCAACCCTGACCTGCTGCACATCCGGTCCGTGCACCGCGCGGTGGCCGAGCTGCGCCGCGGCACCCCCGTCGTGCTGCTGGGCAGCCCGGATGCCGTGGTGCTGGCCGCCGACACGGTGGGCTCGGCCGGGTTGGCGGAGCTTGCGGCGCTGGCGGCGGGGCCGCCCGTGCTCCTGCTGTCGCCGGTGCGCGCCGCGGCGCTGCTGCGCCGCCCGGTCGAGCCGGGTCCGCCCATCGCCCTGCGCACGGGCGGGCTACTCGACCCGGCGCTGCTGCGCGGCATGGCTGATCCCACGGCGGCCCAGCTCCTCGCCGACCCGCCGGAACAGGCTGCCCTGCCCGCGCCCGGCGCCGCGGCACTCGCCCTGGTCAAGCTCGGCCGCCTGCTGCCGGCAGCCCTGGTGGCGCCGGTGCGGGCCGACGTGGCGGCGCAGGCGGCGCGCTTGGGCCTGCTAACCGTTGCGGAGGAAGAGGTGCTGGCCTTTCCCGACGTGACGGCGGCCGGCCTGGTGCAGGTGGCCTCGGTGCACGTCCCGCTTGCGGCGTCCGCCGACGCGCGCTTGGTGTCGTTCCGCGCCCCGGACGCCGGGATCGAGCACATGGCGATCCTGATCGGCAAGCCGGAACATGCGGACGCCGCCGGGCCGGCGCCGCTGGCGCGCGTGCATTCCGAATGCTTCACGGGAGATTTGCTGGGCAGCCTGCGCTGCGACTGCGGGCCGCAACTGCACGCGGCGCTGGACCGCATGGCGGCTGAAGGCAGCGGGGTGCTGCTTTACCTGGCCCAAGAGGGACGCGGCATCGGCCTCACCAGCAAGCTGCGCGCCTACGCTCTGCAGGACCGCGGGCTGGATACGGTCGATGCCAACCGTGCGCTGGGCTGGCACGCGGATGAGCGCAACTTCCGGGCCGCCGCGGCCATGCTTGACCAGCTTGGCATCCGCCGGGTCCGCTTGCTGACCAACAACCCCGACAAGCTGACGGCGCTGGCGGCTTTCGGGGTGGAAATCGAGGCGCGCGAGCCGCTGGTGATCGCGCCGAACGGCGTCAACAACCATTATTTGGTGACGAAAATGCGCCGGTTTGGCCACCTGCTGGGTTGAGCGGGCCATGGCACGGCTCTTGCTAAATCGAAACTATGATCCAACCAACGCCTGGCGCTGACCCTGCATCCCGCCTGTTCGGCTACGCGACGCCTCCGGACGGCGCCGGGCCGATTGGGCCTGACGGCCATTGGCCGCAGCCGCTCGACGTGCCGTTCGGCGACGTGCTGAAATCGCTGAACCCCCTGCATCATGTGCCGGGGGTCGGCACAATTTACCGGGCAGCAACCGGCGAGACCATCCCGGCGCCGCTGCGCATCCTGGGCGCCGGGATTTTCGGCGGTCCGATTGGCATCCTGGGCGCCGCCGTGATGAGCTTCGTGGGGGCGCTGTTCACCATGGGGCCGGATGTGTCTCGTCCTCCGGCCCCGGCTGGCATGTCGGCGACCGGCTCGGAGGCGGCGATGGCTCCGGTCACGCCTGGGACCATGAAGCCGGGCGAGTACACTACCCTTGCCACCGCTACTCCGGAGTTCCTGCAAAGCCCGACCCAGTTCGCCGCCGGCGGCGCGCAGCGTGGGCGCGCCGCTTACCAACTGGCGTCGCAGGAATGGCTGCGCAGCCAGGCGTTTGAAAAGGGGCTGGCATGAGCGGGGACACCGTGGGCCAGGCGACGCTGCAGCCCGATGGCACCCTGGTGCTGGGCACCATGCGGCACCGTGCGGCGTTCGGGCGCGGCGGCGTGCGAACGCATAAGCAGGAAGACGACAGGGCGACGCCGGCCGGGCTGTTGCCGTTGCGCCGGGTGCTCTACCGCGCGGACCGGGTTGCGCGCCCACGCGCCGCCGTGCCGGCCATGCCCTTGGCCCCGCATGACGGATGGTGCGACGACCCGGCGCACGCCGACTACAACTGCCTGGTCCGCCTGCCGCATGACGGCCGGCACGAGGCGCTGTGGCGGGCCGACTCGGTTTACGACATCATCGGCGTGCTCGGCTGGAACGACGCCCCGGTGCAGCGCGGGGCCGGCAGCGCGATCTTCCTGCACGTGGCCCGGCCGGACTTCGCGCCGACCGAGGGCTGCATCGCGCTCGCATTGCCGGACCTGCGCGCGCTGCTGGACGCCGGGCTGACGGCCATCCTGGTTCCGGGCGCATAGGGCGCCGGGTCAGGGGTCTCGGCTCAGCCCCTTTTGTGCCAGTTCCGCCAGGTAGGCATCCCACAGCGCCGCTTGTTCCTGGCCCATTTTGTGCAGCAGCGCCCAGGTATAAATCCCGGTATCGTGGCCGTCGGTGAAGCGGATTCGCACGGCGTAGTGGCCGATCGGCTCCACGGCGACGATCCCCACGTCGCGTTTGCCCGCGACGGTCTGCTTCTGGTCCGGCGAATGGCCCTGCACCTCGGCGCTGGGGCTTTCAACCCGGAGCAGTTCGGCAGGCAGCGAAACGGTGGTTTGGTCGTCGAAGTCCAGTTCAACGCGCCGCGTCGCGCGCCGGACGCGGATGTCGGTCGGCCGCGGCGTCATGCGCCGTCAGGCCGGGGGCCGCCATGCGGCGCATCGTCAAGCAGGCGCGCTTCCTCGGGCAGCATGATCGGGATGCCGTCGCGCACGGGAAAAGCGAGGCCGGCTTTTCGGCTGATCAGCTCCTGCGCAACGCGGTCGTAGGTCAGCGGGCCTTTGCTGACCGGGCAGACCAAGATGGCAAGCAGGCGAGGATCGAGACCGGGGGCATCAGACATGGAGACGCGCCCTAGCTCGCATGTCGGCCTTGCCGTCCCATGTCGGGGGCGTGCGCGCCCATTTGCAGCAGGGTCAGCAAGGTGCGGGCCAGATCGGCCGTCTTCGGCGCTTCCAGCAAGGCCTGCTTTTCCACGGGATCAAACGGGCAGACCATGGCCAGGGTCACGATCAGCGCGTTGTCCGGCAGTTCGTTGATGGCATCCCAGTTGGCATCGAACCCGCGGGCCTTGAAGTAGGTGCGGAGCGCCTCCGTCAGCGCGTCCCGGTCGATGGCGGATGCCGCGGGCTTGGCGTCCAGATCGTCCCGGAACCGGGCCAGGTCGGCCCGCACCCGGCGATAGCCGCGCTGCATTTCCAGTTCCACGCTGATCGCGAATCGGACCAGGCCCGTCAGGGTAATCAGATACCGCCCGTCGTCGGTCTCGCTGAAGGAGGACAGGCGGCCCAAGCACCCGACCTTATACAGCGCGGGTCCGCTGGGCGTCCGGGGCCGGCTTTCATCCGGCTGCACCATGCCGATCACCCGGCCCGCGGCCAGGGCGTCCTCCACCATGGCGCGGTAGCGCGGCTCGAAGATGTTCAGCGGCAGCTTGCCCTGGGGCAGCAGCAGGGCCCCGTCCAGTGGAAATACCGGGAACTCCGTGGGCAGCTTGTCCGCGCCGGGTGAGGACATGGGACTACCGGAACAGCAATGCCGACAGCTTGCGCCGCGCGGACAGGGTTGTGGGGTCGGTCAGCCCCCAAGCCTCGAACAGCTTCAACAGTTGCAGCCGCGCGGCATCGTCGTTCCAGGCGCGGTCGTGCTTGACGATGTGCAGCAGCGCGTCGGCCGCTTCCGCCCGGCGGTCGCTGGCGTTCAGCGCCGCGGCGAGGTCGTAACGCGCTTGGTGGTCCGCCGGGTCGGCAGCGAGCCGGCGCTCGAACTCGCCGAGCTGGCTGCTGGCCCGGCGGCCCTCCTCCGCCAGCAGCAGCGCGCTGCGCGCCCCGCTGATCTCGGCATGGTCGGCGATGGCCGGCGGGATTTGCTCCAAGGCTTCCCGGGCCTGATCCTCCTGGCCGAGCGCCATGAGCACGCGGATCAGCCCGGCCCAGGCAGCCGGGTTCTCCGGCTCTTCCTGCAGCAGGGTGCTGAACAGGCCGCCGGCCTCCTCGAACTGCGCGGCTTCCATGGCGGCTTTCGCTTCCGCCAGCAGGTCCGCCGCCGGCATGGCGCCGCCCGCCAGCTTCAGCAGGCTCTCGACGAACCGCTTGACCTCGCTTTCCGGCAGCGCCCCTTGGAACAGGTCGGCGATCTGCCCCTGCCAAAAGGCGGCCACAGTCGGCACGGACTGCAACGGCAGGCCGATCTGCGCAAGCTGCCGGACCAGCGCCTGATTGGCGTCGATGTCGATCTTGACCAGCTTAATCCGACCGCCCGCCGCCCGAGTCACCTTCTCCAAGGCGGGCGTGAGCTGCTTGCAAGGGCCGCACCAAGTGGCCCAGAAATCCACCAGCACGGGGACGGTGCGCGACGCCTCGATCACGTCCTGCATGAACGTTTGCTGCGTGCCGTCGATGATGGCCGCGTCCGGCGCGACGCCCACCGCCCCGCCGCCCGGACCACGCGACGGCGGATGCGCCGGGGCCGCCTGCCCTGGCCTTTTTTGCGCCCCAGTCTGACCGATGAGCATGTCCATGGAATTGCCTATCCTGGTGGTCCGTCCGTGCATAGATGTTGCGGATCGGCAGGCTGTGCAAGCCAGCGCGATCCGCGAACCGCTCTTGCGCGACGCGGCAGACCCGCCTAAAAGGCTGGCGCGCCAGGATGCGGGCGTAGCTCAGGGGTAGAGCACAACCTTGCCAAGGTTGGGGTCGAGGGTTCGAATCCCTTCGCCCGCTCCAATTCCGCTTCGTTTCCGGTATCAGGCCGCGCCGTTGGCCTGGTGCCTGTTCGCAGATTTCAGAGAAACGCGATCATCGACGGGTTGCCCACGGGAACATAGCGGCCGGTGAACGTCAGCCTGCCACTTGCGGGATCGACGCGGAATATCGTCACCTGGTCGCTGCGCTGGTTGCAGGCGACCATGAAGCGTCCGCTCGGGTCGAGCGCGACGTTGCGGGGATAGTCGCCGCGTGTCCATTCGTCGCCGATCCAGCGCAGGCGCCCGTCGGCGCCGGCCGCGAGGATGCCGATGCTGTTGTGCAGCCGGTTGACGGCGTAGATGAAGCGTCCGCTCGGCGCAATGACTAGCTCCGAGGCGAAGTTGGTGCCGGCATAGCCGGGCGGCAGGATCGAAATCTTCTGCTTCAACCGCAACGCCGCGGTACGCGGGTCCCAATCATAGACCGCCAGTTGCGACGCTTCCTCGTAAAGGTTGTAGAAAATGCGCCCGTTCGGGTGCCAGCCGAAATGGCGCGGCCCGGCGCCGGCGGAGGCGGACGGGACGAACGCCGGCTCGGCCGCGGTGAGCTTGCCCGTTTGCCCGTCGAACCGCCAAACAAAGGTGCGGTCCAGGCCGAGGTCATCGACCAGCACCCATTGCCCGGACGGATCAGCCGAGATCATGTGCGCGTGCGGCCCGTCGTGGTCGCTGATCGAGAAGTTGCCGGGCGGGCCGTCGGCCGGACGGCCGGCGCCGGGCGGCCCCTCATCCCCCTGCACGTCAACGGCGTCGCCAAGCCCGCCGTTCGGCTGCACCGGGAGCACCGCGACGTTGCCGCCGCCGTAGTTGGACACGAGCACGAAGCGGCCGGACGGATGCACGCTGGCCTGCGCCGGGCCGGCCCCCTGCGAACTCACGGCGTTGATCTCCGTCAGTTCGCCGCTCCCGGGCGCGATGCTGTAGGCGGTGACGGAGCCGTGCTTGGCACCGCCGAAGTCGTCGATCTCGTTGACGGCGTAGAGGAAGCGCCGCCGCGGATCGAGGGTGATCCAGGACGGGCTTGGCGCCGGGGTGGTCCGCACGATTTCCAGCGCGCCGGTCGCGAGGTCGAGGCGCGCCAGGGCAATGCCCTCGCCGTGCCCGGCGGCGCCGCGCACGGCGTGGGCGGTGTAGGTGCCGATGTAGGCCAGGGCGGACCGGCGCGGCGCCGGGCGCGGTTGCGCCGCGGCGGGCAAGGCCGCCGATGCGGCCAGTGCAGCGCCTCCGGCCAGCAAGGTTCGGCGCGGAAGCCCCCCTGGCCCTCGACCGCTTGAACGGTTCGTCATGGGGGTGCTCCTGCTCCGTTGCCCATCCTCAGACAGGGGCAGGCTAACCGAACGGGGCGGGAGCCGTCCACGCCCGGCGACAGGTCAGTCCTGTCCCACCTCTACGACGATGGCGCCTTCGGCATCGACCGAGGCCGGGTAGGTCTGCACCCGGCACTCGGTGTTCACCCCGTCGCCGCTGCGCAGGTCATACGTGCGGTCATGCAGCGGGCAGATCACCGTGCCCCCGTCGATCAGCCCGTCCGCCAGCGGGCCGCCCAGATGCGGGCAGCGCTCCTGGGTTGCGAACACTTGGTCAGCGTGGGTGCGGAACACTGCCAGCCGCTGCCCGCTCACCTCGAACACCCGGCCCTCGCCGCGCGGCACGGCGTCCAACGGGCCGACCCGGTGCTTCAGCACGGTCTCAGTCATCGCCGCCTCCCACCATCTCGGCCCGCACCACGTCGGCGAACTGGTTCGCGGTGCGCGGCTTCACGGCTTCTTTCCAGGGATCATAGGCCGCCTCGACGGAGGCGAGCATCGCCTGGTCCAAAGCCTCCGCCAAGCCCTCCGCGTCGTCCACCACAATGGCCCGGATGCGCTCCAGGCCGATGCGCGGCACGAAGCTGTAGGTGCGCTCCTTCCACTTCGCGTTCTCCCGGTAGTACTGCATGAAGCGGCCGGAAATCCGCATGGCCGCGTCCTCCCCTTCCACCACGCAAAGCAGGTCGCCCTTGCGGATGTGCGCCCCGGCGGCGCCGCCGACATAGATCTCCCACTTGTCGTCCCCGATGGCGACGAGGCCCACGTCCTTCACCATCGCCTCCGAGCAGTTGCGCGGGCAGCCGGCGGTGGCAAGCTTCATCTTGGCCGGGCTGTCGATGCCGCGGAACCGGCGCTCGATCTTGGTCGCCAGCCCCATGCTGTCGCCCAGGCCGAAACGGCAGAACTCGGTGCCGATGCAGCTCTTGCAGGTGCGGTAGCTCTTGCCCCAGGCGGTGCCGGCCGGCATGTCGAGGTCCTGCCACACGCCGGGCAGGTCGGCCTTGGGAATGCCCACCAGGTCGATCCGCTGCCCGCCCGTGAGCTTCACCAGCGGCACGTTGTACTTCACCGCGACCTGGGCGATGCGCATCAGCTCGGCGGGGGTGCAGACGCCGCCGGCCATCTCCGGCACCACGGAGAAGGTACCGTCCTTCTGGATGTTGGCGTGCACGCGGTCGTTGATGAAGCGGGCGTCGCGCTCGTCCTCGTACTCGCCGGCCCAGACCGTGGCGAGCAGGCTGGCGAGCGGCGGCTTGCTGGCTGCGTCCTCCCCCGTGGGCGAGAGCGCCGCGAAAACCGCGGACACGGAGCGCAAACCCTGCTCCTTGATCTTGGCCACCAGCTCCGGCTTCGCCAGCGGGATGGCGGGTACGTAGTAGTGGATGCTCGGGTCCTCTTCCGCTTCCCCACCACAGAACCACTCGACCAGCTCGTTGACCAAGCCCTTGCAGGAGCCGCAGCCCATGCCGGCGCGGGTCGCCTTCATCACCGCGCTGCCGCTGCGCGCGCCGCCCGCGACGCAGGCGCCGATGGCGGCCTTGCTCACCCCGTTGCAGTTGCAGACCTGCGCGTCGGCCGGCATCTCGTCCAGCGTCACTTTCTGTGGCGGCGCGCCGAGGTCGAACAGCAGCTCCAGCCGCTCGTCCGGCAGGCGGGTGTCGCGGTCGAAGGCCTGCATCAGGTAGGCGGCCTTGCTGATGTCGCCCATCAGGATGCCGCCGACCAAGCGGCCATCACGCACGATCAGCTTCTTGTAGGTGCCGCGCTTCGGCTCGCTGAACTGGATCACCTCGTCGGCGTCGCTGGCCGGCTCGGTGATGCCCATGCTCGCGAGTTCAACGCCCATCACCTTCAGCTTGGTGGCGAGCTTGCTGCCGAGATACTCGGCCCCCGTGTTGGCCCCCGTCACCTGGTCCGCGAACACGCGGGCCTGGTCCCAGAGCGGCGCGACAAGGCCATACACCTTGCCGTGGTGCTGCACGCACTCGCCCACGGCATAAACGTGCGGATCGTCCGGGCAGCGCATGGTGTTGTCCACCACGATGGCCCGCTCCACCGTCAGCCCGGCGCGGCTGCCGATCTCGGCGTTCGGGCGGATGCCGGCGGACACCACCACCATGTCGCAGGCCAGCCCGGTCCCGTCTTTGAAACGCAGGCCCGTAAGCGTCCCGTCTTCCAGGACCAAGCCGGTCGTCATCTTGCCCGTGTGCACCTGGACGCCCATGCCCTCCATGGCGCGGCGCAGCATGGCGCCGCCGGCGGCGTCGAGCTGCATGTCCATCAGGTGCTGGCCCAGGTGGACGACGTGCACCTCGCAACCGTGGTTCAGCAGGCCGCGCGCCGCTTCCAGGCCAAGCAAGCCGCCGCCGATCACCGCCGCGCGCTTGCTGCGTGCGGCCTGCGCCACGATGGCGTTGCAGTCGTCGATGCTGCGGAACGCGAACACGCCGGGGCGCAGGCTGCCGTCCTCGGCCCAGATGCCCTCCATCGGCGGAATAAAAGCGCGGCTGCCGGTGGCGATCAGCAGGACGTCGTATTCTTCCTGCACGCCGTTGTCGGCCGTCACCACACGGGCCGCGCGGTCGATGTGCGTCACGCGGGCGCCGCTGTGCAGGCGGATGTTGTTCTCCTTGTACCAGTCCAGCGGGTTGATGTAGATCTCGCTGTGGTCCTGCTGGCCGCTCAGGATGTTGGACAGCAGGATGCGGTTGTAGTTGCCGTACGGCTCGTCGCCGAACATGGTGATGCTGAACAGCTCCGCGCCGCCGCGGGCCAGCACCTCCTCCACGGCGCGGGCGCCCGCCATCCCGTTGCCGATCACCACCAGCTTGCGCACGGTGCTGCCGAACGTCATGCCATCCATGGTTGCCCCCTAAATCTCGACCAGGCCGACATCGAGCGCCAGCGTGCCCCCGGCGCCGGACGGCGCCGCGACCAGCAGTTCCAGCCGCGTTTCGGGCATCAGGTCCTCGACAACCACGAGCGGGATGTGCACGGCGCCCTTGGCGCCGATGGGGAAGGTGCGCATGGGCGCGCCGTCCCGGGTCAGCACCACGGCCACCATCTCGGACGCGCTGTTGCCGCCTCGGAAGTAGATCAACTGCGCGCGGCGGTCGCCGGGCACGCTGTAGGTCACGTCCAGAGACACCGGCGAGTCGTAGCCGCGGCCGTCGAATGCGTACATCCCCGTCAGGATGCGGGGGGTGCTTTCTCTCATTCGGTCTCTCCTGTGAGCGCCGGCACCCGGTCCAGGCGGACGGCGCAGGCCTTGTACTCGGGAATGCGCGACACCGGATCGAGCGCCGCGATGGTCAGGTGGTTGGCGTTGCCCTCGCCGCTCCAATGGAACGGCACGAAGATCGTGTCCCGGCGGATGTCCCGCGTCAGGCGGGCTGCCATCCGCGCCGTGCCCCGGCGGGTCGTAAGCTGCACCCAGTCGCCGGCCCGGAGGCCATGCTGGCGCGCGGTGTCGGGGTGGATCTCGGCGAACGCGGCAGGCTCGGCGGCGGCAAGCTCGGGGACGCGCCGGGTCTGGGTGCCGGTCTGATACTGCGCCAGCACGCGCCCGGTGGTCAGGACCAGCGGGAACTCGGCGCAGGGCTGCTCGGCCGATCCGCGATGTTCAACCGGGTGGAAGCGGGCCAAGCCGTCAGGATGGGCGAAGCGGTCGGCGAACAGCCGGGGCGTGCCGGGGTGGGCTGCGTCCGGGCAGGGCCAGAACAGCCCGGCCTCCTCCTGCACCCGGTCCCAGGTCATGCCAGCGTAGTCGGCCGGGCCGCCCGCCGTCGCGCGGCGGAACTCGGCGCCGGTGGCGGCCGGGTCGCCGGAGAAGTGCGCCCCGGCGCCGAGCCGTGCGGCCAGCCCGGCGATCACCTGCAAATCGGTCCAAACGCCCGGCGGCGGCGGCTTGACCTGGCGGCGCAGCAGCACGCGGCCTTCCAGGTTGGTCATCGTGCCCGATTCCTCCGCCCACTGCGCGACCGGCAGCACCACGTCGGCGATGGCCGCGGTTTCCGACAGGAAAGGGTCGGCGACCACGAGCATGTCCATGGCGTCCAGCCGCTTGCGCAACGCCGCCGAGTCCGGGGCGGACACCAGCAGGTTGCAGGCGAACACCAGCAGCCCGCGCACCTTTGCCCCTGCCCCGCCGGCCTGCGCCAGCATATCGCAGGCCGAAAGGCCCGGCTGCGGCAGGGTGTCGGGTGAAACGCCCCACACCTGCGCGACCTCCGCGCGGTGCGCCGGGTTGGCAAGTTGCCGGTAGCCCGGCAACTGGTCCGCCTTTTGCCCGTGCTCCCGTCCGCCCTGTCCGTTGCCCTGGCCGGTCATGCAGCCCCAGCCGCTGCCGGGCCGCCCGGGCAGGCCCAGGGCGAGCGCCAGGTTGATGAAGGCCAGGGAGTTATCGACGCCCCGGCTCTGCTGCTCCGACCCGCGCCCGGACAGGACCAGCGCGCGGGACGCTTCCCCGAGCAAGACCGCCGCGCGCTCGACATCCCGCGCCGGCACGCCGGTGATCCGTTCCACCCGGTCCGGCCAATAGCTCGCGACGGCGCGGCGCACCCGGTCCCACCCGGCGGTGCGCGCCTCGATATAGTCGGTGTCGATCAGCCGGCGGGCAACCGCGACGTGCAGCAAGCCGTTGGCCAGCGCCGCATCCGTGCCGGGGGTGAGCGGCAGGTGCAGCGTGGCGGCGCGGGCGGTCGCGGTGCGGCGCGGGTCGGAGACAATGACCTGTCCCCCGCGGGCACGGGCCTCGTCGAAGTACTGCATGATCGGCGGCATGGTTTCCGCCGGGTTGCCGCCGCTGATCAGGATGCAGTCGGCGCCGGCGATGTCGGCAAGCGGGAACGGCAGGCCGCGGTCGATCCCAAAAGCGCGCAGCCCGGCGGCGGCGGAGGACGCCATGCAGAACCGGCCGTTGTAGTCGATGTTAGCCGTGCGGAGCGCCACGCGGGCGAACTTGCCGAGCGCGTAGGCTTTCTCGTTGGTCAGCCCGCCGCCGCCGAACACCGCCACCGCATCCGGCCCGGCCGCGCCCTGGATGGCGCGGATGCCGGCGGCGACGCGGTCAAGCGCCTCCTCCCAACTGGCCGAGCGCAGCGCCATCCCTTTGCCGTCCCGCAGCAGCGGGCCGAGCAGCCGGTCGGAACTGTTGAGCAGGGTCGCGGCGGTCCAGCCTTTGCGGCACAGCCCGCCGCGATTGGTCGGGAAATCCCGCGCCTCGACGCCCCAGCCCGCCTCGGTCTCGACGACATTCATGCCGCACTGCAGGGCGCAGTATGGGCAATGCGTCGCCGTTCCCGTGGTGATTGAGATGCTGTCCATCAGGGCTGAGAAAGGGTCCGCATGGGATGACCTCGCGCGTGTTGCAGATTGGATAATGGGCAGACTGAACATCGCCAAGTCTGAAACGCACTCAGCACTTGCTAAAAGCTATAACGTTAATCAGAAGCGCACGATACATAGTCACATAGCCCAGCAATCGAGTAGAATGTAGGCAGCGCTGTCGAGGGTTGCGGGCGCTGAACGCCCGCAGCCCTGCGCGTCGTGAGTGCGCTCCGCGGCCTACGAAGCCGCCGCCATGTCGGAGCTTGTCCCCAAGCCCATACGCTGCGCGAGCGCTTGGTCGTAAAGGATCTGCTCCGCCTGCTTGTGCGTTGCGGAAAACCGCACCGCCGCGGCGCAAAGGGCACTGCACAGCACGGCCCAGCCAAGGATATACAAGGCTTGCGGCAGGTTCCCCGACGCTTTCAGCAGGAAGCCGGCCGCCACTGCGCCGACGTTGCCGCCCGCGCCGATGATGCCCGCGACCCCGCCCAGCGCCTTGCGGTCGATGAACGGCACCAGCGCGTAGGTCGAGCCGCACGCCATGTGGGTGAACAGGCCGAAGGCCAGCATGGCGATCACCGCCGGCAGCACGGACCCCATGGTGGAGAAGGCGAGCAGGCCGATGCCCTCGCCGACCATCAGCAGGCAGAGCAGCATGGCGCGGCCGTCCAGGCCCCAGCGGCGCGCCACGCGGTCAGACGCGATGCCGCCCAGCGCCCGGGCGAACAGCGCCAAGAGGCCGAAGCTGCCGGCAGCCATGCCGGCCGAGGTCAGCGACAAGCCGAAACGATCCACATAGTAGCTGGCCGCCACCGCGTGGATGAAGATCTCGACGCCGAAGCAGGCGCCGTAGGTGACCGCCAGCATCCAGACCCGGTAGTTGGTCATGGCCTGCTTGAACACGGCGAGGCCGCCCTTCTTGCCGGAATCGACGCTGACGCCGCGGGCGCGCAGCTCCAGCATGTTGCCCTCCGGGGTGTCCTGCGTGTAGCGCCAGTACAGCACTGCCACGATCAGCATCATCGCGCCCGGCACGAACATGGCGAGCCGCCAGCCCAGCGACTGCTGCACGCCCAGGCTGACGATGGCGGCCAGGATCAGCGGCATCACGCTCTGCGTCACGCCGCCGCCGGCATTGCCCCAACCGCCCACTGTCGCGTTGGCCGTGCCGACCACGTTCGGCGCGAACATGACGGAGGTGTGGAACTGGGTGATGACGAAGCTCGCGCCGATGGCGCCGATGGCCAGGCGGAACACCAGGAAGCTCTCATACGAACTGGCGAACGCAATGCCCATCACCGGGATGGCGCCCAGCACCAGAAGGGCGGTGTAGGTGATGCGCGGCCCCCACTTGTCGCACATCGGCCCGATGGCCATGCGCACCAGGATGGTGACGCCGACGGCTGCGATGTTGATGTTGGCGATCTGGTCGGCCGTCAGGTGGAACTCGCCCTTGATCACCGGCATCAGCGGCGACACGGCGAACCAGGCGAAGAAGCAGACGAAGAACGCCAGCCAGGTCAGGTGGAAGGCGCGCATCTGCGGGGTCGAGAAACTGAAAAGGTCAATCCTCGTGGCCTTTTGGGAAATCATGGGTCCTGTTCCGATGCAAGACGTGAGGCAGGGGACGCTGCGACGTTCCGGCGATGCCCCGGCTTGGGGCCGGGGCATCGGCCTAAAGGCAGGTCACGCGAGCGGCATCAGGCCGCGACGCCGAGCTTGGCGGCGATGGCCAGCAGCAGCTCATGGTTCGACCGCATCATCTCGGCGTTCGACCTCAGCAGCCGGCTGTTCGCTTCAAGCAGGGCGTGGTTGGATTGCAGCGCCTCGGCGTTGCCGGCCACGGTTGAAGCGTTCGACGCGAGCACGGCGTGGTTGCGCGCCATCGCCTCGGCGTTTGCGGCCAGCCTCCGGGCATTTGCGTCCAGCAGGTCCTTGTTGCCTTCCAGCAGCCCATGGTTCGCGGTGAGCGTCTCGCTGTTGGCGCCGATCCGTTCCGAGTTCTGCGCCAGTGCCTTCCGGTTGCCTTCCACGGCGGCGGCATTGCCCTTGATGGCTGCCGAGTTGCCGGCGAGCATCTCGCGGTTTTCCGAAACCGTCGCCCGGTTCGCCTCAAGCAGCGCGTGGTTGGACGCAAGCTGGGTGGCGTTCGCCGAGAGCGTCTTGTTGTTCCCGGCGAGGGTGCTGCTGTTGCCCGCCACGATGTCGTGGTTGGCTTCCAGCAGCTCGTGGTTGCTCTTCAACCTTGCGGCGTTTGATTGCAGCAGGCCGTTGTTCCTGATCAGCAAGGAATTCGTTTCAATCGTTGTCTCGGTCAAATTGACCTCCAAGGAACTGCCCCGGACGAGCCGGGAGCGGGAGGCACAAGCTGGCCACAACATTGTGGACATGACGCGCAGTGCGTTCGCGTTTGTCGGGACACTTCAATGTGTCGGCGGGATCGGTATGCACGGGGCGTGCCAAATATCGCCGGCTGGTGCGGAACTTGCGTTGCGATGGGTGGCCGTGCCCGGAGGATCACCCGAACATGACGTCTGCTTTGCTGTCCCTGAGCACCGCGCCCGGCGCGCCGCCGCTTTCCGACGACCTCGACGCCGTTGGGGTCAGGGTGCTGCAAGCCGGCGAATGCTCAACGCTGTTGCAGGACGTGGTTAAAACCGCGCCTGATCTGGTCGTGATCTACGAAGAACACCCAGAATATGCGTTGTTTTCGAGCACAATGGCGGTGAACGCCGCGGCGCCCCGGCCAGTGATCGTGTTCACCACCGATCCGGATGCGGAGAAGATCGCGCTTGCGACCCGCTCGGACGTCCATGCCTATATCGTGAACGGCTATAGCCAGAGCCGGCTGCGCTCGGTGATCCACCTGGCCCAGGCGCGCTTCCATCACGACCAGCTCCTCCGCAAGGAGCTGAGCGAGGTGAACCAGCGCTTCGCCGAGCGGAAGCTGGTGGACCGCGCCAAGGGCATCCTAATGGGCGCGCGCCAACTGCGCGAGGAGGAAGCGTTCCGGGCCTTGCGCAGCACGGCGATGCACACGAAGCAGCGCATCGGCCAGGTGTCGCAGCGGGTCATCGACTCCGCCCGCTACGCGGAGGCGATCAACCGCGCGGGCCAGCTCCGCATGTTGTCTCAGCGTTTGGTGAAGCTATACGCGCTGTTCTGCGCGGGCATCCGGCCGGAGGAAACGCGGCGGCTGTTCGCGGCCTCGCTCGGCCACGTCGATGGCAACCTGGACAGCCTGGGACGCAGCCTGTCCAAGCCGACCTTCGGCGACCTGCTCGACGCCGTGATGGTCCCTTGGGCGGAGCTGCGCCAAGCCCTGCGCACGGCGCCGCGGGCCGGGCGGCTGGCGGAAGTGGACCGGCTGGCGGAGCAGGTGCTGCTGCGGGCGGAGCAGTTGACGGCCAACCTGGAGATCGCCGGGTTCGCGGCGGCGCTGCGCGTCATCAACGTCGCGGGCCGGCAACGCATGTTGTCCCAGCGGGTGGCCAAGGCGGCGCTCATGGGCGCCCTGCTCGGCGGCAGCGCGGGCGGTGCCGCGTGGGCCAGCCTGGAGTCGGCAGTGGCCGAGTTGGTGGACGGCTTCGCCTACCTCGAAACCCTGCCGCTCAGCAACGCCGAGATCAGCCGGGAAGTCGGCCAGGCGGCCCAAGCCTGGGCGGGCCTACAGGCCGCGCTGCCGCAAGCCGGCGCCGCGGCAGGCCAGGACAGCATCGCGGACCTCAGCGAAACCCTGCTCGCCAGCATCGACCGCCTGACCGAGCACCTCGAACGCGGGATGCAGGCGATGGTGCGCTGACGGGCAGCACCGCGCGCATCAAGCCAGTCGCGCCAGCCGCTCGAACAGCAGGTCGAAGAAGCCGTCGGCGTCCGCTTGGTTGAGCCAGTTGGCATTGGCCGGGCGGCCCGTGACGCCGAACCAGTCGGCCACGGTCATGCCGAGGGTCAAGGGGCTTGCCGTTTCCACGGCCACGTTGACCGCCCGCCCGGCGAACAGGCCCGGGCGCAGCAGGTGCGCGATCACGCAAGGGTCGTGCAGCGGGTCGCCCCGCCCCCCATGCAGCGCCGCGCCGTCCGCCCCGGAGAACAGCGCCGCCACCGCCCGCGCCGCCGCCGTGTCGATCCGCCGCAGCCGGCCGAGCCGCGCGTCGCTCATCCGAACCTGGTGGGTGAGGTCGAGCGGCAGCAGCGTCAGCGGGATGCCGCTGTCCAGCACCACCCGCGCCGCTTCCGGGTCGGCATGGACGTTGTACTCCGCCGCCGGGGAAACGTTGCCGCCCTCGCTGCGCGCGCCGGCCATCCACACCACTTCGGCGATGCGCGGGCCGATGTCGGGCGCCTTGACCAGCGCCACCGCCAGATTGGTCGCGGGGCCGAGCAGGCACAGGGTGATCTCCCCGGGCTGCCCTGCGCGCAGCGCCCCGATCAGGTAATCCACCCCATGCTCCGGCCGCAGCGGCGCTTGCGGCTCCGGCAGGACGAGGCCGTGCAGGCCGGTGTCGCCATGGACATGCTCGGCGGTGATGGGCGGGCGCACCAGCGGGCGGGCGCACCCGGCATAAACCGGGATGTCCGGGCGTCCGCCCAACTCCAACAGGCGGCGCGCGTTGCTTTCCGTGCGGGCGAGCGGCACGTTCCCCGCCACCGCGACCAAGGCAAGCAGCTCAAGCTCCCCCGGCGCCGCCAGGGCCAGCAGGATGGCAACGGCGTCGTCCCGCCCGGGATCGGTGTCGATGATGATCTTGCGGGCCATGTCCTACCCCTGCAGACGCCGGGCGGCGAGCGCCACGCAGGCCTCGAACACCTCCAGTGAGTCGAAGGGCCGGTCCCGCCCATCATGCGGCAGGACCACCGGATGGCCGCCGCCCTGCACCGCCGCGCCCTGGATCATCAGGTTGTCCGGCAGGCCGAAGCCCTCGACGCTCAGGCCGGGCAGCGGGTCGGGCAGCGCCGCGACCTGCTGGCGGCAGCGTTCGGCGAAGGGGGTGGCGCTGTTGGAATAGCCGAACACCGGGCGTCCGCGGCCGAGGAACCAGCCGACCTCGATCAAGGTGCCGCTGTCGGCGGAAGCGCCGCGGAACGGCGTGAGGTTGGCGATCACCACGTCGCACGCTTCCATCATCGCGATGTCCTTGCGGTAGATGGCGGCCCAGGCGTCCTCCTCGCCCATGGCCTGGAGGCTGGCTACGTCCTCGTTCAACGGCGACAAGCCCTCAATGCCATGGCGCTCGCAGAGTTCGGCCTTGCGGCGGGCGTGGCCCACAGCGTCGGGCAGGAACACGTCCGGGCCGGCAAGGTAGGCTGTCACCATGGTTGAAGCGTCCTATGCAGTTCCGCGAGCCGGCGAGTGCCAGGGCAGCATAGGACGTGTCCGGCGTGCGCTTTGCAACTCGACGCGACGGACGCCATGGCGGCGGCTGCCCACGGACCGCCGCGGGCTGGCCGTCACCGACGGGCGCAGCCTTACAGGCCGAACTGCCGCAACACCGCTGGGATGCCGCGTCCGACCTGACGGACATCCTCGAACAGCGTCGCAACCTCGAAGCTCATGAGGAACGCCACGCCGTAGGCCAGGCCCGGTCTCCTCTGTTGCAACGCGAGCGCCCAGTGCGCCAGCGTGCGCGGCCCGAACCGTCCGAACATGAACACGAGACCTACGCCGAGCGCCGCCCCGGCCACCACATCGCTGAGGTAATGCAGGCCGAGATAAATCCGCGGCAGCACCCCGAACAGGGCGCTGCACGCCGCAAGCAGGCCGAGCCGCCGAGACTGCCCCCAAACAACCGCGACCAGCGCGAAGAACAGCGCCGCGTGGTCGCTGGGGAAAGAGCCCCAATAATTTGCAAGCGCCGGGTCAATGCCGGGAAGCGGGTTGAACCCGCTGTCCCAGGCGTGCATCGGCCGCAGCCGCAGCGGCAGCGAGACCTGCAGGAGCCGGCTGGCCACGCCCGACACCAGCACCGCGCCGAACCCGAGCAGCAGCCGCATCCGCGACTCCGCCGTCGCATGGCTGAACCAGCAATAATAGACCAGGGCCACCATCAGCGCGCCGGTCAGGAAGTCGGTCTGGCCTGCGACGTATACCGCATGGTTGATGACTTCGTTGCACGACGCCCAGTGGTTGATCGCCGTGGACACATACGCATCGGCCTGCCGCGACAGCGCGAAGTGGTTGGCGACGACCTGCCAGCAAAGCAGCCCGCCCAACAAGCCGGCGCCGACCCATGCGAGGGCGCGACGACTCCCCGGCACGGAGCCTGCCGTGCTTGGGCGTTCGATCCCGTAAACGGTCTCGGACCTCGTGAGGCCCGGCGACGTACTCTGGACGAAACCTGACGCCCTTACCCCAGACGATCGAGCCACCGTCGCCCACCTCATGACTGTTTGAGGACAATACAGTGTATAATTTGTTACATGTCATGAGTATTGCGGTCCATAGCAAAATTTGGACGCCTTCGGCGGCTGCGTTCGGCCTGCAAGCCGGGCAGAACACGCGCTTGGCGCCAGCTTTGCCCAAATGTCCAGGGTTGCGATCAGGGCCGCGGCGCGCCTTCCTGCCGCATCGGATCAGCCTTGGCGAACACCTCCTGCGTTTCGCAGAGCGCCGCGATGCGGTCGATGGTCGGCGTGTCCGTGACCTCGATCTTGAACACGCGGGCCACGACGATGATGCTCATCAACACGATGTCGGCCATTGTCACGGCGTCGCCGTGGCAGAACCGGCCGTGGCCTTCCGACGCAAGCCGCCGCTCCACCGCGCGCAGCCCGGTCGAGAACCACTGGGTTTGCCACGCGCGCCAGGCCGCGTCGTCGAAACCTTGCTCCACCAGGTAGCGCTTGATCCGCGGCGTGATCAGCGGGTGGGTGTCGGTTGCCAGCATCGCCGCAACCGAGCGCACCCGGGCACGCCCCTGTGGATCGGAGGGCAGCAAGGGCGGGTGCGGGGCGATCTCGTCGAGGTACTCAAGGATCGCCATGGATTGGGTGAGTGGCGGCAACCCGGCTTCGACCAAGGCGGGAACTCCGCCGAGCGGGTTGATCTCAAGGAACGCTTCGCTGCGCTGCTCCCCGGCATCCACGTTGACGAAGCGTTCCTGCGCAGCCAGCCCCTTGAGGTCGAGCGCGACCCGCACCCGGTAGGTCGCCGAGGTGCGCCAGAAGGCATAAAGCTCGAAACGCGGCTGGTCAGGCATGGCAGTCTCCGAATGAAGGGTGGGACGGTCGATGGGCGGGGCACATGACGAAACGCGCGCCGCGGCTGGCGTGCTCAAGTTGCACCTGATTGCATCGTCGGACTATGTTCAACGACAACAAAGCAAGACTCGGGAAGCGCCGTGATCTGCTCAGCACCGCCTGCACCACGGCCAAGGCAATGATCGGCGTTTACCGCGCCGGGTTGGATATCAGGGCGCTTGCGGACAGGTAGCGCCCCGGGCGGTGGGGCCGCCCCGCCCGATCCGTTGCAACCATCGAGGAGAACAAGCCATGCGCGCCTTTGAAGGCCAGCGTTCGGACAACCAGCCGGTGAAGCGGTCCCGGCAGGAGAAGGAAAAGCTGCTCCGCGAACTCCGGGAAACGCTGGCCGGCATGAAGTCGCACAGCGCGGCGTCGCTGCGGCAAAGCTTGCAGAAACGGATCGCCGAGCTGGAAACAGAGCTGGGCGTGTCCGCGCGGCGCTGACGCAGGCGCCGCCCCTTCACGCTTAAGCCCGGCACGGCCTATGATGCTTTGGAAGCTGCGCCGGGGCGCCGGCAAAGGACCCCATGGCACGACGGCCGAACATCCTGATCCTGATGGCCGACCAGCTCACGGCCGGCGCCCTGCCGGCCTACGGCAATCGGGTGGCCCAGACGCCGCATATGGATGCCCTGGCGGAGTGCGGCGTCGTGTTCGGCGCCGCCTACTGCAACAGCCCGCTCTGCGCCCCGTCGCGCGCCGTGTTCATGTCGGGCCGGCTACCCTCCGCTACCGGCGCCTATGACAACGCCGCCGAGTTCCCCTCGCAGGCGCCGACCTTTGCCCACTACCTCCGCCACGCCGGCTACCGCACGATCCTGGCCGGCAAGATGCACTTCTGCGGGCCGGACCAATTACACGGCTTCGAGGAGCGGCTGACCACCGATATCTACCCGGCCGATTACGGCTGGACCCCGGACTGGCGGCATCCCGACGTGCGGCTCGACTGGTATCACAACATGGACAGCGTAACGCTCGCCGGGCCGTGCGTGCGGAGCAACCAGATCGATTTCGACGAGGAGGTGGCGTTCAGCGCCCGGCAGCGCCTGTTCGACATCGCCCGCGGCGGCGACGCGCGCCCGTTCCTCATGGTGGTGTCGCTGAGCCACCCTCACGACCCCTTCACCATCCCCGACCCCTGGTGGAGCCGCCATGGCGACGCGGAGGTGGACATGCCGCGGGTGCGCCGGGAGGAGGTGTTGGCGGACCCGCACTCGCTCCGTTTGCGCCGGGTCTGCGCCACCGACGAGCAGGAGGTGACGGAGGCGCAGGTCCGCGCCGCGCGCCGGGCCTACTACGGCGCGTGCGCCTTCGTGGACGACCAGGTGGGGATGCTGCTGGCGGCGCTGCGAGGCTGTGGGCTGGAGCAGGACACGGTGGTGGTCCTGCTGGCCGACCATGGGGAGATGCTCGGGGAGCGCGGGCTATGGTACAAGATGAGTTTTTTCGAGGCGGCGTGCCGGGTGCCGTTGGTCGTGCACGCGCCCGGCTTGTTCGCTGCCGGTCGCCGGGAGGCTCCGGTCTCGCTCGCCGACATCCTGCCGACGCTGGCGGAGGTCGCCGGGGACGGCCTGGCGCCGGACTATGCGACGCCGCTCGACGGCCATTCGCTGCTGCCGCAGCTATCGGGCGGCGCGGGGCACGGGGAGGTGCTGGGAGAGTACCTGGCGGAAGGCGCGCTCGCGCCGATCGTGATGCTGCGCCGCGGGACGGCCAAGTTCGTGCATTCCCCCGCTGATACCGATCAGCTTTACGACCTGGCGGCCGATCCGGACGAACGGGTGAACCTCGCGGCCGACCCTCGCCATGCCGCCGCTGTCGCCGCGTTCCGCGCCGAGGTCACGTGCCGCTGGGATCTTCCGGGCCTGCATCGGGACGTGCTGGCGAGCCAGCGCCGCCGCCGCTTCGTCGCGGAGGCGCTGCGGCAGGGGACGCCGACCCCCTGGGACCATCAGCCGGTCCGCGATGCGAGCCGGCTCTACATCCGCAACGGCGTGAAGCTCGATGATTTGGAAGCGATGGCTCGCTTCCCCCGGGCCGGGGCTGCTACCGTCTGACTCTCTGGAGGACGGCACGATGCAGCTTATGAAAACGCCCCTGGCGGCGGTGGCGGCCCTGGCAGTCTGGACAGGCGCCCACGCGGCGGAGCCGGCGTCCTGCGCCACCGTGCGCATGGCCGACCCGGGCTGGACCGACATCACCGCGACCAACGGCGTCGCCGGCACGCTGCTCAAGGCGCTCGGCTACAAGCAGGCGGTGAACACGCTGTCGGTGCCGATCGTGTTCCAGGCGCTGTCGTCCGGGCAGCTCGACGTGTTCCTCGGCAACTGGATGCCGGCGCAGTCGAACTTCATCAACCCGCTGCTGAAGGAGAACAAGCTGGTCGTGGCGCGTCCCAACCTGCAGCACGCGAAGTTCACCCTGGCCGTGCCCGACTACGTAGCCGCGGCGGGCGTGCGCAGCGTGGCCGACCTCGCTCCCCACGCCGACAAGTTCGGCAAGCGCATCTACGGCATCGAGGCCGGGGCGCCGGCCAACCAGAACATCCAGCGCATGTTGGCCGCCGGCGAGGACGGGCTGAAAGGCTGGAAGCTGATTGAGTCGAGCGAGCAGGCCATGCTCGGCGAGGTGGAGCGGGCGCAGCGCAGCCAGCAATGGATCGCCTTTCTCGCCTGGGAGCCGCACCCGATGAACGAGCGGTTCCGCATCGCTTATCTGCAGGGCGCCGAGCAGTATTTCGGCCCGGATTACGGCAGCACCACCATCAACACGCTGACCCGCAATGGCTACGCCGCGCAGTGCCCGAACGTGGACCGCTTGTTCCGCCAGCTCAGCTTCACCGTGCCGATGGAGAACGCGCTGATGACGGCGATCAGCAGCCAACGCATGGACGGCATGGCGGCGGCGCGCGGATGGCTGAAGGCCAACCCGGGCCAGCTCGATGCCTGGCTGGACGGGGTGACGACCTTTGACGGCAAGGACGGCCCCGCTGCCGTCCGTGCCGCGCTGGGCCTTTGATGCCAACGGCCGGATGGTCCAATCTGTCCGGGGCAGCCGGTGACGGATGAGCGGAGCGTCATCCGTCATGGATGGAAAGCGGCGGACACCCGCCTAAGCCGCAGGCGTGACGATGGCAGGTAGAACCGTTGGCGCTCCGGGCGGTGTTCGATCAGCCCTTGCGGTCCGCAAACGCCTTGAACGCCGCTGCGTAGTCCGGGTGCCAGCGCGACAAGGGCGGGCGGTTCTCGACGATATCGCCAGCAGCCCAAAGGATGCGGCGCTCATCGACGGGCCGGGACACGTCGTTGTCCGGGCACAGGATGTAGAAATCGCCGGCCGCGAGGCGGTCCACCATGAAGTCCGCCGTCTGCTCCGGCGTCCAGGCGCCGTCCGGCTTCGCGGTCCGGCCGTTCGCGGTCAGCGGCGTGAACACGAAGCCGGGGATCAACAGGTGCGCGGTGACGCGGCAGCCCGGCGTGTTCCGCAACTCGTGCTGCAGCGCCTCGGTGAACGCCTTCACCCCGGCCTTGGACACGTTGTAGGCGGGGTCGCCGGGCGGCGTGGTGATGCCCTGCTTGGACCCGGTGTTGATGATGCACCCCGGCCGCCCGCGGGCGATCATGCCGGGTGCGAAGGCGCGCGAACCGTGGATGACGCCCCAGAGGTTGACGCCGATCACCCGGTCCCAGGCCTCGGCCGGGCCGAACACGGCGCTGCCGGGCTGCACGCCGGCGTTGTTCATCAGGAGATCGGTGCCGCCGAACCGTTCGCAAACCGCTGCTTCCAAGCGGTGGAGGTCCTCGGCGCGGCTTACGTCCGTGGGGCACGCCATGACGCCGGCCGGGCCGTCGGGGGCCAAGGCGCATAACGCTTCGGCGGCTTGGGAAAGCCGGTCGCCGCCGAGGTCGGCGATGCAGACGCGCAGGCCCATGGCGGCGAAACGGCTGGCGGCGGCAAGGCCGATCCCGGACGCGCCGCCGGTGACGACGGCCACGGACTGAGGAGCGAGAGCAAGCTGGGACATGCTGTTTCCCTTTGGCGTCCAGATGCAGCCGACGCGGCCCGGTGGGCTGCCAATCATGGGTCCGGCCAGATTTCTAGCATTCACGGCCTGCGGCCGCACGTGGCATCCCGATCACTTTCTGGGCTTCCAAATGACCAACCGCGTGGACATGGTTGGCAAATCCTAAATCTAGAGTTGTATTAACTTCTTGTGAGTCAATCAACCCGCATGATAATTGAGGGGCAGCGGCGATGATCCAGGAGTCATGCCCTTGGCTGGCGCGTCCGCACGACTCGAACCGAAGGTGCCCCTCATCGATGGATGCCCAGGATTTTTCCTCAGCCGAAGCCCGCCTTCTCGTCCTGGAAATGTCGGTTGCAGCGTTGATCGCGCAGTTGCCGCAGCAATCCCTGGAGGAAGTAGCCAGTATGCTTTGCTTCGTCGCCAACACGACCGAAGATGCGGAGGAATTCACCGACGCGGCCGGGGAGCGGCATCTGGGCTATGTCCGCCATTGGGCCAGCGAGATGCTTCATCGCGTGATGATATCGCGCAAGGGATCGCGCACGGACACACCCAACCCTGTGCTGTCGCCGCAGGACTGATCTGCCGCCGAGCAGGGTCGCTGATCTAGTCGCAGGCCGGGTTGATCGCCAGGAACGCCTGCCCCGCCGCAACGCGCCCCACCGGGGTCAAGTAGTCCCAAGCAGCCTTGCTCTCCCCGGGCGCCTTGACGCGATACAGCGTCAGGTCATGCAGCACCCGCCCGTCCGCCCGCATCGTGGTGTCCGCGCCGAAGTAAGCGACCGGCAAGGCGCGCATCGCCCGGCCAACCGCCAGCGCGTCCTGCGTGCCGGCCTGCGCCATCGCGCGCAGGAAGTGCGTGGTCGCCGCATACACGTTGGCCTGGTTCTGCGTCGGCATCGCCCGGCGCTCCGCCATGAACCGCTGGCCGAAGGTGCGCGACGCCGGGTTCTGGTCCCAGTAGAAGCTGGTCGGGAAGCGCAGGCCCTGCGCCACGTCCAGCCCCAGCGCGTGGATGTCGGTCAAGTAAACCAGGAACCCGGCCAGGGTTTGCGGCCCGCCGGTCTGCATCCCGAACTCGGCGGCCTGCTTCAACAGGTTCACTTGGTCGCCGCCCACGCTCGCCAGCCCGATCACCTCCGCGCCGGAGGTCTGGGCCTGGACGAGCTGGGAGGAGAAGTCGGTGTTCCCGATCGGGAACTTGGTGCCGCCCATCACCTTGCCGCCGCCCGCCTCGATCACCCGGGCCGCCTCGGCCTGCAGCGTCTCGCCGAAGCTGAAGTTGACGGTGATGAAATACCAGGTCTTGCCCCCGCCCTCCGTCAGCACCTTGGCGGTGCCGACCGCCAAAGCGTGGGTGTCGTCCGCCCAATGGCTGCTCACGGGCGCGCAGGTCTTGGAGGTGAACTCGGTGACGGCGGCTGCGGTGATCAGCACCGTGCGCCCCTTCTCCCGCGCCACCTGCTGCACCGCCGCGGCGACCGGGGTGACGGGAAGGTCGGTGATGGCGTCCACGCCGCCGTCATACCATTCGCGGGCGATGCTGCCGGCGACGTCCGGCTTGTTTTGGGTGTCGGCGCGGATCACCTCGACCGGGCGGCCCAGCACGGTGGCCCCGAAGTCCTGCACCGCCATGCGCGCCGCCGCCACCGACCCGGCGCCGCCGCTGCTGGCATACGGCCCGGCCTCGTCCGTCAGCACGCCGATGCGGACCGGGGCCGCCTGCGCCCGCGCCGGCCCAGCCAGCATCGCCGCGCCCGCCAGGACGGCCCGACGCCCAACGCCTTGTGCACTCATCGACACGCCCCCATGCCGGTATCCTACCCGTTCAGGGTGGCGGGAACAGAAGCGAATCCGCGGAACCGCACCCGCATCCCGCGCACCGGCGGCCCGGCCAGGGCGTAGCGCGGGAAGCGCCCCACGAAGCGGCCAATGGCCACGGCGCCTTCCAGCCGGGCCAGGCTCATGCCGACGCATTGGTGGATGCCGGCGGCAAAGGCCAGATGGCGGTTCGGCGAACGGCCGATGTCGAAGCGGTCCGGATCGGCGAAAACCTCCGAATCGCGGTTGGCGGCGCCGATGCAGAGCGTGACCGGGGTGCCGGCCGAGCAAGCCACGCCGCCGATCTCGACCGGCACGGTTGTGATCCGGTTGCCCAATTGGTTGCTGCTCTCGAAGCGCAGCACCTCCTCCACGGCGCTGCGCAGGAGGCCGGGATCGGCCAGCAGCCGCGCCCGCTCCGCCGGGTGCTGCGCCAGCGCGACCAGGCCGTTGCCGATCAGGTTGGTGGTCGTCTCGTGCCCGGCGTTCAGCAGGAAGATGCAGTTGTGCAGCAGTTCCGCTTCCGTCAGCCGCTCGCCGGCGGCGTCCGGCTGCAACAGCCGGGTCAGCACGTCCCGCTCGGGGTCGCCCGGCCGGGCGCGGCGGTCGGCGGCCAGCGTTTGCAGGTAGGCCAGGAACTCAGTCACTGCCTGGTTGCCACGCGCCGCGGCCTCCGCCGTCACCACCGGCTCCAGCGCGCCCAGGATCGCCAGCGACCATCCCCGCAACGGTTCTCGCTCGGCCGTGGGCACGCCGAGCAGGTTGCCGATGACCTCGATGGGGATGGCCGCCGCGAAATCGGCGATCAGGTCCCCCCTCCCCCGCGCCGCCAGCCTGTCCAGCAGGCGATCCACGATGGCCACCAGCCCGGCCTCCATGCCGGCGATGGCGCGGGGCGTCAGGGCGCCGGCGATCAACCGACGCACCCGGCTGTGCCGAGGTGGGTCGTTGAACACGAGGCTTGTCGTGTGGTGCGCGTAGAGCGGCGTGTCGCCGAACTTCGGCCGGAACTCGACCGCCTTGTCGCTGCTGAAGGATTGGGTGTCCCGGTACGCCCGCGACAGGTCGGTGTGCCGGGTCAGGAACAGGCTGCCGTCCGGCATCCGCTTGACCGGCGCCCGCTCCCGCAACGCCCGGTAGGTCGGGTAAGGGTCCGCCAGGAAGCCGGGCGTCAGTTGCGCAAGGTCGAAGCCGTCCACGTCCACGGTGCGCCCCGGCTTCGCCCCGCCCGCGCTACTCCGACTTGCGGTGGCCGCGGCCGTGCTGCTCCTGTGTCAGCTCCGCCTTGCGGTGGGCGGCTTCCTTTTCCGCCTTGCCGGCAGTGGCGGAGCTGGTGCCCTCCTCCGGCGTGCCGTCCGCCGCCGCGCGGGACGTGGCGGGCATCGGCGCGCCCTTGGCGGCCTTGGGCGACGGTGCCTTGCCGCCCTCGTTTACCACGGGGTGGCCGGCGTCGGCCTTGGCGCTGCCAGCGGCCTGCACCTCGTCCGCCTTCTGCGCCTTGGCGGAGCGTGCGGTGCTGGTGTCGTTGTCAGACTTGGTTTTCTGATGCGGCATGGCGGGTCTCCGTTTTTGGATGCGCGGTTAACCCGGGGGCGGGGCCGGAGTTGCGCCGCAGCCGCGTCTGCCCCAGCGCACGCACGGGAGCGCCGGGCACGGCGGCTTTGATCTCCGCCTGGAACTCCGCCCGCTTCTCGTGGATCGAGACCAGGACCGGCCCCATGGGGATTCCGAGATCGACCAGCACGGCCTCCGCCAGTTGCAAGCTGGCCTCGATGGTTTCCGGCACCGCGTCCGACGCGCCCAGGGCATAAAGCTGCGCCGCGTGCCGCCCGTCCCGCGCCCGCACCACGATAAGCAGGTCCGGCCGCTCGGCCCGGGCGACGCGCACCACCGCGTCCGCGCGCACCCGGTCGTCCACCGTCACCACCAGCGCGCGGGCGGCGCCCAGGCCGACGCGGCGCAGCAGTTCGGGCTGCATCACGTCGCCGTAGTACACGCGGCGGCCGTCCCGGCGGCCCGCGCCCACCCGGGCGGCGTCGCTGTCCAGCGCGACATACGGGATGCGATGGGCGTCCAGCAGCGCCGCGACGGTGCGCCCCACCCGGCCGAACCCGGCCAGGATCACTTGCGGCGCGTCGCCCTCCATGTCCGGCGGCAGCAGGCCGGGATCGACCGGCGCCGCACGGGGCGCTGCGAAGCGCGCCCCGAGCCGGGACAGCAGGGGGATCGTCGCCATGGTCAGCGCTGCCACGATAAAAGCGAAGCCCGCCAAATCCGCGCCGATCAGCCCCGTGCCGGCGCCCAGGCCCAGGATCACGAAGCTGAACTCGCCCCCCGGCCCCAGCAGCAACCCGGTCGGCACCCCCACCGACCAGCGCAGCCCCACGGCGCGGCCCAGCGCCGCGATCACGCCGGCCTTGAGCGCCACGAGGCCCACCGCCGCCCCCAGCACCGCGACGGGCTGCGCCGCCACGCGGCCGAGATCGACCGCAAGCCCGACCGAAATCAGGAACACCCCCACCAGCAGCCCTTTGAACGGCTCCACCGTCACCTCGATCTGCCGGCGGTACTCGGTTTCCGCGAGCAGCAGCCCGGCGATCAGCGCGCCCAGCGCCATCGACAAGCCCGCCGCCGCGGCGGCCAGCCCGGTCCCCAGCACCACCAGCAGGCAGGCGGCCATGAACAGCTCCGGGCTGCGGGTGCGGGCCACGCCGCGGAACAGCGGGCGCAGCGCCAGCCGGCCCAGCCCCACCAAGCCGACCACCGCCGCCAGCGCCTGCCCCACCGCCAGCGCAAAGGCGCCCCACCCCCCGGCGCCGTCCCGGCCCAGCACGCCCAAGGTGAACAGCACCGGCACCACGGCCAAGTCCTGGAACAGCAGCACGGCGAAGCTGGCCCGGCCGACCAGCCCGGTGACCCGCCGCTCATCGGCCAGCACCTGCACGACCACCGCGGTGGACGACATGGCGAGCGCCAAGCCGATCACCGCCGCACCCGGCGGCGCCACGCCGAGCAGCGCCGCGCAACCGCCCACCAGCAGCGCGCAGGCGGACACCTGCAGGGCGCCCAGCCCGAACACCAGGCGCCGCATGGTCACGATGCGCTCGAACGACAGCTCAAGCCCGATCATGAACAGCAGCAGCACCACGCCCAGTTCGGACACCGCCGCGATTCGCTCCCGGTCATACATCGTCACGGCTGACAACCATGGCGCCTGGCCGGCCAGCGCCCCCAGGCCGGACGGCCCCAGCAACAGCCCCACCAGCATGAAGCCGAGCACCGTGCTGATGCGTATGCGGTGGAACAGCGGGATCACCACGGCGGCAGCCCCCAGGATTACCAACGCTTCCCGCATCGGGCCGCTAAAATGCACTGCCTCTCCCCCTGCCATGCCCGCCTCCTTGCGGTAGCTTAGGGAAGATTCGGCCGGGCCGCGGCGTAAAACGACCGGGCCGGCACAAGGAGGCTTCCGAACATGCGCTTGTTGCCCGGTGACGTGCTGCTCGTGGTGGACGTGCAGCGGGATTTCCTGCCCGGCGGGCCGCTGGCGGTGCCCGGCGGCGACGCCGTGGTGGCGTCCATCAACCGGCTGGGCACGCTGTTCCCTCACGTGCTGCTGACGCAGGATTGGCACCCGGCGGACCACGTGTCCTTCGCCGCCAACCATCCCGGCCGGGCGCCGTTCGAGCAGATCGAGCTGCCATACGGGCGGCAGGTGCTGTGGCCCACCCACTGCGTGCAGGGCAGCGACGGCGCCGGGTTCGCGCCCGGCCTGGACCTGCCGCGGGCGGAGCTGGTCGTGCGCAAGGGGTTCCGCGCCGGGGTGGACAGCTATTCCGCCTTCACCGAAGCGGACCGGCGCACACCCACAGGCCTCGCCGGCTACCTGCGGGAGCGCGGCCTGCGCCGGCTGTTCCTCGCGGGGCTGGCCACGGACTTCTGCGTGGCTTGGAGCGCGATGGACGCCGCGGCGGCCGGGTTCGAGGCTTATGTGATCGAGGATGCGTGCCGGGCCATCGACATGGGGGGATCGCTGGACAACGCTTGGCGGGCCATGGGCGAGGCGGGCGTGGGGCGCATCGGCAGCGGCGCCCTGGAAGCGCGGGCGTAGGCGGCGTCATAGGCCGGCTCCCCGCGGCGCCGCGCCGCGGGCTTCATCAGGGATCAGACCGACCATGCTCCTCACCATCGCCATCCTGCTGGCAACGGCGGTTCTCCTGGTGCCGCTGTCGCGCCGGCTGGGCTTCGGCAGCGTGCTGGGATACCTCGCGGGCGGCGCGCTGATCGGGCCGTCCGGTTTGCGCCTCATTACCGATGTCGATGAGATCGCCGGCGTGTCGGAACTCGGCGTCGTCATGCTGCTGTTCCTGATCGGCCTGGAGGTCCGGCCGCAGCGGCTGTGGGTGATGCGGCGCGCGGTGTTCGTCCTAGGACCCGTGCAAGTGGTCGTCACCGCCGCGGTGCTGGCGGCCGCCGCGCATTGGACGGGCCTGCCATGGCCGGCGGCGGTGGTCATCGGCGCGGGCATCGCCTTGTCCTCCACCGCCATCGTCTTGCCGATGCTGGCCGAGCGCGACCTGCTCGGCACGCCCTCGGGCCGGGACACGTTTGCGGTGCTGCTGTTCCAGGACCTCGCCTTCATTCCGCTGGTCGCCGCCGTCCCGCTGTTCGCGGGCGGGACCGCTGCGCCCGACCATGTGCCGTGGCTGGAACTGGCCCGCGCCGTCGGCGCCATCGCCATCATCCTGGCCGGCGGGCGTTTCCTGATCCGGCCCGCGTTCCGCGCCATCGGCGGCGCGCGCACGCCGGAGGTGTTCACGGCGCTGGCGCTGTTCGTCGTCGCTGGGTCGGCGGCGCTGGCGAGTGCGGCCGGGCTGTCCGCCTCGCTCGGCGCGTTCATCGGCGGCGTGCTGCTGTCCGACAGCGAGTATCGGCACGAGGTGCAGGCCGACGTGGAGCCGTTCGAGGGCCTGCTGCTCGGCTTCTTCTTCCTGTCCGTCGGCATGTCCGCGAACCTGGCCCTTGCGGTGGAGGAGCCTGGGTTGTTTGCGATGATGGTGCCCGGGGTGATGGCCGTGAAGGTGGCGGCGGCGTTCGGTGTGGGGCGCTTGGGCGGGCAATCGAACCGGACCGCGCTGCGCTTCGCGCTGGCCTTGCCGCAGGGCAGCGAGTTCAGCTTCGTGCTGTTCTCCGCCGCCGTCACGGCCGGGGCGCTGACGCAGGCGGCGTTTGACCGGGCGACGCTGGCCATCGCGCTGTCCATGGCCGCAACGCCCTTGCTGTTCGCGGTGTCCGAACGCTTCGTCGTGTCCCGGCTGCAGAAGGCGGCGAAGCCCGCCTATGACGCGATCCAGGACGACGGCGCGCCGGTCATCATCTGCGGCTTCGGCCGGGTCGGCCAGATCGTCGGGCGCATCCTGCACATGCGCGGCATCGCCTTCACCGCGCTGGAGCAGGACTCGGAGCAGGTCGAGGTGATCCGCCGTTTTGGCTCCAAGGTTTATTACGGCAACCCGTCGCGTCCCGACCTGCTGCGCGCCGCCGGCGCCGAGCACGCCCGCCTGCTGGTGGTGGCGCTGGACGACATGGAGCAGACGCTCCGGGTGGTCGAGGTCGCCCGGCGCACCTTTCCCCACCTGCGCGTGCTCGCCCGCGCCCGCAACCGGCGGCACGCCCACCTGCTGATGGACCGCGGCGTGAACCGCCTGGTGCGTGAAACCTTTCACTCCAGCCTTCGGTTGAGCGAGATGGCGTTGGAAGACCTCGGGGTGGCGCCGGACGAGGCCCGGCGCGCCGTGACGTTCTTCCGCGACCATGACGAGAAGAGCCTGATCGAGAGCCACGCTTTTTATGACGACGAGCGGCAGTTGATCCAGGGTGCCAAGCAAGCGGCTGACGAGTTGTCCGGGCTGTTCGAGGCGGACCAGAAGGAGCGGCAGGCTGGGGTGTCGGGAGACCGGAGGACGGCGGGACGAGGAGGCTGACGAGCTTGTCCGTTTTCCCGCACGGGAATCAAGGTGTCCCGTTTGCCATAATCGGCTTTTGAGTTGATGGACAGAGCGGGCGTGGCGGGCTGGGCTTTGGGGCTGTTGAAAAACGCTTGGTTATAAGTAAAATGCAGAACAATTTTCTCCGTAGGCCATCCGCATGATATGGATTGCCGTATACCCGTGTGTTTTCTGCCACTCTTGGCAAAGCTTTCGAATGCTCAGAGTATAGCTTTCTACTCGCTTGATTCTGACCTGGGTTTTTCAACTCCGAGACAATCAGTCCCCAAGCAGCACGGCATCCCATTGCCTGAATACGGGAGCAAGAAACGGGGTGGTCGGTCCGGTTATCCCTGCCACGGTCGGGGTGCCTCTTCTTTGACCGGAGCCACCCATGCCGCAGAACACCCAATCCACCTTCGCGCCCGCGTTCCTACGCTTGGCATGGTCCAGCCTTGCCGCGCAATCGGCGGAACAGATTGCCCTGTCCGCGGCATCGCTGGTCGCAGTTCTTGTGTTCGGCATGGGAACAGGCGGGACCGGGCTGTTGCAGGCTGCGCAGACCTTGCCGTTCCTCTTGCTGTCCATCCCGGCGGGCCTGCTGGCCGACCGCACATCACGCCTTCGGCTGCTGGCCGCCGCGGAGGCGCTGCGCGCGGCGTCCCTGGCCCTCATCCTCGTCCTGGGGGGTCTCGGCCTGCTTACCTTGCCTTTGCTCGCACTGTTGGGATTCATCGGTGCAGCGGGCACCGTGACCTACAGCGTGGCTACGCCGGCCTTGGTCCCCTCGCTCGTGCCATGGGAAGCATTGCCCGCAGCCAACGGCCGCATTGAACTCGCCCGGACGACGGCGTTCGTTGCTGGCCCGGCGCTAGGCGGGGTGCTGGTTGGGTGGATCGGCGCCAACTGGGCGTTCGGGACGGCAACCGGCTTATCGCTTCTGGCCGTGGTCCTGCTCTCCGGCGTACGCGAGCCGGCTCGGCTCAAGCCGCTGCCACGCCATCCGCTCGTCGAGGTGCGCGAAGGCGCGGCCTTTGTCTTCCATCACCCCTTGCTGCGGCCGGTGTTCACGACGCAGGTGGTGTTCAACCTGGCCTTCTTCGTCCTGCAGGCGGCCTATGTGCCCTACGCCGTTCACCACCTCGGCCTTGAGGCGTTCGGGGTCGGGTTGACGCTCGCTTCCTATGGCGTCGGCCTGGTCGTAGGTGCGCTGCTGGCGTCGCGGATCGTCGCCGCTTTGCCGTTCGGAACAGTCGTTGGCATCGGGCCGCTGTGCGGCCTGGCGGCGTCGCTTCTGATGGCGCTGACGATCCCGCTGCCCTCGCCCGTGATCGCTGGGCTAGCGTTCTTCCTGTTGGGGGCGGGTCCAGTGGTGTGGGCGGTCAGCACGACGACGCTGCGGCAAACCGTGACCCCGGCAGGGCTGCTCGGTCGGGTGTCGGCTCTGACCATCCTGGCTTACGGTGCCCGGCCAGTCGGCGCCGCGCTCGCGGCGGTGGTTGGCGAGGCGTACGGGTCGGAGATGTGCCTGCTGCTGGCGGCGCTTGGTTTTTTCGTTCAAGTCCTGATCATCTTCGGCTCGCCGGTGCCGCGCCTGGCGCACCTGCCGGCGTCATCGGCCTGACATGCCATACTGACACCAAACAGTAAGAACCATCTGGCGGGATGTTCAGCCCTTACCGGAAAGTTGGCCCCAAACCGGACGCCAGGCGCATCACCCAAGGAGATCCACGCCCGGCCCAGCCCAAGCCGCCCCTAAGCCGCCCGCCGCCCGCTCGACCGCCGGTTGCTGTTCTGCGCCCCGCGCGACCCACCGCCGCGCTGCCCCTGCCCGCGGCCACCGCCGCCGCCCAGTACCGGCGCCCGCATCGTGGAGGTACGCGCGGCCTCCGAGTGGTACTCGTGGTCGCTGAACACCGGGACTGCCCCGCCGATCTCCTTCTCGATGTCCCGCAGCCATGCCCGCTGCTCGGCGCTGCACAAGGAGATCGCGTGGCCTTCCCGCCCGGCGCGTGCCGTGCGGCCGATGCGGTGCACGTAGCTTTCCGGCACGTTCGGCAGGTCGTAGTTGAAGACGTGGGACACGTCGTCCACGTCGATGCCGCGCGCCGCGATGTCGGTCGCGACCAGCACCTTCACCGCGCCGGACCGGAACCCGGCCATCGCCCGCTCCCGCGCGCCCTGGGACTTGTTGCCGTGAATCGCCTCCGCAACGACGCCGACCTTGGTCAGATGCTCGGCGACCTTGTTGGCCTCGTGCTTCATCAGGGTGAACACGATGGCGCGGACGACCTTGGGCGACTTCACCAGCTTCTCGATGGCGGCCTTCTTGTTGGCCTCATCGACGAACATCATGGTCTGCCGGACGCGCTCCACCGTGGTGGACGGCGGCGCCACCTCGACCCGAATTGGGTTGCGCAACATGCTGCCGGCGAGGTCCGCGATGCTCGGCGGCATGGTGGCGGAGAACAGCAGGGTTTGCCGGGCCTGCGGCAGGGTGGCGACGATGCGGCGGATGTCGCGCACGAAGCCCATGTCGAGCATACGGTCGGCCTCGTCGAGCACCAAAACCTCGACCTTGGACAACTCGATGTGGCCCTGGCCCATCAGGTCCAGCAGCCGGCCGGGTGCGGCAACCAGCACATCGACGCCGCGGCGCATTGCGTCCACCTGGCGGCCCTGCCCCACGCCGCCGAACACCACGGCATGGCTCAGCCGCATATGCCGGGCATAAGTCGCAAAGCTTTCGTCGATCTGCGACGCCAGTTCCCGCGTCGGCGCCAGCACGAGGACGCGGCAGCCCTTTGGCGGCGCGGGCACCCGGCGGGTGTCCAAACGCTGCAGGATCGGCAGGGCGAAGGCGGCGGTCTTGCCCGTGCCGGTCTGCGCCAGGCCCAGCAGGTCGCGGCCTTCCAAGAGATGCGGGATGGCGCCGGCCTGGATCGGCGTGGGCGTGGTGTAACCCTCGGTCTCAAGGGCGCGCAGCAAAGGTTCAGACAGCTTGAGGTCGGCGAATGTCGTCATAAAGAAGGGCGCCTCCTGGCGCCGGGTCGTCGGGCCGCGTTCCTGAGAAGGCAAGCGGCGCTTGGGGGAATGCCCTGCGTGGCATGGGACGCGGCGGAATTGCCGCTGAAACTCGGTCAAGGCGATATATGGTTAAACCTTGGGAGCGAGGAGGCGCTTCCGTGTTGGGCATCGGCTCTCTGCGCGCGAGGACACCGGAGAAGGAAGGCTCAAGCAGTCGCAGTCTGCTGCACCGCACATAGACGCAACCGCTGAAAAATGCAACGGGATCGTGTCAGAAAAGCAACCTATAGGGCGGGAATGCCACAGCGAGGCCTGCGGGACACCGCCCGCCCAAGCGGTCGAGCCGCTGGCCTTGGTCAGCAAGACAAGGGTGTCAGCGCCGTCCATCCCGTACTTGCGCGCTGGGTTCGTTCCGTCCGGCCCGGGCAACGGACAGACCTCGCCCGGCGGCGACCATCTCTTGGGCGGCATCCAGCATCAACGGCGCGCCGCCGAGCGCGAAGCAGCCGTCAGCCGACCGGGACCGCCAGCGCCTGCACGGCCTCCGCAATGGCGGGAATGTCGTCCAACTGCATCCAGGGCAAGGCCAGGTCCGGCACCGGCTCGTCCGACGCCACCGCGACCACGGAGGGGTCGGTAGGATGGATCAGGGGTTTGCCGTTCGCGGCCCGGAACACCTCGAGCTTGGGCTGTCCGCCGCGCTTGAAGCCTTCCACCAGCACGAGATCGACGGGGCTGAGACGCGCCAGCAGATCGGCAAGCTCGGGTTCGGCGCCGCCGCGCAGTTCGTGCATCAGCGCCCAGCGGTGGGCGGACGCCACCAGCACTTCCTGGGCGCCGGCTTGCCGGTGCTCCCACGAGTCCTTGCCGGGCTGATCCACGTCGAAGCCGTGGTGCGCGTGCTTCACGGTTGAAACGCGCAGCCCCTCCCCGACCAGCACCGGGATCAATCGGCGCAGCAGGGTGGTCTTGCCCGCGCCGCTCCAGCCGGCAAGGCCGATCACCCGCATGGAGCACCCACAGCGCGAAGAACTGGCGGAAGTCTTAGTGTCATGGGTCCTGTCTGCTGTTTCCGGCCCGAAGACATCCCCGAGGCAACCGGGCCTTTTGTGCCATCCGACTTACCCTCCGTCATGCACATTAGAATTCATATGGCGGGGGCATCTGTGACTGCCCTCGACGGCCAATGATCCTTTGCGCCCCGGCACGGGCAAGTGTGCCCTGCCCTCACTCCTGGAATGCCAGCGCCACGCCGCACGCCGCTCCCGCCGCGACGGTGATGCCGCCTTCTCCCTGCGCCGCCGCGATGCAGCCGTCCCGCAGGGCGCGGGAAGCCCGGTCCAGCGACAGCGTGCGCAGGGTGAGCGCCGCCATGAACTGGTCGCGGCCCGCGGCCTCGGGCGCGTCGGCGCCGAACTCGGCGTCGAGCGCCGCCGGGGTCGCCACGTCGATGCTGGCCAGCCCGGCCAAGAGGCGGCACCCTTCGGCGGTCTGCCGCACGTGCTCCTCGCCGAACATGCGGGCGAACAGGTCGCCGAGCATCGCCGGCTCGGCGGCGCAGATGACGGCCCGCAGGATGCCCAGCGCGCCGTTCGGATGGCGGCGCCAGGGATCGTGCCACACCAGTTCCGGCGTCAGGTGATGGCAGAAGAACACCCGGCCGGCGGGCGCCGCCTCACGCTCCAGCCGCACGGTGCGGAACGCGGCGTCGCGCGGGCCGCCGGGCATCTCGACGGGACGGGAGAACGCTTGGGGCGGCAGCACCGGCATTCCGGCGTCTTGCAGGGCCGCAAAAGCGTCGTCGCTGTCAAACGTCTTGAACGCCAGGCCGTTCAGGCCCGCCGGCCAGTCCAGCACGTCCGCCCGCCCATCCGCGCCGGGCGGCACGGCCAGCAGCTCAAGGTAATCAGTGCCGAGGATCGCCAGGTTGTTGACCGAGCCGAGCGTGTGATGCCCGCGCGGCGTCAGCGAGAAGCCAAGGCGATGGTAGGTCGCCGCGGCCTCGTCCAGCCGGTCGCGGGCGTTGATCACGACGTGGTCGATGGTGGGAATGAGTCGGGCCATGGAGTCGCTCCGCTGCTGCCGGCTTGTAGCTGAGGCCGGCGCGGCGCGCGAGACCGGCGCACGCAAGGACCTGGCGCCCAGGCACGGCCCGCGCGGAGCGGGCCGCAAGCAAAAGAGTCGTCAACCGCAACTAATCGTGTTGACGGGCCTGGCTTGTGCCAGTACGCCCGTTAACCGTGAGTAACACAGCCCGCCCCCGTCCGTTCCTGCGCCTCCGCGGCCGTTCGTTCATGGCCGTCGTGCTCATGCCGGATCAGCCGCTCGTGGAGTGGATGGCGCAGCTCGACGCGCAGATCGCCCGCTCGCCCCGGTTCTTCGACGGGCGCCCGGTTGTGCTGGACCTGGAGGGTTTGGCCGGCGCAGAGGCCGGGTTCCTGACCTTGATCGAGGACTTGGCCGCCCGCGCCATCCGCATCATCGGGATCGAGAACGCGGACGAGGCCGCGCTGGGTCCGTTGCTGCCCCGCTTGCCGCCCGTGCTGTCCGGCGGACGCACGGTGGGCTTGCCGGTGCTGGTGCCGGGTGATCCGCCGCCGGAGCCGGAGCCGGAGCCGCCGCCGGAGCGCGAGCCGCCCGCCCTGGTGCTCGACCGGCCCGTGCGGTCGGGCCAGAGCGTCGCCTTCACCGGCGGCGACGTGACGGTGATCGGCTCCGTCGCGTCGGGGTCGGAGGTGATCGCCGGCGGGTCGATCCATGTGTACGGCACGCTGCGCGGCCGGGCCATCGCCGGGTTGCTGGGGTCCGGCCCCGGCGGCGTGCCGGCGCGAATCTTCTGCCGCCGGCTGGAAGCGGAGCTGCTGGCCATCGACGGGGTGTACAAGACGGCGGACGAGATGGACCCGGCCTTGCAGGGCCGTGCGGTGCAGGTCTGGCTGGACGGCGACCAGATCGCAATCGCTGCGCTCGATTAATTCCCAGTTCATGAGGTGACGGCGATGGCCAAGGTGTTGGTCGTGACATCGGGCAAGGGAGGCGTCGGCAAGACGACCTCAACGGCAGCACTCGGCGCGGGCCTGGCGCAAACCGGCCAGAAGGTGGTCGTGGTCGACTTCGACGTGGGCCTGCGCAACCTCGACCTGATCATGGGGGCGGAGCGCCGGGTTGTTTACGACCTGATCAACGTCGTTCAGGGCGACGCGAAGCTGTCGCAGGCGCTGATCCGCGACAAGCGGCTTGAAACCCTGAACTTGCTGCCGGCCAGCCAGACCCGCGACAAGGACGCGCTTTCCTCCGAAGGCGTCGCCCGGGTCATGGAGGAGCTGAAAGAAAAGTTCGACTGGGTGATCTGCGACAGCCCGGCCGGCATCGAGCGCGGCGCGCAGCTTGCGATGTATCACGCCGACACGGCCGTCGTGGTGACCAACCCCGAAATCTCCTCCGTCCGCGACAGCGACCGCATCATCGGCCTGCTGGACAGCAAGACCGCGCGTGCGGAGAAAGGAGAGCGCGTGGACAAGCACCTGTTGCTGACACGCTACGACCCGGCCCGCGCCAAGCGCGGGGAGATGCTGAAAACCGAGGACATCCTCGAAATCCTGTCGATACCGCTTTTAGGCATCATCCCGGAAAGCCAGGACGTGCTGCGCGCCAGCAACCTGGGTTCCCCCGTCACGCTCGCCGACCCGGCCTGCCCGCCCGCCCGCGCATACACGGACGCGGTCCGGCGGCTGATGGGGGAAAAGCTGGCGATGGCCGTGCCGGGGGACAGAAAGGGCCTGTTCAACAAGCTGTTTGGACGGAGGGTTGCTTGAACTACCTGCTCAACATCTTCAAGACGCGCCCCGCCACCTCCGCCCCAGTCGCGCGTGAGCGGCTGCAGATCCTGCTGGCGCATGAGCGCGGCGCCGGAAGCTCCGGCAGCCATTCGCAGCTTGTGGCGGTGCTGCAGGAGGAAATCCTGGCGGTGATCGCCCGGCACATGCAGATCGACCGAGACAAGGTGGTCGTCAAGCTGGACCGCGCGGAGGACGTCTCGATGCTGGAGATCGACATCGAGATGCCGCCGCAAGCCGGGGACGCGCCGCCGCAGGTCAGGGCACGGGCCTGATCTGCGGTTGACCGGCCGGGACGTTCGGTCGAACGCTCCTAAAGGTTGCCCGCCGCGTCCGCGTGGCCCGGCTGACGCTCCAGCGCGCCCGCCATGCGGAGCATGTCGCCCATGTTGCGCCAGTGCTGCAGCGCCTCGCCCAACGTCAACTCGATGAACATGCGCCGCGGCTTGCGGCCCGCCGCGGTTTCGCTCGCGATTTCCCGCGAAAGGTGCACGACCACCGCGCCGGCCAGCGCCTCCGCCGTGAGATGCGATCCCTCCACCTCGGCGAGGTAGCCGGCGCTGAAGCTTGAATTCGGCATGTTCAACCTTTCCGTCAGAACCCACTCCGAAGATTATAACGAAAACGTGATGAACGAACAGCTAATTTCGTTCTTTTATCAAACCAAAAGCGTTTGTTGCACGATGGCCACAGTGCGCCCACTCAGCCGCGCGACGCCAGATGGGGGACCTCGCTGACCGCCTGCAGGACGGCAGCCGGCGTGATGCCGGCCATGCCGTGCGTCCGGTCAAGCCCGCCCGGCGGCAGCACGGGCACGATCAGCGGGCTGTGCCCCAACGGCGGCGTCGCGCCGAACAGCCCGTAGCTGCGCGTGCCGGCCGCGGCCGCGATGTTGAGCGCCGCGGTGTCGTTGCCCACATAGAATGCCGCTTCGGCCAGCAGCGCCGCGACCTCCCTGAGATGCCAGCCCAGCGCCAGCCGGACCCGCCCCGCCTGCGCGCCAAGCGCCGCGGTGATCGCATCCGCCATGCCCTGCTCCGCCGGGCCGCCCACCAGCGCCACCTCCGGCCATCCGGCGTCCAGCAGCGCCGCCGCCAGCGCCGCGAAATGCGCCGCGCCCCAGTTCTTCCACTCGTCGGACGAGGCAATGCCGAGCGCCACGAACCCGCCTGATGGCGCCGGGCCGCCTGCCCGGAGCCGCTGCATCGCCGCCAGCCGGTCCGCTTCGTGGACGTGCAGCACGGGGTCCGGCCGGTCGAGCGCGATCCCGGCCGCCGCCATCCACGCGCTCGCCTGGTCATAGGGGTGGCCCTTCCAAGCGGACCGCGGCAGGAACGGCCCCCGCAGCACCCGGCGCTGCATCCCGATGCCGTAGCCGTGCCGGTGCCGCACGCCCATCGCCAGCACGGCCAAGGTCAGGTTGCGGCTGCGAGTCATCAGCACCGCGCCGTCGCAACCGAGGGTGCGCAGGTCACGGACCAGCCGCAGCATCCCGGCATTGCCCTCGTGCCGCCCGCCCGGACTCCATTGGCCGCGCTCGACCCACAGGATGCCGTGCACCCCGTCTTCCGGCCCGACGAGTTGGTCCGCCATGGACCGGGGGCGCGTGACCAGCGTGACGCGCCCGGCGACGTGCCGCGCCAGCGCCCGGATGTGCGGCAAGTGCCAGATCATGTCGCCGATGCCGACGCGCGGCTGCACCAGCGCCAGGTGGCGCATGGGCGGAATCGGGGACAAAGTGGCCGCGCCGGGCCTCAAGCCACCTTGGTGATCGCCCACTTGACCTGCTGTGCGCCGTCCGCCTTGCCGGCCAGCACGACCTGCTGGGCCGGGCGCGGGTCGGGGCCGCCGAGGTACACGCTTTCCTCCAGCGACATCTGCACGCCCTCCGCCCGCAAGCGCCAACTGCTGCCGCCGGGCAGGCGGAGCAGCACCGTTTCGTGGTCCGGCTGCAAGGCGGCGCCCACGGCCGGGTGTAGGTGGAAGCGGACGGCGTAGGGCTGCGCCGCGGCACCCTCCACCGCGTCCTCCCCCCGGATGTCCTCGCCGCTTTCTGCCATGTACAGGCGGCGCCGGTGCAGCGCGCCGAAGGAGGCGAGGTAGCCGTCATGGCTCGCTTCCAGCCAATGCGCGCCGTTGGCTTCCTGCCGCTGCACCTCCACCTGGTTCGGATGGCGGCCGATGCCGCAGGGGCGCAGTTCCGACGAGTTGGTGTCCGCGATCACCAGAGTGGAGTGCGCCGCCGTGGCGCGGCTCGCGTCCTGCCAGGCCGGGCCGGCCGCGGGCGCCGCGCCGCAGTTCACGATCATGCGGTCGCGCCCGACCGAGACCTCGATGGACAAGGTGCCGGCATGGGCCAGCCGGTCGATGCCGGGCGGCGGCGGCGCGCCGCAATCGACGACCAGCACGCAGCGCCCGGCCTGCAAGCGGTGGAACCCGCCCTCCGTCAGCCCGGCCGGCGCCCGGCCGCCGCGCCCGGTCTGGTTGAGCACGAGGTCGATCAGGGCGGCCTGCTCCTCCTTCGTCCCGTTGAACAGCGCCAACCCCCCATCCCCGTGCCGGAACGCGCGGAGCGCCGGCGCCATGCGCTCGATGGCCGAGGCCAGCGCGGTCGGCGGATGCGCCTGCGCGGCCTGCAGCAAGGAGCGGATTTCGGTCAGGTCCTGCAAGGCCGCGAGCTGCACGGCCGGACTGCGCTCCACATGGCAGCCGTCCGGCAACACCTGCCGCGCGATCTCCTGGGGCAGGAACCGCAGCGCGCGGGTCAGGAACGCCGCATGGTCCGGCAGCGCCACGGCCGCGGCGATCAGGCCCTTCAGCGCCGTGAGCGCGCGGGCGTCCAACTCCTCCGCCGGCATGGACGCCGCCAACATGCGCGCATCGGCCACGAGGCGGCCCATCAGCCGCGCGCGGAACGTGTCGTCGGCGCTGGCCGCGAAGAAGTCGTAATGGCCCAGCCAAGCGGTGATCCGCGCGCCGGTCACGTCCGGGCGGCGCGCCAGCCGTTCCAGGGAGGGTGTGGCCATCCAATCGGCGACCAGTGTGCGGGCGCGGGTGCGGGCCGCATCCGTGCCGAGCGCGCGGAGGTCGCGCAGCCACGCAAAGCCGTGCGCCGCAGCGCGCAGCGACTCGCGGCCTTGCGTGCTGGCCCAATTGCCGGGCGCCAGCCGATGCACGGCGCCGCACAGCACCATCTCGTCCTGCAGCAGCCGGGCGCCGCGGGCCGGGTCGCCCGGCCAAGGGTCTCGCACCGGCAGGGCCGGGGCGTCCGGCACCCGGCCCATCCGCAGCACCGGCATCGCGGCCATGACCCGGCGCGCATCCCGTGCCCACCGGCCTGGTTTGATCATGCCGCGCCCCGCATCCCGTCCATCGCCATCCGATAATCCTTCGCCGCGAACACCGCGGTTCCCGCCACCAACGCCCCTGCCCCGGCCGCGACCGCCCGCGGCGCAGTTTCCGGAGTGATGCCGCCGTCCACCTCGATGGCAATAGGCCGCCCGGCAATCATGGCGCGGACCTCCGCCACCTTGGCGAGCTGCCCTTCGATGAAGGCCTGGCCGCCAAAGCCCGGGTTGACCGTCATGACAAGCACCAGGTCCGCGACATCCAGCACGTGCGCAACCGCCGACGCCGGCGTGCCCGGGTTCAGCGCGACGCCCGCGCGCTTGCCGAGCGAGCGCACAAGCTGCAGCGTGCGGTGCAGATGCGGCCCGGCCTCGGCATGAACGATGATGTGGTCCGCCCCGGCCTCCGCGAAGGCCTGGATGTAAGGGTCGGCGGGGCTGATCATCAGGTGCACGTCGAAGGGGATGCTGACCTGCCGGCGCAGCGCCTTGAGCACCAAGGGGCCAAACGAGATGTTCGGCACGAAGTGGCCGTCCATCACGTCTAAGTGCAGCCAGTCCGCGCCTGCCGCTTCCACCGCCGCGGCTTCTTCCCCCAAGCGGGAGAAGTCGGCGGCGAGCAGGCTGGGCGCCATGACAACCCGGGACGGCGGCCATTGGGAATCAGGGTGCGACATGGGGGAGTTCTAGTGCCGCGGACGCCGGACGCAAGCCATTATGCAAGCGATTGTAACCGGCTCGTCAGACCCGGACGAAGCGGGCCGCGAAGAAGCCGTCCATGCCGCCGCGCTCCGCCCACAGGCCGGGGTGGGTGCGGAGCCAGCCTTCCGGGGTCAGCGCCGCTGGCACGCCCGTCAGCTCCGCCGCGGTGAACGGATGGGCGCGCAGGCCCGGCAGGGCGGCCACGCGCGCCGGCCCTTCTTCCGGCTGTAAGGAGCACACGGCATAGATCAGCCGCCCGCCCGGGCGCAGCAGGGCCGTTGCCGCCGCCAGCAGCCGGTCCTGCCCGGCCGCCGACTCCGCCACGTCGCGCGGGCGCTTCAGCCGGGCCACGTCGGGGTGGCGGCGAATGGTGCCGGTGGCGCTGCACGGCGCGTCCAGCAGCACGGCGTCGAAGGGGGCCGGCGGGGTCCAGTGGGTCGCGTCGGCCTGCACCACCTCCACCTCAAGCTGCAAGCGGGCCAGGTTCTCGTGCAGGCGGCGCAGGCGGAAGGCGTCGCGCTCCACCGCCGTGACCTGCGCGCCGGCCGCGGCCAACTGCGCGGTCTTGCCGCCCGGGGCGGCGCACAGGTCGGCCACGCGCTCCCCGGGCTGGGCGTGCAGCAGGGCGGCCGGCAAGGCGGCGGCGGCGTCCTGCACCCAGAAGGCGCCGGAGTCGAAACCCGGCAGGTCCTGCACCCGAGTGCCCGCCGGCAGCCGCACCGACCCGGTGGGCAACAGCGTGCCGCCCGGCGGCGGCTCCACGCCGGGGCGGAGGGTCAGGTCGAGCGGCGCCTCACGCCCATGCGCTTCCGCGATGGCCCGGGCCTCGGTGCCCCAGCTTGCCCAAAGCCAGGGCGGCGTGTCGAGCCGCGGCCCGTCCAGCCCGTCGAGCGCCGCCGGGCCGGCCTCGGACACCCGGCGCAGCACCGCGTTGACCAGTCCGGCAAAGGGCGCGAGCCGCCGGGCACGGGCCAGCCCCACCGCCGTCGCCACCGCGGCGTGCGGCGGCGTGTCCAGCAGCAGCAGCCCGGCCGCCCCCAGCCGCAGGATGTGCCGCACCCCGTCCGGCGGCGCCCGGGTCAGGAACGGCTCCAGCACCGCATCGAGCGATCCCAGTCGCCGCAGCACTGCTGCCGCCAGCCGGTGCGCCGCCGCCCGGTCCCGCGGCTCGGCGGCAGCGGCGGCGTCCAGCGCCTCCTCCAACGGGCGGCGGCGGTCGAGCACGGCGGTCAGCAGGTCAAACGCGATCTCCCGCGTGGGGTCGGGCGGGGCGGCGGCGGGCTTGGCGTTCATGCGGCGGCTTCATGGCCCGGATCGGCGGACATCACCAGCCCGCGCCGGGTGTCGGACCAGGCCCAGCCGGTCCGCATAAACAGGCGGCGGCTGAAACCGGGTGGATTTCGCCTTATATGCGGTGCAGCACCCGCCGCCACATACCGGACCGCGTCCAGGGAACCTTTCATGTCCAACCTGCTTGCCGAAACCGTCACCGGCGTCCGCCACTGGACGCCCACGCTGTTCAGCTTCACCGCCACGCGCGACCCGGCGTTCCGCTTCCTGTCCGGCCAGTTCACCATGATCGGCATGGAGGTGGACGGCAAGCCGCTGCTGCGCGCCTACAGCATGGCCAGCGCGCAGTATGACGACCAGCTTGAATTCTTCAGCATCAAGGTCGCGGACGGCCCGCTGACCTCGCGCCTCCAGCACCTGAAGCCCGGCGATCCCCTGCTGGTCGGGCGCAAGGCGGTCGGCACGCTGGTGCAGGACAGCCTGACGCCGGGCCGCACGTTGTACCTGCTGGGCACCGGCACCGGGCTTGCCCCCTTCGCCAGCATCATCCGCGACCCCGACGTGTATGACCGGTTCGAGCGCATCGTGCTGGTGCACGGCTGCCGCGAGGTCGCGGAGCTTGCCTACGGCGAGGAGATCGTCGCCCGGCTGCCGAAGGACGAGCTGATGGGCGAGCTGGTGCGCGACAAGCTGCTGTACTACCCCACCGTGACGCGGGAGCCGTTCCGCAACCGCGGCCGCATCACGATCCTGCTGGAAACGGACAAGCTCACCGCCGACCTGGGCCTCGATCCCATCGACCCCGCGGGCGACCGCATGATGCTGTGCGGCAGCCCGGCGTTCCTGGCCGACACCGTGACCCTGCTGGACAAGGCCGGGTTCCACGAGGGCAGCAGCAACACGCCGGGCGAGTACGTGGTCGAAAAGGCGTTCGTCGAGAAGTAGCCTGCTACACGCCCCGGAACACCGGCCTGCGCTTCTCCATGAAGGCGGTCCGGCCCTCCGCGTAGTCGGCGCTGTCGAAGCAGGCCGCGACCGCCCGTGCAACTGCATCCATGTCGCGCTCGGCGGGATCGAGCGTGGCTTGCCGCAGAATCAGCTTCATGCCGGTGATCGACAGCGGCGCGTTGGCGGCGATGCCGTGCGCCATGGCCGCGACTGTTTCCTGCAGCGCCGCCGGGGCCACCACTTGGTTCACCAGGCCGATGCGCGCGGCCTCCGCCGCCCCGATCCGCTCCCCGGTGAACAGCAGCGTGGCGGCATGGGCCGGGCCGACAAGCGACACCAAGCGGCGCACCATGTCGAACCCGTAGGCGATGCCGAGCTTCGCCGCCGGGATGCCGAACGTGCTGTCCTCCGCCGCGACCCGGATGTCCGTTTGCAGCGCGATGCCCAGGCCGCCGCCCAGGCAGAAGCCCTGGATTTGGGCGATCACCGGCTTGCCGAACGCGGCGAGCTTGGCCCGCCCGGCACTCGTCAGCCGGTCGTACTCCCGCTGCGCGTCCGCGTTGCCCCGGCGCTGCTCGAACTGGCTGATGTCGGCGCCGGACACGAACGCCTTGTCCCCCGCGCCTGCCAGCACGACCGCGTGAACGGCGGGAGCACGCTCCCAAGCGTCCAGGATGTCGGCCAGGCCGTCCCACATCTCGACCGACATGGCATTGCGCTTTTCCGGCTGGTTGAAGGTGATCAGCCCCACCCCATCCCGCACCGCCGCCAGCATCTTGCCGGAAGCGTAAGCCGTGGCATTCGCATCGTGGTCCATGGCAGCGCCCCTTGTCTCGACCGAAAGCCTATGGCCTGTCATTCTTGTTGACAACCAAACGTCTCGCTCACCAAAATGTTACCCAACGCGAACACGAAGGCGATGAGGCCATGAAACCAGTCATCGCCGCGCTGCTGCTGTTGATGGCCGCGCCTGCGGCGGCGCAGGAAGCTCCCGTGGCCCCGGTCGTGCAGCAGCCCGTGGAACCTCACATCGTGACGCCGATCCTGGGGCGGCAGGTGCTGGACCAGACCGGCAAGGCGGGCGGGCGCATCATCGACGTGCTGGTCGATGAGTACGGGCAGACCCGCGCCGCGGTGATCGACGTGGGCGGCTTCATGGGGCTGGGCCAGCGCCGCATCGCCGTGGCCTGGCGCGGCCTGCGCTTCAACCCGGCCAACGGCGAGATCACCCTGCTGATCCCCGCCGACCAGATCGGCGCCGTGCCCGAATACAAGGCCGGCGCTGCGCCGGTCGTGCTCGCGAGTCCTCCTCCGTGAGATGGGACGTGTCCCGCAGCCTGAGGATGAAACCGCCGGTGCTGACAGCCCAGAGCGCCCGCGCCCTCGATGCGCTGAACGCCTTGGTTGCCAGCAGCCAGACCGGGTTCGGCGCTTTCATCGCCGTTTACCTGACGGCGCAGGCCTGGACGCAGGCCGACATCGGCCAGGCGCTGAGCCTCGGCACGGCCGTCGCGATGCTGAGCCAGCTTCCGGCGGGGGCGCTGGTCGATGCGATGCGCAGCAAGCGCCTTGCCGTGGCGCTGGGCGGCATCGCGGTGGCGCTCAGCGCGCTGCTGTTCGCCGTGTCCTCTGCGTGGCTCTCGGTGCTGGGCGCCGAGATCCTGCACGGCTTTGCAAGCTGCATGATCGGCCCGGCCATCGCGGCGGTCAGCTTGCAGTTGGCCGGGCGCGCCGGGCTGGGCGTCCGGCTGGGGCGAAACGCGCGCTGGTCCTCCATCGGCAGCGCGGTTGCCGCGGTGGTGCTGGGCGCGATTGGCACCTATGTGTCCGGCGCCGGGGTGTTCTGGGCGACCGCGGTGCTGATGGTGCTGGGCCTATTGACGCTCCGCTCCCTGCCGCCGCCGCCGCCTGAGCCGCGGGCCTCCCTCATCGCGGCCGAGACCCGCGGCCTGCCCGGCGCGATCTGGTCGCTGCTCGACCGGCGCCTGCTGGTGTTCGCCGGCTGCGTCGCGCTGTTCCATTTGTCCAACGCCGCCATGCTGCCGCTGGTCGCCAACGAGGTCACGCGCTCCACCGGCGCGGGCGCCAACCTGGTGATCGCGGCCTGCGTGGTGGTGCCGCAGGCCATCGTGGCCGGGCTGTCCCCGCTGGTGGGCCGCACGGCCGACAGTTGGGGCCGGCGGCCCGTGCTGCTGCTGGGCTTCGCCGCCCTGCCGGTCCGCGGCGTGCTGCTGGCGCTGGACGCCCACCCGGCCTACGTCGTCCTGGTCCAGGCGCTTGATGGCATCAGCGCCGCGGTGTTCGGCGTGATGCTGCCGCTGGTCGCGGCGGACCTGACCCGTGGGACCCGGCGCTTCAACCTGTGCATGGGGCTGCTCGGCCTCGCGGCCGGGGCCGGCGCGACGCTGAGCACGGCGATTGCCGGGCTGGTGGCGGACCATTTCGGCAACGGCCCGGCGCTGCTGGCGCTCGCCGCCGCCGGCCTTGCCGGCGTGCTGGGCTTGCTGGCGCTGCAGGAAACACGGGAAACGCAGCCCGGTCGTTCCATTGCGGGAGCTTTTGGCGCCGACGCGCGTTGATCGACCAGCAAACATAAGGAGAGTTCCATGAAGACCGTTTTGATCGCGGCCGGCGCGCTCGCTTTGACGTTCGGTGGCCTCGCGCCCGCACAGGCGGCGGGCTGCCTCAAGGGTGCTGCCGTGGGCGGTGTCGCCGGGCATGTTGCGGGCCATGGCGTGCTGGGCGCTGCCGCCGGCTGCGTGGTGGGCCGCCACAACGCGAACAAGTCGGCGCGCACAGCCCAGCAGGCGCGTGCAACCAACACCAACGCCGCCCCGGCTACGACCGACCGGTAGGCTACGCTTAACGCTGCCGGCCCCCGCAACCGGGGCTGGCAGCGGCTTGCCTCCCTTTCGTGCCTTCTGCATACACGGCGGATGCCGCCTTTTCCGCCCGGCTCGACACCGTTCACGTCCGCCGAGGACGCCCGCGCGGTTGGCGGCGCGTTGCTGCGTTTGCACCGCGCGGCGCTTGGGCGGGACCCGGACGCCGCGGGGCTTGCCGCCCTGGTCGCGGCGTGGCGGGACGGGGCGGACCTTCTTTCCCTTGCGCGCGTGCTCGCCGGCACCGCCGAGTTTGGCGCCCTGCACGGCCCGGGTGATCCCGATGCCCCCGCCGATGCGGACTTCGCCACCAAGATTGCCGCTCAAGCATTCGGACCCGGCGGCGACCCCATCGCAGGTGCGCTTGCCAGAACCGTGGAAGGGTTGGGACGCGCCGAGGCGGTGGCTGCGGTCGCTGAAGCCGCGCCGGTGCGGAAACGCTCGCCGCTGCTGCCGGGCTTGTTCCCGGACGTGCCGCCCGACGATCTCGTCGCTTACGCCTTTTGGATCGAGGCCCACGACACCATGCCGCGGGACGCCCTGGCCCGCATTGCGCCACGGCCGGGGCCGCGTGTCAGCCTCGCCATGCGGGCGGGCGACAGCGAAGTGGAAGCCGTGCTCCGCTCCGTCACCAGCCTTCAAGCGCAGGTGCATCGGGATTGGGAGCTGTGCCTGGCGTGCCGTCTGCATTCGCCCTGGCCGCGCCGTGCCGTCACGGTTCTGGCCGAGTCCGACCCGCGGGTCGTCCTGCTTGACCCGCCGCCGTTTGCCTCAGCCATTGAGGCGCTCAACCATGCCTTGTCCGCCCGCACCGGCGCGATTGTCGGCCTGCTCGAACCCGGCGACACGCTGCCGCCCACCGCGCTGCTTGAGGCGTTGTCGGCGCTTGATCCCGACACCCTGTTGGTGTTCACCGACGAAGACCAGGCCGACCCCGCGGGCCGGCGCAGCGCGCCGTGGTTCAAGCCGGATTACAGCCCGGACGCCATGCAGGCCATGGACGTGGTTGGCCAACTCGCCCTGTATCGGACCGGGCTGATCGCCGAACTCGGCGGTCTCGACCCAGCCGCGGCGCCCCATGAAGCCTACGACCTCGCCCGTCGCGCCGCGGCCGTCGCCGGCCCGGGCCGCATTCGGCACGTTCCCGCCGTGCTGTGCCACCGTGCCGCCCCGCCGCCGCCCGATCCGCCTGCGCCACCGCCACCCGCGCCGCCGGACCCATTGCCGCCGGTGACCGTGATCGTGCCGACCCGCGACCGGGCCGACCTCCTGGCCGTCGCCGCGCAGGGCGTGCTGCACGGCACCGACTACCCGGCGCTTGAGCTGATCGTCGTCGATAACGGCAGCACCGACCCGGCCACCTTGGCGCTGCTGGCCGAGCTGGACGCCGACCCGCGGGCGCAGGTGCTGCGGTGGCCCAGCGCGTTCAACTTCTCCGCCATGAACAACGCCGCCGCGCGCCGCGCGAAGGGCGAGGTCCTGCTGCTGCTCAACAACGACGTGGAGCTGACCGACCCCGGCTGGCTGCGCGCGATGGTGGCCCATGCCGTGCGTCCGGAGGTGGGCGTGGTAGGGGCGCGGCTGCTTTACCGCGACGGCCGCTTGCAGCATGGCGGCATGGCGCTGGGTCCGGCCGGGCGCGCGACGCACCTGCTGCGCGGGGCGCCGCGGGATGCGCCGGGCTACGGCGATCAACTGGCGGTGGCTCGGGACTTGTCGGCGGTGACGGCCGCGTGCCTCGCGGTCCGGGCGGAGGTATGGGCGCGGGTGGGCGGCATGGACGAGCGCCTGCCGGTCGCCTGGAACGACGTGGACCTGTGCCAGCGCGTGCGCGCCGCCGGGCTGCGGGTGATCTGGACGCCCCATGCCGTGCTGCTGCACCTGGAAGGCGAAACCCGGGGGGAGGACGCCGCCGACCCGGCGCGGCAGGCGCGCTTCCTGGCGGACGGGGCGCTGTATCGCGAAACCTGGGGCCGCGCCGCGGACGAGGACTCCTTCCTCAACCCGAACCTGGTCGCAGGCGACCACCAGCTTCTGCTCGCGCCGCCGCGGCGGCCGCGGCCGTGGTGGTAGCGCGTCCCGCCCTGCCCGCCCCGGTTGCCATTCCCCGGCGAATCTGGTTTCAGTCCTAAGTCACTGCATCGCCGCAACTTCCTGAATTGGAACCGGGTCCTGGACCAAAGCCTGACCGACCCGCCGAGGCTCAGCCCATCCACGGCCGACACGCTGGCGCTGCTGCGCGACCCCGCCTTGGATCCGCTGTTCCTGCGCCCGGCGCTGGTCGGCGTCGAGAGCGCCTGGTACGGCCACGTCCCCTTCGCCCACTGGATCGTCGCCGCCTGCCGCCCCCGGCTGGTTGTCGAGTTGGGCACCCACCACGGCGTGTCCTACGCGGCCTTTTGCGAGGCGGTAGCCCAGTTCGGCATCGACGCCCGGTGCTACGCCGTGGACACCTGGCAGGGCGACGAGCACGCCGGCCACTACGGCGGCGCGGTGTTTGAGTCGCTGCGGCGCTTCCACGACGCGCGCTACGCCGGGTTCTCCGAACTGCTGCGCTGCACGTTTGACGAGGCGTTGCCGCATTTCACCGACGGCTCCATCGACCTGCTGCACATCGACGGCTTCCATACCTACGACGCGGTGCGCGGGGATTTCGAGTCCTGGCGCCCCAAGCTGTCCCCTCGCGCCGTGGTGCTGTTCCACGACACCAACGAGCGGCGCGGCGACTTCGGCGTGTGGCGTTTGTGGCGGGAGCTGCAGGCGGCGCATCCGGGGTTCGAGTTCCTGCACAGCCACGGCCTCGGCGTCCTCGCCGTCGGTCCCCACGCGCCGGAGGACGTGCTGGCGTTGTGCCGCCTGGACGATGGGGCCTCGGCCGTGCGGGAACGCTTCGCCCTCTTGGGCGAGCGTTGGATGGACCATTTCGAGCAAACCCAAGCGGTCGCCGCGCAGCAGCGGGCGGAAGCGCGCAACGCCGGCTATGCCGCCGAGGTTGCGGTGCTGGAAGGCGCCCGGGATGCCGCCGCGCAGGCCGAGACCGAGGTGGCCCGGCTGACCGAACAGGTTGCGGCGCTGGACGCGGCGCGCAACGAGGCGGCCGAGACCCGGGCCGAACTGGAGGATGCTTGGTCCTATCAAGGGACCCTGAAGGACCAGCTCGCCCAGCGCGACGCCCACACCGCGGAGCTGCTGGCCATGCTCGCCGCCCGCGCCGCGGATTGGGAGCGGGTGCATCAGGTGCTGGCCGGACGGGATGCCGAATTGGCGGGGGTACGCGTGGCGCTGGCGCGGGCGGAAGCGTTGCAGGCCGCGACCTACCAATCCGCCTCGTGGCGCTTCGCTGCGCCGGTGCGTGCCGTGGGCCGTCATGCGCCGTGGCTCGGGCGCGGCGTCCGGGGCGCGCTACGCTTGACCGGGATGGCGCTGTCCGGGGATCTCGCGGCCCATCGCCGCCTGCGCGCCCGGCGGGCTGTGGAGGCTGCCGCCCTGCGCGCGTCCCCGCTGTTCGATGCCGGGTTCTACCTTGCGAGCCACCCCGACCTGGCGGCGGCGGGCCACGACCCGGCCGCGCATTTCGCCTGGATTGGCGCGCAGTCTGGCGCCATGCCAAACCGCTACTTCGATACGGCCTGGTTCCTCGCCCGCAACCCCGCCGTGGCGGCAGGCGGGGAGAACCCCTTGCTGTATTGGCAGCGGGAGGGCGCGGCCCAGGGCCTCGACCCGAACCCGTTCCTCGATGTCGATTGGTATTTGGCGCAGCCGGACACCGCCGGGCAGGACGCGCTGACCCATTGGATCGGCATTGGCCGGGCGGCCGGGCGCGACCCGAACCCGATGCTGGACGCCCGCGCGCTCACGCTGGACCACGGCGGCAGGCCGGATTTCGACCCGCTGCTGCATTGGTGGCACCACGGCGTCCGCGACGGGCTGAACCCGCATCCGTTGTTCGATGCGGCCTGGTATCGCATGGAGCACGGCCTGCCGCCCGGCGCCGACCCGCTGGCGCATTGGCTGGAGGTGGGCCGGGCCGCGAGCTTCCCGGTGTCGCCGCATCAGGCGCCCGGCGCCCTCGCGCCGCCGGCGGTGGCGTTTCCCGCCGAGCCGGCGCCCGACGTTTCGATCATCGTGCCGGTTTATGGCCATTACGCCGACACCCTGCGCTGCCTGCAGTCCGTCATGCTGCATAGCGGCGACGCGCTCCGCTACGAGGTCATCATCGCCGACGACAAGCCGGCCAACCGCATCGCGCCGCTGCTGCGGGAGCGCGTGCCGGGCCTGCGCATCGTCGAGAACGCGGCCAATCTCGGTTTTCTGCGAAGCTGCAACAACGCGGCCAAGTCGGCGCTTGGGCGTTACATCGTGTTCCTGAACAACGACACGGCGGTGCAACCGGACTGGCTCCTGCCGCTCGTGCGCCTTGCCGACGCCGACCCGCTGGTGGGCTTGGTCGGCGCCAAGCTGCTGAACACGGACGGCACGGTGCAGGAGGCCGGCGGCGCGGTGCTGCGCAACGGCTGGGGCCTGCCCTACGGTGCCGGGCGCGACCCGGCGGCGCCTGAGGTCAACTTCGTCCGCGACGTGGACGTGGCGGTCGGCGCCTGCATCCTGGTGCGCCGCGAAGCGTTCGAGCAGGCGGGCGGGTTCGACGACCGCTACGCGCCGGCGTTCTACGAGGAGTTCGACCTCGCCTTCGCCCTGCGCGACCGCGGGTGGCGCGTGGTTTATCAGCCGGCCAGCGCCGTGGTGCACCATGGCAGCAACTCCTACGGAACCGAGGCGCGGGACCGGCACAGCCAGGCGAACCACGCGAAGTTCTGCGCCAAGTGGGCGCGCGCCCTGCTGAGCCAGCCCTTGCCGAACGCGCCCGAACTGCAGGTCCGCAGCCGCCCCGCCCCCGCGGGCGTAGCCCTGGTGATCGACGACCGCGTGCCGGAATGGGACCGCAACGCCGGGGGGGTCACGCTCAACCAATACCTGCATTTGCTGCAAGACATGGGCTACCAGGTCATCTTCTGCCCGGCCTTCGACGCCGCGCCCACCCAGCCCTACACCGCCGCCTTGCAGGGGGACGGCATCGAGGTGCTGCACGCCCCGGAAACCCTGGACCGCTGGCTGAGGGCCAATGGCCGGCAGGTTGACCTCGTTTGGACCGCCCGGCCCGACGTGGCCGGCCCGGTTCTCGACCTGATCCGGGCGGAGACCCAGGCACCGGTCCTGTACTACACGCACGACCTGCACCACCTGCGCGAACGCCGCCGCTGGGAGCTGGAAGGCGACCCGCACGCCCTTGCCGAAAGCAAGCGCTTGAAGCGGATCGAAACCCGCATCTTCGCGGAAGCGGACCGCGTGATGACGCCGAGCGAGGAGGAGGCCGCGGTTATCCGCGCCGACGTGCCGACGGCGCAGGTATACGCGATCCCGCCCTACATTCTGCCCGCCGCGCCCTTGGCCCGGCCCGATTCTGGCACCCAGCGGGACGCGCTGATCTTCGTCGGCGGTTACAACCACCTGCCCAACGTCGATGCCGCGGTTTGGCTGGTGCAGGAGATCATGTCGCTGGTCTGGGCCGCGCTGCCGGATGTGCGCCTGCTGCTGGTCGGCAACGCCCCGCCGCCCGCGGTGGAGCACCTGGCCAGCCGGCGCGTTTCCGTCACAGGTTTCGTTTCGGACGTAGCGCCGCTCTACGCGCAGTCCCGGCTGTCGGTGAACCCGCTGCGCTACGGCGCCGGGGTGAAGGGCAAGATCGTCGCCAGCCTGCAAGAAGGCGTGCCGGTCGTCACGACGGCGGTGGGCAATGAGGGGTTGGGCCTCGTCCACGGCGCGGAGGCCTGGGTCGCCGAGACTGCCGCCGACCTCGCCGCCGGGATCGTCGCCCTGTACCGGGACCCGGCGCGCTGCGCCGCGATGGCGGCGGCGGGCCAAGCCGTGCTGCGCCGCCGGTTCAGCGAGGACGCCGCCCGCGCGGCGCTCATGGGCGTGCTGGGCCAATGGGCGTGCCGGGTCTGCGGACGGTCCGCGCCGGACGGCCCGGCCCCCTGCCCGCATTGCGCGGCCGACGCCGAGGCGCAAGGCCTGGCCAGCGCCATCCTGCACGGGCTGCCGCCCGGCCCGGGGCGGCGCAGCATCGCCGATGCGGCGTCCCGCCTCGCCCGGCAGTTCCTCCAAGTGTGCGACGACGTGCCGCCGCCCTTGGCCGCGCTGCTGCGCCATGGGGCATCGGGCGGCGAGCCGTGCGATCTGCTGGTCGGCGGCGCGGCCCTTCCTCCCGCGGCGGCCCTCGCAACCCTGCGGCCCGGCGCCCATTGGGTTCGGCCGGGCGGGGCGGAGGACGCGGGGCCGCTGATCGAGGCCGGCTTCGCGGTGCTTGCCCATGGCGGGGAACGTCCGGTTCTCGACGCCCGGACGCCCGCTTGACCGCACCGCGCCCGTCCGTCCTGGTGGATTTGCGCCCCTGCTACGAGGGCTTCGCCGGTATTCCGCAGGAAACCCGGCTGCTGTTCCAGTTGTTCTCGGACATGCGGCTGAGCCGGCTCGGCGGCCTCGCCTCCGGCATCCATTTCGCCGGGCCGCCGCGGCAGGCCGCCGCCGGGCAGACGCCGTTCGACCGCACCTTGCAGCAGGCGCGCGTGCTGATCAGCCAGGACACCAAGCGCCACCATGCGCCGCCTGGCCTGTCGTTCCTGCTGCCCGGCCCGATCCGCCGCCGGATGCACCACGTCACCACCATTCTTAGTCTCGCGCGGCGGGAAGAGCAGCTCGATCTGCCCATCGACCCCGTGCTGTTCGAGGACTATCTATGGATGAAGCTGTTCGACAACACGCTGCCGCCGTCCGACCGCGGCCTGCTGGGGCGCGCCGAGTTCTTCGCGACCGCGCTGGGCCATGAGAACGCGCGCAGCCTGTCGCTGCTGCCGCTGCCGTTCCAGCGGCGGCTCAACACGGCCGGGTGGGACGTGTTCTTCGCCGCCACCGTATCGCCATACCGCGTCACACCGGGCACGCAGTTCATGGTCCGCTACTACGACGCGCTGCCGCTGCTCAGCCCCCACACCATCGGCGAGCCTTGGCCGCACACCAACAGCCATGCCCGCATGTTGAAGCGCAACATGGACCAGGGCGCGCACTTCTTCTGCGACAGCGAGCCGGTGCGGGAGGACGTGCTGGCGCTGTTTCCCGAAAGCGAGCCGCGCGTCCACACCATCCCGGCGCTGGTCGCCCCCGAGTACCGGCCCGACGTACGGTCGGAAGGCGAGCTGCGCACCATCCTGCGCCGCCGGGCCAGCACGGCAACGGCGCCCGCTGGCGGCCGAAAGGAAGCGCCGGACGCGCCGTTGCCGAAGCTCATCATCGCCGTGTCCACGCTGGAGCCGCGCAAGAACTACCTCCGCCTGTTCCGCGGCTTTGAGATCGCGCGCCGGATGACCAAAGCGCCGATGCAGCTCCTGATCGTCGCCAACCCCGGCTGGCGGTCGGATGCGGAGCTGGCCGAACTCAAGCTGCTGGTGCGGGAGGGCGCCTACCACGTGTCCGGCGTGCCGCTGGCCGAGCTTCGGGTGCTGTACTCCATGGCACACCTGGTCGTCGCGCCCAGCCGGGCGGAGGGGTTCGACTACAGCGGCGTGGAGGGCATGGCCTGCGGCGCGCCGCTGGTCGCGAGCGGCATCCCGGTGCACCGCTGGGTGTATGGCGACGCCGCCGCCTACTTCGACCCTTACGACGAGGAGGAATTGGCCACCATCCTGGCCCGCCTGGTCGAACTGCCGCGGGAAACCGGCGTGCTGTCCGAGATGCGCGACCGCGGGCTGCGCCAGGCGGCGCTTTATCAGTCGGCGGCGCTGTCGCCGCGCTGGGAACAGGCGGTGCAGTCGGTCGCGGCCCATTCGCGCGCCGCCGCGGTGCAGCCGGCATGACGGCCGTGGCCCACCGGGACAACTTCGACGCCCTGCGGCTGTTCGCGGCGGGGATGGTGATCTACGGGCACGGCTGGATCCTGGCGACGCCAGCCGGGCCGGGTTTTTGGGGCGTGCCGTTCGCGCGCATCGGCCTCGACATCTTCTTCGCCATCAGCGGCTACATGGTCACCGGAAGCTGGGAGCGCACGCCGAGGCTGCTGCCGTTCCTGGCCAAGCGCGCATTGCGCATCTTCCCCGGCCTGATCGCCTGCGTGCTCGTCACCGCCTACGTGCTCGGCCCCCGGCTCAGCAACCTGCCGCTCCGCGCCTATCTGCACAATGGCGAGGTGCTCAAGTACCTGCAGAACATGTGGCTGTTCCAGCGGCTATACCTGCCCGGCGTGTTCGAGGGCATGAGGCTGAACGGCGCCGTCAACGGCTCGCTGTGGAGCTTGTTCCCCGAGGTGCTGTGCTACCTGACGGTGCCGCTGCTCGCCCTGTTGCCGCGGCAGTCGCGGCTGTGGGCGCTCGGCATCGGCGGGATGGCGGCGGGCGTCGCCGGCATGTGGCTGTTCTACGGCTACGAGGGCCAGCCGCTCGTCTTCTACAACACCGACGTCAAGTATATGCTGGTCCAGGTGCCGTTCTTCCTCATCGGCGGCTTGTACCGCCTGGTGGGCGACCGGGCGCCGAATTTCTACCGGGCCGACTTCGCCCTGCTCGGCTACTCGCTGAATTGGATGGTCGCGAGCTGGTATGGCTGGTGGAACCTGCCGATCGAGTGGATCACCCTGCCCTACATGGTCATCTGCTTCGGTCGGATGTCGATGCCGGTGGTACGTCGGGCCGGGCGGTTCGGGGATTTCTCCTATGGCATGTACCTGTATGCGTTCCCGGTGCAGCAGATCGTGCTCGCGGCCATGCCGCGCAACGAGCATCCCATCGCGACCTGCATGATCCTGACCCTGCCGCTCGCCGTGCTGTCCTGGCACCTGGTCGAGGCGCCGGCGCTCCGCTGGAAGCCCGGCCGCGGCGCGCCCGCTATGACCGGCCGAGCAGGCGCGCCAGCAGCCCAGACATCGCCGTCGGAACCGGCTTCGGCACCGTCGCAATGAGGCCGGGCCAGTCGGCGTAGTTGATCCGGCGCTCTTCCTCCGCGGTCAGCGGCGGCAAGGGTTGCTCCCGGCGGCGGCCGACGACGGCGGTGTGGTAGTTCGGCAGCACGCCCTGCCGGGTCAGCATTTGCTCGATCAGGATGACGAGCCGGGCCACCGTCTGGTCCCGGGGGTCGGACCAGTCGAAGTTGGGCAAGATGCCGGTAAAGAACGGCCGCATGATCGCGCCGCCGTAGTCCTGGCGGTGGATCACGTCGAACCATTGGTAGGTCAGCGGCAGGATACGGGACGCATGAACGCCCTCCGACGGGTCGTGCCCCAACATGAACTCAAGCGACGGGCGCGGCACCATGCTGCGCGTGTGCTTCGCCAGAACGTCCCAGCGGTACTGCGGGGCGAGGCAGTCGTTCACCTCGTCCATGATCGCCAGCACCTCCGGCTCGTAGATGTGGTGGTCGGGGCCGATATACTCGTCGAACCACAGGAGGCCGCCGGGCTTCAACACCCGGTGCATCAGCGCGTACATGTCCTCGATCTTGTCGAAGTGGTGGATCGCCGCCTGCACGAACACCGCATCGTATCCGGCGGTCGGCAGATCCTCAGTCAGCACGTCGCCGCAACGCAGGTCGAGCCGGGCCGCATATTCCTTGTCCGCGACCCGCGCCCGCGCGCCCTCGATGGCGGTGCGCGACATCTCATAGGCCGTGACGTGCTGGGCGTAGTTTTGCGCGACCAGGTATTCTTCCAGGAACGCCATGCCCGACCCGATGGCCAGCACGCGGGCGGGCGGCGGCGTGAAGAACTGCCGGGCGATGCTGTCCACCGACCAGCCGTCGAGCGAACCGGTCAGCGGCTTGGCGACGGCGTGCTGATACAGGAACTTGTGCTGGGTGAAGTCGATGGGGTCGCCCTCGATCACCGCCTGCGACCCGACGTGCTCCCCCTTTTCGTAGCGTTCGTCCCAGATCGCGGTGGCGTCGGCGGCGGCCTTCTCGGTGTCCATGCTTATGTCCTGTGCCAAGCATCATCTCTTCAACGTTCGTGCACCATCAAGCCCGGCGGCAACGTGGACAGCAAGGCCTCGAAATACGGGATCGTGCGCCGCAGCCCCTCCGTTAGCGAGACGGTTGGCTCCCAGCCCAGCTTCGCCTTGGCCTGCGTGATGTCCGGGCGGCGCTGCTTGGGATCGTCCTCTGGCAGCGGACGGTGGATGATGCGGGACTGCGATCCCGTGAGGTCGATGACCTTCTGCGCCAGTTCCAGGATGGTGAACTCCCCAGGGTTCCCCAGGTTGACCGGCCCGGCAATCTCGGCCGGGCTGTCCATCAGCTTGACGAAGCCGTCGATCAGGTCATCGACGTAGCAGAAGGAGCGGGTCTGCTGCCCTTCCCCGAACACCGTGATGTCTTGGTTGGTCAGCGCCTGCACGATGAAGCTCGACACCACGCGGCCGTCCCGCGGGTGGGTGCGCGGACCGTAGGTGTTGAAGATGCGCGCCACCTTGATCGTCAGCCGGTGCTGGCGGCGGTAGTCGAAGAACAGCGTCTCGGCGCAGCGCTTGCCCTCGTCGTAGCACGAGCGCGAGCCGATGGGGTTCACGTTGCCCCAATAGCCCTCCGGCTGCGGGTGCACCGAAGGATCGCCATAAACCTCGCTGGTGGACGCCTGGAAGATCTTGGCGCCGGTCCGCTTGGCGAGGCCGAGCATGTTGATGGCGCCGATCACGCTGGTTTTGGTGGTTTGCACGGGGTCGCGCTGGTAATGGATCGGCGACGCCGGGCAGGCGAGATTGTAGATTTCGTCCACCTCGACGAACAGCGGGAACGTCACGTCGTGGCGCATCAGCTCGAAATTGCGGTTGTCATGCAGGTGCGCGATGTTGCGCGGCGTCCCTGTAAAGAAGTTGTCAACGCACAGCACATGGCACCCGGCATCCAGCAGGCGTTCGCAAAGATGGGAGCCTAGAAAGCCAGCACCGCCCGTCACGAGGACACGACGCTCAAGATGCAATGAACCGCTCCTTACCCAAACTTCTGTTTGTTACCGCGGCGCGGCACGATGGTAAACTGCCCGGTGAATTTTCGGCGCCCGTTTGGCCCTGCGCTTGGCGATGTGCCATGTTCACATGACGACAGAGAGGCCTCTGACTCGCAGTTTGGCCAGGAGACAGGGTTTGCGCATTGCGATGATTGGCGGCGGCTACGTGGGCCTGG
>CAXSAZ010000010.1:0-131886 GCA_964235485.1 uncultured Acetobacteraceae bacterium | reverse complement strand
CGAAAATCTCGTCATCCACCCGGCGCTGCGCCCGGGGCAGCACGGCGAACCCGGTTTCCAGGTTCTCCCGCACCGTCAGCAGCGGGAAGATGTCGCGCCCCTGGGGCACCCAGGCGATGCCGCGCTGCGCCCGGGCGTAGGTCGGCAGGCGCGTGATGTCCGCGCCTTCCCACCGGATGCGCCCGCGGCTCACCGGATGCGCCCCGGTGATGGCGCGGAGCAGGCTGGTCTTGCCGACGCCGTTGCGGCCCAGCAGGCAAGTCACCGCCCCCGCCTGCACGCCGATGGACACGCGGCGGAGCGCGATGGCCGCGCCGTAGTGCAGGTCCACGCCCTCCACCGCCAGCCGGCCATCGGTTTCAACGCCCAAGATACACCTCGATCACCCGGGGATCCGCGCTCACGTGGTCGATGGTGCCCTCGCTCAGCACGGCCCCCTCGTGCAGCACCGTCACCTTCACGTCCAGCGCGCGGACGAACGCCATATCGTGCTCCACCACCACGACGCTGCGGGTGCGGTTGATCTCGCGCAGCAACTCCGCCGTCTGCTCCGTTTCCGCGTCGGTCATCCCGGCGACGGGTTCATCCACCAATAGCAGGCGCGGGTCCTGCGCCAGCAACATGCCGATCTCCAGCCACTGCTTCTGCCCGTGGCTGAGGTCCCCCGCCCGGCGCCCGCGGTGCTCGCGCAGGCGGGTGGTGTCCAGGATGCCCTCGATGCGCGCCCGTTCCTCCCCCGTCTGCCGCGCGCCCAAGGCGAACCAGGGCCGGCGGTCGCCCGACAACGCCAGCAGCAGGTTGTCCCAAACCGTGTGCATCTCGAACACGGTCGGCTTCTGGAACTTGCGCCCGATGCCGAGGCTGGCGATGGCCGGCTCGTCGAGCCGGGTCAGGTCGGTGTCGGCGGCATACACGACGCGCCCGGCGTCGGGCCGGGTCTTGCCGGTGATCACGTCCATCACCGTCGTCTTGCCCGCGCCGTTCGGCCCGATCACCGCCCGCATCTCGCCGGGCGCCAGCACCAGCGACAGGTTGTTCAGCGCCCGGAACCCGTCGAAGCTGACGCTCACCCCGTCGAGGTAAAGCAAGGTGTCGGAGGCCGCCCCCACCGCGGTCACGGCGCGGCCTCCCGCGACACGGCGCTTTCCTCGGACACGGCGGGCGGCCTCGGCACCGGGGAGCGGGGCAGCAAACCCATCAGGCCGCGCGGCAGGAACAAGGTGACGGCGATGAACAGCCCGCCCAGCGCGAACAGCCACAGCTCCGGCAGTTGCCCGGTGAAATACGTCTTGGCGAGGTTGACCAGCACGGCGCCCCCAATCGCGCCGTGCAGCGTGCCGCGCCCGCCGACGGCCACCCAGATCACCGCCTCGATGGAGCCGGCCGGGGCGAACTCGCCGGGGTTGATGATGCCGACCTGCGGCACGTAAAGCGCCCCGCCCAGCCCGGCCATCACGGCGGACAGGGTCCAAACGACGAGCTTGTAGTTTTCCGGCCGGTAGCCGAGGAACCGGGTGCGGCTTTCGCTATCGCGTACCGCGACCAGCACCTTGCCGAAGCGCGACCGGGTGAGCCAGCGGGCCAGCAGGTAAAGCGCGCACAGCAGCGCCGCCGTGGCCAGCAGCAGCCCGGAGCGCGTGGCGTCCGCCGACAGCGGCGCGCCCAGGATCTCCTTGAAGTCGGTCAGCCCGTTGTTGCCGCCGAACCCCATGTCGTTGCGGAAGAACGCCAGCATCAGCGCATAGGTCAGCGCCTGGGTGATGATGGACAGGTACACCCCCGTCACCCGGCTGCGGAAGGCGAGCCAGCCGAACAGGAGCGCCAGCAGCCCCGGCGCCAGCATCGCCATCAGCAGCGCGAAAGGAAACTGGCCGAACCCATACCAGTACCAAGGCAGCGCCTTCCAGTTCAGGAACACCATGAAGTCCGGCAGCGCCGCGCCATACTGCCCGCGTCCGGCAATCTGCAGCATGAGGTACATCCCCATCGCGTAGCCGCCCAACGCGAAGAACGCGGCGTGGCCGAGGCTCAGGATGCCGGCAAACCCCCACACCAGGTCCACCGCGAGCGCCAGGATCGCGAAGCACAGATACTTGCCGACCAGCGACACGACATAGGTGGGCACATGCAGCGCGCTGTCCGGCGCCGTGCCCAGGTTCAGCCCGGCCAGCAGCAGCGCGCCGCCCAGCACCAGCCCCAGCGTCGCGGGCGTCGCTGCCCGGCTCATGTCTCCACCGCCCGGCCCTTCAACGGGAACATGCCGCGCGGCCGGCGCTGGATGAACAGGATCAGCAGCACCAGCACCACGATCTTGCCCAGCACCGCGCCGGCCACCGGCTCCAGGAACTTGTTCACCACCCCCAGCGTCAGCGCCCCCAGCGCCGTGCCCCACAGGTTGCCGACGCCGCCGAACACCACCACCATGAAGCTGTCGATGATGTAGCCCTGGCCGAGGTTGGGACTCACGTTGTCGATCTGGCTGAGCGCCACCCCCGCCATGCCGGCGACGCCGGAGCCGAGGCCGAAGGTCAGCGCGTCGATGCTCCCCGTGCGGATGCCCATGGCGGCGGCCATGCGCCGGTTCTGCGTCACCGCCCGCATACGCAAGCCGAGCGGCGTGAAGCGCAGCACCGCCATCAAGCCCAGCAGCACCGCCAGCGCAAAGACGATGATCGCCACCCGGTTATAGGTCAGCGTCACCTGTCCGACCCGCCCGGCGCCGCTCATCCAGTCGGGCGTGCCGACCTCTCGGTTGGACGGGCCGAAGATCGACCGCACCGCCTGCTGCAACACGAGCGACAGGCCGAAGGTCGCGAGCAAGGTTTCCAATGGCCGGCCGTACAGGAAGCGGATCAGGCCGCGCTCGATCAGCACGCCGAGGCCGCCCGACACCAGGAACGCCAGCGGCACCGCGATGAACAGGCTGGCGCCGAACAGGCCGGGCGCATAGGCGCGCACCGTTTCCTGCACCGCAAAGGTCACGTAGGCGCCGATCATCACCATCTCGCCGTGCGCCATGTTGATGACGCCCATCACCCCGAAGGTGATCGCCAGCCCGGCCGCCGCCAGCAGCAGCACGGAGCCGAGGCTGAGGCCGTAGAACGCCCCCTGCGCCAAGCTCCAAAGCTGCAACGCCCGGTCGATGCCGGCCACCGCCTCGGCCGCCGCCGCGGCGACGGCGGGGGAAGGGGCGGGTAGGGAGGCCAGCACCCCGCGGGCGTCCAGGTCGCCGCGGGCGCGGAGCGTCGCGATGGCGGCGAGCTTGTCCGCCTCCGCCGCGTCGGGGCTGGCCAGCACGGCGGCGGCCCGGGCCTGCTGCATGGCCTCGCGCACGCCCGCGTCCCGCTCCCCGGCCAGAGCCCGGTCGAGGGCGGGGAGGGCGGCGGCGTCGCGGGACTTGAACACCGCCTGCGCGGCCTCGGCGCGGACGCCGGGGTCGGGGGCGAACAAGCGCAGGCCCCCCATGGCGGCGTCCACCGCCCGGCGCACGGCGTTGTTGACCCGCACGGGGCGGGCGCCCGCGGCATCGGCCGGCGCGCCGGTCTCGGCGGACACGGTGGCGCCGCCGGGTTCGCGGATGAACAGCGCGCCGCCGGGCTGGACCAGCAAGCGCCCGGCTTGCAGCGCGTCCAGCACCGGCCCGGCGCGCGGGTCGCCGGATACCGCCAGCGCTTCCACCCCGCGCCGGATGTCTTCAAACGATTGGCTGCCGAGCGGGGCCAGCAGGGACGGCTGCGCCCAGGCCGGCCCGCTCAGCAGCAGGGCGACGAGAAGCCGCCCCAATAGCCGCCCTGGGAACGTCAGCTTCCGCTGCCGCCGCACTTGCCGGTCTTCACGTTGAAGTTGCCGCACGACATGGGCGGGCGCCAATCGGCGATCAGGTCGCGCGAGCCTTCCAGATACGGCGACCATTCCTGCGCCACGATGAGGCCCGGCGTGGTGGACACGACGTTGAACTGCCCGTCCGCCTGGATCTCGCCGATCAGCACCGGCTTGGTGATATGGTGGTTCGGCATCATGGCCGACAGCCCGCCCGACAGGTTCGGCACCGACACGCCGATCATGGCGTCGATCACCTTGGCCGGCTCAAAGGTCCCCGCCTTTTCCACCGCCTTCACCCACATGGCGAAGCCGATGACGTGCGCCTCCATCGGGTCGTTGGTCACGCGCTTGGGGTTCTTGGTGTAGGCCTGCCAGCGCGCGATGAACGCCTTGTTCTCCGGGGTATCGACGCTTTCAAAGTAGTTCCAAGCGGCCAGGTGCCCGAGCAGCGGCTTGGTGTCGATGCCGGCCAGCTCCTCCTCGCCGACGCTGAACGCCACCACCGGGATGTCCGTTGCCTTGATGCCCTGGTTGCCCAGCTCCTTGTAGAACGGCACGTTGGCGTCGCCGTTGACCGTGCTGACCACGGCGGTCTTCTTGCCCGCCGAGCCGAACTTCTTGATGTCGGCCACGATGGTCTGCCAATCGCTGTGGCCGAACGGCGTGTAGTTGATCAGGATGTCTTCCTGCTTCACGCCCTTGGACTTCAGGTAGGCTTCCAGGATCTTGTTGGTCGTGCGCGGATACACGTAGTCGGTGCCGGCCAGCACCCAGCGCTGCACGTTCTCCTCCGCCATCAGGTAATCCACGGCGGGGATCGCCTGCTGGTTCGGCGCGGCGCCGGTGTAGAACACGTTCTTGCTGCTTTCCTCGCCCTCGTACTGGACGGGGTAGAACAGGATGTTGCCGGTTTCCTCGAACACCGGCAGCACCGACTTGCGCGACACGGAAGTCCAGCAGCCGAACACGGCGGCGACCTTCTGCACCGTGATCAGCTCGCGCGCTTTTTCCGCGAACAGCGGCCAGTTGGAAGCGGGATCGACCACCACGGCTTCCAGCTTGCGTCCGAGCACGCCGCCGCGCTTGTTCTGCTCGTCGATCAGCATCAGCATGACGTCTTTCAGCGTCGTTTCGCTGATGGCCATGGTGCCGGACAGGCTGTGCAGGATGCCGATCTTCACGGGGCCGGCGGCGGGTTGCGCCTGCGCCGCCGGCGCCAACAAGATCCCGGCAGCCATGACGGCCGCGCAGCCCGCGCCGCGCAGCCAGTTTCGCACAAACGCCATGCTCGATCTCTCCCTTTCCAAAACCTGTGGTTGGGATGGGCCATGCAGGTTGCGTGCCATGCCGTCACGCCGGCGTGAAGGGCGCGCCGCCCGCACCGTCTCAAATTTGGCGCTATTTTGGGCACGGCTCAGCGTCGGAGCAGGCGTTTCGCCCCGGCCAGCAACACCGCGGGGTGCCGGCGCGGCGCGAGCGAAAGCCAATGCAGCACCCGCTCGGCGTTCGACAGGCTGCGCTTGTAGCGGTCCGCGCCGCCCAGGAAATCGTAGCTGGTCCCGCCGCGCGCCCGGTGCATCTCGATGGCCAAATGATGGCAGGTCAGCCCCGGTTTCCCATGCGGCCCGGCGCCGGGGTAGTCGAAGCCGCTCTGATACGCGCACGCCCAGCCGCCGCGCACCAGGTTGTAAAGGTAGCCGACCACCCGGCCGCCCGCGGCGATCCGCAGCAGCTCGGCCTCGTCTGGCGCCCCGCGCTGGATCAGGTGCCGGTGGAACCGCCGCACCGGCTCGGCCGCGAAGGCGCCGGGCTTGCCGCGGGCCGCCCAAGTCGCGGCATGGAGGGCGATCAGCGCGTCGAGGAACGCCAGTGCCTGCCCGGCATCCGCCGCCCGCTCGATCCGGAGCGCGCCGCCGGCGGCATAGGCGCGGTCGGACCGGCGCAACTGCTGGCGCGTGTTGCGGCTGAGCTGCTCGATATACGCCGTGCCTGGCGGAACCCGGGCAAGGTCCGCATAGGGCGCCGGGCGGTCGGGGCCGGGCAGCATGACGGCGCCGGCCTGCAAAGCCGCGCCCCGCGTCGCCGCGCCGACGCCGGACAGCACGAGGCGCGGCGCCCGGCCGTCCCCCGGCCGCAGCGCCGCCCGCAGCATCGCGGGCAACACGCCCTCCGGCGCGCGCCGGGCGAGCAGGGGGTCGTTGTGCTCGGTGAACACCGCGTCGAGCGCCGGGTCGCCGCTTTCGTGCAGCCACAGGCTGTTGCCCGCGAGCCAGGAGCGCCGCCGGTTCCATAAAGCGAGGGCGAGGAGGCCTTCGGCGTCATGCGCCTCGATCAGCAGCGGATCGGCGAACCGCTCGGCGGCGCAACCGATCCAGGTCCAGGTTTGGAAGGGGGACGGGTCGGCCACGGCTTCCAGGGTGCGCCAGCGCGCGCCCAACGCGAGGAGGCCGGGGGCGTCGAGCTTGGGGCGGGACAGGACGATCCGGGGCGGGCAAACGGACATGGCACGAGAAGGCTAGGCGGACGCCGCGGCGACGCACAACCCAAAGTAGTTCTTACTTCATAGTTTATAACTTTCGCAATGCAGCGAAATCGGGCAGACAGGGCGCCCGCCTCCCGGAGTCGCTTTGACGCTCAACACGGTTTTTTCCGCGCTGGCGCTGCCGCCGGCGAGCCTGGCGCTTGCGGCGTTGCTGGCGCTGCTGCTGCTTCGGGGCCGGGCGGGGCGCGTCTTGGCGCTGCTCGCCCTTTCGGCGCTGGTTTTGCTGTCCTTGCCCGTCGTGTCCATGGCGCTGCTCGCCTCGCTCGGCGTGCCGCCCACGGCGCCCGCCGGGCCGCCGCCCGGAGCCATCGTCGTGCTGGGCGGCGACGTGGACCGCCTGGCCGACCCGCCCGGCGCCACCCTGGGCAGCCTCAGCCTGGAGCGGGTGCGCGCGGGGGCGGCCCTGCATCGGCAGACCGGCCTGCCGGTCCTGGTCACGGGTGGGGTCGTCGATGACTTGCCGCTGACCGTCGGCGCGCTGATGGCCGAAAGCATGACGGCCGATTTCAACGTCCCCGTCCGCTGGACGGAGGCGGCGTCGCCCACGACCTGGGAGAACGCCGAGTACAGCGCGCCCATGCTCAAAGCCGCGGGCGTCAGCCGCGTGTATCTGGTGACGCACGCTTGGCACATGCGGCGCTCGCTGCTGGCGTTCCGGCGGGTCGGCATCGACGCGGTGCCGGCGCCGGTCCGCCCGGACTCCTGGCCGCAGCTCCGGGCCAGCGCGTTCCTGCCGAGGCCGTCCGCCTGGCTCGGCAGCTTCTTTGCCGTACACGAATGGGTGGGCCTGGCCTACTACGCGGCCCGGCGATGACGCCCAACGTGACTGCGGCCGGGCTGCACGACGTGCCCGAGGAATGGGACGCGCTGTTCGCCGCGGGGCCGGGCTTCCAATCGAGCCGCGCGTGGTTCGAGGCGACGGTGGAGGCCGGCCTGCCGCCGGGCTGCCGCGCCGAGTTCCTGCTGTGCCGCGACAACGGCCGGCCGGTGGCGATGTTGCCGCTGCTGCACGGGCCGGGCCGCCAGGTGCGGGGTTTATCGACGGTTTATACTTGCCTGTTCCAGCCGCTGCTGGCCCAGGGCTTGGCCGATCAAGACATCCGGCGTGCCGGGGCGGCGCTGGGCGCGTATTGCCGGCGCTGGCCGACGCTGTTGCTCGACGCGCTCGACCCGTCATGGCCCGGGCTGGCGCCATTGCTTGCGGGTTTGCGGGACGGCGGCCTCCATGCCCGGCGGTTCGAACACTTCGGCAACTGGCACCAGCCGGTCGCGGGCTGCGGCTGGCCGGACTACCTGGCCGCCCGTCCGGGCCAGCTGCGCGAAACGATCCGCCGCAAGACCCGCGCCTGTGCGCGCGACCGCCGGGTGCGGATCGAGTTGGTGCGGTCGCGAGACGGCCTGGACCGCGCGATGGCGGCCTACGAGGACGTTTACCGGCGAAGCTGGAAGCCGCAGGAAGCCGCGCCCGGCTTCACCGCCGCGCTGCTGCCGCGCGCCGCAGCGGCGGGCGTGCTTCGGCTGGGCGTGCTGTGGTCCGGCGCGCAGGCGGTGGCGGCGCAGTATTGGACGGTGACGGGCGGCTCCGCCACCGTGCTGAAGCTGGCCCATGACGACGCTTGGCGCCCGCTGTCGCCAGGCACGGTGCTGACCGGCCACATGATCCAGGACTTGCTGGGGGAGGGCGTCGCGGAGATCGACTTCGGCCGGGGCGACGATCCCTACAAGGCCGCCTGGTCTGGCCTACGGCGGCGGCGCATCGGGGTGCTGCTGGCCAACCCCCGCGACCCCCGGGGATTGCTGGCCTTGGCGCGGCAGTCGGCCGGCGCGGCGCTCCGGGACACGCTCAACCGGCTCCAATGAATCGCGTCGATGTCGAAATTATTGTATTATGCTTGTGAAATGAGCGGGGAATGTGGTAGCCTACGGCATCATCCATCTCGGGTTGCCAAGCCGGTTTGCCTTTTTGTTGCCCGGGATGTCGTATTTTTCGGCGCGGTGGCCGCGTGACGCCCGGAGCAAGGGGCGGACCCGGCCGCACTGATCGGAGTGGGACCTAATGTGCGGCATCGTTGGCGTGATCGGCATTGAACCGGCGGCTCCCCTGCTGCTGGAGGGGCTGCGGCGGCTGGAGTACCGCGGCTACGACAGCGCGGGCATCGCCACGCTGCTGGATGGCGGGATCGCGCGGCGGCGCGCGCCGGGCAAGCTCGCCAACCTCGCGGCGGAACTGGAGCGGGACCCCCTGCCGGGCGTCGTCGGCATCGGCCATACGCGCTGGGCCACCCACGGCGCGCCGACCCAGCGCAACGCCCACCCGCACGGCACGCTCCGCGTCAGCGTGGTGCACAACGGCATCATCGAGAACCACGCGGAGCTGCGCGCCGAGCTGGAAGCCCAGGGCCAGGTGTTCGAGACGGAGACCGACACGGAAACCGTGGCGCAGCTTGTCGATCTGCACCTGCAGAACGGCCTGGACCCGGTGGAAGCGGCGCGGCGGGCGTTCGGCCGGCTGGAAGGGGCCTACGCGCTCGCCATGGTGTTCGCCGGCCATCCGGAGCTGATGGTGGGCGCGCAGCACGGCGCGCCGCTGGCGGTGGGCTTCGGCGAGACGGCGATGTACCTCGGCAGCGACAGCCTGGCGCTGGCGCCGATGACCCGGCGCATCGCTTACATGCAGGACGGCGACTGGACAGTGGTGACGCGGGAAGGCGCCGCGTTCTTCGGGCCGTCCGGGCAGGCCGTGAACCGCGAAATTCGGCTGACCGTGCAGACCGGCGCCGTGGTCGGCAAGGACGGCTACCGCCATTTCATGGAAAAGGAGCTGCACGAGCACCCGGCCGCCATCGGCCAGACGCTGGCGCGGATGCTGGACCCGGCGACCCGAAGCGTGCTGCTGCCCACCCTGCCGTTCGATTGGGCGGAGATGCCGCGGATGACCATCGCCGCGTGCGGGAGCACATATTTCGCCGGGCTGGCCGGCCGCCATTGGATGGAGGAACTGGCGCGTCTGCCGACCGACATCGACTTCGCGAGCGAGCTGCGCTACCGCAAGCCGCCGATGACAAAGGGCGGCCTGGGCCTGCTGGTGAGCCAGAGCGGGGAAACGGCGGACACGCTGGCGGCGCTGCGGTTCCTGCGCGGCGCCGGGCAGCACGTGATGTCGGTGCTGAACGTGCCGGAAAGCACCATGGCGCGGGAAAGCGACGTGGTGCTGGAAACCGTGGCCGGCCCGGAGATCGGCGTGGCCAGCACCAAGGCGTTCACCGCGCAGTTGACGGCGTTGGCGTGCCTCGCGCTCGGCGCCGCCCGGGGGCGCGGCACCATCAGCGAGGCGCGGGAAGCGGCCCTGGTCGCGGCGCTGCTGGAATTGCCGTCCAAGGCGGGGGAGGTGCTGGCGAACGCCGCCCCGATCCAGCGCCTGGCGGAGCGGATGGCGGAGGCGCGGGACGTGCTGTGCCTGGGCCGCGGCACCTGCCATGCCATCGCGCTGGAAGCGGCGCTGAAGCTCAAGGAGATCTGCTACATCCATGCGGAGGGCTACGCCGCCGGCGAGATGAAGCACGGCCCCATCGCGCTGATCGACCGGCAGGTGCCGATCCTGGCGGTCGTGCCGTCCGGCCCGCTGTTCGAGAAAACGGCGTCAAACGTTCAGGAAGCCGGCGCGCGCGGCGGCCAGGTGGTGGTGTTCAGCGACGCCGCCGGCTGCGCCAAGCTGCGGTCGATCTCGGCGGAGGTGATTGAGCTGCCGACGGTGGACCCGTTCGTGGCTCCAATCCTGCACGCGATTGCGGCGCAGATGCTGGCCTATCACACCGCCGTGCTGCGCGGCACAGACGTGGACCAGCCGCGCAACCTGGCGAAAAGCGTCACGGTGGAATGAACGGCCGGCCAGCCGGCGGCTACGGGCCGGCCCTGGGATTTCAGCACGCCGCGCAACGGAGGCGGGATTGACGACCTACACGATCACCGGCGGCGCCGGCTTCATCGGATCGCACCTGGCGGACGCATTGCTGGCCCAGGGGCACCATGTGCGCGTGCTGGACGACTTCTCGACCGGACGGATCGAGAACCTGGACCCGCGTTGCGAGGTGATCCGCGGCGACGTGTGCGACCCCGCCGTGGTCCGGCTTGCGCTGCGGGGCGCCGCCGGCTGCTTCCACTTGGCGGCGGTGGCGTCGGTGGTGCGGGCGAACGAGGATTGGCTCGGCACGCACCGGGTCAACCTGGGCGGCACGATCACGGTGTATGACGCGGCCCGGATGCTGGGCGGCCTGCCGGTGGTGTATGCCTCCTCGGCGGCGGTGTATGGCAACGTGACGGGGCTGGCGCGGGAGGACGCCGTGCCGGCGCCGCGCACGGCCTACGGCGCCGACAAGCTGGGAAGCGAGCAGCACGCCGGGGTGGGCCTGCTGGTCCACGGCGTGCCCTCGGTCGGGTTCCGCTTCTTCAACGTGTATGGGCCGCGCCAGGACCCGTCCTCCCCGTATAGCGGCGTCATCTCGATCTTTGCCAAGGCCATCGGGGCCGGCCAGCCGGTGACGGTGTACGGGGACGGCTCGCAGACTCGGGACTTCGTGTTCGTGGGCGATGTGGTGAAGCACCTGATCGCCGGGATGCAGCACCTCGCCGACCAGCCCGGCGCTTACCTGCTGAACGTGTGCACGGGGCAGGAAACGTCGGTGGCGGAACTGGCGCACGCCATCGGCGTCGCGACCCGGCGCACGCCGACCGTCCGCCGCGGTCCGCCGCGCCCCGGCGATATCGCGCAGTCCGTGGGGTCGCCGCGGCTGGCGGCGCTGACCCTCGGCATCAAGGCGCGGACATCGCTGGCCGAAGGCCTGGCGGCGACCCTGGCGGCATTGCCCATGCAGGCGCCGCCCGAGCACGCGACGCCGGGTTAGGAATCGTCAAGCGCCGTCTCCGCGCACGATTTCGTATCGGTTGGCGGCGATGCTGTGGCATAAGTTCGTTGTCGTAGCGATACAGGCGTGTAGCTCAGTGGCAGAGCATTGCCATCACATGGCAAAGGCCGGGGGTTCAACTCCTTCCGCGCCTACCATCGCGCGGCACGGGTGATGACCCGGCGATTGGGTGGGATCAGGGCGAAGTCGAGGCGATGATGGTGGCCAAGGATTGGAGGCGGAGGTGGCGCTGGGCCGCGGCGCTGGCGTTGGCCGTGCCGGCGCTGGCAGGCTGCCAGCGGGGCATTCCGGAAGCGTCGGCCGTCCGGCCGGACGGCCTGGCGGCGAGCGCGCCCTATTTGATCGGACCCGGCGACCAACTGAGCGTGTTCGTTTACCAATCCCCGCAACTGAGCGTGCCGAACCTCGCCGTGCGTCCCGACGGACGGGTTTCGCTGCCGCTGATCCCCGACATCGCCGCCGCCGGCAAGACGCCCACGGCGCTGTCCAAGGACATCGAGGAGAAGCTGAAGGAATACGTGAAGGAGCCGAACGTTTCGGTGATCGTCAGCGGCTTCAACGGGCCGCTGGACCGGCAAATCCGGGTCATCGGGGAAGCGACGGAGCCGCTGGCCATTCCGTATCGCGACAAGATGACGGTGCTGGACGTGATGATCCAGACCAAGGGCCTGACCCGCTACGCCGCAGGCAACCGTTCGGTGATCGTGCGCGACGTGGACGGGGCGCGGCAGACCCTCAAGGTCCGGCTGAGCGACCTGCTGCGGGACGGGGACATCGACCAGAACGTCGCGATGCTGCCGGGCGACACGCTGATCATTCCGCAAAGCTGGTTCTGATCGGCCGGCCAGGAACTCACGCACTCACGGCTAGAGCTTCGGAGTTTACGCATCCATGCACGCATTGCAGGTCCTGCTGCGCAAGCAGATCACGGCGGCTTGGCGCTATCGCTGGCCGGCGGTGTTCTTTTCCTGGCTGGTCTGCGTGGTCGGCTGGGCCGTGACGTTCACCATCCCGAACACCTACGAGGCGAGCGCCCGGCTTTACGTCGATGCCGATGTCGTGCTGACGCCGCTGCTGCGCGGCATCGCGGTCGATAGCGCCTCGGCTGCCCAGCTCGACGTGCTGCAGCGCACGCTGCTGAGCCGGCCGAACCTGGAGAAGCTGATTTCCAAGACCGATCTTGAGCTGGACCTGAAAGGGGCGGCCGACCGCGAGTCGTTGGTGGCCCAGCTTGCGGCGGACATCCGGATCACGCCGCAAACGCGCAACCTGTTCACCATCGCCTATCGCAGCACGTCGCCCAAGCTGGCGTTTGACGTGGTGCGGACGATGCTGACCACCTTTGTCGAGAGCAAGACCGGCAACAACCGCAACGACTTGGAAAACGCCGGCAAGTTCCTGGCGGCGCAGATCGCCCTGTATGAGCGCCAGTTGCAGGAAGCCGAGCGCAAGCGGGCCGAGTTCCGCGCCAAGTATATCGACATCCTGCCGGCCGGGGACGGCGGCGCGTCGCGGCTCGAAGCGCAGAAGGGCAACGTCCGCGCGCTGCAAGGGCAGTTGCTGGATGCCATCGCCCGGCGCGAGGCGCTCGCCCACGAGCTGACAACCACGCCGCAGCTCCTCGCGACCGATGACGGCCCCGGCGGCGTCGGCGGCCCGTCGCGCTTGTATGAGGCCGAGCGCACGCTGCAGGAACTGCGCCTGCGCTACACCGAGCAAAGCCCGGACGTGGTGGCGCAGCGCAACCTGGTCGCGGCCCTCCGGGCGGGCGGGGCGGGCAGCAACGACTCCGGCGCTGCGCCGCGCAGCGGGCCGCGCAACCGTTCGGTGCCCAACCCGGTGTTCGAGCAGCTCAAGGTGCGCAACATCGAGAACGACGCGGTGATCGCCTCCCTGCAGCGGCAAATCCAGGACGCAACCCGCGAACGCGACCGCTTGGAGGAGATCGCGCGGGGCGCGCCGCAACTGCAGGCGGACTTCGCCAACGTGAACCGCGACTACGAGGTGCTGCGCAGGAACTACGACGACCTGCTGGCACGCCGCGAATCGATGCGGATTTCCAGCGCCGCGGAGGCGGACGGGGACAAGGTGAAGGTGCAGGTCATCGACCCCCCGCAGGTCCCGCAGAACCCCGTCGCGCCCAAGCGGGTGCTGCTGGTGTCCGGCGTGCTGGCGGCGGGACTCGCCGCCGGGGTCGGCTTGGCGCTGCTGCTCGTGCAGATGGACCAGTCGTTCCATACGGTTGAGGACCTGCGCGCGATGGGTTTCCTGGTCGTGGGCGGCGTGTCGTTCCTGGGGGAAACCGTGTCGTTCAGCCGGCGCGCCCTGGCCATCGGCGTGTTCGCGCTGGCCGTGTCGGTGCCGATGATCCTTTACACGGGCCTGCTGATGCGGCTGGTGAAGACGGCCGTGGTGGTTTGAGCGGTCATCCGCGCGTCCGGAGGCGTTAGGTTCTGTTGAACAAATTGCGGTAGGATGGCGCAGCCGAGCTGAAGGTGCCCCCATGCCGTCCTCCCATCGAGCGCCGTTCAACCCAGCCTTGCTCGAACCGGCCGCAGATGACGGGGCTGACCAAGCTGCGCACGCCGTGGCCGACCGGCCGTCGCCCTGGCCGTGGAGGGTTGCCGTGCCGGTGATCGCGGGGCTGTCCCTGGCGCTCTGGGTTGGTCTTGCGGCGGTGCTCAGGCTGCTCGGCGCCGGGTGATGGCGCAGGGAGGCCACCGTGGCGGTGCTTGGGCCGCATCCGGCATGGGTGCCCCTTGCGTTATGGGAACAGGACGAATGCCCGCATCGGGCCGGCCGCAGCGGGTTTCCGGTCCCGTCCGGCAGGCGCGTCCCTGTTGATCCGGCAGTGCGCGGTCCTGGTGGGCGGCCTCGGCACCCGCCTCGGCGCCGCCACGGCGACGGTCCCGAAGCCGCTGCTGACCGTCGGCGACCGGCCGTTCCTGGCGTGGCTGCTGCGAGAGGTGGCGCGCTACGGCATCACCGACGTGCTGCTGCTGACCGGCCACCTGTCGGAGGTCCTGCAAGCGGGTCTGCAGGACCTGCGCGAGCGTTTGCCGCGGGCGGTGACGCTTGCGGTCAGCGAGGAGCCGGTCCGCGCCGGCACCGGGGGCGCGCTGCACCACGCCCGGGAGCATCTGCACGACAATTTCCTGCTGCTGAACGGCGACTCGCTGTTCGATTGCGACCTCGCCCCGCTGCTCGTCCCCGAGCCGGGGGTGATGGGCCGCCTGGCGTTGCGCCGCCTCCCGGACGTGTCACGCTACGGCGTGGTCGAGCTGGACGGCGACCGGATCACGGCGTTTCGGGAACGCCCGGCGCCCGGCGCGAACCCTCCGGGTTCCGCCGGCGCAAACGCGGAGCGTTCCGCCGGCCTCATCAACGGCGGCATCTACCGTCTGGACCGCCGGGTCGTGGACCGCACGGCGCCGGTGTGCTCGCTGGAGCGGGACGTGCTGCCCGGCCTGGCCCGCGACGGCCTGCTGCGCGGAACGGAAAGCGCGGGCTGGTTCATCGACATCGGCATCCCGCCCGACTTGGAACGCGCCCAATCCGAGCTGCCCCGGCAACTGGCCCGGCCCGCCCTGTTCCTCGATCGGGACGGGGTGTGCAACGTCGACCATGGCTGGGTCGGCACGCGGGACCGCCTCGAGTGGATGCCCGGCGCCAAGGCCGCGATCCGCCTGGCCCATGCCCGCGGCTGGCACGTCTTCATCGTCACCAACCAGTCCGGCGTGGCGCGCGGCCTGTATGACGAGGCGGCGGTGCAGGACCTGCACCGCTGGATGGGGGAGGAAGCGCTGCGCGCCGGCGGCACCATCGACGACGTGCGCTACTGCCCGTTCCATCCGGAGGCCACTGTTGCGGCCTACCGGCGCAGCAGTTCCTGGCGCAAGCCGCAGCCCGGCATGATCCTGGACCTGTTGCGCGCCTGGGACCTCGACCCTGGGCGGTGCGTGCTGGTCGGCGATCAGGCGACTGACATGGCCGCCGCTGCCGCGGCCGGCGTCGCCGGGTATTTGTTTCCGGGCGGCGACCTGGCGGAGTTCGTGCAACCCCTCCTCGATAAGCACGAGGGCGGGCTGCCCGCGTAGCGCCGCCTTATACGGGCGGCACCATTGATGGGCCCGTGTGCGGTTGCTGATGGGTTTCACCCATTCTACGCGACCCGTGCCGTAGGATGGGTGCCCATCGGCGGTTGACGGTCATTCAACCAAGCCGCCCGTATTACTGCTGCGCGCTTTCTGCCGCCGCCGCGACCCGCGCGGTCAGGTCGGTCTGCGCGTCCACGAAGGCGCGCAGCAAGGCGTCGGTCCGTTGCTGCTCGGTGGGGCTGAGCCGTTTGGGCGACTCGATGGCGGCGGCGACCAGGACCGGCGCGTAGGCAGTGCCGAACAGGCTGTCGCGCGCTTGGCGGATGCGGCCCGCCATGCCGTCCGGGGCCGGCGCGCCGTCGGTCCAGCTTGCGACCGCGACGGAGCGGGCCGGGCCGACCGTGTGGATCAGCGACCAGTTGCCCCCCGCCTGCGCCGTCGGCAACGGGGCGGACGTTGCTTCCTCGGCGGAGAGTTCGCCGGTGATGCGCCGACGCTCCCGCACCAGGCTGTTCGCGGTGGAGCGGCGCGGGAAGGCCCCGACCGTCACGACCAACTGCTGCCCCGCGCAGGACAGGGTGGTCGTGACGCGCTGCGCCGGCAGAACGGGCGCCGGTGCAGGGTCGGCCGTGCAGCCCGGCGGCGTCGCGAACGTCAAGGCTTCGGTGAACAAGGCCGGCGTGACTTGGCGCGCGAGCAGCATCGCGGCGGCCGGGCCGGCGGCCAGGGGGAGGATGACCGCGGCGGCGGCCCAGGCCGGCCGGGCTTCCGTGGGCGCCGCGCCGGGCGGGCTGGCCGGCGCCGGGGCCGCCGGGTCCTCGCGGAACGGCATCCCGCCCGCGACCAGCAGCAGCATGACCACGGAGAAGAACACCCAGCCGTAGATGATGTGGTCGGCCGCCGCCGCGTTGGCGCTGCCGAGGATGGCCCCGAGCAGGACGATGCCCAGCGCGCGGACCCCGTTGGCGAGGACCGGCACCACGATCGACGCGGCCACGAACAGCAGGCGGCGGCCCGGGCTGCGGTAGTTCAGCAGGGCGTAGAACACGCCGAACGCCACGGCCGCGATCAGGAAGCGCAGGCCGGCGCAGGCCTCCGCCACGTAGAACACGCCCGCGGAGATCTCGATGGTGAGGTCGGTGGCGTAGTTCGCGACGCCGAGGACGTTCAGCCCCCGCACGATGAACCCCGCGGTGAACTGCTGCAGCGCCGGCGTGACGAAAGCGCCGAACGGCACGAGGAACACCAGGAACAGCAGCGGCGCCAGCAAGGCGCGGAACAAGCGCCAGCCCAGCACCGCCAGGACCAGCAGCTCCAATGCCGCGATGGCGACCAGTTGCCGGCCCTCCATGATGCCCAGCCGTTCGGCCAGGAACCAGATGGCTGCAAGCGGCAGCGCGAGCGGCGCCAGGACGGGCAGGGGCCGGGGCGTCAAGCCGGCCAAGGCGGCCCGGCGGTCCCAGGCGAGGTAGGCCGCCATGGGGAGGATGAGGAAGCAGTGCCCGTAGGTGTCCGAAGCCTGCCAAACCCCGACCGCCGCCACGCACTCCGGCAGGAACAGCAGCACCCAGCCGAGGAGGCCCAGCGAAAGCCCGGCGGCAGCGGGGGCGAACGCCGGCCGCAAACCGGCCAGGGAGGTGGCGCTCATGCCGGGGATGCCCCCACGTTCGTTGCGGAAGCGGCGCAAAGGATCGCGTCCAGCTTGGCCAGGGTCTTGGGCCAGGCGTAGGATTGCAGCATGGCCGCCCGCGCGGCTTCGCCCAGGTTTGGATGCGCGCCGGCCAGCACCTCCGTGATCCCGCGGCACATCGCCTCCGCGCCATCGGCCACCAGCAGATCCCGCCCCGCCGCGGCGCGCACGCCCTCGAACGCCTGGGGCGAGGCGATCACCGGGCGGCCCATCGCCATGGCTTCCAGTACCTTGTTCTGGATGCCCCGGGCGATGCGGAGCGGCGCCACGCAGGCGTCGGCGTGGGCGAGATACGGCCGCACGTCAGGCACCCGGCCGGTGACGCGCACGCCGGGCCGGTCGGCCAGGCGCAGCACCGCCGGGCCGGGGTTGGCGCCGACGACGTGGAACTCGACCGCCGGGTGCTGTTGCCGGAGCAGCGGCATGACCTCGGCCGCGAACCAGCGGACCGCATCGGCATTGGGCCAGTAATCCATGTTGCCGGTGAACACCAGATGCGGCCCGGCGCCGTGGAACGGCGTCTCGAAGGCCTGCCCCGGCGCGAAGCGGTCCAAGTCCACGCCGTTCTCCACCGCATGGACGCGGCCCGCGGCTTCCGGCGCCAGTTCCACGAAGCGGTCGCATTCCTGCTGGGACACGAACAGCGTGTGGTCGCAGCGCATCGCCGCCCGGCGCTCGTAGGCCAGCAGCGTCCGGCCTTCCCGCGACCACACGGCGCGCATGGGGAGCCGCGCGTCCCCGGCGTAGGTGGCCCACTTCTCCGAATCGATGTCCTGCGCGTCGAGGATCAGGCCGGGGCGCTGCACGTCCTCGACGTAGGGCGCCATGGCGACGGAGTAGATGTAAACGATGTCCATGTGCCGCCGGGCCATGCTGTCCCGCACCCAGCGCCGCAGGCCCGGGTGCCCGTAGTAGTCGAGCATCAAGGGCCGGCCCGGACGCAGCATCGCCAGCGCCCGGAGCTTCTGCCGCCGCTTGCTGATGGGGAAGCCCGCGACCTCCGCGCACCATTCGCGGAGCGTCGGCAAGTGCTGCATGTCGCCGGGTTCATCCACCAGGCAGCCGAGGTGGATGCGATACGACCGCGACAGGTGCTGCAGCAGATGCAGGCCGCGGATCTTCTCGCCCTTGTCGGGCGGATACGGGATGCGGTGCGAGATGAAGATGAGGTCGCGCATCAGCCGACGCCGCGGACGATGGGCGGGCCGAGCAGGTTGGCCACCGGCACCGGCAGGCGCTTCCAGGCGGCGATGAACAGCCGGTACTTCGGGTTGAGCGGGTTGTAGTCGGGGATGGCGGCGCCCGGCGCGAGGCGGTAGCGGTAATGCAGCGGCGCCGGGTCGAAGCCCCAGTTCTTCTTGAAGGCGAACGCCCCCGTGCCGGCCTTGCTGCGGCCGAAGTCGAACAAGCGGCAGCCCCGCGCCGCCGCCCGGCGCATGACCTCCCAGTACATGAAGTCGTTGGCGTGGCTGAGCCGCGCCGCCGCGGTGCCGCCGCCGTAGTAGGGCAGCACCTCGTCCCGGTCGTAGAAGTTCAGCACCGCGCTGACCGGGGTGCCTGCGTCCAGCACCGTGACCACGTCCATGCGCCCGCGGAACGCTTCCGCCAGGATGCGGAAATAGCGGCGGCTGAACACGGGGGTGCCCAGGTTGCGCACGCTTTCCGCGTAGATGGCGTGCAGCCCGTCCACCTCGTCAGAGACGGCGGACACCAGCCCGCGCTCGATCCCCTTGCGCACCACTGCCCGCTGCTTGCGGGGGATCGCCTTGGTGTTGGCCTCATCGTCGCCCGTGATCGGCTTGCGGAAGGTGGCGTACAGGTCCGACCGGGTGGGCCACTCGGCGTCCGCAAGCCAGCCCTCCGGCAGCGGGTGCAGGAAGCGGAATTCCGTCGCCTTGGCGCCCACCCGCCGCATCAGCCCGGCGGCGTGGGCGTCGAGCGCCGCCGCGGCCTCGGCGTCCACGGCGAGCGGGCCGCCATACACGCAGAACGGGGAGGACATCAGGCTGTTGCCGAACAGCATGGACTTGACGTGCACGAGCGGCAGCACGCCGACGACCGCGCCGTCCCGCTCCGCCAGCGTGTAGTGCGGCGCGTGGCCGAACGCGCGGGCGAACACCTCCGCCCAGGCCGCGCGGTGGAAAAACGTGCCGGTCGGCAGGGCGTCCACAAAGGCGTCCCAAGCGGTCACGGCCGCGGCGTCGAGCGGTCGGCAGCGGATCGGCATGGGCTAGACGGCGGGCACGGCCAAGGCATCCGCGAACACGCGATCCATCCGGTCCCACGCGAAGTCGCGCAGCAAGCGGTCCAGCCGGCCCTGCATGGCCCGGAGGTTCACGCGGTGGCGGAAACGGGACAGCCACGGCGCGGCGGCCACGCGGGGCTGGCCGGGGTCGATCTCCCAGGGGTGGAAATAGAACACGCCCGGCGCCCCCTCCACGCGGTTGAAGCGGCGCAGCAGGGCGCGGAACAGGGTATAAGGCGTCAACCGGAACCAGCCGCCGCCCGCGCAGGGCAGGTTGCGCCCGCCGAGCCGCACGGTTGTCATCGGGATTTCAAGCAGCGGCCCGCCCCTCGGGCGATGTGGGAAGCGCGGCGCGTCCGGCGCGCCGTACAGGTCGTGCTGCACGGGGAACACGCTGGAACTGTAGGCATAACCCTCCTCCGCCAGCACGTCGAACGCCCACGGGTTGCGCGGCCCGATGGAGAAGGTGGGCGCGCGGTAGCCCGCGACCGGCACGCCGCCCAGGTCCTGCAGCACGCCGCGCGCCCGGCGCACGTCCTCCCGGAACTCGCCCGGCGTTTGGCCGTCGGCCCGGGCGTGGCCGTAGCCGTGGCTCGCCAGCTCGTGCCCGGCCGCCACGATGCGGCGCACGACCGCCGGGTAACGGTCGGCGACCCAGCCCAGGGTGAAGAAGGTGGCGGCAACCCGCGCGTCGTCGAACTGCTGCAGGATGCGGTCGGTGTTCGCCTCGACCCGGCAGGGAAGCGTGTCCCAACTGGCCCGGTCGATCACGCCGGCGAAGGCCTGCACCTGAAAATAATCCTCCACATCGACCGTCATCGCGTTGGCCGGGGGCGCCATCAGGTGTCCGCCCCGAACATCCGGGTCAGCCGGCGGAACATCTGCTCGCGCACCGCCATCTGCTCCTCCAGCGCCTCGATGCGGGCCAGCAGGTCGGCGTGGGGCGGGCCCGCGCCGTGCCGTGCCGCCACGCCCGCAAGGCCCGTCGGCGCCGGCCCGCCCGCTTCCACGCCCTCCAGGTCGTGCGCCAGCTCGGAGGCCGTCGCGTCCACCACCTCGCCGGTGATGTGGTGCGCCTCCTCCAGCACGCCGTACAGCAGCACGCGGGAGCACAGGCGGTTGATGCGGCGCGGGATGCCGCCGGTATGGGTGAACACCGCCTCGAACGCCGCCTCCTCCCAATGCGGGTCGCCGGCCCAGCCGACGGCATGGAGGCGGTGCTCGATGTAGGCCCGGGTCTCGGCCTGGCTGAGCGGCCCCAGGTGGTAGGAGGTCAGCACCCGCTGGCGGAGCTGGTCGAGGTCGGGGCTGGCCAAAAGGCGGCGGAACTGCGGCTGGCCCAGCAGCACCGTTTGCAGCGGCGTGCGGCCCTCCACCGTGAGGTTGGACAGCATCCGCAACTCCTCCAACGCCGGGAAGGACAGGTTCTGCGCCTCGTCCACGATCAGGAGGCAGCGGCGGCCGGTGGCCCCATGCTCTCGCAGCACGTCCTGGAACCGGTGCAGCAACGCCGCCTTGTCCCCTTCTCCCGTGAGGCCGAACCCGGCCATCGCCAGGCGGAACAGGTCGTTCTCCGACACCTGCGTGGTGTTGACGCGGGCGATGGTGAAGGCGGCCGGGTCCATCTGCGAGCGCAGCCACTCCACCAGCGTGGTCTTGCCGGCGCCGACCTCGCCGGTGATGACGATGAAGCCCTCGCTCTGCGCCAAACCGTAGTTCAGGTGGGCGATGGCCTTGCTGTGGCCGGTGCTGCCGAAAAAGAAGCGGCTGTCCGGCGTGAGCTGGAACGGCGTCGCGGACAGGTTGTAGAATGTTTCGTACACGGCACAATGACCTAAAAGCTTTTCCGCAGGCCGACAAGCAGCAAGTTCTCGGTCAGGTTCTGCCCGACCCGGCCGTAACCGAATGGGCTGGCACTCGCCTGCCCGGCCCCGCCCGAACGGTCGGTGAACAGATAGCGCGCGCTGCCGGTCAGGGCCTCCGTGAACACGTAGTTAAGCGCGAGGCTGGTCTGCACCGTCCGCTGCGACCCCGAGGCGCCCGTGCCCACGGAGGCGCCGTTGTCGTCCACGCCGTAGGACAAGGACGCCAAGCCGGTCATAACCGGCGACAGCTCGTGCTCCCAGGACAGCGTGCCGTATACGCCGCTGGTGTTCGCCGTCGCCGGCGCGGCCGTGCCGCCGATGCCGGCCGGCAGCGTAGTGCCGATTGGCAGCGTACCCACGGTTTGGCGGTCTTCCTGCTGCAGGCTGACGCTCACCGAATCGCGGTTCAGCAGCAGCAGCCCGGTGATCGAGAAGCGGCGCAGGCGGTACAACCCGTTCTGCGTGCCGAACGCGCCGCTGCTGGACGACACCGGCGCCCCGGTCACGCCGTCCACCAGCAGGCCCGTCGGTCCGACGTTGGTGGTCGCCAGGAGATTCTGCTGCTCCTCCGCGTCGGTGGTCAGCCCCGTGGCGTAGCGCACGAACACCCGGGTGCGCGCGGTGGGCGAGTACGCCCCGTCCACCGCGGCGGCGTTGAACCCGTCGCGCCGGCCATAGGTCATGGTGATCGAGCTGTCCGGGTTGGGCGTGAGCCGCGCCCCCACCCGCCAGGTCGGCTCGTTGATCCGTACCCCCGGCGTGCCGTTGAAGCGCAGGTCTTGGTAGCCGAAGCCGGCCAGTGCGGTGATCGTGCGGGTGACGGCGTAGCCCACGTCGTTGGTGACCTGGTTGCGGTGCGCCCCGCGGTAGGCGCCGACGCCGCTGTACTGCACGGCTTCCAGCACCGCGATGTCGTTGACCCGGCCCAGGTTCTCCCCGGTGACGAACGACGCGCGCTCGCGCTGCGTGGTGAGGTTGCCGGTGGCGCCAAAGCCGTCGTTGAACAGCAACGCTTGCGTGTTGTTGCGGTCCTGGCTGCTGCCGTAGCCGCTCTGGATCGTGCGGGCCAAGGAGTAGCCGAGCCGGGCCGTGCCAAAGCCCCCGAAGCGGTGCTCGGCATAGGGCGTCACGCTGAACGTCGCGGACTGCACCTGGTCGTTGCGGTTCGTCGCCAGCGTGGTGGTTTGGCCATAATAGCCGCCGGTGCGGGACTGCTGGGTGACGGCCCCGCGCAGGTCGAGGAACACCGCATCCGGCACCAGGGTCGCGAGCGCCGCGCCGTTGCCGTAATGGTCGAACCGGTTCTGGCTTGAGGTCTGGGCATACAGGGTGGCAATCGGGGCGTAGCTCAGGTTCACCTTCAAGCGCGACGTGTCGCCGGACACTCCCAGGGTGGGGCTGAGCGTGGTAAAGGCGTCCGCCCGGCGCGGCTGTTCGACCCGCAGCGCGTTGTCCGTCACGCCCGCGTCCACCCCGAGCGAGGCGCTGACCAGGAACGCCGGCCCGGTTGTGCGCGGCTGCAAGCCCGGCAAGTACTGCTCCAACTGCCCGCGCAGGTCGCTGACCCGGGTGTCGGTCACGGTGGCGGGCAGGGTGGGATAGCCGCCGCCGAGCTGCGCCCATGCCGCGCTGAGGCCCAGGCCGGCCGTGCCCGCGCCGAGGCTCGCCGCCGCCAGCAAGCCGGCCTGGGCCGGCCGGCGTCCCGGCCGGCCGCCGGGGCGCGCGGGTTTGGTCGGCATCGCCCTCATCGGATCAGGTGTAGGAGCCGTAGTAGTCGTAGGCGCCGAAGGTGTGGCTGGTGGTCAGCCGGACCTTGTTCAGCAGCATGGTGATCACCGGGCAAACCCGCACCAGGTCGAGCGCCGCCTCGACCTCGGTGCGCTGGGTCCGCTCGGCCTCGATCACCATGACGACCTGGCCGACATAGGGCGCAACGGTGTGCGGGTCGCTGGTGGACAGGCACGGCGGCGCGTCCAGCATGATGAGGTGCTTGGGGAAGCGCCGGGCCAGGCGCGTGATGACCGGCGTGATCGGGCGGACGCTGGTGCTGTCCGCAAGCGCGCCCCCCGACCGGGAGCCGACCGGCAGGAAGGTCAGGTTGGCAATGGCCGTGTTCAGGATCACGTCCTCGGGCCGGAGCGTTTGGTCGGCCACCATGTCGTGGAAACCCAGCCGGTCGCCCACGCCCAGCAGGGCGGAGATCGGGCGCAGCTTGGCGTCCAGGTCCACGAGCAGCACCTTTTCCGTGCTGTGCTGCGCGATGGCGCCGGCCAGGTTGAGCGCGGTGAAGCTCTTGCCCTCGCCGGGCCGGGCGCTGGTCACCATCACCAAGTTGCTCAGCGCGGTGCCGACCGACTCGTCGCGGAGGGCGCGGAGCACCCGGCCGATCACGATCCGGTACTCTTCCGAGATGCGGGTGCGCGCCGCGCGGGCGACGACCATGCCGGCGCCTTCCAGCGCCACCAGCCCGATGGAGGGCAGCAGCAAGCCCGCATCCGTCCGCGCGCTGGGCGCGGGGGGCCGTGGCAGCACCGGACGGGACGCGACGGGCGGCGCGGGGATCGGCGGCGCGGGGGGGATGGCTTCGGACGGCTGCGGCGCGGCGTCGGGCACGGGCGAAAGCCGCGCTTCCACGGTGGGCGGTGGGGGGACGGCCCGGCCCGGGCTTGCGTCCCCGGCTGCCGGCGCGGGTGCCAGGGCGATGACGGCCGGGGCCAGGCTGGGGGGAAGCGGCGTCGGGGGCAGGGGGGCCGGCTGCTCCGCCGCTGCCCCGGCTTCGGGCGGCTCGGCCAGGGCGCGCGGACGGGCCGCCGGGCCGGCGAGCAGGGCGGCGGCGCGTTCGATGAGGTGGTCGGGTTGCGAAGCCATGATGATGCCGTGTGCTCTGCCTAGTGGATGACCGGTATCGCGACGCGGGCGCGGACAGGACCTGATCGGACGCTTGGACCCAGAAACTCGCCGCCACGCCCAGGCATCTGCATCGCTGTGCTCAAGGGTGTCCCTTCATCCAAGGTCCAGGCGGCATGGCCGCGCCGGCCGGCTCCGTCGCCCGGCAGCCATCCCACCAAATCCGCATCGCAGCAACAGTAATCAACCTATTCGTAACGATTCGGCTGCATCTTGCCATGGCTTGCCGTATGCCGCCGATGGTGGATTGCGGCTTTGCTTTGCGGTCCGCCTCATTTCGGGAGAACGTTCCAGGATATAGAGACGGATAAAGCTTCGCAGCGGTGGCATCGGCCCGCTTGCCTGTCCAGGCGTTCCCGAGGCACGGCGGCGCGCGACGGATCATGTTGCGACATCGTTGCGAAATGCCGGGGGAGAGTTTAAAAACGCTTGTGGCGTCGGAGCGCGGAAACGGCGGCCTTCGGCAGTTTGCTATAAACCGTCAGGCAGGGGGCGGCGAGTGTGGCTTGATCGGCCGCCCAGGTGGTATTCAACCCGGATGGCCAACAAATTGTTCCGGAAAGTTGCTCGTACTTTTGCAGAAACGTGGCGCACGGGGTTGAAATGACTCGCTTCGTCGAAAACCATATCTCGCCCGAGATGGTCGCGCTCTGGCTGCTTGAACTCGTGCTGTCGTTCAGCCTGGCCTACCTCCTGCTCAGCACCGGCTCGCTGGCCGCTGAGGTGCGGCCGAGGGTTGTGAACCATTCGCTGGTCCTGGCGCTGACCAGCGGGTTCACGGCGTTCGCCATCGGCCTGTACCGGCCGGAAGGGTTCCGCCGTATGCGGGGGTTGCTGCTGAACACCGCCCTCGGCGGCGCGCTGGCCTTTCCAACGGTTTGGCTGGTCAGCAAGGCGCTCGGCATCGGGGCGGACCAGTGGATCGGGCCTGACGCCTTGTGGCCGCTCAAGGTCGGCGCCGCCTGGATCGCCGCCCTGTTCGCGACCCGGCTGCTGTTCCTGATGGCGGTGCGGTCCAACCTGCTGGTCCGCCCCATCGCGCTGCTCGGCGCCCCGAGCACGATGGCGACGACGATCGCGGCGATCCGCGGCGGGCACGAGGGATTCTTCGAGGTGGTGGTCGGGCCGGCTGCGAACGCCGGGCCGGCCCAGTTGCGGACCGCGGGAATCCGGGACGCGGTGCTGCCGCGGTCCGCCCTGCTGGCCATGCCCCCCCGGGAACAGGCGAGCTACGCCGCCCACGGCGTCGCCCTGGCAACGGAAACGCAGTTCTGGGAACGCTGCCTCAAGCGCGTGGACGTGACGGGCCTTGACGCCGCCTGGATCGCCGGCCTCGGCGCGCCGCGGCGCTTCTCCGACCTGCTGAGCCGGACGGGCGACATCCTCATCAGCCTGGCGTTCCTCCTGTTCACCCTGCCGCTCATGCTGCTCGTGGCCTTGGCCGTGCGTCTGAGCGGCCCTGGCCCCGTGCTTTACCGGCAGGAACGGGTGGGCCTCGACGGGCACCCGTTCACCCTGCTGAAGTTCCGCAGCATGCGCGTTGATGCCGAGGCGCGCGGGCCGGCCTGGGCCATGCAGCGCGATCCCCGGGTCACAAGCGTCGGCTCCTTCTTGCGGCGCACCCGAATCGACGAGCTGCCGCAACTGCTCAACGTCCTGCAAGGCGCCATGAGCTTCATCGGCCCGCGGCCGGAGCGCCCGCATTTCGTCGAGCAGCTCGCGGACGCCATTCCGCACTACCGGGAACGCGCGCGGGTCAAGCCCGGCCTCACGGGCTGGGCGCAGGTGAACTTCCCTTACGGCGCTTCCGTGGAGGATGCGCGGGTCAAGCTGTCCTATGACCTGTATTACGTGAAGCACCGTGGCGTGCTGCTCGACCTCGCCATCTTGTTCTCCACGGTGCGGGTGATCCTGTTCCAGGAAGGCTCGCGCTGAAGGCCGATGCCAACGGAGCAAGTCCTTCACGGCGCTTGTGCCGCGGCCTACCTCGTGCTCCCGGCGTGCATCGCGGTGCGGTCGCGGCATCGGACGGGCCTGCTGCTGATCGCGTGCTGTCTGGTGACGGCGGCTTGGGCCGGCGTCAACGCCGTGCCGCCGCCGAAGGGCTGGCACGCGCTGCCAGTAGAGAGTTGGCGCGCTCTGTGCGACGCGCTCGACTACCTGCGGGTGCTGTCCTGGTACGGCTTCGTCCTGCATCTGTACAACCGCTTCGTGCCGTCCGGCCCGGCTGGGCGCGCCTTCGCGGCGGCGGGCGCGGTTGCGGTTCTCGCCGCGGCGGCGGCCGTGGTGGTGGACCGCTACGGCGTGGCGCGGCCGTCGATCCTGTCCCTCGGCATGGTGGTCCGCCTCGGCGTCGCGGTGTGCGAGCTGCTGCTGATCGAGAACGTTTACCTCAACCTGCCGGACCATTACCGGTGGCATGTCGCGCTGCCCTGCGTCCTGCTGGGCGGCCTCGCGTGCTTCGACATGGTGCTTTGCGCCGACCTGGTGCTGTTCCAGCAGGCGTCGGCGTCGCTGACCGGCGCCCACGCCATCGCCGTCATCATCGTGGCGCCGCCGCTGGTGGCCGCCGCGGCGCGCGACCGGCGCTGGCGGCCGGGCCTGCAACTGTCCCACACCGCCGTGTTCCACAGCGCCACGCTGATCCTGAGCGGCGCGGTGCTGCTGGCGCTGGCGGCCGCGGGCGAAGCGTTCCGGCAGTTCGGCGCCGATTGGGCCTGGATGGCCGAGGCCAGCATGGCCTTTGCGGCGCTGATCGGCATCGGCCTGCTGCTCACCTCCGGCTCCGCCCGCTCCCGCCTGCGCCGCACGGTGGTCGAGCACTTCTTCGCCCGCCGCTACGACTACCGCCAGCAATGGCTGGACTGCATCGACACGTTGTCGGCCACGAAGTCTCAGGGCCGGGCGGCGCTGCACACAAGGGTGATCCGCGCCCTGGCGGACGTGGTGGACAGCCCCCAGGGCGCGCTGTTCCTGCGCGACAACGGCGCGGAAGCGTTCCAATGGTCGGGGTCGTGGAACATGCCGGCCGCCAGCCCGGTGCCGCCGGACCATTCCGTGGTGGCCGCCATGCGCGGCGGCGGGTGGATCACCGTACTGGAAGGCGCAAGCGAGCCGCCGCTGGACCAACTCGGCCGGCTGTGGCTGGCGGTGCCGCTGGTGGACGGCGACCAGCAGATCGGCTTCGTGCTGGCCGGGCCGCCGCGGGCGCCGTTCGAGCTGGACCAGGAGGTGTTCGACCTGCTGCGCATCGTGGGCCGCGAGGCCGCAGGCTTCGTCGCGGAACAGCGCGCCACCCGCGTCCTCCTGCAAACCCGGCAGTTGCACGAGTACGGCAAGCGGTTCGCCTTTGTCGCGCACGACATCAAGAACGTGTCGAGCCAACTCTCCCTGCTGCTGTCCAACGCCGAGCGCCACATCGCCAACCCGGAGTTCCAGCGCGACATGCTGGAAACGGTGGGCGCGTCCGTGCAGAAGATCGCCGCCCTGCTGCGCCGGCTGGACGCGCCGGCGGCCGACCGGGTGTGCGCGGCGCTCGCACCCTTGCCGCGGCTGGAGGCGCTGCTCGCCACCTATCGCCGGGTGCGCCGTACGGCGCTCACGCTTGAGCACGATGGATCGACGGCAACCGTGGCGATCAGTCCCGATGCGTTCGACACCGCCGTCACCCACCTGCTGAACAACGCGATCGAGGCGTCCAACACGCTGCCCGTGCTGGTCCGCGTGCGGCACGAGGCGCGGCAGGTCGTCATCGACATCATCGACAAGGGCTGCGGCATGACCTCCGAATTCATCCGGGACGAGTTGTTCCAACCCTTCGGCACCTCCAAGCGCCAAGGCTCCGGCATCGGCGCCTGGCAAGCGCGGGAGCTGCTGCGGGAAGGCGGCGGCGACGTGCAGGCCATCAGCGCGCCCGGCGCCGGCACGACGATGCGCCTGGTGTTGCCGCGCGCCGACACGCCGGGCCACGCGGCGCCGGACGGGCAGGAGGGGGTCGCCGGGCCGCCCGTGGAATGGGCGGCCCGCGGTTTGGCGCTGACCGGGGAGGCCGGGCGGTGAACGCGCCGCTGCCGAAGCTGCTCCCAAAGCTGCTCATCGTCGAGGATGACGTGGGCCTGTGCAGCCAGTACCGCTGGGCTTTCCCGTCCTGCGAGGTGGTGTTCGCCCACACCCGGCTGCAGGCGCTGGCCGTCGCGCAAAAGGAGCGCCCGGCGGTCGCCATCATGGACCTCGGCCTGCCGCCCGACCCGGACGGCGTGAGCGAGGGGTTCGCCACCCTGGACAGCCTGGCCCGGCAAGCGCCCAACACCAAGGTGATCGTCGCCACCAGCCACGGCGACCGGGCGCACGCGCTGCGGGCGGTCGCCGCCGGGGCCTACGACTTCTGCGAAAAGCCCATCGACATCGGGATGCTCGGCACCATCGTCGAGCGCAGCCTGCGCCTGCGCACCTTGGAGGACGAGAACCGGCGCTTGTCGGACACGCCCTTGCCGTCCCCGATCAAGAACATCGTCACCGCCGACCCCGGTATGCTCAAGCTGTGCCGCGACATCGTGAAGCTGGCGGCGGCCAACGTGTCCGCCCTGCTGCTCGGCGAAAGCGGCACCGGCAAGGAGGCGCTGGCCCGGGCGCTGCACGACTTGGGCCCGCGGGCGCGGCAGCCCTTCGTCGCGATCAACTGCGGCGCGATCCCCGAGGCGCTGCTGGAAAGCGAGCTGTTCGGCCATGAGCGCGGGGCCTTCACCGGCGCGGTGAAGCAGACGCTCGGCAAGATCGAGCTGGCGAACAAGGGCACGCTCTTTCTGGACGAGATCGGCGACCTGCCGCACACGCTGCAGGTCAAGCTGCTGCGCTTCCTGCAGGACCAGCGGGTGGAGCGCATCGGCGGACGGCAGCCGATCCAGGTGGACGTGCGCGTGGTGTCGGCGACCAACCAGGCCCTGCAGGACCAGGTGGAGGGGGGCCGGTTCCGCGGCGACCTGTTCTACCGGCTGAACCCGGTGACGCTGCGCATCCCGCCGCTGCGCGACCGTGGCGGCGACACGCTGCTGCTGGCCCGGCACTTCCTGGCCCGTTTCGCCGGGGAGTTCGGCCGCCCGGTGCGCGGCTTCACCGAGGACGCGATGGCGGCGCTCGCCGCCCACCCCTGGCCCGGCAACATCCGGGAGCTGGAGAACCGGGTGAAGCGCGCCGTGCTGATGAGCGAGGGGCGGCTGGTGTCCGCGGCCGACCTGGAATTGGCGCCGGGCCAGGAGGACATGACCGCCTACGACCTGCGCACCGCCCGCGCGCGGGCCGAGCGCGACGTGGTGCAGCGCGCGCTGGCCCGCAGCGACGGGACGTTGGCCACCGCCGCGCGCCTGCTCGGCATCAGCCGCCCGACCCTTTACGCGCTGCTGGAAGCGCACGGCCTATCGGCGGACGGCGCCGACGCGCCGGGCGCCGAGGACGCCGCCGTGCAAGACGTCTTGTCCCCGAACACAGGCTGGAACCGATGAGAAAGCTCCTGCTTCCCGCTCTCGCCGCCGTCGCCGTGGCCGCCGCCGCCGGCGGGGGATGGTATTTGCTCGGCCACACGGGCGACCCCATCCGCAACGCGCGCATCCTGCTGCAGAAGGGCGACCTGCGCGCCGCGCAGATCGAGCTGCGCAACGCGGTCAAGGCCGATCCGCGCAACGCCGAAGCCCACCTGCGCTTGGCGCAGCTCCAGTTGCAGGCCTCCGATCCGGTTGCGGCGGAAAAGGAGCTGAAGATCGCCTGCGAGCTGAACTGCGACCGCAAGCTGATCGTCCCGCTGCTGGCGCAATCCTACCTGGCGCAGGGGCGCTTCGCGGACGTGCTGTCCGAGGTGAAGGTGGCCCCGGACGCTGAGCCGGGGGAAGCGGCGAAAACCCACGTCATGCGCGCCATGGCGCAGATCGGCATGAACAACGACGCCGACGCGCGGGCCAGCCTGACGGAGGCGCAACGGCTGGCGCCGGACAACCAGGATGCCGCGCTGACCCTGGCCCGGATTTTCATCAAGGAACAGGACCTGTCGGGCGCCGAGCGCCAGGTGGACCGCGTGTTGGCGCTCAACGAGACGCGGGCGGACGCGCTGGTGCTGAAAGGGCAGTTGCTGGCCGCCAAGGGGAACGAGGCCGGGGCGCTTGAATACTTGGAACGCGCGGTCGCCGCCGCGCCCAGCTCGCTCGGCATGTTGCTGGAGCGGGCCAACCAGTACCTCGTGGCCGGGGAAGACGTGAAGGCGCGGGCCGATGTCAACAAGGTCCTGGCGGCCGAGCCGCAGAACGCCGGGGCGGTGTATCTCAACATGGTGCTGTACGTGCGCGCCGGGCGCTATGCCGACGCGGACCTCGCGTTGGAGCAGCTTTCGGGGGTGATCCAGCGCTTCCCGCGCGGGCTGTATTTCCAGGCGCTCATCAAGTCCAACCTCGGCCAAACCGAGCAGGCGGTGGACGCGGCGCTCCGCTACGTCGCGCAGGCGCCGACGGATTTCGACGGCGCGCGCCTGCTGGCCCGCGTCGAGCTGGGCGCGCAGCGGCCGGAGCGCGCGGTGGCGGTGCTGAACAGGGCGATTGCCGCCGGGGCGAACACGGCGGAAACGCTGGACCTGCTGGGCCGGGCCTACGCGGTCCAGGGCCAGTCGCAGCTCGCGTCCCGTACCTTCCAGGAAGCGGCGTCGCTCGCGCCGAGCAGCCCCGAAATCCTGACGCGGCTGGCCTCCACCCGGATGCAGCTCGGCGACATGTCGGGCGCCACGGCGGCGCTGGAAAAAGCGCTGGACATCCAGCCGAGGCAGCCCGACACCGGCGAAGCGCTGGTCGCCACCGCGCTGGGCGCGGGCGATGTCGAAAAGGCGCAGGCCGCGCTCGACCGTCTGCGCCAGCAGAACGGCGAAACGGAGATGGTCGGCATTCTGACCGGCATGGTCAAGCTGGCGCGCATGGACCTGGAAGGCGCGCGGGCGCAGTTCGCCGCGGTGGCGGACACGTTCCCGGCCTCCGACATGGCGCGCGTGAACCTCGGCAAGGTGCTGGTCCTGCAAGGCCGCAAGCCGGAAGCGGAGGCGGTGCTGAACGGGCTGCTGGCCAAGAACCGGGCCGACCTCGAAGCGCTGACGCCGCTCGTGCAATCCCTGGTGGGGGACAACAAGCTGCCGGAAGCCATCGCGGCCGTGCAGGCCGCGCGGACCGTGGCCCCGTCCCCGGCCCTGACCGCGGCCCTGGTGGACCTGCAGGTCAAGGCCAAGGAGCCGCGCAAGGCGTTGGACGTGGTGCGCCAGGCGCTTGAAAGCGGCCCGCCGCCGCCGGTGCTGCTCGCAGCGCAGGCGCGGGCGCAGGCCGCGGACGGCGACATGCAGGGCGCCAAGGCGTCCTACCGGCAGATCCTCGCGGGCACGCCGGGCGACCTGGAAACCCGGCGGGCGCTGGTCACACTGGCGCTGAACACCAACGACCTGGACAGCGCGGAGGCGGCGCTGCGGGAAGGCCTCAAGCTGTCGCCGGGCAACCTCGGCATGATGAACACGCTGATCTTCGCCGCGCAGCGCAAGGGGGGCATCACCGCGGCGCTGGCGACGGCGGACGAGCTGCGGCGCGACCCGGCCAACCTGCCGGCGTCATCGGTCATCAAGGGCGACACCTTCATGGGCGCCCGCCGCTACGGCGACGCCGCCCAGGCCTTCGCCGCCGAGTTGAAGGCGAACCCCTCCACGGCGCTGGTGCTGCGCACCGCGGGCGCGCTGGCGTCGGGCGGCGGGCAGGAGCAGGCCGCGCAGCAGTTGCAGGCGTGGCTCCTGCAGCATCCCGACGACGCCGACGCGACCCAGATGCTCGCGACCCTCGACATCTCCGCCGGGCGCAAGCAGGAAGCCGAGCAGCACCTGCAAACCGTGCTCAACAAGCGGCCGAACGACGCGATTGCGCTGAACAACCTCGCCTGGGTTTATCAGTCTAAAGGCGATGCCCGGGCGCGCGGCCTGGCGCAGCGCGCCCACCTGCTGGCGCCGTCCGGGGAAACCTCGGACACGCTGGGCTGGATCATGACCAAGGAAGGGGCGGCGGCGGACGCCCTGCCGCTGCTGCAGGAAGCCGCACGGCTCCGCCCCAGCGACCGGACCGTCAAGTTCCACCTGGCCAGCGCCCTGAACGCCGTGGGCAAGCCGGAGGAAGCGATGCAAACCCTGGAGGCCATCCTGGGCGACGCCGCCGACTTCGACGACCGCGCCGCCGCCTGGTCCTTGCGGGATCGGATCAAGGCCAAGCGGTAGCCGCCGGTAGCGCGCCCGGCGTCACTGGCCGGGCGCGCCCACCCGCATCAGGCCGGGGCCGTGGGCATCGAGCCATTGCGTCGCGAACCGCTTGTGCGGCGTGAGCTGCGCCACCAGCGCCCAGAAGCCCGGGCCATGGTCCATGTGGCGGAGGTGCGCGACCTCGTGCCCGACCACGTAGTCCTGCACAAGCGGCGGTGCCATCACCAGGCGCCAGCAGAACATCAAGGTCCCGTCCGCGGTGCAGCTTCCCCAGCGGGTGCGCGTGTCCTTGACCACCACGCGCCGCGGCGTGAGCCGGGCGGCCGCGGCCTTGGCGACGGCCAGGGCCGAAAGCCGCCGCCGCGCCTCGGCCCGCAGGAAGTCGGCCACGCGGCGGGATAGGAACTCCGGCGCGCCATACACCAGAAGCGCGCCCGCCTCGATGGAAGCGCCGCCGCGCCCGCCCGGCACATGGCGGATGCGGTGCGGCAGGCCGCCGATGGGAATGACGGCGCCTTCCGTGAACAGCACCGGGTCCGGCAGCCGGGCCAGGCGGTCGGCGACCCAGGCGGCATGGTCCCGCAGCAGCGCGAGGCCCGCGGCCTCCGCGGCGCGGAGCGGCAGGGTGACGACCACGCCGCCGCCCCGAGGGTCGATGCGCAGGCTGACCTTGCGGGCGCGGGCGCTGCGCCGCCACAGCACGGCGGTGGGGCCGGTGGGCAAGGCCAGGATTTCGCGCACGGGGCCGGGCATCGCGGCAGGATGCGGCCTCCGCCGGCCCGGGGCAACCGCCCCCATGCCGTTAGGGATTCTGTAACGCTCCCGTGAGCATAATAACCGAAGCGTGGGGCCGCTCTCCCACGCTGGACGGAGGCCAATCGTGCGACGTGCATCAATCCCCTTGGACTACACACCGACGCGGCCTGCGTCGTCCTTGCTGGCCCGGGCTTTGTCGGCCGCCTTGCCGCGCAAGCTGTGGCCGCGGCTCGCGGTCCTGATGCTGGCCGCGACGACGCCGCTGGTCGTGCTGCTGGTGCTTTCGGCCGTGGCCGACGGTCGGCGCGTGGTGGACACGGCGCGCGACCGGGTCGTGCAGCTCGCCCGCGTGGCGGCCGAGCAGCAGGACGACATGCTCCAGGAAGCATCGGGCCTGCTGCGCGTGCTGGCGCGGGTGCCGGAGGTGCAGAAGGCCGGCGGCGGCGCCGAGTGCGACAGCTTGCTGAGCGCGATGATGTCCGACCATCCCAGGATCAGCGGCCTGGCCGTGGTGCAGCCCGACGGCATCGTCGCCTGCAGCAGCAACCCGGCCACCAAGGGCCTGAGCGTCGCGGACCGGACCTATTTCCAGGAGGCTTTGGCGTCCCGGTCCACAAACGTCGTGATGAGCGCGGTGATGATCAGCCGTGCCAACGGCAGGCCCGCCATGTTCTTTGCCGTCCCGCTGGGGCGTTCGCCCGGCAGCGACGCGCCGCGTGGGGTGATCCTCGCCGGGCTGAACCTCGACTGGTTTGCCCGGCTGTCGAACGGAACCGTGGGAGTGACGGACCAGTTGGTCCAGATGCTGGACAGCCGTGACGGCGCCGTCCTGGCGGAATCGCCGGCCGCGGCGCGCCGCCTGGGCCAGCGTTTCCCTGATTATTCCGTGATTGAGGCGTTCCGCAATTCGCCCGGCAGTGGGTCGGTGCAGGCGCCGGACCTTGACGGGGTCAGCCGCGTGTTCGGCTTCGCGGCCCTGCCGGGCCATGCCACCGGGCTTATGGTCGCGATTGGCTTGCGGGAGGCCGACATCCGGGCGGCGGCGGATCAGCGGTTCTGGCTGTCCATCGGGATCGCGTTCGCCGCCACCGCGGTGGCCATGCTGACCGCCTGGTTCATCGCCAAGCGGACGGTGCTCCGCCCCATCGACGCGCTGGTCAAGGCGGCCGCGCTGGTCGGGTCGGGCGACCTGTCTGCACGGGTGGCCATGGGCCGCGGCGCGGCGGCGGAGTTGTCGTCGCTCGGCACGGCGTTCGCCCGCATGGCCGGGCGGCTGCAAGCGCGGGACGGGCGCATCGCCGCCATGCAGGAGGAACTCGCCATCAGCGAAGGGCATCATCGCCTGCTGGCCGAGAACGTCAACGACATGATCGTGCGGTTCTCGCCGGAGTTCCGGCGCGTGTATGTTTCCCCGGCCTGCCGCGACCTGCTGGGCTACGAGCCTGCGGAACTGATCGGCAAGCATCCCCGCGAGCTGATGCACGCGGCCGACTGGGAAGAGCTGGAACAACCGCTGTTCGGGCGGCTGCTGGCGGGGGACGCGACGGCGCGCGCCAACTTCCGGGCGACGCGCAAGGACGGCGGCTATGTTTGGATGGAGGCGAACTACCGCCGCCTGGAGGATGGCAGCGGCTTCGTGGCGGTGCTGCGGGACGTGTCCGAACGCAAGGCGCTGGAAGCACGGCTTGAGGAGGCGAACCGCCAGCTTCGCGTGATGGCGCGGGAGGACGGGCTGACCCGCCTGGCGAACCGGCGCCGCTTCGACGAGGCGTTGGGGGCGGAGTACGGCCGGGCGATGCGGATCGGCTCGCCGCTGGCGGTGGTCATGCTCGACATGGACTGCTTCAAGTCGTTCAACGACACCTATGGCCACCCGAGCGGCGACGCTTGCCTGCAAGCCCTGGCCGGCGTCCTCACCGGCCGGTGCCGCCGCCCGGCGGACCTCCCGGCCCGTTACGGCGGGGAGGAGTTCGCCCTCCTGCTGCCGAACACCGATGCCGCCGGCGCGTTGGCCGTGGCCGAGTGCGTCCGCGCCGCGGTGCGCGGCCTGGCGATCCCGCACGCCGGGTCGGAACATGGCTTTGCAACCGTCAGCGTCGGCGTCGCGGCGCTGGCACCGGGCCGCCAGCAGGGACCGGCCGCCTTGGTCGAAGCGGCCGACGCGGCGCTCTACGAGGCGAAACGCGCCGGGCGCAACACGATCCGCCTGGCGGACGCCCGGGCGGAGGTGGGCTAGCACTACAGTTGCGTGTTCCTGATAAGTTTGTATCTCAGCGACATATCAACTTTAAGTTGATATCACTACTCTCATCGACGCCGTTTAACTTCGGTGATTAGCGCAAGAAACTTTTCTGGCCTTCAACCACGAAGATAAAGCAACTGTAATGCTAGGCCGCCTGGCTCAGCACGAGCCGCCGCCGGGCGCGCTGGACCGGCAGGGCCGCGTAAACGTCCTTCACCGCTTCGGTGATCGTGACGCCGGCCAGCCGCGGCGCGATGCGCCGGCCGCCCCCCTCCCAAACCGCCGCGCCGCGCAGCACGATCCGCAGATTGACCGGCGGCAGGTAAAGCGCAGTGTCCCGCCGCTCCACCCGGAACAGGCCGGCGGCCAGCAGGCGGCCGATCTGGCCCGGCGAATAAGGCTGGCCGTGGCCGAACGGCGTGCTTTCATTGTGCGCCCAAAGGCCCATGCGGTTCGGCGTGACCGCCAGGAGGCGGCCGTCGTCCTTCAGCACTCGCCAAACCTCCCGCAACATGCGGTGGGCGTTCTCGGCGACCTCCAGGCCGTGCACCAGCAGGATGCGGTCGAAGTGCAGGTCGGGAAAGGGCAGGCTGTCCTCCTCCACCGTGCAGGACAGGTTGGGGTGGCCTACCGGCCAGCGGGCGATGCCGACCTGCGCCGGGGTGGCGGCAACGCAGCGCGCCGCGCTGTCCCGCCAGAGCCGCAGATACGGGACGGCGTAGCCGAGGCCCAGCACGGCCAGGCCCGTCACGTCCGGCCAAGCGAGCGCCAAGCGGTCCCGCAGCAGGCGGCAGGCCACGGCGCCGCGCGCCGTCGCGTAGAACTCCGCCGCGGTGTGGGCATCGGCCATCATGCCGCACGGTATAGCATGGGACCCAGCGTGGCACGTGCCCGGCCCGGCCTTTTGCCTGATGCGCGCCTGCTTGATCTATGGCCACAGGTGCGACAGGCTGCGCCCACCTGAAGCGGAGCGCCGTTCATGCCCTTGTCCGCCCAAGCCGTCCCCATGCTGTCCGACAACTACGCCTGGCTGTTGCGGGACGAGGCCACCGGCGTCACGGCCTTTGTCGATCCCGCCGACGCGGACGCCTGCGCCGCGGCGGTGGAGGCCGCCGGGGGACGCCTCGACATGGTTTTGCTCACGCACCACCACGGGGACCACGTGGCGGGCACCGATGCGGTCCGCGACCGCTACGGCTGCCCGGTGGTCGGCGCCGCGGCCGACGCGCGGCGCTTGCCGCGGCTGGACCGTGCCGTGGCGGAGGGCGACACGGTGGCCCTGGGCGACAGCAGCCTGCAGGTGATCGACACGCCCGGCCACACGGTCGGGCACATCGCGTTCTTCGGCGGCGCGAACCACGTGCTGGTCTGCGGCGACACGCTGTTCAGCCTGGGCTGCGGCCGACTGCTGGAAGGCAGCGCCGCCGACATGTACGGGAGCCTGCGCAAGCTCGCGGCGCTGCCGGGCGACGCGCTGGTCTGTTGCGGGCACGAGTATACGGAAAGCAACGCGCGCTTCGCGCTGCACGCCGACCCCGACAACCCGGCGCTGCGCGCCCGCGCCGCCGAAGTGAGCCGCCTGTGCGCAGCCGGACAGCCGACGATCCCGAGCCGCTTAACGGACGAGCTTGCAGAAAATCCCTTCCTGCGGGCGCCGGATGTCGCGACCCTGGCCAAGCTGCGCGCAGAAAAGGATACGTTCCGGTGAAGCTCCACTACTCCGCCACCAGTCCCTACGTCCGCAAGGTCGTCGTCTGCGCCCTGGCCTGCGGCATCTCGGACCAGATCACCCGCATCGCAACGGACCCGCATTCGTCCCCGCCCGACCTGCTGGCGGCCAACCCCTTGTCCAAGGTGCCGTGCCTGGTGACGGAGGACGGCTTCGCGCTGTTCGACAGCCCCGTGATCTGCGAGTACCTCGATGCGGTCGGCGCCGGGTCGCTGTTCCCGCCGCCCGGCCCGGCGCGTTGGCGCGCGCTCCGTTTCCAGGCCATCGGCGACGGCATCATGGACGCGGCCGTGCTGCGGCGCATGGACATGGGCCGCCCGCCGGAAGCCGCGCGCGACGCCGCGATGGCGCGTGGCCGCGACGCCGTGGAGCGCGCGCTCGACCTGCTGCAATCGGACCCGCCCGCCAACCACCTGGACATCGGCTCCATCTCGGTCGCCTGCGCGCTGGGCTACCTCGACCTGCGCTTTGCGGCGGACGGGTGGCGGGAAGGGCGCGGCAAGCTGGCGCAATGGTATGCCGAGATGGCGGAACGGCCGGAGATCGCCGAATCGGCGCCGCCCGGGTAGAAGCGCGTTACCGTCCGGCCATCAGGCCGAGGGTGCTGTAAAGCCGCTCGCTTGGCGGCCAAGCGTGCATGATGTCGTAGCGCCAGGTGACGGCGGCCCAGCACAGGCCGATCACGGCCGCGATGCTCGCGACCCAGCCAGCCAGCACCGCCGGCCCACTCGCGAAGCGTCCGCCCGGGCGTTCAAGCGCCCCGGCGAACGGGGGCGTCGGAAAGTTCTGTGCGTCGGACGGCGTTGGCGGAGATTTCGGGAAGGGCAAAGGGGCGGCGGCCGACGGCTGCGGCGCTGTCGGTGCCGCCGCGGGCTGCGCCTCGGCCATCGGCGCCCAATTCGTGCCGCACCGGGCGCAGCGCACGGACTGGCCGGGAAGGAGCCGCGCCTCGGGCACCTCGTAGGCGGCGGTGCAGGATGGGCAGACGATCCTCATGGCGGCGTGATACTCCCCGGCTGCAGACGCCAACAGGCTTCAGTTTCCGGCTTGGTGGTGACTCGACGGGATAGGCTAAGCGGGCGCGTTGAGGGCATGGTGAATGGTACGGCTAGATGGGGTCGGCCTGGAATTTGGCCAAGCGGGCACAACGAACCGGGTTCTGCAAGGCGTGTCGTTCAGCATCGCGGAGGGCGGGTTCCGTTGGCTGCTCGGCCCGTCCGGCGCGGGCAAGACCAGCCTGCTCCGGCTGCTGCACCTCGCGGTGCGGCCCACGGAAGGGCGGCTCACCCTGCTGGGCCAGGACATCGGCGACGCCGCCCGGTCCCGCTTGCCGGTGCTGCGCCGGCGCATCGGCATGGTGTTCCAGGATTTCCGCCTGCTGCCGCACCTTTCGGCGTTCGACAACGTGGCGCTGCCGCTGCGCCTCGCCGGCCGGCCGGAAGGGCAGGTCCGGGTCGATGCGGTGGAACTGCTGAGCTGGGTCGGCCTGTCGCGCAAGCTGCAATCCCGCCCGGCCGAGCTTTCGGGCGGCGAGCAGCAGCGGGTGGCCATCGCCCGCGCCGTGGTCGCCCGGCCGCTGCTGCTGCTGGCCGACGAGCCGACGGGCAACCTCGACGACCCACAGGCCGAGCGGCTGATGCAGTTGCTGCACGAGATGAACCGCCTGGGCACCACCGTCGTGGTGGCGACGCACAACGCCGCCCTGGTGTCCCGCCACCCGGCCCACACGCTTCGGTTGGCGGATGGCCGGCTGGTCCGCGATGACTAAGGCCGTGGCGGCGCGAGGCGCGCGGATCGGGGCCGTGAGGACAAGAGCGGGCCGGCCGCGCCGGACGCCCGCGCTGCTGCGCCCGTCTCGGTTCGACGACCTCGGCCTGCGCCGCGCCTTGTCGGACCGGCTGCTGCCGTCCTTGGTCGCGGCCATGGCGTTCCTGGCGGCGCTGGCCTTGGCCGGGACCGCCGGGGCGTCCGCCCTGGGGCGGCAATGGCAGGAGGGCGCCGGCTCCGTCCTGACGGTGCAGGTGCCGGAGCCTGCCGCGGCGGCGGCGGACGGCGGGGGCACGCGGCTCGACCGGGTCTTGGCGCTGCTGCGCGACGCGCCCGGCATCGCCTCGGCCCGGGCATTGAGCGCCGGCGAGCTGGAGGCGTTGCTGCGTCCATGGCTGGGCACCGGGGCCGGGCGGATCGCCTTGCCGCTGCCGGCCGTGGTCGATGTGCGCCTTTCGGACCCGGCGCTGGACGCCGGGCGGCTCGCGGTCCAGGTGGAGGCGGCGGCGCCCGGCACGCTGCTGGACAGCCATGACCGCTGGATGCGCCGTCTCGCCGTGCTGGCCCGCAGCTTGCAGGCCTGCGCCGGGCTGGCGCTGGCGGTGGTGGCGTTCGTGGCGGTGGCCGTGGTCGCCGTCGCCGTCCGCGCCGGCCTCGCGACCCGGCGCGGCGCCATCGAGATCGTGCATGGCCTGGGCGCCACGGACGGCTACATCGCCGGGCGGTTCGCGCGCCGGGCCACGCTGCTGGCGGCGGCCGGCGCGGGGATCGGCGCCGCCGCGGCGGTGCCGGTGCTGCTCGGCTTGGCCGGGCTGGCGGCGCCCTTCACCGGGCAGGCCGAGGACGCAGGCGCGGCCGGGCTGGTCCATGCACTGCCGCCGGCGCTATGGCTGTCCTTGCCGGCCTTGCCGGTGATGGCGGCAGTGATCGGCTGGCTCACGGCGCAGGGCACGGTGCGCCGGTGGCTGCGGCGGCTGCCGTGAGGGAAGGGCGCTGGCGGCGTCGCGCCCGGCTGGGCCTGGCGGCGGCCAGCGCCGTGCTGCTTGGCGGCGGCGCTTTATGGGGGATGGGATTTGCGTGGTTCAACAGCGTCGCCCGGCAAACCGGGGAGCCGCCGGCAGCGGCGGACGGAATCGTCGTGCTGACCGGCGGCGCGGACCGGATCGAGACGGCGCTGCGCCTGCTGGTCGAGGGGCGCGCGCCGTATCTGATGGTGTCCGGCATGGCGCGCGGGGCGGACATGGCCGAGCTGACGCGCCGGGTGCCGCTCGACGCCGACCAGGCGAGCCGGGTGACGCTGGGCCACGCCGCGCAAAGCACGTCGGGCAACGCGGCGGAAACCGCGCCCTGGGCGCGGGCGCACAAGGTGCGGCGGCTGATCGTCGTGACCGCCGGCTACCACGTGCCGCGGGCCTTGCTGGAGGTGCGGCGCGCCCTGCCGGACGTGGAGCTGCAAGCGGTCGCGGTGCAGTCCCCCGCGCTCCGCGGCGCGGCGCCGGCGGTCCGCGTGCTCGCGGGCGAGTATGACAAGCTGCTCGCCGTCCGGTTCGGCCTGGCGCATCTGCTGGGCGGGGACGCGCCATGATCTGGCTCCGCTCCCTGCTGTTCAACGTTTGGTTCTTCGCGGCGACGTTTGCGATGGGGCTGCTCGGCGTCCCCGTGCGCTGGTTCGCTCCCCGCCATGCGCTGTGGGTGGCGCGAAGCTGGGCGGCGCTGGTGCTCGGCGGCGCCGCGGTCCTGTGCGGCATCCGTGTCGCCGTGGCCGGGCGGGAGCACCTGCCGGCGGAGGGCGCCGCGCTGATCGCGTCGCAGCACCAATCGGCGTTCGACACCTTGGTCTGGCTGCGCCTGGTCCCGCGCGCGTCCTACGTGTTCAAGGCCGAGCTGGCGCGCATCCCGCTGTTCGGCTCGCTGCTGGTGCCGGCCGGGCAGATTCCGCTGGACCGCGGCGCGTCGTTCGGCGCGATCCGAAGCCTGCTGCGCGGCGCCGACCGCGCGGTGGCGGACGGCCGGCAGATCGTGATCTTCCCGGAAGGCACCCGGGTCGCGCCGGGCGTCGAGGCCGAGCTGCGGCCCGGCATCGCAGCCCTTGCGACACGGACCGGGCTGCCGGTCATCCCGGTGGCCACCGACTCTGGCCTGTGCTGGGGCCGGCGGGCGTTCCGCAAGACGCCCGGCGTGGTCCGCGTCGTGATCGGCCCGCCCATTCCGCCGGGCTTGTCGCAAGCGGCGCTGATCGTCGCGATTCAGGAACGTTGGCGAACGGCCGAGCTTGGCGGATCTGTGGACAAGTCTGTGCATAAAGATGGGAAAGCGTCGGGCGCATGGTCCCCTTGAAGCGCGCAACGCCCTCATTTGTCACAGTTTCGTTGCAGCTTGGAGGCGGAACCGAGACCGGATCGCGCCGGGGCGGCTGGCGAATCCAACTTTCAAGCCTTTGTTCTTTAATGATAAAGAATTTCTGGATCGCTGGGCGGGATGCGCAGCCTGTGCGGAAGGCGGCTGGCGTTCCGGGACGCGGCGCGCCGCGGCGCGGCGCTGTGGATGATTGCGGGCCATCCGGCACGCCAAACCCTTGGGATCGCTGAATGGCCGGCCGTCGGCGCGCCGTTCGGCTGGTGGGCTGGGCGTGCGGCGCGCTCGTCGCGGCGGGCCTGGCGCATGGCGTCGTCTGGCTCAGCGCGGTGGGGCGCCTCCGTGCGCTGGTGGATGAGCAGGCGCAGGCTTTGCGCGCGCAAGGCTGGCGCGTGGCCCTCGGACCCGCCCGGCCGCAGGGATGGCCGGCGCGCGCCGGGCTGCAGTTCGGGCCGGCGTCGGTCGAGGCCGACGGGCTTGCCTGGCAGGCTGAGGAGGCGGCCATCGACGTGCCGTTGCGCTGGCCCGAGTCGATGTCCGGGTTCGGCCCGGTGCGCGTGCAGGCGGACGGCCAGCAGGTCCGCTTCGGCTCAGGCCCGGCCCTTGCGGTGGTGTCGCGGGACCTGCAGCTTGAGGCGTCCGGCGACGGCGCCATCCTGGCCGGCACGGCGGTCGGCGTCGCCCGGCTGTTCGAGGCGGAGGCGTTGCAGATGCGGCTTGGGCCGGGCGGCTTGGCCCTGTCAGCCCGGCGTCTCAAGCCGCCCGACGGCACTCGAACGCGGGGCTGGGTGATCGACGCGCTCGCGCTTCGTGCGTCGGCGACGCCGCCCTTTCCGCTTGCCGGAAACCCGCGCGCCGCCGCCACGGCGTGGCGCGAAGCCGGCGGCGCCGTGGACCTGTCGGACATCGCGCTCACGATGGGCAGCGCGCACGCAGTCGGCCAAGGCAGGATCGGGTTGGATGACGCCCTGCAGCCGGAGCTGGACGGGACGATGCGCGTGACCGGCTACGAGACCGGGCTGGACGAGCTTGCGGCGGCAGGCGTCCTGACACGGCAAGCCGTTGTGGCGGCCAAGGCGGTGCTCGGCCTGCTGGCGGCAGGCACGCCGGACGGCGGCGCCGCCGTTCCCGTGCAGGTCGCGGGCGGCGTGCTGAGCGTGGCGCGCTTTCCCCTGTTGCGGGTGCCGATGCTGCGTTGGCCGGAGGGCCGTTAAGGCTCCCCGCCCGAATTCGACTGCGCCGCCAGGGCACGGGCCATCTGGCTCAATGCTTCCTGGTGCTTCTGGTTGTCGATCGCGGCGAAGTTGCGGGCGAGTTCGAGGCACATGCGCTGCCGCTGAGACAGTTCAACCGCCGGCGCTTCGGTGTCCAGGCCCTCGAAGAACCAGCTCACGGGGACGTTCAGCACCAGCGCGATCTCGTAAAGGCGCCCGGCCGAGATGCGGTTCAGGCCGCGTTCGTACTTGTGCGCCTGCTGGTAGGTGACGCCGATCATCTGGGCAAGCTGCTGCTGCGACAGGCCCAGCATGACCCGGCGCTCGCGGATGCGCGCTCCGGCATGGTGGTCCGCGATGCTGGCGCGAGCCGGCGGCCCGTCCGGTCCCGCTTTCCCGTTACCCGGGACGCCTTCTGGATTTTGCTTGGAACTCACGACGCGCCCCACGGTATGATGTAAAAAGACCTACACCCAATCGGGCGAAAACAGCATTGCGGCACCCACGCCAAACGTCAACACCGCGTGACTTTAAACGTATTGCCGCTAAAGAAAAGCTCATTTCCAGAATCGGCGGACTCAAGACGAAGCCGGGTCCTTCGGCTTGGCGGACCGCTCGCGGCGGGTCGTGCGCAGCGGCGCGACCGACGGGTCAGGCAGGAGGCTTTGGGCGGCTGCGTTCGCGTGGGCCGTTGCCGTCTCGGCGCGGGCAACCGCAAGCTGGCTGCGCAGGCTGTCGATCTCCTGCTGCAGTTGGTCGATGGCCTCCGGGCCAGCCTCCTGCCGGGGCGGGGCGTCTGCTGGGAAGGCTTCCGGGCCAGGCGGGAGGGGCGCGCCGCCGCGGTGGAACGGGTTGAACATGTTCATCGCGCGCTCGATCATCGCCACGTTCTGCCGGCTCATCTCCTCGACCCCCAAGGGCATGAACGGGCTGAAGGTTTGCTGCACCGCTTGCCGCAACTGCTGCTGCTGGCGCGCGAAGCTCGTCATGGCCTGTTCGAGGTAGCGCGGCACCACGCCCTGCAAGCTGCCGCCGTAGAAGCCGATGAGCTGGCGCAGGAAGGCCGTGGGCAGCATGGAGGTGCCCTTGCTTTCCTCCTCCACGATGATCTGCGTCAGCACGCCGCGGGTGATGTCCTCCCCGGATTTCGCGTCATAAACCACGAAGTCGCGGCCGACGCGGATCATGTCGGCGAGGTTGTCGAGGGTGATGTAGCTTGAGGTTTCCGTGTTGTACAACCGGCGGTTGGCATACTTCTTGACCACCACCGGGGGCTGTTGCGGAGCGGTCGGGCTGGCGGCTTCGGTGTTGGGCGCGGAGGAGGTCGGGGGAGCGGATTGCGGCATGGAACCCTCGCTTTCGGCATGGAGCGGACTGTATCACGCGCTTGCAACAGTGGGCGAAAATCGCACTTGCGGTTATCACGCCAACTCTATGAGCAAAAGCTATGGCCGATCCGTCAAAACCGTCCGAGGCCGCCCTTGCCGCCGACTGGATCACCATCTGGCAAAGCGAGTGGGCCGCCGCCGCCGTGGACCGGGAGATGCAGGAGGCGTGGCTGCTCGCGGCAGCGCAGGCGGGCGTGTTCCCGCTCCCGCAGGCGTCCGGTGACGCTGCGCCCGGATCGGCCCGGCCCGTTGCGCCGGCGCGGGCCCCGGCCGCTGCTGATGCACCTGATGCCCGGGATGCTGCAAGCGCCGGCCTCCGGGATGCCGCCATCGCCGACCTGCTGGAGCGCGTCGCCGAGCTGGAACGCCGTGCCGCCGCAAACGCCGCCGATCCCGCCGGCCGCTGACGCCGCGCTGATCGCGGGCATCGCCGCCTACCGCCGGCACCCGTGGCAGCGCGACCTGCCGGACCCGCCCTGCATCTGGAGGGAGGGTGACACCCGCCTGCTCGACTACGGCCGGGACGCGGACCCGGCCGTGCTGTTCGTGCCGAGCCTGGTCAACCGCGCCTATGTGCTCGACCTTGCGCCGGGTCGGTCGATGATGCGCTGGCTGGCCGGGCAGGGGGTGCGCCCGCTGCTGCTCGACTGGGGCTGGCCCGGCGCGGTTGAGCGCGGCTTCACCCTGACCGACTACATCGCCGGGCGGCTGGAGCGCGCGATGGCAGCCGTGGGCGGGCGCGCCGTGCTGGCCGGATACTGCATGGGCGGGTTGCTGGCGCTGGCGGCGGCGCTGCGCCGGCCGGACCTGGTGCGCGGCTTGGCGCTGCTGGCGACGCCCTGGGATTTCCACGCGGCGGACCCGGCGCAGGCCCGCCGGCTCGGCGGGGCGCTGCCGCAGTTCGAGCCGCTGCTGTCGGCCACCGGCACCCTGCCCATCGACGGCCTGCAGGCGCTGTTCGCCTTGCCGGACCTCGGGAGCATCGCCGCGAAGTACCGCGCCTTTGGCCGCATGGACCAGGCCGCTCCGGCCGCCCTGGATTTCGTCGCGGTCGAGGACTGGCTGAACGACGGCGTGCCGCTCGCGGCGCCGGTTGCGCGGGAAGCGCTCGGCGGGTGGTATGGCGCGAACACGCCGGCTCAGGGCGCGTGGCGGGTCGCAGGAAGCGTCGTCGATCCCGCGGCGCTTGCGGCGCCGGCCTTTGTCGCGGCGGCGGGCCGGGACCGCATCGTGCCGCCGGGCAGCGCCTTGCCGCTGGCCCGGCTGATCCCGGGCGCCACCTTGCATCAGCCAGCCGCCGGGCATATCGGGATGACGGTCGGCCCGCAGGCGGAGGCGGCGCTGTGGTCGCCGCTGCTGGCCTGGTTGCGGGGCCTTTAACTGCCTATCTTCGTCCGACCAAGGGAGTACCAAGAAATGGAAGACGTCGTCATCGTGTCCGCCGCCCGCACGCCGGTGGGCAGCTTCAACGGGGCCTTCACTGCCGTGCCCGCGCACGTGCTGGGCACCGTGGCGCTCCAGGCGGCGATGGAGCGCATCGGCATGGACCCGGCGGAGGTGGACGAGGTGATCCTGGGCCAGGTGCTGACCGCCGCCCAAGGCCAGAACCCGGCGCGCCAGGCCGCCCGCGCCGCCGGCATCCCGGACGAGAAGACGGCGTTCGGCATCAACCAGGTGTGCGGCTCGGGCCTGCGCACCGTGGCGCTGGCAGCGCAGCAGATCCGCACTGGGGAAAGCGCGGTCGTGATGGCGGGCGGGCAGGAAAGCATGAGCCAGTCCGCCCATGCCGCGTATCTCCGCGCCGGCACCAAGATGGGCGACCTGGGCTTGGTCGATACCATGCTGAAGGACGGGCTGTGGGACGCCTTCCACGGCTACCACATGGGCACCACGGCGGAGAACGTGGCGACCGCCTTCCAGATCACCCGCGCCCAGCAGGACGAGTTCGCGGCCGGCAGCCAGCAGCGGGCGTCCGCCGCGCAAAAGGCCGGGCGGTTCAAGGACGAGATCGCCCCGGTGACGATCAAGGGCCGCAAGGGCGACACAGTGGTCACGGACGACGAGTATATCCGGCACGACAGCACGCCGGAGCTGATGGCCAAGCTGCGCCCGGCATTCTCCAAGGACGGCACGGTGACGGCCGGCAACGCCAGCGGCATCAACGACGGCGCGGCGGCCCTGGTGGTGATGTCGGCGTCCGAGGCCAAGCGCCGCGGCCTGACGCCCTTGGCCCGCATCGCGAGCTTCGCCACCGCCGGCGTCGATCCCGCGGTGATGGGCACCGGGCCGATCCCGTCCAGCCGCAAGGCGCTGCAGCGCGCCGGCTGGAGCGTCGCCGACCTGGACCTGATCGAGGCCAACGAGGCCTTCGCCGCCCAGGCCTGCGCGGTGAACAAGGACATGGGCTGGGATACGGGTAAGGTGAACGTGAACGGCGGCGCCATCGCCCTCGGCCATCCCATCGGCGCGTCCGGCGCCCGGGTGCTGGTGACGCTGCTGCACGAGATGGTGCGGCGGGACGCCAAGAAGGGCTTGGCGACGCTGTGCATCGGCGGCGGCATGGGCGTCGCCATGTGCGTGGAGCGTTAAGCGTCCACCCCGTCTAGCACTCTCCTGGCAAAGCGGCGAAGATGGCGCTGCTTAAGCCAGGGGAGGATCAGGCAATGGCACGAGTCGCACTCGTCACGGGGGGAACGCGCGGGATCGGCGCCGCCATCAGCACGGCGTTGAAGGCAGGCGGACGAATAGTGGTGGCAAGCTACGCCGGCAATGACGCCGCCGCCGCCGCGTTCACGGAAGAAACCGGCATTCCGCACCTCAAGTTCGACGCCGGGGACTTTGCTGCGTGCGAGGCCGCGGTGGCGAGGATCAAGGACGAGCACGGCGCAGTCGAGATCCTGGTGAACAACGCCGGGATCACCCGCGACACCACTATGGCCCGCATGACGCGCGACATGTGGGATGCGGTGATCGACACCAACCTCGGCAGTTGCTTCAACCTGTGCAAGCTGACGTTTGACGGCATGAGGGCTGCGAAGTTCGGCCGGGTGGTGAACATCGGCAGCATCAACGGCCAGGCGGGCCAGTACGGCCAGGTAAACTACGCCGCGGCGAAGTCGGGCATCCACGGCTTCACCAAGGCGCTGGCGCAGGAGGGTGCCCGGTTCGGCATCACGGTGAACGCCATCGCGCCGGGCTACGTGGACACCGAGATGGTGCGCGCAGTGCCGCCGGACGTGCTGACCAAGATCATCGCCCGCATCCCGATGGGACGGCTGGGCCAGGCCGAGGACATCGCCCGGGGCGTCACGTTCCTGACCAGCGAGGATGCGGACTTCATCACGGGATCGACGCTCTCGATCAACGGCGGGCAGCATATGTACTGACGACCGAGGCTTCGGTCACAACTCCGGTTGCAAACTTGAGCGCAGCCCCGGCGGCCATCTCGGGCGCAGCCCCGGCTGCGACGCTGGCCGGCTGCGGCGCGATCGGGCTTTGGGCGTTCCTGGCCCTGCTGTCCCGCGCCGCGTCCGAGGTGCCGCCACTGCAGTTGACCGCGATCAGCTTCGCGGTTTCGGCGGCGCTTGGCATCGTCTGGCTCGCGGCCAAGGGACGGCTGGCCGAGCTTCGGCAAGGGCCGCTCGCCTGGCTGCACGGCGTCGGCGGGCTGTTCGGCTTTCACGCGCTGTATTTCGCCTCGCTGGCCCAGGCGCCCGCGGCGACGGCCAACCTGATCAACTACACTTGGCCGCTGCTGCTGGTGCTGCTGTCGGCCGCCGTTCTGGGCCTGCCGCTGACATGGCGGCACCTACTGGGGACGGCGCTGGCGCTGCTGGGGTGCGCTGCCCTGCTCGGCGGCGGCGGCGCCCCGGCCGGCGCCGCCCTCGGCTACGCCCTTGCCGCCGCCAGCGCCGTTGTTTGGGCCTCCTATTCCGTGCTGGCCCGGCGGTTCAGCGCGGTGCCGTCCGGCGTGGTCGCCGGGTTCTGCGGCGCGACAGCGGTGCTGGCGGGCGCGCTGCACGGCGCAACCGGCACCTGGGTGGCGCCGGGGCCGGCAGCCTGGGCGGCCATGGTCGCGTTGGGAGTAGGGCCGGTCGGCGGCGCTTTCTTCCTGTGGGATGTCGGCATGAAGCGCGGCGACCCGCGCCTGCTCGGGACGCTCGCTTTCGCGACGCCGGTGCTGTCCACGCTGCTGCTGGCCGCGGCCGGCCTGGCGCCGTTCACGGCGACCACCGTGCTGGCGTCCGTGCTGGTCGCTTGCGGCGGCTACGTCGCGGCGCGGGGGCCCGCGGCTTCCGCCGACTGACCGTGGCCCGCGGTCAGAACGGCTTGAGCAGCCGGTCGATGTAGTCCAGCTCGGGCTGCGGGCGGGTGCGCTCCGCGCCGCGGCGGCGCAGCTCGTCCTGCAAGGCGCGGGTGCGGGCCTGCTCCATCTGGTCGGGCACGCGCACGTCGCCGCTTTCGTCCGTGCCAGACGTGCCCTGCTGCAAGGGCCGGCCCATCGGGTCGCGCCGGGCGGAGCGCCGGCGGCTCGGCGCATTACCCTCGCCCGGCCGCGGCGTGCCGGAGGACAGGCCGTCGCGGTTGGACGGGTCCTGCCCGCCCTCGCCGACCTGGCCGGCGTCGCCGCCTTCGCCTTCCTCGCCTTCGCCCTCGCCGGGCTGCTTACCGGTGCCGAACTGCCGGGCCATCTGCTGGCCCATCTCCTTGCCGCCCTTCTGCAGCGCCTCGATGGCCTTGGTCTGGGCGGCGCCGGCCGCGGCGTCCCGCCCATCGGCCAGCGCCTGGCCGGCTTCGCGCATCGCCATGTCGGCCTCGCCCAGCGGCGCTGGCACCTGGCCCGTCAGGTCGCCGAACCGCTGCATCAACTCGCCCAAGGCGCGGCGGAGCGCCTTTTGCGCGCGGCTGTCGGCTTCCCGCGGCGCAGGCGCCCCCTGCTGCGGCGCGGATGGGGACTCCGAGGTTTGCGGCTCCGGCTGGGGCTGGCCGCGGCGCGGCGGCTCGGCGCCGGCGCGGGCCTGGCTGCGGTCGAGCATGGCGCCTTCCCGGCGCACCATGTCCTGCACGGCGTCCATCTGCTGCCGCCCGCGCTGCCGCCGCTCGGCATTCTGCTTTTCCTGCGCTTCGCCGTGCTCGGGCCGGGCGTTCTGCAACTGCTCCAGAAGCTTTTCCAGTTCGGCCATCTGCTTGCGGGCGTCGTCCATCCGGCCCTCGCGCGCCGCGTCGCGCATCTGCTCCGCCATGCGGTCGAGGTCGCGGCTGTTCATCTGGGGCGCGCTGGGGTCGTAGGGCAGCTCGGTGCCGTCCCGCCGCGCCTGCTCGGCCAGGGCTTCCAGGTGGCGCTGGATCGCTTCGCGCAGCTCCTGCACCCGGCGGTCGATCTCGGCCCGGTCCTCCGGCGTGTCGCGGCTGGCGTCCACGGCGTCCCGCACCGCTTGCCGGGCGGCTTCCAAGGCGCGGGCGGTCCGTTCGGCCGCGCCCTCCTCCAGGGCGAGCGCCAAATCCCACATCCGCGACTGCGCCTCCTCAACCGCGGCGGCCCCGCGGCCCCGGCTCAGCAGGAAGCCGATGGCGCGCAGGTTCAGCACCACGCTGCTCGTCGCGTCGGGATTGTCCGGCGCGTCGGCCAGGGCGTCCAGCGCCGTCCGTGCCTGCTGCCGCTCCTCCGGCGTCACGCTGAGTTGCCGCCGCACCGTCAGGATCGCGCGGGCCATGGCGTTCTGGAACGGGCGCTCCGGCAGCACGAAGCCGGCCCCGGCGCTTTGGCCGACCTGGCCCGGCGCGTCCTTGGCCACCAGCCGCGCCACCACCGGCAGCCCGGCCCAGGGATGCGCGGTCAGGTCCTGCAGATGCACCCCCTGCGCCCGCTTCGGCGCGCCGGCCAGCGTGATGGGCATCAGCACGGGCGGGGCCTGGGGCCGGTCCTGCAGGCGCAGTTCCACATGGGCCTCTGCCACGCCGTAGTCATCCTCCACCCGCCACGCCATCCGCGTTTGCTGGGTCGGCCGGCCGCCGGACAGCGCGGGGCCGGGCGCGTCGGTGAAGGCCGCGGTGGGCGGGTGGTCGGACAGCACGCTCAGCACCCAGGACGCTACGGCGCCGCCGCGCCGCTGCACGGACAACGTGCCGCCGGTTGTCAGGTCGCGCTCCGCCTGCCAGCTTGCGCCGTCGAGCGCGCGGAACGGCTCGGCGGCGCCGTCCAGCGCCAGGCTCGGCACGCCGCTGCCGCCGGTCACGTTGACCACCAGATGCGACCCCGTGGGCACGCTGACGGTTGTGCTGTCCGGGTGCAGGAACACGGGGGGCAGCCCGCTGTAGCCCGGCGGCGTGATCCATGCCTGCACAACCGTGCCCGGTGCCGCGGCGCCCGCCGGGAGGCCCGGCCAGAAGCCGCGTGCCAGCCGCAGGCCCGCATCCGGACCCGCGATCACCCAAGCCGCCGCCAAGCCCAGCAGCACCGCGCCCCGCAGCGCCCGGCCGTCCCGCGCCGCCAGCCCCGGACGCGGCCGTCCGACGCGCAGCCGCCGCACCTGCGCGGAAAGCCGGGCCAAGTGGACCTGCCACAAAGCCGCTGACTCGTCCGACGCCGCGGCAGGGAGGTCGGCAAGCGCGGCCAGCGGGCGGTGCCGCAGGCCGGACGCACGTTCCAGCCGCCGGTCGGCCTCCGCCTCGGACGGCACCCGCACCCGGCGCAGCCCGCGCCACAGCAGGAAGCCCGCCAGCCCCAGCACCGCAGCCAGCAGCAGCACGCGCGGCCAAGACGGCAGCAGGCCCGGGATGTCCAGCAGCGCCGCGCAGGCGTAAGCGCCTAGCACGCCGAGCGCCGGCCAGATTGCCGGCCAGAACCGCTCGAACCACAAAACAAGCCGTGCCGCCGCGCGCTTGCGGCGCAGCGCCGGGCCGGCCGGCGGTGCCGGGGGCGGCGTCACGCGAGCCAGTCCGGGACGGCTTCCCCGACCCACAGCGCCTCCAACAGCTGGCGCGCGCGGATCACCGACCAGCGCTCTCCATCAACCATCACGGCGGCGGCCAGCGGCCGGGCGTTGTAGGTGGAGCTCATGACGGAACCATAAGCCCCCGCGTCCAGGATCGCCAAGCGCGCGTTGCGCCCCAAGGGCGGCAGGGCGCGGCCTCGCGCGAAGGTGTCCCCGCTTTCGCAGACCGGCCCCACGATATCGCAGGGCGCCACGGGCCGCGCCGCGTCCGCCGCGGAGACCGGCACGATGCCGTGCCAAGCCTCGTACATCGCAGGCCGCAACAGGTCGTTCATCGCGGCGTCCAGCACCACGAACCGCCGGGCGCCGGTCGTTTTCACCAGCACGGCGGAGGCGAGCAGCAGCCCAGCCGTTCCCACCAGCCAGCGGCCCGGCTCCACTGCCAGTTCCAAATCCATGCCGCCGAGCGTCGCCCGGATCGCCCCGGCAAAGGCGGCCGGGGACGCCGCCGGCTCGTCGCGGTAGCCGATCCCCAGGCCGCCGCCGCAATCGACGGTGTGCACGGGCAGGCCCGCGGCGCGCAATTCCCGCACCAGCCCGGCCACGCGGGCATAGGCGGCGCGATACGGCGCCATCGACAGGATCTGGCTGCCGATGTGTAGCGCCAGCCCGACCGGCTCGATGCCGGGCAGGCCGGCGGCATGGGCGTAGAGCGCCGCGGCCGAGCCGTAGGCGATGCCGAACTTGTTGTCCGCCCGGCCCGTCGTGATCTTGGCATGGGTGCCGGCGTCCACGTCCGGGTTGATCCGCAGCGCGACCCGGGCCGTGCGCCCCATCGCCTGCGCGACCGCGGACAGCATGGCCAGTTCTTCCGCGCTTTCCACGTTGATCTGGCCGACCCCAGCCTCGAGCGCCAAGCGCAGTTCCCACTCGGCCTTGCCGACGCCGGAGAACACGATCCGCTCCGCCGCGATCCCCGCGAGCAACGCCCGCCGCAACTCGCCGCCGCTGACCACATCCGCCCCGGCGCCGCCTCCCGCCACGAGGCGCAGCACGGCCAGGTGGTCGTTCGCCTTGACCGCGTAATGCACCCGCGCCGGCAGCGCCGCCTCGGCGAGCGCGTCCTGCAACGCCCGCAGCCGCCCGCGGATGCTGCCGGCGGACAGCACCCAGGTCGGCGTGCCCACGGCGTCGGCGACGGCGTTGAGCGGCACGCCCTCCATCAGCAGCCCGTCCATGGCGTGCATGGACAGATGCGGCCGGGCGGCGATCAGTTTTGCAAAGGTCGGATCGGGATCGAGCGGCAGGGCGGCGGGGTGGGGCATGGTCACCGGGACGGGTAGGTGCGGGGAAAAGAAATCTCGTTGGCCGGGCCGGGCGGGTTGGGCGAGCCTTTCTTGCCGCACGACGCGAGCAGCACGAGCGCCAACAGCATGGGGGCGAGCAGCCTCATCGCAAGGCCGCCTGCCAGCGCGCCGCCTGCGCCGCCACGTTTGCCGGCGCGGTGCCGCCGAAGCTGGTCCGGCTCCTCACCGAGGCGTCCACCGTCAGCACGTCGAACACGGCCGCGGTGATGCCAGGCTCGATGGCCTGCATCTCTGCAAGGCCGAGGTCCGCAAGCCCCACGCCGCGCGCTTCCGCCGCCGCCACCACGCGCCCCGTGACGTGGTGCGCCGTGCGGAACGGCAAGCGCAGCACCCGCACCAGCCAGTCCGCCAAATCCGTCGCCGTCGCGAAGCCCGACCCGGCCATCGCCCGCATCCGCTGCAGGTCTGGCGCCATGTCCCGCACCATGCCTCCAATTGCCGCGAGCGACAGCGACAGCGCGTCGGCAGCGTCGAACACCGGCTCCTTGTCTTCCTGCATGTCCTTGGCGTAGGCGAGCGGCAGGCCCTTCATCACCGTGAGCAGCGCCACCAGCGCCCCGGTGATGCGCCCGGTCTTGGCGCGGGCGAGTTCCGCCGCGTCCGGGTTGCGCTTCTGCGGCATGATGCTGCTGCCGGTGGTGAAGGCGTCCGATAGCCGCACGAAGCCGAACGGCGCGCTGCACCAGATCACCAACTCCTCCGCCAGGCGGGACAGGTGGGTGGCGCAGATCGCCGCGGCGCCCAGGAACTCCAGCGCGAAATCCCGGTCCGACACGGCATCGAGCGAGTTGGCGGCCGGCCGGTCGAAGCCCAGCGCCGCCGCCGTGTGGTCCCGGTCGATGGGGAAGCTGGTGCCGGCCAGCGCAGCCGCACCCAGCGGGCACTCGTTCAACCGGCGGCGGCAGTCCGCGAAGCGCCCGCGGTCGCGGTTCAGCATCTCGACATAGGCCAGCAGGTGGTGCCCGAACGTCACCGGCTGCGCCGTTTGCAGGTGGGTGAAGCCCGGCATCGGGTCGGCCGCGAATTCGGCCGCCCGGTCGGCGAGCGCGCGCATCACGTCGGCCACCTGCCCATCCAGCCCGTCCAGCGCGTCCCGCACCCACAAGCGGAAGTCGGTCGCCACCTGGTCGTTGCGGCTGCGCCCGGTGTGCAGGCGCTTGCCGGCCTCGCCGATGCGCTCCGTGAGCCGCGCCTCGATGTTCATGTGGATGTCCTCGAGGTCCTCCACGAACGGGAAGCGCCCGGCCTCGATCTCGGCCGCGATGGCGTCGAGGCCCCCGCGGATCGCCGCCTCGTCGCCGGGCGCGATCACCCCGGCGCGGGCCAGCATGGCGGCGTGCGCCAGGCTGCCGCGTATGTCCTGCCGCCACATCTTGCGGTCGAAGCCGATGGAAGCGTTGATGTCCTGCATGACCACGGACGGGCCGCGGGCGAAGCGTCCGCCCCATTGCGCGTTGGCCTCGGCGTTGCGCCCCGCATCGGCGCTGCCCGGCCCCGCTTGGCGCGGCTCGTTTCCGCCCCCATTCTCTCCGGCAGACGTGTTGTTGACAGTGTCGCTACTCAAGGACGCACCATGGTTTTATCGAAGCGCCGCGCCGTGCTGGCGGCGGCCCTGACCCTACCGGTCGCGCTGGCCCCGCGCAAACCGCGGGCGGCGACGCCCGGCCTGGCCGACCTGTCGCGCTTGCAGCTCAAGGACGGCGCGGCGGTGCCGGAGCTGCGCTTTTCCACTGCCGACGGCACCGTGCGCACCCTGGCCGACTATGCCGGGCAGGGGATCGTGCTGAACCTGTGGGCCACCTGGTGCGTGCCCTGCGTCGCCGAGATGCCCGCGCTCGACGCCCTGGCCCGGCTGGTGGCGGGCGACGGCGTGGCCGTACTGGCGCTGTCCTCCGACCGCGGCGGCGCGCCTCCGGTGGAGCGTTTCTACCGGGACAAGAACATCCAGACCTTGCCGGTCCTGCTGGACCCCCGCGGCGACGCGGCCCGGGCCGTGGGCGCGCGGGGCATCCCCACCACGCTCTTGATCGACCGCGCCGGCAAGGAGCGCGGGCGGCTAGAGGGTGCGGCCGACTGGGCCAGCGCCGAGTTCGTGGAGGCGATCCGCCGCATGGCCGGGCCGGCGGCGCCGGCTCACTCCTTGGGCAAGCCGGACCGCGGATCGAACGCCTGACCCGGCGCCCAGCCGCGCAGGAACTCCCGTAGCGCGTCGTCCGCCGGGCCGACCACCACGCGCAGCGTCGCGTAGGCGTCCCCGGGCGGTTGCCCGTCGTGCCCCGGCAGGCCCTTGCCGCGCAGCCGCAGTTTGGTGCCGCTGTCCGAACCCGGCGGGATCGCCATGGTAACGGCGCCGGCCACGGTCGGCACCGGCACGCGGCCGCCCAGCACCGCTTCCGGGAGGCTGATCGGCAGGTCGAGGTGGATGTCGCGGCCGTCCCGACGGAACAGCGGGTGGGACAGCACGGTGATCTCGATCAGCGCGTCGCCCGCCGGCCCGCCCCCGGCGCCGGGCCGTCCCTTGCCGCGCAGGCGCAGCGTTTGCCCGGTTTCCGTGCCCGGCGGGATCTGCACGTCCAGGTCGCCGCCGCCGGGCAAGGCCAGCCGCTGCACCGCGCCGCGCGCCGCGTCGAGAAAGGACACGTTGAGCGTGTAGCGCTGGTCGGCGCCGCGCTGCGGACGCGCCGCGCCGCGCGCCTGCCCGAACATGCCCGCCAGGATGTCATCCATGTCGCCGTTGGCATACTGCGCGCCGCCGCCGGGCCGATAGTAGCCGCGCGAGGGCACGTCCTGCCCGGCCGCGTCGATCTCGCCCCGGTCGAACCGCGCCCGCTTCACCGGGTCGGACAGCAGGTCGTGCGCCCCGGAGATGGCTTTGAAGCGTTCCTCGGCCTTTTTGTCCCCGGGGTTCACGTCCGGGTGGCTGGTCTTGGCGAGCTTCAGGAACGCGGAGCGGATTTGCTGTTCTGTTGCGGTACGGGGAACGCCCAGCAGCGCATAGGGATCGTCGGCCAACGGCACCTCTCATGGATCGGCGGGGCAGCATAGCGCATTTGCCCCACCGGCACCCAGCCGTGTCGGCGCCGTTCGATGCGCCGTGCCGATGCCGCCCGACGCGCCGTGCCGATGCCATTCGATGCGCCGTGCCGGCGACGCCTACCGCACCGTCACCACGAGCCGCATCTTCGGATGGATGCCGCACAGCACGGTGAAGGTCCCGGCCACGGGGAACCGCGCCTCGATGGCCTTGCCCGGCTCCTGCTCGCCGCTGTCGAAGTCGAAGCTGGGCGATGTCGAGTAGACGTGGTGCAGGAGCTGCCCGTCGTCGTTCACGAAGCGGATCGTGCCGCCGCGCGCCACCTCGATCTGCTGCGGCTGGAACCTGCGGTTCGCCTGGGTCACGACCGGAACGGCCGCCCAAGCCGCCCAGGCGCCCAGGGCGGAGGCCAGCACCGCTCCAAAGGCGGCCAGGCAGAGTCGAGCGCGGAGTCGGACGGTCATGGTGCTGCTCCTGTTGGTGCGCCGGGTGCGGCCACGATGTCGCGGTGCATCGGCGCCAGCAGCGCCAGTAGCCGGTTCTGGGTCCGGAACGGCACGCTTTCTGCGTCCATTGCGTCCTGGAGATCCTCCACCAGCGCGTTGAAATGGCGCGGCGCGAGGCTGAGGTCGGCGTGCGCCGTTTTCATGGTCCGCCCGGGGTAGCGGCACGGTCCACCGCTCACCACGCAAAGGTGCAGGATCAACAGTCCCTGCAGCCGCTCCATGTTGGCGTCGTCGAACTTTTCCTTGATCCGCGGGTCCAGCAGCACGCGGTGCAACATGCCGTCCACGATCCGCGCCAGCCCGGGGCGCTCCCCCAGCTCTTCGTACAAGCTGCCGGCGCGGGCCGGCGCGGCCAGCAGCGCCGCGGACAGCGCCAGCGCCGCCCCGGCGCCAAGGACGGCCCTAGAAGCCAAGCTGAAGACTGGCATAGATCCCCTCCTGGTGCTTGCGCGTGGCGACGCTGCCGAGGTCCACGTAGGCCAGCGTCGCCGACACCCACTTGGCCGGCAGCCAGGTGACGAACAGGTCGTACCAATCGCTTTCGCGGGCGAAGCGCAGGTTGTCCGGCTTTGTGCGATACTCGCCGCCCACCGCCCAGTGACGGCTCAGCAGCAGGGCCGCCGACCCCTCGAACTCCGGATGGTAGGCGTTGCTGCGGTCGCCGCCGAAACCGAGGATGCCGGCCTGGTTCGCCCGGGTCATCCGCACCGTGGCGTTGAGCAGCAGGCTTTGCGCCAGGAACAGCTTGGTCGCCGCCACGTAGAAGTCGGCGCCCTGGTCCGACTTCGCCCCGATTGCGCGCAGCACGTCTCCCCGGTTGTTCACCTTGTACTGCAGCCCCACGGCCACCTGCGGCAGCCAACTGTCCTGGTCCAGGATGGCATCGCCGAACAAGCGCAGCTTCGCGCCGAACACGTCCTGGCTGAATTGATACCCGCCGCCCAGGCCCAGCGCCCGCCCGGTTCCGCCCGTGTCGAAGAACTGCCGGGCATAGGACAGCTCCACCCGGTCATACAGCCCGACCGCGGCGCCCAGGGTGGACAGGGTGAAGTTCGTCACCCGGACCACGGTGCCGTGCACGTTGGCGCCCACGGCGTCCCGCGTGCCGTATCCGGTGATGAGCGCCCAGGGCGCCAGCCCGCCGCCACCCGCGCCCTCGATCTGGATCAGCCCGGCGGTTGCGATCAGCTTCCCGCGTTCCGGCAGCCGGTCCTGCGCCTGCGCGGAAGACATCCAGGCCGCCAAGACGGTCCATGCCAATCCGCAGATGAGCCAATGATTCCGACCCCGCATCGTTTCCGCCCTGAACTCCCGACACGTCGCCCAAAGCCTGACCGGCCACGAGCGGATAATAGTAACGATCTAACAACAAAAAGCTGAGCTTGTGCATTATGTTTGGTTGGGCAGGCGCTCCGGGCCGGGCTGTAAGGTTTCAGTTAAGGTGTCGCAGGCAAACTGCCGCAATGTCGATTTCGGTCTCCTGTCCCGGCGTTTTGACCAGGGCGCATTCAGCGCTCGGCGCCGTGCGCCCTGGCCTGCGCTTAACCATCCGGCGTAAGATTTTGTTGGCGTTCCTGTGCATGGGCGGCGTCACGGCCAGCTTGGGCGCTTATGCCGTCCTCAACATCGCCGTGGTCGGCCGCCTGACGGAGCAGACGTTTGACGGCGCCTTGATGTCGATCAGCTACGCGCGCGCGGCCTCGGCCGATTTCGCGGGCATCGAAGCCGCGGCGGCCCGCCTGGCTTACGGGACCGCGCTGCCGGATCGGGCCAGCCTGTCGGCGCAGGTGGATGACCTGTCGCAGTCGCTGGACGACGACCTGGCCATCGCGGGCCAGCGCAGCCTGTCGCCGCAAGCTGCGCAGGCGGCCGTCGATGCCGCCGCCGCCATCGCCGATTGGCGCGCGGCTGCGGGGCTGGACGCCGGAGTGGACATGGTGGTCGGCGGTTCCCGTGTGGACGCGCTTGCCCAGGCGGTGCACGAACGCCTGGATCTGCTCGTCAACCATGCCGCGGGCGACGGCTTCCGCTTCCGGCAGCGCGCGCATGACAGGGTGGTCCAGGCGAAGCTGCTCGCGTTGCTCGCCACCGGGCTTGCGGTGATCCTGGGCGTCATCGTCGCCATCCTGCTCACCCGCCGCATCATCGGGCCGGTCGCCGCCGCGTCCGCCGCGGCGGAGCGGATCGCGGCGGGCCAGCTCGACACGCATGTGCCGGTCGGCGGCAGCGACGAGCTGGGTGCGTTGCTGGCGGCCATGGCGGTGATGCGGGCCAACATCGCGGCCATGGTGGGGCGGGAGGTCGCGCAGCGCCGTTCGGCCCAGGCCTGTCTGACCGACGCCATCGAGGGGTCGAGCGAAGGGGTGATGGTGGTGGACGCCGCGGGCAAGATGGCGGTCGCCAACACCCGCATGAACGAATACCTCCGTGCGCTGGGCAGCGCCGCGGACAGCGCCGGGGAAGTCCGCCTGCCCGACGGGCGGTGGCTCCGCGTCAACCGCAGCAGCACCCGGGAGGGCGGCTTCGTCGCCATCTGCAGCGACATCACGACCCGCAAGCAGCACGAAGCGGCGCTGGAGCGTGCCAACACCTCCCTGGACGCCGCGTTGAACAACATGGCCCAGGGGCTGTGCATGTTCGACAGCGAGCAGCGCCTGCGCTTGATCAACCGGCGGTTCTGCGAGATCTTCCAGCTATGGCCGGAGATGCCGGCGATCGGCACGCCCTTCCCAACGTTGTTCAAGCTTTGCACCGACGCCGGCGCCTTCACGCCTGCAGAGGCAAGCCGTTTCTACGAGGACCGGGCGGCGCAGATCGCCCAGGGCGCCGCTTACACGCAGATCCTGGAGATGGGGCTGGGCCGGGTGGTCTCGCTGGTGCACCAGCCGATGCCCGACGGCGGCTGGGTCACGACCTATGAGAACATCACGGAGCGGGTGCAGGCGGAGGAGAAGATTTCCCACATGGCGCGCCACGACGCGCTGACCGGGTTGCCGAACCGGGCCGTGCTGGAGCAGACGGTGGAAGCCGCGGTGGCGGGGCTTGAGGAGGGCGGCGCGTTCGCCGTCTTGATCATCGACCTCGACCACTTCAAGGCGGTCAACGAGACGCTGGGCTTTCCCGCCGGGGACCAGGTGCTGCGGGATGTGGCGGAGCGCCTGTCCGGCTGCCTGCGCCGGTCGGAGTGGGCTGCAAGGCTCGGCCCGGACGAGTTCGCGGTTGTGGCGTCCGGGCTGCGCCGGCCGGAAGACGCCGCCGAGGTCGCCCGGCGCGTGGGCGAGGCGATCAGCGCCCCCTACGCCGTCGGTGGGCATGAGGTCATGCTCGGCGCCTGCATCGGCGTCGTCATGGCCCCGGCCGACGCGGCGGCGACCGACGCGCTTCTGCGCAAGGCCGACCTGACGCTGAGCCGGGCGAAGCAGGACGGACCCGGCACGGTCTGCTTTTTCGAGGCGGAGATAGACGCCCGGCAGCAAGCCCGGCGCGCCATGGAAATCGACCTGCGCGCGGGCCTCGTCAGAAAGGAGTTCGAGCTGCTGTACCAGCCGCTGTTCGACCTCCGGGAGAACCGCGTTTGCGGCTTCGAGGCCCTGATCCGCTGGAACCACCCGGCGGGCCGCGTGTCCCCGGGCCAGTTCATCCCGGTGGCGGAGGACACCGGGCTGATCGTGCAGGTCGGCGAGTGGGCGCTGACGGCGGCCTGCATGGAGGCCGCGGCCTGGCCAAACGGCGTGAAGGTCGCCGTCAACGTGTCCCCCATCCAGTTCCGCAACCCGTCCCTCGTCCCGGCCGTGCAGGCGGCGCTGGCGCGGTCCGGCCTGCCCGCGGCGCGGCTGGAGTTGGAGATCACGGAATCCGTGCTGATGGCCGACAGCGAGGCGACGCTTGCCACGCTGCACCAGTTGCGCGAACTCGGCGTGCGCATCTCGATGGATGATTTCGGCACGGGGTTCTCCTCGCTCGGCTATCTCCGGAGCTTCCCGTTCGACAAGATCAAGATCGACCAGTCATTTGTGCGCGACCTGACGGCGCTGGGCAGTTCCGGCGGCAACGCCCAAGCCATCATCCGGGCGATTGCCGGCCTTGGCAGCAACCTTGGCATGCGCATCACGGCCGAAGGGGTGGAAACCGCGGCGCAACTGGACCACGTGCGCCGCGAAGGGTGCAGCGAGGTCCAGGGCTACTTGCTGAGCCGGCCGGCCCCGGCTGGGGAAGTGGCCGGGCTGATCAAGAGCCTGGGGCTGCGGGGCTGAACCCGCCGCCGGGCTGACAAGCAGGCGTGGCGGGCGGCCGCGAAGATGACACGCAGCCGCGTGCTGACACCCGATCCCGAACGGCGTAACAGGCGTCCGTCCCCGGTCGGATTGCCCCCATGCCCAACACCACCTTCCCCGCCTTCGCGTCCATCAGGCGCTTGCCCAACCTGTTCGACATCGCCGCCGGCCTCTGCATCTTCGGCGCGCTGATCTACGTGGCGGGCGTGGCGCGGGGGACCATGGCGCCGCTCGACGCGCTGGACGCGACGGCCATCGCGCTTGATCCCCTGAACCTGCCGGGCTACGCGGTCCGCACGACGCTGCGCATGTTCGCGGCCCTGCTGTGCTCGCTGCTGTTCACCTTCACCTACGCCACCTGGGCGGCCAAGAGCCGGCGGGCCGGGCTGATCCTGGTGCCGATCCTCGACATCCTGCAATCCGTGCCGATCCTGGGCTTCCTGTCGTTCACCGTGGTGTTCTTCATGGGCCTGTTCCCCGGCCGGGTGCTGGGCGCGGAGCTTGCGGCCATCTTCGCGATCTTCACCAGCCAGGCCTGGAACATGGCGTTCAGCCTGTATCAATCGCTGAAGACCGTGCCGTCGGACCTGGACGAGGCCAGCCGTAGCTACCGCTTGACCGCCTGGCAGCGCTTTTGGCGGCTGGAGGTGCCGTTCGCCATGCCGGGCCTGGTGTGGAACACCATGATGTCCATGTCCGGCGGCTGGTTCTTCGTGGTGGCGAGCGAGGCGGTGAGCGTGGGCGACGCCACCTGGAAGCTGCCCGGCATCGGCAGCTACGTGGCCCTCGCCTTGGAGCATCGGGACATCGGCGCCGTGCTGTGGGCGATCTTCGCCATGCTGGTGGTGATCCTGGCCTATGACCAGTTGCTGTTCCGCCCGCTGGTGGCCTGGTCGGCCAAGTTCCGGTTCGAGATGACGGCCTCCGAGGAGGCCGAGGACCCTTGGGTGCTCAAGCTGCTCCGCCGCACCCGGCTGCTGCGCGCGGCGTCGGGCGCGGTGGGCCGGGTGTTCGATGCGTTCGGCGGCCTGCGGCTGTCCTTCCGCGCCCGGGCGAGGCGGACCGGCCTCCGGGCGCCGTCCCGGCGCGTGGGCGACGCGGCATTCCTCGGCGTGCTGGCGGCGGCGTTGGCCCTCGCCGTTTGGCAGATCGTGGCCTACGTGTCCGTCTCGCTCGCCTGGTCCGACCTGTTCGAGGCGCTGCGGCTCGGGCTGCTGACCCTGGTGCGCGTCGTGGTCCTGATGACGCTGGCGACCTTGGTTTGGGTGCCGGTCGGGGTGTGGCTGGGGCTGCGGCCGAAATGGGGGCGGCGGGCGCAGCCGGTGGCGCAGTTCCTGGCGGCGTTCCCGGCCAACCTGTTCTTCCCGATCTTCGTCGTGTTGATCGTGCGCTTCGGCGGCAACCCGGACATCTGGCTGACGCCGCTGATGATCCTGGGCACGCAGTGGTACATCCTGTTCAACGTGATCGCCGGCGCCAGCGCCTTTCCCGGCGACCTGCAGGAGGCCGCACGCAACTTCCGGGTCGGCGGCTGGCTGTGGTGGCGCCGGGTGATCCTGCCGGGCGTGTTCCCGTACTACGTGACCGGCGCCATCACCGCGTCCGGCGGGTCGTGGAACGCCGCCATCGTGGCGGAGGTCGCGAGCTGGGGCAACACGAGGCTGGTCGCGCACGGCCTGGGCGCCTACATCGCGCAGGCGACCGCCGAGGGCGCCACGGCCAAGGTGGTGCTGGGCGTCGCGGTGATGTCCGCCTTCGTCGTCGCCTTCAACCGCCTGCTGTGGCGCCCGCTGTATGGCTTCGCCAGCCGACGCCTGACCCTTTGAACAGGAGCTTGCCCATGGACCAGACGCTCGCGGCCGAAGACCTGCTGCAGGTGCGCGGCGTCCGCCAATCCTACCACAAGGACAGCAACGCCGACCTCGTGGTGCTCGACAACGTCGATGTGTCGCTGCGCAGCGGGGAGATCGTGGGATTGCTGGGCCGGTCGGGGTCCGGCAAATCGACCCTGCTGCGCATCATCGCCGGCCTGCTGGCCCCCACCTCCGGGGAGGTGCTGTGGCGCGGCCAGGCGCTGCACGGCCCGGCGCCCGGCGTCGCCATGGTGTTCCAAAGCTTCGCCCTGTTCCCGTGGCTCACGGTGCAGGAGAATGTGGAACTCGGGCTGGAAGCGCTGGGCGTGCCGCGGGCGGACCGCGAGGAGCGGGCGGAGGCCGCCATCGACCTGATCGGACTGGGCGGCTATGAGAGCGCCTACCCCAAGGAGCTGTCGGGCGGGATGCGGCAGCGCGTCGGCCTGGCCCGCGCGCTTGTGGTGCACCCGGATCTGCTGCTGATGGACGAGCCGTTCAGCGCGCTCGATGTGCTGACGGCGGAAACGCTCCGCACCGACCTGATCGACCTGTGGAGCGAGGGCAAGCTGCCGGTCAAATCCGTGCTGATGGTCACGCACAACATCGAGGAAGCGGTGCTGATGTGCGACCGCATCCTGGTGTTCAGCTCCAACCCCGGCCGGGTCGCGAGCGAGCTGCGCGTGCCGTTCCCGCACCCGCGCAACCGGCACGACCCGGCGTTCCGGCAGATGGTCGATGACATCTACGCGCTGATGACCCGGCGCGCGCCGACGCTGCGCACCGCCGCCGCGCCGCTGCCCACCATGGCGATGCAGTTGCACCCGGTCTCCACCAACCTGCTCGCGGGCCTGGTCGAGACGGTGGCGGCGCCGCCCTACCGCGGACGCGCCGACCTGCCAGCGTTGGCGGGATCGCTGCAGCTTGAGCTGGACGACCTGCTGCCGATGGGGGAGGCGCTGCAGCTTCTAGGCCTCGGCGTGCTGGAGGAAGGCGACCTGCGCCTCTTGGACCGCGGCCGGGTGTTCGTGGAGGCTGACACGGACGCGCGCAAGCAGATTTTCGGGGAGGCGCTGCGGGCCAACGTGCCGCTGGTGGCGCAAATCCGCCGGGTGCTGGACGAGCGCCCGAACCACCGCGCCGCGGCCGTGCGCTTCCGCGACGAGCTGGAAGACTTCATGTCCCCGGATTACGCGGAGGAAACGCTGTCCACCGCCATCAACTGGGGCCGCTATGCCGAGCTGTACTCGTATGACGAGGAGGCCGATCAATTCTTCCTGGACGAGGAAGAGTGACTGACCACATCGTGACCCGTCCCACTCCGGAGCTTGCCATGCCCACCCGCCGATCCATGCTCGCCACGCCGCTGATCTGGGCCAGCGCCTTCGGCCCCGCTTGGGCCGACACGCCCCGGGACACGGTGGTGATGGCGAAGCGCATCGACGACATCATCAGCCTCGATCCGCAGGAAAGCTTCGAGTACTCCGGCTCCGAGATTTGCGGCAACGTGTATGACAAGCTCGTCAGCCCCGACGACGAGGACCCCACGCGGATCAACCCCATGCTGGCCGAAAGCTGGTCCGCGAGCGAGGACGGCCGGACCTGGACCTTCCGCCTGCGCGGCGACCGCAAGTTCGCCAGCGGCGCGCCGGTCACGGCGGAGGACGCGGCGTGGAGCTTGCAGCGCGCGGTGATCCTGAACAAATCGCCGGGCTTCATCATCGCGCAGTTCGGCTTCACCCCTGACGACGTGGCCGCCCGCATCCGGGCCACCGACGACCGGACCCTCGTGATCGAGATCGCGGAGCGGCAGGCGCCGACCTTCCTGTTGTACTGCTTGTCGGCGTCGGTCGGCGGCGTGGTGGAGAAGCGCGTGGCGCTGTCCCATGCCGCGGATGGCGACCTGGGCAATGCGTGGCTGCGCACCAACAGCGCCGGGTCGGGGCCGTGGGTGCTGCGCAGCGCGCGGGCCAGCGAGGTCGTGATGCTCGACGCCAACCCGTCCTACCCGCAGCCGCCGCGCGCCAAGCGCATGATCATCCGCCACGTCCCCGACCCGGCGGTGCAACTCCTCCTCTTGCAGCGTGGCGACGCCGACATCGCTCGCGACCTGCTGCCGGAAGGGGTCCGGACCGCCCGCGCCGACCCGCGCTTCGAGGTGCTGTCGGAGCCGAAAGCGAGCCTCATGCTCCTGTCCATGAACACCCGCCACCCGGCGCTTGCGAAGCCCGACGTGCGAGAGGCGCTGCGCTGGGCCATCGACTACCGGGGCATCGAGGCCAACCTGACGGCCGACACCTACCGCGTGCACCAGACGTTCCTGCCCGTGGGCTTCCCCGCCGCCCTGACCGACGCGCCCTACCGCTACGACCCGGCGCGCGCCCGTGCCCTGCTGGCCGGCGCGGGCTTCCCCGAGGGGATCGACCTCACCTTCGACCATGCGTCCAGCTCGCCCCGGGCGGAGATCGCGCAGGCGCTGCAGGCGCAGATGCGGGAGGCCGGCATCCGGCTGACCCTGCAGGCCGGGGAAGGGCGGCAGGTGCTGACCAAGGTGCGGGCGCGGCAGCATGAGCTTGCGATATGGCTATGGGGGTCCGACTACCTCGATCCCCACAGCAACGCGCAGACGTTTTGCGTGAACACGGACAACTCCGACGCCTCCACCAACCGCACTTCCGCCTGGAACTGCGCTTGGGCGGACGCGGACCTGACGGCGCGGGCGCTGGCGGCGGTCAAGGAGGTGGATGCGGGGAAGCGCATCTCGGAGTACCAGGCGATGCAGCGCGACCTGATGGCCCGCGGCCCGTTCGCGATCATGCTGCAGGAGATCGGGATTGCGGCGCTCCGCCGCCCGCTGTCCGGCTTCCGGCAGGGGCCATTGTCGGACCGCACGTCCTATGCGCCGATTGCGAAGGGGTAGCCGCATCCGCGGCCCGGCGTTATCCGTGGCCGCCCGGTCCCTTCTGGGCGTCCTCCGCCGTTACCGTTCAACCTCCATGCGTTGATGATCCCACGAGTCTGGCCGCGCTGGCGGTACGGGCTGTTGGCCGCGGTGCCCACCGCCTGCAAGTCCACGGGCGCCAACGCGGTTTCGAGCTTAGCCCTCGGACCGCCGCGCAAGGGATCGCGGCGCCTACTTGCGGCCCTTCAGTTCATCAACCTCCGTTCGCAAGACCCGCAGCGACACGAGAATGCTGGTCACCAACTCGTTCAAATCCCGCATATCCTCGCGGTCGGCGTCCGTGCGCTTCACCGCGCGCATGGCGGCAGCACTCGAGACCGACAAGTCGTTCCTGATCGCGGTCAGCTCGTTCTGCACCTGCTCGAACTTACCCATCACAGCGACGCGCAGGTCCGTCACCTCACTTCGCAGGTCTGTCCGCAACTCGGCCATCTTGCCCTGCAGATCTGTCCGCAACTCGCCTATCTCACTGCGCAGACCCGTCCGCAACTCGACCATTTCACTGCGCAGGTCTGCCCGCATTTCCACCATCTCGCCTTGCAGCGACGTGATCGCCGCCAGCACCTTGTCCTCGTCCATCCTTCCCTCCTGCCCCGAGCCTACCACCCGCCGCGACCCTCAGCCACCCGAAGCTCAGAAGCCGTCATCCAGCGCCCCACCGTCGCACCACACGCCCATGCCCCAATTGCGAAGGGGGAAGGCGCTGGCTATCCTGCGTCCAGATCGAGGAATCCGCACCATGCTGAACCGCCGCACCCTGCTTGGCGCCCTGGGCGCAAGCCCGCTGATCCCGTATGCCGGCACGGCTTGGGCCGCGACGCCGCGCGACGTGATCGTGATGGCCCGGCAGATCGACGACATCGTGAGCCTCGACCCGCAGGAATCCTTCGAGTTCAGCGGCCAGGAGGTGCTGGGCAACGTGTATGACCGGCTGATCCTGCCGGACCTCAAGGACCCGACCGTCATCAAGGGCGACCTCGCGGAAAGCTGGAGCACCAGCGAGGACGGGCTGACCACCACCTTCAAGATGGCCGGGGGGCGCAAGTTCGCGTCCGGCAACCCAGTGACAGCGGAGGACGCGGCCTTCACCCTGCAGCGCGCGGTGATCCTCAACAAGGCGCCGGCCTTCATCATCAACCAGTTCGGCTTCACCAAGGAGAACGCGGCCGACCGCATCCGCGCGACGGACGAGCGCACCCTGGTGCTGACCCTGGCCGAGAAGGGGTCGCCGAGTTTCCTGCTGTATTGCCTGTCGGCGCTGGTCGGCAGCGTGGTGGACAAGAGGACGGTGATGGCCAAGGCGTCCGGCGGCGACCTGGGCAACGGCTGGCTCAAGGGCGGCAACAGCGCCGGGTCGGGGCCGTTTCAACTGCGACAATGGCGCGCGAGCGAGAGCGTGGTGCTGGAGCCGAACCCCAACGCCGCCACCCCGCCGAAGCTGCGGCGGCTGGTCGTGCAGCACCGTCCGGACACGTCGGCGCAACTGCTGGGCTTGCAGCGCGGCGATATCGACGTGGCCCGGACGCTTGCGCCCGACCAGTTGGCGGCGCTGACGGAGGACCCGGCCTACACCCTGATGGCCGCGCCGAAATCCTACATCAACTTCCTCGCGCTCAACCAGAACCATCCCATCCTGTCCAAGGTGCCCGTGCGCCAAGCGTTCAAGTGGGCCATCGACTACACGGGCATCGCGGCCAACATCACACCCAAAGCCTGGGAGCCGCACCAGGCGTTCCTGCCCCGAGGCTTCCCCGGCGCCCTCATCGATCTGCCGTTCCGCAAGGACATCGCCAAGGCCCGCGCCTTGCTGGCGGAGGCCGGGGTGCCGAACGGCTTCGAGATCACGCTGGACCATTACTCGGTCGCGCCATACGCCGACATCGCGCAGGCGGTCCAGGCGAACCTGGCGGAGGTGGGCATCAAGGCGACGCTGATCGCCGGCGAGCAGCGCCAGGTCATCACCAAGACCCGCGCCCGGCAGCACCAGGTCGCCATGGGGATTTGGGGATCCGACTACATGGACCCGAACAGCAATTCCGAAACGTTCAACGTCAACACCGACGACAGCGATGCGGCGGTGAACCGTACCATCGCCTGGCGCAGCCATTGGAAGGACGACGAGTTCACTGCCCGGTCCATCGAGGCGCTCAAGGAGCCGGACGCCGCCCGCCGCGTGGCGCTGTACGAGCGTTTGCAGCACGACCACCAGGAGCGCAGCCCCTTCGTGTTCATCGGGCAGCAGATCGAGGTCGCGGCGATGAAGAAGACCACGACCGGCCTTCAGCTTGCGCTGGTGGGGGACCGCACGAGCTACGCCGGGCTGAGCAAGGCGTAGCCGGGCCGTTTGGGCCGCGCTGCGTGGGCCGCATCCGGGCGCTCGCCGCCGCCCTGGCCAGCGTGCCGATCACGCTGTTCGGGCTGATCCTGATCACCTTCCTGATCGGCCGGGTGGTGCCCATCGATCCGGTGCTCGCCATCGTCGGCGACCGCGCGCCGCAGGACGTGGTGGCCCGCACCCGGCTGGAGCTTGGCCTCGACAAGCCGTTGCCGGAGCAGTTCGTCCGCTACGTCGGGCAGCTTGCGCATGGCGACTTCGGCCGCTCGGTGATGACCAGCAACAGCGTCGGCACCGACATCGCCCGGTTCTTCCCGGCGACGCTTGAGCTGGCCACGGCGGCGCTGCTGGTTTCGGTGCTGCTGGGCGTGCCGCTCGGCGTTTACGCGGCGGTGCGGCAGGGCCGGTGGGTCGATACGGCCATCCGGGTGGTGTGCCTGTCCGGCCACTCGATCCCGATTTTCGTGCTGGCGCTGCTGGCGCTCTTGGTGTTCTACGCGACCCTGCAATGGGCGCCGGGTCCGGGGCGGCAAAGCGTGGTGTTCGACGGCACCGTGGACCAGCGGACCGGGCTGCTGTTGGTGGACTCGTTGTTGGTCGGCGACTGGGATGCGTTCTGGGACGCTTGCAAGCAACTGGCGCTGCCTGCTTTGGTGCTCGGCCTGTCCAACATGGCCTACATCGCGCGCATGACCCGTGCCTTCATGCTGGAAAGCCTGGGCGGCGAGTTCGTCATCACCGCCAAGGCCAAGGGCCTGTCCGCCGCCGCGGTGGTGTGGCGGCACGCTTTCGGCAACATCCTGGTGCGGCTGCTGACGGTGATCGTGCTGACCTATGCCGGGCTGCTGGAAGGGGCGGTGCTGACGGAGACGATCTTCAGTTGGCCGGGCCTCGGCCAATACCTGACCGGCAGCCTGCTCAACGCCGACATGAACGCGGTGCTGGGCGCGACGCTGGTGGTGGGCCTGGCCTATGTCATGCTGAACCTGTTGTCCGACCTCCTATACCGGGTGCTGGACCCGCGCGTACGATGATCGTCACCCGCGACTGGCTGCTGACCGAGGCCCCGGCGTCCCGCGGGCAGGCCGCTTGGGGGCGGCGCTACCGGCTGTGGCTGCAGTTCCGCCGCAACCCGCTGGCCATGGCGGGCCTGCTCGTCATCCTCCTGCTGATCGTGCTGTCGCTGCTGGCTCCGGTGCTGGCGCCTTACGATCCCGGCGTGCAGGACCTCGGCAATCGCTTGGCCCGGCCGTCGGCTGCGCATTGGCTCGGCACGGACGAATTGGGGCGGGACGTGTACTCGCGCCTGCTTTATGGGGGGCGGATCACGCTGGGCATGGTGGTGGCGGTGGTGGTGCTGGTGGCGCCGCTGGGCCTCGCGGTCGGCTGCGTTGCGGGCTATGCCGGGGGCATCTGGGACCGGCTGCTGATGCGGGTGACGGATATCTTCCTGGCCTTCCCGCGGCTGATCCTGGCGCTCGCCTTCGTCGCCGCCCTGCGGCCCGGCGTTTCCAGCGCCGTCGCCGCCATCGCGCTCACCGCTTGGCCGCCCTACGCGCGGCTGGCCCGGGCCGAGACGCTGGGCCTGCGCGGCACCGACTTCATCGCGGCGGTGCGGCTGACCGGCGCCGGCGCCGGGCGGATCGTATTGCGCCACATCGCGCCCTTGTGCCTGCCGAGCCTCATCGTGCGCGTCACGCTGGACATGAGCAGCATCATCCTGACCGCTGCCGGGCTGGGCTTTCTCGGCATGGGGGCGCAGCCGCCGTCGCCGGAGTGGGGCGCCATGATCGCCACGGCCCGGCGCTTCATCCTGGAGCAATGGTGGGTGCCGACCGCCCCCGGCCTCGCCATCTTCGTCGCCAGCCTCGCCTTCAACCTGCTGGGCGACGGCCTGCGGGACGTGCTCGATCCGAAGCAGGGGGCGTGATGCTGGTCGAGATCGACAACCTGCACATCGCCTTTTCCACGCCCTCCGGCTGGGCGGAGGCGGTGCGCGGCGTGTCGCTGACGCTCGGGCGCGAGAAGCTCGGCATCGTCGGCGAAAGCGGGTCTGGCAAGTCGCTGACCGCCCGTTCCCTGCTGCGCCTGCTGCCCGGCAACGCCCGCGTGCAGGCGGATCGGCTGGCGTTCGACGGCACGGACGTGCTCACGGCGAGCGAGAAGCAGATGCGGGCGATCCGCGGCAAGCGGGCCGGGCTGATTCTGCAAGACCCGAAATACTCGCTGAACCCCGTGATGACCGCGGGCGACCAGGTGGCGGAAGCGTGGCGCGCCCACAAGGGCGGCAGCAAGCGGCTGGCGCGGCAGGCGGCGGTGGACCTGTTGGCCCAGGTGCGCATCCGCGACCCGGCCCGCGTCGCTGGGTCCTATCCCCACGAGCTGTCCGGCGGCATGGGGCAGCGAGTGATGATCGCCATGATGCTGGCGCCCGATCCCGAACTGCTGATCGCCGACGAGCCGTCCAGCGCGCTGGACGCCACGGTGCAGGCGGAAATTCTGCGGCTGATGGAGGATTTGGTCAGCCGCCGGGGCATGGGGCTGCTGCTAATCAGCCATGATCTGCCGCTGGTCGGGCATTTCTGCGACCGGGTGGCAGTGATGTATGCTGGCCGCGTGGTCGAGGAGCTACGGGCCGGCGAGCTGGCCCACGCCCGGCACCCTTACACGCGCGGCCTGCTGGACTGCCTACCGCGGCTGTCTCATCCCGAAGCGCGCCTGCCCGTCATGCACCGCGACCCGGCGTGGCTCCTCGCATGATCGACATCGAAGGCCTGCGCGTCCGGTTCAGCGCCAACGAGGTCGTGCACGGCGTGAGCCTGTCCGTGCCGCGCGGCGGCAGCTTCGGGCTGGTGGGGGAAAGCGGGTCCGGCAAAAGCACCATCCTGCGGGCGTACTCCGGCCTCAACCCCGAATGGACCGGGACCATGCGGCTGGACGGCGCGGCCTTGGGCCGGCGGCGCGACCGGACGTTCTTCCGGCGCGTGCAGATGGTGTTCCAAGACCCCTACGGCTCCCTGCATCCCCGGCAAACCGTGGACCGTGCGCTGAACGAGCCATTGATCGTGCACGGCCTGGGCGACCGCGACGCCCGCATCGCGCGGGCCTTGTCGGACGTGGCGCTGCCGGGCACCGTGCGGTTCCGCTACCCGCATCAGCTATCTGGCGGACAACGGCAGCGGGTCGCCATCGCCCGTGCCCTGATGGCCGAACCCGATGTGCTGCTATTGGACGAACCCACCAGCGCCCTGGACGTGTCGGTGCAGGCCGAGGTGCTGAACCTGCTGCGGGATTTGCAGGAGCGCCGCGGCCTGACCTACCTGCTGGTGAGCCACAATCTGGCGGTCGTGGCCCACCTGTGTTCCGTCATTGGCGTCATGCAGGGCGGCGACCTCGTGGAAACCCTGTCGGCCGACGACCTGCGTGCCGGCCGCGTCCGCCATTCGCACACGGCCGAGCTTCGTGCCCTCACCGTTGAGCTTGAGGAGGAGGCGCAGCCGGTCGTGACCGGCTGAGCTAGGCCGCCGCCGCGCGTCAGACGGTGCGCGTGCCCATGTTGACTCCTGCGCCGTCGAACGCGCTGCCGCCTTCCTCCGCGGGAACCTGGCCCTGCGGGGTCATCCGGTCCACGGCGTGCGGCAGGTACTGCGAAAGCTGGGACAGCAGGTCCTGCTTCGGCATACCGGTCTGCTGCGACCATTGGTTCACCTGCTGGTCGCCGAACACCTGGTGCAACTGATCGGGAGAAACCTGCTGGTTCGCGCCGTTACCGACCCAGGACTGCGCGACGTGGCCCAGCCCGGCCTGCTGGAACTGGCCGAGCAGACCGCCCAGCCCGCCGCCGCCGCCCAACATGCCGCCAAGCGCGCCGCCCAAGCCGCCTTGTTGCTGCTGCTGCGCCTGCCCGCCGCCCAGCACGGAGCCGAGGATGGATTGCAGCGGCCCCGCGTTGCTGCTGCCGCCGAGCACGCTGCCAAGAATGCCGTCAAGAATACCCATGATTTGTTCTCTCCACCTTTGTTCTGCTGCCGCGGCCGATGCCGCCGTGGTAGCCTTAAGGCTCCATGACGCGAATGAGTTGCAAAGGGTGAAGCACAAGTGATGCGCAAGCAGCGTGTGACGCCGCAAGGCTGGCCGATGCCGCCGCGCTTGGCCCCAGCCTGGACGGCGCGCCGGGCGGTGTTCTGGCTGCGTCTGATGCAGGCCGGGCGGGTGCACCGCGTCCACGGCGACCTCCTGGCCCTAGCCCGGCGGCGGACCGGCCGGCGCCATGCGGCCCTGTTCGACTATGGCGAGGCGCTGCGGCAGGAATGGCGCGCCCGCACGGAGGCGGGTCCCGCCGGGCCGGCCCTCGCGCGGGCCGACCATCCCAACTACCTCGGCAGCCTCGCCGTCGTGCGCAGCCTGGTGGACGGCTACATCGCCCTCTTGATCGCCCGGGCCGGCGGCGCCGCGCCGCACGAGGCCTGCTCAGCCGAGGTTGCACGGCTCGCCGGCATCTTTGCAGGCTCCAACCCAGGCTTCGCGCCCATCGGCGGCTGGAACACCCGCGGACAGCTCGGCGACGCCGTGGTTGCCCGGGTCCCGCTCGACCCTGCTGCGAGCCAGGCCATGCCGCTGGAAGACTTGCTGCAGGAAGCGTTCGCCGTTGTCGGCCTCGTCGCGCTCCGGGTCCTTCGGGCGGCGGAGCAGTCCACTATCGGCGCGGATGCAGCCCTGACTCGCCTTTCGGAGTTGGCCAGACGCACGGCCGCCTTGATGCTGGGCACCGCGGACAGCCTTCCCCCGGAGGCGACGCTGCTCGCGATCTCCAATGATCTGCCCGATCTTGCCGGCGGCGGATCGGCGCAGCCGTGACGATGCTGGTGAACATCGACGTGCCCGATCTCAAGCAGGCAGTCGCGTTCTACACGCAGGCGTTCGGCCTGGACGTCCGGCGGCGTTTGGGTCAAGGGGGAGCGGAGCTGACGGGGTGGCCGGCCCCGGTGTGGCTTCTGGAAAAAGCTGTTGGAACCGTGGCTGCTCCCGGGTGCCGACGCACCTATGAGCGGCATTGAACCCCGGTACACCTGGACATCGTCGTGGAGCACATGGACAACGCGCTGTCCCGAGCGGTCAAAGCGGGCGCTCAGGTGGAGCGCGGGGTCCGAGTGGAGGCTTGGGGCAAGATCGTGGGCTTGGCGGACCCATTCGGGCACGGCTTGTGCCTGATTGAGTTCCTCAACCGCGGTTACGACGAGATCGCGGCGGCAGGCTAAACGTTGAAGCGGAACAGCAGCACGTCGCCGTCGCGTACCACGTAGTCGCGGCCCTCGACGCGCATCTTGCCCGCCTCCTTCGCCCCGGCCTCGCCCTTGAGCGCGACGTAATCCTCGCAGCCGATGGTCTCGCAGGCGATGAAGCCGCGCTCGAAATCGTTGTGGATCACCGCTGCCGCCTGCGGCGCCTTGGTACCGCGCACGATGGTCCAGGCTCGCGTTTCCTTCGGTCCCACCGTGAAGTAGGTAATCAGCCCCAACAGCGCGTAGCCGGCGCGGATCACCCGGTCGAGGCCGCTGTCCTGCAAGCCCAGCCCGTCCAGGAACTCCCGCCGGTCCTCCTCCGCCAAGAGACTCACCTCCGCCTCGATGGCGGCGGAGACGGTCACGACGCCCGCGCCTTCCGCCGCGGCGCGCTCCGCCACCCGGGCCGCGTGCGCGTTGCCGGTCGCGGCGGCGCTTTCCTCGACGTTGCAGACATACAGCACGGGCTTGCTGGTCATCAGTTGCAGGCGCTTCGCGGCCTCAACCTGGTCCGGCGGAATGACGGTGCGGGCGGGTCGCCCGGCCTGCAGCGCGGTGATGATCGGCTCCATCAGCGCCACCAAAGCCTGCTGCTCCCGGTCGCCGCCGCGCGCCCGCTTCTGCGCGGCCGGTAGGCGGCGCTCCAGGCTGTCGAGGTCGGCCAGCATCAGCTCGGTTTCCACCGTCTCGGCGTCGCGGATCGGATCGACGCTGCCCTCCACGTGGGTCACGTCGCCATCCTCGAAGCAGCGCAGGACATGGATGATCGCGTCCACTTCCCGGATGTTGGCCAGGAACTGGTTGCCCAAGCCCTCGCCGCGCGACGCGCCGCGCACCAGCCCGGCGATATCGACGAACTCCAAGCTGGTCGGCACGACCGCCTTGGACTTGCCGATGGTGGCGAGCAAGGCCAGCCGGGGATCGGGCACCGCAACCCGGCCGACGTTCGGCTCGATGGTGCAGAACGGGTAGTTCGCCGCCTGCGCCGCCGCCGTGGCGGTCAGCGCGTTGAACAGCGTGCTCTTGCCGACATTGGGCAGCCCGACGATGCCGCAGTTGAAGCCCATCCTACCTTGTCCCTTCTGCCTGCGTCAGCAGGGCCACGCGCGTCATGAACTCTTCCGGCTTGCCGGCCGTCAGCAGGGGCACCGCGTCCGCCACCACGTCCAGCAGAGCGGCGAGCCAGGCTCCGTCGGTCTTGTGGAAATCGCCGAGCACGTGGCCATGCACCCGCGCCTTGTCGCCGGGGTGCCCGATGCCGAGCCGGACCCGCCAATACTCCGGCGTGCCCAGGATGCGGTCCATGCTGCGCAACCCGTTGTGCCCGGCGGCACCGCCCCCGCGCTTCACCCGGACTTTGCCGGGCGCCAGGTCAAGCTCGTCATGGAACGCCGTGATTGCGCCCGGGGCCAGTTTGTAGAAGGCCGCCGCCGCCTGCACGCTTTCGCCGCTGGCGTTCATGTAGGTGGCGGGCTTGAGGGCGGTCACGCGCTCGGTTCCCACGCTGCCCTCGGCGGTCCAGCCCTTGAACCGCTGCCGCCACGGGCCGAACCCGTGGCGGCGCGCGACCGCGTCGATGGCCATGAAACCGATGTTGTGGCGCTGCCGGGCCATCGCAGGCTCCGGGTTGCCCAGGCCGACCCAGAGCAGCACGGCCGGCGAGTTGTCCTTACTTCTTGGCGGCCGGCTTGGCCGCGGCCTTGGCGGGCGCTGCGCCCTTTGCCCCCTTGGCCGGCGCCGCCGCGGCGGGCGCGTTCGAGTCGGCCGGCGCGTCGGGCAGCTTGGAGGGCGCGGCCACCGTTGCGATCACGAAGTCGCGGCCCGTGATCACCGGCTTCACGTCCCCGGTGCCCTGGAGGTCGGACCAGCGCACGTTGTCGTTGATGTCGAGCGCGGACAGGTCGGCCTGGAACGCTTCCGGCACGCTGTCGGGATCGGCCAGCACTTCGACGTTGAGGCGCACCACGTTCAAGACGCCGCCGCGCTTCAAGCCGGGCGAGGTCGCCTCGCCCTGGAACTGCACTGCCACAGACACGCGGATGCGCTCACCGGCGGCCAGGCGCTGGAAATCGACGTGGATCGGCTTATCCGAGACCGGGTGGAACTGCACCTCGCGGATCAGGGCGCGCGACGGGGCGCCGGCGACTTGTACCTCATAAAGACGCGACCGCCAGCCGCCGCGCTGCAGCTCGCGCACCACGAGGCGCGGATCGAGCTGCACCAGGGCCGGCGGCTGCCTGGCGCCGTAGATGACGCCGGGCACCATGCCGGCCCGGCGGGATGCGCGTGCCCCACCCTTGCCGGCCCGCTCGCGCGCCTCGGCCTCGATCGTGACGTAATTGGCCATGGCTGGCTCCTAACAGGTATTGCGTCGGCCTCCAGGGGTGCCAACGCGCGGCGGGCGGTGTAGCGGATTGCTGCCGGTTGGGCAAGCCGCGCCGGGCGGTCCAGGCCAGGCGTGCGCGAGGGTCTGGAGCCCTGAGAAAAATTCGCCGTCCCCGTTCGCCAATGGGCGCGGGACCGGCTGACTTTTGCCGAACACCACCCCACATGGCCTGCATGAACATCGAACAGACCGTCCTTCCGAACGGCCTTCGGGTCGTGTCCGTCAATCTGCCCGGCTTCGACAGCGCCGCCGTCGCCGCTTTCGTCAAGGCGGGCGCCCGGAACGAGACGGAGGCCAACAACGGCATCGCGCACTTCCTGGAGCACATGGCGTTCAAGGGCACCAAGACGCGCAGCGCCCTGCAGATCGGCGCGGAGATCGAGGTGCTGGGCAGCAACATCAACGCCTTCACCTCGCACGACATGACCTGCTACTTCGTGACGGGCTTGAAAAGCACGGTGGCGCAGTCGGTCGCGATCCTAGGCGACGTCTTGACGGCATCCACCTACAACGAGGCCGACATCGCGACCGAGAAGGGCGTGATCCTGCAGGAAATCCGCCGCAGCGCCGACAACCCGTCGCACGTCGCCTATGACGGCTATGGCCTGACCGCCTACCCCGGGCAGAGCATCGGCCGCCCGATCCTGGGCCGCGCCGCGCTGATCGAGCAGGTGACGCGGGACTACTTCACGGATTTCGTCGGGCAGAACTACTTCGCCGAGAACATGGTCGTCGTGGGCACCGGCGACTTCAGCCACCAGACCTTCGCCGAGCACGTGGCGGAACACTTCAGCGCCCTGCCCAGCCGCGCCGAGCCGGTCACGGTGTCCCCCGCGCAATACGTCGGCGGGCACGTCCGCAACACCGACAAGGACTTCGAGCAGGTGACGATCCTGCTGGGCCTGCAATCGGTGCCGGAAACCGATCCCGCGGTTTGGTCGCACAAGGTCATGGCCAGGGCGCTCGGCGGCGGCATGTCCTCGCCGTTGTTCCAGGAGGTGCGGGAAAAGCGCGGCCTGGTATACTCGGTGAGCGCTTATTCCGACCATGGCGCGGACCACGGCGAGCTGGTGATGTTCGCCGGCACCACGGCGAAGCACGTGGACGAGCTGCTGACCGTCGCCTGCGGCGAGATCGCCAAGGCCACGGCCCATGTCTCGGAAACAGACATGACGCGGGCGAAGAACTCGCTGCTGGTCGGCCTGGCCACGGCCAAGGAGCGGCCGTTCAGCCTGGCCCGCGGCATCGCCGGCAGCCTGTTCGAGCACGGCACGATCATGACGCCCGAGGACGCGATGCGGAAGGTCGAGGCCGTGACTCTCGACGACGTGAAGGCCGCCGCGCGCATGATGGTCGCGAGCAATCCGACCGTTTCGCTCGTGGGTCCGGTGCCGGACCAGGACTACCACGGGCAGGTGCGCGCGGCGCTTGCTTAAAGGGCGCGCATAGCCCGGCGAGATCGGTTACACTACCGGGCCGATCTCGCCCGCCACCAAGGATTCCCTGTTCCCATGCCAACGCGGTTCTCCACCGAAGACCTCGGCTGCATGTTCGATGCGCGCACGCTGACCCGGGGCCGTAGCCTGCTGCTGATCGGTGCCGTCGAGGTCGGGCTGGACGGCGAGGCGATCACCGGGGTCGTCGATGACCGCGGCGAGCAGCAAACCGCGACTCTGGAACCTTATGACGACGGGGGGCAGGTCGCGTTCAACGCCCGCTGCACCTGCCAGGCCCCGGCCTGCGCGCATTTGGCCGGCACGGCGTTCGCCGCGCTGGAACGCTACCCGGCGTTGCGCCGCGCGGCGCCCGCCAGCATGTTGGACCGCCTGGCCGCGCCGGAAAAGCGCCGGGTGGTGTTCGATTTGTCGCCGGGTTACGCCCCGCACGTCGCGGTGGTGGCCAGCTTGTTCATCGGTGAGACGACCCACAAGGTCGAGGCGGCGACTCCGCGGCAACTTATGGCCGACCCGTCCGTGGGCGCCGCGGTCCGCTCCTTGGCCCGGCTGCTCGGCGGCGGCCACGCCACCCGGACGGGCATCGAGGCCGGCCAGCTTCCGGACGTGCTGCAGCAGTTGGTGAGTTCGGGCCATGGCCGCTGGGCCGCGACCGGCAAGCGCCTGGCCAGCGGCGAGGTGCGCACCTTCGACGCCCACCTGCGCCCCAAGCTGCCGCCCAAGTCCGCGGTGCTGCAAAGCGAGTTCGGCCCGTGGTACGTCGATGGCGCGACGGGCGCCGTGGGCCGGGTGCGCCTGCGGCGCAAGGCGGCGACGGTTGCCTCCATCCGCCCGCGGGCCATTGAGACTGCGCCCATCGCCCCGCGCAGCAGCGAGCCGGCGGTCGTGGAGGCGGAGATCACGCCCGTGATCCGCCTGCGCCGCCTGCATTGCCCCGACGCCTTTGGCCGCCCGCAACTGCTGGACGCCCTCACGCTCGACTTCGACTACGGCGGCGTGCTGACGGAAGGCGACGACGAGCGGCAGTTCGTCCGCGTGTCCACGGCGGCCGGCCCTTCCTTTGTCCGCCGTGACCCGGCGGCGGAGACAGCCGCCCTGGATATGCTGCGCCAGGACGGCTTCACGGAGATGCGCGTCGCCGAGGGCCGGTCCGCCAAGGGCCGCCGGGCGCTGGTGTATGTCGGTCCGGACGCCGCCGAGCGGTGGCACCGCTTCACCGCCCTGCGGCTGCCCGCGCTGCAGGCGCTCGGCTGGCGCAACATGATCGACGGCAACTTCGGCCCGCGTCTGGTGGAGGCCGTGGGCGGCTACGACGTGCAGGTGGCGGACGCCGGGCCGGGCCGCTTCTCGCTCGATTTCGGCATCGAGATCGACGGCGAGCGCCTGCCCTTGCTGCCGATCCTGAGCCGCTTGATCGAACGGGGCGGCCTGGACGCGGCGCAGGTCGTCGGCGACGAGTTGATCACGACGCTTGACGATGGCCGCGTGGTGAAGCTGCCGGCCGAGCGGATGCGCCGGCTGCTGGCCGTGATGGGCGATCTGATCGAGTCCGCCGGGCGGGTTGCGGAGGGGCCGCTGCTGCTGCCCGCGACCGAGGCCGCGACGGTGCTGGAACTGGAGGAGGTCGTCTCCACCCGGTTCGAGAACGCGGCCACCATCAAGTCCTATGTCGGCCAGTTCCGCGATGGGGCGGACATCCCTCCGGTGGTGCTGCCCGCTTCCTTCAAGGGCGACCTGCGCCCGTATCAGAAGCAGGGCTTGGATTGGCTGCAGCATTTGCGCGCTCATGGGCTAGGTGGCTTCCTCGCGGACGATATGGGCCTGGGCAAGACCGCGCAGACCATCGCGCATCTGGTGTTCGAGCACGCCGCCGGGCGCCTCGACTGCCCAGCGCTGATCGTCGTGCCGACCAGCCTCATCAGCAACTGGACCGCGGAACTCGGCAAGTTCGCGCCGCATCTGTCCACGACCGTGCTGCACGGCCTGGACCGGCACCAGCGGCGGCAAACGCTTGAGGGCGTCCACGTCGTCATCACCACCTACACGCTGCTGGCCCGCGACGTAATGGAGATGAAGGCACTGCCTTGGCACGTCGTGGTGCTGGATGAGGCGCAGGCGATCAAAAGCCCGGCCGCCAAGGCCACCCGCGCCGTGTGCCTGCTGGACAGCCGCCACCGCCTGTGCCTGTCCGGCACGCCCATCGAGAACAACCTTGAGGAGCTGTGGTCGCAGTTCGCGTTCCTGATGCCGGGCCTGCTGGGCGACCGCCAGGGCTTCACCAAGCGGTTCCGTACGCCCATCGAGAAGCGGCGCGACGACACAAGGCGGGTGCAGCTCGTCCGTCGCATCCGCCCGTTCATCCTGCGCCGCACCAAGTCCGAGGTGGCGACGGAGCTGCCGCCCAAGCACACCATCCTGCGCCGCATCACCCTGGCGCCGGACCAGCGCGAGCTGTACGAGGGCATCCGGGCCATGCTGCACGAGCGGGTGCGCGAGCAGGTGGCGGAGCGCAGCTTGGCGCAAAGCCGCATCGTGGTGCTGGACGCGCTGTTGAAGCTGCGCCAGGTCTGCTGCGACCCGCGCTTGGTGAAGCTGCCTTCCGCGCGGACGGTCGAAAGCAGCAGCAAGCTCGATGACCTCTTGGAAATGGTGTCTGAGATGATCCCCGAGGGCCGCCGCATCCTGCTGTTCTCGCAGTTCACCTCCATGCTCGACCTGATCAAGCCGCGCCTGGCCGAAGCTGGCATCCCCTTTGTCGAGCTGCGCGGCGACACCCGCGACCGCGCCGAGCCGGTGCGCGCGTTCCAGGCCGGGGAAGTGCCGCTGTTCCTCATCAGCCTCAAGGCCGGCGGGCGCGGCCTGAACCTCACCGCCGCGGACACGGTGATCCACTACGACCCCTGGTGGAACCCGGCGGTCGAGAACCAGGCGTCCGACCGCGCCCACCGCATCGGCCAAACCAAGTCCGTGTTCGTTTACAAGCTCATCGGCGCCGACACGGTGGAGGAGCGCATCCTGGAACTGCAGGAACGCAAGGCGGAGCTGGCCAGCATCGCCTTTACGGAGGGCGCGGACCTGTCCGCCTTGGAGCAGGACGACGTGGATTACCTGTTCGGCGCCGACGCCGACCGCAAGGCGGCGGCCTGACCCGGGCTGTTTGAATCCGGCGGCGCGGCATGGCAAAACCGTGCCGGAGGCGGATGGAACCATGCACGGCACGATTCGCGACGAGGCGGCGGGCGCGCCCAACGGGGTGCTGGAAGGCGACGTCCGTTCGACGCGGCCCGGAGTCGCGGCGCTCCTGCGGGACCACGCCGCGGCCCAACGCGGCGCGGCGCCACCCGCGCTGCCTGCCGACGCCACGCCGCGGAGCCTGATCGCGCCCGAATTCGACGCCGCGTACTACGTGGACAACAACGAGGACGTGCGCGGCTCCGACATGGACCCATTCGAGCATTTCATGCTGCACGGCGCGGCCGAGTTGCGGAACCCCAATGCCTGGTTCGACACCGGGTTCTACGTGCGGAACAACGCCGACGTGGTGGATGCCGAGGTCAACCCGTTCTGGCATTACCTGGCCCACGGCAAGGTGGAGGGCCGCCAGCCCGCCCCGCGCCGGCAAGCCGAGCGCGCGGCTTTGGCCCGGGCGATGCCGGCCGCGGCCCGATGGGTCGGCACGCCGCCCGACGCTCCGCCGCAGGCGCCTGATGCCCTCCGTGCCGCGGTGGCCGACCGGCTGGCCAGCACCGCCGGCCTCACCGTGTCGGTCAGCCACGACCGCTACACCCAGTCCGTGGGCGGCGTGCAGATCCTGGTCTCGGACGAGCAGAAGGCGTTCAATGCCCGGAACGAAACCTACCTGCACATCGCCCCGGCGGCGCCGCGGCTGATGCTGGCGCCGCCCGAGGGCGACTCCCTGATCCACCTCACGATGGACGGCGCTTATTGCGGGCTGACCACCTATGCCGACCTGGCGCGGGTGTTGGCGGAGCTGGCGCCCGTCATGCCCACGGCGCGGCGCTTCGTGGCGCATTGCCTGCTCGGCCACCAGATCGACCCCTTGATCGCCTTGTACGCCGCGCTCGGCCCGGCCGCCGCGGTGTTCTGGGTCAACGACTACGAGGCCGCGTGCGTCGGCTACAACCTGCTGCGCAACGACGTGGCGTTCTGCGGCGGCCCGCCGCCGGGCAGCATGGCGTGCCGGGTCTGCGTGTATGGCGAGGACCGGGACGAGCACTTGGCGCAGCTCGGACGCTTGTTCGCCGCGGTTCCGTTCCACGTCGTGGCGCCCTCGGACGCGGCGCTGTCCGTTTGGACCGCCGCCGTGCGCCTGCCGCACCTGTCGGTCCAGGTGCATGAGTATGCCCGGGTCCGCCCGGGCGCCACCCGATACGCCCTGCTGGGCGCTTCGCCGCGCGGCACGCCCGACAACCCGGTCCGCGTCGGCTTCGTGGGCTATGCCATGCCGAACAAGGGCTGGCCCGCCTTTGCGCAGGTCGCCGCGGCGCTCGGCGGGCACGGGGGCTACCGGCTGTTCCATTTCACGGGCTTGGCGGCCGACCCGCCGCTGCCCGGCGTCGAGACCGTGCTGACCAAGGTTGGCCCCGACGCCCGCGGCGCCGCCACGGACGCGCTGGCCGCGGCGTCCATCGACCTCGTGCTGGTTTTGTCGCCCTGGCCGGAAACGTTCTGCCTCGTCGCCTACGAGGCCATCGCCGCCGGCGCGGATGTCGTCACCCTGCCCGGAAGCGGCAACGTGGCCGACATGGTGCTGGCCCGGGGCCGGGGCCTGGTGATGCCTGACACCGCCGCGATCGTCGAGTTCTTCGCTTCCGAAGCCGCCATTGCCTATGTCCGCCTGTGCGGGGAGCAGGGGTCGGAGATGGGCCGCCTGGAGTCCCGCGGCATGACGGCCACGCTGCCCCTTTCGGACGCGCCCTCCGGGGCGGCATGAGCCACCGGATCTGCTGCTTCACCAGCTTCACCTACGCCTATCTCGGCCGGGCGCGGGTCTTGCTGTCCACGCTGCGCGCCGCGCATCCGGATTGGGCCGTGTGCGCCGCCGTGGTGGACGAGCCGCCCCCCGGGATGGACGAGGCGGACCTGCTGGCGGGCTTCGACCTCGTGTTGCGCCTCCATGACCTCGGCATCCCGCGGGCGCGGGCCTGGCTGTTCAAGCACGAGGTCGTGGAAGCCTGCACCGCCGTGAAGGCCAGCGCCATGCTGCGCTTGATGGACGCGGGCTTTTCCGCGGTCGTCTACCTTGATCCCGACATCGCCGTGTTCCATCCGCTCGACCCCGTGCTGACGGCGCTGGACGGCGCCGCCGTCGTGCTCACGCCGCACCAGACCAGACCGAACCGCAACGCCCGCGTGATGCTGGACAACGAATTGGTCTCGCTGCGGCTCGGCGCATACAACCTGGGCTTCATCGCCGTGCGCAGCGTGGGCCCGGGGCGGGACTTCGCGGAATGGTGGGCGGCGCAACTCCTGCGCGCCTGCTACGACGATCCCGCCGCCGGGCTGTTCACCGACCAGAAGTATATCGACCTGGTGCCCGGCCTGTTCGACGGGGTGGCGGTCCTGCGCGACCCCGGCTGCAACGTCGCGAGCTGGAACCTCAGCACCCGGCGGCTGTTCATCGGCGCCGACGGCGGCATCCGGGTGGGCGAGGTTCCGCTGCGCTTCATGCACTTCACCAAGATCAACGCGGTCGGTGACATCATGCTCGACCGCTATGCCGGCGACAGCATCGAGGCGCTGGAAGTCTGGAGCTGGTATCGCCGCCAGGTCGCCCGGCGGCAGCCGGCCGCGGTGCCGGACGGCTACTGGCGTTACGCCACGTTCAGCAACGGCGTCGCGATCCCGCGGGAAGCCCGTTTGCTGTATCGGGAAAACCCCGACCTGCGCGCCGGCGACGATCCGTTCGACGCGGACGGGCCGTTCTACGCCCGGCTGTCCCAGGCCGGTGCGGAGATGCTTACTCCTCCCGCCAGCGGCGCTTCTTGAACACGTCCAGGCGGGCGCGCGTCCGCCGCTGCGCATCCGGCAGCGCCAGCCAGGCTTGCAGCCGCTCCAGCACTTCCCGGGTCACCAAGGCGAGGTCGAGCGCCAGGGCCTCGGACACCGGGTAGAACCGCACCGCTTCCAGTTCGCCCGACCCGGCGAGCGTGCCCTGCGTCGCCGCCGCGTCCACCACCAGGAAGCGCGCGTTGAACCGCATCGCGCTGTCCGGCGGCGTCACCGCCCGGCACAGGTACTCGACCGCATCAAGCCGCGGCGGCGTGCCGAGCGTCAGGCCCGTTTCCTCCTCCAGTTCCCGCGCCGCCGCCGCCACCAGGGCACGGGCCAGGCGCGGGCGGGCCGCCCGGCCCAACGCGGCGAGCACGTCCTCCCGCGGCTCCGTGGCGGCCGGCAGCGATGCGTCGCCGGGATCGACGGAGCCGCCGGGAAACACCAGCCGGTTCGGCATGAAGCGGTGCCCGGCGCTGCGCAGGCCCATCAGCACCTCCGGTTCCGACGGCCCGGTCCGCAGCACGATCAGGCTGGCGGCGTGGCGGGCGAACACGGGGCGTTTTGCTGGCAGCGGGAGGCTCACGGCGGATCGGTCCTATGGTGGTCCTGCCGACAGCACGGCGTGGCGGCGCCATATAGCAAAGCGGTGGTCCTCCCAAAACCCCATGCCGGGCGTCCCTGCATGGCCGCTGGCTCAGCGCGCGAGTCGGCATATCGTTTTTTTTAGCACGCAGTTGCATCCATCTAAGGACGTCAGCGGTAATGGTGATGTTGGAACCGGAGCAGAGCCAGTTATGAATTCCAGATGAAAGTATTTTAGAGAAGGTGCGTGGGTGGAAAAAGGTGCCGTATTTACGGTCCTAGCGCTTTCATTCGCCTCGGTCCTTGCCGAACCTAGTATTTGCGCAAATCATGGTCGATGGTGCGCCGATGGACGCCAGTGCGGCTGATGGTCACCCATCCTACGGCATGGGTGGCGTAGGATGGGTGCAACCCATCAGCAATCGACGGCCATTCAACCAAGCCGTCCTCACACGGAGCGCATGACACCCGGCCGGCCCCGCTTGCTGTCCCGCGCACCCGCGCCGATGATGCAGGCATGATGGATGCGGCTCCAAACCAGGTCGATTCCGATGAGGTCGCCATGTTGCTGACGCGCTGCGCGCAGGCGGACGGCGTCGCCTTTCGCCGGCTCTACGACCTGCAATCGGCGACCCTGTACGGCGTGGCGCTGCGGATCACCCGCCAGCCGGCGCTGGCGGCGGACGCGGTGCACGACGCGATGCTGCAGGTTTGGCGCAACGCCGCCCGGTTCGACCCGGCGCGCGGCAATGCCCGGGCCTGGCTGCTCAGCCTGGTCCGTTACCGCGCGCTCGACTCCGTGGCCCGCATCGGCCGGGAAGGGCTTGGCGGCGAGGTGCCGGAGGTCGCCGACACCGGCCCCGATCCGCTCGACCGTTTGTTGGCGACCCAGGAGGGCATGTTGCTGCACCATTGCCTCCAGGAGGTCGATCCCGGCCGTCGCAGCCTGGTCCTGCTCGCCTTTTTCGAGGGGCTGACCCATCCGGAGATCGCCGAGCGCGTCGGCCAGCCGCTGGGCAGCGTCAAGTCCGGCATCCGGCGCGCGCTGCTGGCGCTGCGCACCTGCCTGAGCGGGGCGGAATGATGCCGTCCGATCCCGGCTCCGACGATCCGACGCCGGACGACCGCGACCCTGACCTCGACGCGGCCGAATACGTGCTGGGCCTGCACACGCCGGACAAGGCGCGCGCCATGGAGGCGCTGGCGATGCACGACCCGGCTATCGCCGCCGGCATCGTCGCCTGGGAAAACCGTTTCAGCCCGCTCGCGATGGCCGTGACCCCGCAACTGCCGCCGCCGGAGCTGTGGCAGCGCCTGGCGCTGGCGACCGGGCTGCAGAAGCCTGCCCCCCGCCGCGCCGTGCCGCGGCGCAGCGCCTTTGAGAAAGCATGGCGCAGCCCGGCGCTTTGGCGCAGCGCGACGGTTGCGTCGCTGGCCCTGGCCGCCGTGCTCGCGTTTTTTGCGCTGACCCCCGCGCCGCTGGCGCCGGAGCCGCTGCTGGCCGCGCTTTCGGCCCAGGGCAGCCCGGGCGCCGTGTTCCTCGTGCGGGTGGGGGAGGGGGGCCGGGCCACCATCACCGCCGTGGGCCGGCTCAACGTCCCGCTCGACCGCACCTTGGAGCTTTGGGCGCTGCGCGAGGGCGCGCCGGCGCCGGTCAGCCTCGGCCTGCTGCCGGGCGGCGGGCGCACCCTGCTGCGGGCGAGCCTGTCCGCCGGCACCAGGCTGTTGGTCAGCCAGGAGCCGACCGGCGGCTCGCCTTCGGGCGCGCCAACCGGGCCGGTGGTGTATTCGGGCCTGCTGATCAATGGTTGAGCGGGGGCTGATCCGGGGCTGATCCGGCTGCGGAAGGAGGCGCCGGGCGGGTGCCGCGGCCCTTGACGGAAGGGCTGTAGCTGCTCATCTGGAAGCAATCAGGACTTCCCAGGTCCGATTACAGGTCGCATCATGCTCAGGCTGTCGAAACTCACGGATTACGCCGTCGTCGTGCTGATTCGCCTGTCGCATGGCGAGGCCGTGCAGACGTCGCCGGGCATTGCGGCCGGCATCGGCCTGCCGGAGCCGACGGTGGCCAAGGTGCTCAAGGCCCTGGCCGGTTCAGGCCTGGTGAGCAGCCAGCGCGGCGCCCGCGGCGGCTACCGCCTGGTCCGCCCGCTGTCCGCCATCCCGGTCACGGACGTGGTGGTGGCCATCGACGGCCCCATCGCGCTGACCGCCTGCGTGGAAGGGTCGGGGACCGGCTGCGAGGCGGAGTGCCTATGCCCCGTCCGCGGCCGTTGGGACCTGGTGAACGACGTGGTGCGGCAGGCGCTTGGCCGCATCACCCTTGCCGACATGGACCGCAGCGCCCCGCGCCCTCACGCCCGGGCCGCGGCCCAGCCTTTTCAAGATTTGGCTTTCACCCTCTCTGCCGAGTAGGTCCGTATGCCCGCAGCCACCGAAACGATCGACACCGTCCAATCCCTCACCCAGTCCGGCTACAAGTGGGGGTTCGAGACCGACATCGAGATGGACATCGCCCCCAAGGGCCTGACCGCCGACACGGTCCGCATGATCTCCGCCAAGAAGGAAGAGCCGCAGTGGCTGCTGGACTGGCGCCTGGCCGCATTCGCTGCCTGGGAGGCCATGGTTGAACCCGATTGGGCCAAGGTCGGTTATCCCAAGATCGACTACCAGGACATCCACTACTACGCCGCCCCCAAGCGCCCGGCGCCCAAGAGCCTGGATGACGTCGATCCCGAACTGCTGGCGATGTACGAGAAGCTTGGCATCCCGCTCAAGGAGCGCGCGGCCCTGGCCGGCGTCGAGGGCGCTGGGATGGAGGGCGTGATCGGCTCGGGCAACCCGAACATCGCCATCGACGCCGTGTTCGACAGCGTGTCCGTCGCCACCACGTTCCGGGAAACCCTGGCGAAGTCCGGCGTGATCTTCTGCCCGATCAGCGAGGCTGTGCGGGAACATCCGGAGCTGGTGCGCAAGTATCTCGGCACCGTGGTTCCGGTGTCCGACAACTACTTTGCTGCCCTCAACAGCGCCGTGTTCACGGATGGCAGCTTCGTGTACATCCCCAAGGGCGTGCGCTGCCCGATGGAGCTGAGCACCTACTTCCGCATCAATGCGAAGAACACCGGCCAGTTCGAGCGGACGCTGATCATCGCCGATGACGGCGCCCAGGTCAGCTACCTCGAAGGCTGCACCGCGCCGATGCGGGACGAGAACCAGTTGCACGCCGCGGTGGTCGAGCTGGTCGCGTTCGACGACGCGCAGATCAAGTACAGCACGGTGCAGAACTGGTATCCCGGCGATGCCAACGGGCGCGGCGGCATCTACAACTTCGTCACCAAGCGTGCCGCCTGCCGCGGGGCGCGGAGCAAGGTGAGCTGGACCCAGGTGGAGACCGGCTCGGCCATTACCTGGAAATACCCGAGCTGCGTGCTGCAGGGCGAGGGCAGCGTAGGGGAGTTCTACTCCGTCGCGGTGACCAACAACCGGCAGCAGGCCGACACCGGCACCAAGATGATCCACATCGGCAAGAACACCCGCAGCACCATCGTGTCCAAGGGCATCAGCGCCGGGCGGTCGGACAACACGTACCGGGGCCTGGTGCGCATCCTGCCGAAGGCGAGCGGCGCGCGGAACCATACGCAGTGCGACAGCCTGCTGATCGGCGACCAGTGCGGCGCCCATACCGTGCCCTACATCGAAAGCCGCAACCCGACGGCCAAGGTGGAGCACGAGGCGACGACCTCGAAGATCGCCGAGGACCAGTTGTTCTACTGCCGCAGCCGCGGCCTGTCGGAAGAGGACGCCGTGGGCCTGATCGTCAACGGCTTCTGCAAGGAAGTGCTGAAGGAGCTGCCGATGGAGTTCGCCGTGGAGGCGCAGAAGCTGCTCGCTGTTTCGCTTGAGGGATCGGTCGGATAATGCTGTCAGTCAACAACCTCGCCGCGCGGATCGACGAAAAGGAGATCTTGCGCGGCCTCAGCCTCGACCTGCCCGCCGGCCAGGTGCACGCCATCATGGGGCCGAACGGGTCCGGCAAGAGCACGCTCGGCTACGTGCTTGCGGGGCATGAGGGCTACGAGGTCACGGGCGGCTCCGTGACGTTCGGCGGCGCTGACCTGCTGGCGATGGAGCCGGAGGAGCGCGCGGCGGCCGGGCTGTTCCTGGCCTTCCAGGCGCCGCTTGAGTTGCCCGGCGTCAATAACGCCAACTTCCTCCGCACCGCGCTGAACGCAGTGCGCCGGGCGCGCGGAGAGGCCGAGTTGGACGCGGTGGGTTTCCTCCGCCTGGCGCGCACGGAGTCGAAGCGGCTCGCCATGCCGGACGACATGCTGAAGCGCAACGTCAACGTGGGCTTCAGCGGCGGCGAGAAGAAGCGTAACGAGGTGCTGCAGATGGCGATCCTGCGCCCGAAGCTCGCCGTGCTCGACGAGACCGACAGCGGCCTCGACATCGACGCGCTGCGCATCGTGGCGGATGGGGTGAATGCGCTGCGCAGCCCTGAGTTCTCGGCGCTGGTGATCACGCATCATCAGCGCTTGCTCGACCATTTGGTGCCGGACCGCGTGCATGTGTTGTCCCAGGGCCGCATCGTCCGCTCCGGCGGGCCGGAACTGGCGCGGGAACTGGAAGCCAACGGCTACGCCGGCGTGGTGGCGGACGCGGCATGAACCAACCGCTGCACAACGGCGCGGACGCCTACCTTTCGCGCTACGAGGGTCTGCGCGACCGCTTGCCCGGCGATCCCGCGATCCGTGACGCCGCCGCCGCCGCGTTCAAGGCGGGCGGGCTGCCCAGCGTGCGCGACGAGGATTGGCGCTACACCAGCCTGCGCGCCCTGGCGGAGACCGACTTCCAAGAACCGCTCTCGGTCGTGTCCGTGGCGCCCATCCTGGGCGATGCCATCGACGCGCCGCGCCTGGTGCTGGTGGACGGCCGCTACCAGCCGGACCTGTCCACGCCGCCCGCGGGCGTGACGGTTACGCCGTTCTCCGAGAACCCGTATTTCGGCCGCCTGCCGGACACCAAGCGCCCCATGGCGGCGCTGAACACCATGCTGGCCGAGGATGGCGTGCAGTTGCACGTCGCCGCCGGGGTGGACGCGGGCGCGCTGGTGCTGCTGTCGCTGGTGCCGGGGGGCCATCGCCCCATCGCCTTCCACCCGCGCCATGGCATCCACCTTGAGGCGGGCGCCAAGCTCACGGTGCTGGAGATTGCCCGCGGGGAAGGGGCCTATCTGCACAACGCCGTCACGGAGGCCGTGGTGGCGCCGGGCGCGGTGCTGACCCATATCCGCCTGCAGGACGAGAGCCGCGACGCCTTCCACGTCAGCACCACCTTCGCCGAGGTGGCGGAGCACGGCACGTATGACGCCTTCGTGCTGACCCTCGGCGCCCAGGTGGCGCGTACGGAGATCCATGCCCGGCTGATCGGGCCGCACGGTATGGTCCACCTGAACGGCGCGCAGCTCCTGGGCGGCCGGCAGCACGGCGACATCACCACCGTGGTCGCGCACGACGCGCCGAATTGTGGCTCGCGCCAGACGATCAAGAACGTGCTGTCCGACCGCTCGCGCGGCGTGTTCCAGGGGCGCATCGAGGTGGCCCGGGCCGCGCAGAAGACCGACGGCTACCAGATGAACCAGGCGCTGCTGCTGTCGCCGCACGCCGAGATCGACTGCAAGCCGCAGCTTGAGATCTACGCCGACGACGTGAAGTGCAGCCACGGCGCGACCGTCGGCGAGCTGGACGCCGACCAGTTGTTCTACCTGCGCAGCCGCGGCGTGCCCGATGCGGAGGCCCGCGCCATCCTGGTCCGCGCCTTTTTGGCCGAAGCCATGGACCCTATCGCGCACCAGGACGCCCGCGCCCTGTTGGAGCGCGCCATCGAACAATGGTGGGAGCACCGCCCATGAACATGATGACCAAGACTATGACCACAAAGCCGGGATTCGACGTGGAGCGCATTCGCGCCGACTTCCCGATCCTGTCGCAGACCGTGCGGGGCAAGCCGTTCGTGTTCCTGGACAGCGCCGCCTCCGCCCAGAAGCCGCGCCCGGTGATCGACGCCATGGTGCAGGCCATGGAAACCCAGTACGCCAACGTCCACCGCGGCCTGCACTGGATGAGCGAGCGCACGACGGACGCCTACGAGAGCACCCGCGACGCCGTGGCCCGGCTGATCAACGCGCCGTCCCGTGAGGAGATCGTGTTCGCCAAGAACACGACGGAGGGCATCAACCTCGTCGCCCACAGTTACGGCCGCGGCATCCTGAAGCCCGGCCAGGCCGTGGTGATCTCGGAGATGGAGCACCACGCCAACCTGGTGCCCTGGCAGATGCTGCGTGACGCCCATGGCATCGAGCTGCGCGTCGCCCCGATCACCGACGCGGGCGAGTTGGACATGGCCGGGCTGGAGGCGCTGCTGCAGGACCGCAAGGTCGGGCTGGTGGCCGTGACCCACATGAGCAACGTGCTCGGCACCGTGGTGCCGGCGGCCCGGGTTGCGGCGCTGGCGCACGAGTACGGCGCCAAGGCGCTGTTCGACGGCAGCCAGGCCGTCGTGCACCGCCCGGTCGATGTGCAGGCCATCGGCGCGGACTTCTACCTGTTCACCGCGCACAAGCTGTACGGCCCGACCGGCATCGGCGTGCTGTGGGCGCGGCGCGAGCTTCTGGAGGCCATGCCCCCCTTCATGGGCGGCGGCGACATGATCGGCACCGTTAGCTTCGAGCGCAGCACCTGGGCCGAAATCCCGCACAAGTTCGAGGCCGGCACCCCTGCCATCATCGAGGCCATCGGCCTCAAGGCGGCGGTCGAATATGTCGAGGCCATCGGCTTCGACGCGATCACCGCGCACGAGGCCCGGCTGACCGACCATGCGCTGGCCCGGTTGTCCGACATCCCCGGGCTGCGCGTGCTCGGCGCGGCGCAGGACCGGGGCGGGGTGTTCAGCTTCACCATGCAGGGCGCCCACGCCCACGACATCGCGACGCTGCTGGACCGCCAGGGCATCGCGGTGCGCGCCGGCAATCACTGTGCGGAGCCGCTGATGCGCCGCCTGGGCGTGGATAGCAGCGCCCGGGCCAGCACCGGCATCTACACGACAATGGCCGAGATCGACGCCCTGGCCGACACGCTGCTGCGGGTGCGGGAGTTCTTTGCCTAGATGTTCGAGGACCTCCGCGACCTGTATAGCGCCGAAATCCGCGCTCATGGCCGGTCGCCCAGCCATGCGCAGCGCCCGGCGGCGTTCGACACGAGCGCCAAGGGCGACAACCCGATGTGCGGCGACCGCGTGCAGGTGTTCGTCCGCCGCGACGATGGCCGGGTGGCGGAGGCCGGGTTCGAGGCGCGCGGCTGTGAGATCACCGTCGCCAGCGCCGACCTGATGTGCGAGGCGGTGCGCGGCCAGCCCGTCGGTCACATCCGGGCGCTGTCCGACCAGGTTGCCGCCATGGCCCGCACCGGGCGGTGCGAGGCTTGCGACGAGGCGCTGCGCAACGTGCACCCGCTTTCGGCCGTGCATGAATACCCGTCGCGCGTGAAATGCGTGACCCTGCCATGGTACGCCCTGCTGGCGGCCCTGGATGGCGAGAAGGAATCGAGCAGTGAGTGACACGCCCGCCGGCAACGCGACCGTCTCCACCTGGACTCCCGACGGCGAGGTCAATCCCAAGCCGACCGAGGACGCCCTCTTGTCCGCCATCGCCACGGTGTATGACCCGGAAATCCCGGTGAACATCTACGAACTCGGCCTGATCTATGCCGTGGAGATCGACGACGCGAACAACGTGAAGGTCGAGATGACCCTAACGGCGCCGGGCTGCCCGAGCGCGCAGGAACTGCCGGTGCAGGTGCAGGATGCCATCATGGCGGTGCCCGGCGTCACGTCCTGCCACGTCGATACCGTGTGGGACCCGCCGTGGGACCCCAGCCGCATGACCGAAGACGCCCGCCTCGCGCTGAACATGTTCTGACGGAGCTTTCCATGAGCGCCATCCAAGCTGCTGCCCGCCCGCGCCGCGCTTTGCCGCCGCTGATGAGCCTGACCGACGCCGCGGCCGACCGGCTGCGCAGCCTGTATGCCAAGGGGCAGGCGGGCATGTTGCTGCGCATCAGCGTAGGCACCAAGGGCTGCTCCGGCCTCAGCTACGACATGAGCTGGGTTCCCGCCGCCGGACCCGGCGACGAGACCGTGACCGACAAGGGGCTGACGGTGCTGGTGGACCGCAAGGCCAGCCTGTTTCTGATCGGGAGCGTGATGGATTACGAGGTGAAGGACCTTGTGTCAGGGTTCACGTTCAGCAACCCGAACGAGAAGGGGCGTTGCGGGTGCGGGGAGAGCTTTCACGTTTGATTGGTCGAGGTTGCGCCCTTCATTCACCAAGCGGTTCTGCTGGTTAGTCGTGCGGATGCGGAACGAAGTTAATGTGAATTGAGAATAACCGAACGACAGCAGGGCGTCGTCTCTTGCCGCGCTGCTGGCTGATCTCAAGGCCAAGCGGCGCTGGTGGCTATCCCCCAATCCTCTGAAATTAGGCCATTGGTGAAACGGTAGATCGCCACACAAGAAAGGCGCCGAGTTTCCCCCTCCCGCGTTGCCGAGAATAGCCACCGGACGGCAACCCGATCACCTTCTTCCAGCATATCGAGTGCTTCTACTTCGACGCCAGGAATTTTGTCCCTGATCATTGTAAGCATCTGTCGTGCGCCCTCATGGCCCGTAGGCCAGTCGAGCCGAGCTGGACTCGCAGTCTAAAAGCATCTCCCGCCACGAGCCGCTATCAAAGCTACAACGATGCTTTCATCCCTGCATGGCTGTGCACAAATCTAAGTCCGGCCCCTGTTCATGGTAAGCTGCATCACCCCGCGCCTTGGCCGTCGCGTGCTGCGTCAGGGTGGCTCAGCACAAACGACGCGATCCCTTCCGCCAATCCGGGCGCCAGCGGCAACTCCGGGTCGGCATACGCCTGCACATTCGCCGCGCGTCCCTTTGCCGGCACCTTCAAGACATGGTTCATGCCGGGGATGACCAGCAAGCGCGCCCCCGGACGCGCCCCGGCCAGCATCCGCGCCTCCGTCGCGCGCACCTGCAAGTCCGCCGTGCCCCCCACCGCCAGCACAGGGCAGCGCACGCGCGTCAACTCCTCGGCAGGGTCGCGCAGCAGCCAGGATGCGACGTAGGGCTGCACGGAGGGGCGGAACAGCCCGGCCAACGGCGCCGGCACGTCCGTCACGGCCTCGCCGCGCAGCAGCCGGGCAATGATGCCGCGGGCGGCCTCGACCAGCTCGGGCGGGGCGCCGCCCTCGGCGAGTTGGCGCAGGATGGCAGGGCCGGCTGGCGTGCCCAGCCCGGCCAGCAACACCAGCCGGTCCGGGACCACGCGCTGCGCTGCCAGCGTCGCCACCAGCGCGCCCTCGCTGTGGCCCAGCAGCCCGGCGCGCGACACGTTGGCGTCGTCCCGCAACGCTTGCAGCCAGCGCGCGGCGTCCGCGGCATACAGGTCCAGGCTGAGGCGGGACTCATCCGTTCCCGCACGGTGGCTCTGGCCGACCCCGCGCTTGTCCGTCCGCAAGGTGGCCACCCCGCGCTCGGCAAGCGCCTCGGCCAGCAGGCGCAGGCTGTCGTTACGCAAGCCCGGCAGGTTGCCGTCCCGGTCCACCGGGCCGCTCCCGGCCCACAGCAGAAGCGCCGGGTGCGGCCCGATCCCATCCGGCAGCAGCAGCGTGCCCGCCAGCGGCGCCGGGTCGGCAGGGATGGAAACGGGGTGGCTGCGGCTCACGCCGGGCGCTCCCGGCCGCCTTCATTGCAATGAGCGCAGCTTGGCATTCGTTATCGTGTTCCTCTGAAGCGGTCCGCGATGATGAAGCCCATCACAGCGCCAGCTTCATCCCCGCGTGGCTATGCGTAAACCCCAGCCGGGCATAGAACCTTTGCGCCTCCGCCCGATCCCGGTTTGTGGTGAGCTGCATCAGCCCGCACCCGGCTGCCCGCGCCTCCGCCATCGCGTGACGCATCAGCGCCGCGCCGATCCCGCCGCCCCGCCGCGCGCTGTCCACCCGCACGCCCTCGACCTGCGCCCGGCTTTGCCCTTCCCGCGACACGCCGTGGATGACGTTGAGTTGCAGGCAGCCGATCACCAAGCCCTCCTGCTCCGCCAGGATCAGCCGCCCGCCCTGCGCCAGCATCGCGCGGAAGCCACGGGCATAGCTCTCCGGCAGCGGCGCCTCGTCCCGCTCCCGGCCGCGGCCGAGCGGGTCGTCGGCCAGCAGCCGCACGACGGCGGGCAGGTCGGCCTCCACGGCATCGCGGAACGTCACTATCGGCGCGGCGCGGGCGGGCGGAACGCCACCACGCTTTCCACCCGGGCCGACCACAGGAACTGGTCGATGGCGGCGGCCGACGCCACTTGGTATCCCGCTTGCAGCAACGTCCGTCCGTCTCGCGCCAGCGCCGCCGGGTTGCAGCTCACATAGACGATGGGCACGCCGCTCGCGGCCAGCGCCGGCATCTGCGCCAGCGCGCCGCCATGCGGCGGGTCCAGCACGACCGCCCGGGCGCCTTTCAGCTCCGCCGTCTGCAACGGCTGCCGGGCCAGGTCCCGCCGCGTCGCCGTCACCCGCGGGTTCGCCGCCCGGCGCAGCGCGTCGTATGCGGCGGCGTCGCCCTCATAGGCTTGCACCCGGCCGCGGGTGGCCAAAGCGTGGGTAATGCTGCCGGTGCCGGCAAACAGTTCAACGATCCGCGCCTTCGCCGCCAACCCGTCCGGCAACGCCGCCAGCACGGCGGCGACGATGGCCGCTTCGCCCTCCAGCGAGGCTTGGAGGAACGCGCCGGGCGGAATGGGCGTGGCGACCCCGTTGAACGCGGTGGTCGCCGGGCGCAGGCTGCACGCCGGCTCCGTCAGCCCGGTGCCGCCCCGCGCCGTGCCCGGCTCCCAACTGATGCGCGGCAGCCCATGCGCCCGCGCCAGGGCCGTCAGCAGCACGCGGTCCCCGGCCGTGAGCGGCGCATCGGTGCGCAGCAGCAGGTCCGGCCCGCTGTCCAGCAGGTTCACCACCGCCGACCCCTCCCGCCGCAACCCGGCCAGTCGCAGCAGCACGGGGCGCAGCGCCTGGACCACCCCGAACAGCGCCGGGTGCAGCACCGGACACGCCTGCATATCGACGATTTCGCGCGACCGGCGGCGGTGCAAGCCGATACGCAGGGCCGGACCCTCGCGCCGGATCGCCAGGTCCATGCGGCGCCGGGCAGCAGGCGGGGTGCGGGCCAAGGCGAGATGGACGTCCGGAGCGCCCATGCGCCGCAGCGCGTCGGCCACCTGCGCCTGCTTCCAATCGGCGTAGGCGCCGTCCCGCCAATGCTGCAGGGTGCAGCCGCCGCACGGGCCGAAGTGCGGGCAGGGGGGCGCAACCCGGTCGGCGGACGGTTCCTGCACGGTGGCCTCGGCCGTCCAACCCTCGCCGCGGCGCGCAAGGGGACCGGGCTGCGCCAACTCGCCCGGCAGCGTGTCCGGCAGGAACAGCGCCGCCCCGTCCGGCAAGGCCGCAACCCCGTCCCCGTCCGCGCCGATGCGCCGGACGCGAACGGGCGGGCAGCTATCCCCCGAAGGCGGAGAGGCCGGTCTGGGCGCGGCCAAGGATCAGCGCATGCACGTCGTGCGTGCCCTCGTAGGTGTTCACGGCTTCCAGGTTCATGACGTGCCGGATCACGTGGTACTCGTCGGCGATGCCGTTGCCGCCGTGCATGTCGCGCGACACCCGGGCGACATCGAGCGCCACCCCGCAGTTGTTGCGCTTCATCAGGCTGATCATCTCCGGCGCCGCCCGGCCCTCCTCCATCAGCCGCCCGAGGCGCAACGCGCCCTGCAAGCCGAGCGTAATGCCGGTCTGCATGTCCGCGAGCTTTTTCTGTATCAACTGCGTCTGCGCCAGCGGGCGCCCGAACATCTGGCGCTCCATGGTATAGCCGCGCGCGGCGTGCCAGCAGAACTCCGCCGCCCCCAGCGCGCCCCAACTGATGCCATAGCGCGCGTTGTTCAGGCAGGAGAACGGGCCGCGCAAGCCCTTCACGTGCGGCAGCTCGTTGCCTGCCGGCACGAACACGTCCTGCATCATGATCATGCCGGTGACCGAGGCCCGCAACGCGAACTTGCCCTCGATCTTTGGCGCGGTCAGCCCGGCCATACCCTTTTCAAGAATGTAACCCTTGATGTCCCCGTCGTCGTTCTTGGCCCATACCACGAACACGTCCGCAATCGGCGAGTTGGTGATCCAGGTCTTGGACCCGTTCAGCACGAAGCCGCCGTCCACGGCGCGGGCCCGCGTCCTCATGCTGGCCGGGTCGGACCCGGCATCCGGCTCGGTCAGGCCGAAGCAGCCGACGAACTCGCCGCTGCGCAGCTTCGGCAGGAAGCGGTCCTTCTGGTCATCTGAGCCGAACGCCCAGATGGGGTACATGACCAGCGACGATTGCACGCTGAACGCGCTGCGGTAGCCGCTATCGACCCGCTCCACCTCGCGGGCGATTAGGCCGTAGGCGACATAGCCGACCCCGGCGCAGCCGTGGCTGTCCAGCGTCGCGCCGAGAAAGCCCATCTCGCCCATCTCGTTCATGATCTCGCGGTCGAACCGCTCGTGGCGGTTGGCGGCGAGCACGCGGGTGAACAGCTTGTCCTGGCAGTAAGCGTGCGCGGCGTCGCGCATCGCCCGCTCATCCTCCGAAAGCTGGTCATCCAGCAGCAGCGCGTCGTCCCATTTGAACGGTCCGAGCTTGCGGGGCGCGGCCGGGCGGTCCTCCATCAGCTTGGCCTCGGCGGCTTCCGGCTGCTGGATCGGGGCGACGACGTTCATGACGGTTCCTCCTGCTACTCGCTCTCGACAGGCTCCGGCACCGAGGCGCGGCCCGCGCGGGAGCGTAGCAGCATGAACGCCGGCACGTCGTCACCAAATCCCAGCACCGACGGCCCCAAGTCGTCGTCGCGTCGTCCCCGGTCGCGCGGACGCGCACGGTCGCCGCCCCGCAGGTCGGGCGTCCGCACGTCCGGACGGCGCGGCTCATCCCGGCGCGGCTCGGCCCGGGCGCTGCGCCGCGGCTCGGCGCGGGCGTCGGACGGGACCGGCGCCTGCTCGACCACCTCTGCCGCAACGGGCGGCTCGGGCGCCGACACTTCCAGCACCGGCTCCGCCGCGGCGACCGGCAACGCTTCCGCCACCACCGCCGGGTCGGCTTTCTTGGCCCGGCTACGGCGCGGCTTGGCTGCCTTGGGCGCTGCCTCCTCCACAGTTTCGGCAGCCGGCTTCGGAGCCTTGGCGGCGCGCGGCGCGGCCCTGGTGGCGCTGGCGCCCCGGCTCCGGCCACGACGCCGCTTGCCGTCGTCCTCGGCAAAGGCGACCGCCTCCATCCCCTCCACCTGCATACGCGGGATCGGGGCGCCGATCAGCTTCTCGATGGCGTCCACGAACTGCCGGTCGTCCGGGGTGGCCAGGGTGAACGCATGGCCCGTCAGCCCCGCGCGCCCGGTGCGGCCGATGCGGTGAACGTAATCCTCGGCATGAATTGGCACGTCGAAGTTGAAGACATGGCTCAAGCCGCCGATGTCCAGTCCGCGCGCCGCCACGTCGCTGCACACCAGCAGCCGGATTTCATTCGCCTTGAACTTGGCCAAGGTCGCGAACCGCTCGGGCTGGCTCATGTCGCCGTGCAGCGACCCCACGCTGAACCCGTGCCGCTTCAGCGACTTGTAGAGGATGTCCACGTCCCGCTTGCGATTGCAGAAGATCAGCGCGTTCTGCACGTCCTCGCTGCGGATCAGCCGGCGCAGCGCCTCGCGCTTGTCGAGCTCCTCCAGCACCGTCAGCCCGGCGATGATCGTCGATGCCACGCTGGCCGGGCGGCTGACGGTGATCTCCTTGGGGTTGGACAGGAAGGCGTCCGCGAGCCGCCGGATTTCCGGCGCCATGGTCGCGCTGAACAGCAGCGTCTGACGCATCTTGGGCAGGAAGCCCACGATCTTCTCGATGTCCGGGATGAAGCCCATGTCGAGCATCCGGTCCGCCTCGTCGATCACCAGGATCTTGGTGTCGGTCAGCAGCAGCCCGCCGCGGTCGAACAGGTCCATCAAGCGGCCCGGCGTCGCGATCAGCACATCGACGCCACGCATCAGCGCCTCCTTCTGGTCGGACAGGCTTTCGCCGCCGATCAGCAAGGCGTGGTTCAGCTTCAGGTACTTGCCATACTTCACGAAGTTCTCGGCTACCTGCAGCGCCAACTCGCGCGTCGGCTCCAGGATCAGACTGCGCGGCATCCGCGCCCGCGCCCGGCTGCCCGACAGGATGTCCATCAACGGCAGCACGAAGCTCGCGGTCTTGCCCGTGCCGGTCTGCGCGCAGCCCAGCACGTCGCGCGCCATCAGCACGGTCGGGATCGCCTGCGCCTGGATCGGGGTGGGCGTGCGGTAGCCCATGTCGTCGATGGCCCGCAGGATTTCCGGCGACAGGCCGAGGTCGGTGAAGCCGTTCGGCTCGGCGTCCTCGGCAAGGTGATAGGCGGCCTCGTCAGCCGTCATGCCGTCCGTCGGCTCCGCCTCGGGCGCGGCCACGGCGTCCGAGGCCCCGCCCGGCACGTGCGACGGCTGCTCTTCAGCCGTGTTCTCCGCAGGCGCGTTTCCTGCATCGGCCGGTCCCTCGGGATCGGCATGTGCAGCGTCTTCCGCGGCGGCGGCGGTCGTGATTTCCGTCAAAAATACATCTCGATACGGTATGGGGTGGCTTATCGCCGTCGCGCGGCGAGCGCGGCAAGAAGCGCGCGGCAGCCGGGATATCGGGAAAACATTGACAAAAGTCAAGCTTTTCGCAGTAAATCCGACGTTGTATGAACGCAAGGCGGACGTGACACATCGGGATGCCAGGCCGCCATTGCTGCTGTTCCCGGGCTTGCTGTGCGACGCGCGGCTGTGGCGCGACCAGGTGGCGGCGCTGTCCGACGCCGTGCGCTGCATCGTGGCGGATTGCACGCAGGACGACACGCTCGACGGCATGGCGGCGCGTGCGCTGGCCGCGGCGCCCGGCCGGTTCGCCGTGGCCGGGCTGAGCATGGGCGGCTATGCGGCCATGGCTATGGTGCGCCGCGTGCCGGAGCGGGTGAGCGGCCTATGCCTGATGGACACCAGCGCGCGTCCCGACACGCCGGAGCAGGCGCGGCGCCGCCGCGGCCTGATGGCGCTGGCCGCCCGCGGCGGGCGGTTCAAGGGCGTGACCCCGCGCCTGCTGCCGCTGCTGCTGCACCCCGGACGGCTCGGCGACGCGGCGCTGTGCGAAGAAGTGATGGCAATGGCCGCCCGGGTCGGGCCGGACGCCTTTCTGCGCCAGCAGGCCGCCATCATGTCCCGGCCGGACAGCCGCCCGGCCCTGCCGCGCATCGCCGTGCCCACGCTGGTGGCCGTGGGCGCCGGCGACCAGCTCACGCCCCCCGACCTTTCGGCCGAGATCGCGGGCCTCGTGCCCGGCGCCGCGCTGCGTGTGGTAGAAGGCGCCGGGCACCTGCTGCCCATGGAACGGCCGGACACTGCCGCGCGCCTCATGCGCGAATGGATCGACGCCACGCTCCCCACGACACGGAGGCTACACTAAGCCATGGACCAGACTTCGGTTGACCAGACCTTGGCCAACGCGCTGCCCATCGAGGACTATGCCCTGATCGGCGACTGCACCACCGCCGCGCTGGTGGGGCGCAACGGCAGCATCGATTGGCTGTGCTGGCCGCGGTTCGACAGCGCCGCCTGCTTTGCCGCCCTGCTGGGCAACGAGGAGCACGGCCGCTTCCTGCTGGCGCCCAAGTCGCAGACCGGACCGGCCACCCGCCGCTACCGGGATGGCAGCCTGGTGCTGGAAACCACGTTCGACACTCCGGACGGTGAGGTCGTCGTCGTCGATTTCATGGTGCCGGAAAGCCCGAACAGTTGCATCGTCCGCATCGTGGAGGGCCGGCGCGGCGCCGTGCCGATGCGGATGGAGCTGTCGCTGCGCTTCGACTACGGCGCGTCCGTTCCTTGGGTCACCAGGCGGCAGGGCGGCAACGGCATCGTGGCGATCGCCGGGCCGGAGATGGTGGTGCTGCGCACGGACGTGGCGCTGCACGGCGAGTCGATGCAGACCGTCGCCGACTTCACGGTTTCGGAAGGCCAGTCCGTCAGCTTCGTGCTGACCCACAGCGCCTCGCACCTGCCGGTGCCGCTCAGCATCGACACGGACGACGCGCTGTATCGCACGGAAAAGGTTTGGGCCGCGTGGTCCAGCCGCATGTCGTATGACGGCCCCTGGGCGTCGGCGGTGCGCCGCTCGCTGCTCACGCTGAAATGCCTGACCTACGCGCCCACCGGCGGCATCGTCGCCGCCCCCACCACCTCCTTGCCCGAGGCGCTGAAAGGCCCGCGCAACTGGGATTACCGGTTCTGCTGGCTGCGCGACGCCACCATCACCTTGTTCGCGTTCATGTCCACCGGCTATTACGACGAGGCCAAGGCCTGGGCCGAATGGCTGCACCGCAGCATCGCCGGCAGCCCCGAGCAGGTGCAGATCATGTACGGCATCGCCGGCGAGCGAAGGCTGGAGGAAACGACGGTCGATTTCCTGCCGGGCTACCAGGGCGCCGCCCCGGTGCGCCTCGGCAACGCCGCCGCGACCCAACTGCAGCTCGACGTGTTCGGCGAGGTGATGGACGCGCTGCACCAGGCGCGGTGCGCCGCGCTGCTGACCAACACCCAGACCTGGTCGTTGCAGCGCGCCTTGCTGAGCCACCTCGACAGCATCTGGCAGCAGCCGGACGAGGGGCTGTGGGAAACCCGCGGCGGGCGGCGTCACTTCACCTTCAGCAAGGTCATGGCCTGGGTCGCCTTTGACCGCGGCATCAGCGATGCGGAGACGTTCGGCCTGGAAGCGCCCCTCGATCAATGGCGCGAAACCCGCGACGCCATCCATGCCGCGGTGTGCCGAGACGGTTACAGCGAGAAGCTCGGCAGCTTCGTGCAGAGCTTCGGCGCGGAGGCGCTCGACGCCAGCCTGCTGCTGATCCCGCTCCTGGGCTTCCTGCCGCACGACGATCCGCGCATCCGCGGCACCGTCGCCGCCATCGAGCGCGACCTGCTGGTGGACGGCTTCGTGCTGCGCTACCGCACGGACGACGGCAAGGACGGGCTGCCGGCCGGGGAGGGCGCCTTCCTGGCGTGCAGCTTCTGGCTGGCGTCGGCCATGCACCTGCAGGGCCGCAAGGCGGAAGCACGCGCCTTGTTCGAGCGCCTGCTGGCGCTGTGCAACGACGTGGGCCTGCTGAGCGAGGAGTACGACCCCAAGGCCGGCCGCTTCACCGGCAACTTCCCGCAGGCGTTCAGCCACGTGGCGCTTATCACCACGGCGCTCACCCTGTCCGGCGAGGCCATCGACCGCGCGGTTCCCCCAACGCCTATTCCGCAGGCAGCGGATTGACCGCGGCCCGCGCCCGCCGCCCCGTCGCCAGCTTTTCCAGCGCCAGGTAGATCACCGGCGTCGTGTAAAGCGTCAGGATCTGCGACACGATCAGCCCGCCGCAGATCGCGATGCCGAGCGGGCGGCGGAACTCCGCCCCGGTGCCGGAGGCCAGCGCCAGCGGCACCGCGCCCAGCAGCGCCGCAAGCGTCGTCATGATGATCGGCCGGAACCGTTCCCGGCAGGCTTCCAGGATCGCCGCGTGCGGGGTCATGCCAAGTTCCCGCTCCGCTTCCAGCGCGAAATCGACCAGCATGATCGCGTTCTTCTTCACGATGCCCATCAGCAGCACGATGCCGATGATGGACAGCACGTCCAGCTCGCCCCCGGTCACCAGCACGGCCAGCAGCGCCCCCAGCCCGGCGGACGGCAGGGTCGAGATGATGGTCAGCGGGTGCAGCCAGCTCTCGTACAGCACGCCGAGCACGATGTAGATCGAGATGAGCGCCGCCCCGATCAGGAAGGGCTGGCTGGCCAGCGATTGCTGCAGGAACTTGGCGTTGCCCGCGAACTCGGTCCGCACCCCCTCCGGCATACGCAGGTTGCGGGCGGTCTCCGTGACCAGCGCGATGGCGTCGCTTTGCGAGGTGCCGGGCAGCAGGTTGAAGCTGATGCTGGCGGAAGGGAACTGCGACTGGTGGCGCACCGCGAGCGGCGCGGTCGCCCGGTCCGTGCGGATCACGCTGCTGATCGGCACCTGCTGGCCGCCCGCGCCGGGCACGTACAAGTGGTCCAGCAGCGCCGGGTCGGTCTGCAAGCCCGGCAGCGTTTCCAGCACCACGCGATACTGGTTGCGCTGCGTGTAGATCACGGAAATCTGGCGCTGCGAGTAGGCGTTGCTCAGCGCCGCGTCGATGGCGCTCACCGGGACGCCGAGGCGGGACGCCGCTTCCCGGTCGATGGTGACGTTGGCCTGGGGACCCGGGCGGTCCTGGTCGCTCGACACGTCCTCGATGCCGTGCACGCCGCGCAGCGCCTCCTGCAGCCGCAGCGTCCAGGTCCGCAGCTCGTCCAAATCCTGGTCCAGCAGCACGAACTGGAACCCGCTGCCGCCCGACCGGCCGCCGCCGCGGAGGTCCTGCGCCGACCACATGTTGGTCTGGATGCCCGACATCTGCATCAGCTTGGGCCGCAGCCGCTGCAGCACCTGCTCGCTGCTGATCTTGCGCTCGGCCAGCGGCTTCAGCGACACGGTGAGCTGCCCGCGGTTGATGCTGGACCAGCCATTGGTGATGCCGATGGTGCTGCCGACGCTCTGGATGGCCGGGTCGGACAGCAAAACGTCCACGACGCGCTTCTGCCGGGCGGCCATGGCGTCGAAGCTGATGTCGGGGCTGGCGGTGGTCATGCCCATCAGCAGCCCGGTGTCCTGGATCGGCAGGAAGCCCTTGGGCACGGTGCCATACAGCTTGACGGTGCCGACCACGACCGCAAGCGTCACCAGCAGCATCAGCCGGCGCCAGCGCAGCGCCCAGTCCAGGGTGCGGAGATAGGCGCGCTGCGCCCAGCCGAACCCGCGGTCCACCGTGCGGTCGATCCAGCCCCATACGCCGCGCGGCGGCGCGTGCGGCCCCATGAACCGCCCGCACATCATGGGGGTGAGCGTCAGCGACACCACGGCCGACAACCCGATGGCAACCGTCAGCACGGTCGCGAACTCGTGGAACAGCTTGCCCAGGATGCCGCCCATGAACAGGATCGGGATGAACACGGCCACCAGCGAGATGCTGATCGACACCACGGTGAAGCCGATCTGCCGCGACCCGACCAACGCCGCCTGCATCGGCGAAAGCCCGCGCTGCTGATGGCGGAAGATGTTCTCGATCATGACGATGGCGTCATCGACCACGAAGCCGACCGAGATCGTGAGTGCCATGAGCGAGAAGTTGTTGAGGCTGAACCCCAGCAGGTACATCGCCCCCAGCGTGCCCGCGATGGAGAGCGGCACCGTCACCGCCGCGGCCAGCGTCGGCACCAGCCGGCGCATGAACAACGCCACCACCATCAGCACCAGCGCGATGCTGATCAGCAGCGTCCATTCCACGTCCTCGACGCTGGCCCGGATGGTCGCGGTGCGGTCGGAAATGGTGGTCACGCGGATGTCGGGCGGTATCCACTTCAGCAGTTGCGGCAGCGCCGCGCGCACCCGGTCCACCGTGTCGATCACGTTGGCCCCGGCGGTCTTGGTCAGCGTCAGCAGGATGGCCCGCTCCGTGCCTTCCCAAGCCGCGAGCTTGGTGTTGGCCACGCTGTCCAGCACCTCCGCCACGTCGCCCAGCCGGACCGTGGCGCCGTTCGCCGATTTCAGCACCAGCCGGGCGTAGTCGGCGGCCTGGGTGATCTGGCCGTTCAGCTCGATGGTTTCGGCGCGCTGCGGCCCTTGGAAGCCGCCCACCGGGCCGTTCACGTTGGCGCTGCGTATGGCCGCGTAAACATCCTGGCTGCTGAGGCCCGCCGCCTGCAGCGCCGCCGGGTTGAGCCGCACGCGCACCGCGGGCTTCTCCGCGCCGTTCACCTGTACTTGCGCCACACCCTCGACCTGGCTCAGCCGCTGCGCCAGGATGGTGTCGGCGGCGTCGAACACCTGCGCCGGGCTGAGCACGTCGGAGGTCATGGACAGGGTGAGGATCGGCGCCTCGGCCGGGTTGAACTTGCGGTAGTACGGCCGGGTCGGCAGGTCCGAGGGCAGGTCGGTGTAGGCGGCGTTGATCGCGGCCTGCACGTCGTGCGCGGCCCCCTCGATGGGGCGGTCGATGTCGAACTGGATGACGATGGAGGTGCTGCCGGTGCTACTGGTGCTGGTGATCTCGGTCACGCCCGGGATTTCGCCCAGGCGGCGCTCCAGGGGTGCGGCGATGCTGGCGGCCATGGTTTCCGGATCGGCGCCGGGACGCCCGGCGAACACCACGACCGTCGGGATATCGACGGAGGGCAGCGGCGCCACCGGCAGGAAGCGCACGGCGACCAGGCCGACCAGCAGCAGGCCCAGCGCCAAAAGGAAGGTGGCGACCGGGCGGCGGATGAACGGCGCGGAGATGTTCATGCCCCGGTCACTCCGCCGGCGTCGCCGCCGCCGCGGGCCGGGCGAAGCGCAGCCGGGTCCGCTCGAACGCCAGGTAGATCACCGGCGTGGTGTAGAGCGTCAGCACCTGGCTCAGCAGCAGCCCGCCCACGATGGTCAGGCCCAAGGGGTAGCGCAGCTCCGACCCGGTGCCGCTCTCGATCACCAAGGGCAGCGCGCCCAGCAAAGCCGCCGCGGTGGTCATCATGATCGGGCGGAAGCGCAGCAGGCACGCTTCGGTGATCGCGTCAGGCGGCGACAGGCCGCGTGTCCGCTCCGCATCCAAGGCGAAGTCGATCATCATGATCGCGTTCTTCTTCACGATGCCCATCAGCAGCACGATGCCGACCAGCGCCACCAAGGACAGGTCCTGCCCGGCGAGCAGCAGCGCCAGCAGCGCGCCGATGCCGGCCGACGGCAGGGTGGACAGGATGGTGACCGGGTGGATCGTGCTCTCGTACAGCACGCCGAGCACGATGTAGATCACCACCACCGCGGCCCCGATCAGCCACGGCTCGCTCGCCAAGCTGGCCTGGAACTCCGCCGCGTCGCCGGAATAGCTGCCGACGATGGTAGAGGGCAGGCCCATCTCCCGCTCCGCCTGCGCCACCGCCGCGACGGCGTGGCCGAGGCTCGACCCCGGCGCCAGGTTGAAGCTGATGGTGGTGGACGGGAACTGGCTCTGGTGCGTGACCGCGAGCGGCGCCGTGCCCCGGGTGATGGTGGCGATGGCCGACAACGGCACCTGCGCCCCGTTCAGCCCCGGCACGCGCAGCCGGTCCAGCGAGCGCGGGTCGGCCTGCCACTCGGGATCGGCTTCCAGCACCACGCGATACTGGTTGGCCTGGCTGAAGATCGTGCTGATCTGCCGCTGCCCGAAGGCGTCGTACAGCGTGTCCTGGATTTCCTGCATGGTGACGCCCAGGCGCATGGCCGCGTCGCGGTCCACCTGGATGCGGGTCGCGAAGCCCTCCGTCTGCTGGTCGCTCGCGACATCCTGGAGGTCCGGCATGGCGCGCAGCCGGGCGAGCAGCCGCGGCGCCCAGGTCGCCAACTCCTCCGGGTCGGTGTCGATCAGGGTGTATTGGAACTGGGTGCGGCTGATGCGGGTGCCGATCTGGATGTCCTGCACCGCCTGCATGAACACCGACATGCCCGGCACATCTCCCATCGCCGCTTGCAGCCGGGCGATCACCGCGGGCGCCGGGTCGCGCTCCCGCCGCGGCTTGAGGGCGATGGTCAGCCGCCCGGTGTTGGGCGTCGCGTTGATGGTGCCGGCGCCCACGAACGACACCACCCCAGCCACCGCCGGGTCGCGCTGCGCCACCTCCGCAAGCTGCGTCTGCAGCGCCGCCATGCGCGGCACGGAGGCGCTTTGCGAGGCTTCCGTCACCGCGACGATCACGCCGGTGTCCTGCTGCGGCAGGAAGCCCTTGGGCGTCACCACATACAGCAGCACCGTGCCGACCAGCGTGCCCACCGCCACCAGCAGCACGAGGCCCTGATATCGGAGCGCCACCGCGAGCGTGCGCTGGTAGCCCCGGGTCAGGCGGATGAAGCCGTGCTCGAACCAGCCCGTCAGCCGGTTCGGCTTCGCGTTTGCCTGCAGCAGCCGCCCGCACATCATGGGGGTCAACGTGAGCGACACCACGGCCGACACGACCACCGATGTGCTGAGCACCACCGCGAACTCGTTGAACAAGCGGCCCACCACGCCCGTCATGAACAGCAGCGGGATGAACACCGCGACCAGGCTCACGGTGAGCGACACGATGGTGAAGCCGATCTGCGCAGCACCACGGTAGGCGGCTTCCAGCGGCGGCACCCCGTCCTCGATGTAGCGGACGACGTTCTCGATCATCACGATGGCGTCGTCCACCACGAAGCCGGTGGCGACGGTCAGCGCCATGAGCGACAGGTTGTCCAGGCTGTAGCCGCACAGCGCCATGACCCCGAAAGTGCCGATCAGCGACAGCGGCAGGGCGATGGCCGGGATCAGCGTGGCCCGCGCGCTGCGCAGGAACAGGAAGATCACGAACACGACCAGGCCGATGGACAGCATCAAGGTGAACTGCACGTCGTTCACGGAAGCGCGGATCGTCTCCGTGCGGTCCACCACGACCGTCATCGCCACCGCCGCCGGGATGGCGCGCTGCAGGGCCGGCAGCGCGTCCTTGATCGCCGCCACGGTGGCGACGATGTTGGCGCCGGGCTGCCGCTGGATGTCCAGGACGACGGCGGGGTTGCCGTTGTACCAGCCGGCGACCCGGTCGTTCTCCACGCCGCCGATCACCGTGCCCACGTCCTCCAGCCGGACGGGGGACGCATTCTTGTAGGCGATCACCAGGTCCTTGTAGGCCGCCGGCGTCACGAGCTGGTCGTTGGCGCCCAGGGCAAAGGCCTGGCGCGGCCCGTCGAACCCGCCCTTGGCGCCGTTCACGTTGGCGGACGCGACTGCGTTGCGCACGTCCTCCATCGACAGGCCGTAGGCCGCGACCCGCGCCGGATCGACCCGCACCCGCACCGCCGGGCGCAAGCCGCCCTGCACCGTGACCTTGCCCACCCCGTCGATCTGGCTGAGCTTCGGCTGCAAGAGCGTGTCGGCGGCGTCGCTGATCCGGTCGATGGGGATGCTGTCGGAGGTGAGCGCGAGCGACAGGATCGGCGCGTCGGCCGGGTTCACCTTGGCGTAGATGGGCGGGTAGGGCAGGCTCGCCGGCAGCGTGCCGGCCGCGGCGTTGATCGCCGCCTGCACGTCCTGCGCCGCGCTGTCCAGCTTGCGGCTCAGGTTGAATTGCAGCGTGATCTGGCTGGTGCCCTCGCTGCTGGTGCTGGTCATGGTCGATAGCCCGGTGATCTGCCCGAACTGCCGCTCCAGCGACGCGGTGATCAGCGTCGCCACCGTGTCCGGCCCCGCGCCCGGCAACTGCGTCGTCACCTGGATCGTCGGGAAATCCACCGTGGGCAGCGCCGCCACCGGCAGCGTCCGGTAGCCCAGCACACCCCCCAGCAGCACGGCCAAAGCCAGCAAGCAGGTCGCGACCGGCCGTGCGATGAAGGGTGCGGAGATGTTCATGCGTCAGGAACTCGTCCGGCCGCGCCGCTGCGCCATGCCGGGCGTGCCCCGGTCCTTCGGCGCGGCATCCGGGGCGTTGCCGTCCGGGCCGGCCACCGCGACCTTGCCGCCATCCGTCAGCCGCTGCGCGCCATCGACCACGACCTGCTCGCCGGAGCGCAGGCCCTCCGCCACCACGCTCACCTGGTCGTCCTCGTGCCCCACCGTGATGGCCCGGCGCTGCGCCACGTTGCCCGGCGCGATCACGAACACGAAGGCGCCGCGCGGCCCGCGCTGCACGGCGGCGGTCGGCACCGTGACCACGCCGCGCTGCGTTTCGGCCAGCATCCGGACGTTCACGAAGCCGCCGGGCCACAGCAGCAGCTTGTCGTTGGGGAAGGTCGCCTTGAGCTTGATCGTGCCCGTCGCGGGATCGACCTGGTTGTCCAGCACGGCAAGCTGGCCGCGGTCCAGCGGATCGGCCGCGCCGCCGCCCTGCTTGAGCGCCAGCACCTCCGGCATGGCGTCCCCCATCGCGCTCGCCACGGCCGGCAGCGCCTGCTGCGGCAGGGTGAACACGACGGAGATCGGCTTGAGCTGGGTGATCACCGTGAGCGGCACGGTGTCGGAAGGCCGGGCGATGTTGCCGTTGTCCACCTGGCGCAGCCCGATCCGCCCGTCGATGGGCGCCTTGATCTCGGTGTAGCTGAGCTGGGTGCGCGCGGTGTCGATCTGCGCCTGGTCGCCGCGCACCTGCGCTTCCAACTGCGCGGCCTGGGCGCGGGCGGTGTCCACCTGCTGCCCGCTGCTGTAGTTGTTGGCGGCGAGCTTGGCGTAGCGCCCGACATCCAGCCGGGCGTTGGCCAGGCTCGCCTCGTCCTGCTGCTTCTTCGCGATGGCGGAGTCGAGGCTGGCCTGGTAAGGCCGCGGGTCGATGCGGGCCAGGAGGTCGCCGGCGCGCACGTCGTGCCCTTCGCGGAACCGCACCTCGACCAGCGGGCCTTCCACCATCGGGCGGACGGACACCAAGTTGAACGCCTGCACCGTGCCGAGGCCGTCGAGATACACCGGCACGTCCCGCGCTTCGCTCCGGGCGGTCAGCACCGGGATCGGCGCGGCCTCGTCCCCGCCGCCGCGGCGGCGCCCGCTGCCCGCGCCGGCATGTTCCGTCGCCGCCGGGCGGAACCAGTAATAATACCCGGCGCCGCCGGCCGCGCCCAGCAAAAGCAAAGCCAGTAAAACGCGCTTGATCATGGCCCGGTCCCCAGGGATGCCGAGGCTTGGGTCCAGCCGCCGCCCAACGCCTTGTAAACGTTCACCAACGCCTGGAACCGCGCCAGCCGGATCTGGGTCAACAGGTCCAGGTCGTTGTAAAGGGTCACTTGCGTGTTGAGCGACGTGATGATGTCGATGGTCCCCGCCTGGAGCTGCGCCTGCGCGATGTCGGCCGAGCGCTGTGCCACCGCGATGGCTTGGCGCTCCAGCTTTTCCTGCTCGGTGGTGTAGCGCAGCGCCGCCAATGATTGTTCCACATCCGTGAAGCTTTGCAGCACCGCCCGGCGGTAATCCGCCAGCAGCTCGTCATACCGGCCCTTTGCCTGGTCGAGCTGCCCGCGGCGCAGCCCGTTATCAAAGATGGTCTGCGTCAGGTTGCCGGCAAGCTGCGCCACCAGGGTGCCCGGACCCGTGATGGTTGACAGCACCGTGCTGGTCAGCCCGCCCGATGCGGTGAGCTGCACGTCTGGGAAGAACGCGGCGCGGGCGGCGCGGATGTTGGCGTTCTCCGCCTGCAACTGCGCTTCCGCGCTGGCCACGTCCGGCCGCCGGGCCAGCAGCTCGCTCGGCAGGCCGGGCGCCACCAGCGGCAAGGGCGTTTTTTCCAGCGACCCGCCCTGGATCACCTGCCGCTCCGGCGGCACCCCGGTCAGGATGCCGAGCGCGATCCGCTGCTGCTCGATCTGGTTGCGCAGGTTCGGCAGCCCCGCGCGCTGCCCGGCTACCAATGCTTCCTGCTGCGACACGTCCAGCGCGTTGGAGGTGCCCACCGTCAGCCGCGCCCGGAAGGCGCCCAGGATGCGCTCGGCGTCGCGCAGGTTGCGCTCGGCGACGGCCAGCCGGTCCTGCCCGGCGAGCACCTGGAAATAGGTGGTGGCCACGGAGGTCACGACGTTCAGCGCCACCGTCGCCTGGTCGAAGCGGGTGGCGACCGCGGCGGCCTGCGACGCCTGGGCCAAGGCGCGGTTGCGGCCCCAGAAGTCCAGGTCGTAGGACACCTGCAGCGCCCCCTGGTATACCCGGCCGTCGAAGTAGCGCCGGTTCGATCCCGTCCGCGGGATGGGCGCGCCGGTCACGGGGTCAACGGTGAAGCTCGATGTACCGCTGCTGCCCTGGATGCCGGTGCGGCGGTAGCTTTCGCCGGCGGTGGCGTCCAGCGTCGGCAGCAGCGGCGCGCCGTTGATCCGCACCTGGGCGTCCGCCTGCACGATGCGGGCCGCCGCGGCGGCGAGGTCGTTGTTGTAGGCCCGGGCGCTGGCGATCAGCGCGTCCAACTCCGCGGAATGAAAGTTGCGCCACCAGTCCTCGGCGGGCCAGGCGGCCTCCGCCGTGTCGGCGGTGGCGCGGAACGCCGGCGGCACGTCGAGCGCCGGGCGCTGGTAGAACGGCCCCAGGCTGCATCCCGCCAGCGCCGCGCAAGCGAACACGGCCGCAAACTCGCCGAAACCGCAGAGCGGTTTGCGGCTGCCTCCGCATTTCAGCGAGGCCGCAAACGCTTCGCGTTTCGGCGGGGCCACGGGCGTCAAGCCGGGTGCCGGCGCCCCGGATGCGCCAGCCCGCCACCCCGCACGCCGCTTCACCGTGGGCCCGAGTTCTTCGTGGTTTCGGCGAGCTTCGCGCGCCCTTCCGGCGACAAGGTGCTGATGGCCGCGAGCAGGCTGTCGCCGAACCGGCCGGAGGTTTCAACCAGGCGGGCCTGATAGGCGGCCATCCGCTCGTGGGCGGCGTTCTCGTCATACGGGTTCTGCGCGATGCTGCGGGCGAGGTCGGCGCGGGCGTCGGCCATGCGGTGCCGGGCGCTGTCGAACCATGGGCGCTCGTGGTCCAGCACGGCGCGGAACCGGGCGGCGTCGGCCGGCGGCAGGTCGCGCGCCATGCGCTCCGCTGCGCCACCAAGGCCCGGCGGATGCGGCGGCTCCATCACGAGGCGGGCGCCGACCAGCGCGGCTGCGAACAGGTTGCCGGCCACCGACAGCCACAGCACCCGGGTCCGCCACGGCTCGCGCAACCAAGGATCGCGCAAGGCCAGCGTCATGGCGCCAGCATCATAGGGCCGCATCGATCGCGATGGCCTGCACCGCCCCGAACGGGTCGGGCTGTTCGGCCTCCAGGGTGGCGGAACCCAGGTAGAACCCGGCCACCGCGCAAACCGTCAGCACGCCGCCCAGCGCGCCGCGCCGCAACGCCACCGGCCGCGCCGGCCTCGCCCAGCCGGCCACGCGCCGCCGGAACCGGTCTTGCAGGCTGGCCAGCAGCGCGGGGTCGGGCGGCGGCAATTCCTCCCCGGCCAGCGCGTCCGCCATGGCCTGCCGCGCAGCCGGGCAGCGCCGCAAAAGCGACAAGGCCGCTGCCCGCTCGGCCGCGGGCCAAGCCAGGAGCTCGGTCCCATGGACGCGCAAGCCCCAATCGAAGCGGCGGGGCGTCATAGGCGTCATCCGTCCCGCGCTTCCAGGTAGGCGCGCAAGACCTTGCGGCCCCGGTGCAGCAGGCCCTCCAACGCGCGGGTGGACACCTTCAAGGCGCGGGCCGCGTCCTGCCCGGACCAGCCTTGGTCGTAGGTGAGGGCCAAAGCGGCGCGCTGGCGGTCGGGCAGGGTGGCGATGGCCTCCGCCAGCAGCCGGTTGCGCTGCTGCACCGCGATGAGGGCGTCGGCCATGGGCGCGGCGTCGCGCAGGTCGTCCGGCACGGCCATGCTCGGGCGCGCGGCGCGCACCCGGTCAATCGCGGCGTTCACCGCGATGCGGTGCAGCCAGGTCGCCACGGCGCCCTGCTTCGGGTCGTAGGAGCGCGCCCGGGTCCAGGCGCGCAGCAGCGCGTCCTGGGCCACGTCCTCCGCCGCCGCCGGGTCGCCCAGCACGCGCAGCGCCGCCCGGCGCAGCCGCAGCAGGTAGCGCGCCGCCAGCGCATCGAACGCCGCGCGGTCGCCCTCGGCGGTGAGCGCCATCAAGGCTTGGTCGGAAGGCGGAGAAGGGTCAGCAGACATGCGCGCGGGACCTGGTTGCAGCGTTGGGGGATGATACGGCAGCGCGCATCCAGCCCCATGCCGGCCAGACCCGGTCAGCGTGCGGCGAGGATGCGCTCGGCGAGCTTGAGATGGGGGCGGTCGATCATTTTGCCATCGAGGACGAACACGCCCGCACCCGGGTTGGCGGCGAAGCCGGCGCGTACCTGCTCCGCCCAGGCGATCCGCTCCGGCGCCGGGGTGAAGGCGGCGGCCACGGCGGCGAGCTGGCCCGGGTGGATGCAGAGCTTGCCGGCAAACCCGTCCGCCGCCGCCTGCCGCGCTTCCGCTTCCAGCCCGGCGGGGTCGCGCGGGTCGGGCCAGGGCGTGTCCAGCGCCGCGACGCCGGCCGCCGCCGCCGCGAGCAGGGTGGCGGCGCGGGCCGCGGCCACCGACGCCGGGTAGGCGTGCCCGGGGCCGCGCGGAGCGATACCAAGATCGGCCGACAGGTCCTCCGCCCCGAAGCACAAGGCCAGCAGCCGGGCCGGCGCCCCCCGGTAATCCATCTGCGCGAGCGAGGCCGCCGTTTCCGTCGCCAACGCCAGCACGCCGACGCTGCCGCCTGGCAGGCCGTGCGCCGCTTCCAACGCCTCCAAATGATGGTCGAGCGCCAGCAGGTCGTCCGGCCCGGTGCACTTCGGCAGCAGGATTGCCGCCGGGCGGTGCGGCACCACCGCGGCGAGGTCCGAAAGGTACCACGGCGTGCCGCGCGGGTTGACCCGCACCACGACGCCGGGCCGCGACACGGACGGCAGCAGCGCCGCCACCAGGGCGCGCGCCGCATCCTTGCCCGGCGGCGCCACGCTGTCCTCCAAATCCAGGATCACGCCGTCGGCGTCGGACACCAACGCTTTGTCGGCTTTGCGCGCGCTGTCGCCGGGGGCGAACAGCAGGTTGCGCAGCTTAAACGTTTGGGGCATCGCATCGGCTCCGATCGTATGCTTGATCCGTGGAACAATCTTGCGCCGCTGCCCCCGATATGCAAAGCAGCACGTCAAGGAACGCATAACGCGGGGAGACGGGCAGGGTGCCGGGCACCATTCTTGAGACGTCGGGCATGACGCGGGAGTTCCGCGGCTTCATCGCCGTGAACAGCGTCGATCTGCGCGTGCAGGAAGGCACCATCCACGCCCTGATCGGCCCGAACGGCGCCGGCAAGACGACGTGCTTCAACCTGTTGACCAAGTTCCTGGCCCCCACCCGCGGCACCATCAGCTTCCAGGGGCGCGACATCACGGGGTTGAAAGCCGCCGCCGTCGCGCGGCTGGGCCTGGTGCGCTCCTTCCAAATCTCGGCGGTGTTCCCGCATTTGAGCGCATTGGAGAATGTCAGGCTGGCGCTGCAACGGGCGCGGGGCAACAGCTTCGACTTCTGGAACCCGGAATCCCTGCTGCACCGCTTCGACGACCGCGCCCGCGCGCTCCTGGCCGATGTCGGGCTGGAAGGCTACGAGACGGAGCCGGCGGCCCTGCTGTCCTACGGGCGCAAGCGGGCACTGGAGATCGCGACGACCCTGGCGCTCGAACCCACCATGATGCTGCTGGACGAGCCGACGGCGGGCATGGCGCATGAAGACGTGGACCGCATCGTGGCCCTGATCCGCCGCATCCGCGCCGGGCGCACCATCCTGATGGTCGAGCACAACCTGAGCGTCGTGGAAGGCTTGTGCGACACCATCACCGTGCTGGCGCGCGGGCAGGTGCTGGCGGAGGGCGACTACGCCAGCGTGAGCCGGAACCCCGACGTGGTTACCGCCTACCTGGGGTCCCCCGATGCTTGACGCGGCACGTCCGGCGGAGCCGATGCTGCGGGTGGCGGGCCTCAACTCCTGGTACGGGGAAAGCCACATCCTGCACGGCGTCGATTTCGACGTGGCCGAAGGGGAGGTCGTGACCCTGCTGGGCCGCAACGGCGCGGGCAAGACGACCACGATGAAGAGCATCATGGGCCTGGTGCCCCGGCGCGAGGGCAGCGTGCGCTTCAAGGGCGCGGAAACCACGTCCATGCGCCCGGACGGCATCGCCCGCGCCGGCATCGCCTTCTGCCCGGAAGAGCGCGGCATCTTCGCCAGCCTGAGCGTGACGGAGAACCTCCTGCTGCCGCCGCAGATCGCGCCGGGCGGCATGAGCGTGGCGGAAATCTACACCCTATTCCCGAACCTCAAGGAGCGTGCCGGCAGCCAGGGCACCAAGCTGTCGGGCGGCGAGCAGCAGATGCTGGCCATCGGCCGCATCCTGCGCACGGGGGCGCGCTTGCTCCTGCTTGACGAGCCGACAGAAGGGCTGGCCCCGGTGATCGTGCAGCAGATCGGCCGCACGGTCCGGGAGATCAAGGCGCGCGGCTTCACCGTGCTGCTGGTGGAGCAGAACTTCCGCTTCGCCGCGACGGTGGCCGATCGGCATTACGTAATGGAGCACGGCCGGGTGATCGACATGATCCCGAACAGCGAGCTGTCGGCCAACATGGGCAAGCTGCACGAGTACTTGGGGGTTTGATATGGGGGTTGGATTCCTGCCGAATGGTCGGAGCGCCTCGGTGATCCCGCGCCGTGCCCTGCTCGCCGCCGCCGCGGCAGCGCCCCTGGCCCGCCCGGCCCGCGCGCAGGCGGGCACCGTCAAGATCGGCGTGCTGAACGACCAATCCGGCGTTTACCGGGACATCAGCGGCCCCACCTCCGTCGCCTGCGTGCGCCAGGCGGTCGAGGACGGCCCCCGCGGCCTCCAAGTCGAGGTGCTGACCGGCGACCACCAGAACAAGCCCGACATCGGCGCCAGCATCGCGCGAGCTTGGATCGACCGGGACGGCGTGGACATGATCATCGACGTGGCCAACTCGGGCGTCGCGCTGGCGATCAACGGCGTGTGCAAGGAGAAAGACCGGGTTTACATCAACTCCACCGGCGCGACCGCGGACCTCACGGGGCCGGCCTGCGCGGCGACCACGGTGCACTGGACCTACGACACCTGGATGCTGGCGCATTCCACGGGGGCGGCGATGGTGGGGGCCGGCGGCGACACCTGGTTCTTCGTCACCGCCGACTACGCCTTTGGCACCGCGCTGGAACGGGACACCGGCAACTTCGTCAAGCAGGCCGGCGGCAGGGTGCTGGGCAGCGTGCGGCATCCCTTCCCCGGCAACACCGATTTCAGCTCCTTCCTGCTGCAGGCGCAGGCGTCGCGGGCCAAGGTCGTCGGCATCTGCAACGCCGGCACCGACACGGTGAACACCATCAAGCAGGCGGCCGAGTTCGGCCTCACCCGGTCGGGCGTCAAGCTGGCGGGCCTGCTGGTGTTCCTCAACGACGTGCACGCGCTGGGGCTGGAAGCGGCGCAGGGCCTGGTGCTGACGGAGTCCTTCTACTGGGACCTCAACGACCGCACCCGGGCCTTCACCCGGCGCGTGCTGCCGAAGACCAGCGGCGTCCACCCGGCTATGTCGCACGCCGGCTGCTACGCGGGCGCGCTGCACTACCTCAAAGCCGTGGCGGTTATGGGCGCGGCCGAGGCGAAGAAGAGCGGCGCCGCCACCGTTGCCCGCATGAAGGCGATGCCGACGGACGACGATGCGTTCGGCGCAGGCACCATCCGCGCCGACGGGCGCAAGCTCCACCCGGTTTACCTGTTCGAGGTGAAGAAGCCCGGCGAAAGCAAGGCCCCCTGGGATTACTACAAGCTGATCGCCACCACGCCTGCCGAGCAGGCTTTCCGCCCGCTGAACGAGGGCGGCTGCCCCCTCGTGAAAGCATAAGGACACCCGATCTCCATGCCGATCAACCGTCGCACCCTTCTAGGCTCCGCCGCCGCGGCGGCAGCGCCCCTGGTCCGCCCGGCCCGGGCGCAAGGCAAGCCGATCCGCATCGGCGTGATGAACGACCAATCCGGCCCGTACCGGGACATCGCCGGCATGGCGTCGGTGGCCGCCGTGCGCCTGGCCGCGCAGGAAATGTCCGACGCCGTGAAAGCGGAGGTCGTGTTCGCCGACCACCAGAACAAGCCGGACATCGGCGCCGGCATCGCGCGCGCTTGGTTCGACCGCGACGGCGTGGACCTCATCATGGACGTGAACACCAGTTCCGTCGCGCTCGCGGTGAACCAGGTCTGCAAGGAAAAGGACCGCGCCTACATCAACGTGGGCGCCGCGACGACCGACCTGACGGGTCCGCAATGCACGCCGGTGACGATCCATTGGTCCTACGACACCTGGATGCTCGCGCGCTCCACTGGCGGCGCGGTGGCGCAGGCGGGCGGGGACAGTTGGTACTTCCTGACCGCGGACTACGTGTTCGGCCAGCAGTTGCAGCGCGACACCACGGGCTTCGTCACCCGCGCCGGCGGCAAGGTGCTGGGCGCGTCGGCCTACCCTTTCCCGGGCACCACCGACTTCAGCTCCTTCCTGATCTCCGCCCAGGCGAGCGGCGCCAAGGTGCTGGGCCTCGCCAACGCCGGCACGGACACGGTCAACTCCATCAAGCAGGCGGTCGAGTTCGGGCTGACCCCGAAGATGAAGATCGCGGCCCTGCTGATGTTCCTGTCCGACGTGCACGGCCTCGGCCTGGAGACGGCGCAGGGGCTGTACATGACGGAGTCCTTCTACTGGGACCTGAACGAGCGCACCCGCGCGTTCAGCGAGCGATACAAGGTGCTGTATCCCACGGCCCGCCCGAACATGGACAATGCCGGCTGCTACGCAGGCGCGCTGCACTACCTCAAGACCGTGAAGGACATGGGCGTGGCGGCGGCGCAGGCCAGCGGCGCCGCGACGGTTGCCCGCATGAAGGCGATGCCCACGGCGGACGACGCTTTCGGCAATGCCCGCGTCCGCGAGGACGGGCTGGCGATCTTCCCGACATACCTGTTCCAGGTGAAGACGCCGGGTGAAAGCCGGGGACCCTGGGACTACCTCAAGGTCGTGGTCACGACGCCCGCGGACCAGGCTTGGAAGCCGCTCGCCGAGAGCGGGTGCCCGCTGGTGCGGACGTGATCAGCATCTTCGGCGTCCCCGGGCCGCTGCTGTTCGGCCAGTTGTCGCTCGGGCTGATCAACGGAGCGTTCTACGCGCTGCTGTCGCTTGGGCTTGCCGTGATCTTCGGCATGTTGAACATCATCAACTTCGCCCACGGCGCGCTGTTTATGATGGGCGCGTTCGCGGCGTGGATAATGCTGATGCCGAACACCTGGCTGGCTATGATCTCGCCCAGTCTTTCGGTGCCGGACTGGCTCAGCCTCGGCTACTGGCCGGCGCTGATCGTGGCGCCGGTGATCGTCGGCGCGTTCGGGCTGTTGCTGGAGCGGACGATCATTCGGCGGCTGTACAAGCTCGACCACCTGTACGGCCTGCTGCTGACCTTCGGCATGGCGCTGATCATCGAGGGCCTGGCGCGCAACGCCTTCGGCAGCTCCGGGATGCCGTATCGCATCCCGCAGGCGTTGTCCGGCCCGGTGGACCTTGGCTTCATGCTCATGCCGAAGTATCGGCTGTGGGTGGTCGTCGCGGCGGCCGGCATGTGCCTGCTCACCTGGTTCGTGATCGAGCGCACCCAGCTCGGCGCGCGGCTCCGCGCGGCGACGGAGAACCCGGGGCTGGTGCAGGCCTTCGGGGTGAACGTGCCGCGGATGATCAGCCTGACCTATGCCGGCGGCGTGGCGCTGGCGGCGTTCGCCGGCGTCCTGGCGGCGCCGATCTACTCGGTGAACCCGAACATGGGGTCCAACTTCATCATCACCGTGTTCGCCGTGGTGGTGATCGGCGGCATGGGCAGCATCCTGGGCAGCATCGTCACCGGCTTCGGCCTCGGCATCCTTGAGGGTTTGACCAAGGTGTTCTACCCGCAGGGCTCGGCGACGGTCATCTTCGTGGTCATGGTGGTCGTGCTCCTTGCCCGGCCGGCCGGGCTGTTCGGAAAGGCGGCGTAGCATGGGCGTCACCACGGTCCTGCCGCGGACAACGGCCCCGCGCCCGTTCAGCATCTTCGGGTTCAGCAGCGCCCAGGCGGTGGCGTTCCTGCTGCTGCTGGCCGCCATCGTGGTGGCGCCGCTCGGGATCTACCCGGTGTTCCTGATGAAGGTGCTTTGCTTCGCGCTGTTCGCCTGCGCCTTCAACCTGCTGATCGGCTTCGTGGGCCTCTTGAGCTTCGGCCACGCCGCCTACTTCGGCATGGGCAGCTACGTGTCCGCCTGGACCGCCAAGACCCTGGGGGTCACGCCGGAGATCGCCATCCTGCTGGGCGGGCTGACCGGCGGCCTGCTCGGCGCGGCGTTCGGGGCGCTCGCCATCCGGCGGCAGGGGCTTTACTTCGCCATGATCACCCTGGCGCTGGCGCAGATGAACTATTTCTTCTGCCTGCAGGCGCCGTTCACTGGGGGCGAGGACGGCATCCAGCAGGTGCCCCGCGGCAACCTGTTCGGCTTGTTCTCGCTCCGCAGCGACATGGCCATGTATGCCGTGGTCGCGGCCGTGTTCCTGTTCTTCTTCCTGCTGATCCACCGCGTCGTGCACTCGCCGTTCGGCCAGGTACTCAAGGCGATCCGCGAGAACGAGCCGCGCGCCACCTCGCTCGGCTACCGCACGGACGACTACAAGCTGATCGCCTTCGTGCTCAGCACCTTCATCGCCGGCATCGCGGGCGGCACCAAGGCGCTGGTTTTCGGCATCGCAACGCTGACCGACGTGAACTACGCGATGTCCGGGGAGGTCGTGCTGATGAACCTCCTGGGCGGCATGGGCACCATCTTCGGCCCCGTGGTCGGCGCGGGCATCATCCAATGGACGGAAAGCGCGCTCGCCGGCTACGGCTCCTGGGTCACGGTGACGCAGGGCGTCATCTTCGTCGCCTGCGTGCTGATGTTCCGCCGCGGCGTCGTGGGGGAGATCGCGGCGCTGATCAAGCGCCCGCTGTAGCCCTCGCCGCTCCTTCCGGCTAGAACGCGGGCCTCCTGAAGCAACCGGCCCGGCCCCGTGATGTTGCACCGCATCATGGAGGCTTCATGGCACTGATCCCCCGCGCGCAGCCCGGCCGCTTCCACGTCGAGAACCTGTTCCGCCCGGAGTCCGTCGCCATCATCGGCGCCGGCACCGAACTGGGCGCGACCGCGATGCGGAACATGCTCGGCGCCGGGTTCGCCGGCGCGGTGCTTCCGGTGGGGGAGGGGTTGGGCGCCGCCCATGGCGTGCTCGCCTACCCGGAGGTCGCGGCGCTTCCGGTGGCGCCCAGCCTGGGCGTGATCGCGACCGAGCCGGAAGGCGTGGTCCCGGCGCTGCAGGCGCTTGCGGCGCGCGGCACCTTCGCCGCCGTTTGCCTGGCCCCGGCGCCCGGCCTGCTGGCGGCCGGGCGGGCAGCCGGGGTGCGGGTGCTCGGGCCGTCCTCCTTCGGGATCGTCGTCCCGGCGCTCGGCCTCAATGCGTCCAGCGCGCACCTGCAGCCGCAGCGCGGCCGGGTGGCGCTCGTGTCGCAATCCGCGGCGCTGTGCCGGGCGGTGCTGGACTGGGCGGAGCCGAACGGCGTCGGCTTCAGCCACGTGGTCGGCGTCGGCGGCAACGGCGACATCGGCTTCGGCCTGGTGCTCGACTGGCTGTCCCGCGACCCCGGCACCGGCGCGATCCTGCTCGACATCCGCCGCATCAAGGACCGCCGGGCCTTCCTGTCGGCGGCGCGCGCCGCGGCGCGGCTGCGCCCCGTGGTCGCGATCCGCCCCGGCGGGCAGTTGCAGGACCCGACGGGCCGGGAGGACGCGGTGTTCGACGCCGCCCTCCGCCGCGCCGGCGTGATCCGGGTGCGGCGCTTGGCGGACCTGCTGGCCGCGGCTGAAACGCTGACCCACGCCCGCCCGCCGCGCAACGAGGCGGTCGCCATCGTCACCAACGCCATCGGCCCCGGCCGGATGGCGGCCGATACCGCGTTCACGCTCGGCATCCCGCTCGCCAGCTTGGGCGCAGCCACGCGGGAGGTTTTGGGCATGACCTTGCCGCCGCTGCCGTCCGGCGCGGCGCTGGTTTGGACCGGCCCGGCGCAGCCCATCCGTTTGGCCGAAGCGGCGTCCATGCTGTCGCCGGTGCCCGAGGTCGGCGGCGTGGTCGTGGTGATGGCGCCCTCCGGCGCGGCCGACGACGCGGGGATCGCAGCACTTGCGGCCTGCGCGCCGAGCATGAAGGTGCCACTGCTCGCCTGCGTGCTGGGCGAGACGACCGGCGCCGGGCACCGCCGCAGCCTGGCCGCCGCCGGGGTGCCGGCCTTTGCCTCCCCGGAACAGGCGATGCGCGGCTTCGGGCAGCTTGTGGAGCAGCGGCGCGCCCGCGCCAGCGCCCGCGAGCTGCCGCCCAGCACGGTGCTGAGCCTGGCGCCCGACCGCGCCGCGGTGCGCGCGTTGTTCGCAACCGTGCGCCGGGACGGCCGCCCGGGCCTGCTGCAGGACGAGGCTTTGGCGGTGCTGTCGGCCTACGGCATCGCCGTGGTGCCCAGCCGCCCCGCGCTGTCGCCGGACGACGCGGCCGACGCCGCCGGGCTGCTCGGCTTTCCCGCCGTGCTCAAGCTGCGCCGCAGCGCGCAGCCCCGGGCCGGCGGACCCGGCGGCGTGACCCTCGACCTGCACGATGCGGCCGCGGTTCGCGCGGCGGCGGTCCGGCTCGACCGCCGCCGCGAGCGCATCGGAGGCGAGGGCTTGGCCGAAGGCTTCCTGGTGCAGCGCCAGGTGGGCCGCGCCCGCGAGTTGCGGGTCAGCGTGTCGGACGACGAGACCTTCGGCCCGGCCATCGGCTTCGGCGGGGGCGGCAGCGCCGCCGAAGGGTTGGGCGACCTGGCGTTCGACCTGCCGCCGCTCAACCTCGCTCTGGCCCGCGGCTTGATCGCCCGCACCCGGGCGGCGCGCGGGCTGGACGAGGCGCACGAGCAGCCCGCCGCCGACCGGGACGGCGTGGCCGACGCCCTGGTGCGCATCAGCCAGCTCGTCGTGGATTTCCCGGAAATCGCCGCCGTCGAGCTGAACCCGGTGTTCGCTGACCCGTCCGGCGTTTCGGTCGCCGATGCCTGGATCGCGCTGCGCCCGCCCGGCGACGCCGCGCAGCTCGCCGTCGCGCCCTACCCGGCGGAACTCGCGGAGCATTGGACCGCGGGCAATGAGACCGTGCTGATCCGCCCGATCCGCCCGGAGGACGCGGAAGCGCACGCCGCCTTCTTCGCCCGCTTGTCGCCGGAGGACATCCGCTACCGCTTCTTCAGCCTGCTCCGCGCCCTGTCCCCGGAGCAGGTCGCCCGCATGACCCAGGTGGATTACGACCGCGAGATGGCTTTCGTTGCGGTGCGCGAGGCGACGGGCGAGACGGTCGGTGTCGCCCGACTGGTGCGCGAACCCTACACCGAGACCGGCGAGTTCGCCGTGGTGGTGGAGGCCAGCATGAAGGGCCGCGGCCTGGCCCGGCGCTTGATGGGGCGCGTGATGGATTGGGGGCGCAGCCAGGGCATGACCGGCATCACCGGGCAGGTGCTGGGGGAGAACGCGCCGATGCTCGCCTTCATGCGCCGCCTGGGCTTCGCCGTCACGCGGCTGCCGGACGAGCCGGACGTGGTGGAGGTGTCGAAAGGATTAGCGTAGCGGCGCGGGTCAGGAGGGCGTTTCTGCCCAGGGATTACAAAGCGTGACGCCGGCTCGTTTGAAGTCGGCGACGTTGCGCGTTGCCACTTCAAGCCCATGCACAAGCGCGGTCGCCGCAATCAAAGCATCCGGCTGGGAGTATGTATAACCCGCCTTTTGGCCCTCAGCGACTAGTCGCCGCCAAGTCAAGAGCACAGCCTCATCCACCGCGAGGATGCGGTCGCCGAACCAAATGCGTACGCCGTCGTGGAGCCAGGCTGCCAACTCGCCGCGGAACCCGGGATCGACGACCCGTTCGATTCCTATACGGATTTCGGCGACGCTAACCATACTTAGGAAGCAAGCAACGGGCGGCACCGTCTCGGCCCAGGATCGGACAGCAGGGTTGGCCCGCGCCCCCTTTCTGATCTCGGAAACCACGTTCGTGTCGAGCAGCCAACCGCGCGAGCCTGCGTCCATCGGCTAAAAGTCTGGCAAGTCGCGAACCGGCGCTTTCTCGTGTACGAGCTGCTTGCCGAAATCTTCGAGAGCGGCGAATGGGCTGTCCGCAAACAAGGCGAATAAGGTGGGCTTTGCCGCAGCCGGCGCCAAACGGGCGTAGTCGGCCGCCGAAAGCACGACGACCGCATCCTGTCCGCGTACCGTGACCCGCTGCGGCCCCCGCTCGCGGGCGAGGCGCACGACCTCGCTGAAACGAGCCTTCGCGTCCTCCAGCTTCCAAGCCGGGAGGGCCGCCGCTGCAGCAGAATCTGGCATGGCCGGCATGGTTTTTGACATCAACAACCTCAAGCTGACTAGTCTAGTCAGATTAAGGCGGATCGTGGGCCCGCCGCAAGCAGGAAAACAGGCGCGGAATTGAGGCCGCCTGCTTCCGGATAAGCTTTGGTACCACTGTACCTGGGTATTAACGCGCTATTGGACCAGTGACACGGGTAATCCACGGAGACCTGCTGCCAGTGCAAGGTTGCTGCGCGGGATGACCCGGTTAATGCTGCCGATCTGCGGAATTGGACGAAGCAGTTCCTCCCTCATTATAGATTCAAAATCCATCGGTGGCCCCTTCAAAGCCATCACTTGGTCAGCATACGCCTCGTAGGTCGCAATCTCGTAGGACCGTAACCAGCGAATTTTGTCGTCCGTGGTCGGGCTGGTATGGACGACCTCGATTGCATGCGTCACCTGATCATTCTCGATCAACACTATGTCACAAATGTAAAGGGGAGGTTTTCCAGTCTGGGACATCTCTCGGTACGTTGGACGAAAGATGTAACCCAGCGCGCACCAGTCCACGACGCCAAGGCCGCATTTGCTAAATGGATATTCGACCGCCACACGATATTCTCCAGCCCGAGCCGCCGGGGTGGCGGCGAGCCAATCGGCCAACCGATGCTTTACCAGGCGGTGGGTCGTGCTTTCATTGTGAACAAATGGCATGTTCCGCCTCTGGTGCCGCACGACCCTGCCGCGAAAGTGCATTCTCTTGTCATTCATGTCCATGGGAGCCAACAAGGGTCGGCGCTACGAACCCGTGACCCATCAACACCTAAGTACAACAGCGCATGGGCTTTTGGCGGCCAAAGGCCCATGATCCCCGCATGACTCCCTCCACTGCACTCGCCACGCGCCTGCGCCGGCGCGCCATCCTGTGCGTGCTGGGGTCCTCCGCGTGCTTCACCGTCGCGGCGGCGTTCGTGAAGGCCATTGGCGACGCCGTGCCCACGTCGGAAGTCGTGTTCTTCCGCAGCGCGGTCGCCGCCGTCTGCATGGTGCCGCTGATCCGGCGGGCCGGCGGCTGGTCCGTGCTGCGCACGCGCTGGCCGCTGGGCCATGCCGGGCGGCTGCTGGCGGGGCTGGCCGGCATGTATGGCTCGTTCTACGGCTATGCCCGGCTGCCGATGGCGACCGTCACGGCGCTCGGGTTTTCCATGCCGATCTTCCTGGCACTGCTGTCGGTGCCGCTGCTGCGGGAGCGGGTCGGGCTGGACCAGGGCCTGGCGCTCCTCGCCGGGCTGGCGGGCGTGCTGCTCGTGCTGCGGCCGTGGCAGGGGAGCGAAGGGCTGCCGCTGGCGCCCGCGCTGGTCGTCGTCGCGGGGGTCGTGTTCTGGGCGCTGGCGACCGTCAGCATCCGCCGCCTGGGCCAGGCGGGCGAGCGCAGCATCACGGTCGTGCTGCTGTTCACGCTCGGCAGCAGCATCGTGTCGGGGCTGCTGTGCATCCCGGTCTGGGTGGCGCCGTCCGGCCAAACCCTGGCCGCTTTGATCGGCGTGGGCGCCGTGTCCGCCGTGGCGCAACTGCTGATGACGGAGGGCTATCGCAGCGGGGAAGCGACGATGCTGGCGCCCTTCGAGTATGGCGCGATCCTTTACGCGGTGCTGCTGGCTTTCCTGGTCTGGGGGGAGGTGCCGGGCGCGTGGGAGTTCGCGGGCATCGCCGTGCTCGTCGCGTCCGGCCTGTATGCGTGGTGGCGGGCGGGCCGGGCGGCGTCCTGAGGAACGGTCAGGCGATCTGCGCCAGCATCGCCGACAGCACCGCCCGCAACTCGGCCGCCGCCTGGCTGCGCGGCGCGGCCTCCGTCACGCCCAGGCCCTCGGCGAAGGCATGGCTGAACGCCGCCCGGTTGCCCAGCTCCGCCGGCAGCACGGCCAGGCCGCGCGCGCGCAACTCGCCGTCCGTGGTGTCGCGCAGCCGGCGCCCGGTCGGCACGCGGTTCAGGATCAGGCAGGCCGGGCGCTTTTCCTCGGCGGCGAGCTTCAGCGTGCCCTCCGCCGCCCAGATATCCGGCGGGCTGGGCTGCACCGGCACCGCCACCAGGTTCGCCCCGCGGATCGCCCGGCGCGAGTCGGCGTCGATCACCGGCGGAGTGTCGATCAGCAGCACGTCATGGGCGCTCCGCAACCGGTCCAGCTCGCCCGTCAGCCGCCAGCCCGCCAGGTCGGAAAACGTCAGCGCCGCCGCGGGCGTTGCGCGCGCGGTGCGGATCGCGTGCCAGCGCGCCAGGCTGTGCTGCGGGTCGATGTCGAGCACCGCGACGCGCCGCACCGCCGCCAGCGCCGCCGCCAGGTTGGCCGCCAGCGTGGATTTGCCCGCGCCGCCCTTTTGCTGCGCCACCGTGATCACAATCGACATGCCGTCCCAACCGCCCAAAAGCCGTGCAAGCCGCGAGTCGCTTGCCCCGGGGGGCCAAGCTGGCACAGTGGCGGGCATGACGCACGAACTCCTGACCCCTTCCGAGATGGCCGCCGCCGACGCCGCCGCGGCCCGGGCCGGCGTGCCCGGCGCCGTGCTGATGGAGGCCGCCGGGCGCGCCGTGGCCCGCGCCGCGCGGCGCTTCGGCCCGTGCCGCACTTTGGTTCTGTGCGGACCCGGCAACAACGGCGGCGACGGCTACGTGGCCGCCCGGCTCCTGGCGCAGGACGGCTGGCCGGTGCGGCTCGCGGCCTTTGGCCCGCCACGCGCCGGCTCGGACGCGGAGGCCGCCGCGGCGCGCTGGCGCGGCCCCACTGTCCCGTTCGGCCCGGCGGAAGCGGCGCGGGCCGAGCTGGTCATCGACGCCGTGCTCGGCGCGGGCCTGTCCGCCGACGTGCCGGACGCGGTGGCCGACACCTTGGGCGCGGCGCGGCGCGTCCTGGCGGTGGACGTGCCGAGCGGCCTGGACGGCGCCACCGGCCAGCCGCGCGGGCGGGTGCGGGCGGCGGATCTCACGGTGACGTTCTTCCGGCTGAAACCCGGGCACCTGCTGCTGCCGGGCCGCGCGCTGTGCGGAAACACCGTGCTGGCCGACATCGGCCTGCCGGCCGGCGTGCTGGGCGGGATCGCGCCGCGAGCCTGGCGCAACGGCCCGGCGCTTTGGCGGGTCCCGTCGCCGGGGGCGTCCGACCACAAGTACACTCGGGGGCATGTGACGGTGCTGGGCGGCGCGGCCATGATGGGCGCGGCCCGGTTGTCCGCCGGCGCGGCCCGGCACGGCGGGGCCGGCATGGTGTCGATTGCGGCCATGGGCAGCGTGGACGTGTATCGCACCGGCGATCCCGGCCTGATCGTCAGCGATGCGCCCTTGGCGACGCTGCTGGAGGACGAGCGCCGCTCCGTATGGGTTTGCGGCCCCGGCCTGGGGCAGGACGCGGCGCGCGGCGCGCTTCCCACCCTGCTGGCCGCCGGGCGCCGGGTCGTGGCGGATGCCGATGCGCTCGGCGCCTGCGCCGGCCATCCGGAGTCGCTCGCCGGCTGCGCGGTGCTGACCCCGCATGAAGGGGAGTTCACGAAGCTGTTCGGCCCCGTCGGCTCCGACCGGATCGCCGCTGCGCGGGCGGCGGCGCGGCGCGTGGGCGCGGTGGTGCTGCTGAAAGGGGCGGACACCGTGGTCGCGGCGCCGGATGGCCGGGTGGCGGTCAACGACAACGCGCCGCCCTGGCTCGCGACCGCAGGCGCCGGGGACGTGCTGGCCGGGCTGGTGGCCGCGATGCTGGGGCAGGGCATGGCGGATTGGGACGCCGCCGCGGCCGCCGCCTGGCTGCATGGCCGCGCCGCGGCGCTGGCGGGCCAGGGCCTGATCGCCGAGGACCTGCTGCCCCGCATCGCCGCGGCCGTCGCGGAGGCCGCCGCGCCGTAGCGCCCGCGCCCTATGCTGCCGGCGGGCCGCCGTGCTAACTTTGTGCGGCAGGGAGCCGTCCGAATGAGTGACATCACCGCGCCGACCGGCCTGTTCGACCGCGCGATCCGCCGCATCACGACGGTCTGGCGCGACATGGCGGACCGGGTATCCACCGACGAGGACCAGGGCATCGCCAGCCAGATGCGCGCCTGCCTCGATGCGCGCGGCGGCGAGGTCAGCGCCCGCAACCGCGCGGCGAAGCTGGCCCAGACCTACCTGACCCTGGACGCCGAAGGGCGCAAAGGCTTCCTGCGCGACCTCGCCTCCTTTGACAGCGACCCGGAGGCGGTGGCCCGGGCCTACGAGGCGATGCGCACCGCCACCGACGCCGCCGAGCGCGCGACCGCCAAGGTCCGGCTGCGCCGCACGCTGGAGCCGCCGCGGGTCCGCCTGCTCACGCAGTTCACCACCATTCCGGATGGCATGAAGTTCCTCGTGGACCTGCGCGCCACGCTGCTGGAGCTGACCCGCGACGACCCATACTTGGCGGCGCTGGAAAGCGACATGCGCACCCTGTTGGCCAGTTGGTTCGACGTGGGCTTCCTGGAGTTGCAGCGCATCGACTGGAACAGCCCAGCCGTGCTGCTGGAGCGCCTGGTCGGCTACGAGGCGGTGCACGAGATCCGGTCCTGGAGCGACCTGAAGAACCGCCTGGACAGCGACCGCCGCTGCTACGCCCTGTTCCACCACCGGATGCCGAGCGAGCCGCTGATCTTCGTGGAGGTGGCGCTGGTGCGCGGCCTTTCCGGCAGCGTGCAGCGCCTGCTCGACAAGAAGGCGCCGCTGCTCGACCCCAAGGAGGCCGACACGGCCATCTTCTACTCCATTAGCAACTGCCAGCGCGGCCTGGCCGGCATCAGCTTCGGCAATTTCCTGATCAAGCGCGTCGTCGAGTTGCTGGGGGCCGAGTTCCGCAATCTCAAGACCTTCGCGACCCTGTCGCCGATCCCCGGCTTCGGCAAGTGGCTCGGCGCCAAGCTGGCGGAGGGCGACCCGGCGCTGCTCAGCGAGGAAGAGGCCACCAGCCTGCGCGCCGCGGCGCCCGGGGGCGCGTCCGCCATCGCGCCCGGGGACGCCCCGATCAGCATGACCGGGACGCAGGCGCTCGATGCCATCCTCAAGCAGCGGGGCTGGTTCCGCGACCCGGCGCTGCAGAAGGCGGCCGAGCCGGTGCTGACGCGCCTTGCCGCCCGCTACCTGATGGTGGAGGCCCGGGGCAGCCGGGCGCTCGACCCGGTGGCCCATTTCCACCTGTCGAACGGCGCCCGGGTGGAGCGGATCATGGTGGGGGCGGACACCGGCGGCAAGGGCGTGCGGGAAAGCGCCACGCTGATGGTGAACTACCTTTATGACCCGTCGAAGATCGAGGAGTACCACGAGGACTACGCCGGCGACGGCAAGCGCAACGCCAGCACCGCGGTGCGCCGCATGGCGCGCGGCTGGGCGTAAGAAGGCGGGCGTGAAAGGGCATCGGGCATGAACGCGCCGAATCCGATCGTCCGGGAAGCGTCCCCGCGCATCGCCGGGCTGCGCGAGGTCGAGAAAAAGCTACTGTGGCTGTCGGCCTGGATGGTGCACCACGCCAACCATGTCCGCCCCAACCGCGACGGCCTCAAGGTCGGCGGCCACCAGGCGAGCTGCGCCTCCTGCATCAGCATCCTGACGGCGCTGTACTTTGAAGTTTTGCGTCCGCAGGACCGGGTGGCCGTGAAGCCCCATGCCGGCCCGGTGTTCCACGCCATCAACCTGCTGCTGGGCCGGGAGCAGCCGGAGCGGCTGTCCACGCTGCGCCAGATGGGCGGCATCCAAAGCTACCCGAGCCGCACCAAGGACGGGCCGGAAGTCGATTTCTCCACCGGGTCAGTGGGCCTGGGCGTGGCGCTGACCAGCTTCGCATCCTTGATGCAGGACTACGTGCGGCTGCATGGGCTGGACGGTGGCCTGCCGCCGGGCCGGCACGTCGCCATCGCCGGCGATGCGGAACTCGATGAGGGCAACATCTACGAGGCGCTGCTGGAAGGCTGGAAGCACGACGTCCGCAACGTTTGGTGGGTGATCGACTACAACCGGCAAAGCCTCGACAGCGTGGTGCCCGACCGGCTGTTCGGCCGGATCGAGGGCTTGTTCCGCGACATGGGCTGGAACGTCGTCACCCTGAAATACGGCCGCCTGCTGGAAGCCGCCTTTACCCGGGAAGGCGGCGAGGCGCTGCGCCGCTGGATCGACGACTGCCCGAACAGCCTGTACTCGGCGCTCACCTTCCAGGGCGGCGCGGCCTGGCGGCAGGCGCTGCTGGCGGAGCTTGGGCGCGAACCCGGCGTGCGTGCCATCCTCGACCCCATGTCGGACGATGAACTCGCCGCGTTGATGACCAACCTCGGCGGCCACGACGTGGACACGTTGATCGAACAGTTCCGGCTGGCGGACGCGGGGGGCGACCAGCCGACATGCTTCATCGCCTACACCATCAAGGGCATGGGCCTGCCGTTTGCCGGGCACAAGGACAACCATTCCGGCCTGATGTCCCGCGACCAGATGGCATTCTTCCAGCAGGCCATGCAAATCCGGCCCGGCCATGAATGGGACGTGGCGGAGGGGTTGGACCTTTCGCCCGCGGAGCTTCGCGCCGTGATCGACGCCGCGCCGTTCGCCGAGCCGCTGACGCCGGCCGGGCGCAGCCTGTCCGCGCCCGCCGTCGCGGTGCCGGCGGCGCTGCCGGTGTCGGGCGGGCCGGGACACCGGGCCAGCACGCAATCGGGGTTCGGCGACATCCTGGCGGAGATCGGACGGCCGCAGGGCGAGTTCGCCGAGCTGGCCCGGCACATCGTCACCACCAGCCCGGATGTCACGGTCTCGACCAACCTCGGCCCGTGGGTGAACCGCCGCGGGGTGTTCGACCGACACACCCGCAACGACGTGTTCCGCGACGCGAAGCTTGCCAGCGCGCAGCGTTGGGGCATGGCGCCGACCGGCCAGCACGTCGAGCTGGGCATCGCCGAGCAGAACCTGTTTCTCCTGCTGGCGGCGGCCGGGCTGCAGCATAGCCTGACGGGCGCGCGGCTGCTGCCGGTCGGCACGGTGTACGACCCGTTCGTGAACCGTGGCCTCGATGCGCTGATCTATGCTTGCTACCAGGACGCGCGCTTCCTCCTGGTCAGCACGCCGTCTGGCATCACGCTGGCGCCGGAGGGCGGGCAGCATCAAAGCATCAACACGCCGCTGATCGGCATGGCCGCCGACCGGCTCGCCTCCTTCGAGCCGGCCCATGTGGACGAGCTTGCGATCCTGCTGCGCCACGCCTTCGCGCACATGCAGGCGCCGGATGGCTCGGCCGTGTGGCTGCGCTTGTCCACCCGGCAGTTGGAGCAGCCCGCCCGGAGCCTCGACCCCGACGCGGTGATCGCCGGCGCCCATTGGGTCGTGACGCCGGAGCCGGGGGCACGCATCGCGCTGGCCTACCAGGGCGCCGTGGCGCCGGAAGCGGAGGCCGCATTCGCCGAGTTGCGGGATGAGGTGCCCGGCGCCGGACTGCTGGCGATCACCAGCCCGGACCGCCTGCACGCCGGCTGGCTCGACGCCGCCCGCACCCGGCGCACCGGCCAGCCCGCGCAGGCGCACATCGAGCGGGTCCTGGCCCCGCTCGCCCGCGGTGCTGCCTTGGTGACGGTGCTGGACGGCCACCCGGCCGCGCATTCCTGGATGGGCGGGGTGCTCGGCCACCGCGTGGTGCCGCTGGGGCCGGACCGTTTCGGCCAAAGCGGCGACTTGCCGGACCTTTACCGCGAATACGGGCTGGATGCCGATGCGATCCTGGACGCCTGCGCCCAGGCCTTGCTCGGCTGAGCCTTCACCTCGCTGCCTTGTCCCGCACGGTCGGGTGCGCTACACGCGCCGCCTGATGTCCGCGTGCGGGCGTGGTGGAATGGTAGACACGCCAGACTTAGGATCTGGTGGCGCAAGCCGTGGGGGTTCAAGTCCCTTCGCCCGCACCACGGCGCGGATGATACGGGTGGCTAGGGTTAAAAGGACCGGGTGCAGATGCAGGTGACCGAAACGCTTTCCGAGGGCTTGAAGCGCGGCTACTCCGTGGTCGTGCCGATGGCCGACGTGGAAAGCAAGCGCACGGCGCGGCTGGCCGAGATCGGCAAAACTGTGCGCCTGCCGGGCTTCCGCCCCGGCAAGGTGCCGATGACCGTCGTGCGCCAACGCTACGGCTCCGCCATCGACTCCGAGGTCTTGGAGGAAAGCGTCAACTCGGCGACGCAGCAGGTGCTGTCCGACCGCGGGCTGCGCGCCGCCACGCAGCCGAAGGTCGATGTGACCTCGCCGGGCGACAAGCAGGACCTGCAGTTCAACGTCGAGGTCGAGCTGCTGCCGGAGGTGCCGATGCCGGACTTCGGCGCGGTCGCGCTGACCCGGCTGCGCGCCGAGCCGACGCCCGAAGCCATCGACAAGGCCCTGAACGAGATCGCCTCCCGCCAGCGCGAGTTGGAACCGGTCACGGAGGACCGGGGCGCCCGCACCGGGGACACGCTGACGGTGGATTACGTGGGCAAGGTGGACAGCGTTGAGTTCCCGGGCGGCACCGGCACCGCGATGCCGGTCGAGCTGGGCGGCAGCGGGTTCATCCCCGGGTTCTCCGAAGGCATGGAGGGGATGCGGCCCGGCGAGGAGCGCCAGATCCAGGTGACGTTCCCGGAGGAGTACGGCAACAAGGAACTGGCCGGGAAGCACGCCACCTTCGACTTGAAGGCGAGCGCCTTGCAACAGGCGAAGCCCCTGGCCATCGACGACGCCTTGGCGGAAAAGCTTGGGTTCGAGAACCTGGAGGACCTGCGCAAGCTGATCGGCCAGCAGATGCAGCGGGAATACGACCAGGTGAGCCGTATGCGCATCAAGCGCGACCTGCTGGACAGCCTGGCCAAGGGCGCGGACTTCATGGTGCCCCCCAGCATGGTGGAGGGCGAGTTCGCTTCCATCTGGCAGCGGGTCGAGAATGACCTCAAGCAGGGCAAGGGCGATGAGGAGGACAAGGGCAAGGACGAGGACACGCTGAAGGCCGAGTATCGCGCCATTGCGGAGCGCCGGGTGCGGCTGGGCCTGCTGCTGTCCGAGATCGGCCGGGTCAACGGCGTGCAGGTCGGGCAGGACGAGATGCTGCGCGCCATGCGGACGGAGGCCAGCCGCTACCAGGGGCAGGAAGCCCAGGTGATGGAGTTCTTCCGCAAGAACCCGCAAGCGGCGGACAGCCTGCGCGGCCCGATCTTCGAGGACAAGGTGGTGGACTTCATCCTCGATTTGGCCCGCGTCGAGGACAAGACCGTGACGCCGGAGGAGTTGGCGGCGGAGCCTGAGCCGACGGCATCCGAGGCGGCGGCCCCTGAGTCGGCGGAACCTGGGCCGGCGGCGGCGTAGCGCGGTACTCCGGCAACTAGCCGGGGCCGCTTGGAACCGGCGGATTCGTGGACCATGTAGGGCAGGCCTGCAAGCCATCGGGGGCGGCGGCAAGAGGGAGTATGGTTAGCATGAGGGATCGCGATCCGGTCGAGATCTACAACAGCTCGCTGGTCCCGATGGTGGTCGAGCAGACTGCCCGCGGCGAGCGCGCGTTTGACATCTATTCGCGTCTGCTCAAGGAACGCATCATCTTCATGACTGGCCCGGTGTTCGACCAGGTGGCCGCGGTGATGTGCGCGCAGTTGCTCTTCCTGGAGAGCGACAATCCCAGCAAGGACATCAGCGTCTATATCAACAGCCCCGGCGGCGTCGTGTCGGCGGGCCTCGCGATCTATGACACGATGCAGTACATCCGCAGCCCCGTCAGCACGCTGTGCATCGGCCAGGCGGCGAGCATGGGCAGCCTGCTGCTCTGCGCCGGAGCCAAGGGCAAGCGGTATGCCACGCCGAACTCCCGCGTCATGGTGCATCAGCCGAGCGGCGGCGCGCAGGGGCAGGCGGCGGACATCGAGATCCAGGCCCGCGAAATCCTGACGCTGCGCAAGCGGCTGAACGAGATCTACGTGCGCCACACCGGCCAAACGCTGGAGTCCATCCAGGACAAGCTGGAGCGCGACACCTACATGTCGGCCGAGGAAGCCCGCGATTTCGGCCTGGTTGACCAAGTTGTCGAGAACCGCCCGGCGCCGATAGAGGCTGTGAAGCTTTAGGCCTGCATCCCGGGCCGTTGCAAACCCGGCGGCTGCGGTACACATAGGCGGATGTCAAGAGATCGTTGATCGTGCATCGGCGATCCGTTATCCGGCTCATGCCCGGCGTGGCCGGACAGTTCCTGTACGGTTCCGCCTTGTCCGTCGGGCGCAGCCGAGTCTAGTGTTTCCAGTGTCCCTGCGGGCGGCGGGGCAGGAGTGTCCATGAGCAAGTCCGGCGATTCGAAGAACACCCTCTACTGCTCATTCTGCGGCAAGTCCCAGCATGAGGTCCGCAAGCTGATCGCGGGTCCCACGGTGTTCATCTGCGACGAGTGCGTGGAACTCTGCATGGACATCATCCGCGAGGAGCACAAGACGCATCTCGTCAAGTCCCGTGACGGCGTGCCGACCCCCAAGGAAATCTGCAAGGTTCTCGACGACTACGTGATCGGCCAGAGCCACGCCAAGAAGGTGCTGAGCGTCGCCGTCCACAACCATTACAAGCGCCTGGCGCACGGCGCCAAGAATAACGACGTCGAGATCGCCAAGAGCAACATCATGCTGGTGGGTCCGACCGGATCGGGTAAGACCCTGCTGGCCCAGACGCTGGCCCGCATCCTCGACGTGCCGTTCACCATGGCGGACGCGACCACGCTGACGGAAGCCGGGTATGTCGGCGAAGATGTCGAGAACATCATCCTCAAGCTGCTGCAGGCCGCGGACTACAACGTGGAGCGGGCGCAGCGCGGCATCGTTTACATCGACGAGGTCGATAAGATCAGCCGCAAGTCGGACAACCCGAGCATCACCC
>CAXSAZ010000009.1:0-135991 GCA_964235485.1 uncultured Acetobacteraceae bacterium | reverse complement strand
CGCCGCCGCCAAGGTCCCGTCGTCCAGCACGTCCAGCGCCCCGCCAATCGGCACGCCCTGGCCGACTCGGGTAATCCGGGCCGGGCTGTCCAGCTTGCGCAGGCGCTCCGTCAGCCAATGCGCGGTGGTGGCGCCGTCCACCGTCGCGCCCAACGCCAGGATTACCTCGGACACGCCGCCCCCCTCCACCCGGGCCAGCAGCGGCTCCACGTTCAAATCCTCCGGCCCGGTGCCGCCCAGCGCGGACAGCGTGCCGCCCAGCACATGGTACAGCCCGCGATGCACCGCCGCGCGCTCCAGCGCCCAAAGGTCACCCACCCCCTCTACGACGCAGATCGAGCTATGGTCCCGTTGCGGGTCCGTGCAGACCCCGCAAGGGTCGCGGCTGTCCAGGTTGCCGCATTGCCGGCACGGCCGCACCGCCCGCGCCGCGTCGGACAAGGCGCTCGCCAAAGGCAGCATCCGCGCTTCCGGCTGCTGCAGCATCTTGAGCGCCGCCCGGCGGGCGCTGCGCGGTCCCAAGCCCGGCAAACGGGACAGCAGGCCGATCAGCCGCTCGACCTCGGGACCGCCCATCGGGTCAGAACGGGAGCTTCAAGCCCTCCGGCAGTTGCAGCCCGCCGGTCGCCGCCTGCATCTCCTCGGCCATCACCGCCTCCGCCTTCTGCTTGGCGTCGGCGTGGGCGGCCACGATCAGGTCTTCCAGCATCTCGGTCTCGCTAGGGTCGATGAGCTTGGGGTCGATCTTGAGCCGCTTCAGCGCGCCCTTGCCGGACAGCACCACGCTGACCATGCCGGCGCCGGCGCTGCCCTCGACCTCCATGGCCTCGACCTTGGCCTGCATCTCCTGCATTTTGGCCTGCATCTGGCTGGCCTGCTTCATCAGGCCGGATAGGTTCTTCATGCGTCCTCCTCCATCAGATCGAATCCGCGGCGTCCGGCGGCACGACATCCCCGTCATGGGCGTCGAGCGGCGCGAACTCCCGCCCGTCACCCTCTTCCGTCACCGGCGCAATGTCCACAAGCCCGTAGGCGTCGGCCCGGCTGTCCGTCACGCTGGCGATCTTCGCGCCGGGAAAGGCGTCCAGGATCGCTTGCACCAGTGGATGGGTCGCGGCCTCGGCCCGGCGCGCGGTGTCCGCCGCCTGCCCCTGGCTGGCCAATGTGGGTTCGCCGGGTTCGCGCGACAACGCGATGGTCCAGCGGGTGCCCGTCGCGTCCAGCAACAGGGCGGCGAGGCGGGACGCCAGGTCGCGCGGCGCGTCCGGCTCCGGCCGCAGCTCGATGACCGGGGGGGCGAAGCGCACCAGGTGGACGGCATGGAGCAGCAGGCCGTGCAGTATCGGCTCGCGTTGCTCGGCGACCAGCATGGCGACGTCGCGGAAGCTGGACAAGCGCGGGCCGGACGGGGCCGGGTCGGGGGCCGGGACCGCGGCAGCGCCGTTGGCGACGGCGCGGGCGCCCTCAAAGGGCGGCGGGGCGGCAGGTGGCGCGCGGGGTGCGGCGGGCTGGGAAGCGGCCTGGGGCGCATCCGTCAACCGCCGCACCAGCTCGCCCGGCGGCGGCAGGTCGGCGACGTAGCACAGCCGGATCAGCACCATCTCCACCGCCGCCCGGCGGTCCGGCGCCTGCTCGGCTTCCTGCGTGCCCTTCAGGAGCATCTGCCAGGCGCGGCCCAGCACGGGCACCGTCAGGCGGTCGGCCAAGGCCGCGCCGCGTGTGCGCTCGGCCTCCGGCAGCTCGTTGCCGTCGCGGAGCGCGGGCACGGATTTCAGCCGGGTCAGGGTGTGGGCAAGGTCCAGGAGGTCGCCCAGCATGAGACCGAGGTCCGCCCCGCGCTCATGCGCGCGGTCGGTGATCCCCAGCGCCTGGTCCGGGCGCCCGGCCATCACCGCTTCCATCAGGTCGAACACCGCCGAACGGTCGGCGAGGCCCAGCATGTCGGAAACGGCGGCGCCGTCGATGGGCGCGCCGCCCGCGCCTTGGGCGATGGCCTGGTCCAGAAGCGACAGCCCGTCCCGCACGGACCCGTCCGCTGCGCGTGCGATCAGGTCCAGCGCGTCCGGCGCGACGGCGACGCCCTCCTTGGCTGCGATCCGCCCGAACTGCCCCGCCAGCTCCGCCACCGAGACCCGGCGCAGGTCGAACCGCTGGCAGCGGGACAGCACGGTCACCGGCACCTTGCGGATTTCCGTCGTCGCGAAGATGAACTTCACATGCGGCGGCGGTTCTTCCAGCGTTTTCAGCAGCGCGTTGAAGGCATTGCGGGACAGCATGTGGACCTCGTCCACGATGAACACCTTGGTGCGCGCCTGCAGCGGGCGGTAGCGGGCGGCGTCGATCACCTCCCGCATGTCGTCCACGCCGGTGCGGCTGGCGGCGTCCATCTCGATCACGTCGGGGTGGCGGTCGGCGAGGATCGCGACGCAGTTGGGGCACACGCCGCACGGGTCGGCGGTGGGTTCGCCTTCGCCATCCGGTCCCACGCAGTTCAGCGCGCGGGCGATGATGCGGGCGGTCGTGGTCTTGCCGACGCCGCGCACGCCCGTCAGCATCCAAGCATGGGCCACCCGGTTCTGCGCAAAAGCGTTGCGCAGGATGCGGACCATCGCTTCCTGTCCGATCAGGTCGTCGAAGGTGGTCGGCCGGTACTTGCGGGCCAGCACGCGGTAGGGCGCGGGCGCCGCGGGGGCGGGCGACTCCGCGCCGAACAGCCCGGGGCCGGACGGCGGCGGCTCGGGCAAGGGGTCATCCGCAAAGCCAGACATGCGCCCGGTTCCTGCCGCCGACGGGGTGGATGGAGTGGGAGGCCGGACACCGACCCGAGCATGAACTCGTTGCGGCTGCTTCCTTCCGGACCTGACCGGGTTGGCGAGGCGCCCGTCCGCCGCCGACCTCCCGCGCCCATCATACCACGGCACCCCGGGGTCGGCACAAGCCCCCGGAACTTGCCCCGGGGGTTGGCCCTTGGGGGTTGGCACGAGCCTGGCCCCATGCGAAATCCGGCGGACATGTCATTCATCCTTGCCAGCCGCCCCAACGTTTACACCGGCAGCCCGCTGGACCGTGCGGACAACCGGCGCACGGACGAGGCCTGGATCGCCGGGCACTTGGCCGACCCCGCGAGCCGCTGGGTCCCGGTTTGGCGCGCCCGCACCCTGTTCCGCGGCCTGGACGAGGGCCGGCCGGAAGCCGTGTTCCTGACCGGGGAAGCGGCGTCGGCGCTGCGCGGGGCCGGCAGACCCTGGGCGTTCCTCGGGCTGCAGGACGGCACCGCGGTGTTCGCCGTGGATGTCAGCGCCGTGGACGACCCGCTGCCGCTGCTGCCGGACGGGGCGGCGTGGCCCCCCGGGGCGGCGCGCTTCGAGGACCTGCGGCAGATCGGCCCCGGCCTCGCGCCCAACGAGGCCGCGATCCTGGCCCATGCCCGCGGCCTCATGCACTGGCGCACCCGGCACGGCTTCTGCGGCGTGTGCGGCGGGCGGTGCGAAGCGCGGAGCGCCGGGCACGCGATGGCCTGCACCCAATGCAAGGCGCAGCACTTCCCCCGCACCGACCCGGCCGTCATCATGCTGGTGCACCGCGGCGGGCGCGCGTTGCTGGGCCACTCGGCGCGCTTCCCCAAGGTCACGATGTACTCGACCCTCGCGGGCTTCGTGGAGCCGGGCGAAAGCCTGGAAGAAGCGGTGGCGCGCGAGGTGCTGGAAGAAAGTGCCATCCGCGTGGGCCAAGTGCGCTACCACAGCAGCCAGCCCTGGCCCTTCCCGTCCAGCATCATGCTCGGCTTCTACGCGGAAGGGCTGACGGAGGAGATCACCATCGACCCGACCGAGCTACGGGACGCCCGCTGGTTCTCCCGCGCCGAGCTGCGCGACCCCGACGCCCATGGGTTCAGCCTGCCGCGCCGGGACAGCATCGCCCGGCGCTTGATCGAGGACTGGGTGGCGCAGGTATGAGCCGGGGAGCGGCCCTGGCCCTGCTGGCCCTGCTGGCGGCCTGCGCGCCGGAAACTCCCGTGGACCAGGCTTGCGACGCGGCGGTGGACAACGATCCCGCCGTCAAGCTGCTGACGGAGAAGGGTTCGGGCAACCTGTTCTTCCTGTTCGGCAGCTTCGAGGAACTGAAAGCGGCCAAGCAGAAGGCGCGGCTGGCCTGCCTGCGCAACCGCGGCCTGTTGCCCCCGGGCGGGGTCGAGCGGCAGAAACCCACCACCTGACCGGAGGACGCACCCTGGACACCATCCGCATCGCCTCGGGCGGCTTTGCCTTCACCGCGCGGTTCGAGGACGCCAACGCCCCGCAGACCTGCGCCCGGTTCCGCGCCCTGCTGCCCTACCGCCAGCGCATCATCCATGTGCGCTGGAGCGGGGAAGCCTGCTGGATCCCGCTCGGCGACTTCGACACCGGGCTGCCGTATGAGAACGCGACCTCCTACCCGGCGCCGGGCCAAATCCTGTTGCACGCCGGCAGCGTCAGCGAAACGGAAATCCTGCTGAGCTACGGCGCCTGCTGCTTTTCCAGCAAGGCCGGGCAGCTCGCGGGCAACCATTGCCTGACGATCACCGAGGGGATGCAGGACCTGGCGGCGCTCGGCAAGAAAACGCTTTGGGAAGGGGCGCAGGACATCGTGTTCGGGGCTTAAGCAGCCTTCTGCAGCTTGGGCCACGGATAGCTGGGCCAAGCCGGACACGTCCCGCGCATGGGTGCTTCAACTCGTACCAAGGTTGCTTGGATGCTCTCGCGAGCGATGCCGCGATGACATCGGACGACGCGCTTCTCGATCTTTTTCGGCGTGGCCGTTCCGTTTATCAATCCGGCCAACACACCGCCCGGTGCACCGAAGGGCGGGCAACAACACAGGGAGATGGCCATGCAGACGATCAGGCCCGTGTTTCACCACGTCACGCTCAAGACGAGCCGCCTGCAGCAGATGGTGGACTGGTATAAAACCGTGGTGGGCGTTGAGGTCACGTTCCAGGACACCAACAACGCCTGGACCACCAACGACGAGGCCAACCACCGCGTGGCGTTCCTGTCGGCGCCCGGGCTGGAAGACGACGCCGACAAGGTCAAGCACACCGGCATGCACCACAGCGCCTTTGAGTATGCGAGCTTTGACGACCTGATGTCCTCCTTTGAACGGCTGAAAGGCGCAGGCATCCTGCCGGCCTTTGCGCTGGACCACGGCATGACCATCTCGCTCTACTACCGCGACCCCGAAGGCAACCACGTGGAACTGCAAAGCGACAATATGGGCGACTGGGCGCAGTCCACGCGCTTCATGCGCACCTCGCCGGACTTCCAGTCCAACCCGATCGGGACTTTCTTCGACCCGGACAAGGTGCTGGCCGCGCACCGGGCGGGCCAGCCGTTCGCGGCGCTGCAGCCGGCCATACGCGCCGGGCACTACCAGCCGGACACCATCCCCTCCATCGGCCTGCCCACCCCCGAGGCCGGCACGCCCACGCCGATGGCCTCCTGACCGCAGGCGCCATAACCCAGCGGGCACAAACCCGCAAACCGGAGAACAAGCCATGAAGCTGCTGCGTGTCGGACCGCCCGGCTCCGAGAAGCCCGCCCTGCTCGGTCCCGACGGCACCCTTCGCGACCTGTCGGGCCATGTCGGCGACATCGACGGCGCGGCGCTGGCTCCGGCCAGCCTCGCCAAGCTGGCCGCCATTGATCCTGCCAGCCTGCCAAGCGTGGACGGCTCCGCGCGGATCGGCGCCTGCGTCGCGCGTCCGGTCAACTACATCTGCATCGGCCTGAACTACGCCGACCACGCGGCCGAAGCCGGCATGGCGCTGCCCAAGGAGCCGATCGTGTTCCTGAAGTCGCTCGGCGCGTTCTGCGGACCGTTCGACGACGCGCTGATGCCGCGCGGCTCGGTCAAGATGGATTGGGAGGTCGAGCTTGGCATCGTCATCGGGACGAAAGGGTCGTATGTGCCCGAGGCGGAGGCCATGGATCACGTCGCTGGGTATTGCGTGTGCAACGACGTGAGCGAGCGCGAGTACCAGGCCGAGCGCGGCGGCACCTGGGACAAGGGCAAGGGCTGCGACACCTTTGGCCCGACCGGACCGTGGATGGTGACCAAGGACGAGGTGCCGGACCCGCAGGCGCTGCGCTTGTGGTGCGACGTGGACGGCCAGCGTATGCAGGACGGCAGCACGAACACCATGGTGTTCGGCGTCCGCAAGCTGGTGAGCTACGTCAGCCACTTCATGACGCTGCACCCCGGCGACGTGATCGCAACGGGCACCCCGCCCGGCGTGGGCCTGGGCAGGAAGCCGGAGCCGGTGTTCCTGCGCGTGGGCCAGGTCATGCAGGCCGGCGTCGAAGGTCTCGGCGAACAGCGTCAGCGCGTCGTCGCGGCGTAAGCGGCGCCGCGCCGCGGCCATGCGGCTAGGGCTGGGAGGGCAGCGCCCGTAGCCGCCCTCCCCTCCTGCACCCCGTCGTCAGGCCGGCGCCCCGGCCTTTTCCGCATCCGTCATGAACTGCGCCAGGAGCTGGTTGAACTCGTCCGACACGAGTTGCGGGAAATGGTGGGGCGACGCAATCGTGACGTGCCGGCCGCCGCCGCAAAGGCCGGCAGCTCCGCAACCAGCTTGCCATCCGCTTCGGCGTCGTCGGGGCGGCCCGGCGACGGGCTGCGTCCGTGGCCCGGGCGGTCCGGCACGACGACGCGCCAGCCGCCCACAAGGGCCGCCTGCCGCGAGAAGTGGCGGTCGCCGCCCACCTCGCTGCCTTGGGCGTTGCCGTGCACCATGACCACGAGGGGGCCGGCGTCGCCCCATTGCGTCGTGTGAAGCGCCGTGTCCATGCTCAGTCTCCGGAAAGCTGCAGCACGCCGTCCCGCGCCGGCTGCTTTGAAAGGGCGTGGCCCGTGACCTGGCCGAGCAGGCCGGACACGTCGTCCGGAACCGTGTCGCCGCGCCAGGCCACATGCTGGTCGGGGCGGATCAGCGCGAAACGGGCGGCGTAGCGTCCCGGGAGCCGCGCGTTCCCAGGCGCCAGAACCGTCAACGGAACACCGCGCTCCGCCGCCGCGGCGGCAAAGGCCTGGGCGTCGGCGGCCTCGCCGGCAGTGACGAGAACCGTGAAGCCCGGGCCGAAATGGTCGTAAAGCGACGACCCGTCCTCCAGCCACAGATGCGGCGCGAGGCAGCCCGGATGCGCGGACGGGACATACAGGATCGGGTCGGACACCGGCGGCGCGCTTCCGTCGTTCACGATGACCGGCGAGCCGTCGTAGCGGTAGCCGAGCACGATGCCGAGCGTCTTGAACTCGCGCACCTTGGTCGCGTTGATGATCTCGCTCACCTCGAACCGCGTCGCGGCGCCGACCGGGCCTGGGTCCTCGATGCCGGGCTGCACGAGCTGGTTGCCGACCAGCGCGTAGTTGGCGACCGCCTCCGCAATGGTCCGCTCGTGCACGGGGCGCCGCTCGGCCTCGTAGGAAGCGAGCAGCGCCGGGCCGCCCCAGCCCTGCACGGTTGCCGCGATCTTCCAGCCGAGGTCAACGGCGTCGCCGATCCCCATGTTCATCCCGAAGCCGCCGAATGGCGGGTGCAGGTGGCAAGCGTCGCCCGCCAGCAGCACGCGCGCGGTCGCATAACGGTCGGCGATCAACTGGTGCGCGGTCCAGGCGTCGGTGCCCACGACCTCCACCGCCAAGCCGTGCAGGCCGGTGCCCCGGCGGATCAGCTCGGCGGGATCAACGGTGCGGGGATCGACGTCGCCGGCCAGCCGGGTCGCCATGAAGAACCACAGCCCGGCGCCGTCCATCGGCCCGAGCAGCGACGGCACGTCCTCGTTCACCATCCAGTACATGATCGCGGGGCCGAGGCCGTGGCGTTCGGCCAGGTCGGGCGCGCGGAAGATGATGCTGTAGTTGCTGGCAAGGGCGCCGCGTCCGACCATGGCCGCGCCGATCCGCTCCCGCACCGCGCTCCGTGCCCCGTCGGCGCCGACCAGAAAGGCGCTGCGGATTTCCCGCACGGCGCCGGCCGCCCGGTCCCTGGCCTCCGACACCACGCCGTCGCCGGTTTCGGTGAACGAGGCCAGCTCCGTGTTGAAGGAGATGGACACGCCGGGCAGCGACGAAGCGTGCTGCCGGAGAACTTCCTCCAGGATGTATTGCGGCACCCACTGCGCTTCTTCCGAATACAAGTTGTTGCGTTCGCGGCTGCCGTTCAGGGCGTTCTCGAACCGGGCCAGCGGCCAGCCGGACATGCGCGTCGCGAACACAACGGTGGACGGGTGGTCGGGCGGCATGGGGGACGCCGCCCGCAAGGCGTCGGCGATGCCCCAACGGCGCAGGTGCTCCCGCGTCCGGACGTTGGTTGTCTTGGCGCGGGGGCTGTAGCCGACGCGGTCGTTGCGTTCAATGACCTGGCAGCAAACGCCGCGCGTGCCAAGCTCGATCGCCAGCGACAAGCCCACCGGCCCCGCCCCGGCGATCAGGACATCCACCATCTCCACCTTGACGCCCTCTGCTTGTTGTTGAGCCAGGTATTCCAGGTTGAACGGCGGGACGGAAGATAGCAGTCTCCGTCGGGTGATGCGGGATGATTATCGCTGGCGGAGCGCGATGAAGCTGCAGAATTTCCGTGAGGCCGTGGCCGTGGCCGAACAGGGCAGCATCCGCGCCGCGGCCCGCGCCCTCAAGGTCACGCAGCCCGGCCTGACCCGGAGCCTGGCCGAGCTGGAGCGGCAACTGGGCGGCGCGCTGTTCGAGCGCCGGGCGCGCGGCGTGGTTCCGACCCCGCTGGGCCAGGCCTTCGTGCGGCGGGCGGCCTCCATCCTGCACGAGGTCCGGCGCACCCGCGAGGAGATCGAGCAGCTTTGCGGCCACACCACGGGCATGGTCACGGCGGGCCTGTCCATCGCCGCCCACCTCGCCCTGCTGCCGTCCGCGCTGGCGCCGTTCCGCAGGCGCTACCCGGACGTGAAGCTGCACATCATCGAGGGCGTTTACCCGACCCTGGAACCCGGCCTGCGCAACAGCAGCGTGGACTTCTACATCGGCGTGGACCCCGGCCAAAGAATCTCCTCGGAACTGGCGCGCGAGCTGGTGTCGCCGAACCGCCGCGCCGTGCTGTGCCGCAGCAGCCATCCGCTCGCCTCGGCCACGTCGCTCGCGCAGCTTTGCAAGGCGGAATGGGCGACGACCTCCATCACGGCCGAGGCGGAGGCCGAACTGGGCGCGATCTTCGCGCAGCACCGGCTGCCGCCGCCGAACCTCGTGCTGCGCAGCCAGTCCGCGCTGACGCTGATGACCTGCCTGCTGCACAGCGACCTGCTGGCGATGGTTCCCGTGCAATGGAACGAGGCGGCCCTGACCCAGGGGCTGCTGACCACGATCCCGGTCAAGGAGGAGCTGGCCGCGTTGCCGATGGTCGCCATCACCCGCACCGACCTTCCGCTCACGCCGGCCGCGACGCACCTGCTGGACCTGCTGAAGCGGGGGCGCATCCTGCCGGACGCCCGCGCCCTGCCTCCCCGTCGCGGCGCATCTCCTGCGTAGGCTCCTGCAGGCACAGGCCGAGCCTCAGCCCCGGTAGGCTGCCGGGATCAGGCGCGTGCCCGGCACCGCGCTGAGCAGCCGCTTCGTATATTCCTCTTGCGGGTTCCCGAACACCTCCGCGGCCCGGCCCCGCTCAACGACCTTGCCGCGGAACATCACGGCCACCTCGTCGCAGATTTCCGCGGCCACCCTGACGTCATGGGTGATGAAGACCATCGCGATGTCGAAATCCTGCCGAAGCTCGGCGAACAGGTCGAGCACCTGCCGCTGCACGGACACGTCGAGCGCCGAAACCGGCTCGTCGGCGATCAGCACCTTCGGCCGCATGGACACGGCGCGGGCGATGCAGAGCCTTTGGCGCTGCCCACCCGAGAACTCGCCGGGCGTGCGGCCGAGACTCGACGCGGAAAGGCCCACCCGGTCCAGCAGGTCGCGGGCCTGCCGCAGCGCCTCCGTCCTGGGCATCCCGCCGTTGACCGGCCCTTCGCACAGGATGGAGGCCACCGTGCGCCGCTGGTCCAGGGACGAGTAAGGGTCCTGGAAGATCATCTGCACCGAGCGGCGCAGGCGTTTCAGTTGCTCGCCCCGCGCCGGGCCGACGGGGACATCGGCGATATGGATGTTGCCGCTGTCCAGCGTGTCCAGGCGGACCAGGCAGCGGGCCAGCGTGCTCTTGCCGGACCCGGACTCGCCCACGATGCCGAGCGTGCGCCCCGGCTGGACGGACAGCGACACGTTTTGCAGCGCCTCGACGACGCGGGGGCGGCGCAGCAATCCTTGGCGGACCCGAAAGGTTTTCCGGGCCTCCTCGACCCTGACAACCGGCGGCGCCGGCGACCGGGCGCGGTCCGACGCCCGGGAAAGGCGCGGGATCGCCTCGATCAGCCGGCGGGTGTAGTCGTGGGCCGGGCGGCGCAGCAAGTCCTCGGGTTCGCCCTGCTCGACGATCCGGCCATGCCGCATCACCGCCACGCGGTCGGCGATCTCGGCCACCACGCCGAAGTCGTGGGTGATGAACAGCACGCCGGTGCCCCGCTCGCGCTGCAGGGCGCCCATGAGCGACAGGATTTCGGCCTGCGTCGTCACGTCAAGGGCGGTGGTCGGCTCGTCGGCGATCAGCACGGCCGGGTTGAGCGCCATGGCCATGGCGATCATGACCCGCTGCCGCTGCCCTCCGGAAAGCTGGTGCGGGTAGGCGCGCAGGGCCTGCCCGGGATCGCCGATCCGCACGGCGTCGAGCAGCTCGGCCAGCCGGCGCGGGCCGCTGCGCACGCCGTGCGCGCCGAGGGCTTCCCGCAACTGGCTGCCGACGCGGAAGCAAGGGTTGAGCGCGGTCATCGGGTCCTGGAAGATCATGCTGACCTTGCGCCCGCGCAGGCTACGCAGGCTGCGCTGCGAGGCCCGGAGCAGGTCCGCCCCCTCGAACACGATCTCGCCCCCGGATGGCTGAAGCCCGCGCGGGAGCAGCCCCATGATGGCCGACGCGAGCATGGACTTGCCCGACCCGGACTCGCCGACCACGCAATGCACCTCGCCGGGCCGCAGGTCGAGCGTGAGGCCCTCAACCGCGAAGCGCCGGTCCGCGCCCCCGGGAAGCGGGATCGAGAGGTTGCGGACCTGGAGGACCGGCTCCCCGCCAGCGGCGCTCACCGCCTGCGCCCGGCGCCGGCGGTCCAGTCGCGCAGCCCGTCGCCGAGCAGGTTGACCGCGAGCACGATGGAGAACAGGGCGGCGCCGGGGAGCGCGATCATCCAGAACTCGAAGAACAGATAGGGCCGCGCTTCCGATATCATGGCCCCGAGCGAGGGCGTGGGCGGGGCCACCCCGATGCCGAGAAAGGACAGGGCCGCTTCCAGCAGCATGGCATGGGCGATCTCAAGGGTAAGGACAACGATCAGCGGCCCCGCGATGTTCGGCAGGATCACCCGGAGCGCGATCCACCAGGGCGGGGAGGACAGGAGCTCGGACGCGCGCACGTAGTCGCGGCTGGACGCTTGGAGGGCGGAGGTCCGGGCCACCACGGCGAACCGGTCCCACATCAGGAAGCCGAGCACCAGGACAATGGTTGTCAATGAGTTGCCGACCAGGAACACCAGGCTGAGCGCGATCAGGATCACGGGCATCGCGAGCCGCACGGTGAGCAGGAACAGCACCGCCGCGTCCACCCGCCCGCCGGCATACCCGGCCACGAGGCCCATCGCCGTGCCGATCACGCCGGCAATGGCCGCCGCGCAGAAACCGATGACGAGCGACGCGCGGCTGCCGTAAAGGATGCGCGCCAGGTAGTCCCGCCCGAACCCGTCCGTTCCCAGCAGGTGGGCAGCCGAGCTTTTCGCCTCCCAGAACGGGCGCAGCAGCCGCGACCCGAGGTCCTGCGCGTAGGGGTCGTGCGGCGTGACCAGCGGGGCCGCAAGCGCCAGCGCGACCCAGACGGCCAGGATGGCGCCGCCGACGTTCAGGCTCACGGTTGATGGCCAGCGCCAGGCCGGCAGCGCCTCCGCGCCAGGATCGTCCTGCCCGGCGGCGCCGGGGATGCCGGCGTCCATCAGGCGCGTATCCGGGGGTCGAGCAGGGCGTTCAGCACGTCGGCCAGGAAGGTCAGCGCGACGAAGATGAAGCTCAGGACGAGCACCACCGCCTGCATCACCTCGACATCGGCCCGCTTGATGGACTGCCACGACAGGTTGCCCAGGCCGTTGATCGAGAAGATGGCCTCGATCACGACCGACCCGCCGAGCATGAAGCCGAGCTGCACGGCCGCGAGCGACACGATGGGCAGCACGGCGTTGCGCAGGGCGTGCTTGAACACGACCTTGCCTTCGCTGAGGCCCTTTGCGCGGGCGGTGCGGATGTAGTCGGACCCGAGCACGTCGAGCATCCCCGAGCGCGTCAGGCGCATCAAGGAGGGGATGGCGTAGAAGGCCAGCGCGACCGCGGGCAGGATGAAGTGCCGCCAGGTCTGGTCGCCGCTGATCGGCACCCAGCGCAGCCGGGCGCCGAACACCGCCATGAGGATCAAAGCGAGCCAGAAGGTCGGCATGGCCTGGCCGGAGATGGCCACCGCGCTGGCGAGATGGTCGGCGGGGCCGCCCTGGCGCACGGCGGCGAGGACGCCGAGCGGCACGGCGACCAGGGTTGCGACGAGAAGGGCGGCAAGCCCCAAGGTCAGGGTGACCGGCAGCCTGTCCAGGACGATGGCGGCGACCGGCTGCTGCAGGAACTTCGAAACGCCCAGGTCCCCTTGCAGCGCACGGCCGGCCCAGTGCGCGAACTGCACGGGCAGCGGCTGGTCGAGGCCGTATTCCCGCCGCACGTAGGCCACGTCCTCGGCCGTCGCCCCTTCGCCGGCCATCGCCACGGCGGGATCGCCGCTCACCCGCAGCAGCACGAAGGTGATGACCGACACGGCGGCGAGGACGCAGGCCAGCAGGACCAGCCGCCGCAGGATGAACCGGGTCATGGCGCGCCGCCGGGCCGGGGCGCTACTTCCATGAGGCCCGGTAGAATTGCGGGATTTCGTCCGTGGTCGGCGTGAAGTTCAGGTCCTTGGAAAAGGCGTAGTCGAGCGAGTAGGCGAACATCGGCAGCCAGCACACCTTGTCCGCAATGGCCGCAAGCGCCCGCTTGTAGGCCGCCTTGCGCTGTTCCGGGTCAATCGTCGTGTCGCCGCGCTTCAAGTCCTGCGCGATGGCGTCGTCCATGCAATAGTCGTCGCGCCCGCCGGTGAAGAAGTTGCTGGTGATCGCCGACACATCGTTCATGGAGGAGGACCCCCAGGTGCTGTCCACCATCGCCGCCTTGTTGTTCCAGATGAGGTCCACCATCGCCTTGTATTGCAGGTAGCGCAGGTTGGCGCGGATGCCGATCTTGGCCAGGCCCGCCGCGACCGCCTCCGCCACGTCGCGGTCGCGGTAGGCGAGGAGGTCGGCCGTGAACCCTTTGGGAGTGGCGGACTCCGCCATCAGCCGCCGGGCCGCGGCGAGGTCGTACTTGTAGGTCGCGACCTCCTCCGTGCAGCCGAACTGCGTCGGGTAGCACGCGGCGTTGACGACCTCCGCCGAGCTGCCGACGAGCGCCTTGGCGATGGCCTCCCGGTTCACCGCGTGCGCGATGGCCTGCCTGACCTTGAGGTCTTTCAGGGGGGTGTCGCCGGACTTCCCGGCGGCGTCGAACTGCAGGAAGTTGATCCGCATGGTGGGCGCGCTGACCACGTTGACGAGGCCGAGTTCGCGCAGGCGGTCCGCCTGGTCCTTCGACAGCTCCCACATCCAGTCCACCCCGCCGGCCAGCAGCTCGGTCATCTGGGTCTGCGGGTCCGCAATCGTGCGGAACACGATCGTCTTGATGGCTGGCCGGCCCTTGACGCCGCCGAAGTAGCGCTCGTTGCGCGTGAGCGTGACGGACTGGCCCGGCTTCCCCTCCGTGATGGCGTAAGGCCCGGTTCCCACCGGCTTCACACTGGCATAATTCGGGCGCCCGGCGGCGTCCTTCTTGATGTCGTCGAACAGCCCTTTCGGGAAGATCGGGTCGGGGCCGGCAAGAAACTCCAGGGCGGCCGGGAACGGGCCGTTGGTGCGGATGCGGACGGTGCGCTCGTCCACCTTCTCGACATCCTTGATCCAACTGACGTTGGCGCGCGTCACCACGCCGGAGTCCGGCGCCGACACGTATTTCAGGGTGTAAACCACGTCGTCCGCGCCGAAGGGGGCGCCGTTGTGGAAGGTCACGCCGTCCCGCAACTGGAACTCAAGCGTGGTGTCATCGACCCAGCGCCAGCTTGTCGCGAGGAGCGGCTCGTACTGCCCGCTTTTCGGCGTCCGATAGACCAGCGTGTCGTGGCTCAGCGACTCGATGATGAGCTGCTCGCGCGAGGTGACGAAGTAAGGCAGGGAGAACGCAAGCTCGCGCCCCGTCGTCCAGGTCAGGGTATCGGACGCCTTGTCGGCCCATGCCGGGCGCCCGAGCAAGAGCGCGACGGCTGCGGCCAGAAGGAGCCTGCTCCTCATAAACGGTTCTCAGCCCCTGGGAAGCCCGAGGCGCGGCACTGCCGGGCGGCAGCGACCTTCCGGGCACGGCGGCGCCCCGGGAGGCCGCTGGCGCCCAGCCTAGCCATCAGCCTTGCGGTCGCGTTCTCGCTGGGAGCGCTGCTCCGCAGCCAGCCGGTTCAGCAGCCGCTCCTGCGCGTCGTTGAACTCGCTGCGCATCGCATCGAGGTAGGCCCTCAGTTCGTCGTCCATCTCACCCTCCAAGATGCTCCCCGCCTCAACGCCGCACGCCCTCAAGCTCGCCAACCGGGTGGACCCCCTGCTCCGAGATTGAGTGTCCTTTTTTAGAACTGAATGCAATCTCAAGACCGGACTGCAAGCGCCATGCCGTCGCGCTGCGGGTCGGCCCCACCCGTCAGGCGCCCGTCCGGCCCGGCGGCGATGCCGTGCACGCCGGCAAAGGCGTAGCTCAGCGGCGACCGGGCCACCGGGTAGCCCTGCGCCGCAAGCTCGTCCGTGACGTAGCGCGGCACGCGGTTCGACACCGCGATGGCGTCGCTCGTGGCGGACACCCGCGGGGCCGACACCGCCTCCTGCATGGTCATCCCGAAGTCGATGACGTTCATGATCGCCTGCGCGACGGCAAGCGGGATGTAGGTGCCGCCCGGCGCCCCGATGCTCATGCACGCGCGGCCGTCCCGGAACACGACCGTCGGCGCCATGGACGCGAACCGGCTCTTGCCCGGCGCGATGGACCCCGTGCGGCCCGGCCGGGGATCGAACACCGACATGCAGCCATTGTGCATGAAGCCGTGCCCCGCCGTGATGACGCCCGAAGGGATGCCGAGCGAATGGGTCAGGGACACGACGTTACCCTCCCTGTCCATGCACGAAACATGGGTCGTGTTGGCCGGCTCCGCCTTGAGCCGCGGCACCGAGAATCGCTCGCCGCCCTTGATCCGTTCCGCGGCCTCGTGGGCATAGGCCTTGCCCGTCAGCCGCGCGATGGGCACGTCCACGAATTGCGGGTCGCTGACATGGAGGTCCTTGTCGCGCGTGGCGCATTTCATGGCCTCCGCCAGCACGGCGATGTGCCGGGCGGAGTTGTGCCCCATGGCCGCGATGTCGAAGTTCTCCAGGATTTGCAGGATCTCAAGGAGCAGGATGCCGCCGCCCGGAGGGGGGTTGGTGGCGATCCGGTGGCCCCGGTACTCCCCCCAGAGCGGTTCGGGACGGGAAGTGCGGTATGCGCTGAGGTCGAACGCCCGGAGCAGCCCGCCATGCGCCCGGAAGTCGGCGTCGATCTCCTCGGCCATGGCGCCGTCCGAGAAGGTCTCCGCCCCTTCCTCCGCCACGCGCTGGAGCGACTGCGCCATGTCCGGGTTGTTGATCCGCTGCCCCAGCGTCTTGTAGGCCCCGTCCGGCTGCAGGTAAACGCGGCGGCCGGTTTCCGAAACCCCGAGCTTGTCCCCGTAGTTGAGCCGGCCGAACTGCCGCTCGTCCTGCGTCCAGACCGTATGGACATGGGGGCGGACCACGAACCCGCGCCCGGCCTCCGCGATTGCCGGGGCGACCACCTTGCGCCAAGGCAGGGTGCCGAACTCCGCGACCGCCTCGGAGAACGCGCGCAGGATGCCGGACGCGGCCACGGCGCCGTAGCCGCGCTCGTTCACATGGTCCCGGAGGATGAACCCGAAGCCGTCGGTGGTTTCGCCCAGGATCAAGTTTTCCCACATGTCCGGGCGGACCGCGGCCGGGCAGCGGGCGTGGGCGTCGATGATCGCGTGGCGGCCGGAAGCGGCATGGAGGATGTGCAGGCTGCCGAACCCGGCGATGCCGCACATCAGCGGGTCAACCACCGTCTGCACGAGGGCGCAGGCGATGGCCGCATCAACCGCGTTCCCGCCGTCGCGGAGAACGAGCGCCCCGGCCTCCACCGCTTCCGGCTGCGGGGCCACGATCATGCCTTCGCGCATCATCGGTCCCCCGCCGCACGGCGCAACCCGGCGCGGCTCACCCGGCCCGCCGGTTGACCGAGGCCCCCGCCGCCAGCCCGAGCGCCATCGCGGCGTAGGCCGCCGCCATCGACCGCTTGGACAGCACGAACTCCCACCCCGGGGTGAACCGCTTGGGCGTCGCCCCGTAATCCACGGCCGCGGCAAAGGCCGACACCGCCAGGGCGTCCAGCACCAACGGCAAGGCCGCGGCCGGGCGGCGCACGCCGACCCAGCGCTCGAAAAGCACGGCCCAGAACACGGTTGCCGCGTGGTGCGTCGCATACCCGACCGCCGTGTGGGCAAGGTCGGCTTGCTTGAACGCGGCGGCTTGCTCCCCGTTCTTCCAATGGCTCGTGGCGTTCACGGGCTGGAACGCGCCCTTGCCTTCCGCCCGCGCGAGCAGCGCCAAGGCGGCCGTCGATGTCGCGCTGGCGATGGCGCCGGAAACAAGGGCGAAACGCAGCGTCGTGACCCAGCCCGCCATCAGCAACTCCAACCACAGAAACCGACCGAACGCATCCGTGCAAATCCCGTTCCTCACCGTTGCGCGCGAGCAGGCGGAAACCCCGCCCCATCACAAAGGCCGTCCCGGAGAAAGCCGCCCGGCAATCAAAGGTCTTGGCTGTTTTTTGCGCACTTGCTGCACATGGGACCTTAAACGATGCCTATCTCAATCGACAAGCGCACCAAGTCGCCGGCCCCTGATCCCGCTGCAAGCGTTCGCCACCGTCTTGCAGCTCACCCCAAGCGCCTCCGCGACCTGCGCCAGGCTTTGGCTGCTGCCGGGTTTCCAGACCTGGCGCGAGGTGGTCGGCTTCGTCGCGGCCGCATGAAGTCCCGACCGGCCTCGACCGGGTTGGCAGCGCCGCCGATCCCATGGACAATCCGGCCGCGGCAGCCCGGAGCACCCAGCGTGAGCACGTCGTCCCGTCGTCAATCCGAGATCATCGCGCTCGCCCGCGAGACCGGCCGGGTGGGCGTGGACGAGATGGCCGGGCGGTTCGGCGTGACGCCGCAGACCATCCGCCGCGACCTGCACGACCTGTGCGGGCAGCGGATGCTGACCCGGGTGCATGGCGGCGCCATGATCGCGTCGGGCGTGCAGAACCTCGCCTACGACGCCCGCCGCCTGGTGGCGCAGCCGCACAAGCGGCTGATCGGGGAGGCCACGGCCCGGCTGGTGCCGGCGCAGTCGTCCTTGTTCATCAACATCGGCACGACGACGGAAGAGGCCGCCCGCGCGCTCGCCCGGCACGAGGGGCTGCTGGTGATCACCAACAACCTGCACGTCGCGATGGAGCTGTATCGCCGCCCAGGGGTCGAGGTGGTGATGGCTGGCGGGACGGTGCGCCGCTCGGACGGCGGCGTGACGGGTGCGGCGACGGTGGACCTGATCAACCAGTTCCGGGTGGACATTGCGGTGATCGGCACCTCCGCCATCGACGCGGACGGGACGCTGCTCGACTTCGACCTGCGGGAAGTGCGGGTCAGCCGCGCCATCATCGAGCACGCCCGCCGGGTGGTGCTGGTGACGGATAGCAGCAAGTTCGCCCGGCAGGCGCCGGTCCGGGTGGCACACCTGTCGGAGGTGGACACGCTGGTGACCGACCGGCTCGACCCGGCCGCCGCCGAGCTGTGCCGGCTGCACGGCGTGGAGGTGGTGGAAGCGGGAGGGCCGATGGAGCCGGAGGATTGAGCGCCGGGCTGGGCGGCGACGGATGTTCGTCTTGATGTTCGGATGGGGAGGGAATACGCTGTTGTCCGAACAAACCGAAGGCGCAAGAGTGAAAGCGGACCAGCAATACGACCTCGCGGTGATTGGCGGCGGCATCAACGGCTGCGGCATCGCGCGCGACGCCGCCGGGCGCGGCTGGTCGGTGCTGCTGTGCGAGCAGGCAGACCTCGGCGGCGGAACCTCCTCCGCCTCCACCAAGCTGATCCACGGCGGGCTGCGCTACCTGGAGCACCGGAAGTTCCGCCTGGTGCGCGAGGCGCTGCTGGAGCGCGAGGTCATCTGGCGCATGGCGCCGCACATCGTTTGGCCGCTGCGCTTCGTGCTGCCGCACAACCGGGGGCAGCGTCCGGCTTGGCTGCTGCGCGCCGGGCTGTTCCTGTACGACCACCTGGGTGGGCGGCGCTTGCTGCCCAAGACCCGAACCGTCCGGCTGCGCCACGACCCGGCCGGCGCGCCGCTGAAGCCTGAGTTCACCCTGGGGTTCGAGTACTCGGATTGCTGGGTGGAGGACAGCCGCATGGTCGTGCTGAACGCGCGGGACGCCGCCGACCGGGGCGCGGACGTGCTGACGCGCACGCGGGTCGCGTCCGCGGTGCGGGACGGGGACGGGTGGGCGCTGACGCTCACGGATGAGCACGGCGCGCGGCGCACGGTGCGGGCACGCGCGCTGGTGAACGCGGCCGGGCCGTGGGTGGGGGAGGTGCTGTCCACCGTGATGCGCTCCAACGCGCCCGCGACGGTGCGGCTGGTCCAGGGCAGCCACGTCGTGGTGCGGCGGCTCTACGATCACGACCGCTGCTACATTTTCCAGAACGCGGATGGCCGCATCTTCTTCGCCATCCCGTATGAAACCGACTTCACCCTGATCGGCACCACGGACCTCGACTACAAGGGCGACCCGGCAGCCGTGCACGCCACGGCGGAGGAGGTCGGCTACATCTGCCGCGCCGCGAGCGAGTACTTCGTCAAGCCCGTGACACCCGGCGATGTCGTCTGGTCCTATTCCGGCGTGCGCCCGCTGTATGACGACGGCGCCTCGGCGGCGCAGGAGGCGACGCGGGACTACGTTCTGAAGCTCGACGCGCCCGGCGGCGGCGCCCCCGTGCTGTCGGTGTTCGGCGGCAAGATCACCACCTACCGGCGGCTGGCCGAGGCGGCGTTGGCGCGGCTCGCCCCGCACTTGCCCGCGGCGCGGGGCCTTGCCCCCGGCTGGACCGCATCGGCGCCCCTGCCCGGCGGCGACTTCGCGCAGGACGGGTTCGACGCGGAGGTGGCGCAACTGGCCGCCCGCGCGCCGTTCCTGCCGCCCGCCTTGGCCCGGCGCTTGGTCCGCGCCTACGGCACCCGCGCCGCCGCGGTTGTGGGCGAGGCCGGCAGCATGGAGGCCATGGGACGCGATTTCGGCGCCGGGCTGACGCAGGCGGAGGTGGACTACCTCGTGCGCGAGGAATGGGCGCGGCGCGGCGCGGACGTGGTGTGGCGCCGGTCCAAGCTCGGCCTACGGCTGGACGCGCAGCAGATCGAGGCGTTGGACGCCGCCATGGCGACTGTCCACGCGCCGGGGCGGGTGGCGGTGGCGTGAGCCTTGTGCTGCAGGATGTCGGCCTTGGCGTGCCCGGCGCGGCCGTGCTGGACGGCGTGTCGCTCACGCTTGAGCGCGGGACGCTGAACGTGCTGCTGGGGCCGACCCTGTCGGGCAAGACCTCCCTGATGCGGGTGATGGCCGGGCTGGACCGGCCGGACCGGGGCCGCATCCTGCTGGACGGCGACGACGTGACGGGCGTGCCGGTGCGGCGGCGCTCGGTGGCGATGGTTTACCAGCAGTTCGTGAACTACCCGACGCTTTCGGTTTACGAGAACATCGCCTCGCCGCTGCGCATCGCCGGGCTGCCGCGGGCCGAGCGGGAAACCCGGGTGGCGGAGGCGGCGCGGCTGTTGCGGCTGGAGCCGCTGCTGCGCCGGCTGCCGGGCCAGTTGTCCGGCGGGCAGCAGCAGCGGACCGCCATCGCGCGGGCGCTGGTGAAGCGCGCGGCGCTGGTGCTGCTGGACGAGCCGCTGGCCAACCTCGACTACAAGCTGCGCGAGGAGCTGCGGGAGGAGTTGCCGCCCTTGTTCGCCCGGACCGGCGCCATCCTGGTCTATGCCACGACGGAGCCGATGGAAGCGTTGCTGCTCGGCGGCCGGACCACGACCTTGTGGGAAGGCCGCGTGACCCAGAGCGGGCCGACGGCGGCGGTATATCGGCACCCGGACACGCTGGAAGCGGCGCGGGTGTTCAGCGACCCGCCGTTGAACGAGCTGGACGCCGACGTGCTGCCGGCGCTGGTGCCCGGCGCAGCCCGGCTCGGCTTCCGCGCCGAACACCTGTCGCTCGGCCCGCCGCCGCCGGGCTATCTGGGGTTCGAGGGCCGGGTGTCCGTGACGGAGATCACCGGGTCCGAAAGCTTCGTGCACGTCGATGTCGGGGCGGAGACCTGGGTGGCGCTGCTGCCCGGCGTCGTGGACCTGCCGCCGGGGCAGGCGCTGCAGGTGCATGTCCACCCTTCGCAGGTGATGGCGTTCGACGGCGCCGGCCGGTTCGTGCCGGCGCCGGCGCAGCCGCTGGCCGAGGCGGTGGCCTGATGGCGCAGATCACGCTCGACGGCATTGCCCACGCCTACGGGCCGCGGCCGAAAACGGACGCGGACTACGCGCTGCGCCCGCTGCACCACGTTTGGGAGCAGGGCAAGGCGTATGCGCTGCTCGGACCTTCCGGCTGCGGCAAGACGACGCTGCTCAACATCATCTCCGGCCTGGTGCAGCCGACGGTGGGGCGGCTGCTGTTCGACGGCCGCGACGTGACGGCGCTGCCGACCGAGCGGCGCAACATCGCCCAGGTGTTCCAGTTCCCGGTGATCTACGACACCATGACGGTCGCGGGAAACCTTGCCTTCCCGCTGCGCAACCGCGGCATGGGGGCGGCGGAGGTTTCGGCGCAGGTGAGGAAAACCGCGGCCATGCTCGGCCTGCTGGACGTGCTGGACCGCCCGGCCCGCAACCTTTCGGCCGATGCCAAGCAGAAGATCTCGCTCGGCCGCGGCCTGGTGCGGCAGGACGTGGCCGCGGTGTTGTTCGACGAGCCGCTGACGGTAATCGACCCCGGCCTCAAGTGGGAGCTGCGGTCCAAGCTCAAGGCGGTGCACCGCGCGCTCGACCTGCTGATGATCTACGTCACGCACGACCAAACGGAGGCGCTGACCTTTGCCGACCAGGTGGTGGTGATGAACGGCGGCCAAGTGCTGCAGGTTGGCACCCCGGCGGAGCTGTTCGACCGGCCCGGCCACACCTTCGTGGGCCACTTCATCGGCTCGCCCGGCATGAACCTGCTGCCGGCGACGGTGGACGGCGCGGAGGCGCGGGTGGACGGCCATGCGCTGGCCCTGGCCGGGCGTTACGCGGCGCCGGCCGGGCGGGTGCAGGTGGGGGTGCGCCCGGACTTCGCCGCGCTGGCCGCGGACGGCCTGCCGGTGCAGGTGGACCGCATCGACGACCTTGGGCGCGTGCGGCTGGCGCGCGTGCGGCTCGGCCGGCATCCGCTGGTGGCGCGGGTGGCGGCGGACGCGGCGATCCAAGGGTCGGAAGCGCGGCTGCGGATCGAGCCGTCGCGCATCCACGTTTACGCCGATGACCGGCTGGTGGCGCCGCTATGAAGCCCCGGGACGACCGCGCCTGGCTGCTGGTGCTGCCGGTGTTCGCCGTTGTGCTGTTCTCGGCCGTGCTGCCGTTGATGACGGTGGTGAACTACTCGGTGCAGGACAGCTTCGGCAACAACCAGTTCTTCTGGAACGGCATGGGCTGGTTCCGCGAGCTGCTGGACCCCACGAGCGAGCTGGGCGGCCGGTTCCTGGCGGCGCTCGGGCGCAACCTCGTGTTCTCCGCCATCATCCTCGCCATCGAGGTGCCGCTCGGCATCCTGGTGGCGCTGTGCATGCCGCGCGGCGGCTGGCGGCTCGCGGTCACGATGGTGGTCATGGCGCTGCCGCTTTTGGTGCCGTGGAACGTGGTGGGGACGATCTGGCAGGTGTTCGCGCGGGCCGACATCGGGCTGTTCGGCGCGGCGGTGAACGGGCTTGGCATCGACTACAACTACGCCGGCAACGCCACCGCCGCGTGGTTCACGGTGATCGTCATGGACGTGTGGCACTGGACCTCGCTCGTGGCGCTGCTGTGCTACGCGGGGCTGCGGGCGATTCCGGACGCCTACTACCAGGCGGCGCGCATCGACGGCGCCGGGCGCTGGGCGGTGTTCCGCAACATCGAGCTGCCGAAGCTCAAGCGCGTGCTGGTGATCGGCGTGCTGCTGCGCTTCATCGACAGCTTCATGATCTACACCGAGCCGTTCGTCGTCACCGGCGGCGGCCCCGGCAACTCGACGACCTTCCTGTCCATCGACCTCGTGAAGCTGGCGCTCGGCCAATTCGACCTGGGCAAGGCGGCGGCGATGAGCCTCGTGTATAACCTGATGACGCTGCTGGTGTGCTGGGTGTTCTTCACCGCGATGACGCAGCTCGACGCGGCGCGGGAGCCGACGCCGTGAGCGCGCGCCGGGCGATCCTGCTGGCCTACCTGCTGGCGCTCAGCCTGCCGATCTACTGGCTGGTGAACATGAGCTTCAAGACGAACACGGAGATCACCTCCGGCGTTTCGCTGTGGCCCCATGCGCCGACGCTTGCGAACTACGTCCGCATCTTCACGGACCCGTCGTGGTACTCGGGCTATATTAACTCGCTCACTTACGTCGCCATCAACACCGTGCTGTCGCTCGCCTGCGCGCTGCCGGCGGCGTATGCGTTCAGCCGCTACCGCTTCCTCGGCGACAAGCACCTGTTCTTCTGGCTGCTGTCGAACCGCATGGCGCCGCCGGCGGTGTTCGCGCTGCCGTTCTTCAACCTGTACTCGGCGGTCGGGCTGTTCGACACGCCCTGGGCCATCGCGCTGGCGCACTGCCTGTTCAACGTGCCGCTCGCGGTGTGGATCCTGGAAGGCTTCATGTCGGCCGTGCCGCGCGAGATCGACGAGACCGCGCAGATCGACGGCTACTCCTTTCCGCGCTTCTTCGGGCGCATTTTCCTGCCGCTGATCGCCAACGGCATCGGCGTGGCCGCGTTCTTCTGTTTCATGTTCTCCTGGGTCGAGCTGCTGCTGGCGCGGACCCTCACCACGGTGAACGCGAAGCCGATTGCGGCAATCATGACGCGGACCATCTCCGCGGCCGGCATGGACTGGGGCTTGCTGGCGGCGGCTGGCGTCTTGACGCTGCTGCCCGGGGCGCTCGTGATCTGGTTCGTGCGCAACCACATCGCCAAGGGCTTCGCCCTTGGTCGCGTGTAGCATGTGGGGCTTCGCCCTGGGGCGCGTGTGATGCCGGATTTTTCCTGGATGGCGTGGACCTGGCAAACGGCGGTGTTCTTCGCGCTGCTGGCCGCGACCCTGGCGGGCATGACCGCGCTCGCGCTGCTGCGGCCGGAAGCGCCGCGCCGGGGCATCCTGCGCTTCCCCACCACGCGCGGCGACCGGCTGTTCGTGTCGCTGCTGGGCGCGGCCGTCATCCACGTCCTGTGGATCGGCCTCGGCGGCGAGGCCGTGTGGCCGGCGCTCGGCGCTTCGGTCCTGTTCGGGGCGGCAATGTTCCGCTACGCATAGTTCACAACAACCGTCCCGCATCGTGCGGGCAAAGGGAAGGAAACGCGCGTGAAACGTCGTGATCTACTGGCAGGGTCTGCCGCAGCCGCCCTGGTGCTGGGCACAAGGCGGTCATACGGGCAGGGCATGGACGCCGCGCGCAAGTGGGTGGACAACGAGTTCCAGCCCTCGACGCTCGGCAAGGACGAGCAGATGCGCGAGATGCAATGGTTCGCGGACGCGGCGAAGCCGTTCGCGGGCATGGACATCAGCGTCGTCTCCGAAACGCTGACGACGCACGAGTACGAAAGCCGCACACTGGCGCAGGCATTCTCGGAGATCACCGGCATCCGGCTCAAGCACGACGTGATCCAGGAAGGCGATGTCGTCGAGAAGATCCAGACCGAGATGCAGTCGGGCCGCAGGCTGTACGACATGTGGGTCAACGACAGCGACTTCATCGGCACCCATTCCCGCTACAACCAGACCGTGCCGCTGTCCGACTTCATGGCCGGCGAGGGCAAGGCGGTCACCAACCCCGGCCTCGACCTGGAAGATTTCATCGGCCTGTCGTTCACGACGGGGCCGGACAAGAAGCTGTATCAGCTCCCGACGCAGCAGTTCGCGAACCTGTATTGGTTCCGCTACGACTGGTTCACCCGCCCGGCGTTCAAGACGGCGTTCAAGGCCAAGTACGGCTATGAGCTGGGCGTCCCCGCCAACTGGTCGGCCTACGAGGACATCGCCGAGTTCTTCACCAACGAGGTCAAGGAAATCGACGGCACCCGCGTTTACGGCCACATGGACTACGGCAAGAAGGACCCTTCGCTCGGCTGGCGCTTCACCGATGCGTGGCTGTCCATGGCGGGGAACGGCGACAAGGGCCTGCCGAACGGCCTGCCGGTCGATGAATGGGGCATCCGCATGGAGGGCTGCCGCCCGGTCGGCAGCGACATCGCCCGCGGCGGCGACGTGAACGGCCCGGCCGCGGTCTATGCCGTCACCAAGTATCTGGAATGGCTGAAGAAGTATGCGCCGCCCCAGGCGCCGGGCATGACATTCAGCGAGTCGGGGCCGGTGCCGTCCCAGGGCAACGTGGCGCAGCAGATCTTCTGGTACACCGCCTTCACCGCTGACATGGTGAAGCCGGGCCTCCCGGTGATGAACGCCGACAACACGCCCAAGTGGCGCATGGCGCCGTCGCCCAAGGGCAGCTACTGGAAGGACGGCATGAAGCTCGGCTACCAGGATGTCGGTTCCTGGACCATGCTGAAATCGGCGCCGCTCGACCGGCGCAGCGCGGCGTGGCTGTATGCCCAGTTCTGCGTGTCCAAGAGCGTCAGCCTGAAAAAGAGCCATGTCGGCCTGACCTTCATCCGCGAAAGCGACATCTGGCACCCGTCCTTCACGGACCGGGCGCCGCAACTGGGCGGGCTGATCGAGTTCTACCGCAGCCCGGCGCGGGTGCAGTGGACCCCGACCGGCAACAACGTCCCGGACTATCCGCGGCTGGCGCAGCTTTGGTGGCAGAACATCGGCGACGCCGCCGCCGGCACCAAGACGCCGCAGGAAGCGATGAACGCCCTGGCCGCGGCGCAGGACAGCGTGATGGAGCGGCTGGAGCGGTCCAAGGTCCAGGGCGAGTGCGGGCCGAAGCTGAACCCGCGCACGTCGGCGGAGGACTGGTATAAAAAAGCCGAGGCCGCCGGCACAATCGCCCCGCAGCGCAAGCTGGCGAACGAGAAGCCGCCGGGCCAGACGGTGGACTATGATGCGCTGATCAAGAGCTGGCCCGCGACGCCGCCGAAGCGGAGCTAAACGGCAGCGGTCGTCGTAGGGCGGGAAAGCGAAGCGCCTCCCGCCGCAACGCAGCGCCGCGGCCGTGGCGGAAGGCGCTGACGCTTTTCCGCGGGACGAAGAACCGCCCCCTTTCCCGCCGGGTGGGAAAGGGGGCGAGGACATGGAAGGGTGTAGGCCCATGGTCACCTATGTGCTCGCCCTGGATCAGGGCACGTCGTCATCCCGCGCAATGGTGTTCGGACCCGGCGTCGAGCCGGTCGCGCAGGCGTCGGAGGAGTTCCCGCAGCATTACCCGCAGCCCGGCTGGGTCGAGCACGACCCGGAGGACCTGTGGCGCACCACGCTCTCCACCGCGCGCGCGGCGCTGCAGCGGGCCGGGATCACGGCGGGGCAGGTCGCGGCGGTGGGCATCGCCAGCCAGCGGGAAACGACCGTGCTGTGGGACCGCGCCACGGGCCGCGCCGTGCACCGCGCGATTGTTTGGCAGGACCGGCGCACGGCCGCCGCCTGCGCCGCGCTGGAAGCCGGCGGCCACGGCGCGGCCGTGCAGGCGCGCACCGGGCTGCTGCTCGACCCCTACTTCTCCGCCACCAAGCTGGCCTGGCTGCTGGACAGCGTGCCGGGCGCGCGGGACGCCGCGGCCGCCGGGCGGCTCGCGTTCGGGACGGTGGACAGCTACCTCCTGTGGCGCCTCACGGACGGGGCGGTTCATGCGACGGACGCCACCAACGCATCCCGCACCATGCTGCTCAACATCCACACGGGCGCGTGGGACCCGGAGCTGCTGGCGCTGTTCCGCATCCCCGCCGCCGTGCTGCCGGAGGTGCGGGACAGCAGCGGCTTGTTCGGCACGGTGGCGCCGGGCCACTTGGGCGCGGCGCTGCCGGTGCGGGCGATGGTGGGGGACCAGCAGGGGGCGCTGATCGGCCAAGGCTGCACAACACCCGGCGCCGTCAAATCCACCTATGGTACCGGCTGCTTCGCGCTGCTGCACACCGGGGAGCGGCCGGTGCCGTCCGCGCACCGCTTGCTGACCACGGTGGCGCTGCAGCGGGCGGGGCGGCGCACCTATGCGCTGGAAGGGGCGATCTTCGTCGCCGGCGCCGCGGTGCAATGGCTGCGGGACGGCCTCGGCCTCATCGCGCACGCCGCTGAGACCGGCGCGCTGGCCGCCGCCGCCGACCCGGCGCAGGAGGTGTATCTCGTGCCCGCCTTTGTCGGGCTGGGCGCGCCGCATTGGGACCCGGATGCGCGCGGCATCCTGACCGGGCTGACGCGCAGCACCGGGCGGGCGGAGCTGGCGCGGGCGGCGCTGGAATGCGTGGCGCACCAGACGGAGGATCTGATGGAGGCGATGCGCTCGGACCTGCGGGATGCCCGGCTGGACGCGGGCGCCGGGGTGCTGCGGGTCGATGGCGGCATGAGCGCGTCCGATTGGACGATGCAGTTCCTGGCGGACACGCTCGACATGCCGGTGGACCGTCCGCGCTGCCTGGAAACGACGGCGCTCGGGGCGGCCTACCTGGCTGGCTTGGACGCGGGCGTGTATCCCGAACCGGAGGAGTTCGCCCGGGCCTGGCAGGCGGAGCGGCGCTTCGCGCCCCGGTCGGACGCCCCTGCCCGCGACCGTCGCCGCGCCGGGTGGCAGGACGCGGTGCGGCGGGCGCGTGGGCCGGTACGGGCGTGAGCGGGCTGGCCGGGCTGAGCCTGCGGCGGGCATTGCCGCGGCGGCCGGCAACTCGGGGCGTTTGACCGCTCCGGGCAGGCTTTGCAGGATGGCCGTTGTGCATTGCAGCGAAAAGGGGCAGGCTTAAACGTTGGACTGGCGCAGGGCCGATCCTATCCTCGTCGCCCCGTCCGAAGCACAAGGGAACCCATGCCGATGCCGGACCCACTGCACGTTTTCTCGGCCCGGCGCATTATCACCATGAACCCCTCGCTGCCCGTTGCGACGCACGTTGCCGTCAAGCAGGGCCGCATCCTCGGGGTGGGCACCCAGGATCAGATGGCGGCGTTCGGCCCGGCGGTCGCGGACGACCGCTTCGCGTCCAAGGTGATCCTGCCAGGCTTCGTGGAAGGGCACAGCCACCTGTTCGAGGGCCTGACCTGGCAGGACCCCTACCTCGGCTTCTTCGACCGCCGCGGCCCCGACGGGCGCCTGTGGCCCGGGCTGAAAAGCATCGAGGAGGTGGTCGCGCGCTTGCAGGAGATCGAGCGCGGGATGGAGGACGCGGAGGCCCCGCTGACCGCCTGGGGGTTCGACCCGATCTACTTCGGCGGCCGGCGCATGGTGCGCGCCGACCTCGACCGGGTGTCCACCCGGCGTCCCGTGGCCATCACGCACGCGTCCGGCCACATCATGAACGTGAACGGCGCCGTGCTGCACCGGGCCGGGCTGACCCCCGACACCGACTTGGACGGGCTGGTGCGCGACGCCGCGGGGCAGCCCAACGGCGAGCTGCTGGGGCCGGAGGTGATGGGCCGGGTGCGCCGGGTGATCGGCGGCGGCTCCATGGAGCGGGCCATCGACGCGCCGTCGCTGCGCCGCTTCGGGGAGATCGCCCGGATGGCCGGCGTCACCACCGCGGCCGACCTGCTGAACGAGCTGACGCCCGAGACGGTCGGCATCTACGAGGCGGTGACGCGGGAGGACGGCTTTCCGCTGCGGATCGTCCCCGCCTTGGCGGCCCGCGCCTACAGCGTGCCGGACGGGATCGCCCGCTGGCGGGAGCTGGCGGGCTGCGGCAACCCCAAGCTGCATTTCGGCCTGGTGAAACTGGTGGTGGACGGCTCCATCCAGGGCTTCACGGCGCGCCTGCGCTGGCCCGGCTACCACAACGGCGCGCCGAACGGCATGTGGTATCTGGCGCCGGCGGAGCTGGCCGCCGTCGTGCTCGCTTACCACCGCGCCGGCGCCCACCTGCACATCCACACCAACGGCGACGAGGCGTCCGAGGTCGCGGTCGAGATGATCGGCCGCGCGCTGCAGGAGGCGCCCCGCGGCGACCACCGGCACACGCTGCAGCACTGCCAGATGCCGGACGAGGCGCTTTACCGCCGCATGAAGGCGCTGGGCATCTGCTGCAACATCTTCGCCAACCACATCTTCTACTGGGGCGATGCCCACCTGGCGCTCACCATGGGACCCAGCCGCGCGGCCCGCATGGATGCGTGCGGCACGGCGCTGCGCCTGGGCGTGCCGTTCGCCATCCATTCGGACGCGCCGGTCACGCCGCTGGGGCCGCTGTTCACCGCTTGGTGCGCGGTCAACCGCCGCACCGCCTCCGGTGCCGTGCTCGGGGAGCACGAGCGCATCCCGGTCGCCGACGCCCTGCGCGCCATCACGCTCGGCGCTGCCTACACCATGAAGCTGGACCACCTGGTCGGCAGCATCGACGTGGGCAAGTTCGCCGACTTCGCCGTGCTGGACGAGGACCCGCTGGCGGTGCCGCCGGAGGCGCTGAAGGACGTGGGCGTGCACGCGACGGTCCTGGGCGGCATCCCCTTCCCCGGCCCGGCGTGATCCCGGGCGCCGTGGTCCCGGTCACGATCGTCGGCGGCTTCCTGGGCGCCGGCAAGACGACAATGGTCAACCACCTGCTGCGCACGGCCACCCGGCGCTACGCCGTCCTGGTCAACGACTTCGGCGCCGTGAACGTGGATGCCGCGCTCATAACGGGCCTGGAAGGCGGAGTCATGTCCCTGGCCAACGGTTGCGTGTGCTGCAGCATCGGCCCGGACCTCGGCGACACCCTGGCCCGCCTGCTCAGCCGCGACCCGGCCCCGGAGCACGTCCTGCTGGAAGCCAGCGGCGTATCCGACCCTTGGCGGATCGCGCAACTGGTGAAGCTGGAGCCGGCGCTGGCGCTGGATGCCGTGCTGGTGCTGGTGGACGCGGCCTCCTTCCCGGGCCAGTTGGCCGACCGCTACCTGACGGACACGCTGGAACGGCAGCTTGCCCGGGCCGACCTGATCGTGCTGAACAAGTGCGACCTGGCCGAACCCGGCACGGCCGAGGACGCGGTGCTGCGCCTGCGTCCCGGCGCACGCATCGCCCGGGTCGAGCGGGCCGAGTTGCCCGAAGCGTTGCTGGCCGGCCCGCCCGCACGCCCCGCGCCCGGCAGCCGCTTCATGGCCGAAGCGCCAACGCACGCCTTCCGCACCTGGCTTTGGCGAAACGCGGCGCCCTTTGACCGCCAGGCGCTGGCGGACGTGCTGGACGGCTTGCCGCCCTCGGTGCTGCGGGCCAAGGGCTTCTGCCGGATCGCGCCTGGCCGCCAGCACCTGCTGCAGCTCGTCGGCCGCCGTTGGAGCCTGACACCGGCGGAAGGGCAGGACGATGCCTTGGTGGTGATCGGCACGGAGCTGATGCAGCCGGAGGCGCTGGACGCCCTGTTTCGCCGCGCCCTGCTCGACGCGCCCTGTTCGACATGACGGGTGGCCCGCGATTTGCTTTGTTGAACCGTTATACCGACCGACATACCGAAGGATCAGCCATGCTGGACAGACGCTCCCTCCTGCTTGCCGGGTCCGCCTTGGTCGCGGCGCAGGGCACGATGGCCGGGCTGCAGCCCGCCTTGGCGGCCGGCAACACGCTGGTGATGGGCATGGGCCAGGAGCCGCGGCACTTCAACGGCGCCATCCAGTCCGGCACCGCGACGGCCATCCCGGCCACGCAGATCTTCGCCAGTCCGCTGCGGTTCGACGCCGATTGGAACCCTCAGCCCTATCTGGCCAAAAGCTGGACCGTTGCCCCCGACGCGCTCAGCGTGACGCTCAACCTGGTCGAGGGGGCGGTGTTCCATGACGGCCATCCCGTCACGTCGGAGGATGTCGCCTTCACGGTGGGCGTCATCAAGGCCCGCCACCCCTTCACCACCATGCTGGCCCCGGTCGAGGCGGTCGAGACGCCGGATCCGCATACGGTGGTGATCCGCCTGAAGCACCCCCACCCTGCCCTGCTGCTGGCCATGTCCCCGGCGCTGATGCCGATCCTGCCCAAGCACATCTACGGCGACGGCCAGGACATCCTGACCCACCCCGCCAACCTGAAGCCGGTCGGCTGCGGCCCGTTCCGCTTCGTCGAGTACAACCGCGGCCAGTTCATCCGGCTGGAGCGGTTCGAGCAGTTCGCCCTGCCGAAGCCGGCGGCGCTGGATGCGCTCGTGATCCGCATCATCACCGACCCCACGGTCATGGTGCTGGCGCTGGAACGGGGCGAGGTCCACATGGCGCCGCTGCTGGCCGGCGTGCGCAACATCGACCGGGCGCAGAAAATCGCCAGCATGACCGTGACTCCGCAGGGCTACGCCGGCATCGGCCCGATCACCTGGCTCGCCTTCAACTGCATGAGGAAGCCGCTCGACGACGCGCGGGTGCGCCAGGCCATCGCCTTCGCCGTGGACCGCAAGCAGGTGACGCGGGTGCTGATGTCCGGCAAGGCGGCGGAGGCGATGACGCCCATCGTGCCGACCTCGCCGTTCTACAACAAGGACGTGCAGCCCTACGCGCCCGACCTGGCCCGCGCCAACGCGCTGCTGGACGCGGCCGGGCACAAGCGCGGCGCGGACGGCACCCGCTTCCCGCTGGTGATCGACTACGACCCCGGCGACCCCGAGCAAGGGCGCAACGTCGCCGAGTTCCTGCGCCCGGCCTTGCGCAAGATCGGCATCGCAGCCGAGGTGCGCGCGGTGCCGGATTTCCCGACCTGGGCGGAGCGCGTCGCCAACTACGACTACGACATGACGGTGGACAGCGTGTTCAATTGGGGCGACCCGGTGATTGGCGTCGCCCGCACCTACCTCGGCAGCAACATCCGCAAGGGCGTGGTCTGGGCGAACATGCAGGGCTACCGCAACGCCCGGGTGGACGAGCTGTTGGACGGGGCCGCCGCCGAGCCGGACCCCGCCCGGCGCCACGCCCTGTATGCCGAGTTCCAGAAGATCGTTGTGGACGAGGCGCCCATCCACTTCCTGAACGTCGTCCCCTACTACACCGCCGCGCACAAGGGCCTGGCCGAGCTGCCGCTGTCCATCTGGGGCGCGATGTCGCCGCTGCACGAGCTGCGCTGGACGACGCCGCCGGCGTGAGGACGCTGTCCGGCCTCCTGCTGCGCGTGCTGAACGCCGCGCTGCTTCTGCTGGCGGTGGTGGTGCTGAACTTCCTCTTGGTCCACCTGGCGCCGGGCGACCCGGCGTTGGTGATCGCCGGGGAGATGGGCGGCGCTTCGCCGGAGGTGCTTGCCAGCATCCGCGCGGCCTATGGGCTGGACCTGCCGATCCCGGTGCAGCTTGGCCGCTACGTGCTGCGGGCGGCGCAGGGCGACCTCGGCTACTCCTTCTACTTCAACCAGCCGGTGACGCAGTTGATCCTGCAGCGCCTGCCGGCCACGGCGCTGCTGATGGCGGCGGCGCTGCTGTTCGCGTCCACCATCGGCACCGCGCTGGGCATCGCCGCCGCGCGCCGCCCGTCCGGCACCACCAACGCCGCCGTCACCCTGCTCGCGGTGGCCGGCTACGCCATGCCGGTGTTCTGGAGCGGCCTGCTCCTGTTGCTGCTGTTCGCTTCCGTGCTGCCGTGGTTCCCAATCGGCGGCATGACGGACGTAAGCCAGCCCTTGGACGGCTGGGCCTACGTGCTGTCCGTGCTGCACCACCTGGTGCTGCCCGCCTTTGCGCTCGGCGTCGTTTACATGGCGCAGTACAGCCGGCAGGCGCGGGCCAGTATGCAGGACGTGCTCCGCGCGGACTACATCCGTACCGCCCGGGCCAAGGGGATGCCGGAGCGCACGGTCGTGTTCAAGCACGCCCTGCGCAACGCCGTCGCCCCGGTGGTGACCTTGCTCGGCCTGCAGTTCTCCGAAGCCCTGGGCGGCGCCGTGCTGGTGGAAACCGTGTTCGGCTGGCCCGGCATGGGACGCCTCGTGTTCGACTCCATCCTGCGCCGGGACTACCCGACCCTGCTCGGCGTGCTCGTGGTCTCGGCGCTGCTGGTGATGGTCGCCAACATCCTTACCGACCTGGCGCAGCGCCAGCTCGATCCCCGCATTGGGGCAGGGGCAGGGTGACGGCGACCCCATCCCGGCAGGCGGCGGCGCAGTTCCTGCGGAACCCCGTGGGCGCGGCCGGGCTGCTGATCCTGGCCGCGGTGGTCCTGGCCAGCCTGATCGGCCCCGCCTGGTATGGCGTTGACCCGTTCGAGCTGGTCGCGGCGCCGTTCACCCCGCCGGGGGGGGATGCGCCGCTGGGCACGGACTACCTGGGCCGGGACGTGCTGGCCGGGCTGCTGGTCGGCGGCCGGGCCAGCCTGCTGGTGGGGCTGGTGGCGGCGGCGATCTCCGTGTCCATCGGCGTCACGCTGGGCGCGGTGGCGGGATGGTGCGGCGGCTGGGTGGACCGCTTGCTGATGAAAGGCACGGAGTTCTTCCAGGTGCTGCCCACCCTGCTGTTCGCGATGGTGCTGGTGTCGCTGTTCGGCACCAGGCTCGCGGTTGAGACGGCCGCCATCGGCCTGGTGTCCTGGACGGGCGTTGCCCGGCTGACCCGGGCCGAGTGCATGAGGCTGCGGGAGATGGACTTCGTGCGCTCGGCCGTGACCGCCGGCGCCGGGCCGGCCTATTTGGTGACGCGGGTGGTGCTGCCCAACGCCCTGCCGCCGATCATCGTTGCGGCGACGCTTTCGGTGGGGATCGCGATCCTGTTCGAGGGGGGCTTGAGCTTTCTGGGCCTGGGCGATCCCAACGTCATGACTTGGGGGCTGATGCTGGGGCAGAACCGGGGCTACATGCAGGACGCCTGGTGGGCGGTGACGTTTCCGGGGGCTGCGATCTTCGGGGCCGTGCTGGCGGTCAGCCTGGTGGGCGACGGCATCAACGACGCGCTGAACCCGCGCCTGCGGCGGCGATGAGCGTTTCCACGGCCGTCCCCGCCTTGGTTGTCGAGGGCCTGAACGTCGAGCTGCGCCGCCCGTCCGGCGCCGTCCCGGTGCTGGAGGACCTGTCCTTCGCCGTGGAGGCCGGGCAGACCCTGGCGCTGGTGGGCGAGTCCGGCTGTGGCAAGAGCATGGCGGCGCTGGCGGTCATGGGGCTGCTGCCGGACGGGCTGCGCGCAACCGCCGGGTCGATCCGCCTGGCCGGGCAGGAGATCGCCTCGGCGCCGCCCCGGGTGCTGCAATCGCTGCGCGGCCGGGCGATGTCCATGATCTTCCAGGAACCGATGACCGCGCTGAACCCCGTGTTCACGGTGGGCGAGCAGATCGCGGAGATCCTGCGCCGCCACGAAGGGCTTGGCCGCCGCGCCGCGCTGGACGCCGCCGTGGGGCTGCTGCGCGGCGTGGGCATCCCGGGGCCGGAGCAGCGGGTCGCCGCTTACCCGCACCAGCTCAGCGGCGGGATGCGGCAGCGCGTCATGATCGCCATGGCGCTGGCCTGCCGCCCGGCCCTGCTGATCGCCGACGAGCCGACGACGGCGCTGGACGTGACGGTGCAGGCCCAGGTGTTCGCCCTGCTGCAGGCCATGCAGCGGCAGACCGGCACGGCCATCGTGCTGATCACCCACGACATGACCGCGGTTGCCGAAATGGCGGACACCGTGGCCGTGCTTTACGCCGGGCGCTGCGTGGAGCAGGGCCGTACGGCGGATGTGCTGAACCGGCCGGCGCACCCCTACACGGAGGGGCTGATCGCCTGCGTGCCGCATCTGCGGCTGGGCCGGCAGGCGGCTGATGCCGCGGCGGTGCTGCCCGAAATCCCGGGCACCGTGCCGCCGTTGGGCGCGCGCGGCGACGGCTGCGCCTTTGCGCCGCGCTGCGCCCGCTCGGAGCCGCGCTGCGCGAGCCGCCCGGCGCTGGAAGGGGAAGGCCGCCGCGTGGCCTGCTGGCACCCGGGATGACCGATCTGCTGGTCGTGGAGGACCTCGCCGTCCGCTTCCGCGGTCCCCGGCCGCGGCCGTTCGCGCCCCGGGCCGAGGTGCACGCCTTGAACGGCATCAGCTTCACGGTCGCCCGCGGGGCGGCGTTCGGCATCGTCGGCGAAAGCGGGTCCGGCAAGTCCACGGCGGCGCTGGCGCTGATGCAACTGGTGCGTCCGGCCGCCGGCCGGGTCAGCATCGGGGGGCAGGACGTCACCGCCCTGCGCGGCGGCCGGCTACGGCAGGCGCGGCGCGGGTTTCAGATGGTGTTCCAGGACCCGTTCTCCTCCCTTGATCCGCGCAAGCGGGCGGGGCAGTTGGTGCGGGAGCCGCTGGACCTGCTCGCGGCCGGCGATCCCGCGGGGCGTGCGGCCCGGGTGGCCGCGATGATGGAGGCGGTCGGGCTGCCCGCCGACGCCGCGGCGCTTTTTCCGCACCAGTTCTCCGGCGGGCAGCGGCAGCGCCTGGCCATCGCCCGCGCCCTGGCCCCCGGCCCGGCGCTGCTGGTGTGCGACGAGCCGGTTTCGGCGCTGGACGTTGCGATCCAGGCGCAGGTCATCAACCTGCTTCAGCGGCTGCAGCGCGACCTGGCCTTGACCCTGGTGTTCATTTCCCACGACCTCGGCGTGGTGCAGCATCTGTGCGACGAGGTTGCGGTCATGTACCTCGGCCGCATCGTGGAACGCGCGTCCAAGGCGGCGTTGTTCGCCCGCGCCCGGCACCCGTACACGTGGTCGTTGATGGCAGCGGCCTCCCCGCAAGCCGGCGCCGACCCGGCCTGGCGCAGCAGCTTCTTGGTGGAGGGCGAGCCGCCCAGCCCGCTCGCGCCGCCGCCGGGCTGCCACTTCGCCGGGCGATGCCCCCATGCGCAGGACCGGTGCAGGGCGACGCCCCCGACGCTGCGGGCGTTGGAGCCGGACCACTGGGTGGCCTGCCACCGGGTGGAGGAGTTGCAGCACCGTTCTGTTTTCGCGGTCGATTAGCAGTTTGTTCCGCGTTCCGGCCACGGCAGCCTGCTCCCGCGGCGCCAGCCATGCCCCGTTCGGACAGAACCCGGGCCGTCCTCAAGGCTCACCGCCAATAGCCAGAATGGGCCGATCCCGTGCATAATGGCCGCATGGTCGAGCACAGCACGGCAGCGATCCCAGTCACGGGCCTCTACGAGAGCCATCTCACGGTGTCGGACCTGGCCCGGTCCGTCGCGTTCTACCGCGAGGTCGTCGGCCTCGAACTGGCGCACGCCGTGCCGCAACGGCACGCGGCCTTTTTCTGGGTCGGCGGGCGCGACAGGTCCATGCTCGGGCTGTGGTCGATCCACGGCTCCCCGGTCCGCCTCCGGCTGCACATCGCCTTCCAGACAGGGTTGGAGCAGGTGATCCGGTCCGTGGCCGTGCTGCGTTCCGTGGGGATCGTGCCGCGCGGCGGCGGCGGCGGCCCGGAGGTGGACGAGCCGGTCGTCTTCCTCTGGATGCCGGCGGCAAGCGTTTACTTCGACGACCCCGACGGCCACTCGTTGGAATACATCAGCATCTTGCCCGACGCGGCCCGGCCTGACCTGTCCGGCAGGGTCACGCTGTCCGAGTGGAGGGCCATGAACCAAGGCGCGGGCCGTTGACCGGGGTGCGTCGCTCAGTGCTGAACCGCAGCAGCTTGCGCTGACGGCCATGTCGGAAGGACGCTCGGCGCCCTGCCCGCACGTCGTCATCCTCAACGGCGTCGGCAGCGTGGGCAAGACTTCGACGGCGCGGGCATTGCAGGCGATCACGGCCGAGCCGTTCCTGCACGTTGCGATGGACGCTTTTCTCGACATGCTGCCTGCGTCGCTGCTCGGCCACCCGGATGGGCTGGTCTTCGAGACGACCCAGGACCAGAGCCAGCCTTCGGTGGCCGTCAGAAGCGGCCCTGTTCTGGACCGCGCGATGCGGGGTATGCGGCACGCGGTCGCGGCCATGGCCGCGCAGGGGAACAACCTGATCGTTGACCATGTGATGATCAGGGACGGGCAGGATCGGGAGTACCGCGCCCTCCTGTCAGGGTTCAACGTCCGCCTGGTCGGCCTGTTCGCCCCGCTCGACGTGCTTGAGGCCCGGGAACGGCAGCGCGGGGACCGGGAGATCGGCTTGGCACGGTGGCAATACGAGCGGGTCCACCGCGGCAGGTCCTACGACCTGGAGATCGACACGGCCGCCACGACGCCGCTGGAGAACGCTCAAAGGATCCGTGACGCCTTCGGGCTTTGACCAACCCTATGCGCCAGCGGGACGAGCGGGTGCCGCCCGTCGGGCCGCAGCGCTGCTGTTCGTGCCTTCGCTGATCACGAACGTCTGGCAGTTCCTTGCCGGGCTGCGCTGAACGCGGCCTATCCCATCCAAACCGCCCGAAGGGGTCTGCTGAACCGGCTCAGGAACGGCGCGGGGCGCAGTTCCCCGGCAGATCGCCTTCCAGCTCCGCATCCAGCTTCGAGGCCAGGTCGAAGAACCGCCGCCGCACCTCCCGCGCATACGGGTTGGCTTGCTCGATGGCCTCGAACACCTCCGGCGCGTCGTGCCGCACCATGCCGACGCCCTGCATTAGCAGGTCGAAGCTCCGCGTCGTCATGCGCCCCGGCAGCGGCTCCATCTGCACCAGCACCTTGGCGATCAGGTGCGTCAGGCCCTGCACCATCGCCGCTTCCCGGTCATGGGCGTCGGGCGTCGTCATGATGACGTGCAGCCCGAGTGCCCGCCGCAAGAAGGCGCCGACGCGGGGGCCGTCCCCGCCCCGGACCGGGCACACCGCGACCTTCAGCCCCGCGATCCCGTTCCGGGCGCTTTGCGGCCCGAACAACGGGTGCGTGGCCACGATCCCGACATGCGCCGGCAGTTCGCGCCGCATGATGTCCGCGGGCACCACCTTGACCGACCCCACGTCCAGCACGAGCGCGCCCGGCTGCAAATGCGGCCCGATGGCCCGCGCCGTGTCGGCCAGCCGGCTGACCGGCACCGCCAGCACCACGACCGGGCATCCCGCCGCCGCGGCCAGGCTGTCCAGCACGGCCCCGTCCACGCATTGGCCGGGCGGCAGGGCGGGATCATGGGCGCGCAATCGGAAGTGCGGCCCCAGGTGCCGGGCCATCAAGCGCCCGAACGCGCCGAAGCCGATGATGCCCAGGGATGGGATGCCCAGGGATGGGCGGGGTGCTGGAACGCTGGTGCTGGTCATGGCCTGGACCTTTGCCGGGCTGCGGGCCAGCGGCGCTTTGCCTGGTCCAGCCGCTGACGAAGCAGCGGTTGAGGGGGCAACGAGCTGCCCCGCCGCTAGAAGGGCGGCGGATGGCAAGAAGCGGGGGCGGGAAAGCGCGTCGTCACCCGAAGGATCAAAGGCTATGATGGCCGGGACGTCAACTGCGGACCGCGACGCATCGGCCGCCGGGATCACGCTGGTGGAGCCTTGTTGCCATGTTCGTTGCAAAGCCGGCTTCCTCGAGGCGACCGACCCCTTGCTCGACCGAGGCCGGCCCATGCTGATCCGCCCCGCCACGCCCCAAGACGCCGCCGCGATCTGGTCGGTCATCGGGCCGACGATCCGTGCCGGCGAAACCTACACCCTCGACCCCGCGATGAGCGAGGACGCCGCGCTCGCCTATTGGCTGGAACCCGGCAAACAGGCCTTCGTCGCCGAGGAGATGGGGGCCGTGCTCGGCACCTATTACATCCGGCCCAACCAAGCCGGCGGCGGCGGGCACGTCTGCAACTGCGGATACATGACGGGCGCGGCGGCCACCGGCCGGGGCATCGCCCGACGGATGTGCGAGCACTCGTTGCTCGTGGCGCGTGAGCGCGGCTTCCGGGCGATGCAGTTCAACTTCGTCGTCAGCACGAACCACCGGGCGGTGCGCTTGTGGCAGTCACTCGGCTTCGAGGTGGTGGGCACGCTTCCTTTGGCGTTTGAGCATCCCACGCACGGCTTCGTGGACGCTTTCGTCATGTTCCAGCCGCTCTGACGCGCCCGGCCGCGTCCCACGCGCAAGCCATGTTGCCAACATTCAGATCCGCGGGTCGAAGCCGCGCCTGGTCCCCCGCTTGTCCCGGCCGAACAGGAGGCGGGGCAAGCGGCCGTCGATGCAGGCGAGGCCCAGCCCGATCAGCGCCATGCCGCCGAAATGCCGGGGCAGCAGCGCCTCGCCCAGCGCCAGCGCGCCGAGCAGGATGGCGCTGACCGGGATCAGGAACGTGACCAGCAGCAGGTTCGTGGCGCCTGCCGCGGCCAGGATGCGGAAATACAGCACGTAGGCCAGCGCGGTGGACAGCAGCCCCACCCCCAGCACGGCGGCCCCCGTGGCGGCGTGCGGCATCGCCAAGGTCCAGGGCCGGTCCACCAGCAGCATCAACGGCAGCAACAGCACAGTGGAAGCGCACACCTGCCCGGCCGCAGTCGCCATCGGCGGCACGCCCATGCGCTTGAACCGGCGCCCGAAGATGCCGGCGAAGGCATAGGTGAGCGCCCCGGCCAGGCAGGCGAGCTCGGCGCTTCGCGCAGCGAAAGCGCCCGGCGCCGTGACGCCTGTGCCCAGGCCGCTCAGCGTGTCCGAACCAACCGTGAACACGGCACCGGCGAAGCCCACGACAACGCCTGTGATCTTGAGCGGCGTCAGCCGCTCATCTGGCGTCAGCAGGTGCGCGACCAGCACCGTGAACAGCGGCGTGGTGGCGTTCAGGATCGAGGCGAGGCCGCTGGCGATATGGTGCTGGCCCCAAACGATCAGCACAAAGGGCACGACGTTGTTGAGCAGCCCCATGGCCCCGAAGGCGGCCCAGACGCGGCCGGAAGTGGGCATCCGCTGCCCAAGCAGGCGCAGCGTTACCAGCAAGGCCGCGGCGGCGACCGCCACGCGCAGCCAGACCAAGGTGAAGGAGGGCAGCTCGCGCACGGCGACGGCGTTGAAGAAGAACGATCCGCCCCACAGCACGGCCAGGGCGAGCAGCATGGCCCATTCCCGGCCGCCCATGGCCGGCGCTGCGATGACGCTTCTGCTCTGGCTCACCCGTGCCTCCCCTGGCGTGAAGCGAGAGCTTAGGCGCATGAACAGCGTGCTGCCTTCCCGGTTCTTGCTCCGGTAAAGGCACGCTCGATCCATGCCGTGACCGCCGCCACCCGCGCGAGCGGTCGCACGTCGGGGTGCGTCAACAGCCAAAGCTCGCGCACCGGCAGGGGCGGCATCCCCGTGGGCGGCACGACCCGGCGCAAGCCCGCGTCGGCATCGCCTGCGACGCAGGGCAGCAGCGAGCGGCCCAGCCCCGCACGAACCGCCTGCATCACCGCCTCGGCGTCGTTCAGCGCGACCGGCGCCAACCTCCCGCCGCGCGCCGCCGCGGCCGCCATCCACCGCGCGTGCGGCAGGCCCGCCATGCCTTCCTCGTAGCTCACCCACGGCAGCGCTGCCGTCGCATCCGCCGAACAGTCGGCGGGAGCGTAGGCTGCGTAGGCAAGCTGCCCGACCCGCCGGGCCAGCACGGCCCGGCCCGCGTCCGGCGCCGGCCGGGCCAGCCGCACCGCAAGGTCGGCCTCGCGCCGCGTCAGGCTCAGGTCCCGCGGCTCGGCGATCAGCTCCAGCCGCAGCCCGGGGTGTCGCGCCATCAGCGCCGCGGCAGCCGGGACCAGCACGCGGCCGACCAGGACCGGCACCGCCGTGACCCGCACCGTGCCCGCAGGCGCTGCGTCGGCCCCGGCGACCGTGCCCAGCAACCCGAGCACCGCGGCTTCCGCCTGCTCGGCGTGCGTGGACGCGGCCTCGCCCGCTTGCGTCGGTCGCATCGCGCCGTCCGGTAGTCGCTCGAACAGCCGCGCGTCCAGCACTGCCTCCGCTGCCCGGAGCCGCCGTGCGACAGTGGTTGCATCCACGCCGAGCTGCCGGGCTGCAGCGGCCAGCGTGCCGGTGCGCACGATGGCGAGAACGTAGCGCAGATCGTTCCAGTCGAGTCCCTGCATTCTTGCAGCTCCTGACGGCAGTGATGCCGACTGATCCGGCAAGAGTGCGGTGCTAAATTGGCGGTGTCCACCGCACTTCGGAGAATGTAGGATGCCGCTGTTTGCCGTTCTGTTCGAGGATGACCCGGCGCTGGCCGACGAGGCGCGGCGGCGGCACATGGCCGACCACTTGGCTTTCCTGGAACGCAACGCCGTGGCGATGCGGGCTGCCGGTCCCTTGCGCGACGCGGCAGACGGGACGCCAGCCGGCGGGCTGTGGGTGGTCGAAGCCGAGGACCGGGCGCGGGTCGAAACCCTGGTTCATGAGGACCCTTTCTGGCCGACCGGCCTGCGCCGCTCCGTGCGCGTGCTCGCCTGGAACCAGATCTTCGCCGATGGCGCCCGCCAGGTGTGAGCGCAGCGGAGTTGCGCCCTCCGTTGATGGCGGCCCGTGCCGACACCCGCTGCGGGTCCATAAGGCTTGAACGGGAGCAGTTCCGTGCCGCCAAGGAGCCGGGCGCACCCTTCCCGGTTGCCCGCCGCCGCCTCATCTAGACCGGGACAGGATCAGGTGGAAGCAGTGGCACAAGCGTTCGATATCGTCGTGGCCGGGGCCGGGCCGGTCGGCTTGGCGTTCGCCGCGTCCCTGGCCGGAACCGGGCTGCGGATCGCGCTGGTTGACCCGCAAGCGGAAGCAGCCTTGGCGGACCCCGCCGATGACGGGAGGGAGATCGCGCTGACCGACCACAGCGTCGCGATGCTGGCGGCGCTGGGCGCTTGGGCCGAGATCCCCGCGGGCCAAGTCGCGCCGCTGCGCCGTATGCAGGTGCTCAACGGACCGTCTGACTACGCGATGCAGCTTGGGCACGGTGGGACGAGCGGCGACATGCTGGGGCGCTTCGTGCCCAACCATTGGCTGCGCCGTAGCCTGCACGCCGTTGTGCGGGGCTTGCCAGGCGTGGCCGTGCTGCCGGGCCGGTCGGTCGCCGCGGTCCGGGCGCAAGGGCGCGGCACGGTGGCCACCCTGTCCGACGGCCAGGCGCTGACGGCGGCGCTGGTGGTCGCGGCCGACACCAGGCGGTCGCGGCTGCGTCAGCAGCAGGGCATCGGCGCGGCGCTGCACGACTACCGGCAACGGATGCTGGTCTGCCCGGTCGCACACCCCCTGCCCCACCACGAAACCGCCACGGCCTGGTTCGAGTATGGCCAGACCCTGGTGACGCTGCCCCTGAACGGGGGCCGGTCCTCCGCCGTGCTGACGGTGGGCGAGGCCGACGCGACCGCCCTGCTGCGGATGGACGACGCGGCGTTCGGCCGCGAGCTGACCCGGCGCTACCGCGGCCGGCTGGGCGCCATGCGGCCGGTGGGCAGGCGTCATGCCGTGCCGGTGGTGACGGCCTATGCCGCCCGTTTCACCGGCCGGCGCTTCGCCTTGCTGGGCGATGCTGCGGTCGGGATGCACCCGACAACCGCGCACGGCTTCAACTTCGGGATGCTCGGGCAGCACGCCCTGGCGCGGGAACTGCGGGCCGCGTCGGCGGCCGGGCGGGACCTGGCCGACCCGGCCGCCCTGGCGCGCTACGAGGCGGCGCACCGTGCCGAAACGCGGCTGTTCTTTGCCGGGGCGGAGGCGCTGATGCGGCTTTATGCGGCCGGGGACAGCCTGCCGGCGCGCTTGCTGCGGAACGGGGCGTTGCGCCTGGGCAACCTGCCCCCGCTGCGCCACGTCCTGGCGGCGCGGATGCGCGACCCCGACAAAGGCCCCCTCGGGCCGGCTGGCCGCCGTGCCGGTTGAAGCCGGTCCCGCGGGCCGGCTCAGCCCGGCGTGTCCAGCCCGCCCCCGTCGATGAACTGCCGCAACCAATTGGCCGCCCGACCGCCATCCTCCGGCTGCAGCAGGGACAGCAGCGCCGGGGCGGCGAGCGGGCCGTAAACGTCGCGCCGCGCCTCGATCAGAGCGGCGGAGAAGGCGGGGCTGAACTCCGGGTGGCCCTGCACCGACACCGTGTCGTCGTCGTAGCCGATCACGGCGAGCGGCGTGAACTCGCTGGCGGCGAGCACCCGCGCGCCGGGCGGGAGCGTCACCACCTGGTCCTGGTGGAAGGACGGGATCGCGAACATCAACGGCTCGCGCATACCGGGCGGCGGCTCGACGATCTCGTAGCGGTGGATGCCGACCGCCCAGCCTTTGGGCGACTTCACGACCTCGCCGCCGAACGCCTTGGCCATCGCCTGGTGGCCGAAGCAGAGGCCAACCAGCTTCGCCCGGCCCCGGATCTTGCAGAGGCAATCGAGGAACGGCGGAATCCAAGGGAGGTCGTCATACACCCCCGCCGGGGACCCGGTGATCACGTAGGCCGAGCACTCCGCGGGATCAGCCGGAAGCTCGCCTGCCTGCACGTCGTAGCTGCGATACTGGCGGTCGCGGCCGAGCATGGCGCGGATCATGTCGTCGTAGCTGCCCCACTGCGCGCGCAACGCCACGGGGGGCCGACCCGTTTCAAGGATGCCAATCGTCATGGCGGCAGTATCCCACAGCTTGGACCAGGCGGACAGCCGGCGCAGCCGGGGCAAGCTTCCCTTTGGACAGGATGACTGCTCCAATGTCCGCCCGAAGCCGTCAAGGGACGCAGAATGGATGAGACCGACGGCTTGCCGACCGCCCGGCGGCGCTGGGCGATGGCGTGCGCGGTGCTGGGCGTGGTGCTTGCCGGACTCGACAGCGCCATCGCCAACATCGCCCTTCCGACCATCGCGCGGGACCTGGGCGCCACCGACGCCGACACGATATGGGTCGTCAACAGCTATCAGCTTGCCGTCACCGCTTGCCTGCTGCCGGCGGCGGCGCTGGGGGAAAGCTGGGGCCTGAAGCGGGTCTATGGATCCGGCCTGGCGTTGTTCACCCTTGCCTCGCTGGCCTGCGCCTTGTCGCCGACCTTGCCCACCCTGGTGCTGTCACGGCTCGTGCAGGGCGTGGGCGGGGCCTGCATGGCGGCGCTCGGCGGCGCGCTCGTGCGGGCGATCTACCCGCAGGCGCAGCTCGGCCGGGGGTTCGCGGCGATTGCGCTCGCGGTTGCGCTTTCGGGCGCGCTCGGCCCGACCTTGGCGGCCTTGATCCTTTCGGTCGCGCATTGGCCTTGGCTGTTCCTGGTGAACGTGCCGCTCGGCTTGGTCGCGGTTCCGTTGTTCATGTTTGTTGCCCCGCAGGCGCAGCGGCGTTTCCGCGCGTTCGACTGGCGGGGCGCGCTGCTCAACGCCGCGGCCTTTGGGCTGGTCGTCACCGGGGTGGACGGGCTGGGCGGCGACGCGCGCGGGCTTGCCGTGGCCGAGCTGGCCGCCGGGCTGGCGTTTGCCGGGCTGCTCGTCTGGCAACAGTCGCGGCAGCCCGCCCCGATGCTGCCGCTGGACCTGCTGCGCATCCGCTTGTTTGCGCTTTCGATGGGAACCTCGGTCTGCTCCTATGCGGCGCAAATCCTGGCCTACGTGTCCCTGCCCTTCTTGTTCCAGGCGGTCATGCACCGCAGCGCCGTCGCGACCGGCCTGCTGGTGACGCCCTGGCCCTTGCTGGTCGCGGTTGCGGCGCCTGTCGCCGGCCGGCTTTCCGCCCGGCACCCGGCGGCGGTGCTCGGCAGCATCGGGATGGCCGTGCTCACTTGCGGCCTGCTGCTGCTCGCCACCATGCCGGGCGCTCCGGCTGATTGGGACGTGGCCTGGCGCATGGGCGTTTGCGGAATCGGCTTCGGCTTCTACCAGACGCCCAACAACATCACGCTGATGACCGCCGGCCCCCCCGAGCGCAGCGGCGCCGCGAGCGGCATGGTTGCCGTCGCTCGCACGGTTGGATGGTCGCTGGGTTCCGCGGTCGTGGCGCTGATCTTCGGGCTGCATGGCAGCCAGGGTGCCGAAACCTGCCTGTACGTGGCGGCCGGCTTCGCCGCGGTGGGCGCGGTGGTCAGCCTTTCCCGCACCGGCGCCCGGCCCATGATGGCGGCCTAGCGGGTCGGGCGAGGGAAACCCCATCGAGGGACTTCTGCGCCTGCTGTTCAAAGCAGCGAACACGGCAGCGGACAAAATCTGACAGAAGAGTTCGGCTTCGATGAGGTCAGCCGCTCGGCGCGGCGGGGCGCCGCGGGTCGCAAGCTGGTTCCGCTTCCCACCCCCTTGTGCGGTTTACATCGCCGCTTCCATTTTGGAATCACGGTTTCGTACAGTTTAGCCTGTTCAGGCTTACATTTCGATTGTTTAGAACAAACCTTTTGCTTTGAAAATACATCATATTGCGAAAATTGGCCGTCATTAACAACAAGACACATCCAAACGCCGCAACCTAAGATCGTTCGCACCTAAGCCCGGCTTGCCTTCGACTTCCGGCCGCCTGGCTCAAGGACGTTTGCAGCCAAGCGGGGTCGTGCTCCGGCCTCGGTTTTCGAAAGGTGATGCGTATGAGTGGGACGATTTCCGAAACCCCGGACGGCGCGAGCGCCGTCACCAACTTCGGCGCGGGCGATGCGTCCGTCCCCGCCGCGGTCGGCGGCGGCGGCACGGCGGGTCCCTCGGTCGGCGCGGGGAGCGCCACCGGCACGATCGCTTCGGTGAACACCGCGGGCGTCGATCTGGCCGGGTTGCCGGCGCAGTACTCGACGGCCGGCGCCGACGGCACCGGCCTCGGCTTCTTCTCGCGGCAGTCGGAATACGTGCCGACCGCGGTGACGGTGGGTCCGGACGGCGCCCTTTACGTCAGCGGGTTAACCGGCCTGCCCTACCCCGAGGGCTATGCCAGGATCTTCCGCATCGCCGACCCGGAGGCCACGACGGGCTTCGACGGCCAGATCCCGAGCGGCGTGCCCGAGGTTTATGCAAGCGGCTTCAGCCAGGTCAACGGCCTCAGCCTCGACAGCCAGGGCAACCTGTACGTCCTCGAATACGTCAACGCGGCCTCGATCTACGACCCGACGCGGGAACCAGGCGAGCTGCCGCCCAGTCAACTGATCCGCGTCGCGCCCGACGGCGTGCGCACCACCATCTCCGGCCCGGAACTCAAGCTCGCCAACTACGTGCTCGCGGACAAGGGCACGGGCGACGTTTACGTTTCCATCGACAACGCCGACATCAACAACGGCCAGGTGCTCCGCTACCACATCGACGAGGCCACCGGCCAAGCGTCGAGCGTCGAGGTGGTCGCGAGCGGCCTCAACAACCCGCGCGGCATGGCGTTCGGCCCCGACGGCCAGCTTTACGTGAACGAGCAAGGGGTCGGCACCCCCTCCGACTCCCCCGACGCCGCGACCGCGCCGCTCATCCCCTTCATCCCCGGCTTCGTGGACGAGCGCGGCGGCTTCACCGCCTCCATCACGCGGATCGAGTTGGACGCCGACGGCGGCCAGGAGCGCATCTTCACCGGCCTCCCTTCCATCCGCGAGGTCAACGCGGTGACCGGCGAGGACCGCGTGATCTCCGTCGGGTCCAACGGCTTCACCATCGCGCCCGACGGCACCGCCTACGTCGCGGCCGGCGGCGGGCTTTCGGCGGCGACCGCGGACGCGCTCGGCCCATTCGGCGACTACGTGAAGGGGTTGCTGCGGATCGAAGGGCTGTTCGACGGGGACCCGTCGGACGCCACGATCACGCCGACCTTCAACTCCGTGGCCTATGCGGGGCAGAACGGCCCCGACGGGTCGCAGACCTTGTTCAACAACCAGAGCAACCTGAACGACGTCGTGATGGGTTCCGACGGCAAGCTCTACACCATCGACGCCGCCCGGAACGTGCTGTACGGGTTTGACGAGAACGGCGACCAGGCGGCGCCCGACAACGCCACCGTGTTCCAGAAGCAGCCGCCCGTGCTGACGCCGCCGCAGTACGCGGCCGTCGTGGCGGCCGGCGGCGACCCCTCGGCGGACTACGACGTCGAGATCGCGGACCGCACCACCAAGGCCCCGAACGGCGCTCCGGACACGCCGGGCCGCGCCCAGGCCGCCGCAGCCTTCAGCGCCGCCGATCCCAGCGCGGCCGTCGCGGGCGCGCCGTCCGGCGAGGACGGCTTCACCTCGAGCGGCGACGCTTTGACCGCTTCGAGCGGCACCGCTTCGACGGTCGTGCCCGGGGAATCGGCCCCGGCCGACGCCGCCGTAGCCCCGCGCGGCGAGGACGCTTCGGTGGGGGCGGCCGCCAACGCCGCCGCCGGGCTGCCCGGGAGCATCCCCATCCTCGACCCGAGCTTCCCCGGCCCGATCGACCCGATCAGCCCGCCGGTCCGTGCCGACAACCCGTACGCGAAGTACTTCGACCCGTTCTTCGGCGGCAACTACGACCCGGGCAGCCCAAGGGTGCTGCCGGCGGGCGAGCGCGGCGCCTACACCGTGTCGCGGCTGTTCAGCTTCGGCGACCGCTTGTCCGACGACGGCGGGACGTACGGCGTGGCCGGCGTGGCGCAGGCGGCCGGCCAGCCGGCGCCGAACGCATCGTCCCTTTACTACAAGGGCGGCTACTCGGACGGCCCGATGTGGACGGAGAACCTGGAGCGCATCCTCGGCGTGCAAACCGACGAGGACAGGGACTTCGCCTATGCCAACGCTACCGCGCGGGCTGGGATTTCCAACCCCTTCGACCAGCTCAAGTCCACGACGGGCCTGACCGACTTCGAGGGCCAGATCGACGCCTTCCAGCAGGCGTATGGGTCGTTCACGGCCAACGACCTGGTCACGGTCGGCTTCGGCGGCAACGACGTGACCTTCCCGAGCGACGTGACGCCGGAAGAGGGCGTCACGCTTTCGGTGAAGGCAGTCGTGGACGGGCTTGAGCACTTGGCCGACCTCGGCGCCAGGCACTTCCTGGTGGCGAACGCGCCGAACGTCGAGCTGTCCCCGCTGTTCAAGACGCCCGGCGTCCTGGAGCAGATCGGCAGCACCCCGGGCGCGTTCACGTCGCTGATCGACCAGTTCAACAGCCAGCTCGCCTCGACGCTGGACACGTTCGAGCAGGAAACGGGTCTGGACGTCCACCTGCTGGACGTGAACAAGCTGTTCAACTCGATCGTCGCCGATCCGGCCGCCTATGGCTTCACCAACGTGGACCAGCCGGTGCTGGCGAACCCGCCGCTCCAGCCCGGCACGCCGGAAGCCTACAACCCGGCCATCGTGGGCCAGGACCCGGCGGTGCGCCACGCATCGCTGTTCCTCGACCCGGAGTTCGACCCGACGGCGCTGGGCCATGCGATCCTCGGCGAAACGGCGCGGAACGCGCTGATGGCGTGACGCCGCCGCGGGCACCCATTCCCGGGTGCCCGCGGGGACGCAGGCAGTGCAGGTCCGACAACGGTGGGAACAGGGGTTCCCACCGTATCGGACACCACCACCGAGCCGCCGGGCACGAGACCGATCCCCTTACCTCCGCCAAACCCTGCGATACGCGGCGGGCGTGGTCCCGATCAGCCGTTTGCAGGCGGTCGTGAAGTGGGCTTGGTTGGCGTAGCCCACGGTGAGGCCGATCTGGGCGACCGGCAGATCTGTGGCCGCAAGAAGCTCCGTCGCCCGTTCGATGCGCAGCGTTGCGAGGTGGCGGCCCGGGCTTTCGCCCACGCTGGCGCGGAACGCCGCGCGGAAATGGGACTCGCTCAGGCCCGCGGCGCCGGCCAGGTCGGCTAAGGACAGGTCCTCGTCCATGCGGTCCCGCATCAAGCCGCGCACGCGCCGCAACTGGTCCGACGACAAGCGGGGCGATGTCCGCGCGCTGGCCGACGGCGCTTCCGCCCCGTGCGCCAACCGCAGCAAGGTCGCGGCGAGCATGGAAACGGCGCCGTCCGCGAACAAGCGGCCGTGCGGGTTGCCTTCCGCCGCCTCGTTCCAAAGGCCCTGGCACAGCGCCTCAAGGAAGCGGTCGCGGAACGGCGCCGCGTGCAGCCGCCCGAAATCGGCCCCCGAAGCGCGCGACTCCGCCAGGCTGGGATGGAATGCCGCGGCCGGCACCGTGAGGAACAGGGTCTGCGTCAGGACGGGAACCCTGCCGGTGTCCGTCGCGGCGATGTTGGCGCTGGCGCCTGGCGCGAGCAGGCCGAAGGTGCCAGGCCGGGTGCGGCCGCGCCAGCGCCCGGCGCCGAAGTCGTACTCGGCCCGATGCCCCCCTTGCAAACACAACCCCAGGGTGAGGTCGGCTGTCGGCGGAAACGTGTAAACGCCGGCGGGCTTGGCCGAAGTGAGGAGGCGTATGGCAGTTTCACCCGCCGAGCGGCACCCGGTGACGTAGGCGGCGTAAGGTCCGTGCTGGTGGAACTGGAGGAAGCCGGATGCGTCGTAGCCTTCGCTCATGCCGGGCATGTGGCTTCGGTCCGGCGGTGCGCAACGGGGTCACCTTTCCGCCACGGCGTCGCCATCCGGCCCGGCCCCGCCCCGCCCCGCCGCCGGGTGGGCGAGGCTCCGTTCGGCGGCGCCGGCGGCCCGGAACAGGCGCCGCCCCGAAGGCCGGCGCCTGCCCGTCCGCGTCAGAAGTCCAGGGCGCCCAGCACGTCGCCGGGGCGGCCCACGCCGAGCAACTCGCCCTGGCTTTGAGGCGACGACGCTTCGGCCTGGAGCTGGTCCACCACCTGCCGTCCCGTGCCCGGGAAATCGGTGAAGAAGCCGTCCACGCCCGCCGCGATCAGGTTCCGGTATTCGTCGGCCGGCGCCGGCACCGAGCCGTCCGGGTTCAAGGCCTGGAACGCCTCGTCGTCGCGGATCGTGTAGGGAATGACCTTGAGGCCGGCGGCGTGGGCGTCGAACACCAAGCTGGTTGCCTCGCCGGTCAACTGGCGCGTGATCAGCGGGATGCCGTCGCCGTTGCCATCGACCGGGGGCGAGATGGTGTTGACCAGCAGGATATCGTCCTTGTACGGGCCGATTGCCTCGGCATACAGGGCGTGCATCGCCTGCAGGGCGGCCGGGTTGTAAAGGTCGTTGTTGGGGACGGTGTCCGCCTTGATCGGGTAATCCATCGCCCCATACGCGCCCGGGTCCGCGCCGAGGCCGGCTTTGGCCGGGTCGAAGTTGAAGGTGATGTCGTAGCCGCCCTCGTTCAGCAGTTGGACCAACTGCACATCCACCCCGGCGGCGGGCATGATGCGGGTTTGCAGGTCGATCAGGTTGGCGACCTCGAACGACTGGATGGCGACGCGGGACGGGTCGGTGAACCCGTCCGCGACCAGGGTGTCGATGAGCATCTGGCTGGTGTCCATGTGGATCGGCGTGCCGTCCGCATGGGTGCCCTCGTACTTGAAGTAGGTCGGGTGCTTGGTTTCAGGGATGAGGCCGACCTGGCGGCCGGTGTCGGCCTCGGCCTGCTTGATCACGTCGATCACCTCGTCCAGCGTCGCGATGCGATACTGGTCGTTGAACTGGGTGTTCTGCGGACGGATCTGCGGGATGCGTTCCCGCGCGTAGAGCGTCTTGATCTCGGCCAGGGTGAAATCTTCCGCGAACCAGCCGGACACCGGCGCGCCGTCGATCATCTTGGTGACGTAGCGGTCGGCGAACTCGGGATGGTCGGAAACGTCCGTGGTGCTGCCGAGCTCCGGCTCGTGCCGGGCGATCAGCACGCCGTCCTTGGTGGGCACCACGTCCGGCTCGATGAAGTCGGCGCCCTGCTGGATGGCGATGCGGTAGCCTTCCAGGGTTTCTTCCAGCCGCGAGCCGGCGGCGCCGCGATGGCCGACGACCAAGGGCGCCCCGCCGTCGAGCGTCGGGAAGACGGGCGCAGCGCCGGCCTCCGGCCCACCCGGGGGCGATCCCGCCGAGGCGGCGTCGTCGGACGAGGACGCGGCCTGCAGGGGCAGGTGGTCCAGGCACGGAAAAGGCCGTTCGCTGGAAGCGTCGGCTTGCATCGTCATCGGGCATCTCCGTTGCTGCACGGGCCGTTGATCGGCCCGGCTGCTGCACGGAGCATCCATCTGTCGGGAAGCGACAATCTCAACCGCATGACGTTGCGGGTTGGTGAGGATCACCGGCCCCGGCAGGCCCGCGAACCGGCATAGCGGCATCACGACATCAGACACAAAAAAGTGAAAGAATTATGCGGCGAGGCCTGGCGACCTTCACACTCGTGTAACAGAAGCCGTGTATGTTCCTAAGAAATGCAATGCGATCCTGAAACAAATGTCCAGTGTGGCAGTGTATTTGTAGTTCTTGCTGCCATACAGCAGGTTTGACAGTTCCATCCTACAAAGATTAGCTTGCTGGCCTGTGTCTGTAATACTTTTCTTTCAATCGTTTCCATTTGCTGATCGCAAGCCGAGTCTTGCCCCCGGAGTCCGTCAATGAGCCAAACCCTTCAGGAAGCCGCTGACACGGTTGCCGACGCCGGCGGAACAACCGCGATCCAAGCCATACAAGGACCCGGCGACACCTCGCCGCTGGCGGGCCAAACGGTCACGACGCAAGGCGTCGTCACCGCCGTCAGCACGGGATCAACCAAGGGCTTCTACCTGCAAAGCCCGGCGCCGGACGGCGATGCCGCGGCGTCGGACGCGGTGTTCGTGTTCACCGGCAACGCCCCGGCCGGAGTCGCCGTGGGCGACCTGGTTGAGGTGTCCGGCACGGTGCAGGAATTCCGGCCGAACAACGCAGCGCCCGGGGCGCTTTCAACAACCGAAATCTCCTCGGTCACGGCCAAAACCGTGGTCTCAAGCGGCAACGCGCTTCCCGCCCCCGTCCTGATCGGCGCCGACGGCCTCAGCGTGCCCAACGCCGACATCCCCGCGGCCAACGCCTTCTTTGAACGCCTTGAGGGTATGCTGGTCACCGTGCAGGACCCGCTGGCCGTCGGCCCCACCAGCGGCTTCGGCGAGATCTTCACCGTGGCCAGCGGCGGCGCCGACGCCACCGGCCTCAACGGGCGCGGCGACCTGCTGATCAGCGGCGGCGCGCCGTCCTTCGGCAACACGGACACGGCCGGCGGCGACCTGAACCCCGAGCGCATCCAGATCGACCCGGGCCTCGGCGTCACCCTGCCGTTGGTCAGCACCGGCGCCCGGCTCGGCTCCGTGACCGGCGTGGTCGGCTATGACTTCGGGAACTACCAGGTGCTCGCGACCGCCGCCCCCGACGTGGTGCAGCCGAGTCCGCTGACCAAGGACGCCGCAAGCCTGACCAGCGACGCGGATCACCTGCTGGTGGGCAGCTACAATGCGGAGAACCTGGACCCCGGCGACGGCGCCGCCCGCTTCGCGACCATCGCCGGGGAGATCACCGGCAAGCTGAACGCTCCCGACATCGTTGCCCTGCAGGAAATCCAGGACAACTCCGGCCCGGCCAGCGACGGGGCGACCTCTGCCGCCGACACGCTGCAAATGATCGTCGATGCCATCGCCGCGGCAGGCGGCCCGCAATACGCCTATATCGACAACCCCTTCATCGGCAACAACACCAACGGCGGCGAGCCTGGCGGCAACATCCGCACCGCCTTCATCTACCGCACCGACCGGGTTGGCTTCGTCGCCGGGTCGCTGGCCACCGTCGCCGCGGACGGCAGCCCGATCACCTCGGGCACCTATGCCGACCAGCAGACCAACCCTGACAACCCCTTCCACGATTCCCGTCCGCCGCTTTCGGCCACCTTCACCTTCAACGGCCAGGCCGTGACGGTGCTGAGCAACCATTTCACGTCCAAGGGCGGCAGCGGAGCCTTGTATGGCTCCGTCCAACCCCCTTTCGACGCGGGCGAGGTGCAGCGCGCGGCACAGGGGCAGGCGGTGAACACCTACGTGGACGGCCTGCTCGCGGCCGACCCGGCGGCCCGGGTGATCGTGGCGGGCGACCTCAACGATTTCGGGTTCGAGCAGCCGCTCAGCGTGCTGCGCGGCGTGGCCGGCATCACCGGCTACGACGTGCCCGGCACGAACCCGATCAACGCGACAGCCACCTACACGCCGGGCGGAACCGCGGTCCTGGACGACCTGCAGGACACGCTGCCCGCAGACCAACGCTTCGACTACGTGTTCGAGGGCAACGCCGAAACGCTCGATCACATGCTGGTCACGGACGCGCTGGCCGCCGGCGCCGCGTTCCAGCCGGTGCACATCAACTCGGAGTTCTACGACCAAACAAGCGACCATGACCCCCTGGTCGGCCGTTTCGCCATCCCGGGCGGCACCACGACGGAGCACACGGTGGTCAAACCCCTCGACATCGTTCTGACCAACGACGACGGCTACAACGCGCCGGGCATCCAGACCCTGTATGCGGCCCTGGCCAGCGCCGGGTTCAACGTCCACATCGTGGCGCCCGCGGCGAACCAGAGCGCGCAAGGCAGCTCGCTCGGCGGCGCCGCGGCGCTGAACAGCCCGGTTGCGATCACCGAGTTCTCGCCCGGCAACTACTACGTCGATGGCCGGCCGGCGACCGCCACCCTGGCCGCGCTCGACGACCTGTTCGCCGGCAACCCGCCCGACCTCGTGATCTCCGGCACCAACCGCGGGGACAACATCGGCCAAAGCGAGAACATCTCCGGCACGGTGAACGCCGCCCTGCAAGGGTTGTTCGAGGGCGTGCCCTCCATCGCGGTCAGCGCCGGGTCGTTTGGCGGCAGCTACGACGCGGCGTTCGCCAACTCGGCCAACTTCGTGGTGGACTTCCTGCGCCAGCTCCAAGGCAGCCAAGCCGAAGGACAGCCGATCCTGCCCGCCGGACAGGGGCTGAGCATCAACGTTCCCGGCAACCCCGCCCTGGCCGGCGTCGCCGTGACCACGGTTACGCCGGAGTCCAGCGCCAGCTTCCCCTACGCGCCCGCCGCCGGGGGCACCTTTGCCGAGGGTTTCGTGCCCAACACCACCCCCTCCGGCAGCGCCACCTCCGAAGCGTCGCAGTTCCTGACCAACCACGTCACCATCAGCCCCATCGACGGCAACTGGGGCGCGTCCGAGGCCGACCGCGACGCGCTGGCGGTCCGCCTCGGCTCCACGCTGAACAGCACCGCCCCGGCGCCGCGCGCACTCAACATCCTGCTGCTGAACGAGGACGGCATCGACGCGCCCGGCATAAACGCGACCCGCAACGCATTGCTGGCCCAAGGCAACAATGTCACCGTGCTGGCGCCCGCCACGGACCAAAGCGGCACCGGCTCGGCCTTGTTCCTGGAACCTGTGACCGTGACCCAGTACGACGCGGCGGACTACGCGGCGACCGGCACGCCTGCGACCTTGGTGGCGCTCGGCCTGGACCCGCAGGGCCTGTTCAACGGCGCCCAGCCCGACCTCGTGGTCGTCGGCGCCGATCAGGGGGGTGCGGTGGGGATCGAGAACGCCAACCACTCGGCGACGCTGGGCGCCGCCATCACGGCGCTGTTCAACTACGCCGTGCCGAGCATCGCGCTGTCCTCCGAAACCGGCAGCGCCGCGGACCTCGCCACCAGCGCCGGGTTCGTGACAACGCTGATCGCCAACCTGCAGGCGACGCAGGGCAGCGCGGCCACGATCCTGCCGCCCGGCCTCGGCCTCAGCGTCAACGTGCCGGCGGGCGCCAGCGCAGGGAACTACGCCTTCACCACGATTGACCGGGGGACGAACGCGAACCTCGGCCTGGCCGGCGACGCGGCCACGGCCGTTTTCACCGATGGCGGCCCGGTCCCGAGCGGAGCGGCCCATTCCGAGGGCGACGCCTTCAACGCCGGCAAGATCACCGTCAGCCCGATCGACGGCAACATCGCGGTGTCCAGCCCTGACGCCTACGACGCCCTGGCCCAGGCGGTCGGCACGACCTACGGCGCCGCGTCGGACGCGCCGGCGACCCTCGCCTTCACCGTGTCAGGGGACGCCTATGAGGGCAATGCGCAGTTCGTGACGTCCGTGAACGGACATCAGATCGGCGGCGTGCAGACCGTGACGGCCTCCCACGGTGCCGGCCAGTCCCAAACGGTCACGCTGTTGGACTTCTTCGACACCGACATCAGCCAGGTCGCCATCAGCTTCATCAACGACCGTTACGACGGCACGGGGTCCACCGACCGCAACCTGTACGTGGACAAGCTGACGCTGAACGGCACCGCTTACCAAGGCGAGGATGCGGTCGCCGGCGGCGCCACGGCGGCCGAGGCGGTGCTTTACAGCAGCGGCTCGCTTGTCTTTGCGGTGCCGGGCGACGCCCAGGCGGCCGGGGGCGGCCAAGCGGCCATGGCCCTGCACGCCGCCGCTGGCCAGTCGCAGGACATCCCCCTCGCCGCGCCGGTTTGAAACGTCGGCGCTCAGCAGCCGTCAGGCTTGGTGGAGTCAATCGAAGTGAAGCACGCTTTTCTGCCGCTGCTCCTCCTGTTGCTGTGCGTGCCGGACCCGGCGGCGGCGCATACCGAGGCCGGGGTCGCCGGCGGGCTGCTGAGCGGCTTCTTCCACCCGCTGACTGGCCTCGACCATCTGGTTGCGATGGTCGCGGTGGGGCTGTGGGGCGCGCAATTGGGCGCGCCGGGGATTTGGGTGCTGCCGATCTGCTTCCCGACCGTCATGGCGGTCGGCGGTCTGCTCGGGATCGCCGGCGTCCCGCTGCCGTGGACGGAGCTGGTGATCGCCGCCTCGGCGCTGGTGCTGGGCTTCGCCGTGGCAACCGCGCTGCGCGTGCCGTTCTGGGCCGCGGCGGTCGTCGTCGCCGTGTTCGCCGTGTTCCACGGTTATGCCCATGGCCTCGAACTGCCGGGCGCTGCGAACCCGCTGGCCTACGGCATCGGCTTCGTCGTGGCGACGGGCATGTTGCACGCTTTGGGCATCCTGATCGGCACCCTGACCCGGTGGCGCACCGGGGCGCGGGCCGTGCGCGTGCTCGGCGCCGGGATCGCCGGCTTGGGGGGCATGTTCCTGATGTCGCTCGCGCCCTGATCGCGCGGCCTACCGCCCGGCCAGCGCGTAGCCGCCAGCCATGATGCCGATGGCGGCGATCCAGCTCCCGCCGGCGCGTAGCGCGACGCCGCGCCAGCCAACACCGGAGCGGCAAAAGGTCAGGACGGCGGCAGGCAGCAGCGTGATCGCGACATAACCGGCGGCGGCGAAGCCCGCCGCGAACAAGGCGGCATCGGTATCGGGACCGACCCCGCCGGCATTGGCCGCGCCGCGGACCAGCCCGAGCGCGAAGGCAATGACGGCCAGCGCCGGGGCAGGCAGCCGGACCGCCATCGCGATCAGGCCGCCGAGCGCCACCATGCACCCGGCATCGACCGCGGCGACCCCGCCCGTCACGCCACCAGCCAGGCCGAGCAGGAAGCCGGCCACCAGTCCGGCCGGAAACACCGTGACCAGCCAGCGTGCCCGGTCTGCCGGCTGGGCGCCGGCCAGCACGGCCAGCGCGATCCACAGCACCACGTCCTGCAAGCCCGTCAGCGGATGCACGGCGCCCGCGTAGAAGTCGCCTAGCCGGGAAGAAACGATGTGCGCCTCGGCCGGGTGGGCATATAGCGCCAAGGCGGCGATGATGGGCAGGAGGGCAGCGCGGCGCGGCGGCATGTTTGGCCTCTCGTCAGGTGGCGATCATGCGGGCCATGCGGCCGATGAACCAGAACGCCGCCACCGTCCCGATCACGTAGCCCGGCACCGCCTCGCCTCCGCGATGCAGCACGGCGCCCAGCCGGCGGTGCCCCCAGATCAGCGCCAGCACCAGCAGCACGAAGGCGAGCTGCCCGATCTCCACGCCCAGGTTGAAGGACAGCAGCGCCGGGAACAGCAGCGACCGCTCGATGCCCAGCGCCGACAGGGCGCTCGCGAAGCCGATGCCGTGGACCAGGCCAAACCCGAAGGCGACCGCCCAAGGGTAGCGCGCCGTCAGCCCGGCCTTGCCGCGCTGCAGGTTCACGATCTCCAAGCCGACGAACACGATGCTGAGGGCGATGCAGGCGTTGAGCGGACGCTCCGGCACCGTCACGACGCCGTAAGCGGCGGCGGCCAGCGACGCGCTGTGCCCCGCCGTGAAGGCCGTGATGGTTTTGGCCAGCCGCCACCCGCCCTGCACGATCCAGATCAGCCCCAGCACGAACAGCAGATGGTCGATGCCGAGCAGGATATGGTCGATGCCGATGTTGACATAAGTGTTGGCGACCTCGGCCCAGGTCTGCCACCCCGGCGCGCCGGTGCCGAGGATGGACACCACCGGGCTTGCGGTGGTCACGGTGTAGCTGCGCGGCTCCCCGCCCATAGGCACGACGCGGATCAGCACCGCCGACATGTTGGCGCCCAGGTTATCCACCGTGACCCGGCCGACCAAGCCCTGCGCGCCGCAGTCCAGGCTCGGTGGCCGGTAGGCGCATTGCGCGGGAAAGCGGAGTTGCACGCGGTCGCCGCCGACCGTGGGTTCCAGGGTCCAGCCGCCGACGTAGCTGCCGGGCCGGACTTCGCGAAACTCCAGCACGCCGAGCGACGGCTCATGCGCGGCGGCCGGCGCCAGGGTGGCGATGACGGCCAGGAGCAGCCAGACGAGGCAGCGCATCCCTATGGCTCGTAGCGCACGGTGTAGTTGGCCCGGAGCCGCTTCACCGCTTCCCAGGCGCGCTTGCGGGTTTCGTCGGTTTTCCAGGTCCGCACCGCCTCGTCCTGGACATCCTCGAAGCGGGCGAGGACCGCGGGTCGGCGGCTATCGACGCGGACCAGGTGCCAGCCTTCCACCGATTGCAGCACGGCCCATTGCTCCTGTGGCAGCGCCAATAGCCCGTCGCGGAACCCCGGGCCGAAGGAGGGCGCCAGGCTGGACACCGGGCGGCCGACCATGGCGCGGGTCTTGCGCTGCAGGTCAGCAGGCTCCTGGCCGTCCAGCACCTCGGCGAGCCGGCGGCGCGCGGTCGCCTCGTCCGTGGGCGGGCCGAGGTAGAAGCTGACCCGCTCCGGCTCATCGAAGCGGTCGTGGTTGGCGGCGAACCAGTCGCGCAGGCCGGCCTCGGTCGCCGGCGGCGGGTCGATCTGGCTGAAGATCAGCAATTGCAGCTTGAAGGCGATGCGGTCGCGGATCGTGTCGTCGCCGCGGTCAACGCCGAGCGCCTTGCCTTCGCGGTAAAGGATCTCGCTCGCCACCCAGTTCTCGACCATGGCATCAAGCTCGGCGCCGGTCGCTTGGCGTTCCCGGTCCTCGTCGAAGTTCTCGCTCATGGCCTGCCGCATGGCCCGGGTGACGGTGATGACGCGCTCGCTGCGGTCCGGCGGATGCAGCACGGCATCGGCTGCGAAGATCAGGCCGCCCAGCAGGAAGAAATGCACCAGCGGCTCGCGCCGAAGGACGCGCAACACCGCACGGACCGCATGGCCGGGGCCAGCCGCACGGGCGGACGCGGCAGGCTTGGGGCTGCCGCCCTGGCCAGCGACGCCCGCGGGAATGCCATTGTTGATCATTGGTGATCCCCTCGGCAGCGCGTGCGCCGCGCTCCGCGGGCCGTCCAATGCCGCCTGCGCTCCCGCCTGTCACCCGTCATTCCCCGGCGTCATCAAATCTTCACCCAACCGTCGCCGTCCCGCGGCTCGCCACGGGGCCTGGGTATGTTAGGCGTGTTTTACCTTTTGCTGCTGGTCAATCGATCCGGAGGTTCCGCCCATGTCGTCCCGCTTGCCCCTGCTCCTTACCGGTGTCGCGTCAGCCACATGGGGGCTGGCCGGGCCTGCCGCGGCCCAGGACTGGGTGCCGGCCAAGCCCTTCGCGCGCAACTCGCCCTATGTGGCGGGCGACATGCACAACCATACGACCTGCACGGACGGCACGGTGGCGACCAGCTACCTGCTGAACCGCGCGCTGGGGACCGGGACGACGAACGGCATCCCGAACTTCGACCTGGATTGGTTCACCCACGGCAACCACGGCGGGTCCGGCAACCGCGACTGCCGGTTCAGCGACACCAGCGCCAACCTGCCGGGCAACACGACGACGTATTGGACGGACACGCTGGGCCAGACCATCCAGGACATCACCATCACCGCGCTGAAAGGCGACGTGCCCAACCCGCCGCCGCCCCGGGCCGCCATGTATCGCTGGCAGTCGATCCGCGAGGTCGAGTATCCCATCATCATCGCGAAATCCAAGCAGTTCAAGAAGGTCGCCATCGAGGGCCTGGAGTCCATCGTGCCCGGCCACGAGCACTCGGACACCGCCGTCATCAACGGGCAGTTCCCGGTTGCGGGCGTGGGCAATGCCGACCGGATGAGCGAGTTCGAGTTCCGCTTCGACCGCGCCGACATGGACACGCTGGGTCCGGTGGACGCCAGCAACAACCCGGTCTGGACCGGCAAGAGCTTCGACAACAACGGGACCGCCGGCCACGCCAAGGCCGTCCAGAGCGTGACGTGGCTGCAGGCGAACGCGCCCTTGACCTCGTATTACGTGCCGACGCACACCGAACGGGCCGGGCCGTTCAGCCCGACCACCAGCGCCGGCTACAACGTCGAGCATTTCCGCGACTTCAACAACGCCGGCCCCACCGTCGCCTTTGGCATCGAGGCGCCGGGCCACTTCGCGGAGTCGAACCATTCCTATTCCGCGGCCTCGTCGGGCGGCGCGACCTATGGCGGCAACGGGCTTTACACCGCCAAGGTCGGCGGGCTGTGGGACGGGATGCTCGGCGAGGGGCGCAACTTCTTCATCTTCATCAGTTCCGACTGGCACCAGCGGGGGATTTTCGGCGCGCGCGACCGCGCCTCGACGGCGGACTTCTTCCCCGGCGAGTACACCCGGCTGTATGTGCCGAACCAGTCGGCGTTCCGGGCGCAGAGCGTGCTGGACGGGATGCGCTCCGGCAACAGCTTCTCGGTCAACGGCCAGTTGATCAACCAGAACTTCAGCTTCACCGCCAGCGCCAACGGCGTGACCAGGACCATGGGCCAAACGCTGGAGGTCAAGCCGGGCGACACGGTTACGATGACCATGCGGATGGTGGTGCCCGCGAGCAACAACAGCCCCTACAGCTTCAGCAACCCGTTGCTGAGGCAGGTCGGCGTGTTCCAGCCGCTCGACAAGCCGGCGCTGGACCATGTTGACCTGATCACCGGCGACATCACCGGGGTGATCCCACCGACCGACGCCAACTACGCGATGCCGAACAAGACGGAAACGGTTTACAACCCGTCGGCGCGGATCCTGGAAACCTTCAACAAGAACAACCTGAACTCGACCCTGCTGTCCAACGGCAACATGCGGATGGAGTTCACCACGACGCTGGTTGCGGGCAGCACCCCCATCTACGTGCGCGCCCGGGGCACCAACGTGCCGCCGGCGGTGCCCAACGTCACGGACAGCCAGGGCAACCCGCTGGCCGACACCAACATCGACAACGTTGCCTGCGACGATCCGGCCTGCCCGGCGCACCTGCCGATCATCGACGGCACGCGGCGGGTGGACTTCGATATCGAGGCCTGGTCGAACCTTTGGTTCTACGCCAACCCGATCTTCATCCGTCCCGCCGGGCAGCCGAAGCTTCTGGTCGAAACCAACGCCGACCTGGCGGCCAGCCTGGTCAAGACCTTGTCCGCGGCGAACTGATACGGACGGCTTGGTTGAAGGACTGTCATCCGCCGATGGGTCGCACCCATCCTACGGCATGGGTCGCGTAGGACTGGGTGCAACCCATCGGCCGCACTCGGCGGACGGGCGGCGGAGTGACCCAACCGCCGCCTCCACCGTTCTTGAAAGCCCACCATGACTGGCCGCACCCTGATACTTGGCGCCGCGATGCTTGCCGCTACCGCCCATTCGGCTTGGGCAAAGGACGACCAGCAGGCCTGCATGGCCAGCGTCGCCGCCGTGCGCGCACGCGCCCAAACGATGCCGCAGGGCGACCTGTCGCGCCGCTTCGCCGAGAACGACCTGGACACCGCCCTGGCCGAAATAGCGGCGGGCGATGCGGACGAGTGCCACCACCTCGTCGCGCGCGCCATCCGCACGATCCGCGTGCGCCCTTACCAGCTTTATCCCGGCGAGGTCCTGGACGGCTACGGCCCGGATAACCCGGACTGAAGCCCTCCGGCTCTTCGCCCCAGGCAGGTCCGGTGCGCGCTTCCATCCTGTTGGTCCCGGTCGTCGCGGCGTCCGGTTTTGCCGGGCTGGCCTACGAGGTCGTTTGGACCCGGATGCTGGCCTTGGCGCTCGGCACCGAGATGATGGCTGTGCTGGGCGTCGTCACCGGGTTCTTCGGCGGCCTGGCGCTGGGCGCTTTTGCGCTCGACGGCGCGATCCGCCGGGCACGGAGCGCCCGGCACGCCTACGCCTTGCTGGAAGCGGTGATCGCGGCCTGGGCCGTGGCCAGCATCTGGCTGATCCCCGCCGCGGCCCGGACGTTGCCGGCGCTGCTCGGCACGGCGCCGCAGCCGGCGCTGCTTTGGGCGGTCGGCTTCGCGCTGCCGGCGCTTGTTTTGCTGCCCGCGACGGCCGCCATGGGCGGCACGCTGATCGCGTTGGAGCGTTTGTCGGCCTCGGTCCAGCAGCAGGCCCGCGTCGCAGCCGGTGTCTATGGGGCCAACACCGCGGGCGCGATGGCCGGGGCGCTGTGCAGCGTGTTCGTCCTTTTGCCGGGGCTTGGCCTGTCCCGTACGCTGGCCGCGCTTGCGGCGGTGAATGCGGCGTGCGCCCTGGGGGCGCTGATGCTTGGCCCGGCGGCCGACGCCCCGCCGCCGGCGCCCGCCAACGCGATGCCTAGCGCCGCCATCGGGACCTTTCGCCTGACGGCGGCCTTGCTGGTCACCGGGCTGCTCGGCATCGCCGTGGAAGTCCTGGTGGTCCGGCTGGCCGCGCAGGTGCTGCAGGACACCATCTACAGCTTTGCCTCGCTGCTGGCGGCCTACCTGCTCGGCACCGCGTTGGGCGGCTTGGCGTGGCAGCGTGCCGGGATCGCGCCGGGGCCGCGCGCTCTCCGCGGCTTGCTGGCCGGGACCGCGCTGGCCTGCCTCGTGACCGCGGCGATCATCCGCCTGCTCGGCCCGTTCGCCCTGGCGGCCGAACCGGGCGGGGCTTTGGCGGAGCTGGCGGCGGCGGCGGCGCTGTTCCTGCTGCCCTCGGCCGCGATGGGCGCCTTGTTCGGCTGCTTGGCGCAGGCGGTGCGGGACCGGCGCGGCACGCTGGGCTGGGCGGTCGGCGTCAACAGCCTGGGCGCAGCCGCGGCGCCGCCGCTCGCCGCGCTTGCGCTGATCCCGGCGGTTGGCGCCTGGGCCGCGCTGCTGCTGGCGGCGCTGGCCTACCTCCTGCTCTGTCCCGGCCCGTTCCGGCGTGCGGCGCCCGCCGCCGCCGTGCCGGCCGCCGCGGCGCTGGCGCTGTGGCTGGCCCCGGCCTCCACCTCCGTGCGCGTGCCGCCGGGCGGCGCGCTGCTCGACACGCGGGAAGGCGCGACGGCGACGGCCAGCGTGGTCGAGGACGCGGACCGCAACCGTTACCTTGAGGTGAACGGGCACTTCCGCATGGGCGGCACCGGGTCGCTGCGGTCCGACTGGCGGCAGGCGCAGTTGCCGCTGCTGCTGCATCCCGATCCGCGACGTGCCCTGTTCCTGGGCGTCGGCACGGGCGCCACCCTGGCCGGCGCGGCCCTGCCCGGCGTTGCGGCGACCGGCGTGGAGCTGGTGCCGGAGGTCATCACGCTGCTGCCCTGGTTCGCCGAACAAGGCGCCCCGCCTTTGCCGCCCATCGTCGCGGCCGACGCGAGGCGGTTCGTGGCCGCCGATGCCGGAACCTACGATGTCATCGTCGCGGACCTGTTCCATCCCGCGCTGGACGGCACGGGCGCGCTGTACACCACCGAGCACTTCGCCGCCGTGCGCGCCAGGCTGGCCGAGGGCGGCGTCTTCTGCCAATGGCTCCCGCTCTACCAGCTCGACCTTCCGTCGCTGCGCGCCATCATCCGGGCGTTCCTCGACATCTACCCTGACAGTTCCGCCTGGCTGGCGCATTTCAGCTTGCAGACGCCGATGCTGGCGCTGGTGGGGTCGCGCGGGCCGGCCCGCCTGGACCCGGACGCCTTGGCGAGGCGGCTGGACGACCCGGCATGGCGCCCGGCGCTGCGCCGGACCGGGCTGGCGAAGCCCATGGACGTGTTGGGCCTGCACGTCGCCGGCGCGCGGGCGCTCGCAGCCTTCGCCGGGCCGGGACCGCGCAACACCGACGATGCACCGTTCGTGACGCTGGACGCGCGCCGCAACGTCCGGGCGCTGGCCGCGCCGCCGGCGGAGCGGCTGCTGGCCTTGCTGCGCGCGGTCTCGCCCGATGCAGGCCCGCCGATGGGGGACGGGCACCTGCTGCCGCTCGCGGACCGCTTGGCGGCCTACCGGCACGCGCGCGACCGCTTCATCGAGGCCGGGGCGGGGCTTCCGGCCGGCGCGCAGGGCCGGGCGTTGGTGGACGCGGCGGCACCCGGGCTGCTGGACTCGGTGCGGCTCAGCGCCGAGTTCGACCCGGCCTACCTGCCGCTGCTGAGCATGGCGCAGGCGCTGCTGGCGTCCGACCGCGACGCCGGCCTCCGCTTGCTGCGCGCGACCGCCGCCGCCGCGCCTTTCCGCTCGGAGGCGTCCCGGCTGCTGGGACGACTCGCCGCGCCCTGATGCCAGCGGCTGTTTGCTTTGACCGTTCCATCGGCTGCGCCCCTGGTAGGGCGGAAAAGCGTCAGCGCCTTCCGCCGCCACGCAGCGCCGCACGTCGGCGTATGACGCTCCGCTTATACGCCCTACAATTGCCGCCCGGACCCTGGGGCAACAAGTGCTCAGTCGTCCGGCGGCCTCCGCGGGTTGACGACCAGGCCGAACGTGACGCCTCCGGTATCGACGGGCGCCGCGGGCTGCGCCGATTGCGTGAGCGCCAGGCTGATCCGGCGCCCTTCGCGCTCGACCTGCACGCCAGCCGGCCCGATCAGCCGGACGGTGTAGGCCGCCACCGTCTCGCCTTCCTGAACCGAGGTGGGCTGGCCGGGCGGGCTGTCGAAGATCGCCACCCGGCGCGGTCCCGCGATGATGATGCCGGTGAGCCGGGGCGGATCGGGCGGCGCCTGCGCCCCAGCATCGCCCGGCGTCGCGGCCAGCGCCCAGATCCCCAATCCCACGGTCGCCGCGGCGCGCACCGGATCAGTTCCTCACGAACCGAAGCTGACGGTGTAGCCCCAACTGTCCAACCGGTCCGGGATGGCGTTGAACGCCATGGTGATCCGCTGCCCGCCTTGGTTGCGCGGCACCTCGTGCAGCAGGTAGCTTGGGAACAGCACCATGTCCCCCGGCTCGATGTCGGGCGTCACCCACCGGCCGGCGTTGAACGGACCCATCTGGGCCGTGCGGGTGTTGTGCCGGAAAGTGAACTCGCCGGCGCCGGGGTTGCGCACGAAAACGGTGTGGGCGGAAGGGTGCGACGGGCTGAGATAGATGATGCCCGACACGAAGCTGTTCGCGTGCGCGTGCATGGACTGGCTGCCGCCCGGCTCCAGCACGTTGGTCCACATCTCCTTGATCGCCCAGCCGAGCCGGTCGCCGAACAGCAGGACGCCGAACTCCACGAGCTTGGGGCCGGCAACGTGGCTGACCCGGCGATACAGGTCATGGGCGTCGGGGCCGACGATCTCGGTATGGGACAGCAAGCCCGACCGCACGTTCTTGCGGGTGTGCGCGTCGCGGATCTGCTGGCACAGCGCGGCGACCAGGCCCATATCCAGCAGCCCGCGCGTGCGCAGCAGGGGAACAGGGAACAGGCCTTCAACCTCGTCCATCCGCGGCGCCTCCGTGCGGCTTGAGGGCGCAGAAGCTGGCAGCTTCGCGTCCACCCGGCAATGCGTCGGTCCGGCGCCGGAGGATGCGCGGGCAGCCTTCTCGCATTCTTCACGGAACTGACGCTGACCCTCGCCGACAGGCGCACGGAACGGCGCGGCGCCTGGTGGCATCCGGTGTCCTGCGACAACCCGCGAGGAGCCGCCATGGAGTTGCGGCGGCAAGGCCGGTAACACGCCGGCATGGCTGATACCGGCAGTGCGCTTTTCCTTGCCTTCGACCTGATCGCCCGCGCCGAGCCTGAATTGGCCGCGACGGTGCTGCTGTCGCTGCGCGTCAGCCTGAGCGCGGCCGTGCTTGCGTTTGCGCTCGGCGCGCCGTTGGGCGCCCTGCTCGCCACCACGCGCTTCCCGGGCCGGGCGGGGCTGCTTCTGATGGCCAACGCCGCGCTCGGCCTGCCGCCCGTCGTCGTCGGCCTCCTGATCTACCTCGCCCTTTCCCGCTCCGGCCCGCTCGGGGCGCTGGGCCTGCTGTTCACGCCTGCCGCGATGGTCCTCGCGCAAGGGGTGCTGGCCTTCCCGATCGCGGTGGCGCTGGTGCATCGCCATTGCGCCAAGCTGTGGGCCGAGTACGGCGACGCGCTGCGGGTGGACGGCGCGCCGCGCCTGCGGGCGACGGCGACCGTGCTCGCCATGGACCGCGCCGGCTTGGTCACGGCGTTCCTGGCCGCCTTTGGCCGCGCCGTGGCGGAGGTCGGCGCCATCCTGGTGGTGGGCGGGAACATACGCGGCTTCACCCGCACGATGACCACCTCCATCGCGCTCGAAACCAGCAAGGGCGACCTGCCGTTGGCGCTCGCCTACGGGATCGTCCTGCTGCTGCTCAGCACGCTGGTGACCGGGGCCGCCCTGCTGCTCGGCCACGGCGCCGGGCGGCGCTGAACGGTTTCGCGCCTCAGGCCGCCTTGCGGCCCGGCCCGGTCCCGGCGTCCGGGAAGAACAACGGCTCGCCGCCGATCCGGTAGGCGGCGATGACTGCCTGGCCCTCGGGTGAAACGAGCCAGTCGATGAAGGCCTGGCCCTCCGCCGCCTTCACGGCCGGGTGCCGCGCCGGGTTGACGAGCATGACGCCATACTGGTTGAACAGCCGCCGGTCGCCTTGGACGAGGACCGCCAGCTCGCCCTTGTTGCTGAACGACAGCCAGGTGCCCCGGTCGGTCAGGACGTAGGCGCCCGTGGCCGACGCCATGTTGAGCGCCGGCCCCATGCCCTGGCCGATCTCGCGATACCACCCGCCCCGGATGGCGCCGATGTCGAGGCCGGCGTCCTTCCAATAGCGCAGCTCGGCCGCGTGCGTGCCGGAGCGGTCGCCGCGCGAAACGAACGGGCTTTTGGCCGCGGCGATCCTGCGCAACGCTTCCAGCACGTCCGACCCGGCGACCCCGGCCGGGTCCTGCCGGGGTCCGGCCACCACGAAATCGTTATACATCACGTCCTGGCGCGCCGTGGCGAAGCCCTCGGCCACGAAGCGGTCCTCGGCCGGCCTGTCGTGCACGAACACCACGTCCGCGTCGCCGCGCCGCCCGATGTCGAGCGCCTGGCCGGTGCCGACGGCGACGATCTTGACAGCGATGCCGGTCCTGGCCGTGAAGGCGGGCAGCAGGTGGCCGAACAGGCCGGACTGCTCCGTCGAGGTGGTGGAAGCGACCGTGATCGAGCGGTCCTGCGCCCGGGCGCCAGCGACGGGCAACAGGGAAGCGGCAAGCACGGCGACGACGCGGAGCAGGCTGCGGCGCGACAGCATGGGCCGCTCACGCCACCGGCGGCAGGTGGCCGATCAGCTTGTCCAGCGTGACCGGGTAATCGCGCACCCGCACGCCGGTCGCGTTGTGGATTGCGTTGGCCACCGCGGCCCCCACGCCGCACAGGCCCAACTCGCCCACGCCCTTGGCCTTCATCGGCGAGGAGATCGGGTCCGTCTCATCCAGGAACACCACCTCCTGGTGCGGGATGTCGGCGTGCACCGGCACCTCGTAGCCCGCCAGATCGTGGTTGACGAAGAAGCCGCGCTTCGTGTCCACGGCCAGCTCCTCCATCAATGCGGCGCCCACGCCCATGGTCATCGCGCCGATCACCTGGCTGCGCGCCGACTTGGGGTTCAGGATGCGCCCGGCCGCGCAAACCGCCAGCATCCGGCGGACGCGGGTTTCGCCGGTGAAGCTGTCCACCCCCACCTCGACGAAATGGCCGGCAAAGGTCGATTGCTGATACTTCTTGCCCAGATCGCCGTATTCGATCCCGTCCTCGGCCACGAGCGCCCCGTCCCGCGCGGCGTCGGCCAGGGCGGCATCCCGGTTGCCCGCGCGCACCCGGCCCTCCGCAAAGGCCACGTCGCCGGAGTTGAAGCCGAGCTTGCCCGCCACCGCTTCCCGCAGCTTCACGCAGGCGGCATAAACGCCGGCAGTGGAGTTGTTGGCGCCCCATTGGCCGCCCGACCCGGCGGACACCGGGTAGTCGGAGTCGCCCAGCTTCACCACCACCCGATCCATCGGCAGGCCCATCATCTCGGCCGCGGTCTGGGCGATGATCGTGTAGGTGCCCGTGCCGATGTCCGTCATGTCGGTCTCGACCGTCACCCTGCCGTCCGTTTCCAGCCGCACCCGCGCCGCCGACTTGGTCAGCATGTTGTTGCGGAACCCGGCGGCAACCCCCATGCCCACCAGCCACCGCCCGTCCTGGACCGAGCCGGGCTTCGGATTGCGGTTCTTCCAGCCGAAACGCTCCGCGCCTTGCCGCAGGCATTGCACCAACTGACGCTGGGAGAAGGGGCGGTCCGGCTTCTCCGGATCGACCTGGGTGTCGTTCTTGATGCGGAACTCGATGGGGTCCATGCCCAGCTTTTCCGCCATCTCGTCCATGGCGATCTCCAGCGCCATCAGGCCCGGCGCTTCGCCCGGCGCGCGCATGGCGTTGCCTTCCGGCAGGTCGAGCTCGGCCAAGCGCATCGAGGTCAGGCGGTTGGCCCCCGCATACAGCAGCTTGGTTTGCGCCACCGCGGTCTCCGGCCTGCCTTTCGGCAGGTTGCCCGAGGTGCTTTCATGCGCAATCGCCGTGATGGTGCCGTCCGGCTGGGCGCCGATCCGGATGCGCTGGATGGTCGCTGGGCGGTGGGTGGTGTTGTTGGCGATCATCGGCCGGGTCAGCGCCAGCTTCACCGGGCGCTTCGCCGCGCGGGCACCGATCGCCGCCAAGGCCACGTCGGCGCGCACGAACAGCTTGCCGCCGAACCCGCCGCCGATGAAGGGCGAGATCAACCGCACGTTGGCTTCGGGGATGTCCAGCGTCTTGGCCAGGTCGCCCTTGCCCCAGGCGATCATCTGGTTCGACGTCCAAACGGTCAGCTTGTCGCCTTCCCAGGCCGCGACCGTGGCGAACGGCTCCATCATCGCGTGGGTCTCGTCCGGGGTCGTGTAGATCTGGTCGAGCTTCACCGCGGCAGCAGCAAAGGCCGCATCGAAGTCGCCGACGCGATCAACCGGCCCGCCGCCGCTGCCCTCGCCGCTGTCGCCGGCAACCAGCGGGGCCTGCGGCGCTTCCTTGGCCAAGTCGTACTTGCCCGGCGCCCCCGTGTAGTCAACGCGGACAAGCATCGCGGCCGACCGCGCTTGCTCGAACGTTTCGGCCACCACGACCGCGACCGCCTGGTGGTAGTGCTGGATCTCCGCCCCGCCGAACAAGCGCGCCGCGTTCATCCGGCCCAGGCCAAGCGGGGGCACGTTCAGCGTGCTGACGACGGCCAGCACGCCCGGCGCGGCCATCGCCTCCTCGGCGTGTACGGCGTTGACCCGGCCTTTCGGGATCGCGGAGCCGACCACGTAGCCGTAGGCCTGGTTGGGCACCGCGTCGTGCTGTTCATAGGCGTAGGGCGCGGTGCCCGTGGTCTTCAGCGGGCCGTCGATGCGGTCGAGCGGCTTGCCCACGACCTTGAGCTGATCGATGGGGTTGGTGGTGGCTGGCGTGTCGAACTTCATGGCTCAGGCCCTCGCTTCTGCAAGCGCCGCGGCGAGCGTGCGCTCCACCAGCGGCACCTTGAATGCGTTGTCGTGCGTCGGGTTGGCGCCCTGCATCAGCCGGGCCGCGACCGCCTTGGCGCCGCGCGGCATCTCGGCCTCCGCCGCTTCCACCCGCCACGGCTTGTGCGCGACGCCGCCCACCGCCACGCGGCCGGTGCCGTCCCGCTGCACCACCGCCGCAATCGAGACCAGGGCAAAGGCGTAGGACGCGCGGTCCCGCACCTTGCGGTAGATCTGCTTGCCGCCGACCGGGGGCGGCAGGGTCACGGCGGTGATCAGCTCGCCACGCTCCAGCACCGTATCCGTTTGCGGCGCGTCGCCGGGCAGGCGGTGGAAGTCGGCGATGGGAATGCGCCGGGCGGCGCCATCGGCCTTCACGGTTTCCACGGTGGCGTCCAGCGCGCGCATGGCCACCGCCATGTCGCCCGGGTGGGTGGCGATGCACGCCTCGCTGCCGCCGATCACCGCCAACTGGCGGCTGACGCCGGCGATGGCGGCGCAGCCGCTGCCGGGCTGCCGCTTGTTGCAGGGCTGGTTGGTGTCGTAGAAATACGGGCAGCGCGTGCGCTGCAGCAGGTTGCCGGCGGTGGTCGCCTGGTTGCGCAACTGGCCGGACGCCCCGGCCACCACGGCGCGGGACAGCACGCCGTAGTCGCGCCGCACCCGCTCATCCGCCGCCATGTCCGTGTTGCGGACCAGCGCGCCGATGCGCAGCCCGCCGTCCGGCGTTGCCTCGATCTTGTCCAGCGCCAGGCCGTTCACGTCGATCAGGTGGGCGGGCGTCTCGATTTGCAGCTTCATCAGGTCGAGCAGGTTGGTGCCGCCGGCGATGAACCGGGCGCCGGCGGTGCGCGACGCGGCTGCGGCGGCCTCGGCCGGCGTGCGCGCGCGCTCATAGGTGAAGGGCTTCATGCCAGCTCTCCCTTGGCTTCGGCCATGGCTTCGAGGATGTTGGAATAAGCGCCGCAACGGCAGATGTTGCCGCTCATGCGCTCGCGCATCTCGGCGTTGCTCGCCTCGACCGGGGTTAGGAGGTCGGCGGTCACATGGCTAGGCACCCCGGCCTTGATCTCGGCCAGCACGCCCACCGCCGAGCAGATCTGGCCCGGCGTGCAGTAGCCGCACTGGTAGCCGTCGTGCTTCACAAAGGCCGCCTGCATGGGATGCAGGCTGTCGGGCGTGCCGAGACCCTCGATGGTCGTGATCTTGCTCCCCTCGTGCATGACGGCGAGCGTCAGGCAGGCATTGATCCGGCGGCCGTCGGCGATCACCGTGCAGGCGCCGCACTGCCCGTGGTCGCAGCCCTTCTTGGTGCCCGTGAGCTGCAGGTGCTCGCGCAGCGCGTCCAGCAGGGTGGTGCGGGTGTCCAGCGTGAGCTGACGCGGCTGGCCGTTCACCTCCAGCGTGACCGGCATCATCGTGGGGGCGAGGTCGGCCGCCTGGCCGGGGGCGGCCTGGGCTGCTTCGGGCGCCACGGTCCCCGCGGCCAGGGTCGCCGCGCAGGTGGCAAGCACGCAGCGCCGGGAAACTTCGAGATCAGTGTTGCTGGACATGGTGCTGCTCCGTCCGCGGTGGTCGAGATAGGTCGTGAGGGGGTCGCGGTGTCGTCACGGTGCAATCTTGGGTTGGACAAGCCCGCATGTAAGCCGGGCAACACCGCTTGTGATCACGCGGCGGATTCGTGAAGGGCGGCCGTGCAGCGCCCGTTCGCAGCGGGAAAGCCGAGTTCGCCTCCGACCCTCCCGACACGATGAAGGCACGGTCCAGCCGCGTCCCGGCAAGGCGGGCGAAGCGCTCCGCGAACCCGACGAACACTCAGGACACCGAAACCGTGACCCGTCTCCCGGCCTCCGCGTCCGCGGGCGTGCCATGCTGCTTGAGAGGGCGGTTGCCGGCCAAGCGCCGGAGCACGACGTAGAACACCGGGGTCAGGAACAGGCCGAAAGCGGTCACGCCGATCATGCCGGCGAACACGGCCACCCCCATCGCGTGACGCATCTCCGCACCGGCGCCCGTGGACAGCACCAGCGGCAGCACGCCCATGATGAACGCCATCGACGTCATCAGGATCGGCCGCAGCCGCAGCCGGCTCGCCTCCACCGCGGCGGCCAGCGGCGTGCGCCCGGCGAATTCCAGCTCGCGGGCGAACTCCACGATCAGGATCGCGTTCTTCGCCGACAATCCCACCAGGACGATCAGGCCGATCTGGGTGAAGACGTTGTTGTCGCCGTGGGTCAGGTAAACGCCGGCCATGGCGGCCAGCAGGCCCATCGGCACGATCATGATGATCGCGAGCGGCAGGGTCAGGCTCTCGTACTGCGCCGCCAGCACCAGGAACACCAGCAGCAGCGCCACCGGGAACACCAGCAGGCCGGAATTGCCGGCGATGATCTGCTGGTAGGTCAGCTCCGTCCATTCATACGCGAAGCCCTTCGGAAGCGTCTCCTTGGCGATGCGGGCGATGGCGTCCTGCGCCTGCCCCGTCGAGTAGCCCGGCGCCGCCGCCCCGTTCACGTCCGCGGACAGGAACCCGTTGTAGCGCATCGCCCGTTCCGGCCCCGCGCTGGACTTCACCGTCAGCACGGCGGCCAGCGGCACCATCTCGCCAGAGGAGGAGCGGACCTTCAACCGGCCGATGTCCTCCGCCCGGGCGCGGAACGGCGCGTCGGCCTGGACCCGCACGGAGTAGGTCCGGCCGAGCACGTTGAAGTCGTTGACATACAGCGACCCCAAGTAGATCTGCAGCGTGTCGAACACGTCCGTCACCGCGACGCCCAATTGGCGGGCGCGAACGCGGTCGATGTCGGCGTAAAGCTGCGGCACATCGACGCGCAGCCCGGTGAACATGCCGGTCAGCTCCGGCGCCTTGCGGGCGGCGGCGAGGAAGGCGTTGGTCGCCTCGTTCAGCGCCCCGTAGCCCAGGCCCGCCCGGTCCTCGATCTGCAGCTTGAAGCCGCCGATGGTGCCGAGGCCCTGCACGGGCGGCGGCGGGAACACGGCGATGAAGGCGTCCTGGATGCCGCCGAACTGCTGGTTCAGCGACCCGGCGATGGCGCCCGCGGACAGCTCGGGCGTTGTCCGCCGCTCGAACTCGTCGAGGGAAACGAACACGATCCCGGAGTTGGAGCTGTTGGTGAACCCGTTGATGGACAGGCCGGGGAAGGCGATGTTGTTGACGGCGCCGGGCTGCTTCTCGGCGATGTCGCCCATGCGCTGGATCACGCCCTCGCTGCGGTCAAGGCTGGCGGCGTCCGGAAGCTGGGCGAAGCCGACGAGGTACTGCTTGTCCTGCGCCGGCACGAAGCCGCCGGGAACCGCCTGGAACAGCACCCAGGCCACCCCGACCAGTGCCAGGTAAAGGCCCATGGTCGCCGACTTGCGGCCGATCACCCGCGACACGCCGCGGCCATACGCGCTCGACCCGGCGCCGAAGAACCGGTTGAAGCCGCGGAACAGCCATCCCAGCCCCCGGTCGAGCACCCGCGTCGGCAGGTCCTTCGGCGCGTCGTGGCTGCGCAGCAGCAGCGCCGCGAGCGCGGGCGAAAGGGTCAGCGAGTTGACCGCCGAGATCACGGTCGAGATGGCGATGGTCAGGGCGAACTGCCGGTAGAACTGGCCCGTCAGCCCGCTGATGAAGGCCAGCGGCACGAACACGGCCACCAGGACCAGGGCGATGGCGATGATGGGACCCGACACCTCGGACATCGCGCGGTAGGTCGCCTGCACCGGGGACAGGCCGTCCTCGATGTTGCGCTCGACGTTCTCGACCACGACGATGGCGTCGTCCACGACGATGCCGATCGCGAGCACCAGGCCGAACAGGCTGAGCGCGTTGATGGAAAAGCCGAACAGGTGCATCACGGCAAAGGTGCCGACGATGGACACGGGCACCGCGACCAGCGGGATGATGGAAGCGCGCCAGGTCTGCAGGAACAGCACCACGACGATGACGACCAGGACCACGGCCTCGAGCAGGGTGTGGACCACGGCCTCGATGGACGCGCGGACGAACTGCGTCGTGTCGTACACGACGGTGTAGTCCACGCCCTCCGGCATGTTCTGCTTGATCTCCTCCATGGTCGCGCGCACGGCGTCGGCGATCTGGATCGCGTTGGAACCCGGCGCCTGGAACACCGGGACCGCGACCGCGGACTTGTTGTTCAGCAGCGACCGCAACGAGTAGTCGGCCGCCCCAAGCTCGATCCGCGCCACGTCGCGCAGGCGGGTGACCGCGCCGCCGGGGGCGGTTTTCACCACGATGTCGCCGAACTCCTCGGGGGATTGCAGCCGGCCCTGCGCGTTCACCGACATCTGCAGGCTGAGGTTGGGAACGCTGGGCGAGGAGCCGACCACGCCGGCCGCGGCCTGGACGTTCTGGGCGCGGATCTCCTGCACCACGTCGCCCGCGGACAGGCCGTGCTCCGCCACCTTCTGCGGGTCGAGCCAAACGCGCATGGCGTAGTCGCCTGAGCCGAACAACTGCACGTCGCCCACGCCGGCGATGCGGGCCAGGCGGTCCTTCACGTTCAGGACCGCGTAGTTCCGTAGGTAGGTGATGTCGTACTTGTTGTCGGGCGACAGGATGTGCACGACCATCATCAGGTCGGGCGAGGACTTGATGGTCGTGATGCCCAGGGTGCGCACGGCGTCGGGCAGGCGCGGCTCCGCCTGGCTGACGCGGTTCTGCACCAACTGCTGCGCCTTGTCCGGGTCGGTGCCCAGCTTGAAGGTGACGGTCAGGGTCATCAGGCCGTCGGTCGTGGCCTGGCTGCCCATGTAGAGCATCCCCTCGACGCCGTTGATCTGCTCCTCGATGGGGGTGGCCACGGTTTCCGCGATCACCTTCGGGCTGGCGCCGGGGTAGTTGGCCCGCACGACCACCTGGGGCGGCACCACCTCGGGATATTCCGAGATCGGCAGCGCGCGCAGGGCCAGCAGGCCGGACATGAAGATGAGCACGGACAGGACGCCGGCGAAAACCGGGCGGTCGATGAAGAATCTTGAGATGTTCATGGAAAAAGGTCCCGGTGAGAAGCCGCGTTCAGCGGGCGGCCAGCGTCGAGGCGGCGGCGGCGTCCATGGCGACCGGCTGGGGGGCCACGGCGGCGCCTGGACGGACGCGCTGCAGGCCGTTGACCACGATGCGCTCGCCGGGCTTCAGGCCGGAGGTGACCAGGCGCAGGCCTCCGGCGGTGGCGCCGAGGGCGACCGTGCGGTAGGCGACCTTGTTGTCCTCGCCGACCACCATGACGAAGCGGCGGTCCTGGTCGGTGCCGATGGCGCGCTCGTCGATGGCCAGCGCGGGTTCCAGTTGCGCGAGGCCCAGCCGCAGCCGCGCGAACTGGCCGGGCATCAGCTTGCCGTCCGGGTTGTCGAACACGGCGCGCACGCGGACGGTCCCGCTCCGGGCATCGACCACGTTGTCCACCAGTTGCAGCTTGCCCCCGAACGGCGTGCCGGCGGAGCCGAGCGTGCCCATCTGCACCGGGATGCGGGCGATCTGCTCGATCACGTCGGCGCCGCCGGCCTGGCCGCCGCCGGGCAGGCTGGCGAGGGCGCGGGCCAGGGATTGCTCGTCGGCCTCGAAGCTCGCGTAGATCGGGTTCACCGACACCAGCGTCGTCAGCACCGGGGCCGTGGGGCCAGCCGGCACGAGGTTGCCGGCGGTGACCTCGATGCGTCCGGCGCGCCCGGTGATCGGCGCCCGGACCTCGGTATAGCCGAGGTTGAGGCGCGCGGTGTCGAGCGTGGCCTGCGCGCCGCGCAGGTTCGCCTCGGCGGCGTGCAGCTCGTTCACCCGCTGGTCAACGTCGCGCTGCGGCGTGAAGCCCTTGCCGACGAGCTGCTGCGCGCGCTGCTGCTCCTTTGCGGCCAGGGCCAGGCGGGCCTGCGCGGACGCGACCTGCGCTTCGGCGCCCTGCACCTCGGCCGCATAGGGCGCCGGGTCGATGGTGAACAGCAGGTCTCCTTGCTGAACCATCGCGCCCTCGCGGAAATGCGCTTTCAGGACCGCGCCGGCGGCACGCGGGCGCACCTCCACGCGGCCCACCGCCTCGACCCGGCCGGAGAAGTCGCTCCAGATCGCCGTGTCCTTCTGCTCGACCACCGCGACCGAAACCGGGATGGGGGCGGGAGCCGCCGCCGCGGCAGTGCCGGCAGCCGGCGCGGACCCGCCCGGCGCCAGCTTGTAGGCGGCTCCGGCCGCGGCGAGCACGGCCAGGCTGATGCCGGCCAACCAGGACAAGCGGCGCGAGCGGGCGCGGGATGTCCTGGAGTGGACGGGAGCGGTGGCGGCAGGTTTAAGGTCGATCATGCAACACTCCCATTGGTGGACCGGGCCGGCGGCGGCAGCACGGCGGCGGCGAAGAAATCGGCGAAGTTCTTGCGGACCACCCCAGCCCAGGCGGGGGGCGGCCCGGGCGGGACGGGTCCCGCCAGCGCATCCGGCCAGTCATGCGCCGTGATGGCCCGGACGTGGATGGCGACGCCCGCCTGCGTCAGGCGCCCGGCGTAGGCCAGGCATTCATCGCGCATCGGGTCGTCCGGCGTCGTGATCACCAGGGCAGGCGGCAAGCCGTGCAGGCGCGATCCCGCCGACGGGGCGGCGTAGGGGTGCGCGGCCTTGTCGGGACAGCCGAGATACACGGCCCAGCCATCGGCCCACTTGCAGCCGACCGGCCCGGCCTCCGCGTCGCGGAACGAGCAGGTTCCCATGTCGGGATCGAGCATGGGCGACAACAGGATCTGCCCGGCGACGGGCGGCCCGAGGCGGTCGCGCGCCATGATCGCGAGCGCGGCCGCCAGGGTGCCGCCGGCCTCCTCGCCGGCAACGAACAGCTTCGACGCCCGGGCGGCCCAGCAAGCGCGGCGGTCATGCAGGCAGCGGAGCAGCGCATACATCGCCTCCACCGCATCCGGGAAGGGGTGGGCCGCGCCGATGGGGTAGTCCGCGGAGATGACCACCGCCCCGGCCTCGGCCAGCAGGGCGGCGACCGGGCGCTCAGCCGGCAGGCCGGTGAAGGCCCCGCCGGGCAGATGCAGCACGAGCGGCGCGGGCTGCACGGAGGCGCCCCGATACAAGCGGATCGGAACGGAGGAGGCACGCCCGACTTCGAGCCGCTCACGTGTGGGCTGGACCAGCATGGTGAAGGCTCAACCCCCCTGTTGCGACGCATCATAGGGTGGGATTGACCATGGGCTAATTTAATGCTGGCAATGGAATTACATTGTCCATGATGGTGGACAATCAGCGGAGCGGATAGGATGATGGACCAAGTAGCCGCCTTGCGGGCGTTCGTCCGCATCGTCGAAACCGGCAGCTTCACCCAGGCTGCCGCCGGCCTCGGGACGCCCAAAGCGACGGTGAGCAAGCTGCTGCAGCAACTGGAGGCCCATCTCCGCACCAAGCTGCTCAGCCGGACCACGCGGCGGCTCGCGGTGACTGCGGACGGCGCCGCTTATTATGAGCGGGCGGCCCGGCTGCTGCACGACCTGGAAGAACTGGACGCGAGCGTCACGGCGTCGCAAGCGCGGCCGAAGGGCCGCTTGCGGGTCGATGTGTCGTCATCCATCGCGCAGGGGATCATCATGCCCGCGCTGGGCGGGTTCTTTTCCAGGTATCCGGATATCCAACTGGAGGTCGGGACGTCGGACCGGGCGGCTGACCTGGTGGCGGACAACGTTGATTGCGTCATCCGGGCCGGCGTCATCAGCGACCTGTCGCTGATCGCCCGGCGGGTCGCCGAGATGCACATGACCACCTGCGCGGCCCCGGCCTACCTCCACGCGCACGGGATGCCAGCGGACCCGCGCGCGCTGGAGCAGGATCACGTAGGGGTCGGCTACCTCAAGCAAAGCCTGGCCGAGCCGCACCCGCTCAGCTTCGTGCGCGGAGGCGAGACGCTGGAGGTGGCGGTGCGCTACCAGGTGGCGGTGAACGAGGCGCAAACATACCTAGCGGCCGGGCTGGCTGGCCATGGGGTCCTGCAGGCGCCGCATTTCATGGTGCGGCAGCACCTTGAAAGCGGGGCGTTGCGGGAAGTGCTGCCGGAATGGGGCGTACCCCCGCTCCCGCTGCACGTGGTGTACTCGCCGAGCCGGCACCTGAGCACGCGGTTGCGCGTGTTCGTCGATTGGGCTGCGGCGCTGTTTGCCAAGGTGGAATTCGCCCCGCCGCGGCGTTGAGGCACGGTCGATACGGTTCTGTTGCACACGGGACGGGCGCGGAACCCGCTCAACGCCCCGGACGCGACGGCGGCGGCCTCGCGGCGCCGGTACCGCCGCCACCCGGCCGGGCCTAACCGTCGCCGGCCTGCCAAACCCAGGGCCGCGCGGCGGCGTCGGCAGCTTGCCACTCGGCAATCGCTTCCGCGTGCTTCAGCGTCAGGCCGATCTCGTCCAACCCTTCGAGCATCGCCGTCCGGCGCATGGGCTCGATTGCGAAATCGACGCGCTCGCCGCGCGGGAAGGCGACCGTTTGCTGCCGGAGGTCCACCGTGACCTGGGCGTCCCCGCCCGTGCACTGGTCCGCCAAGCGGCGCACGGCGTCGGCCGGCAAGCGGACCGGCAGCAGCCCGTTCTGGAAGCAGTTGTTGAAAAAGATGTCGCCGAAGCTTTCGGCGATGACGCAGCGCAGTCCCAGACCCATCAGCGCCCAAACCGCCCCTTCGCGCGACGAGCCGCAGCCGAAGTTGGCGCCCGCGACGAGGATCGGCGCGCCGCGGAACCCGGGCCGGTTCAGCACGAAACCCGGGTCCTCGCGGCCGTCCGGGAGGAACCGCCAGGCCTCGAACGCCACCGCGCCCATGCTCGCCTTTGTCGTGCCGGCCAGCCGTTCGATGCGGATGATGACGTCCGTGTCGATGTTGTCGCGCATCAAGGGCGCCGCGACGCCGGAAAGGGCGGTGAACCGCTGCATGGCGGGGCCTCCCCTCAGATCCGCCGCACGTCGCTGATCGCGCCGGTGACGGCGGCGGCCACGGCCATGGCCGGGCTGGCCAGGTGGGTGCGGGCGCCCGGTCCCTGCCGGCCGACGAAGTTGCGGTTGGAGGTGGACACGGCGCGCTGCCCCGGCGGCACCCGCTCGCCATTGGCGGCGACGCACATGCTGCAGCCAGGTTCCCGCCAAGCGAAGCCGGCGTCGCGGAACACGCGGTCAAGCCCCTCCGCTTCGGCGTCCCGCTTCACGCGCTCCGACCCCGGCACCACCCAGGCGGTCACGCCCTCCGCCACGCGCCGGCCACGGGCGATGGCGGCGGCGTCGCGCAAGTCCGACAAGCGGCTGTTGCTGCAGGAGCCGACGAACACCCAATCCACCTTGGTTCCCGCGATCCGCTCGCCCGGTGTCAGCCCCATGTAATCGAGCGCCGCCTGCCAAGCCTCGCGCTGCGCCGGATCGGCGGCGTCGGCCGGGTCCGGGATCGCCCCGTCGATGGCGACCGCGTGCTCCGGGCTGGTGCCCCAGGTGACGGTGGGCGGAACGGCGGCGGCGTCAACCGCTTCCTCGCGGTCGAAGAGGGCGCCGTCGTCGGTCGCCAGCGTGCGCCACTGCGCCACGGCTCCGTCGAACAACGCGCCGGACGGGGCGAAGCGGCGCCCGGCGACGTACTCGAACGTTTTGTCGTCGGGGGCCGCCATGCCGATCTTGGCACCCATCTCGATCGACAGGTTGCAGATCGTCATCCGCCCCTCGATGCCCATCGCGCGGACCGCGGCGCCGGCATACTCCACGGCGTATCCGGTCCCGGCCGAAGCGCCGACCCGCCCGATCAGGTGCAGCGCCAGGTCCTTCGGCGTGACGCCCGGGCCGGGTTGGCCGTCGAAGCGCACCCGCATCCGCTTCGGCCGGCGCTGCCGCAGCGTCTGGGTCGCGAGCGCGTGCGTCAGCTCCGACGACCCGACCCCGAACGCCAGCGCGCCCAGCCCGCCGTTGGTGCAGGTGTGGCTGTCGCCGCAGATCACCGTCAAGCCCGGCAGCACGATGCCCAGCTCCGGCCCCATCACGTGCACGATCCCCTGCCCGTCATGGCCGATGTCGAAGAAGCGGACGCCGGTCGCCTGCGCCTTTTCACGCAGCCCGGCGCGCAGGCGCTCACCGGCGGGAAAGCCATGCCGTTCGCGGTCCGGGGCGCTCGACACCGCGTGGTCGGGCGTGGCGAAGGCGAGTTGCGGGTTGCGCACGACGAGGCGGCGTTCCAGCACGTCCTCCAGCGCCCGCCCGCCCGAAAGGTCGTGCAGCAGATGCCGGTCCACATGCAGCAGCGACCAGCCATCGCCGAGGTCCGCGACCGTGTGGGCGTCCCAGATCTTGTCGAACATCGTCCGTGCGGACATGGCAAGCCCTCCCTTCACGCCGCCGATCTTGCACGCCCGGCGCCGGTTGACGCAATCCGGTTGTTCCATAGGATGGACAGCTACCGGGCCGGTGAAGGGACAACCGAGTGGACGTGGCGGCCGAATCGTTCAAGGCGCGCAGGATCTACCTGATGCTCAAGGAGCGGATCGCCTGCGGCGAGCTTCCCGCCGGGTCGCGCATCCCCGGCGAGCCGCGGCTTGCGGCCGAGCAGGGCGTGTCGCGCGTCACCGTGCGCCGGGCGCTCGACCGGCTGGCCGGCGAGGGCCTGGTGCGGCGGCGGGTCGGCGCCGGCACCTTTGTCGCCGACGCGGGCCTCAGCCCGGTGGTCGGCGCGGACCTGGCCGACGTGTTCGCGCACCTCAAGGCGATGGGCCAGCGCACCGGGGTGCGCCTGCTGAGCTTCGCCTACGGCGTGCCGCCGGACGCGGTCACCGCGGCGCTGGGCCTCCGCCCCGGGGAGCGCACGCAGCGGTCGGTCCGCATCCGGCTGATCGAGGGCGAGCCGTTCTCCCATCTCACCACCCACGTGCCCGAACGCATCGGCGCGACCTACGCCGAGGCGGACCTCGCGGCCATGCCGCTGCTGGGGCTGCTGGAACGCTCCGGGGTGGTGGCCGACCGGGCGAGCCAGGCGATCTCGGCGACGCTGGCCGGGCCGGACGTGGCGGAGGCGCTGCGGCTTGAGGTGGGCGCGCCGCTGCTGTCGCTGACCCGCGTGGTGCACGACGCGGATGGCGCCGGCGTCGAGCACCTGCACGCGCTGTATCGTCCGGACCGCTTCGCCTTCCACCTGGACCTGACCCGCACCGGCGGCAGCGACCGCCGGCACTGGCGCCCCAGCGTGCCCACGCCTCGACCCGCAACAGAAAGAACAGGACCGCGATGAGCCAGTTGACGCGCCGGGCCACGCTGACAGCCGCCGCCGCCCTGGCGGCTCCTTCCATCCTGCGGGCGCAGCCGGCGCCCGTAAAGCTCGGCATCCTCCAGCCCGTCACCGGCGCGCTGGCGCAGGATGGCGACCTGGGCCGGCTCGGCGCGCAGATCGCCATCGACGACGTGAACGCGGCGGGCGGCATCCCGGGCCTCGGCGGCGCCAAGCTGGAGATGGTGTTCGGCGACGCCCGCTCCACGCCCGACGCCGGCACGCAGGAAGTGGAGCGGATGCAGGCCGAGGGCGTTTCCGCGGTGGTCGGCGGCTTCGCCAGCCCGATCTGCCTGGCCGCCAGCCAGGCGGCGGCCCGGTATGGCCTGCCCTACATGGTCGATGTCGGCGTGTCCGACAGCATCGTGAGCCGCGGGCTTGCCAACACGTTCCGCTTCGCGCCGGGCTTCGGCACGGTGTCAACGGTGGCGCTCGACAACCTGGCCGCGCTGAACGCCGCCGCCGGCAAGCCCGCGAAAACGGTTGTGCTGGTGCACGAGGACGGGCTGTTCGGCAGCGGCCTCGCCAAGCTGATGCAGGCGGAATTGCCGAAGCGCGGCTTCGAGATCCTGGACACGATGGCCCACCCGACGCCCGCGCGCGACATGAGCAACATCGCGCTCCGCATCCGCTCCTTGGCGCCGGACCTGATCCTGCCGTCCGACTACTACGCCGAGTTCGTGATGCTGGCCCGCACGCTGCAGCAGCAGCGCGTCAAGCCGAAGGGCATCTACGGCGTGCTGAACGGCGCGGCCTCCAACTACCGCTTCGTCAAGGAGTTCCCGGCGGTCGCGGAGGGCCTGCTGGACTGCAACCACTGGGCCGACCCGCGCAACCCGAAGACGGAGGCGCTGCGCCGCAAGGTCGAGGCGCGGGGCAAGTTCTTCGCCTACAACGTGATGCTGAACTATTCCTGCGTGCTGCTGGTGGCCGATGCGCTCGACCGGGCGGGCAGCGCGGACCGGGCGAAGCTCACGGAAGCGATTGCCGGCTCCAGCTTCGCCGGCCACATCATGCCGTACGGCCCCACCCGCTTCGTGGGCGGCCAGAACCAGGGCGCAAGCCCGGTCAACACCCAGGTGCAGGGCGGCGACATCAAGGTGATCTTCCCGACCGCCTTTGCCGACGCCAAGCCCGTGTTTCCCGTCGCCTGACGGCCGATGCTCCCGCCCGCCATCATCGCCGAGGCCGTGGTCAACGGCCTGCTCACCGGCGCCGTGTATGCGCTGGTGGCGCTCGGCCTCACGCTGATCTACGGCGTGCTGCACATCGTCAACTTCGCCCACGGCGCGCTGCTGACCTGCGCGATGTTCGCGGTGTGGGGGTTGGGCGCCGCCGGCATCGGCCCCTACGCTGCCATCGTCCCGCTGGTGCCGTGCTTCTTCGCCGCCGGCTACGCCTTGCAGCGTTTCGTGATCGGCCCGGCCAGCCGCGGGCGGGACGGCAACGTGCTGCTGGTGACGCTGGGCCTCGCCATCGCCATCGAGAACGGCCTGCTGGCCGTGTTCCACGCCGACACGCGCTCGCTCGAAGGGAGCGATGGGCTTGATGTGGTGGCAGTGGGTCCCATGCTGCTGTCGCGTCCGCGCTTGATCGGCTTTGCCGCCGCCGTGAGCGTCGCCGCCCTGCTTTGGGCGCTGCTGGCGCGGACCGACACCGGCCGCGCCATCCGCGCCGTCGCACGCGAGGACTTGGGCGCGCGCCTGGTGGGCATCGACGTGCCGCACGTCTTCGCCGTCACCTTCGGCCTGGGCTGCGCTTGCCTGGCCGTCGCCGCCGGGCTGCTGATGCCCAGCTACTACGTCAACCCGCGCGTCGGCGAGGCTTTCGTGCTGGTCGCCTTCACCGTTGTCGTGCTGGGCGGCATGGGGTCCATCCCCGGCGCCGTGGTTGGGGGCCTGGTGATCGGCGTGGTGGAAAGCCTCGGCGGGCTGTTCCTGGGCGACAGCCTGGGGCAGATCGGCGTGTTCCTCATCTTCATCCTGGTGCTGCTGCTGCGGCCGACCGGGCTGTTCGGGGCGCGCGCATGAAGGGTTGGGCCGGCATCGCCACCGTGCTGGCGTTGGCCGTGGTGCCGGCGCTGGCGCCCGGCGACGCCGTGCTGAACTTCCTGGTCGGCGCGCTGATCGTGGCTTTGGCGGCGCAGGGCTGGAACCTGCTGGGCGGCTTCGGCGGCCAGCTTTCCTTTGGCCACGCCGCGTTCTACGGCACCGGCGCCTACGTGACCGTGCTGCTGCAGCAGCACGGCGTCAACGCCTGGGCGGGTGCTGTGCTGGGCATCGCGGCGGGGGCGCTGGTCGGCGCGGTGATCGGCTTCCTGAGCTTCCGCGCCGGGCTGCGCGGCTCCTACTTCGCCCTGGTCACGCTGGCGTTCGCCGAGGTGCTGCGCATCGGCGCCAACGCCGCGCCGATCACCGGGGGCGCCGCCGGGCTGCTGCTGCGGCTCGATCCGCGGCCTGCCAATTTCCAGTTCGCCCGCGCCGGGTTCTTCTACGTGGCCCTTGGCTGCGTCGCCGCCGCGCTGCTGCTCACCGAAGCCATCGCCCGGTCCCGGTTCGGCGCGCAGCTCGCCGCGGTGCGCGAGAACGAGGAAGCGGCCCGCGCCCTGGGCATCGACGCGTTCGCCACCAAGCTGCGCGCGATCACCTTGTCGGCCGCCATCACCGCCGCCGCCGGCGTGCTGTATGTCCAGTATTACCTCTACATCGACGCGGGCCTCGTTTACGGCGCCGGCGTTTCCGTTGCCGCCCTGCTGGCCCCCGTCGTCGGCGGCATCGGCACGGTTGCGGGTCCCGTCGTCGGCGCGGTCGCGCTGCAGGCCCTGGGCGAGCTGACCCGCCTCGTCGCCGGCCCCGTCCCGGGCGTGGACCAGGCGCTGTTCGGCCTGCTGCTGGTGGCCGCCATCGCCTTCATGCCCGGTGGCCTCGCCGGCGGGAAGCGCGCTTGATGCTATCCGTCGAGGGCGTCAGCAAGCGGTTCGGCGGCCTGCTCGCGGTGGCGGACGCATCGCTCGCCGTGGAGCGCGGCAGCATCACCGGCCTGATCGGGCCGAACGGCGCCGGCAAGACCACGCTGTTCACGGTGATCGCCGGCTTCGTCCCGCCAAGCGCCGGTCGGGTGGTGTTCGAGGGCGCCGACGTGACAACCGAGGCCGCGCACCGGCGCGCCCGGCGCGGCATCGTCCGCACGTTCCAGATCGTGCAGCCCTTCGCCGGGCTGACGGTGCGGGAGAACATCGCCGTCGGCGCCCACCTCCGCCACCCCGGCCGCGCCGAGGCCCTGGACCGCGCCGCCGGGGTCGCCGCGCGCGTCGGGCTGACGCCGGAGCTGGACAAGCCCGCCGCCGCGTTGACGGTCGCGGGGCGCAAGCGGCTGGAGCTGGCGCGCGCGCTTGCGACCGAGCCGGCGCTGCTGCTGCTGGACGAGGTATTGGCCGGGCTGAACCCGGCGGAGATCGACGCCATGCTGCCGGTGCTGCGCGGGCTGGCGGCGGACGGCATTACCGTGCTGATGATCGAGCACGTCATGCAGGCGGTGATGCAGCTTTGCAGCCAGGTTTATGTGCTCGCGCAGGGCCGCACCATCGCCGCCGGGCCGCCGCGGCAGGTGTGCGAGGACCCGGCGGTGATCGAGGCCTATCTCGGCCCCGGCGCCGCCGCGCGGATCGCCGCCGGTGGCTGACGCGCTGCTGTCGGCCCCGCTGCTTTCGGTTCGGGGCCTGCGCGCCGGTTATGGCGCGGTCGAGGTGCTGCGCGGCATCGACCTCGCCGTGCATCCCGGCGAGATCGTCGCCGTGCTCGGCTCCAACGGCGTCGGCAAGACCACGCTGAACAAGGCGCTGTCGGGCGTCGTGCCGGTGCGGGCCGGGACCGTCACCTTCGCCGGCGAACGCTTCGACCGCGCGTCCGGGCCGCGCATCGTCGCCGCCGGGCTGATCCACGTGCCCGAAGGGCGGCGCGTGTTCCCGAACCTGTCGGTGCGCGACAACCTGCTGCTGGGCAGCTACCGCCGGGGCCGGCCGCGCCGCGCTGCGACCCTCGGGCGCGTGCTGGACACGTTCCCGCGCCTGCGCGAGCGGTCCCGCCAGGCCGCGGGCACGCTGTCGGGCGGCGAGCAGCAGATGCTGGCGATTGGACGCGGCATGATGGCCGAGCCGCGCCTGCTGATCCTGGACGAGCCGTCGCTGGGCCTGTCGCCGCTGCTGGTCGAGGAGATGTTCGCCCTGGTGGCCCGGCTGCGCGCCGACGGGCTGGCGATCATGCTGGTGGAGCAGAACGTGGTGCAGTCGCTCGACCTCGCGGACCGCGCCTACGTGCTGGAGAACGGCGTCTGCGCCATGTCCGGCCCCGCCGCGGCGCTGCGCGCCGATCCCAACCTGAAACGCACCTACCTCGGATTGTGAGCATGACCCAATCACTGCGCGACCAGCTTCAGGCCGGCTTGCTCGTCGCCCCCGGCGTTTACGACGCGCTCACCGCGTCGCTGGCGGCGTCGGCGGGGTTCCGGGCGCTGTATGTGTCCGGCGGCGCCATCGCCTACACGCGGCTTGGCCGCCCGGATATCGGCCTGGTTTCCATGAGCGAGGTCGCGGACACGGTTATGCTGCTGCGCGACCGCGTGCCCACTCCGCTGATCGTCGATGCCGACAACGGCTATGGCAACGCGCTGAACGTGCAGCGCACCGTACGGACCTTTGAGCGCGCGGGCGCCGGCGCGATCCAGCTTGAGGACCAGACGCTGCCCAAACGCTGCGGCCACCTGCGCGACAAGACGCTGGTTTCCACCGCCGAGATGGTCGGCAAGGTCCGTGCCGCGCTCGATGCCCGCGCGAGCGAGGACACGCTGATCATCGCCCGCACCGACGCCGTGGCGGTGGAGGGCATCGGCCCAGCGGTTGAGCGCGCCCGCCGCTACGCCGAGGCCGGCGCCGACGTGCTGTTCGTCGAGGCGCCGCAAAGCCGCGAGCAGTTGTCGGAAGTGGCAGCCGCCCTCCGCGGCCTGTGCCCGCTGATGGCCAACATCGTCGATGGCGGCGACACCCCGCCGTTGCCGGCCGCGGAGCTGGAAGGGATCGGCTTCCGCCTCGTCATCTTCCCCGGCGGCATCGTGCGCGCCCTGGCCCGCACGGCGCAGGACTACTACGCTTCGCTCGCCCGGCACGGCAGCAACCTGCCGTTTGCCGGCCGCATGTTCGACTTCGCCGGGCTGAACGCGCTGCTCGGCACGCCGGAGATGCTGGAACTGGGCCGCGCCTACGAAGGCCCTGCGAGCCGCGCTCAAGAGGAGCCGGCGACATGATCGACCCGGTCACGCTTGCGGTGCTCGACGGCCGGCTGACGCAGATCGCCGACGAGATGGACGCGACGCTTTACCGCGCGGCGTTCAACCCGATCATCGCCGAAGCGAAGGACGCCTGCCACGGCCTGTATCACGCGGAGACCGGCGACACGCTGGTGCAGGGCGCGTCCGGCCTGCCGATCTTCGTCGGCGCCATGGCGTTCGCGGTGCGCGCCGTGATCGACAAGGTGGCACGCGACGGCGGGTTGGAACCCGGCGACACCTTCCTGTTCAACGACCCTTATGCCGGCGGCACGCACCTCAACGATTTCCGCCTGGTGCGCCCGGTGTTCCGCGGCGGGCGGCTGTTCTGCTGGATGGCGTCGGCCGGGCACTGGCTCGACATCGGCGGCAACGTGCCCGGCGGCTACAACCCGCGCGCCACCGAAAGCTTCCAGGAAGGGATGCGCATCCCGCCGGTGAAGCTGATCGCGGCCGGCCGCACCAACCACGACCTGCTCGACATCCTCGCCGCCAACTCGCGGGTGCCGGCGTCGAACTGGGGCGACCTCAACGGCCAGCTCGGCGCGCTGGACCTCGGGGAACGGCGGCTGCACGGGCTGCTCGACGAGTACGGCGACGCCGTGGTGGCAAGCGCCTTCGACGCCTTTTCCGACCGGGCGGAGGCGATGATGCGCGCCGCGCTCCGCGCCCTGCCGGACGGCACCTATGCGTTTGCGGACGTGCTCGACAACGACGGCATCACCGACGCGCCGCTGACGGTCGCGCTCGACCTTTCGATCAGCGGCGACACGATGGTGATGGACTTCTCGCGCTCCTCGCCGCCGACGCAGGGGCCGGTCAACATCTCCTATGCCACGGCCGTCGCCGCCTGCTACGTGGCGCTCAAGCACGTGTTCACCGCCGTGCCCGCCAACGCCGGCTGCCTGCGCCCGATCCGCTTCGTCGTGCCGGACACGACGCTGCTGGCCGCCGGGCCGCCGCGGCCGATGGCGGGCTACACGGAAACCATCCTGCGGCTGATCGGCGTCGTGCTTGGCGCGCTGGCCCAGGCCGAGCCGGCGCGCGCCACGGCCGCCCCGTTCGGCACCATCAACGCCTTGTCGCTCGCCGGGCACCGCGCGGACGGCGCGCGCTGGGTGATGTTCAGCTTCTTCGGCGGCGGCATGGGCGGCAACCCCGAGACGGACGGCCTCAGCCACGCCAACAACCCGATCTCGACCGCCACCATCCCGCCCGTGGAGATCCTTGAGGCCGCCTATCCCGTCTTGTTCACCCAATGGGCGCTGCGCCCCGATTCCGGCGGCGCCGGCGCCCACCGCGGCGGCCTCGGCGCGGTGTATGAGATCGAGATGCTGTGCGATGCGGAGGTGTCGCTCCTGGGCGAACGCGGCACCGTGGGGCCGTTCGGGGTGGCCGGCGGCGGGGCGGGCGCGCTGAACCGCTTCGTGTGGCAATCCGACGACGGCGACCGTTCCCCGCCCCTTGTGTCCAAGGTGACGGGCGTGACCGTGCGGGCCGGGCGGCGCGTGCGGTTGGAAACGCCCGGCGGCGGCGGTTGGGGACCGCCCGGGGAGCGCGACCCGGCCGCCGCGGCGCGCGACCGCCGCTTGGGCTACGTGACCGGCGGAGAGGGCGCATGAGCCGCGTCGTAGGCGTCGATGTGGGCGGCACCTACACCGACCTGTTCCTGTTCGACGAGGCCGCCCGAACCTTCCGCACCGCCAAGGTGCCGTCGGATCGCGGCAACGAGGCGGTGGGCTTCATGCGCGGGCTGCAGGTGTTCGGCGACGTTTCGGCGCTCGGCTCGGTGGTCCACGGCACGACGGTCGGGACCAACGCCCTGCTGGAGCGCAAGGGCGCGCGCGTCGGGCTGATCACCACGGCGGGTTTCCGCGACGTGCTGGAAATGCGCCGCCGCGACCGCCGGCAGACTTGGGGCCTGTGGGGCGACTTCGTGCCGGTGGTGGACCGCGACATGCGGTTGGAAGTGGACGAGCGCACCCTGGCCGACGGCAGCATCCGCCAGCCAGCCGACCCGGCGCAAGTGCAGGCAGCGGCCCGCGCCCTGCTGGAAGGAGGGGCGGAGGCGCTGGCCATCGTCTTCGTCAACGCCTACGCCAACCCGGCCAACGAGCTGACGGCCCTCGCCGCGGCCGAGGCAGTCTGGCCCAACGCCCACCTCGCCTGCTCCGCGCAGATCCTGCCGGAAATCCGGGAGTTCGAGCGGACCTCGACCACGGCGCTGAACGCCTACCTGCAGCCGGTGGTCGGGAGCTACCTCGGCAAGCTCGACCAGGCGCTGGCCGGCGAGGGGTTCGCCGGGCAGTTCCATGTCGTGCAATCCAATGGCGGCGTGATGTCCACCGCGACCGCGCGGCGCTTGCCGGTCCGCACCGCGCTGTCCGGCCCGGCCGCGGGCGTCACCGCGGCGGCGGCCATCGCCGGCGCGGCCGGCTTCCCGGACGTCATCACCGCCGACCTCGGCGGCACCTCCTTCGACGTGTCGCTCGTCGTGGGCGGCAAGGTGTCGCTGGCGGCGCAGGCGGCGGTCGAGTTCGGCCTCGTGATCCGCACCCCGATGATCGAGATCACCACGGTGGGCGCCGGCGGCGGCTCGGTCGCGGCGGTCGATGCCGGCGGGCTGCTGCGGGTGGGGCCGGAAAGCGCCGGGTCGCGGCCCGGCCCCGTCTGCTACGGCGGCGGCGGCACGCGCCCGACGCTGACCGACGCCAACGTGGTGCTGGGCCGCATCAACGCCGAGCGCCCCATCGGCGGCGCGCTGGCCCAGCTGGACGTGGAGGCCGCGCGCCGGGCCATCCTCGATCACGTCGGCACGCCGCTCGGCCTCGACGCGGAGACGGCGGCGGAGGCGGTCGTGCGCGTCGCCAATGCCTGCATGGCCGGCGCCATCCGCCTGGTCTCGATCGAGCGCGGCCATGATCCGCAGCGTTTCGCCGTTGTGGCCTTCGGCGGCGGCGGCGCGCTGCATGTCGGCGCGCTGATCCGCGAGGTCGGGCTGAAGGCCGCGCTGGTCCCGCGCTTCCCGGGCGTCACCTCCGCGCTCGGCTGCGTCATCGCCGACATCCGCCACGACCAGGTGCAGACCGTGAACCTGCCGCTCGACGGCGTGGATGCCGCGGCGCTGGACCGCCGGTTGGTGGCGGAGGCCGCCGCGGCGCGCGCGGTGGTGGAGGCGGCGGGCCTGCTGGTGGAGCGCATCGACACGGTGTTCGAGGCCGACATGCACTATGCCGGGCAAACCCATACGGTCGCGGCGCCGCTGCCGCTGGCGGTGCGGGACGGCAGCACCGGCGTGACCGAGGCCGCGGTCCGCGGCGCCTTCGAGGACGCCTACCGCGCCCAGTTCGGCCGCGTGCTGCCGGGCGTGGGCGTCCGCCTGGTGAACCTGCGCACCGCCGCGATAGGCCGCCGTCCGCGGTTCGACCTTGCCGCGCTGGCGCCAGACGAGGGCGCGTCGATGGGGGCCGCCGACCGCGGCACGCGCCCCGTCTGGTTCGGCGGCTGGCAGGCGGCGACCGTGCACGACCGTCTCCTGCTGCCGGTGGGGGCCGAGATCCGCGGCCCCGCCATCCTGGAGCAGCCCGACGCCACGGCGGTCATCGACCCGGGCCTCATCGCCCGCGTGGACCGGCTTGGCAACGTCCTGGTGACGCGCGCATGAACCTGGAGAGCACCGCCTTGCTGGTCTGCGACCTGCAGAACGACTTCGTGCACCCGGACGGCGCCTATGGCCGCGCCGGGCTGGGCACGCCCGAGATTGCCGCCCTGCCCGGCCGGTTGAAGCCGTTGGCCGACCGGCTGCGGGCAGGCGGCGGATGGGTGGTGCAAACGCAGTTCACCCTGGTGCCCGGGCGCGGCGGCGAGCCGCTGATCTCGCCGCATCTGCTGTCCTTGCGCCCCTTCCTCCGGCGCGGCGACTTCTGCCCCGGCGCGTGGGGGCACCAGATGGTGGACGCGCTGCAACCGGCCGACCTGTCGGTGGAGAAGGTCGCCTACTCCGCCTTCTACATGAGCCGGCTGGAATGGGTGCTGCGCCGGTGCGGCATCACCCGGCTGCTGGCCTGCGGCATTGTCACCAACGGCGGCGTTGCTTCCACGGTGCGGGACGCGCATGTGCGGGACTTCGACGTGACGGTGCTGGAGGACGGCTGCGCCGCCTTCACCCCGGCGCTGCACGCCACCGCCATCGAGGCGCTGCGCCCGGTCTGCCGTGTGGCCACGGTCGCCACCGTGATGGGGGAACTGCCGTGAGCGTCGAGAAAGCATCCGGCACCGCCTTCGAGGCGGAAATCCCGGTGGTGGTCATCGGCGGCGGCGCGGCCGGGCTGGTCGCGGCCCTCGCGGCGCGCGAGAATGGGGCGGAGGTCCTGGTGCTGGAACGCGACCCGCTGCCGCGCGGCTCCACGGCGCTGTCGGCTGGGCTGGTGCCCGCCGCGGGCACGCGGTGGCAGCGCGCGGCCGGCATCGACGACAGCCCGGCGCAATTCGCCGCCGACATCATGGCCAAGGCGCACGACGAACCGGACCCGGCGCTGACCGCCCGCCTCGCCGCAAGCTGCGGCGGCGTCCTGGAATGGCTGGCGGACGCGCACGGCCTGCCGTTCTCGGTGGTCGAGGACTTCAACTACCCCGGCCACAGCGCCCGCCGGATGCACGGCCTGCCGACCCGCTCCGGCGCCGAGCTGATGGACCGGCTGACCGCCGCGGCGGCGGCGGCCGGGGTGGAGGTGCTGTGCGACGCCCACGCCACGACCCTGTATGCCGGCGACGGCGGCCAGGTGCGCGGCCTGGCCTATGCCCGTCCGGACGGCACGGTTGAGCGGGTCGGCTGCCAGGCGTTGGTGCTGGCGTGCAACGGCTATGGCGGCAACCGCGAGCTGGTCGCCCGGCATGTGCCGGAGCTGGCAGACGCGCTGTATTTCGGCCACCCCGGCAACCAGGGCGACGCGCTGCTTTGGGGCGAAGCGTTGGGCGCGCAGGCGCGCGACCTGTCGGGCCACCAGGGCCACGGCTCCGTCGCGCACCCGGCCGGCATCCTGATCACCTGGGCCACGATCACCGAGGGCGGCGTGCAGGTGAACGCCGACGGCAACCGCTTTTCCGACGAGATGCAGGGCTACTCGGAACAAGCGGCCCATGTGCTGCGTCAGCCGGGCGGCATCGCCTGGACGGTGTTCGACGGGCGCATCGCCGCGATTGCCCGGCAGTTCGAGGATTTCCGCCAAGCGGAGGCATCCGGCGTGATCCTGTCCGCGCCGGATGCCGACGGGCTGGCCGCGACGATGCGGGTGCCGGCCCCGGCGCTGCGGGCGACGCTGGAGGAAGTCGCGTCCCTGAAGGCGTCCGGCGGCGGGGACCGGTTCGGCCGGCGCTTCGCCGGCGTGCCCCCGCTCCGGCCGCCGTACTGCGCCGTGCGCGTCACCGGCGCGCTGTTCCACACCCAGGGCGGTTTGGCGGTGAACGAGGAAGCCGCCGTGCTTGGCCCTGGGCGGCGGCCGTTCCCGAACCTGTTCGCCGCCGGCGGCGCGGCCTGCGGCGTGTCCGGCCGCGCGGCTTCCGGCTATCTTTCGGGCAACGGGCTACTTTCGGCGGTGGCGCTGGGGCGCATCGCAGGCCAGTCGGCGGCAAAGTGCTGCCGGGGTGATCCTCCCCGTCACGTTCCGCAAGCTTGATGCCGGGCTGCCATACCACGAGGCCAGGCGCCCGGAGCGGCTACGCGGCAGGCTCGAGGACAGTGCTATCGACCCCTGCCCGGCGGCTCAGCTTGTCCGTCTGATACCAGCGGCCGAATGTCTCAACCCATCCATGACGGATGACGCTTCGCTTATCCGTCACCGGCTGCCCCGGACAGGTCATACGAACGGCTTGGTTGAATGACCGTCAATTGTTGATGGGTTGCACCCATCCTACGGCATGGATCGCGTAGGATGGGTGACCATCAGCCGCACACGGGTCGATCAATGATGCCGCCTGTATCAGACCATTCGGCCGCTGGTATGGCGGCACCCCGCCCAGCAGGGCGCAGAGCGTCGTCGTCAGGGTGGGCCGAAACCGCAACAGGCGGGCTTCGTGGATGGCGTCCTCGCTCGACAGGCCGCGCTCGCGCTCCCCTTGCAGCGCGAAATCGACCAGCATGATGCCGTTCTTCTTCAGAATGCCGATCACGTCCAGCGGACGCCCGAACAGCATCAAGGTCAGGAGATGGTCAGCGGGTGGATCGTGCTCTCGTACAACATCCGGTCGAACCCGGCGCCAGGGTGCGGGCGCCCGGCGGCGCGCTGTCGGGCGGCTGCGGCATGGACTGGCTGGAGTTGGGCGCAGGCGGCGTCTCGTAAACGCCCTGGGCCATCGACGGGGCCACGCCCAGCACAAGCAGCAGGCCGCCCAGCGCAAAGTTCTTCGAGAATTGCACGATGGTGCTCCACGTTGCCGCGGCAGAACCGCCGCAGTCCCCACACAACACCTGGCCGCCCCCGGGACCAATGCGAGGCCCTTACGGCGTCATGCCCGTTCGGCATGACGGGCCGCTACGACAGCCGCGCCACCTGCAGCACCAGGCCGCGCAGCCAGCGGTGCGCCGGCACGTCGTCCAGCCGCCGGTGCCACAGCATGGCCGTCACCAGCCGCGGCGAGGCAAAGGCCAGCGGCAGGACCGCGAGCGGCGCGAGCACGGCGAACGCCTGCGCCGTGCGCTCGCCGACCACCGCCAGCATGTCCGACCGCGACAACACCGACGCCGCGGCGAGCAGCGGCGCGCGCAGCGCCACCCGGCGCGACAAGCCCCGCCGCGCCAGCTCCGCATCCACGAACGCCGTGCTTTCCCCGGTCGAGGACAGGTCCAGGTGCGGCGCCGCGGCGAGCGCGTCCAGGTCAACCGCCCCGCCTTCGGCCAGCGGGTGCCCGCGCCGCACCAGCGCCACGTAGCCGTTCTCGAACAAGCGCAGGTCGGAGAACCGCTCGCCCGGGGCGGCCAGGCTGCCCAGGGCAAGATCCAGCTCCGCCCGGTCCAGCAGCCCCGCCACGTCCATCGTGCCGCTCGGGCGCAGGTCCAGGCTGACGCCCGGGGCTTCCGCTGCGACTGCCGCCGCGAGCGGGGCGGCAAGCACCAGCGCCGACCGGTTGTCCAGCGCCGCCGTGAAGCCGCGCTCCGCGGTGGCGGGGTCAAAGGCGGCAGCGCCGTCCAGCGCCGTTCCCAGCCCTTCCAGCGCGGCGCGGACAGAGCCGGCCAGCCGGTCGGCGAAGGGCGTCGGCTCCATGCCGTCCGGGGTGCGGACGAACAGCTCGTCGCGCAGCGCCGCGCGCAGCCGGGCCAGGGCCTGGCTGATCGCCGGCTGCGTCATGTTGAGCTTGGCCGCGGCCCGGGTCACGCTGCGCTCCTGCGCCACGGCGTCGAACACCACCAGCAGGTTCAGGTCCAGCTTGCGCCAGTTCACGGACGGCCTCCGGGTCGGCAGCGCGGCACGCCGGGCCGTGCCCGCAGTGTCCGGACGGGGGGTATGCCGGGCGTGCATGTCACGGTGTCCGATTTGCATTAGCCGTGCGGCCCAGCCCCGTCCAGCTTTCTCCGCAGCGCCATCAGGGCAATCGCACTCGAAAGGTTGCTGACGTGGCAAGGGCTTGCTGGGTGCGGTGCTGATGGATGCTACCTTGTTGCGCACGGGTTGCGCACGGAGATGGCGTCTTGGACGAGTTGGACGACCCGGGGACGGGCAATGCCGCGCTGCACGGCTTCCATGAGCTTTCGTCCATCGCGCTGTGCAACGGGCATGGTGCGGCGGACATGGCGTCGTTCGCGAAGCCCAAGGCGCCGTTCCTGCGCGCCGTCCCCACGCCGGCCAACGGGGTGCCGAGCCACGACACGCTCAGCCGTTTGTTCCGCCAGCTTGATCCCGAAGCGTTCCGCGCCGCGTTCCAGTGCTTCATGGCGGGGTTCTCCGAGCAGTGCCGGGGCCTTGCGCCCGTTGCTGCATGGGGGCGCGGGTGCCATGGCAGTAGCTGAACGCCGTTGAAAACACCTGGCGCGACCTCAAGCGCCACCACCGCGCGCACCGCACCTTCCGCGACACGGACAACCTCGACCACGCCATTCACCGGGCCATCGCCAGCTTGAACCAGGAATGCGCCGCCAGGCATCCATGCCAAAACTTGTCGGAAGCTGCTTGGCTACTCGGCCGGCACCGCCGCTCCGTTGTCCCTGGCGTTTTGCTCCGGGCGTTCCCCCTATCCTTCAGCTTGAAACGAATATCGCATGAACTGGCGTACGCTTGACCTCAACCTGCTCGTCGTATTCGACGCCGTGGCGCAGGCGCGCAGCGTCACCCGCGCGGCAACGAGGCTCAACATGAGCCAACCCGCCATCAGCCACGCCCTAGCCCGGCTGCGGGCCGCTTTGCAGGACGAGCTGTTCGTGCGCACCCCGGACGGCATGGAGCCGACGCCCTTCGCCAAGCGGCTCGCCGGCCCGGTCCGCGCCGCGCTGCAGGGCCTGAGCGCAGTACTTGAGGGCGCCGCCGAGTTCGACCCGGCCACCGCTGGCCGCAGCTTCGTGATCGCGCTGGACAACCGCGCCGCGCTGGTCCTAGCCGCCCCGATTGCAGCCGCGGTGGCAGCGGAAGCGCCCGGCGTGAGCCTCGACCTGCGCCCGAGCGGCACGATGGACTTGGTCCAGCGGCTTGACCACTCGGAGCTGGACCTGGCGCTGGGTGGCTTTGCCGCTTCCAACGAGCGCTTCGCCGACCTGCGCTTGTTCGAGGACGGCTTCGCTGCCCTGGTGCGCCGTGGCCACCCGGCCACCCGCACCGAGCTGAGCCTGGCGGCGCTAGGAGACTATCCGCACCTTGTGCTGTCCTCGACCGGCGAGAAAACGGATTTCCTGGATGCCGAACTGGCACGGCACGGCTTGGCACGCCATGTGGCGCTCCGCGCGCCGCTGCTCGCCGCCACCGCGGTGCTGACGCAGTCGGACATGATCACGGTGCTTGGGGAGCGCACGGCGCAAGCTTTCGCTTTGATCGCGCCCCTTGAGGTCATACGGCTGCCGTTTGCTTCGCCGCAAGTGGTGACGGCCATGCTGTGGCACCGCCGGCTCGACGACGTTCCCGCGCACCGCTGGCTGCGCAGCCTCGTTTTGCGTGTCGCCCACCTGATGTAGCGGCTTATGCCCTCATGCCGAGCCGTCCCTCCCCGCAGTTGCGGGGACTGAAGCCGCCGGAGAAGGGCGGTGCAGCCGGCCCTTTGCAAAGGCACCGGCTGCACCCGACCTCTAGCCCTGCTTGAGCTTTGCGATCGTGGCGTCGGGCACGCCGTTGAAGTTGTTCGACAGCAGATAGCGCGGGCTGGATTTCACCCACTTGTCGAGGTCGATCTCCTCGAACTTGCCGGCGTCCCAGGTTTGCACGATCTCCAGATCCTCGTTGCCGATGTTCTTGATCGCGTGGCCGAAGCCGGCCGGGATGTAGGCGACGTCGCCCGGGTTGAAGGTGGCAACCCTGCTGCGCCCGCCCGACCCGAACGAGGCGACCTGGCCCTTGCCGCGCAGGTAGTAGTGCCACTCGTTGGCGTTCGGGTTCCAATGGAGGTTCCGCATGGCGCCGGGCTTGATGGTCATGATGCCGCCCGACATGGTCTTGGACGTCGGGAACTCGTCCATGGATGCGAGGCGGAACGTGCCGCCGTCGAAGTCGCGCACGGCCTTGGCGTCGTGGAGCAGCCGGAACTTGTGGGTGGACTCCTTCGGCCATGGCGCATCGAGCGCGTCCGACGCGGCCAGGATCGGCCCCGACTGGATGTAGGCCTCGCCCTTGGGGAAAGCGTCGAACACGTCCTTCGGCAAGCCGAAGTTCATCGCCAGCATGTCCTTGGGGGTCACATCAACCCAGTCGGTGATCGAGAACGTGCCGTGCTCGGAGAAGGCGCCGTTGTCGAAGGACAGGACGAAGTGGCAAGGCTTGTCGCCGATGGTCTGGATGGAATGGCCATGGCCCTTGGGGAAGTACCACAGGTCGCCCGGCTCGTAGTTGTTGATCTCGCTGGCGCCCGACGGGTCCAGCACCACCGTCTGGCAGCGACCGTCGATGACAAACGCCCACTCGGCGGCGATGGCGTGCCAATGCAGCTCGCGGGACGCGCCGGGGTCCAGGAACATATGAACGCCGGCAATGCCCGTGCTGATTGGAAACTGGTGGACAGTGGCTTCCTTCGCCCAACCGCCCGACGTGATCTTGGGCTTGTTGCCATCGAGCGAGAAGTGGAAGTCGGGCATCGCCTCGATGTCGGCCTGGTCATGCTTGACGACCTTCTCGCCCGGCGGCAGTTGCACCGCGTTGCGCGCAAACCCGCCCTCGCCCGGCTGGGCCGCCTGCGCTGTGCCGGCCAGCGCCAGCCCGCCTGCGCCCAAAGCGGCACTGCCAAGCAATCCACGTCGATTCAGTGAGTTCATCAGTTCCTCGTTGGTGAAATCATGGCTGATCGCATGTCACAGCCTGCAGCTACCAAGCAGGCGGAAGCGGCCGGCCGCAAATTCGGTCTTTGCATACAAGTATGCACGCCCTGCATGACAAGGCGGCAAGCCCCCGAGCAGCGGCTGACGCCTGCACCACCTTGGGATGATGTCGTACGTTCAATCGTACCAGACACTCTGTCAACTTTGAAGCTGACGGGTAGAGTTTCCGCGGTTCGATGCGGGCGTCAGCGGTGGTGAAGCGCCAGTCTGCTTTGGCGGCGGCGTTGCGTCGGCGCTGCCATGCGGCGGCATGGCGCTCCAGCGTCGCCTTGCCCGCGGCTACGCCCCTGGGCGGCGCCGCTCGGCCGGGAGGCCGTCCGCGCTTCCCCTTCCGGACCGCGGCGCCCGCACGCCGTCCACAGCCGCCGGCAGGCGCACCCCGGCCGCCGCGGCGGCCGCGGCGACGAGCACACCGGCGGCCAGAAGGGACGGCAGCACGAAGCCGCCCGCCGCGGGCGAAACCAAGCGCCGCCCATGGTCATGCAGGTAGCCCGCAAGCGCCGGCCCGACGATCTGCCCGACGCCGAACGCGGCGGTCAGCAAGCCGAACGCGCGGCGCGGGTCGCCCCCGGCCGCGAGCCGCCGCCCGCCCACGAGGCCCAGCGCCGTGATGCCCATGAACGTCCCGCCCAGGAGCGCCGCGGCCAGCAGCGCGCCCGCCGCGGTCGGCCACAGCACGCTTGCCGCCACGCCCGCGGCCTCGACCAGGCAGGCCGCCGCGAACGCGCGCGCAACGCCCCACCGGGTTCCGAGCCGCTCCCACGCCGCCACGGAGGGCGCCGCCGCGGCGCCCACGACCGCCCAAACGAAAGGCTCCGCCGCGCGGACCTCGGGGCCGGCCCGCACGATGGCGACCAGGAACGTCGCCGTGACGACGTAGCCGAACCCGAACAAGCCGTAGGCCACGGCCCAGCGCCTCATCGGGACGTCCCCGCCCGCGCCCGGCGGGGACGACCCGGGCGCGGCCCGCGGCGGCCCGCTTCCGGGCACCAGCAAAGCCACGCCCGCCAAGGCGGCCAACGAAGCCGCGCCCGACGCGAGCCAAAGGGCGCGCCAGCCGGCGCCGGCGGCCAGCAGCGCCGAAACGAGCGCGGCCGAAAGCGCGATGCCCACGCCCACGCCGGCGAAGTGCAGCGCCGACAAGCCGCCCCGGCCCGCCAGCGCGAGCCGGTCGAGCACGAGCGCGGAAGCGAAAACGAGCACAAAGGCGCTGGCCGCGCCGCCGATGCCGCGCAGAACGAGAAAGGCGGGCAAGGAGGAAACGAGGCCCATGGCGCCCGTCGTCGCGGCGCCCGCGGCGAGCGCGCCGAGCAGCCAGGCCCGCCGCGACCCCGGCAAGCGCGGCGCCGCGGCCAGCAGCGCGCCGGCAAGGTAGCCGACGAAGTTGGCCGAGGCGATCAGGCCCGCCTCGCCCCCGGTCAGCCCCAGCGCCTCGGCCATGGCGGGCAGGATGGGCGTGTAAACGAAGCGGCCCACGCCGATGGCCGCCGCCAGCGCCAGCATCCCGCCCAGGGCCAGGGCGACGGGTCCGGCCTCCGCCGCCGCTTGCCCATGCCTCGTCAACGGGGAGCTGCCCGGCTGACGGCGGCGGCGAGGCGGCTGTCGGACAGGAGGCCCGCGAGCAGGATCGGGCGCTGCACGCCCAGCAGTTCGGTCAAGCGCGTCGAGACCGGCATGGCGGCTCCTTGGATGCGGACCCGGCCAGTGTGCCCACCCCTGGACATGAGCGGAAATGATTTGTCATGATCGCGGTCATCTGCATCGGAGATGGACGGGCGCATGGACCTGCTGGACTTGGAAACGTTCGCCGCCGTCGCGGAGCACGGGGGCGTCACGCGGGCCGCAGGCGCGCTGCATACGGTGCAGTCCAACGTGACGGCGCGCTTGAAGGCGCTGGAAGCGGAACTCGGCGCCCGCTTGTTCGAGCGGCACAGCCGCGGCGTCGCCCTGACCGCGGCCGGGCGGCGCTTGCTGCCCTACGCCGGGCGCATCCGGGCGCTCGCGGCGGACGCGCGCCGGGCCGCGGCCGACGACGGGGCGCCGCGCGGCCCGTTGCGCCTCGGCGCCATGGAAACCACGGCGGCGCTGCGCCTGCCCGCGCTGCTCGCGTCCTATGCGCGCGCCTACCCCGAGGTGGAGCTGGCCGTCGGCACCGGCCCCACGGCGGCGCTGGTCCGGGACGTGCTGGAGCACCGGCTCGATGCCGCCCTGGTGGCCGGCCCGGTGGCGCACCCCGACCTGCACGAGGAAGCGGCGTTCGAGGAGGAGCTGGTGGTGGTCACGGCGCCGGGCGTGCGCGGCCTGGACGCGCTGGCGCAGGCGGGCGGGATCAAGCTGCTGGTGTTCCGGGCCGGGTGCTCGTACCGGCAACGGTTGGAGGCGGTGCTGGCAGCCCGCGGCGCCACCGGGGTGCGCCGGTTCGAGTTCGGCACCCTCGACGGCATCATCGGCTGCGTCGCGGCCGGGGCGGGCGTGACCCTGCTGCCCCGCGGCGTGGCCGAGCCGGCCCGGCGCGAGAACCGGGTCGCCGTGCACGAGCTGCCCGCGGCCGAGGCGCGGGTCGACACGGTGCTGGTCCGCCGCCGCGACGCCTATGTTTCCAGCGCGCTCGGCGCGTTCCTGGCCGCGGTCCGGGACCGCCGGACCCGGCCCGCGGCGCACCAGGAAGCGGCACTGTCGGACGCGAGCCGACCTCGCGGCGGCCAAACAGCAAGGCAGGGCGTGGCGGCGCCCTCCTCGTCCAGGCCCCGGTAAGCCACCCCGTGATGCTCTCCATCGGGCGGGCGCTGATGACCAGCCCCCGCCTGCTGATCCTGGACGAGGCAACGGAAGGGCTGGCGCCGCTGGTCCGCGACGAGATCTGGCGCGTCGTCTCCGTGGTGCGGGACAGCGGCATCGCGGCCGTGGTGGTCGATGAAACCGTGGCGGCGGTGCTGTCCGTGGTGGATCGCAGCACGGTGTTGGTCAAAGGCAGCATCGCCTTTGACGGGCCGCCTGACGCGCTGCGGGCTGACACGGAGCTGATGCACCGTTGCCTCGGCGTTTGACAGGCTTTCTCGATGCCCTTTCCGGCGTTCGTGCTCCTGCGAGCCGGGCCAGGGAGCCTGGTGCCGGCGCGCAGGGAATGGGCTGGAGGCTTACCCGACCCCCTCGGCCTCGGCGGCGGCCGGTGCCGTCCCTGACCTGCACACGCGGTTGCGGCCGGACCGTTTCGCCTCGTAAAGGGCGGCGTCCGCGTCGGCCAGCAACCGCTTCAGATCAACCGTTCCATCGACGGAGATGCCGATGCTGACCGTCAGCGGGACAGGACGCCCCTGGTGGGTCAGTTGCAGGGCGGCCACACCCGCGCGCAGCCGCTCGGCCACCTGCTCGGCCAGCTTGGGGGCGGTCGCCGGCATTATCACCGCGAACTCCTCCCCGCCCAGGCGGCCGACCAGATCGCCTTCGCGGGTTTCCTTCCGAAGCACCTCGGCGATGGCGCGTAGGGCGGCATCGCCGGCAGCGTGCCCATGCGTGTCGTTGACCAATTTGAAATGGTCGGCGTCAACCATCGCGACGCAGCAATGGCCGCCGCGCCAAGCGTGGCGCCGCAACTCCTGCTCGCCACGCTCCAGGAAGCAGCGCCGGTTCAGCACGCCGGTCAGGTGGTCCGCCGTCAACGCGCGCCGCAACTCGTCCGCCGAGTGGCGCCGTTCGCTGACGTCGCGCACCACCATCATGTAGAGCTTCGGCGACGCCTCTTTTCCCTCATCGCCGACCTGCAGCGGCGACACCATGCAGGTGCCCCAGAAACGGCTCCCATCGCCACGCTCGCGCCAGCCCTCGTCCAGGTGCCAGCCTTCGCGCGTCGCGTCCTGCAAGCGGTGGCGGAACGCCGCCGGATCGGCGTCGCCGGACGTGACCACGCCGCTGGCGTGCTGCCCTACCACATCCGCTGCGGCCCGGCCAAACAAGCGCTCCCCGGAAACGTTCCAGTCGCACAAGCGCCCATCCTCGTCCACGGTCAGGATGGCGTAATCGTCCACGCCCTGCACCACGGCGGCAAACCACGCCTCGCTTTCCCGGAGGCGGCGTTCCTGCGCGGCCTGCCGGGTCACGTCCGACAGCACGGCCATGTGCCGGTCCCGGTCCATGCGCACCACGGTCAGGCACAGCACCCGCGGATCTTGCCCCGGCGCCGCGGGACCGAGATGCACGCGCACGCCGTCGCAGATCATGCCGCGGGCAACCGGGTTCTGCAGCAGGCTCTGCAGCTCCGGCAGGAAGGGTTCCAGCACGTTGGCCAGGTTGTCGAGCGCCTTCCCCGGCGCAAGCAGCGGCATGGCGAGGCAGGCGAAGGCCGGGTTGGCCATGGAGATGGCGCCGGTGCGGTCGAACTGCGCCATGCCGTGCGGGCACAGATAAAGGAATTGGAGCAGCGCCTCGTAGTCGGCCGCCAGGTCAGCCGTAGGTTCCATGTTATCCACGATCAATGAGCACCCAACGCCGCGCCGACCCAGCCGCGTGCAGCAGCCGGAGCCGCACCGGCGTCGGACGCATGCGGAACGTGAGCACGTAGGGAATGGTGATGTCGAGCGCCTCCTCTTCCAGCCGGTCGCCCACCAGGTAGTTGTTCATGCAGGGCGCGACGTCGAAAAAGAAGTGACGCCCCACCACGCGGTCCTTGGACAAGCCGGAGTTACGCACTTCATGCGCGTTGTAACGATCAACGATGTTCTCGCCGTCCAGCCCTACAGCGCCGAACACGAGTTCGTCCAGCGCTGCACCATCCAACGTGTCAAGCGTTTCAGTTATTGCGGCGTCGTCAAACGTCATGTCGCATACCCATGCTTTGATCATCGGTAGAGCCGTCGGCAACTGCGCGCATTCTGGTCTGGATTGGTTAAAGTTTCACAAACACCGCATGGAAACCGTTGAACCAACACGGGCAGCAGGCTATGAGAATGCAACCTTTTGGTGATTTGCCGTGACGGATAGCCATGCAATCGGATGGTGGTGGGGCGCGGACCGCCATTCCTTGTCGCGGGTGCTGGCCGACCAGATGCACGCCGAGTTGCGGCGGCTGCGGCTCGGCACGCCCGGCGGACCGCCGCCTTGGCGTTGGACGGACGCCACCCGGCTTGACGAGTTCGGACCCGCCGCCATCGACTCGCTCGACCTGCTGTCGCTGTCGGCTGCCATCGCCGAACTGGTGCCGGACGGCGGCGCCGGCCTCCGCATGATGGAGGCGCAGACCTTCGGTGCGCTGTGCGACGCCGTGGCCGGCGCCGTGCCGCGCCCGCCGCAGCACATCACGTTCCGGTCGTCCGGCAGCACCCAGGCGCCGAAACGCGCGAACCACGCCCTGGCGCGTCTTGAAAAGGAGGCGGTGGCGGTGGCGTCCCTGGTCGGGACTGGCCGGCGCCGGGTGCTGTCAGCCGTTCCGCCCCACCACATCTACGGCTTCATCCACTCCGTGCTGCTGCCGCGGCACCTGGGCGGCGTGCCGGTGGTCGAGCTTCGGGCGCACGCGCCGGCGGCGTTGGCGGCGCTGCTGCAGCCCGGCGACCTGGTGCTCGGCCATCCGGCGTTCTGGGAAGCGGCCCTGCGCGGGCTGGCCGGTTCCTTGCCCGCGGACGTGGTCGGCGTGACCTCTTCCGCCCCCTGCCCGGACGGCACGGCGCGGGAATTGCGCCACGCCGGGTTGGCGAGGCTGCTGCAGGTTTACGGGTCCTCGGAAACCGCCGGCGTCGGCTGGCGCGATGATCCCGCCAGCTCCTACGCGCTGCTGCCGGGCTGGCAGCGCCATGGCGACGGGCTGCTGCAGGAGCAAACGCCCGTCCAGCCGCCCGATCTGTTGGATTGGGACGAGGATGGCCGGTTCCGCCTGCTCGGACGGCGCGATGGGGTGGTGCAGGTCGGGGGCTTCAACGTCAATCCGGACGATGTGCGCGATGCCCTGGCGCGGCACCCCGGCGTGGCCGACGTGGCGGTGCGGCCGATGCGCCCAGAGGAGGGCGGCCGGCTCAAGGCGTTCGTGGTGCCGTCTGCCGACGCCGCGGACCCTGATGCGCTGCTGGCGGGGTTGCGCCGCTTTGCCGTCGAGACCCTTGCTCCCGCCGAGCGTCCGGGCGCCTACAGCTTCGGACCGGCGCTGCCGCGCACGGAACTCGGCAAGCTGGCGGACTGGTCTGCCCGCTGAGGCTGCTGTGGGCGGGGGAGGACGGGCCTAGAAGGCGACCGGCGGCAACGCCTCGAAACCGGGCTTCGCGAACAGATAGCCTTGGAACAGGCCGACGCCGAGCGCCCGCAGCGCCGCAAGCTCGGCGGCGGTTTCCACCCCCTCCGCCACCACCTGGGTCGATAAGGTCCGGCAGATGCCGACAATGCCGCTGACGACCGCATGGCGACGGGCATCCGTGTCGAGGCCGCGCACCAGGGACATATCGATCTTCACCACGTCGGCCGGGAAGTGCGCGAGCAGGCCAAGGCCCGAAAAGCCGGCGCCGAAATCGTCGATGGCGGTGCGGAAGCTGTGGGCGTGGTAAACGCGGAAGATGTTTTCGAGATGGGCGTAGTCGGTGACTTCCTCGTTCTCGGTCAGCTCGAACACCAGCCGGTCGGCGGGGAACCGGTGGCGCCGCGCCGCGGCCAGGGTCGCGCGGACGCAGTTCTCGGGGCGGTACATCGCGCCGGGGATGAAGTTGATCGAAAGGCTGGCACCGGTCTGCTGCAAGCCCAGCTTGCTCGCCAGCGCGATGGCTTTGACGCGGCAGGACTGGTCGAAGGCGTAGCGATTGGCCGGGGTCACCTGGCCCAGCACGGTTCCAGCCGGCTCCCCGGCGGGACCGCGGACGAGGGCCTCATAGGCATAAACCCGGCCGGCGACGAGATCGACCACGGGCTGAAACGCCATGGAGAACTCGAACGGTGGCGCAATGCCGTCGATGCAGGCACCGCATCGGCTGCTGGATGCTGGCGACGGCTCCATCACTATGTCCATCATCGTCCTTTATCCCTCCTCAAGCCAGCGCAGGTATAAGACATGTTGATTGCGAAATGGTAAACGCCGGATGGAAGCGTCAGGCCGCAGAACCTTGTTGAAACCTGCCCCGTGGACGGCGGCGCGCCGCCGGCGCCGGAAGCACCAAACGCTCCGGAGCGCGTCAGCCTCGGCCTGTCCAGCCCATGCGGGTAGGCCGGGCGTGCCTTTTGGGCGCGTCGGTCCTGTGGCTGACCCCATTGCCGGAGAACGCCGCCGCCATGCCGTGCTTGGCCGCCAACTGCGCCGTGGCTGTCGTGCGTGACGGGACGACGAAACGCGCCATCATCCCCGCACGAGGGGGCACCCGCTTTCGGCCGGGTTGCGGAACGCGTCCTCGCTGGGGATGCGGGCCAGGATTTGCAGATAGTCCCACGGATAGCGGCTCTCGCCGGGTGTTTTCGCTTGGGTGAGCAGCAGGTCAAAGGTGAGCTTGTTGTTCGCGGCGATGCGCCCGCCCGGCGCGTAGAAGCCCTCAACCGGCGTGGCGCGCATGGCGTCCAGCACCGGCCCGGCCTCCGCAGTGCCGACCGCGGCCACGGCGCGCAGGAAGTGGCTGGCGGCCGAGTAGGCGCCCGCCTGCAGATCGGTCGGCATCCGCCGCCGCTCCGCGAAGAAGCGGCGCGCCCAGGCGCGGGACGGCTCGTCCATGTCCCAGTACCAGCTCTGCACGAACTGCAGGCCCTGCGCCGCGTCCAGCCCCAACGCATGCACGTCCGTGAGATAAACGATGGGGGCGGCGAGGGCCTGCCGCTGGGTGACCCCGAACTCCCCGGCCTGCTTGACGGCGGTGATGAAGTCCGCCCCGGAGTTGGCAAGCACGACCACCTGCGCCCCGCTGGACTGCGCGCCGGCGAGGAAGCTTGCGAAATCCCCAGTGTTCAAAGGGTGGCGCACCCCGCCCGCCACCGTGCCGCCGCCGGCGCGCACGGCCGCCGCCATGTCGGTTTCCACCGCGTGGCCGAATGCGTAGTCCACGGTGACGAAGTAGTAGCTCGTCTTGCCGGCGCGCAGCAGCCCGCGCGCGAGGCCGTTGGCGTCGGCAAAGGTGTTCTGCGCCCATTGCACCCCGCGCGCGCCGCAGCCACGCCCGGCCAGCTCGCTGGTGGTGCTGGACACGTGCAGGATCAGCCGGTCGTACTGCACGGCCAGCGGCTGGGCGGCGAGCGAGATGGCGCTGTTGGACACGTCCACCACGCAGTCCACGCGGCCGGCTGCGAACCATTCGCGGATCAGGGCGACGCCCACGTCCGGCTTGTTCTGGTGGTCGCCCGTCAGCACCTCCACCCGGCGCTGCAGCCCAGCGGTCCCCGCGTCCGCCACGGCCATCCGGACGGCGAGCGCGCTGCCGGGTCCGGCCAGGTCGGCATAAGGGCCAGACTGGTCGTTGATCACGCCGATGCGGACCGGAGCGCCCTGCGCCAGCCCACAGCGCGCGGAAAGGCCGGCAAGGGAAGCGCCGAGCACGGCGCGGCGTTTGATGAAGGGCATGTCGGCTTCCAGGTTTGATGCTGTCCCACTGAACCGAAGCGCGCGCCCTTGCGCAACCTCAGCCCGCCAGTTCCACCGCCAGCCAGCCGCGGGGATCCAGCCGCGCCCGGTCGCCCGGGCGGAGCAGCACGGTGGTCGTGGGGGCGTCGAGCAGCGCCGGGCCGTCCACCGCCTGGTCGGCCGCCAAGGCGTCCAGGGGCCAAACCGGCGCGTCGGCCCATGCGCCGTCCAGCCAGGCCCGGCGCGTGCCCGAAGGCCGGGCGGGCGACGCCGCGCCGGCAGCGCGGCGAGGCAAGGGCGGCAGGCAGCCCGTCACCGCCAAGCGCGCGTTCGCCAGCGCCACATCCTGGTCCGGCATGGCGTAGGTGAACAGCTCCTCGTGCCGGCGGTGGAACCGCGCTTCCGCGGCGGCCCGGGCGTCCGGCGCGGCCAGGGCCAGCCCGTCCAGGGACACCGGGATCTCGAACACCTGCTCGCCGTAGCGCATGTCGGCGCTGCGGGACGCCGCGACCGGGCCGTCGTGCCAGGACAAGCGGGCGCGTCCTTCCGCCTCCATGGCGGCAAAAGCGGCGTCCAGCGCGGCGGGGTCCACCGGGCCGGGCAGGCTGCGCGCGAGGTGAACCGTCAGGTCGGTTTCCAGCATCCCCCAGGCGGACAGCACGCTGGCCTGCACCGGCACCAGCACCCGGCGGATGCCAAGCTCCGCCGCGACGGCGCACACGTGCACCCCGGCCGCGCCCCCAAAGGCGAGCAGCGCGAAGCCGCGCGGGTCCACGCCCCGGCGCACGGTGGCCAGCCGCACCCCGTCCGCCATGCGGGCGTTGACCAGGCGGTGCACCCCCGCCGCGGCGCCCGCCGCGTCCAGCCCGAGCCGGGACCCCAGCCGCGCCAGCGCCGCTTCCGCCGCGCCGCGGTCCAGCCGGAAGCCGTTTCCCAGCGAGTCCGCGAGAAAGCCGAGCAGGAGGTTGGCATCCGTCACGGTGGCCTCCGTCCCGCCGCGGCCGTAGCACGCCGGGCCGGGCACCGCGCCGGCGCTGTCCGGCCCCACGCGCAGCAGCCCGCCCGGACCCGGGGCCGCGATGCTGCCGCCGCCCGCGCCGAGCGTCGTGATGTCCAGGCTGGGCAAGGCGATGCGCGCCGCGCCCACGGTGCGCCCCCCGGCCATTGCCGCCGCCCCACCGCGCACCAGGGCGATGTCCGTGCTGGTGCCGCCCATGTCGAACGTCACCAGCGCCTCGCCCGCCCCGGCGCGGGACAGCGCCACCGCCGCCGCCACGCCGCCCGCCGGGCCGGACAAGGCGGTGCCGGCGGCAAGCCGCCCGGCTTCTTCGACCGTGGCGACGCCGCCGTGGCTGAGGATGATGAGCGGCGGCCTTGGCAGCCCGGCTTCCGCGAGCCGCCGGCCGAGCCGGGCGAGGTAGGCTTGCACGAGTGGGCCGACGACGGCGTTGGCGACCGCGGTGCCCCAGCGCTCGAACTCCTTGATCTCCGGCAGCACGTCCGCGGAGGCGGTGACGAAAACGCCGGGCAAGCGGGCCTGCGCCGCCTCCGCCGCCGCGCGCTCGTGCGCCGGGTTGCGCCAAGCGTGCAGGAAGCAGACCGCGACCGCCGCCGCGCCGGACGCCGCCACCGCGTCCAGCGCCGCATGGAGGGAGGCCGGGTCGAGCGGGATTTCGACCGTGCCGTCCGCGCGCATACGCTCCCGCACCGGCAAGCGGAGCGCGCGGGGCACGAGCGGCGCGGGCGGGGCCATGCGCAGGTTGTAACGTTCGGGCTTCAGCCCTTCGCGCATGTCCAGCACGTCGCGGTGCCCCTCGGTGACGAGCATGGCGACGGGGGCGCCCTTGCCTTCCAGCAGCGCGTTGGTGGCGACCGTGGTGCCGTGGACCATGCGGCCCGTCCGCGCGAGCAACTCCGGCAGCGCCAGCCCCATCGCCGACGCGGCCCGGCGCAGCCCGTCCAGCACGCCGAGCGATTGGTCCTCCGGCGTGGTGGGCGCCTTGGCCAGCGTCGCCGCCCCGTCCGGGCCGCGCACCACCACGTCCGTGAAGGTGCCGCCCACGTCCACGCCGATGGCGTAGGTCAGGGGGGCAGTCATGGCGGCGCGCCCCAGCCGCCGCCGCCGCCGGATAGCAGCCGGAACCGGCTGCCGCGCGGCACGGGCACGCCCGCCTCCTTGGTGCGCAGGGTCCGGGGCGGCGCGCCCGGCGCTTCCAGCACGTAGCGGTGCGGCAGGCCGTCCGCGCCGCCGTTCATGCCGCGGGCGCCGTGCCGGACGCCGTCGCCCGCGGTGTTGGCCACCGCGTCGGCCTCCATGCGCAAGTCCAGCACCGCGCCGTCCCCGCCGTGGTGGCGGCCGGCGCCGCCGGACCCTTCGCGGAACTCGTGGCGTTCCAGCACCAAGGGGAAGCGCGCTTCCATCACCTCCGTGGAGCCGAACTTGATGCCGCCGACGGAGTGCCATTCGCCCGCGGTGGCCCAGCCGTCCCCGGCGGCGGACGCGCCGCCGCCGGGCCGGGCGTGGAACAGGTGCCAGATGAAGCGCCGGCCGTTGCGCGGGTCCTGCCCGGCGACCGCCAAGCGGAAGCGGCGCCCCCAGCCACCCATGGCCCGCTCCGGGCACGCGGGCGCCAGGGCGGAGATGATGGCCTCCACGATCTCGTTGCTGGGATGGCTGGTGCAGAGCGTCACCGCCGCGCCTTCCCGCGCCCACACCACCGTGCCTTCCCGCATGTGGACGCTCAGCGGGCGGAAGGCGCCGTCGTTGCGGGCCGTGTCCGGGTCGAGCAGAAAGGCGAACGCCATGGCGGCCGCCGACCAACTGTTCGCATGGGACGAGTTGCAGAAGCCGGCGACCTCCGGATCGCTGTCGGACAGGTCCACGTCCACGCGGCCGTCGCGGACCGTGACGGCGGCGCGGATGCGGATGTCCTCCCGCCCGTGGCCGTCGTCGTCCAAAACGGCCTCGCCGTGGTAGGTGCCCTCGGCCCAGGTGGCGACAACGGCGCGGGCATGGCGCTCGCTCGCGTCGAGGATGGCGTCCACCACGCCGAGCAGGGCGTCCGCCCCGTGCTCCTCCGCAACCGCGGCCAGCCGCGCGGCGCCCCCGCGGGCGGCGCCCACCATGGCGGCCAGGTCGCCTCGGAAGTCGCGGGCGTTGCGGGTGTTGGCGGCGAGCATGGCCACCAGGTCCTCCCGCATTGCACCGCCTTCGGTGAGGCGGATCGGCGGGACCCGCAGCCCTTCCTGCCAGATCTCGGTGGCCGCCGGGTTGTAGCCGCCATGGGTGGAGCCGCCGATGTCGCTTTGGTGCCCGCGCACGACGGACCAGAACAGGTGCCGCCCCTGCGCGAAGACCGGCACGAAGGCGGTGAGGTCGGGCAAGTGGCTGCCGCCGTGGTACGGGTCGTTGAGCAGGAACACGTCGCCCGGCATCGGCTCCGGAAAGGCCGCCGAGACGGCGCGCACGGCCCAGGGCATGGCGCCCACGTGGATCGGGATGTGGTCGGCTTGGGCAAGGAGGCGGCAGCGCGCGTCGGTGAGCGCGACCGAGAAGTCCCGGGACGAGTTGAGGATTTGGGAGTACGAGGTTCTCAGCATGGCCTCGCCCATCTCCTCGGCGATGGCGGCGAGCCGGGCTTGCAGGACGGCGACGAGCACGGGATCTGGCATGAAGCGGTTATCGCGCGGGCCGCCGCCAGGTGGAAGGGCGCGATGCGGGGTGCGTTGCGGGATCTTGCATGGGGTTGGCCTTGGCCATCCTTGGCCGGCGGCACGGAAGCAGGCTCACGCCGAACAACTTTGGCGCCATTTGCGCCCCAGAACCGTCATCCCGCTTCCGGGCAGGCCAGGCCGTTGAACGCGAATTCGGAGCATTTGCTTCGACGTTCGTTCACGAGGCTGAAGCGGACATCATCCAATCAGGCCCGTGCCAGCGCCAGGCGGCCGGCGACGACGTGGCCGTCCGGCCCGGGGCGCATCACGACCATCTCCCCGTCGCCTGGAAAAACCCCGGTCAACGCGGTGACGTTCACTTGGTGCGTCACCAGGATCACCGCTTCCTGGCCGTGCGAGCGCAGGAAGCGCCGCACCGCCGCGGTCTGCTCCGGCCCCTCGCTTCCATCGCCGAAGAAGGAGTTGAGCGCCGGCAGGATCTCCACGGGTCCCAGGGCGAGCAGCTCCGCCGTTTCGCGCGTGCGGCACCACGCGCTGCTGAACACGCGCGCCCGCACGCCCGCCTCGCGCAGCCGCGCGCCGATCCTGCGCGCCTGCTCCCGGCCGGCGTCGTCGAGGTTGCGCTGCGTGGCGCAGTCGCCGGGCCGGAAGCCCGGCGGGTCGCCGGTGCCCGGCGCGCGGGCGTGCCGCAGCAAACCCACCGAGCCGGGCGAGCGCAGCAGCCGCAGGAGGTCCTCCGGCGTTTGCGCCCGCGCCGGCGCGATGCGGAAGGCGAGCAGGAGCAGCAGCATCCGGCGCGTCAGGGCAGTTGCGGCACCGTGCGGAGAGGGGTGGCGGGTCAAAGGCGACGCTTGCCGAAGAAGCGCGGCCGGGTCGAGGCACGTCCACGGCATGGGCGGTGTCCTCCTGCGTTGCCGGTCCTGAGCTGCCCCGGACGGGCAGCACAGCCGTGGCGAACGAGATGGGGTGGCGGGCACGGGCAGGAAAGCCGCCGGCTTCCCCCGTAAGATGGCCGAAAGCCATTTCTCGGGGAATGCGGCATTGGGCGGGTCCGCGAACAAGGACGACACCGGGCGGCTCGGAAGGCGCCGGGCGGTGCGAACTGCCGCCAAGCTCGCGTTCGTAGGTCGGCCCGTGGGCCATTGACGGCAGCGGGCACAACCACCGACAGCCGGCATTCTGTGCCACAGGTTGCCACTCGCCTGCGGGTCATGCGAGATAAGCGGCATGATCAGGCGCGCATCCCTGAATGTGTCCCTCACCCCTGAGTTGATGGCCTTCATCGCGGCGCAGGCCGTGCGAACCAGCTTGCGCCTGCTGGACGAAAAGGAGCGCCCAGCGCCGGCGCCGCCCCGGATCGGCGCACCGTGGAAGACGGCCCCCGGTGGACGCTGACGGGACCGGGCCGGCGGCACGGGAACAGGCGCTCTCGGCCGAGGTCGCCCGGCTGCGCCAGCAGCTCGCGGAGGCCGAGCAGCGGGCCACCCGTCCGGTGGCCGGAACGGCATACGGGGCGGATGCCGGGTTCCTGCAAAGCGTGCTGGCCTCCTCGGGCGACTGCATCAAGGTGCTCGACCTCGACGGCCGGCTCGTGTTCATGAGCGAAGGCGGCCAGCGCGTGATGGAGGTGAGCGATTTCAACGCCATCCGCGGCTGCCCTTGGCCGGACTTCTGGCAGGACCGGGGCAACATCGAGGCGAGGGCCGCGATGGACGCCGCCAAGGCCGGCGGCACCGGGCGCTTCCAGGGCGCGGCCAACACGATGGCGGGCACGCCCCGGTACTGGGACGTGCAGGTCACGCCCATCCTGGGCGCGGATGGCCGGCCGGAGAGGCTGCTGTCCGTGTCGCGCGACATCAGCGCGGCCCGGCGCGCGGAAGGCGCCTTGCGCGAGCTGAACGAGACGCTGGAGCGGCAGGTCGAGGAGCGGACCCGCGAGCGCGACCGCATGTGGGAAACCTCGCCCGACCTCATGCTCGTCATCGGCTTCGACGGGGTGTTCCGGCGCGCGAACCCGGCGTGGACGACGCTCCTCGGCTATGCGCCCGAGGAGATCGTCGGCCGCCACGTCAACGAGTTCGTCATCCCCGACGACCACCGCGAAACGACGGACGCCTACAAGCTGGCGGCCGCGGGGGGACGGCCCAGAATCGAGAACCGTTACCGGCACAAGGACGGCTCCATCCGCTGGATCTCGTGGACGGCGGCGCCGGCGGGCGACATGACCTATGCCACGGGGCGCGACGTCACCGCCGAGAAGGAACGCGCCGCCGAGCTCGCGCAGGCGCAGGAGGCGCTGCGCCAAAGCCAGAAGATGGAAGCGGTGGGCCAGCTCACGGGGGGGCTGGCGCATGACTTCAACAACCTGCTCGCCGGCATCTCGGGCAGCCTGGAGCTGCTGCAGGCCCGGGTGGCGCAGGGGCGGATCGGCGACCTGGAGCGCTACCTCGCCGCGGCCCAGGGCGCGGCCAAGCGGGCGGCGGCGCTGACCCACCGGCTGCTCGCCTTTTCGCGCCGGCAAACGCTCGACCCCAAGCCGATCAACGCCAACCGCTTGGTCGCCGGCATGGAGGATCTGATCCGCCGCACGGTGGGGCCGGCGGTTGCGGTCGAGGTGGCGGGCACGGCCGGGCCGTGGACGACGCTGGTGGACCCGAACCAGTTGGAGAACGCGCTGCTGAACCTGTGCATCAACGCCCGCGACGCCATGCCGGACGGCGGGCGGCTGACGGTTGAAACGGCCAACCGCTGGCTTGACGCGCGTGGCGCTTCCGCGCGCGACCTGGCGCCCGGGCAGTATGTATCGCTGTGCGTCAGCGACACCGGGTCAGGCATGACGCCCGGGGTGATCGCGCGCGCGTTCGACCCGTTCTTCACCACCAAGCCGATCGGCATGGGCACGGGGCTGGGCCTTTCGATGGTGTACGGCTTCGCGCGGCAGTCCGGGGGCCAGGCGCGCATCTATTCCGAGTTGGGCCAAGGCACGATAGTCTGCCTTTACTTGCCCCGCCATCACGGCGAAGCGCAGGAAGCGGACGGGCCGGGCGAGCTGGCCGAGGCGCCGCGCGCCGGGCAGAACGAGACGGTGCTGGTGGTGGATGACGAGCCGACGGTGCGGATGCTGGTCACGGAGGTGCTGGAGGACCTCGGCTACACCGCCATCGAGGCGGCGGACGGTTCGGCCGGGCTGCGCGTGCTGCAATCGGACGTTCGCATCGACTTGCTGGTCACGGATGTGGGGCTGCCCAACGGCCTGAACGGCCGGCAACTGGCCGACGCGGCGCGGGAGCGCCGGCCCGGCCTCAGAGTGCTGTTCATCACCGGCTACGCCGAGAACGCGGTGATCGGCAACGGCCACCTGGACCCCGGGATGCACGTGCTGACCAAGCCGTTCGCGATGGAGGCGCTGGCCAGCAGGATCAAGGAGCTGATCGCCGGGGGCTAAGCAGCTTGCAGCTTGGGCCACGGCTGAAGGACGGGGCATTGGCGCGGCAGGATGGACGGGGAGACGGTGCGGAACAGCGCGCCAGGAAAGACCCACGCTCGCCCGACATGCCGTTTGGCACTGGAACACCGTCGCCGGCGTTGTGCAGAGGGCTGAAACGAGCGGAGACGAGCGAATGACGGAGAAGGGCGGCGTGATCCAGGTCAACCGTGCCCCGGTGCTGACACTGTGGGCGGCAATCGTGGCCGAGCGCCTGGGGCATGACGCGGACGCGGCGATCACGCTGGGCCGCGCCGTCGCCGGGTCGAGCGCCCGGGCCAAGGCCCGCGCAATCGGGCTGGAGGAGAAGCATGAGGACGGCGGCGTGCGGGACGCGGCGAAGCCTGTTCCGCGGCAGACCGTGCACCTGCTCGGCCGCGACCTGCCCGTGGCCGAGCGGAACGGCCGCGCATACGCGCTCGACCACGACAAGCCGGCGTCCCCGCGTCCGGCCCGCGCCTATGTGGAGAAGGCGTTCGGCGAGCACCTGCCGGCCGTGCGCAAGGCGATGGAAGCGTTGGCAGACTCCCTGCCGCCCGCGGAGCTGAACCGGATCGGCTTCCGCCTCTACGAGCGTTTCCGGCCGGAGGTGCCCGCCGGCGCCGCGGGCTGGGGCAAGAAGGGTGTCCTCGACCTCGAGCTGATCGAGGACACCCGGCCTTGAACCCAGGTCGCGACCTCATTCCATGCGGATCGGAGCGGCGCGCTCAAGCGCGGATCAGGTCGAGCAGTTCCTCCTCGCTCAAGCGGGCGCTGGTTTCCGTCCCTTCCAGCAGGTCGGACGCCAGGTCGCGCTTGTCGCGGTGCAGGCGCACGATCCGCTCCTCGATGCTGTCCTGCATGATGAGGCGGTAGATCGTCACCGGCCGCTCCTGGCCGATGCGGTGCGCCCGGTCCGACGCCTGGTCCTCGACCGCCGGGTTCCACCAGGGGTCGAGATGCACCACGTAATCCGCCGCCGTCAGGTTCAGCCCGGTGCCGCCGGCGCGCAGGCTGATCAGGAACAGCTCCGCTCCGCCCGCCTGGAACGCCGCCACCCGGCGCTCGCGCTCGGCCGAGGGCGTGCTGCCGTCCAAGTACTCGTAGCGGACGCCGCGCGCATCCAGCGCCGCCCGCATCAGCCCGAGGTGGCCGACGAACTGGCTGAACACCAGCGCCCGGTGCCGGTTGCGCACCAGGTCGTCCACCAGGTCGAGAAAGGCATCCAGCTTGCCGCTCGGCACCCCGGCGGCGGGGTCGATCAGCGCCGGGCTACAGCAGGCCCGGCGCAGCCGGGTGATCTCGGCCAGGATGTGGATCTTGCGCTTGCCCGTGGGCGCGTCGAGCGCGGCGATGTTCTCCAAGGCCCGCTGCCGCATCGCCTCGTAGAAGGCGCGCCCCGCCCCGCCCATCTCGACCTGCACCGTCTGCTCGGTGCGCGGCGGCAGCTCGCTCAGCACGGCTGCCTTGGTCCGGCGCAGCAGGAACGGCCGGATCAGGGTGCGCAGCGCCTGCCGCGCCTGCACGTCGCGGTCCCGCTCGATGGGCGTGGCGAGGCGTTTCCCGAACCCCTCGCGCGAGCCGAGCAGGCCGGGGTTCACGAAGTTGAACAGGCTCCACAGCTCATCGAGGTCGTTCTCCACCGGCGTGCCGCTCAACGCCAGGCGGAACCCGGCCTGCAGCCCCTGGCTGGCCTGCGCCCGTTTGCTGTCTGCGTTCTTGATCGCCTGCGCCTCATCCAGCACCGCCATCTGCCAGGCCCGCCCGCCCAAAAGCTCGGCCTCCCCGTGCAGCAGGCCGTAGCTGCACACCAGCACGTCGCGCGGACCGAGGCCCGCAACCAGCGCCGCGCGGTCGCCGGCCGCGGACAGCCGGTGGGTCGCGAGCGTCGGCGCGAAGCGCGCGATCTCCGCCTGCCAGTTCGGGCACACCGAGGTCGGCGCCACCACGAGGCAGGGTCCCGCCTCCGCATGGTCCAGCATCACGGCAATGGCCTGCACCGTCTTGCCCAGGCCCATGTCGTCGGCGAGGCAGGCGCCCGCCCCCCAGCGCGCCAGGCGGGACATCCACGTGAAGCCCTCCACCTGGTAATCGCGCAGCTCCGCCTGCAAGGTGGGCGGCAGCTTCGGCGTCCAGCCCTCCGCCGCGCGGATGCGGGACACATGCCGGGTCCAGGCCGCGTCCGCACTGACCTCGCCGGCCTCCTCCAGCACCGCGTCCAGCGCCGGCGCGCCGAGGGCGTGCACCCGTCGCCCGGCCCGGTGCGGCTCCGACACGGCGGCGAGGCGGCCCAACTGCGCCTGCATCTGCCGGGTCAGGGCCACGAAGCGGCCGTCGTCCAGCGGCACGAACCGGCCCTGGGCGCGGCCCAGGCGGTCGAGCAGGAAGCGCATGTCGAGCACCTGGTCCTCATCCACCGCGACCGTGCCGTCTACGCTGAACCAGTCGCGGTCCTGCTTGACCCGCAGCCGCAGCTTGTCGGGCGTGAGCGGGCTGACCCGGAGCTTCTGCCCTTCCGGCCACTCGACCGAGACCCGGCCGGGGTAGGCCTGCAATTCCAGCAGCAAATCGAGGCAGCCTTCCAGGTCGTCGATCTCCGCCTCGTGCGCGACCGCGCCGGCGCGGTCGCGCAGCGTCGGGCAGGCTTCGACCAGGGCGGCCCGCTCCGCCAACTCGGCGGCCAGGTCGCGGTTGGCCCGGAGCTGCTGGCCCGCGACGCTCGCCAGCGCCGACCGGCCGCCCAGCCCGGCGACATAGGCCGGTCCCTCGGCGCCGAACGGATGCACGACCAGGCTGAGCCGCAACCCCTCCCCGTGCGGCACCAGCCGCACAACAGGCGCGGGCTGCCCCGGCAGCGCCGCCTGCTCGGTCGCCCCGATCTCGTCGCGGACCGGCAGCGCCGGGTTGTCCCGGCGCACGAGGGCGACCAGCCGGTCGCGCGCGCTGTTCGGCACGGTCAGTCCGCGCCGGCCCAGGATTTCCTGCACCGCCAGCATCCGCTCCGGGAATTCGACCACGCGGCAGCGCGTCGGCGTTTCGGCTTCCAGGAACACCGTCGGCTCGGCCGCGCTGTGCGACAGGGCGACGTGGTAGCCGCCGCGCCGCTCGGTCACGACCAGTTCCAGCGGATAGCGCACCAGCTCGATGGGCCGCGAGCGGTGGTGGGCGTCGAACACCGCGGGGTGCCCGACCAGGGCCGGGACCGTGCGCCGCGTGTCGAAGTGGTAGCTCTCGTCCCCGTACCAGCCCGACGTTTCCTTGCGGATCGAGCGCAGCGCCGTGCGGTCCTGCTCCGTCAGGTAGTCGAGCCGCGGGTCCCGCTCATGCAAGCGCTTCATCGCGACCGGGCGGCCGTCGGTCCAGCCGTCCCGGCCCTTGGCCGACTGCTCGGCCACTTCGACCGCCTGCGTGTTTGGGTCCAGGAACCACGCCAGGCGCTTGGCCTTGCGCGGCGCTGACCCGGGAACAGCCTTCGACGTTCCAGCGCCGAGAAAGGCGTCCAGGCTTTCCAGCGCGCGCTCCCAGGGTTGGCGCATCTGGATGATCCGCGTGAACACGACCTCCATGCCCGGGCCGGCTTCGGCCAGATAGGCATTGCAGGAACCGGGCGACACCGACACGCCCGCCAGGATCTCGGCATAGATCCGGGCAAGCAGCGGCAGGACGGCTTTCATCTGCTCGAAGCGGCTTTCGAGGTCGGCCTGGTGCGCGTGCGTGAGGTCGGCGTCCACGGCGTGCTCCGCCAGCGCCACGCAGGCCGCCGACAGCAGCTCCGCCGGCATCGCCGCACGCAACTGTTCCACGAGCGCACGCGCCTTCGGCTCGACGCCCTGCGCCAGCCACAGCAGGGCCTGCATCGCCCGGAACCCGCCGGCATAGGCGGACGGGGCGGACAAGGCCGCGTCGATTCCGGCCTGCGCCTCCGCCTGCAGCGCAGCATTGCCCGCGCGCAGCAGGGCCATGAGGAAGAACAGGCCGTGCACCCCGTCCAGGAACACCTTGCGCTTGCCGGCCTGCTTCCGGTGCAGCTTCAGCGCGTCCCGGTAATGCTGCAGCGCCGCCTCGTTGCGGCCTTGGAGGAACGCGACCGCGCCCTCAAGGGTGTGTCGGGTGATGCCGACAGGGTCCTCGACCGCCGCGATCCCGCGTTGCACGTCGTCCAGCTTGCCGGCGAGCAGGTCGAACAGCAGCAGCGCCGGCCGGACGGCGGCGAAACCCTCCTTGCCCTGCTGCGCCCGGTAATGGTCGAGCAGCGTCGGCAGGTCGGGGCCGGGCACGCCGGTGCGCAGAAAGGCGGACAGCTTGGCATCGAACAGGGCAAGCTGGAGCACGGGATGGCGGCTGGCCAGCCAGCCGGGCGCCAGCGGCACCGCTGCGAACAGCAGGCCCAACAGGTCGGCCGCACGCGACGCCCCGCACTTCTTGTCGTGGAGGTCCCAGTTGGTGCTGAACCCGCCTGCATCGTTCGCGTAGATCGCCAGGCGGATCAGGCGTCGCACCGCGTCGCAGTCGAGCTGCTCGCCAGACGAGTAGTAGGACATGCTGCGCCGCGCCGGGAATGCCCGGCGGACCGCGGCAAACAGCAGCTCGCCGTCCGCCGCCGCGGCGGCATCGACCGCCACGGGATGCAGCAGCGCTGGAGGACAGGCCAGGTCCTCGGTCAGCAGGTTCTGGTTCAGCAGTTCTTCGAGAACAACGTTGACGGAACGGGACGACCACGCCTTGCCGTCGGGCGCGCGCAGCCCGGACCGGGCCAGGCAGTCCAGGAACGCCGTCTTGTTGGTGGGCAGGAACACCAGGCTCTTGAGGCGCAGAACCTGCTTGGCACCGGCAGGCAGGCGTGCGTAGCGGTGCCAAAGGTCGGCTTCGGATGGGAGTTGGCGAATGGCGGTCATGGGGCGGATCAGGTTACCTGCGGCTCGGCTGGGATGCCTATACCAAGACGCCGCTTGCCGCCACGCCGGGTCTGGCAGCACGGTCCTGACATGCCGAGCCGGTTCGAGGAGGGCCGCCTACCCCCGAGCTTGGACCTGCAGCGATCCATTGCGCGAAGAAACGGCGTTGCGCGATGTCATCCAGCGCCTGGCTCTGGCGAACCGCCATTACGGCTACCGCCGGATCGGCGCGTTGCTGCGGCGCGAGGGCTGGTGCGTGAACCACAAGCGCGTGGTTCGGATCATGCGCGAGGACAACCTGCTGTGCCCGACAAAGCCGCTGTTCAGGCCGCCGACGACGGACGCGCGTCACGGCTGGCGGGTGTGGCCGAACCACAGCCAAGCAGAAGCCAAGGCAATTCAACTCAAGGTAGTTGTGGAAGCCGCCTCTAACACTTCTTTTATTTCGCCAACAGATCAACCGTGCGCAAGGGCGCGCACCATCATGGCGAGGAAATCCGGCATCGACGTTCTATCATGAGTGACGCTCCAGCTTTATTTCCGCAGCAGGGTCGCTTGGTTTACCGGACAAGCATTCCGTGCGCCGTTAGGGTCGCCCACTGACAGCCATCTCCATGCGAAGCGGCCGCGGCTCTTCGTCTTCAACGTCACCAATTACCACGAACCCGTGCCGGCCATAGAAGGCCAAGGCCTTCGCGTTCCTGGCTTCGACGACGAGTTGCACACGCTTGATGCCAGGATGACGCCGTACCGTCGCCCGGAGTAGTTCCTCGCCGATGCCCTGACGCTGGCAAGTCGGCAGCACGTAGAGGCGAGAGAGCAGCAGGATGTCTCCATCCTGCTCTACCGCGAAGGCATGGCCGACCGCCTCGCCGCTCTGGGACGCCACCAGGAATGAAGCGTTTGGACGCGCTGCCTGCGTTGTGAGCACATCCAGGGCGTGCCATTGATTGGTCGTTTCTATGACCCGCTCAACGCCCAGCAGGCCGTCATACGTGTCGTGCCAGGTTGTGATGAGAAGGTTCCTAACCTTGCCTATATCGTCCGACGTGGCAGGCCGAATTACAATGTGACGGTCGGCATCTTTGCTGCTCGCACCCATTGGCAACCTCCCAACTAAAACATTTGCGTAACATTCGTGTTCGTCAGCGGCCTGGTTGCCACTCCGGGTAACGAGGCACGTCGCCGCCGTCCGCAAGCCAAGGTACGTCGTGCGAGGTCCAGATGTGCATGGTCGGTCGCGTGCCCGGGTCGTCGTCCAGCGTCGGCACCCGCAGGATGACGTGTGGCTGGGCCGGGCGCTCTGCCAGCAGGTGCGTTCCACAAACTGAACAGAAGCGGCGCAGCTTGCCTGGCGAGGACTCAAAGGCAGAAAGCCTTTCCTTGCCTGCCATCCAACGGAAGTGTTCGCGCATGACGCCGGCTGTGGAAGCGTAAGCGGCAGCGTGCGCCTTGCGGCAGGTGGCGCAGTGGCAGTGCCCAATCGGCATGTCGAGCTGGTCCACCTCGTAACGCACGGCCCCGCACAAGCAGCTTCCCTTTAGGCTCATTCCTTCCCCCATTTATGCAGCGGGTAGCTCTCCGGCGTGCTCCAGGTCCGCCAGGGTTCCCACGCTTCCATTAGGGCCGCAGCGCGGGCGTAGCCGCCGGCGTTGGGGTGGGCGCCGTCGCCGGCCACGGCTTCCGCGCGCCAGGTCGCGTCATCCGACAACGGCCCGTGCAGGTCCAGGAACGGTATGCCCATCTCGGCACAGAGCCGTGCCATGGCCGCCGAGATCACCCCACGCGCGTGTCATGCCCCGGATCAGTGGCAAGGGGCGGTGGCCCCACCATCAGCGTCGGGTAGCGTCCCCGCGACCAGTCCAGCAACGTGCGGGTGTTGGCCAGCGTGTCGGCCAGCTCGACCCGGGGCCGCCCTTCCTCGTGCGTGGCGTCGTTGGTCCCGAACGAGAACACGATGCGCCCGTCGCAGGGCACGCCGTCGAGGCGCGCCGCCACCTCGGACGCACAGCGGCGCAGAATCAGCGTGGTCGTGTCCTGCCGCACCCCAAGGTCATACCGGGTGAGTTGCACGTTGCGGCCACGAGCGGCACGGCAAATCCTCCCCGCCCACCCAAGGGTTTCGTCATCCCCGGTGCCATTCACGAAGCTGTCGCCCACGAAGCACAAACGCAGGTCAGCCGTCATGCGACAAGCTCATGGCCAAACAGGTGCGCCGTCCAGCCCCGCGGTTTCTGGCAGGCCACAGATCAGGTTCGCGTTCTGCACCGCCTGGCCGGCCGCTCCCTTGCCGAGATTATCGACCACCCCCATCGCGATCACCAGGTTGCGCTCTGGATCGGCCGCATAGCTGACGAACGCGAGGTTCGAGCCGGTGGCCCATTTGGTCTGCGGCGGCTCGTCGGTCACGCGGACGAACGCCCGCCCGGCGTAGAAGCGGCGGGCCGCGTCCAAGCACTGGCCCGTGGTGGCATAGCCACGGCAGTAGATGGTGGCGAGTACGCCGCGGGTCATCGGCGCCAGGTGTGGCGTGAACACCAGCCCGGCCGCGCTGCCGCCACTCAGCCGCTCGATTGTCTCGGCCATCTCGGGCATGTGGACGTGCTTAAGCAGGCCGTAGGGCAGCAGGTTCTCGTTGCTCTCGGCGTAGCCGAACCTGCTGTCGGCGCCGCCCCGGCCGGCACCGGAGATGCCGGTCTTGGCGTCGATCACGATGTTGCCAGGCTCGATCAGCTTGCTGGCCAGCAGCGGCGCCAGCGCGGTCAGCGTCGCCGCGGGGAAGCAGCCGGGGTTGGCAACGCGGGTCCGACCCTCGATCTGGGCTGGCCAGACGTCGGCCAGGCCGTACGCCCAGCCCTCGACGTAGCGGTGGTCGCCGCCGATGTCGACGATCCTCACGTCCTTGGGGACGCGCGCCAGCGCCTCGGCCGAGGCGCCCGTGGGCAGCGACGCGAACAGCACGTCGAGCTTCGGCAGGGTCGTAGGGTCCCACCTCTCGATCACCAGCTCGGCCAGCCTGGCCGGCACACCGGGGAAGCGGTCCACCAAGCGGCTGCCGGCGCTGCCCTCGCCCGCGGCGTAGACCAGCTCGAAAGACGGGTGGCTCGCGACCAGGCGCATCGCCTCGCCGCCGCCGAAACCGCTGATCCCGACAATGCCGACGCGAATGCTCATGGCGGTGTCCTGCTGCTGGAGTCAGCAAAAGATTCAGCTGTAGCGGCGCGCAATGACGAACGGCCCGATTGCCACTCCAGGTAACGGGGCACGTCCTCCCCGTCGGTAAGCCAAGGCGCGTCGTGCGAGGTCCGTATGTGCATGGTCGGCCGCGTGCCCGGATCATCGTCCAGCGTCGCCACTCGCAAGATGACATGCGGCTGGGCCGGGCGCTCGGACAAGAGGTGAGTTCCGCACACCGAGCAGAAGCGACGTAGCTTGCCCGGCGAGGCCTCAAAAGCGGAAAGCTTTTCAGGGCCAGCCGTCCAGCGGAAGTGCCCGCGCATGACGCCGGCCATGGAGACATAGACCGCGGCGTGCGCCTTGCGGCATGTCGCACAACGGCAGTGCCCAATTGACATGTCGAGCTGGTCCACCTCGTAACGCACGCCCCCGCACAAGCAGCTCCCTTGGGGGGTCATACAAGCTGCCCTCCTTGTGGGTTGGCTGGGTGGAGCTGCTTGCTCATATAAACCGTCGTGCCCCCTTTGTATGGTTCCTCTCGGTCCACCTGGTAACCGAGCCGGCCATAGAGTTGGACATTTCCGGCAAACAACGGATTCGTGTAGAGGTGCATGACGGAAAGGCCGAGCGATGCCGCGACTGTCTCGGCATGGGCCAGAAGTCGGCGGCCGTATCCCTGCCCCTGGAAGGCGGGCAGCACGGCCACGTTCTCGATCAGCAGGTGAGCTGCCTCCGGTACTAGCTCAATAAGGGCGGCTAAGCGGCCATCCACATGCAGCAACTCGACACGATGGTCGCGCACTCTCGCGTCATAGTCCACGGTCATTGGCGTTGGTTCGCGACCAATGGCGGGAACCCACTTTGCATACGCGGCGCGCGTCAGCTCGCGCACAGCAAGGGCATCAGGCGGCATAGCGCGCCGGACTTCCATGACCGGCTGAAGCCGCGGCGGCCCCATTTCGAACCAGGCTTTCGCGATCTTTCCGCCCTTGATTTCGTAGATGGCAACCACGTCCACTTCGCCGGGACCGTCTGGGAAGGTGCGCGTGACCGTTTCCTGATCGACAACCACGTTGGCTACGGCGATCCGCTTGACGAGCGTGCCGTGCAGGTTCGGTTCCTTGAACCGGGTGACATGGCGCTCACGGATCTCTGCCGCTCCGCTGGCGAGCAGGCGCGAAGGGAACTCATAGTACTGGCAGTCCTCCGCCCACCACTGCATGAAGGCGTCAATGTCGCGGGCGTTGTAGGCTTCAAGCTGCTGCTGTACGGGAAACTCGGTCTCGACGTGGTTGCTGGCGTCCATCGTTGGCTGCTCCAAATGCAAAAAGCCCCCGCGACGTATGTCGTGGGGGCTGAGACATGTCCTCGAAGGAGGCTGCGCTTAGGTGATGGGCTTGCCCGTCACCGGCCGAAGCCGAACGTCGTTGGACACGACAAACCCACCGCGGTTTGCGCGACGTCGGCGTCGGTCAGCAACGTGTTGGGCCAGGAACATGTAGACGCAGCTTCGGGCACTGCACCATCGTTCGTCAAGAGCCGGCATCGGCAGCCTGTACCACTTCGTCAAACGACCTGAGGCTGTTGGCGAAGTCGCCCAACACTCAGGAGCGCCCACCCGGAATGGGCACGGCACCGATGATCGCAGCGCGCTGAAAGTAGTCACTGCACCGCATGTGCGTGTGGATCATCTTCAGGAACGGCAAAGGCACGGACCTGTTGAATTTTGAATTGGGCGGGAAACTGCGTCTTCTGGTCCGGATAGCCCGGCCAGGTTCCGCCAACGGCTAGATTGATCAACATATACATTGGGCCGTGCAGGTCGTCCGGTGTCGGCGATCCGGCGATGCGGCAACCGTCGAAGAACCAGGTCAAGTTCTGCCGGGTCCACAGGACGCCATACGTGTGGAAGCCAGCCGAGGTGTCCGGAACCTTCAAAGCTGTGGTGACCGCCTTGTGCTGGCCGCTTTCTTCAGTGTGGACGGATACGTAAAGCTTGGTGGGATCGTGCCCGAGCACCTCCATCACGTCGATCTCGGGAGGCCATTGGCCATTCGGCGGCAGCAGCCAGAACGCTGGCCAAAGCCCTTTCCCCGATGGCGCCTTGGCGCTCATCTCGAAATAGCCGTACGTTTGCTGAAAGGATTGCGCCGTCGTCAGCAGGCCCGACACGTAGCGCACGCCCGCCACGCCCAGCTTCGCTCGGAGCGCCGGGTCTGCTTCGGAAGCCGTGATGGTGAGCGTGCCGTCGTGGACCGCGAACGGGTTCAGGCCAAGGGGGGTCTCGCCGGTTCCGGTGAAGCTGGGATCGACATACAGTTCACTCTCATGGTTTGTGGGAAGCGTTCGTTGCCCGAACACGAACTGCGATTGCCATCGATGGCCGCTACCCTCGCTGATGTCGAGCTGGTGGAAATCCTCCTCAAAGCTGATCGGCCAACCTCGTGCAGCGGGATTGAATGGGACGCAGGACACATGGGAAGGAGTGCTGTCCACAAGAACACTCGGCCGTCGTGTCATGACTCCGGCCGCGGCAAGGAAGATGGCCGCCGTGCCGGCACCAAGCTGGAAGCGCAGCTTATAGTCGCGCTTCCCGTTCAAGCGCCCTCGCCCCCCAAGACGCGGCCGCGCTTCCGATGCTTCTGCAACACGGCCCCGTAACTCAACATCCGCGTTTCCTCTAGATCATAGCCTACGAGCACCACAGGAAAGCGGGAGTGCATGAAGCCGGGGTGCGGAGCGGGCCGCGCTTGGGGAACCGTCGGTGCAGCTCTCATGTCGTTTCATGTTCTCTGGTCGGGGAACGTGCCGCAGCATCAAGTGCGAAGGCAAGGAAAGCCGCAAGCGTCAGGAGCACCGGAAGCGAGGTCAGCTCGGCCTCCGTGGCCCCGGCGATGAGGATGTATGATGTGAACAGATCGCGCAACGCATTTGGCTGCTTGATCCAGCGCCGGAGCAACACGATGAAGGCCGAGACGAACGGCACCGTGCCGAGCAGACCTACGGTGAACAGCGCCTGCAGGAAGGAGTTATGGGCCTCGGCGCCTGCGTCCTCGTTGCCATACCAGGCGCGGGACATGATCGGCCCAAAGGCGTTGAAGCCGTAGCCCTGCAACGGCCGCTGCAAGATCTTCTCCCAAACGAAGCCCCAAAGCTCCGTGCGCCCGGTCAAGGTGAGGACCTCGCTGGCGTCGCCGCTGCGGCTTGCCGACCCGAGCAGCACGTCGATGCTGGGCAGGATGCCGGTCGAGCCGGCGAGCACGACCAGGCCCAGCAGGACAATGCTGGCGGCGATGCCGGCGAGCAGCAAGCGGCGCGACCGCAGTTCCACCAAAATCCAGGCGAAGACCAGGGCAAGCAGCGCCGTCCGGCTGTTCGTGGCAAGCAAGGTGACGAACCCAAGGCCAAGCAGCGCCCAGCTCAGCAGGCGTTTCATGTGGCCGCGCTGCCGCGCCGCGATGACGAGCAGGATGAACACTGCCGCCTGCTTGGCCAGGATGTTGGGGTGCCCGGAAATGCCCTGGAGCCGGTAAACGGGCTTCTCGTAGGGCGGCAGCCAGGCGCTGGAAGGAAACGCCAGCGCGGCGAACCATGTCAGGAGGAGGAATGCCGCCAGTCCCCCGATCAGCACGGCGACCACCATCCGCTCGCTGACCGTCGCTGCGATCAGGACGGAGAAGCCCAGATACGCCAGCAGGCCGACCGCGCAGCCAGCCGTGTACACCGGAACCGGCGACCACGCGGCTGATGCACAGGCTGCGAGCGCAAACGCTGCAAACAACGCGATGACCGGGTCCGCAAGGATGGGAAGCAGGCGATGCCCATGCAGGACGGACACCCCAAGGAGCACGATCCAGGTGCCAATCTTCAGGCCGGTCTGCGCGTCAAGCCCGACATCGCCGATTTCGCGGGTGAGAAAGGTGATGTTCAGGCCGACCGCGACAAAGGCCAGCAGCGCCAGCAAGGCCCGTTGCTTGAGCTGGAGAATGTCCTGCAGCCCGAGCAGCCCGAGCAGCAACCCGCCAATGCCGAGCGGGATGGCGTAGGTGGCAGGACCGAGCACGTTGCCATAAAGGGCATATCCCCAAACAGCCGTGAACGGCACGGCGCAAAGCAGGACCGGTCCAACCTCGCGTAGCACGCCCTGCCGCCCCCTGACCGCCGCCATGTCGGCTATGCCGCTGCCCGCCAGCGCAGGCGCAGCAGTGCCGGCAACACGGAGGCCAGCGCGGCGGTCACGGCCAAGGCGAGCGTGCCGAAGGCGGCTAGGAGCGGGTTCGGGAAAGCCGGGCGCAGCGGCGCCTCGGCCCGGGCCAGGATGTCGGCGTCCGGATGCAGGATGTCGCTTTTCCCGATCTCGGTCCGTTGGCGCGTCCGCGCTTCGTCAAGCGCGCTGCGGTCCGTTCGTTCCTCTCGGCGCAACGTGTCCAGGCGGCGTTCGGCCACCTGCCGGGCCGTGAGGTCGGCGCTGATCCGGGCGATCTCCGCACGCAGTTGCGACTCCCGCACCAGGCCCGCGGTCGCCTCGGCCTGGGCGCCCCGGAGGATGCGCCCCGCTTCCGCTTCGATCGCCTGCCTCAATTCATTGACAGCAGGCTGCAGAACGCCGCCTGGCCCACTGCCGCTGATCGAGCCGACGCCGGCGTTCAAGGTCACGAGCCGCTCACGCAGGCGCTGCACGACCGGGGACGCCAAGACATCGGGAGCGCTGTCCAACGTGCCGCCGCGCTGCAGTTCCAACAGCGAACGCGCCCGCGCTTGTGCGGCGACGGTGCCGCTACGCGCGAGTGCGACCTCCGTGCTCAAGGTCGTGAGCTGCTGCTGAAGCGAAGTCTGGATGCTGGCGTCCGCCAGCCCACTTTCGGTCAGGTAGGCATAAACTGCCTGCTGCGACAGGCCATGCTTACGTTCGAGGTCGGCGACACGTTGGGCGAGCCAATCAGTGACCGTGGACAGCGCAGCCCGCTTGCGTTCAAGCTGATTCCGCAGGTAGGCCACAGCGAGGGTGTTGGCGAGGTCCGCCGCCTTGTCGGCGTTGCTGGACCAGAACCCGACGCGAAGCACGTATGAACGGCGGTCGCGCTTGATATCCAGATGGTTCGACAGCTCGCGTCTGATGATGCGGCTTTCGCGCGCTTTCAAGCTCGTCTCGGATTGCACCGGATCGGATTGCGTCGTGAGACCAAGCGCTTCCAGGGCTGATACCGCTGCGTGCTTGACCCCGGCGAGCTTCCCTGCCGGACGCAGCGGCGGATTGAACTCCGGATCTTCGGCAAGATGCAACCGCTTCGCCACCTCGTCGGTGAGGCCGGGCGACGACAGCGCCTCGATCTCAGAGTCGATCGCGCTTTCATCGAGGGAGTTCCGAGCTTCACGGCTGAACTCTATGGTGCCTTCCTGGCCTGCCGGGCGCAGCACAACCTGGGCAGAAGCCTGGTAACGTCTCGGGATCTGCGGATAAACGAGGGCACTGCCCGTGATGACCAGGACCGCGACGGCGATCATGCGCAACCGATAACGGCGGAGAACGCTTCGCAGCGCGCCGCCGGGCGTGGAGGCTTGCGGGATGAAGGGCGGAGGCCGCCGCTTGACGAGGGGATTCGCCACGTGCATTTCGCCCCCCACGTCCGCGGCACTCTCCGGCATCCACTCGCGCTCCCACGTCCAGCCGGCCGGCATGGCTCCGATTCGGCCCGCGCCGAGCAGGCTCCAGTCTGGGCCTGCGAGGATCGCGGTCACGTCCAGCGATAAGCCATCTAGCTTAAGCGAGGCTTACGGCACGGCTGGGGTTCCTTGCTGCCGCATTCTCGATCTGGCTCGGGCGGGTGAACGGCCGTAAGGCAGGCGTAAGCTTGCGAGATGATGCTCTGGAACCTTTGTGGAAAGCGAGAGGGATGATGGCTCAGTGAAACCCTGCCTGCCCCCGAACGCTTGCAAGGGGTTGTCAGCCAGCACAAATACGGTATTTCGTTGCCGAAACGTCTGCCTGCAAGTGCGTCGCCAAGCTCCTGGAAGGTATTCCAGACAAGCGTGTGGAGTGCCAGGCCATGCTTTATTCCCTGATTGCCGGAGGCGGCCCATCAACCTTTCAAAAGGGGACCTCCCTCATTGCGGCCGATGTGCCGGGCGGCGTCGCGTTCCGGCTGCATAGCGGGTGGGTCGCACTGACCCGGCATAAGCTGCCCTTCCCAGTCCACGGTGGAGCGCCCGCCTGGGTGGTCGCGCTGGTGCTGCCGGGCGAAGTCGTTGGTGCGGAGGATCTTGCCGCGGTCGGCGCCGATGCTGCGGTATGCCTGGGCGAGGTGGTTGCTTCAAGGGCCGGGACGGCGCTCCCAAGATGGCCGCCTGCAACGGCTCCAGCCTTCCTACATACGGCAAAGGCGAGGCATCGCGTCGCGGCGCTGCTGGCCGAGGTGTTTGATCGCCTGCATCGACTGGATCTTGCGCCGGGTGGCCATTTCCTGATCCCGCTGACGCCGGAGCAGTTCGCCGATGCTTGCGGGGTGGAACCCGCCTGCGTCGGCGGCGCATTGGAAGAACTGCTGGACAGCCGCGTCCTGCGATGCGCCTTCCAATCTTGTGACGGATTGGTCATCGGCGTGGCCGACACGACGGGCCTGCGCGCCCTGGGCCGGAGTCACCGTCTTTAAGAATTGAGGCCTTTCGCTCCTGCCAAACCGGAAGCAAAACGAAATCACCAGAAGCGAGAACAGCACGATTTCCTTCAGTCCATAAGCTTCACATAAGCCAACGTCGTCATGTTGTGCCTCACAGTACTCCGGTTGAGGCAGAAGCAGCATGACAACCAATTCCCATTTCGACGCGCTCCACGACGAGTCTTTTCTTTCAGACGAAACGTCTGGGCGCTCCGTGCAGATTGGCCTCAAGTACATGCTGGATCGGGTGGCTGCTGCGCTTCTGCTTGTTATTCTCGCGCCTGTCTTTGCGTTCGTGGCGATGTTGGTCGGCATGGATGGCGGCCCAATCATGTTCTCGCATCGAAGGGTGGGACGCGACGGTAAGGCATTCGGGTGTCTCAAGTTCCGCACCATGGTCGTTGCCGCCGAGGAGCTGCTTCCGGAGTACCTTCATTTTCACCCCGAAGCGGCCAAGGAATGGCAGCGCGAGCAGAAACTCGCTTTCGACCCCCGCGTCACCGGTGTCGGCAAGCTGCTGCGGCGGACCAGTCTGGATGAACTGCCCCAGCTTTGGAACGTGTTGCGCGGTGAGATGAGCCTGGTGGGACCACGCCCGGTCACGCGGGGCGAGATCAACACGCACTACGCTCGTTGCGTTGGCGTCATCACGTCGGTGAAGCCTGGCCTGACCGGCCTTTGGCAGGTCAGCGGCCGCAACGACGTCGATTATGAGAAGCGGGTCGCATTGGACCTGCGTTACGTGAAAAACTGGAGCCTGCTGCAGGACTTCCGCATCCTCGTCAAGACGGCCGACGTGGTGCTGTCCCGCGCCGGCGCACGTTAGCCCCCACCCGCTTCGCGCCCCTGAACGCCGCCGGTTGGATCAACCGGCGGCGTTCGCATGTCGGCTGTATCGGATAGTGCAAAGTCCCGATGTCGTGCTGCGTGCTGATGGGCGCCCCTCAGCTAAGGTTCAGCTAAGGTCGGCAGGTAATAATGGCCTCATTCAAAGATGAGGCAGCGAACATGCGGCATTGCGATAATGCTGATGTGGGAATTGACATCAGCAACCCCATGGCCGTCGGCACAAGGTTGCCCACGGTCAGTTGCCTCATGACGACCTATGTGCGTGAACGTGCTGAGTGGCTCGCTGCGGCCCTTGAAAGCGTCTTCGCCCAAAGCGCTGCGCCCAGCCAGCTCGTGCTGGTGCTTGATGGGCCGGTCGGCGCCGACCAGGAGGAGGTCATCGCGCGCTACGGGGGTGACCGCCGGATCGCCGTTGTCGATGTCGTCCGTTTGCCGGAGAACCAAGGTCTCGCCGGTGCATTGAGCGCGGGCTTCGAGCGGTGCACCGGCGAATGGGTGATGCGCATGGACAGCGATGACCTTTGCGACCGCGAACGCCTCCGCATCCAGCTCGACTACGTCCTCGAAAACCCGGGCACGGACATCGTCAGCTCCTGGTCTGAGGAGTTCATGGACGGCGAGGAGGCGACGCGCTTGAAGTCCTCCACCACCCGGCACGACGCGATTGTGCAAAGCCTGCGCTGGCGCAACGTCATCTGCCACCCGGCGGTCCTGATGCGTGCCGAGGCGCTGCGGCGGGCCGGCGGCTATCGCTTGAACTTCCCCTTGCTGGAAGACTACGACCTTTGGGTGAGGATGGCGTTGGTCGGGGCGCATTTCCACATCATCCCCGCCGTGCTGCTGCGGGTGCGTGCGGGGCTGCAGCAGAGCGCCCGGCGGGGCGGCTGGCGCTACTGCCTGCATGAGGTCCGGTTCCGGGTCTTCTGCCTGCGCCAGGGCTTCCTGAGCCTCCGCCAGTTCGTGGCGACGACGTTGCTTTACGTCGTGTTCCGCTTGGCTGGCACGCTGCTGCGCAGCCGCCTTTACGGGTTTGCACGGGTCTAAGTGGGATGTCGATGAGCATACAAGAAGCACGCCCGCTCCCGCCGCCGGCCACCCAGGACGCGCATTCTGAAAGCCCGGCGGCCGTTCCTGCGGCACGGCCTCTCACCCGGGTCCTGATGTGGCACTGGGGGCAGTCCGGCGCCGCTGCGAAGTTCACCTTTGAACTCGCGCAAGAGCTTCGCATGGTGCCCGGGCTGGACCTCGCGCTGTCCAGTGCCCGCGGGTCCGACCTTCACGCGCTCGCGGCCGGGCTGGGCCTGTCCGGCAACGAAGTTCCGATCTTTGAAGGAAACAAGACCACGCTTCGCGGCAAGCTGGCCGCGGCGCTGGGCTTGGCACGGCTGCCGGCGATTGCCCGCCGGTTCCGCCGTATGCTGGCGACGCACCAGGCCGCGGTGGCGCTGTGCACCTTCCAGTCGATTTGGGACGCCGCGACGCTCCCCATCCTGTCGCGCGGCCCGGTGCGGTCCATCCTGATCCTCCACGACGCCGTTTTCCATCCCGGCGACGGATACCCGCTGCGCTACCGGGTGATGTGCCAGCAGGTGCGCAATACCGACGCCCTGATCGTCCTGTCGGACCACGTGCGGCAGCAGGCTATCGACGTTTTCGACTATCCGGCCGAGCGGATCTGGACCATGCCGCATGGGGCGTTCAAGTTCGGGACGGGCCAGGCACGCCCTGCCGTCCACCCCCGCGGGAGCCGGCCGGTCCGCCTCCTCTTCTTCGGCCGCATCGTCGCCTACAAGGGCCTTGATCACCTGCTGCGCGCCATGCTGACGCTGCGGCAGGAAGGGGTTGCCGTTGACCTCGTCATCGCGGGATCAGGCAGGATGCAGCCCTACGCGGAGCTGCTGGCTCGCTTGCCCGGCGTCACCCTCCATAACCGCTGGCTCAACGACGAGGAGATCGCGGAGTTCATGGCGGCTGCCGACATCGCCGTGCTCCCCTACACCGAGGCCAGCCAATCCGGCGTTGCAGCCACCGCATACGCCGCCGGCCGGCCCGTCGTGGCGACCCCCATCGGCGGCTTGGCCGAACAGGTGGTCCACCGCGCGACCGGGCTGCTCGCCCGGGACATGTCGGTGGCCGGGCTGGCCGACGCGATTGCCGAGCTTGCGGGGGATCCGGAGCTGTTCGACCGGTGCGCGGCTGGCGCCCTGGTCCACGCACGGGACGAACTCAACTGGCGCAGAAGCGCCGAAACGGTCGCCGCGGCCATCAACGCCGTCCAAACGATGCCTCGGCGGTCCAAGGGATGACCCGGACTGCCGTGCCGACAGCCCTGGACGCGAACCCGACAGGGCAGCGCTCCTTGCTGGAAACGCTGCGCGACGCGGGCGCGATGCCTTGGCTTGGCAACCGCATGGCTTACACGTTCGGAGCGCCAGTCCTGAGCCTCGCTGGAGCCGCCGCGACGGTCGCGGCACCCTTGCTGCTCGCACCGTCCCGCTTCGGCGGCTACGTCCTGCTGCTCAGCATCTTCCAATACGCCTGCGCGGCCGACCTCGGCCTTTCGCAGCTTGCAGACAGGGTTTTGACCGGTCGCGCTGCCGGCGAGGGCACGGCTGCCGCGATTTCGGAACTCGTTTGCGCCCGGGTCGTGCTGGCGGCTTGCCTGCTGCTGCTGGCCGTGCCGCTGGCATTTGGGGTGGCGCGCGGGGGGGCGCTCACAGCGGCGAACCTGCTGATCGCCGCGGTCGGGGGCATCGCGTTCATGCTGTCGAACGGCCCCGTTTCGCTTTACCGGGCCGGTTCGCGGGTATGGGAGTTCACGTTCGCCGCGTTGCTGATGCAGGCCGGGCTGAGCCTGCCGCGGCTCGCGGGGCTTGCGGCTGGCGGCGTTACCGGGTGCTTTGCGGCGCTTGCTGCATGGTACGTCCTGACCGCGGCCTTGCTGACTCAGCCGTTTGCCGCCGTCCTGCGCGCCAGGCCTCCGGCGCAGGCGGTGGCGCGGACGCTGCGGATGGCGGGGCCTCTTTTCGCCTTCAACGCGCTTTGGCTGCTTTACCTCACGGCGAACCGCTGGGTGTCCGCCGCTTTGTCCACGCCGGGCAATTTCGGTCTGTTCGCGTTCGGCGCCAACCTGGTGGTTGTGGGCATCGGCGTGCTGTCGACAATCGGGCAGGTCCATTACCCAAAGCACCTCGCCGCGGCCGGCACGCCCGGCGCCCCGGCCCTGCTTTGCCGCGAGTTGCGGTGGCTGCTCGGGGTCGCCACGGCTGGGACGGCTGCCGGGGTGCTGGCGTGCCGCTACGCCGTCCCGGCGATCTTTCCACAGTTCGCCGCTGCCGCCGCGCCTTCGGGAGCCTTGATGGCGGCCGGCGTGCCGCTCAGCCTCACGGCGTGGGTGCTGCCGCTCGCGATTGCCGCTTCGGCGCGTCCTTGGCGCGACGCGGCCAAGATGTTCTCGGTCTCGTTCACCGTCCTCGGGGCTGCGATGTGGGGGGGCGACATGGCGGGGGGCATTGTCGGCCAGGCCTGGGGCTGCGCGCTGGCGGCCATCGCCCCCATCGGCGCCGTGCTCGCGCACCTCGCGCGCAGCCGTATGCTGCCGGGGCCGCAATGCCGCATCCTGCTCGGGCTGGCCGCGGCCGGGATGGCGGCTGACGGCGTGGTTTGGGCGTTGGTCCAAGGCTTGGCCTGGCCGTGAGGACGCGCTGCCCGCACCCGCTCGTCAAGCACTTGCATCGGCGTCCGCAGGACGCAGCACGTAGCCGGTCCCCCGAAGCGTGACGATCTTGACGCTGGCCCCCATAGCCGCCAGGCGCTTGCGGAGGTGGTGGACGTGGACCTCCACGGCGTTGGAGGCGACCTCTTCGCCAAACGCATACAGGCGGTCCTCGATCGTGGGCTTCGACACCGGCCGGCCCACGTTGCGGAGCAGGTGCTCAAGCAGCGTCGCCTCCCGTTTCGGGATGATGTGGTCTTCTCCTTCGATGACGGCCGTGTAGGTTCCAGGCTGGAAGGCCAAGTTGCCGCAGGTGAGTTCGGCAGGCGCCATTCCAGGGGATCGCCGGAGCAGCGCCCTGACCCGCGCCACAAGCTCCGGCATCTCGAAGGGTTTCGGCAGGTAGTCGTCGGCGCCCGCTTCCAGGCCCGAAACACGTTCAGCCATCTTGCTGCGGGCGGAGAGGATCAGGACCGGGACGGTGTTCCGGGCAGTTCGAAGCCGCTTGAGAACCGTCAGCCCGTCGGAGTCAGGCAGATTGAGATCGAGGACCAGGGCATCGTAGTGCACGGTGGCGATGGCGTGCAGGCCGTCCTCGGCGCTTGCGACACGGTCAACGATGAAGCGGGCGCGTCGCAGGCCGCTTCCGATAAGCGCCGCGAATGTCTCATTGTCTTCAATGCACAGAATTCGCACAGAAAGCCTTTCGGGAGGGTCTCCTTACTATTCGCACGCTTCACGACTTTGGATGCCGCCATACTAAAATAAAGTTAGAATGACGGCTGCGAACGCGCCTGGAGCACCTGTCCATTCTGCAAATCAGCAAGCTTGGATTGGAACTCGACGCGGGCACGCAGTGCCTCTTCTGTTAGAAACTGAACATGAGATTGTGCGGCAGGGATATTTCCTGCCGAACATGCTTCCTCGATAGATGCGGCAATCTGCCCGAGCGTGAGCGCCCCAACGGTGCCGGACGTGCCCTTGGCATCGTGGGCCAGACGGCCGAGGCGGCCAAGGGCGTGTGCGTCTCGCCCCATGTCGGCCAGGCGGACCATCTCCGCAACGCTCCGGTCCAGTTCGCTGAGCCAGGTGTTGAGGATCGCAACCAAGTCGGCGGAGGGCAACATGCGCGCGAGGCCTGCGAAATGCTTCTCGTTGATGGCAGCGGCATGGCCATGGCCTGCGGGCGGGAGCGCCATGTGGGTGCCGGCAGTCGAATGCTTCGCTTGGAGATGCTGGCCCACGATGGACAAAAGGGTTCCAGGCTCGATCGGCTTTGAAACATAGTCGTTCATGCCGGCAGCAAGGCAGCGCTCGCGGTCGCCGCGCATGGCATGGGCCGTCATGGCCACAATCGGCAAGCGCCCACCTCTGCCCGGCAGCGCACGGATGCGCCGGGTCGCTTCCAGCCCGTCCATGACAGGCATCTGAACGTCCATCAGGACGACGGCGTAGTCGTGCCGGCTCACGGCCTCGACGGCTTGAACCCCGTTTCCGGCCACATCGGCCTCGATGCCTGCCTGACGCAGCAACGCAAGCACGATCTGCTGGTTCACCTCGTTGTCCTCGGCCACCAGCACGCGCCAGGCCTGCGCCGCGGGAACCGGTGCGGCCGGCTCCGCCGAGGCGGCCTGGCGTTCGGTGGCCTGGCGAAGCGTGTCGAGCAGCACCCGCCGCAGCAATGGCTTCCTGAGCGCCGCGTCACAGGCTGCGCGCGTGTCCTTGCCGCATGATGATGGCCGCTTGAATGGAGACAGCAGGATGAGCTTCGCTGGCGCGAAGCGCTCGCGTCCGGGCCACCCTGCGCTGACATCCAGGGCATTCTCGTCCAGGAGGACGATATCGATGGCCTGGCTGTGTTGCCGGGCGAGGTCGAATGCCGCAAGCCCGGCAGCCATGTCTTTGGCCTCCGTGACGATGACGCCCTGACGTTCGAGGTGGCGGCGCAGCAACCCGCGGCTCATCTCCACATCGTTCAGGACCAGCGCACGGAGGCCCGCGAACCCTGCGCCGTCAGGCGCCGGACCGCCAAGCCGTTCGGCCGCCGTATGCAGCTTGACGTCGAACCAGAAGGTGCTGCCCAGGCCTGGCTCACTCTCGACGCCGATCCGGCCCCCCATGAGCGTCACGAGGTCGCGGCAGATGGCCAGCCCCAGCCCTGATCCGCCGAAACGGCGTGTGATGGAACTGTCAGCCTGAGTGAACTTGTCAAACAAACGCGCTTCCACTCCTGGCGCCAGGCCGATCCCGCTGTCCTGCACGGCGAAGCGGAGCCATGCGTGCTCCGAAGCGGTTTCGAGGATCGTGGCGGTGACTCTGACAAATCCGACTTCCGTGAACTTCAGGGCGTTGCCCACCAGGTTCATCAGCACTTGCCGCAGCCGCATCGGGTCGCCGCGAAGGATTTCTGGAAGATTGGGATCAATCGCAACGTCGAGGTCCAGATCCTTCTCGGCGGCGCGTGGCGCCAGGATCTCGATCACGCCGTGGATGACGTCTTCCGGATCGAACTCCGTATGCTCAAGATCGACCCGGCCGGCTTCAAGCCGCGCCACGTCGAGCACATCATTGATGATCGCGAGAAGCGCCTCCGCGCTGTCGCGCACCGCGGTGCCCCACTGGCGCTGTTCCACGGTGAGGCTTGTTCCGAGCAGCAGTCCGTTCATCCCGATGATGCCGTTCATCGGGGTGCGGATCTCGTGGCTGATGTTGGCCACGAACTCGTCCTTCGACCGGTTCGCGCGCTCGGCCGCCTCCTTCGCGGCAACCAGCTCCTGCTCCCGCCGCCGGGCCTCGGTGATGTCAATGTAAAGGTTTGCGTAGCTTCCGTCCTCCATGGGCTGCCTATGGACGTCGAGGACGCGGCCATTCGGGCCGGCCTGTTCCGAGCGCAGCGCCCGCCGCTCGCGCAGGATTCGTATCCGCGCCCGAAGGTATGCGTCCCGCTCCACGGCATCGCCGATCTCGCTCATCTGCACGGAACGTTGGATGGCTGGCTCAACCGGACATCCAGGGCGCAGTTCTTCTTCCGCCAATCCAAGCAGGTCAAGACTGGCCTTGTTGGAGGCGACGATCCGCATATCCTCCCCGGTTAGGACCACGCCGACCGGCAAATGGTCGATGAGGTTCTGCAAGTGCTCGCGCCCACGGTCGGCCGCGTGCCGGGCGGCCATCAGTTCAAGCGCCTGGCGCTCGAGTTCGCTGCGTCGCGCCTCGAGGCTCCGGCGGGCCAGCCGAAGCTCGATCTCGTCCATGACCTGTTCAGCCAAGCGGCGGAGGATGGAACTGCTCGCGTTTCCGAAGTCGCTGCGGGGCTGCACATCGCCGATGCAGAGCGTGCCCACGCGGAACCCGCCCGTGGTAAAGAGAGGGGCACCGGCATAGAAGCGAAAGCCGAAGTCCGCTCTGGCGGCGATGTCCTGAAACCGCTTGTCGGTCCGGGTGTCAGGCACGCAGCAGACACCGTCGTGCAGGATGGCCTGCGCACAGAACGAGACGTCACGGGGCGTCTCGCGGACGGCCAGGCCGCGCTGGGCCTTGAACCATTGGCGCTCCGCATCGACCAGCGTGATGGCGGCGATGGGAGCCTGGAAAATGTCGGCTGCCAAGCTCACAAGCCGTTCGAACGGCGCCTCCGGCTCGGTATCGAGGATGTCGAGGGCGCGGAGCGCGGCGAGGCGGCCAGCCTCGTTCACCGGTATGGACGCCTGCATTTCAGCAGATGCGAGATCATGATTGTTCCAGTTTGACATGACACTTGAGCACCGTGCATATTTTATGTGACACTATTATGGTGCTTCATAGTTTGGGCGTTGGAATTGTTCAACCCATGCTGGCTGATCCTTCGCCACTACACTCCATCAAATGTTTAGACGCTCTCGTCTGTGCTCTTTACCGAGTGCCGCGCGTCAGCATGTCCGTCGTCAATGCCTGCTGGGCGTCTGTCAGCCGGCTACCAAGGTGGAAGGCCTCGCTGAGCGCCGCTGAACTCAGTTCAGCATTGGATGAAAGGCTGGCCCGAACGAAGTACACATAGGATTTGACGAGGTCGGACGGCACCCCAATGCCCTGTTTGTAGGCGAACCCGATGTCGTACTGTGCGACATCGTTGCCCTCCATGGCCCGGCGGGCAACCTCGTGGACAACCGCCTCGTATTGCGTCGACAAGGCCAGGCTTGCATCGGCGTGCTGAAGGGCGAGCTTGTGAAATCGCTCAATCCCGGCGGCCAAGGTTTCCTGATCCGCGATCTGAACCGGCGATGGCCCGGACGATGTTCCCGGGGCGGGGATGCTGGTCGGTGCGGCAGCGAACCTGTCATCCGCTGCGCTGGCTGGAGCGTCGGGAACCGCACGCGCCACCGCTGGCGGACGCGCTGGCGCTGCTGCAGCCTCATCATTCCTGGCGACCTTGGGTGTCATGGCTGTCGGACCAAGAGGTTTCGCCTCGACGTTGGCAGTGCCAACCGCAGTGGGGAGCGCTTCGGGTGCAAGCTTCGCCACCGCTGGCGTGTTTTCGAACGCTTTGGTTGCAGCGCCGGGCGAGCGGGAAGGACCCGCAACGCTGTCAGGCAGGGCGCTCTGGCCGAGGTTGGCGAGATTGACCCGGGCAGCACCAATGCCAGCCGCAGCCGCCATTTTGAAGAACTTGATTGCGGCGCGGGTGTCCCGCGGGACGCCATCGCCGTCGCGATAGATCGTGGCGACGGCGTATGCGGCGCGGCCGTTGCCTCGTGCTGCACTCCTGACATACCACCTGACCGCCTCCGGCCGGTTCACGTCCGTGCCGCGGCCGTTGTCAAACATCGCCCCCACGTTGAACATGGCATGAGCGTTGCCGGCTTCGGCAGCACGCCGATACCAGGATAAAGCCTGAACAAAGTCCTGCTGGACGCCATGCCCGGTGTTATAAAGCGTGCCAAGCCCCAACATGGCAGAGATGTCGCCTGCCTCGGCGGACTCACGCCATTCGCGGTGGGCACCGGCGTAATCCCCCTTTTCGAACGCAATGTCGCCGCGCCTGGCATCGGCCAAAGCCAGCGTCGCCTGGGACAGCAGCAGCGCGACTCCGACAACGATTCCTCGTGCCATACACCACCAAACGACGTTTACAAGATTGATCATCTTTCTTTAAAGACATTTCAAGTGCAAGGGAAGTCTTCCGAGTGAAACGTCTTGGTTGAGAGCGTCCTTATGGACAGACACTATGGCCGACTTTTGCTTGCGGGTGGTGCGTGCCTGCTGACGGCCTGCTCCGGGCAGCAAGCGTCATCATGGGAACCTACCTAGCGCACCGGGGCTTTACGGCGCAGAAGCCGTTGCGGCGCGCCTACGAGCAGTCAGCCGAGTCCGTGCAGCGCTGGCTGCGGCACGACTACCGGCCATCGCGGTGCGGGCCAGAGGGGAGAAGGGCGCCATTTTCTGGGGCGACGAGACCGGCTTGCGCGGCGACGACGTGCGCGGCCGCAGCTGTGCGCCGCTCGCACAGGCGGGCCAGGCTGGACCTGATCTCGGCGCTCACCAACAAGGGCGAGCTGCGCTGGATGCTGCTCGACGGCGCGATCAAGGCGCCAACCCTGATCCGCTTCATGCAGCGCCTTGTCGAGGACGCCGGCCGCAAGGTGTTCCTGATCCTAACATTACAATTGCATTTCTGATGCTGGATCGGTTAGGCTGTGGCAATTTGGA
>CAXSAZ010000008.1:0-140179 GCA_964235485.1 uncultured Acetobacteraceae bacterium | reverse complement strand
CGATGCCGCTCCGGCAACTGATCGACCTGTCGATCAACGAGACGCTGAACCGGACACTTGGCACGTCCATGACGGTGTTCCTGGCGAGCCTGCCGTTGGCGCTGTTCGGGGGGGCGTCGCTGTCGGGGTTTGCGTTGATGATGCTGTTCGGCATCGTAGTTGGCACGTCGTCGTCGATCTTTATTGCTGCCCCGATTTTGCTGCTCTTGGGGGAGAATCGGCTACGGCGGGATGCGCAGGCGGTGCCGGTGGTGGCGGCGCGGAAGGTTTAAGGGTCTATCCACCCTATTGGAAGTGGCGTGACGTGCTACTCCTTCTATGTTTGAGGCTTATCAAACCGACACGCATTATAACATGCCGCATACCCCCTTATTCCGACCTCTAGCGACAGAGGATAGATGCTGGTAGCCTCCTCTTATGGCAAAGATCGACACTAACGAAACACAAGTCGAACAGCTAACTCGTGAGAAGCGTGCAGTTTCTTATGACTCATACGACATAAGTGTACGGCAGATTGTCGATATGATCGCCAGTGACGAGATTAACATTTCTCCTGAATACCAGCGGCATTTCGTGTGGGATGAAGAGAGAGTCCGAGCTAATTGAAAGTATATTTCTTGGAATACCCATTCCGAGTTTGTTCATGGCTACGAACTCAGATGGCACATGGGAAGTCGTTGATGGGGTTCAAAGAATCAGTACCGTACTTCACTTCGTAGGAAAAGAAGATTCTTTGAAGTTGATTAACAAGGCGTCACCGCTGGTGTTGAAAGGACTTTCTAAGCTCGACACCTTTAATGATGCAACATTTGAGAGTTTGCCAAAACCTACCCAATTACAATTTACAACCCGTCCCCTTCGCATTACCACTCTAAATGACAAGAGCGACAACTCCGTTCGGTATGACCTATTCGAGCGTCTTAATACTGGTGGCGTCAAATTACATCCGCAAGAGATAAGAAATTGTGTATTTCGTGGAGTATTTCTTGATCTAATAAAAGATCAGTCCGAAAATACTAATTTTAGAAACGTGGTAAAATTACCAAACAACGAGCTGAAGGCTGCAGCATATGAGGAGTGCGTGCTGAGATTTTATGCTTTTAGAGACAGGTATAGAACTTTTGCTCATAATGTAAATACATTTCTAAATAATTATACGATAGACATGAACAAAAAGAGAACTATAAGTGATATTGATAATTTTGACGAGGTTATGAGTTTTCTCAGGCAGGAACTGCCAAACGGAGTGGTCAGGTATAAACGTAAGAACGTTACCCCAATTAATTTGTATGAGGCTGTAGCAGTCGGAACAGCGCTTGCAATCAAACAAACCCACAATATTAAAAGAGGTGTTTTAGCTAAAATAATCGACGACGAAGCCCTGATAAAATTCACCACTGGAGGAACAAACAGTAACCCAATGGTGATAGGTCGCATCGATTATGTTAAAGATCGCCTCCTCTAATCAATGCTTTTTACATCAACTAGACTAGAGACTACCTCTAGGTTTCTAGAGTTACAACACCTTTACAGGTTGATCGCTGGAAACGAGAGAAGTTTGCCCGTTCCTCCCGAACATCAAACATTAAAGGGCTACTTCATTGTTGGCTTGAGTGCGTACCTGGAGTTCTCTGTAGGCTTGTTGATCAGCACTGCAGTTTCTCACATAAACTCTTTAAATGTTGCTCGCAAACATTTATCTGTTGATTTATTAGCTATTCTGTTTGATTCACAATTCAAATCAGAACGCACGTTGACTGGGGAAAGAAAGTGGAGAAAACGTCACGAAATTTTGACTGCATTAAACAATAGTGACGTGTGTGTTCTTTCAAATAGTAGTCTATTTGAGGATGTTCAAAACGTTAGATCAAGTACAATTGATCTTATATTTAGACTTTTCTCTATAAGAGACTCACCGTCGATCAGCCCGAAATCCACAGGATACATGAACGAGATCCGTGAAAGGAGAAACGCTGTTGCTCATGGTCGGGAAAGCGCATCGGAAGTTGGAGGTAGGTATAGTGCTCAAAACCTTGAAGATAGATTGAGCACTGTTGAGAGTCAAGTAACTCACATGATAACATGTTTTGAGGATGTTGTTAGTAAGAGAGCTTTTATAAAATCGAACTATAAACGCCATTATAAATAGACTCACCAAGACTTTGCCTCTAGCCAAGACTGCCAGGCGCCCTACCCCGCCCATCCTGCGGAATGCTGCTACTCCCCGACCAAACCACCCGATACAACGCCATAATCTCTTCCCTCGTCGGCACCCGCGGGTTGTTCCCCGGACTGCCCGACGCCAGCGCCTGTTCCGCCATCACCTCCAGCCGCACATCCCACGCCGCTTTGTTGATGCCGAACCCGGCGGGCGTCGGCACGTCAAGGTCCCGGTTCAACTGCGCGAGGCCATCAGCCAGCTTCTCCACCGCCGCTTCGTCGGGGTCGCCCGGCATGGCAAAGCCGATGCGCCGAGCCGCTTGGGCATACCGCGCCTGCGCCGCCTCCAACCCAAACCGCGTGACCGCCGGCAGCAGCATGGCGTTGGACAACCCATGCGGCACATGGAACGCCGCCCCAATCGGCCGCGACATGCCATGCACCAGCGCAACCGAGCTGTTGGTGAACGCGATCCCCGCCTGCATCGCCCCTAGCATCATCGCCTCCCGCGCCGAGGCGTTGTCCGGTTCGGCATAAGCGGTCCGCAGGTTGGCGCCGATCAGCGCCATCGCCGCCAGCGCCTGCGTGTCCGAATACGGGTTCGCCCGGCGGGACACGTACGCTTCCAGCGCGTGCGTCAGGCTGTCCACCCCGGTATCGGCAGTGATCCGCTTCGGCACGGTGAAGGTCAGCTCGTAATCCACCACCGCCGCCAGCGGCAGCGCGCCCATGCCGGCAATCAGCATCTTCTCGCCGCGCTCGGTGTCGGTGATCACGGTGAACCACGTCACCTCGCTGCCGGTGCCGGCCGTGGTGGGTACGGCGATCACCGGCAGCCCAGCCGCATCCGCCTGCACCGGCACCTTGAAATCGCGCATGTGCGACCCGGCGCCGGTCGCCCGGCCATGCGCCAAGATGGACATTGCCTTGGCCGTGTCGATGGGCGACCCGCCGCCGAAGCCGATCAGGCAGTCGTACAACCCAGCCTGCAGCAGCGCCGCCCCGGCGTCGATCACGCTGTCCGTCGGCTCCGGCACGGTGTCGCTGAACACCGCGGCGGCAAGCCCGGCCGCTTCCAGCGGGTCCAGACAGCGGCGCACCAGGCCGGAGCGGACCATGTAGGGATCGGTGACCACCAACGGACGCGACAGGCCGAATTTGGCCAGCACGCTTGCCACTTCGCGGACAGCGCCGCCGCCGACCAGCATCAGCCGGGGCGAGACGATCGCGGTGCTGCTCACCCGGCCACCTGCTGAGCGGCCCGGCGCTCGGCGTAGAGCGCGAGGCGGCGCGCTGCCGCCGGGGTGGCGGCCTGCGCCGCCTCCGCTGCCGCCATGGGGGGCAGGTCTTCCGCAAGGTGACAGGCCGAAAGGTGGCCGGGTTCGATGTCGTGCAAGACGGGCGCGCGCAAGGCGGGGTCCTCGGTGCGGCAGCGGTCGATGGCGAACGGACAACGGGTGTGGAAGCGGCAACCGGGCGGGACGTTGGCCGGGCTGGGCATGTCGCCGCCCTGGTCGCTCTGGGCAGCGGACCGCGCCAGCTTGCGGTGCGGATCGGGGCGGGGAATGGCCGAGAGCAGGACGCGCGTATAAGGGTGCCGCGGGTTGGCGAACACGTCGTCCTTCGGCCCGATCTCGACGATGCGGCCCAGGTACATCACCGCCACCCGGTCCGCGACGTGCTTCACCACCGCCAGGTCGTGCGCGATGAACAGGTAGGACAGCCCCAGCCGGGCCTGCAAATCCTTGAGCAGGTTCACCACTTGCGCCTGGATCGACACATCGAGCGCGCTGACCGGTTCGTCGCAAACCACCAAGGCCGGCTCGACCGCGAGCGCCCGGGCGATGCCGATCCGCTGCCGCTGCCCGCCGGAGAACTCATGCGGGTAGCGCCCGGCGTGATACGGCGCCAGGCCCACCAAGCCCAGCAGTTCAGCCACCCGCGCCCGCCGGGCCGCGCCGTCGCCGATGCCGTGCACGATCAACGGCTCCTCCAGGATTTCGGCTACCGTCATGCGCGGGTTGAGCGAAGCAAAGGGGTCCTGGAACACGATCTGCATCCGGCGGCGCAGCTTGCGCATGGCATCGCCGCGCAGGGCGGTGATGTCTGCGCCCTCGAACCGGACCGTGCCCGCCGTGGGGTCGATCAGCCGCAGCACCAGCCGCGCCGTCGTGCTCTTGCCACAGCCGCTTTCTCCCACCAGCGCCAGCGTTTCGCCGCGGAACAGCTCGAAGGACAGGCCGTCCACCGCGCGCACTTGGCCCACCGTGCGCGACAGCACCAGCCCGCGGCGAATGGGGTAATGCTTGGCAAGGCCCGCCACCTGCATCAGCGCATCCGTCACGCCGCCAAGTCCTCGACCGGCGCCCGGATGCAGGCGGCCTGATGGTCGGCGCCCAGGCCCCGCAACGGCGGATCGACCCGGGTGCAGGCGGGGGCCGCGAACACGCAGCGCGGGTGGAACCGGCAGCCTTCCGGCAAGGCGAACGGCGCCGGGACCGCCCCCTCAATGGCCAGCAGGCGGGACCGGGTTTCCTCGATCCGGGGAATGCTGCCCAGCAGGCCCAGCGTGTAGGGGTGCTGCGGATCGTCGAAGATGGCCGTGCCGCTGGCCCGCTCCACAACGCGCCCGGCATACATCACCGCCACCTCGTCCGCCATCTCCGCCACCACGCCGAGGTCATGGGTGATCAGGATGATCGCCATGCCCGACTGCGCCTGCAGGTCGCGCAACAGGTCCAGAATCTGCGCCTGCACCGTCACGTCCAGCGCCGTCGTCGGCTCGTCGGCGATCAGCAGGTCCGGATCGCAGGACAGCGCCATGGCGATCATCACCCGCTGCCTCATGCCGCCGCTCATCTGGTGCGGGTAGTCGTCGAACCGGCGCGCCGCCCCGGGGATGCGCACCCGGTCGAGCGCCGCGACGCCCCGGGCGCGCAACGCGGCTTTGGACGCGCCGGGGTCGTGGGCGCGCATCGCTTCGGTGATCTGGTCGCCCACGGTGAACACCGGGTTGAGGCTGGTCATCGGTTCCTGGAAGATCATGCCGATGCGCCTGCCGCGCACGGCGCGCATGGCGCGGGAGGGCAAGGCCAGCAGGTCCTGCCCGTCGAACACGACCCGGCCCGCCGCCACCCGCCCCGGCGACGGCACCAGGCGCATGACGGACAGCGACAACATGCTCTTGCCGCAGCCGCTTTCCCCCACGATGCCGAGCGTCTTGCCGCGCGCCACGGACAGGCTCACCCCATCCACCGCCGGCACGTCCCCGGACGGGCTGCGAAACACCGTGCGCAGCCCGTCGATCTGCAGCAGGTCCGCCACTTAGGAACGGTAGTCGGGCCGGTCGTGCTCCACGAGGCGCAGGCAGCTTTCCCACATCATCTCGTAGTGCTCAAGGCTGCCCTCGCGGTTGAACTGCTCCGCCGTATGGAGGCGCACCGCCTCGGGCGGCGTCACCAGTTCGGCCCCGCCCGCCAGGGCCTGGACCTGCGCCTGGCAGGCGCGCTCAAGGTAGTAGATGTTGTTGAACGCTTCCGGAACCGTGCGCCCGGCGACCAGCAGCCCGTGGTTCTGCAGGATCATCGCCCGGTGCTCGCCGAGGTCGGCCACCAGCCGTTCCCGCTCGTCCAGGTCGAGCGCGATGCCCTCGTAGCCGTGATAGGCTAGGTGCCCGTAGAACTTCAGCGCGTGCTGGCTGATCGGCAGCAGGCCGTGCTTCTGCGCCGCGACCGCCATGCCGGCGGCGGTGTGGGTGTGGATCACGCACATCAAGTCGTGCCGGGCCATGTGGATCGCCGAGTGGATGCAGAACCCGGCCGCGTTCACCCGGCGCGACTGCTGGCCATCCTCGACGATGTTGCCGTCATAGTCGATCTTCACCAGGTCCGACGCGCGCATCTCGTGGAACATCACGCCGTACTGGTTGATCAGGAAGTGGTTTTCCGGCCCCGGCAGCCGCGCGCTGATGTGGGTATAGATCAGGTCGGTCATCCGGTGATGCGCGACGAGCCGATACAGCGCCGCCAGGTCGCAGCGGGCCTTCCACTCCGCGTCCGAAACGCCGGACAGCGATGCTGGCATGGTGGCGACGTTCATAAGGCCCTCCTGGATAATCGGCGATCTTCGGCCCGACACGCCGGCACGGTCAAGCACGGCCCTGGCCTGGGCCGCGCGTCAGTGGATTTCCCCGGCCCTTTGCACCGCGGCGCGCAGCTTCGCCGGGCTGAAATCGGGGCTGGCGCAAACGTCGAGAATGACCTTCTCGCGCCGGGCTGAAAGGGCGATGGCGTCCGGCAGCTTGCGCACCGCCTCGGCCGGGATCACGACCGCGCCGTGAAAGTCGGCATGGACGACATCATCGTGCACCACGTTCATGCCGAACACGTTCACCGGCTTGCCGAAATCGACCATGTGGACGTGGGCATGGCTGGGGCCGATCCGCCCGCCGATGATCTGGAAGCCCGGCGCGAGCATGTCGCAATCGCGGAACGAGCCGTTGGTCACGCACCCCATGGCGCCCAGCGCCTTGTGCACGGTGGAATGCACCTCCCCCCACCACGCGCCGTAGCCGGGCCGGTCGTCCAAGTCCTGCAGCACCACGACGGTCGGGAACTGGGCGTCGGCCACGTAGTCGTACCAATCGAGGCGGCTGGCGACGGGGCCGCGCGGTGCTTCCTTCGCGCGGATCATGCCGACGCGGGCGACGCCGACCATGGGCGGCAGCTTGCGATCCACGGCGACCATCGGCTCCAGGGTGAAGCCGAACGTCCGGCGTTCCGGCGCTACGATCTCAAGACCGTTGCAGACCGTGGGCGTGTCCCACTGCTGCAACGCCTTGAGGTCATCGAGCGAGTAGAGCGGTTCGGTTGCCATAGGTCCCCCCGGATGGTGGCCAAGCCGCCGGGTCAGCGCCGGACGATGGCCTTTTCCTGCCCCCATTTCTCGGGACAGCGGATGCGGAACGGCCCGTCCACGAGGTACTCGAACGACTTTCGCTTGGGGTCGTCGTCAGCGGCCCGCCAGGCTTGGATCGTGCCGCCATAATAGGCTTCCTCGGCGCGCGCCGCGTGCAAGTACACGCGGCCACCGATGGCTTCCTCAGCCACCTCGTCCGTCACCGGCCACGTGCCGGTTTCATAACGGGTCGGCTCGGGACCGACCCGCTTATTACGCTGTCCTTGCTTGCACAGCAGATGCAGGTCAACAACCAACCGCCGACACTCCCAACAGGATGCAGCCACTGGCGCATCCTGGACATAGCCCAGTGTGTGCCAATGGTCAGGCCGCCGCGACGGCCCGGCGCGCCATTACGCCGATCAGGTGGGCACGATACTCCGGGCTGGCGTGGATGTCGCCGTTCAACCCGTCGGCCGGCGTTGTTATTCCCGTGATCGCGTCGGGAGAGAAGTTCTTGGACAGCGCCTCCTCCATCGCAGCGTGGCGAAACACCCCACTCTGCCCGGCCCCGGTGATGGCGACCCGCACACCCGCGGCGGTCTTGGCAACGAACACGCCAACCATGGCGTAGCGCGACGCCGGGTTGCGGAACTTCTCGTAGTTCGACTTTTCCGCACGGGGGAACTCGACGGCGGTGATCAGCTCGCCCGGTTCCAGCGCCGTGGTGAACATGCCCTGGAAGTAGTTATCCGCCGCGATGCTGCGGCGGTCGGTGTGGATCGTGGCGCCCAATGCCAGCACTGCCGCCGGGTAGCAGGCGGACGGGTCGTTGTTGGCGAGCGACCCGCCCATCGTGCCGCGGTGTCGCACCTGGATGTCGCCGATCAGGGCCGCCATCTTGGCCAGGCCCGGGACCAGCCGCTGCACGTCGGGCGAGGACTCGATCTGGTGATGCGTGCTCATCGCGCCGATCGTCACCGTCTCGTCGTCCGCCGCGATGCCCTGGAGGCCGAGGTCCGACAAATCGACGATCACACTCGGCTTGTTGAGCCGCTGCTTCAGCACCGGGATGAAGGTCTGGCCGCCGGCCAGCGCCTTGGCTTCCATGTCCGCGCCCAGCGCCTTCACGGCTTCGGGGATGGAGGACGGCTTGGTGTAGTTGAAATCATACATGCTCGTGCTTCCTACTCGGCCGCCATGCGCGGCTGGTTGGCTTGGATGATCGACCAGATCTTTTGCGGCGTCGCCGGCATGTCCAGGTGGCGCACGCCGTAATCGCGCAGCGCGTCCACCACGGCGTTGATGACGGAGGGCGGGCAGCCGATGGCCCCCGTTTCGCCCACGCCTTTCGACCCCAGGGGGTTGTGCGTGCACATCGTGTTCTGCGTCGCGGTCTTCATCGGCGGAAAGTCATGCGCCCGGGGCATCTGGTAGTCCATGAAGGAGCCAGTCACCAACTGCGCCTCGCTGTCATAGACCGCGTTCTCCATCAGCGCCTGCCCGATGCCCTGGGCCAGCCCGCCCTGCACCTGCCCCTCGACGATCATCGGGTTGATGACCCGGCCCACGTCGTCCACCGCCACCATGTTGACCACGGCGACGGAGCCGGTGTCGGGATCGACCTCGACCTCGCATACATGGCAGCCGCCGGGGAAGGTGAAGTTCTTGGGATCGTAGAACGCGGTCTCATCGAGGCCCGGCTCAAGCTCCTCGATGGGGTAGTTGTGCGGCACGTAGGCAGCGAGCGACACCTCGGCCAGCGCCTTGCTCTTGTCCGTGCCGGCGACGGAGAACCGACCGTCCTTGAACTCGATGTCCTCGACGGAGGCCTCCATCAAGTGGGCGGCGATCTTCTTGCCCTTGGCGATCACCTTGTCCATGGCCTTGACCATGGCGGACCCGCCCACCGCCAAGCTGCGGCTGCCGTAGGTGCCCATGCCGAACGGGATCTTGGCGGTGTCGCCGTGCACGACATCCACCTGATCGACGGGGATGCCGAGCTGGTCGGAAACAAGCTGCGCGAACGTCGTCTCGTGCCCCTGCCCGTGGCTGTGCGTGCCGGTGAGCACGGTGACGCTGCCGGTCGGATGCACGCGGATGTTGGCGACCTCGTACAGCCCGGCGCGCGCGCCCAACTGCCCCACCAGCTTGCTCGGCGCGATGCCGCACGCTTCCACATAGGTCGAGATGCCGATGCCGCGCAGCTTGCCGCGCACCGCGGCGGCCCGGCGGCGGTCCGGGAACCCGTCCCAATCCGCGGCGGCCAGTGCAGCGTTCAGCGTCGCCTCGTAATCGCCGCTGTCGTAGTTCAGCGCCACCGGCGTTTGATACGGAAAGGCGTCACGCGGGATGAAGTTGAGGCGGCGGATCGCCACCCGGTCCAGCCCCGTGTCGTGCGCGATCACGTCCACCAGCCGTTCCAACAGATACGCCGACTCTGGCCGCCCTGCCCCGCGATAGGCGTCCACCGGCACGGTGTGGGTGAACACCGCCTTCACTTCGGCGTAGATCGCCGGCGTCGTGTAAACCCCGGCGAGCAACGTGGCGCTGAGATAGGTCGGGATGGCGGGCGCGAAGGTCGAAAGATACGCCCCCATGTTGGCGAGCGTACTGACCCGCAATGCCAGGAACTTGCCCTGCGCGTCCAACGCCATCGCCGCGTGGCTGAAGTGGTCACGCCCATGCGCGTCCGACATGAAAGCCTCGCTGCGGTCGCAGGTCCACTTCACCGGGCGGCGCAGCTTGCCGGCGGCCCAGGTGACGATGGCTTCCTCGGCGTAATGGTAAATCTTCGAGCCGAAGCCGCCGCCCACGTCGGGCGCCACCACGCGCAGCTTATGCTCCGGGATGTGCAGCACGAAGGCGCCCATCAGCAGCCGGATCACGTGCGGGTTCTGGCTGGTGGTGTAAAGCGTGAACTCGCCGGAAGAGCGGTCGAACTCGCCAATGGCCGCCCGCGGCTCCATGGCGTTCGGCACCAGCCGGTTGTTCAGGAGGTCCAGCTCGACGACGTGCGCCGCCTGGGCGAACGCCGCATCGACCACCGCCTTGTCGCCGATGTGCCAATCGAAGCAAATGTTGCCCGGCGCGTCGTCATGCACCAGCGGCGCCCCCGGCGCCACCGCGTCCCGCACCGCGGCAATGGCCGGCAGGTCCTCGTAGTCGATGGCGAGCAGTTCGGCCGCGTTCTTGGCCTGCTGCCGGGTTTCGGCGATCACCACGGCGACGGGATCGCCGACATGGCGCACCTTGCCGGCGGCGAGCACAGGGTGCGGGGGCTCCGCCATGGGCGAGCCGTCCTTGTTGTGGACCTGCCAGCCGCAGGGCACGCCGCCCACGCCGTCCGCCTGCATGTCGGCACCGGTATAAACCGCGACCACGCCGGGCGCCGCGGCGGCAGCGGCGGTGTCGATGCCCCCGATTTTCGCATGAGGCCGGTCGGCCCGGTGGATGGCCGCGTAGAGCTGGCCCGGTCGGTTGATGTCATCGGTGTAGCTGCCGCGCCCGCTGAGAAACCGATGGTCTTCCTTGCGGCGCACGGAAGCGCCGATCCCCTCGAAACCCATGGTGCTTCTCCCCCTTGCAGCCCCGGCTTGCCGCCGGTGGCGCGATTACTCGGCGGCGACCGGCAGCTCCTTGCCGTGCATGAGCGGCCACGCGGCGGCGATGGCCTTGACGATGTTATGGTAGCCGGTGCAGCGGCACAGGTTGCCCTCAAGGCCGTGCCGGATTTGATCCTCCGTCAAGCCCTCCGGGTGCATCTTCACCAGGTCGATGGCGCTCATCACCATGCCGGGCGTGCAGAAGCCGCATTGCAGGGCGTGGTGCTCGCGGAACATCGCCTGCATCGGGTGCAGCGTGCCGTCGCTCTCGGCGATGCCCTCGATGGTCGTGACCTCCGCGCCGTTCGCCTGGATCGCCAGCACGGTGCAGCTTTTGACGGACTCGCCATCGACATGCACCACGCAGGCGCCGCACTGGCTGGTGTCGCAGCCGACATGCGTGCCGGTAAGGCCCATGCCCTCCCGCAGCAGTTCAACCAGCAGGGTCCTGCCTTCGACCTCGGCAGTGTGGCTGCGCCCGTTCACCGTCAGCGATACCTGCGGCATCGTTTTTCTCCCACAATGCAGATCGTGCGCCTGGCCGGCGGCCTGCGCACCTGACGTAATGTGATCGCCTCAACCGGCTAGGGTCAAGCCGGGGCGCTGCACTGCTTTCCCTTACGCCGCTTGCGGCAACATGCGCAATGCCGGAAGCTCGTCGAGGTGGCACGCCGCCTTCTGGCCCTCGCCCATCTCCCGCAGCAACGGCTCCTCCGTCCGGCAACGGTCGAACACGTAGGGGCAGCGGGTATGGAAGCGGCAGCCGGAGGGCGGGCTGATCGGGCTGGGCACGTCGCCGGTCAGGATGATGCGGTCTCTATGGGCCGTGGGGTCCGGCACCGGCACGGCGGACAGCAACGCGCGGGTGTAGGGGTGGCGCGGGTTGGCAAACAAGGCGCGGCGCTCGGCGATCTCGACGATCTTGCCGAGGTACATCACCGCGACCCGGTGCGTCAGGTGCTCCACGATGGCCAGGTCATGGCTGATGAACAGGAGCGCCAGCCCAAGCTCGTCCTGCAGGTCGGACAGCAGGTTGACGATCTGCGCCTTGACCGACACGTCGAGCGCGGACACGGCCTCGTCGCAGATGATCAGGTCGGCGCCGGGCGCGAGGGCGCGGGCAATGCCGATGCGCTGGCGCTGCCCGCCGCTGAACTCGTGCGGGAAGCGGCGCATGGCGTCGCGCGGCAGGCGCACGGTGTCCATGAGCGTCGCCACGCGGTCATCGACCTCGCCGCCGCCTGCCAGGCCGAAGTTGCGCAGCGGCTCCGCGATGATGTCCCGCACCCGCATCCGGGGGTTGAGGCTGCTGAACGGGTCCTGGAACACCACCTGGATGCGCCGCCGCAGCGGTCGCAACTGGCTGGCGGGGAGGTTGTCGATGCGCGCGCCGTCCAGCCAAACCTCGCCGTCTGTCGGGTCGGTCAAGCGCAGGATGGCCTTGCCCACCGTACTCTTGCCGCAGCCGCTTTCCCCCACCAGCGACAGCGTTTCGCCCTTCTCGATGGAGAAGGTCACGCCGTCCACCGCGTAAACCTGCCCGGTGACGCCGCCGAACAGGCCGCCGCGCAGCGGGAAATGCTTCTTCAGCGCGTTGACCTCAAGCAGCGGCGGCGTCCGGGTCATGCGGCCTGTTCCCCGGGCATGGCATACTCGGCGTAGTGGCAGGCGACGGAATGGCCGGGCCGCTTCTGCTCGACCGCCGGGGCGACCGTGCGGCACAGGTCGGTGGCGCTCAGGCAGCGCCCGGCAAAGGCGCATCCCACGATGGGCTTGCGCAAAGACGGCACCAGGCCGGGGATTTCCGCAAGCTTGGAGCGCCCGCCCGCGGTGAGCGAGGAGCCGAGCCGCGGCACCGCGCCCAGCAGGCCCCGCGTGTAGGGGTGCTGCGGGTTGGCGAAGATTTCGCCCGCCGTCGCCTCCTCCACCTTGCGCCCGGCGTACATCACGACCACGCGCTGCGCCATCTCCGCCACCACGCCGAGGTCGTGGGTGATCAGCAGAATGGCCGAGCCGATGCGGGTCTTGAGGTCCCGCATCAGGTCCAGGATTTGCGCCTGGATGGTCACGTCCAGCGCCGTCGTCGGCTCGTCCGCAATCAGCAGCTTGGGGTTGCAGGCCAGGGCCATGGCGATCATCACCCGCTGCCGCATCCCGCCCGAAAGCTGGTGCGGATACTCCCGCACCCGGCGGCCCGGCGCCGGGATGCCCACCAGCGTCAGCATCTCCACCGCCCGCGCTTCCGCCTGCCGCGCCGACAGGCCTTGATGCAGACGCAGCGTCTCGCCGATCTGCCGCCCAACCGTCAGCACCGGGTTCAGGCTGGTCATCGGCTCCTGGAAGATCATGCTGATGTCGTTGCCGCGCAGCTTGCGCATCTCGGCTTCGGACAGCTTCAGCAGGTCGCGGCCCTGAAACTGGATGCGCCCCGCGATGCGCCCCGGCGGCTCTTGGATCAGCCGCAGGATGCTCATGCTGGTGACGGACTTGCCGCAGCCGCTTTCCCCCACGATGGCGAGCGTTTCCCCGGCGTCGATGTGGAACGACAAGCCCTCCACCGCGCGCACCACGCCATCGGGTGTGCCGAAATGGGTTTGCAGATTTTCAACTTCGAGGAGAGCCGTCATCAAACGCGCTTCGCCATGCGGGGGTCGAGCGCGTCGCGCAGCCCGTCGCCCAGCAGGTTCACCGCCAGCACCGTGAGCGACAGGAACACCGCCGGGAAGAACACGATGTAAGGCTTCACCTGCCACAGCGCCCGGCCTTCGGCCATGATGTTGCCCCATGACGGGATGATCGGCGGCGTGCCGGCGCCGATGAAGGACAGGATCGCCTCCGTGATCATCGCCGACGCGCAGATGTAGGTCGCCTGCACCGTGATCGGCGCCAGCGTGTTCGGCACGATGTGGCGCCAGATGATGAGCGGCACCCGCGTGCCGGAGGCGACCGCCGCCTCGACATAGGGCTGCTCGCGCAGCGACAGCACGACGCCGCGCACCAGACGGGACACCCGGGGGATTTCGGCGATGGTGATGGCGGTGACGACGTTGCCGACGCTGCCGCGGGTCAGCGCCATAAGCGCAATGGCGAGCAGGATCGGCGGGATGGACATCAGCCCGTCCATCACCCGCATGATGACGCTGTCCGCCCAGCGCACGAAGCCCGACACCAGCCCGATGGCCATGCCGACCACGGACGCCAGCAGCGCCACCGAGAAGCCGACGGTCAGCGACACCCGCGCCCCGTACAGCACCCGCGAGTAGATGTCGCGGCCCAGCATGTCGGTGCCGAACCAGTACAGCATCGACGGCTCCCGCGTGCGCTTGGCGGGCGCCAGCGCGGTCGGGTCCGTGGTGCCGAGCACCGGCGCGGCCACGGCGATGAACAAGATCAGCGCCAGCAGCAGCCCGCCGACGAAGATGGTGGGGTAACGCCGGATAAAGGTGAGGACCCGGCCGCGCGGACGTACCGCCGGCAGCACGTCCGGCATCGCCGACGCCGGGGTGATGTGCGGCGCCGATGCGGTGGCGACCGGCGCGTCGGGAAGGGCGGTGGCGCTCAATAGCGTATCCTCGGGTCGAAGGCGGTGTACAGCAGGTCCACCCCAAGATTGACCAGGACGTAAACAAAGCTGAACAGCAGCACGACGCCCTGGATCACCGGGTAGTCGCGGCGCAGGATCGCATCGACCACCAAACGGCCGAGGCCGGGGATCGCGAACACGCTTTCGGTGACGACCGCGCCGCCGATCAACAGCGCCACGCCGATGCCGATCACGGTGACGATGGGCACGGCGGCGTTCTTCAGCGCATGGAGGAACAGCACCGTGCGGCTGCCCACGCCCTTGGCCTTGGCGGTGCGGATGTAGTCCTGGCTCAGCACCTCCAGCATGGTCGCCCGGGTGATGCGGGCGATCAGCGCGATGTAAACGCCACCCAGCGCGACGGACGGCAGCACGAGGTTGCTGAGCCAAGGCCCGAACCCGCGGGCCAGCGGCGTGTAGCCCTGCACCGGGAACCAATCGAGCCCCAAGCCGAAGCCGTCCAGCGCGAACACGTAGGCGAGCAGGTAGCCCACCACGAACACCGGCACGGAGAAGCCGAACACCGCGAGCACCATGATCACCCGGTCGATCCAGGTGCCCTGGTTCCACGCCGCCAGCACGCCCATCGGCACCGCGACCACGACCGACAGGATCAGCGTCAGGACCATCAGCGACAGCGTCGGCTCCAGCCGCTGCTGGATCAGCCGGGTGACCGGCAGGTTGGTGAAGATCGACACGCCGAGGTCGCCGTTGAGCACATGCCACAGCCACTCGCCGAAGCGGATCAGGAACGGGCGGTCGAGGCCCAGCCCGGCGCGGATGCGCTCCACGTCCGCGGGCGTCGCCTGGTCGCCCGCGATGATCGCCGCCGGGTCGCCCGGCGCGATGTAGAGCAAGGAGAACACGAACAGCGCCACGATGCCCATCACCGGGATCGTCGCGAGCACCCGCCGGGCGAGGTAGCCGAGCATCAGGCCGGGCCTGTCATTGTGCCTGGCCCGTCATGTCTTCTGCACGCCCCAGAACACCGGGAACGGCGCCTTGACCACGCCGCTCACGTTCTTGCGCCAGGCTTGGTAGCCCAGGAAAAAGCCGGTCGGGATGTAGGTCACGAACTCCATCGCCATCTTGTTGAGGTCGGCCATCGCAGCTTTCTCCGCCGCGGCGTCCGGGGCGTCGTACCAGGTGGCGATGCCTGCCTGGATCGCGTCCGATTTCGGCCAGCCGAACCACGCCTTGTCGCCGCCTGCGTCGAACGCCGTGTAGGGCGCCGGGTTGATGCAGTCGGCGCCGGCGTGCCAGGTGTGGAAGATGTGCCAGCCGCCCTGCGACGGCGGGTCCTTCTTAGCCCGGCGCGCGCCCACCGTGCCCCAATCGAGCGCCTGGTAGTCCACCTTCATGCCGATCTTCTGCAAGAGGTCGGCGGTCACGTCGCCCTGCGCCTTGGTGATCTGCACGTCGGTCGCGACGCACAGCACGATGGTCTCGCCCTTGTAGCCCGCCTCCGCCAGCAGCTTCTTCGCCTCGTCGAAGCGGCGGGGGCCGGTCAGGATGTCGCCGCCCGCCTCGGTGTAGGAGGCGGTGCCGGGCGTGAAGAAGCTCGGCAGCGCCTTCCACAGCGCGTCGTCGTTGCCGACCACGGCGCGCATGTAGTCTTCCTGGCTCAACGCCATCATCACCGCGCGCCGCACCCGCGGGTCGTTGAACGGCGGGTGCAGGTGGTTGATGCGGAAAGAGCCGATGTTGCCCAAGGGGTCCGCGATATCGACGTTGACGTTGCGGTTGCGCTTCAGCAGCGGCACCAAGTCCGGCACAGGGTTTTCCCACCAGTCGATCTCGCCGTTCTGCAGCGCCGCCGCCTTGGTCGCGTCGTCTGGCAGGATCAGCCATTCGATGCGGTCGAACATCATGCGCTTGCCGCCGGACAGCCAGTCCGCCACCTCCGGCCGGGGGTCGTAGCCCGCGAACTTCTCGAACACCGCGGCCGACCCTGGCACCCACTCGTCCTTCTTGAACACCATCGGGCCGGAGCCGACGAACTCCTTGATGAGCTGGAACGGGTCGGTCTTGGCGATGCGCTCCGGCATGATCTCGGCGACCGGCGCGTTGCTCTTGCCGAGCGCGAACAGCATCTTCGGGAAGGGCTTGTTCAAGCGGATGCGGAGGGTTCGGTCGTCCAACGCCTCCATGGCGTCGAGCGACGCCTTGATCCGCTGGCCCATGGTGTCCCGCACCATCCAGCGGTTGAGGCTCGCGATCACGTCCCGGGACAGCACTGGCTCCCCGTCATGGAACTTGAGGCCGGGGCGCAGGCGGATGGTCCAGGTCTTGTTGTCCTCGCTCGCCTCGTAGCTTTCCGCCATCTGCGGCTTGGGCACCAGGTTGCTATCGACGCCGAACAGCGTGTCCCAAACCAGCAGGCTGGCGTTGCGCACGACGTACTGGGTGCCGGCGACGGAATCGAGGCTGGACAGGTTTGCCTGCGGCACGAAGCGCAGCACGCGGGCGCCCTGCGCGCGGGACAGGCGAGGCATGGCCAGGCTGCCCACGGCAGCGGCAGTTCCGGCGGCAAGCAACTCACGGCGCTTCATGCAAACCCTTTGGTGTGACCATTGCGACAAACCCTAGCAAACCCCGGGCCACCTGCGGCCCAGCATAGCCTCATGCCCGCCGCACGTTCCAGAACAGCGCGAACCCGTTGAGCACGCCGTCGAGGCTGCTGCGATACGCCGTCGGCTGCAAGTACTGGCCCAACGGGATGTAGGGCAGGCTTCCGAACGCTTCGCGCTGGATATCGGCGCAGATCGCGGCCTGCGCGGGCACGTCCGGCGCGTCGAACCAGGCAGTGCGGAGCTGCTCGATCTTCGGGTCGTTGGGCCAACCGAACCAAGCCTGCTCGCCGTTGGCGCGCAGCGGGATGTGGCCGGCCGGGTTCAGGTGGTCGGTGCCGGCCCAGGCGGTGCAGAACGCGCTCCAGCCGCCGGCCTCCACCGGGTCCTTCTTGGCACGCCGGGTCACGACGCTGCCCCAGTCCGTCGCCTGGTAGTCCACGTTCATGCCGGCCCGCCCCAGCATGTCGGCGGTCACGTCCGCCATCGCTTTCAGCACCGGGAAGTCGGTCGCCGCCAGCAGCACCACGCGCTCGTTGTTGTAGCCGGCTGCCTTGAGGTCGCGCTTGACCTTGTCCATGTCGCGCGGCCCGGCCAGCACGTCCAGGCCCACGCTGCTCGCCATCGGCGTGTCCGGGCAGAAGAAGCCGACGCCGGTGCGCGACATCTTGGGATCGGTGCCGACCACGGCGGTCACCACGTCCTCCTGGCTCACCGCGCCCAGCAGCGCCCGGCGGATGGCCGGGTTGTTGAACGGCGGCTGCAACTGGTTCATGCGGAAGGTGGCGATCTGGCCCGAAGGCTCCTGCACCACCACCTTCACGCCGCGACTGCGGGCGAGCAGCCCCATCAGGTCGGCGGTCGCGTAGTCCCACCAGTCCTGCTCGCCGTTGATCAGCGCCTGCGCGGCGGTGGTCGGGTCGGGGATCGTGGTCCACTCAACCCGGTCGAAGTGCACGACCTTGGGGCCGGAGGTCCAGTCGGTGGGGCCGCCCTCGCGCGGCTTGTAGCCCGCGAACTTCTCATAGACGACGCGGGCGCCGGGCACCCGCTCGTCCGCCTTGAAGCGGAACGGGCCGCTGCCGACCATCTCCGTGATCTGGGTGAACGGGTCGGTCCGGGCGATGCGCTCGGGCATGATCGCCGGCATGAACAGCGGCGTCTTGGCGAGAGCCGCGGGCAGCAGCGGGAACGGCTTCTTCAGCCGGAACACGAGCGTGCGGTCATCCTTGGCCGCGAGTTCATCGGTCGCCGCCATCAGCGCGCTGCCGAACGCATCCCGCTTGCCCCACCGTTCCAGGCTCGCCACGCAGTCCCGCGCCCGAACCGGCTCGTTGTCGTGGAACAGCAGGCCGGGCCGTAGGGTAAGGGTCCAGGTCTTGCCGTCGTCCCCGGTGCTGAACCCTTCCAGCATCTGCGGCGACGGCCGGTACTGGCTGTCCTGCCCGAACAGCGTGTCGTACACCATGAAGGCGTGGTTGCGCGTGACGTAGGCCGTGGTCCACATCGGGTCCAGCACCGTAAGGTCGGCCTGCGGAATGAAGCGGAGGACGCGGCTGTCCTGCGCCCGCCCAACCGCCGGCGCCGCCAAGCCCAGGGCCGACGCGGCCAGGAATGTGCGACGTCTCATCCTCATGCCTCCGCTGCTTCGGTTCTCAGCAAACCATGCGGCCGGGCGATGCGCCAGCGCCGCCGGATTGCAGGGTGGCACTCGATACGGAAACAGGTTAAGTGCGGCGCCATGCAGCCCGCCGCCCATGCCCGCCGCCTCCACGCCGCCATGACGCCCGAACGGCGCCTTTTGGTGCAGCAGTTCGCGCGGTTCGGGACGGTGGGCGCTGCCGGCGCCGTCGTGGATATCGCGACGGTCTATGCCGCGAAGGCGACGCTGGGCCTATATCTTTCGGGGCTGCTCGCCTACGTTCTGGCCGTCACCACGACGTGGGCGCTGAACCGGGCCTGGACCTTTGCCGGGCGCGGGAGCGGCAGCCTGTTGCGGCAATGGCTGCTGTTCGTCGCGGCCAACGGCGTGGGCTTCGTGCTGAACCGCGGGACGTTCTTCGCGCTGGTCACGCTGCTGCCGGTCTGCGCGCAGCACCCGGTCATTGCCATTCTGGCCGGGGTGGGCGCCGGGATGTTCGCCAACTTCAACCTGTCGCGCTCGGTCGTGTTCCGTCAGCCGCTCGCCGCGGGGGCGACCACAAGCGTAGTGGCTGGAACGCCGGAATAGGCGCCGTGCTGCCGCGCGTTGCCGTGCTGATCCCCTGCTACAACGAGGCGGTCGCGATCCCGGCCGTGGTACGGGACTTCCGGGCGGCGCTGCCGGACGCCGCGATCTATGTTTACGACAACAACTCCAGCGACGGCACGCTCGACGCCGCTGCTGCTGCCGGCGCCATTGCCCGAACCGAGCGCCTGCAAGGCAAGGGCCACGTCATCCGCCGCATGTTCGCCGACATCGAGGCCGACGCCTACGTCCTGGTGGACGGCGACGACACCTACTGTGCCGCTTCCAGCCCGGCCATGGTGCGCCTGCTGCTGGAGAACGGGCTGGACATGGTGAACGGCGCCCGCGTGTCCGAGACGGCAGAAGCCTACCGGCCCGGGCACCGTTTCGGCAACACGGTGCTGACCAGCCTCGTGTCCTGGGTGTTCGGCAACCGGGTGAGCGATATGCTGTCGGGCTACCGCGTGTTCTCCCGCCGCTTCGTGAAGTCCTTCCCCGCCCTGTCCGGCGGGTTCGAGACTGAGACGGAGTTCACCGTCCATTCGCTCGAACTCTGCATGCCTATCGGCGAGGTGCCGACGCCCTACAAGGAGCGCCCGGCCGGCTCCGCGTCCAAGCTGAACACGGTCGCCGACGGGCTGCGCATCCTGCGCACCATCATCGTGCTGGTAAAGGAGGAGCGCCCGCTGCCGTTCTTCGCCGCGGCGGCGGCGCTGCAGATGCTCCTGGCGGTCGTCCTCGCCGTGCCGGTCTTCGTGGATTACGTGCACACCGGCCTGGTGCCGCGCCTGCCGACGGCGGTGCTGTCCACCGGGATCGCGCTGCTCGCCTGCTTGTCGCTGACCTGCGGCATGATCCTCGACTCCGTGGCGCGGGGGCGCAAGGAGTTCAAGCGGCTGTCTTACCTGGCTGTGCCCGCCTATCGGCCTGTTCCGTGAGCGCCTGCCCCCTCGGCGCGTTCTCGCCATAGCCGCCCGGGTGCGCCTTGCGCCACGCGGCGGCGCTGGCGACGATGGTGTCGAGTTCGGCGAAGCGCGGGGTCCAGCCGGTCTCTTGCTGGATCAGCGTGGAGGACGCGACAAGCGCCGCCGGGTCGCCGGGCCGGCGGTCGCCGATCTGCACCGGGACCGGACGGCCCAGCACCCGCTCCACGGAGGCGATCACGTCCCGGACGGAGTGGCCGTTGCCGTTGCCCAGGTTGTAGGTGACGCTTCGATGGTCGAGCTGGCCCAAGGCGCAAAGATGCGCCTCACCCAGGTCGGTCACGTGCACGTAGTCCCGGATGCAGGTGCCGTCCGGGGTCGGGTAGTCCGTGCCGAACACCGTGAGCGCGCCGCGCCGACCGAGCGCCGCGTCGATCACCAGGGGGATCAAGTGGCTTTCGGGGTCGTGGTCCTCGCCCAGCACGCCGTTCGGGTCGGCGCCGGCCGCGTTGAAGTAGCGCAGGCAGGCGCTGCGCAGGCCGTGCACCTGGTCGGCCCAGCGCAGGGCGCGCTCGATCATCAGCTTGCTTTCGCCATACGGGGAGGACGGGTCGATGCGGGCGGTCTCGTCGATGGGCATACGCTCCGGCTCGCCGAACAGGTTGGCGGTGGAGGACAGGATGAACTTCTTCACGTCATGCCGGATACAGGCGTCGATCAGCCGCACCCCGCCCGCGCCGTTCTCCAGCAGGTAGCGCATCGGCTCGCGCATGCTTTCCCCCACCAGGGACAGCGCCGCGAAGTGGAACACGGCGCTCCACGGCCCTTCGGCCAGGACGCCATCGAGCACTTGCGCGTCGGACACGTCACCCTCGATCAGCCGGGCGGCCTGCGGCACGGCGCCGCGGTGGCCCTGCCGCAGGTTGTCGAGCACCACGACATCGGCCCCCCGCTCGACCAGCAGCGCCACCAAATGGCTTCCGACATAGCCGGCCCCGCCGGTCACGAGAAAGCGGTCTTGCATCAATCAACTTTCAATGGGTAAAGCCCTTAACAAGCTCGCGAGGGCCGGACAGAAGCCTATCGCGCCGGGCGGCTGCAGGTTGCAAACTCGAACCAGCCGGCAGGCTGCAATCCTGCCATGCCGTCCCGCCCGCGCAAAGGAGTTTCGTTGCGTTTCCTGATTAAGATATGCCTTGTCCTGCGCTTGTTCCTGGCCGCCGCGGACGCGCAGCCCGCCGCCGAGCCGCGCATCGTCAGCGGACCCAGCGGCGGCTGCATCGCGGGCGCAATGGAGCTTCCGGCGGACGGCCCGGGCTACCAAACGGTGCGCGCCAGCCGGAGCTGGTTCTGGGGACACCCGGACACGGTCGCGGCGCTGAAAACGCTGGCCCTGCGCGCGGAAGCGGCGGGGCTGCCCACGCTGTACATGAATGACATTTCCCGCCCGCATGGCGGCCCGATTCCCGGGTTGCACGCCAGCCACCAGGTCGGGCTTGACGCGGACGTCTGGCTCGACGTGTCGCCGAAACCGGCGCTCAGCCCCGCCGCCCGGGACGCCGTGGAGGTCGCCAGCCTGGTCACGGCCGATGGCCGCGGCGTGGACCCGGCGCGTTGGGGCGCCGGGCACGTCACCCTGCTGCGCTTGGCGGCCGGCCTGCCGGGGATCGACCGCATCTTGGTGAACCCGGCCATCAAGCAGCAGCTTTGCCGCACCCCCATGGCCGACCGCGCTTGGCTGCGGCTGGTCCGCCCGTGGTACGGCCACGCCGCCCACATGCACCTGCACTTCCGCTGCCCGGCGGGCCAGCCGGAATGCCGCGACCTTTCGCCGGTGCCGCCGGGCGACGGGTGCGACGCCACCCTCGCCTGGTGGTTCGAGCAGCTCGACGCGCCGCCTCCGCCTCCTGCCCCGGCCCGCCCGGCGCTGCCCTTGCCGGCGGCCTGCGCCGCGATCCTGGCCGGCCAGCCTTGATGCGGGTGCGTGCCGGCCCAGCACGCGCCTTTACCTTCCGCCGCCGCGCCCCAACCTTGAGGGCCGCAGCTTGAGGAGTGCCCCCCGCATGAACTACGTCGATCCGTCCTTCGAGAAGTTCGCCATCGGCCAGCCGGTGTCCCGCAAGGAGGACCCGGTGCTGCTGCGCGGCGAGGGCCGGTACAGCGACGACCTGAGCCTGCCGGGGCAGGCCTACGCGGCGATGGTGCGCAGCCGGCACGCGCACGGCGTTCTGCGCGGCGTGGAGGCGGCGGAGGCGCGGTCGATGCCGGGCGTGCTGGGCGTTTACGCGGCGGCCGAGCTGCGGGCGGGCGGCATCGGCGCCATGCCGGCGTCGCGCGGCAAGAACCGCGACGGGTCGCCCACGCCCCGGCCGGCGCAGATGCCACTGGCGGAGGCCAAGGTGCGCTACGTCGGCGATCCCGTCGCGTTCGTGGTGGCGGAAACGGCCAAGCAGGCGCGGGACGCCGCGGAGGCGGTGCTCTTGGACATCGACCCCCTGCCCGCCGTGACCACAGCCCGCGCCGCGGCCGAACCCGGCGCGCCCGTGCTGCACGAGGAAGCGCCGGGCAACCTGGTGATGGACTACCACCACGGGGACAGCGCCGCCGTGGCCGCCGCCTTCGCCCGCGCGGCCCACGTCACGCGCCTGCGGATCAGCAACAGCCGCATCGTGGTGAGCGCGCTGGAGCCGCGGTCGGCCCTCGCCGACCATGACCCGGCGACGGGGCGCTTCACCTTGCGGCTGGGCTGCCAAGGCGTGTTCGGGCTGCGCGAGTCGCTCAAGGACGTGCTGGGAGTCCCGCTGGAGAACCTGCGCGTGCTGACCGGCAATGTCGGCGGGTCGTTCGGCATGAAGGCATCGGTGTATCCTGAATACCCCTGCCTGCTGCACGCCGCCCGGGTGCTGGGCCGCCCGGTGAAGTGGACGGACGAACGCTCCGACAGCTTCCTTTCGGACAGCCACGGGCGCGACCACGAGGTGGATGCGGCCCTGGCCCTGGACGCCGAGGGGCGCTTCCTGGCGATCCGCGTGGAGGGCTACGGCAACCTCGGCGCCTATCTCAGCAACGCGACGACCATCCCGCCCACGGTGAACACCATGAAGAACATGGTGGGCGTGTATGCGACGCCGCTGATCGAGGCGTCGGCGCGCTGCGTGTTCACCAACACCACGCCGGTCGGGCCGTATCGCGGCGCCGGGCGGCCGGAGGGCAACTACTACATGGAGCGGCTGGTGGACGCCGCCGCCGCCGAGATGGGCATCGACCGGGTGGAGCTGCGCCGCCGCAACCACATCCGGCCGGAGCAGATGCCGTATGACGCGCCGTCCGGCATGGCCTATGACAGCGGCGACTTCCCGGCGATTTTGGAAAAGGCGCTGGCGATGGCCGACTGGGACGGCTTTGCCGCCCGGCGCGCGGAAAGCCGCCGCCGGGGCAAGCTGCGCGGGCGGGGCGTCGGCCAGTACCTGGAAGTGACTGCGCCGCCGACGCAGGAAATGGGCGGCATCCGCTTCGAGCCGGACGGCACGGTGACGATCATCACCGGCACGCTGGACTACGGCCAGGGCCATGCGTCGCCCTTTGCCCAGGTGCTATGCGACCGCCTAGGCATCCCGTTCGACCGGGTGCGGCTGTTGCAGGGCGACAGCGACGCGCTGATCGCCGGCGGCGGCACGGGCGGGTCCAAAAGCATGATGGCGAGCGGCGCCGCCATTGTGGAAGCCAGCGCGATCTGCGTCGAGCAGGGCCGCCGCATCGCCGCGCACGCGCTGGAAGCGGCCGAGGCCGACATCGAGTTCGAGCGCGGGCGCTTCGTCATCGCCGGCACCGACCGCGGCATCGGCATCCTGGAGCTTGCGGAGCGGCTGCGCGCCGGCATGGCCGTGCCGCCGGGCGTGCCCGCGACGCTGGACGTGCGGCACATTCATGAGGCCGCGCCGTCCGCCTTCCCCAACGGCTGCCACGTGGCGGAGGTCGAGGTCGATGGGGAAACCGGCGTCGCCGCGGTGGTGCGCTACAACATGGTCAACGACTTCGGCGTGCTGATCAACCCGATGCTGGTGGAGGGCCAGGCGCATGGCGGCATCGTGCAGGGCATCGGCCAGGCGCTGATGGAAGCGACGGCGTATGACGAGGACGGGCAGCTCGTGACCGGCTCCTTCATGGACTACGCCCTGCCCCACGCCGCGGACGCGCCGCGTTTCGCGTTCCAAAGCCACCCGGTCCCGGCCCGCACCAACGTGCTGGGCGTCAAGGGATGCGGCGAGGCCGGGTGCGCCGGGGCGCTGCCGGCGGTGATGAACGCGCTGGTGGACGCGCTGGCGGAGACGGGCGTGCGCCACATCGACATGCCGGCGACGCCGCAGCGGGTTTGGGCGGCGATGGAGGCGGCTCAGCCGGGCTGAGCCGGGTGGGCGCGTGCTGCAACCTTCGGCGATCACGGGCAGTGGGTCAGTTTGGGGAATTGAACGAAGAGCTATAGGAACATTGTCTTTAAAGGATTTTCAGCCATTGCTTTCCCGGACTCGCGCAGTGGTTGTTTGGAAGCTAGGTTTCGCAAATCACTCTTGTTTGCCGGGGCCGCTTGAAGAACTTTCCACATCAGTATGCAAGACTGGACAAGCTCACTGATGCACTCCGTATTGCCGAATTGGTCATAGACGCCGGCGGCCGCTTGAGGGATGACGGTGAATTTGGGGAAGCGCTTGCCAGAGAGGGATTATACACGGATCGTATAGGCGGCGACGTAGAGGAAATGTTGCGGCGGGAGCGGCAAAAGCCCTCATCTAGCCAAGGCACGCGCACCGTGGCGAGAGAGATGCGCAGAACCTTGCAGGTCTGCGGCTTCTTGCAGGCGAATGCCGACGAGTGGGACGTGACCGACCGTGGCAGAGAGCTACTTAGAGCAAATACTCCTGCCGTCCTCTACGCGCTGTGGCGCGCCGCCATGCTGGCACTCACCTTGCCGGATGACGGCGGTGCTGTGAGCCACCCATACCGTATTCTTCTGCGCTTGGTTTCCGACAATCCGGGCATAGAGAGCCGCAAACTTTTGCTCGCGCTGGAAGCGCGCAACGACAGCGTTGCGGAGTACCGCAGAGTGAGCCGCCTCGTTGGCATGGACTTTGAAGCAATCCTCCGGGAGTTGACGATTGGCGCAGCGAATGCTGCCAACGCCGTGAAGATACTGCCGAGCATTGCCGTCCAAGTTGGTGACATAGCTAAGGTGCGGAACCTAGCTTTTCCTCTCGCCTTTCCAGTGGTTGCTGAGGACGGCGTTGAACCCGCCACAGCCAAATCCGCCACACGCGGAGCAACGCCCGCGCGTCGTAAAATGGCATCCAAGCCGGTGACGGCAGCGACGATGGCGGCGACGCCCGATTATAGAGAAGGCGGTCAAACTGTTGTGGACCTCGCCGATAGCATCGCGTTGAGGCAGCGCCGCACGGCGCAACACCAAGTGCTTGTTCGGCTCATGGCAGCGACGTTAGAGGCGGCCGGTTTCACTCTTTTTGAAAACCCGTTTGATTGTCTCGCGCGCCATTGCCGCGCCGCAATCCTCATCGAGGCCAAGACACTCGATGGCAGCCCATCTGACGAGCGGCGGCAAGCAGAGAAAGCACTCGGCCAAATCCGTGGCTATGCGCATTTCGACATACCCAACGATGTGGACGCCTCTGATTTGAGGCAAATCGTACTATTTTCGGAGCGTCCGTCAGAGGAGATAGCAACTTTCCTGACGACCAATGACGTAGAGGTCGTGTGGCCGGAGGACGGAACTTGGAAAACGTCAAGCTCAGGCGAGCTGGTCGGCGACTTCAACCCGAGTGCTGACTGTTGAGCGACCACCAACCTTCCATCCTTCCGTTGTCAGCCTTTCGCGTGCAATCTTGCAGTAATCGGGATTGATTTCGATTCCAATGAAAGTTCGCCCGTGCCGATACGCGGCAACACATTCCGATCCCGATCCGGCAAAAGGCACGAGAACGATGCCCTCTTGTGGGCAGAAGTGGCGAACGATCCGTTCCGATAAAGCCAATGGCTTCTGCGTAGGGTGGTTCACTCGCTCATCTCGAAAGCGGCGACCTGCGAGTGTGGGAAATGCCCAGACATCACCTGCTAGACGTCCATCCGGGTTAGGGCGCCAGACTTTGCCATTTTTCTTAATCTCGTATTTCAGTCGATCAGCGCTCCGGTACGGCTCTCGAATTTCCTCGAAATGGTAGTTCTCGCTTTTGGAAAACCAAAGGACAGGTTCGTAGGTCGCCCGCATAGTCCGATTGCCGCAGAAACCATTGTCGTAGTGCCAGATAATTTGGCGTCGATAGTGCATGCCTAGTTCGTAAAGCTGTACCTGGTTGAAGCAAAGATAGTTGTGAATGCCATAGACCATGATAGAGCCATGCTCATTCAGGGCGCGCTTGCATTCGCTCAGCCAGCGCACACACCACTGCTTCCATTCTTCGATACTGTTCCAGCTATCAGGACCACCAAAGTTCTTGGCGATGCCGTATGGCGGATCGGCGATTACCAAATCTACGGAGCCATCCGGCACGCGCCCGAGGCCGTCTGTCACATCCATGTTCAGCAGTTCGCTACGCACCATCGTCAGCCTCGCTTCTGAAAAACCAAGGCATACTGGTGATGGATGTTGGGAACAAAGGCATGCGGATACCCGTAAGGAAAAACTCGCTTGAACTTCTGATATATAATCGTTACGCCTTTGAGAACAAAAGAACCGCGCCGTTCTATTTCGGATGCAAGATCCGAGTGAAACATATGATAGCGGTCTTTATTTCGAAAGTCGCCTACAATCACCACCATATACCGCTTGGACCGCAACGCTGGGGCTAAGCTGTTAAAGACGTTGCCTAATTCAGTTACAAATTCCTCATAGCCACCGATAAGTGCAAGATCGGCGATGTCAGAACCATAGTTGTGATCCCATCCATTCACCATCCGCTCCTGTCGAGTTTTATGGTCAATCTTGTTGAGGATGCCCCAATACGGCGGACTAGTGACGATGAAGCCCAAACTCAATGGCACAAGGGTAGGCGCCACGGTTCGGATGTCGCCTTCGCGGACTTCCAAGTCAGCACATCCTAACAGACTTGGATCAAGTTCCGTTTCCAGTCGCTCGCGCGTGAGCGCCACATAGCGTGGGCTTAGTTCGACACCGATGCCAGATCTGCCGGTAACGGCGCACGCTTTAAGCGTCGAGCCTATCCCAGAAAACGGGTCTAGCACCGTTTCTCCAGGTTTAGTGAAAAACTCGATGAATTTTGTAATGTCTTGGAATGAAAATGGGGCAGGATGCTGCCGTTCAATGCGCGCTTCTTGGGATGACTTCCCCAGACCCTTCTGAACGAAGACGGATATTGTTCGTGCTATCCATTCCGATGCTGTCAAATCGTTTAAATGGTTTTTGGGATGAACGGTTTTCTTTTTGATATTACTTTCAGTATCATTTAGAGTAACTAGATCAAATCCGTCCATTCCGCCCGCCTGCATCCATTCTCGAAGAAGACTACCACCCAAGGCATACGAGGGAAATCCTTCAAATGTATCGAGAGCCGTGTGTCTGCAAAGCTGTTGCGACCGGACAAACGAGCAACAATCTAGGAATTTATTCTAGGTGTTTCAAACAAACTCACTGCCCGATCACGGCTCGGCTTGCCACTACGAGGTGAGGCAACTTCGTGCGCGTCAACTTGTTCCTAACGCCGGGCGAAAGTCGCCATGCCGGAGGCTGCGAATGGGTTTGCTCCACAACTTGACATGCCGCCGCTGCTTCAGCCGGTCCCTCGCGGCGAGCGCCGTTGTCGCCCCGGTCGCGGCGATTCTCGGCCGAAAAGCCACCGCCGAGGAGAAAGGGGACACCGCCGTTCCCGGCAGCCCGCTGTCGGCGCGGAGCCACGTGCTCGACACGGCCGCGGATGCCGTGCAATCCAAGCGGCCGATCGACGCGATGAGCGCGTATCTCAACGGCTTCCACTTCTACGCTGACGACATGGGGCGACAGGTCGAGGCCAACCACTTCTGCATGCATCTGACCGAAGATTTTCACCAGTGCGTGATCTACGACTCGAACCTCGCCAACGCGAAGCTGATCGGCATCGAGTACATCGTGAGCGAACGGCTGTTCAAGACCTTGCCGGATGACGAGAAGAAGCTGTGGCACAGCCACAATTACGAAGTGAAGTCGGGCGAGCTGATCGCCCCAGGCGTTCCGGAACTGGCCGAGCACGCCTTCATGAACGACCTCGTCACCACCTACGGGAAGACCTGGCACACCTGGCAGATCGACCGCGACCTCAGTTTCCCGATGGGCATCCCGCAGCTCATGATGGGCTTCACGCAGGACGGGCAGATCAACCAGTCCATGCTCGACGACCGGGACAAGCGGTTCGGCGTCTCGTTCGCGGAGCGGCGGCAGAACCGCGGCGACATCCCGATGCCCGGCGTCGATCCCGGCGCCAATTCCTGGAAGGGCGGAACGGTCGTGCAGCTCCGGCTTGAGGAGGTTCCCGTCCGCAACCTGCGTGGGTGAGCGCAGGCGCCTGCCTCTAGCGTTGCGCCCCGCCACCCGCCAAACTGCCGCCCATGCAAACCGAAGCCGTGCTCGACCACATCGAAGCCACCCTGGACGCCGCGCGGGAGCGGTGGTTCGACTTCCTGCGCATCCCGAGCGTCAGCGCGCAGCCGGCGCACGCCGCTGATTGCGGCCGGGCGGCGGCGTGGGTGCGGGACCAGCTCGCCGCGATGGGGTTCGACGCGGCGCTGCACGGAACGCCGGGCCATCCGGTCGTGCTGGGCCGCCATCCCGGGCCGGGCGGGAACGCGCCGCATCTGCTGTTCTACGGTCACTACGACGTGCAGCCCGCGGAGCCGCTGGAGCTTTGGACCAGCCCGCCGTTCGACCCGGCGCTGTCCGCCGGGCCGCACGGCCCCCGCGTGGTCGCCCGTGGCGCCGTGGACGACAAGGGCCAGGTGATGATGTGGCTGGAAGCCCTGCGCGCCTGGCACGCGGTGCATGGCACCCTGCCCGTCCGCATCACCGCCCTGGTCGAGGGCGAGGAGGAAGTCGGCAGCCCCAACCTGGACCGCTTCCTCGCCGAGCACGCGGACGCGCTGCGCGGCGACGTAGCGATCATCAGCGACACCGGCATGTGGGACATCGACACCCCGGCACTGACCACGCGGCTGCGCGGGTTGGCCTACATGCAAGTGGTCATCCGCGCGGCGAACCGGGACCTGCATTCCGGCATGTTCGGCGGCTCCGCGCTGAACCCGATCAACCTGCTGGCGCGCATCCTGGGCGAGTTGCATGACGCGGACGGCCGCGTGCAGTTGCCGGGCTTCTACGACGGCGTGCGGGAGGTGCCGCAATCGCTGCAAGGGGACTGGGCGGCGCTGGGCTTCGACGAGGCCGAGTTCCTCGGCGGCATCGGGCTGAGCGTGCCGAGCGGGGAGCGCGGACGCACCGGGCTTGAGCGGATGTGGGCGCGGCCCACGGCGGACGTGAACGGCATCTGGGGCGGCTACCAGGGGCCGGGCAGCAAGACCGTGATCGCCGCGGAGGCCGGGGCCAAGGTTTCCTTCCGCCTGGTGCCCGGCCAGGACCCGGCGGCGGTGGTGCAGTCGTTCCACGATTTCGTGCAGGCCAGGCTGCCAGCCGACGCCCGGGCGGAGATCACCGGCGACGCCTCGCCGGGCGTGGAAATCCCGGCCGACAGCCGCTTCGTCCAGGCGGCGCAGGCGGCGCTGATGGAGGAGTACGGCCGCCCCGCCGTGCTGATCGGCAGCGGCGGCAGCATCCCCGTGGTGGGAAGCCTGCACCGGCTGCTCGGCATGGACAGCGTGCTGATGGGCTTCGGCCTCGACGACGACCAGGTGCACAGCCCCAACGAGAAGTTCGAGTGGCGCTGCTTCCACAAGGGGCTGCGCTCCCACGTCCGGCTGCTGGGCAAGCTGGCGGGTTGAGCCACAGGCAGCGAGTGGGCGGGCTGCGGGCGCGGGGGCTGCGGTCCGGCGCTACTCCTTGAGCAGCGCCGAGGCGATGGCTTGCCATTCCTCATCGAGCGGCCCGGCGGCGGCCGGCTTGCCCGCCCGGCGATACCAATAGCGGGCATTCTCCAAGTCGCCCTCCACGCGATGCAGATAGGCGTGCACCCAGGCGGCCGGCGCGCCGTCGTCGGACTGGGCGGCCTCGTGCGCGTGGTGCCAATCGTCGCGTGCGGCCCACCAAAGCGCCTCGATGGCGGCGCCCTGGTCGGGCGGCTCGGGCGCGGCGCGGAGGTCGTCTGGGGTCATATCCCTGCCTTGGCTTGTGCGGTTGCCGAGGGCCACGTCCGGTGACGTTCCCGTTATCAATGACCAAAGCACGGTTGACCCGCGTTCACCAGCGGTTCATCGCCCTGATATGTTCCGCATGTTCCACCGCTTTGAAACCCTGATCGACCCCACCCGCACCCCGGGCGAGGCGCCCCCGCCGCAAGGGCTGCTGGCGTTCTTCTGGCACTACGCCCGGCAGGTCCGCGGCCCCATCGCCGGACTGTTCGTGGGCGGGCTGTTCGTGGCGCTGCTGGACGCTTCGATCCCGATCTGCATCGGCCGGGTCGCCGGGCTGGTCGCGACGGTGCCGCCGGACCGCCTGTTGCGGGACGCTTGGCCGCAACTGGCCGTCATGGGCCTGATCGTGCTGGTGCTGCGCCCCTGTATGGTCGTTACCCAGGCCATGCTGGTCAACCAGGCGATCAACCCCGGCTTCAGCAATCTGATCCGCTGGCAAAGCCATTGGAACGTCGTGCGGCAATCCTGGACGTTTTTCCAGAACGACTTCGCCGGGCGCATCGCCAACCGCGTGCTGCAAACTGGCCCGGCGCTGCGCGAGGTGATCGTCAGCGCGGTCGATTCGGTTTGGTACATCCTCATCGTGGGCGGCAGTGCCGTCACCGTGCTGGCTTCGACCGATTACCGGCTGGCATTGCCGATCCTCGCGTGGTTCGCGACCTACGCCGTCCTGCTGCGGGCATTCGTGCCCCGGTTGCGGGACCGGTCGCGGCACGTGGCCGAGGTGCGGTCGGGCCTCACCGGGCGGATCGTCGATGCCTATACCAACATCCTGACCGTCAAGCTGTTCGCCAAGCCGCGCGACGAGGACGCCTTCGTGCGGGAGGCGGTCGATGAACACACGGCGGCGTTCCGCGCGCAGACGCGGATGATCTCGACGCTCATCTTGTCGCTGACCGCGATGAACGCGGTGCTGCTGGTCGGCATGGCGGCGCTCGCCATCACCTTGTGGTCGCAGGGGCACATCGCGGTCGGGCTGGTAGCGACGGCGATGGCGCTGGCGTGGCAGATCACCAACACCGCCGGCTGGGTCGCCCGCAGCGTCACCGCGATCTTCGAGAACGTCGGCATCGTGCAAGACGGTATGCGCTCCATCGCGGTGCCGCGCCAGATGCCGGACCGGCCCGGCGCCACGGAGCTGCAGCTCATGGCCGGCGCGATCCGGTTCGAGGGCGTCCAGTTCGGCTACGGCGCGGCCCGCGGCGTGCTGCATGGGATCGACTTGGCCATAGCGCCGGGCGAGCGGATCGGCCTGGTCGGCGCGTCCGGCGCGGGCAAGTCCACCTTGGTGAACCTGCTGCTCGGCTTCTACACGCCGGAAGCCGGGCGCATCCTGATCGACGGCCAGGATATCGCCGGCGTCACCCAGGAAACCCTCCGCGCGGAGATCGCCATGGTGACGCAGGACACGTCCCTGCTGCACCGCTCCATCCGCGACAACATCCGCTACGGGCGCCCCACCGCGACACAGGCCGAGGTGGAGGCCGCGGCCCGGCGCGCGCAGGCGCACGACTTCATCTTGCAACTGGAAGACTGGCAGGGCCGCCGCGGCTACGACGCGCATGTGGGGGAGCGCGGGGTGAAGCTGTCCGGCGGACAGCGGCAGCGGGTCGCCATCGCCCGCGTCATCCTGAAGGACGCGCCGATCCTGGTGCTGGACGAGGCGACCTCGGCCCTCGACAGCGAGGTGGAGGCGGCGATCCAAGAGCAGCTCGACGCCTTGATGCAGGGGCGCACGGTGATCGCCATCGCGCACCGGCTCTCGACCATCGCCCGCATGGACCGGCTGCTGCTGCTGGAACAGGGCTGCATCGTGGAGCAGGGCACCCATGCCGACCTGCTGGCCCGTGGCGGCGCTTATGCCCGGGCCTGGAACCGCCAATCCCTGGGATTCGAGGCAGCCGCCTAAGCAGGCATTCGTAGCTTGCGCTACGAATGCCTGCTTAGGAGTCATTGGAGACGCATCATTCTATCTGCTGCGCGTGTACACGCTCCGCAGAATGATGCTTAATCCGCTTGCAGGAAGCCCCACCGGGCAACCGCCGGCTCCGCCGCAGCCCATTTCCAGCGCGTGGCCTGTCGGCACAGCGACGTGGTGAACAGGGACGGGCGGTCGCCGTCCTCCACGCTGAACACGACCTCCCGGCAAGTGGTGAGCGGCGTCGTGTACTCGCGCACCACGGCCAGTTCGCCCCGCGCGTTGCCGATGGGGATGGCATGGCGGATTTGCCAAGGCCTGGGCTCGCCGAGCGGAGCCTCCCCGGCGGCGTCGGCAATGGCGTCCTGCTCGCCCTGTTGCCGGCGGCGGACGACGTATTGGCGCACCTCCTCCACGCCGGCGCGGACGCCGACGCCCACGGCGATGCCAACCGCCGGGTTTGCTGTGGCGGCCCCGGCTCCGCCGCCCGCGGCGAGGCCGGCCACGTCCGACACCGCCGCGCATCCGCCCAGCATCGCCGCCCCCAGCATCGGCAACAGCCGGCGCGTCATTGCAGCCCGCCCCAGCGGTCCGTTGACGGCTCGGCAGACGCCCAGCGCCAGGTTTCGCCGTCCCGGCAGATGGATGCCGTGTAGAACGCGCGCTGCAATCCTTGGCGCGTGGTGGTGTCCACGCTGAACACGATGTCCTTGCAGTGGAACGTGCCCGCGCCGAACGCACGGCTGACGACGACCTGGCCCGTCTCGTTGTCCTCGATAGGCACGGTATGGCGGACGGACCAAGCTTGCACCATGCCAGGCTCAAGCGGCCCGGCTGCTTGGGCGATGGCGTCCTGCTCGGTGCGATGGACGCGGCGCTCCGCGTATCTCACCCCTTCGCCGGCGATGGAGCGCACTCCAAGCCCGATGGCCGCCGCGCCGGCTGCGGAGTTGGTGACGGCCGCCGCGGCTGCCGCGCCGGTGATGCCCGCGAGGTCCGCCGTGCCCTCGGTCAGCAGCGGGCCGCATCCCGACAACAGCAGGCCTGTCGCCATGACGAAGGAACACCTGCGATGTCGCGGGAATCGTTGCATGTCACTCCATGGGTCACGCTGACCCATGGCAGAACCAGATGCGGCTCATCCGGTCAACCCCCGCCGGCCCCCGGACCGCGGGCCGGCCGCCTTACCAGAGCTGGCGCTGCAGGACCCGGGCTTCCGGGATCGCCTCCAAACGCAGTCCGCACTCGAACAGGGTGCCGTTGCGCCAGACCTGCAGGCGCATGACCTCGCCGAGCGCCCGGGCGGAGACCGCCGCCGTGATGTCGTGCCGGCGCTTGGTGGGGCGCCCGTCAATCGACAGGATGATGTCGCCCACCAGGAGCTTGGCGCGTTCGGCCGGGCTGTGGGCGGCGACGCTTTTGAGCACGCGGCCTTCCTGGACGGTGCCGGGCACGGTCTTGTGCTCGGTCCGGACGCCGAGCCAGACCTGGGACGCCGGCGTGGAGGGTGGCGGCGGGGTGATGCTGTTCGGCGACGGCCGGTTGGGCCAATGGGGCGCGGGCGGCCCGTCCCACCCGGCCTGCTCGGCCCGCTGCAGCGCCAGGGCGTTCATCGCCTCCTTGGCCATGGTGTGCAAGACCGCAAGCGTCGCGTCCTCGATGCGGGACGGCTTGTGATCCATGACGCACAGCGTGCCCAGGGCGTAGCCGTCGTCATCGACCAGGCAGACCCCGGCATAGAACCGGATGTGCGGCGGCGCCAGGACGTGCGGGTGGCTCTGGAAACGCCCGTCTTCCAGCGTGTCCGGGACCACCATGGCGTGGGACGGATCGGCGATGGCATGGTTGCAGAACGCCAGCGAGCGCGGCATCTGCTGGATGTCGGTGCCGAAGGCGGCTTTGACCAATTGGTGGTCGCGGCCGATCAGCGAGATCATCGCGACCGGCGCCTGTGCCAGGTGGGCCGCCATGCGCACCAAGGTGCTGAACGGCTCCCCGGCCGGCGACTCGGCCAGCGAGTACGACTGCAGCGCCGCGATCCGCGCGGACTCCATCACCACGCGGAGCGCCGGCGGACGGTCAATGCCGGGCATGGCGCCACCCCCGAAGCCGTCGCGATCTGTTTGGGGTCCGCCCTGAGCTTGTGCCAGCCCGCATCATGTTGCGTTTTCATATCTAAACCGATGGCAGAATGCTAATCAGTTTGGCCCGGTTACGCCAGCGTTTGCTTGCGTTTGCGTCAGGACATCATCCCGCCCGGGCCGCGCGCATCGGAAAAAGGGATGACGCCCGCCATACGCAGCCTTAGGTTGGAACGGTGAACATCCTCGCCCCCGCCAAGGCACGCTTGCAGATCGAGGTCGTGCACGACCTCGTGTGTCCCTGGTGCTACCTGGGCGTCCGCCGGCTGTTCCGGACGATGCGGCGGCGGCCTGACCTGATCTTCGAGCTGGCGTGGCGGCCGTTCCTGCTCAACCCCGACATGCCGCGGTCCGGGATGTCGCGGACCGACTACGTGATCCGCAAGTTCGGCGGCGAGGACCGTGCCCGGCGCTTATACGGCACGATCACCGAGATCGGCAGCACGGAGGGCGTCGCGTTCCGCTTCGACCGCATCCGCCGCACCCCGAGCAGCGTCGATGCCCACCGCCTGGTGCGGTTCGCGTCCCGCTACAACCGGGGCCGGGAGGTGGTGGAGGCGCTGTTCGCCGCGCACTTCACGGACGGCCACGACATCGGCGACCTCGGCGTGCTGCGCGCCGTGGGCCTGTCCTGCGGCCTTGATCCGGCCGAGGTGCTTTCGTTCCTGCACGGAGACCACGAAGTGGATGCCGTGCACGCCGACAACCTGCGGGCGCACCGCTTGGGGATCAACGGCGTGCCGTGCTTCGTGGTCGCCGGGCGCCATGCGATTGCCGGCGCGCAGGAGCCGGAGGTGATCGAGCGCCTGCTGGACATCGCCGCCATCGACATGGCCGAGTTCTGAGCGCCGGCGCGGCATCCGTACCAATATGAATGATTTTGCAGCAATAATCAGGTAGGATGCGCGCAACGCGGCGGCTGCCCGCCCCTTGAGGTCTGCCATGCACTCCACGGTTCCCGCCTCGCTCCTGGCCGCGGTCCTGTCCACGGTTGCCGTGACGCCCGCCGGGGCGACCGACATCGCTCCGCCTCAAGCCGATGTGCTGCAGGGGCGTTTGCAGGGCTGGCTGCAGGGCGTGCTGGGACCAGACATCAGCCCCACGGTGCAGGTCAGGCCAGAGGGCGATCACTATCGCATCGAGCTTCCGCTCGGGACGCCTCCCGCCGGTCAGCCCAGCCCGGTGATGCTCTTCGCGTCTGCCCGGCCGGTTGAGGACGGGCGCTGGACATTCGAGGGTCCCTATCTCCCCTCGCCTTCCCGTTTCACGCTGAACATGCCAGTCCCGGCAGGGCATGGGAAAACGCCGAATCCTACCATCCCCGTCGAGTACACGATCACCTCGGGCAGCGGACACAGCCAGGGCACGTATGACCCAAGCTTCGCCACGCCTTCCACACTGGCAACCAATTCCCGGGACGTGCAGATCCGGGCGCAGAGCGCGTTGACCGATCAGCTCAGCAAAACCGAGCGGTCGTCCGGCACCTATACGCTTCGCCCGTCCGGCCCCAACCGCGTGGACCTTGCGATAGATAGCACCTCGGAGGGCATGGCCCTTACGACCCTGTCCCAAGACGCCCCATCGATGGAATTCGCGGCTCAGCAGACACGGATGATAGGCGGGATCACCGCCTTGTCCCGGGATCGCGCGGCCATGATGATTCCTGCAATTGTGCGTCTCGCCAACGGCGCCCTGGCGGGATCGCCCGGCCCGGACAGCAAAGCCCCGGCGGCGCCCCTGCTGGCCGATCCGCAACTGATGCACGTCATCCTGCAATCACTGCAGGGCTTGGCGTCCGAGTTCACCGTGAACGAGACGCTTGATGGCGTCACCCTGCGCCTCGGGAACAGCAGCGGCGCCGCAAGCCAAGTCCGTATCGGCCTACAGGCCAAGTCGGACGGCGGGTTGCTGCAGGCCCAGATGGAGTTGAGTCTTGACGGCCTCGTTGTGTCCGAGCCTGGGCTTGGTGCGATTGCGAATTTGCTGCCGCGAAGGGTCGCGCTCCACCCTGTGCTGACGAGCCTTCCTACCGACGAGGTTCTGCATTGGCTCGGCGCCGTAGGCGAGGCGGGCAACGGCGCCCGCCCACCCAACTTGGCGATGTTGCTGCGGCGAGCCGGCGTAAGCGTCGGGTTGGAAAGCTTCGCGGTCGATCTTGGTGGCGCAAGCCTCACCGGCACCGGAATGTTGACGACCACCTCGCCCGGCGATCTGGCCGGCCAGGCGCAAATCACCGCAGCCAACCTTGACGAACTGATCGCCCGCTTGGATGCCACTCCCGAGTGCGCACACCTGTTGCCGCTTGTCATACTCGCTAAAGGCTATGGCCAAACAGTCGGGGGCAATCTGGTCTGGAACATCGCTTATCGCAACAACAAGTTTTCAGTGAACGGCACCGACCTGTCGGCGATGACAGGCCGGCCGCCGGCTCAAGGCCCAAGGAACCGCTAAGCCTACGCCGCCTGCGCGGCCTGCGCCGCAAGCCGGTTGAGGTTCGCCAGCACGTCGCGCCCCAGGCTCATGCGCTCCGCCACGCCCATCTCCTTCACCACCGAGAGCTTGTGGTCCGGGCGCAGGCGGATCGTGCCCTTGCGGGTGTTCAGCCAGGCGATCAGCCCCGCCGGGTTGCGGAACGCATTGCCGCGGAAGCCGATCACCATTCCCTTCGGCCCGGCTTCCACCTTCTCCACCCCCGCTTCCCGGCATAGCCGCTTCAGCGTCACTACCTGCAAGAGATTATCGACCTCCGGCGGCAGCGGGCCGAAACGGTCCACCAGCTCGGCCGCCATCGCCTGCGTTTCCGCGTCCGACGCCAGCGCGCCGATGCGCCGGTAAAGGCCGAGGCGCACCGGCAGGTCGCGCACGTAGTCCTCGGGGATCAGCACCGGCAGGCCAAGCTGGATGTTCGGCGTCCAGTCGCGGTCCTCCGTCCGCTTGCGCCCCCGCTCGGCCCGCATCTCGGCCACCGCGTCCTCCAGCATCTGCTGATACAGCTCGATGCCGACCTCGCGAATGTGGCCGGACTGCTCGTCCCCCAGCAGGTTGCCGGCGCCGCGGATGTCCAGGTCGTGCGACGCCAGGGTGAAGCCGGCGCCCAGGTTGTCCAGCGTCTGCATCACGTCCAGCCGCTTCTCCGCCGCCGCCGACAGCCGGTGCTTCTGCGGCCAAGTGAGGTAGGCGTAGCCGCGCTGCTTGCCGCGCCCGACCCGGCCGCGCAACTGGTAAAGCTGGCCCAGCCCGAACATGTCGGCCCGGTGGATGATCAGCGTGTTGACCGCCGGCATGTCGAGACCGCTCTCGACGATGTTGGTGGACAGCAGCACGTCATACTTGCCGTCGCCGAACTCGGTCATTACCCGTTCCAGTTCGGTCGGCGCCAGACGGCCGTGCGCCTCGATCGTGCGGGCCTCCGGCACGATCTCGCGCAGGCGCTCGGCCATGCGCGCCATGTCCTCGATCCGCGGCACGACGCAGAATACCTGGCCGCCGCGGAAGCGTTCGCGCTGAATCGCTTCCCGCACCACCACGCTGTCGAACGGCGAGATGAAGGTGCGGACCGCCAAGCGGTCCACCGGCGGCGTCGCGATCAGGCTCATCTCCCGCACGCCCGTAAGCGCCAGTTGCAGCGTGCGCGGGATCGGCGTCGCGGTCAGCGTCAGCACGTGCACGTCGGCCTTGAGCTGCTTCAGCTTCTCCTTGTGGGACACGCCGAAGTGCTGCTCCTCATCGACGATCAGCAATTCGAGGTCGGCGAACTCGATGCCCTTGGCGAGCAAGGCGTGGGTGCCGACGACGATGTTGACGCTGCCGTCCTTGAGGCCGCGCTTGACCTCCGCCGCCTCCTTGGCCGTCACCATGCGGGACAACTGGGCGACCGTCACCGACAGCCCGGCGAAGCGCGCGCTGAACGTCCGGTGGTGCTGCCGGGCCAGCAGCGTGGTCGGCACGACAACGGCAACCTGCGCGCCGGACATCGCGGCGACAAAAGCGGCGCGCAACGCCACCTCCGTCTTGCCGAAGCCCACGTCGCCGCAGATCAGCCGGTCCATCGGGCGGCCAGCGGCCATGTCCTCCAGCACGTCGCTGATGGCGCGGGCTTGGTCCTCCGTTTCGGCGAAGGGGAAGCGGGCGCAGAACTCGTCCCAGCTTCCCTCCGCGGGCGCGAGGCTCACGGCTTCCCGCACGCGCCGGGCGGCGGCGGTGCGGATCAGCTCGCCGGCCATGTCGCGGATGCGCTGCTTCATGCGCGCCTTGCGGGTCTGCCACCCGGCGCCGCCGAGCTTGTCGAGCGCCACCCCGCCGCCTTCGCTGCCGAAGCGGCTCAGCAGCTCGATGTTCTCAACCGGCAAATACAGCTTCTCGCTGCCGTCGTAGATCAGGCGCAGGCAGTCGTGCGGCGCCGGGCCGACGCGCAGGGTTTCCAGGCCGTCATAGCGGCCGATGCCGTATTCCTGATGCACCACCAGGTCGCCCTCGGCGATCTCGGTCGCCTCGGCGATGAACTGGTCGGCGCGCTTGCGGCGGCGCGGGGGACGGCTGATGCGCTCGCCCAGCAAGTCCTGTTCGCTGACCACGCTGATCGGCCCGGCGACGAAGCCGCGTTCCAGCCCCAAGGTGACGACGGCCGTGGTGTCGGTGGGCAGGGCCTGCACGGCTTTCCAGGTGTCCGCCTGCTCGGCCTTGAAGCCGTTCTCGCGCAGCAGGTGCGCCAGGCGCTCGCGCGAGCCGCGGGTCCAGGCGGCGACGGCCGTGCGCCGCTTCTGCCCCGCCCAGGTCTTGGCCTGCTCGCGCAGTTGGTGGAAGACGTTCTCCCCGGTCGCGGCGCCCGCCTTGGTGAACACGGTGCCCGGCCGTCCGCCGGCGTCGATGCCCTCCGCGCCGTCCGCCCGGCCGTAGGGGCTGAACAGCATGACCGGCCCGTGGGCCAGCATGGCATCCCACCCGGCGCGGTCCACATAAAGCCGGCCCGGCGGCAACGGACGGTAAGGCACCTCGCCGTCGCGGGCCGGCACCTGTCGCGCCTCCGCATGGTCGGCAATCATTTCTAGCCGCCGTTCCAGCACCTCCTCCGATTGGTTGTCGAGGCTGACGGAAGGATCGGGCAGGTAGTCCAGCAGCGTATCCATGCCACCGTGGAACAGCGGCAGCCAGTGCTCCATGCCGGGGTAGCGCCGGCCGTCGGAGATCGCCTGGTACATCGGGTCGTCCGCGGCCTTCGGCCCGAACAACTCGCGCCAGCCCTCGCGGAAGCGGCTCACGCTTTCGGGGTCGAGCGGCACTTCGGACACGGGCCGCAGTATCAGCGCCTGCATCTTGGTCGTGCTGCGCTGGGTCGAGGGGTCGAAGCGGCGCAGGCTCTCGATCGTGTCGCCGAACAGGTCGATCCGCACCGGGTCCGGCTCGCCGGCCGGGTAGATGTCGATGATGCCGCCGCGTGTGGCATACTCGCCCGGCTCCATGACCGTGCCGGCGCGGCCGTAGCCGTTGGCTTCCAAGAACCGGATCACCGCGTCGGGATCGACGGCGCCGCCGGCGCGCAGCGACAGGCTGACGCCCTCGAACGCCGGGCGGGGCGGCACGCGCTGCACCAGGGCGTTGACGGTGGTGAGCACAACGCGCGGGCCGGGTGCCGGCTCCAGCAGGCGGGCCAGGGTGGCGATGCGTTCGGACACGATCTCGGGGTTGGGCGACACGCGGTCGTAGGGCAGGCAGTCCCAGGCAGGGAAGCGCAGCACCTCGATCTCCGGCGCGAAGAACGCGAGCGCCTCGGACAGACGGGCCATGCGGCTGTCGTCCCGGGTGACGTGGAGGACCGACCCCTTGTGCTCGGCCCGGCGCCGGGCGAGCAAGAGGGCATCAAAGCCCTCGGGCGCGCCGTGGATGGTGGCGGTCATCGGGGCTGGCCCTCGCCGTCCTCGGCCGCCCGGCGGATCGCGCGCAGCATGGGGGTGTCGCAATCGGCCGGGATCGGCTGCCGCCCGGTCAGCCAATCCGCCAGCATCGCGTCGGGCAGCTCCATCACTTCCTCCAGCGCATCGAGGTCGGCATCGGTGAACCCGGCGATTCGGGCGCGGACGTAGCCGCCGATCAGGATGTCGTTCTCATAAGTGCCGCGGTGCGTGGCGCGGAACAGAATCCGGCGGCGCCGATGCTCAAGGGCGAGAGGGGACGGGTCGGTGTTGGTCTGCTGCACTCTTGGGTCCCTGGCGGTGGGCTGTCATATAGCGGCGACCTCCATAAAGTCAGCCCGCCCGTGTCGCCAACCCACCCTGCCGGTCAAATCGCGGATGATCCGCTCCTCCCGCTGTTCGCCCCCGTGACCGGGCTGCGCGGCGTCGGCCCGGCCTTGGCCAAGCTGATCGAGCGCGTCGCCGGGGGCGCTCGGGTGCTGGACCTGCTGTTCCACATGCCGGACTCCTACCTGGACCGCCGCGCCCGGCCGACGATCCGGACGGCGCAGCCGGGCCAGGTCGCGACGCTGGCCATCGAGGTCGTGCGGCAGGACGCGCCGGAAACCGCGCGGCAGCCGTGGCGCGTCGTTTGCACCGACGGCACCGGGTTCATGGAACTGGTGTATTTCGGCCGCCCGCCGCCCCGGACCCTTGAGCGCGGCGCGAAGCTTGTGGTGTCCGGCAAGCTGGAGGGCTTCGGCGACCGCCTGACCATGCCGAAGCCCGATCACGTCGTTCCCACCGCGCACGCCAACCTGTTGCCCGGCATTGAGCCGGTCTGGCCGCTGACCGCCGGGCTGTTCCCGGGCCAGCTCCGAAGCGCGATGCGGCAGGCGCTGGAGCGGGTGCCGGACCTCCACGAGTGGCACGACCCGGCCTTGATGCGCCGTGAAGGCTGGCCGGGCTTCCGCGACGCGCTGCGGGCGGTGCAGCAGCCGGACACCTTGCCGGTGGACCGGGCGCGGCGGCGCCTCGCCTATGACGAGCTGTTGGCGCATCAGGTCGCGATGGCCTTCGTGCGCCAGCGGGAGCGGCGGCGGCCCGGCCGGGCGCTGCGCGGGGACGGGAGCCTGCGGGCGCAGTGCCTCGAACGTTTCGGCTTCATGCCCACGCCGTCACAGCGCCAAGCGCTGGCGGAGATCGACGCGGACCTCGCCGCACCCCGCCGCATGTTGCGGCTGCTGCAGGGCGACGTGGGGTCCGGCAAGACGCTGGTGGCGCTGCTGGCCATGCTGCGCGCGGCGGAGGCCGGGGCACAGGCCGCGCTGATGGCACCGACCGAGGTGCTGGCGAAGCAGCACCACCGCACCCTGTCCCGCTTGTCGCCGATCCCGGTGGAGCTGCTGACCGGCTCGGTCAAGGGCGTCGCGCGGCGCAACGCGCTGATCGGCATCGCCAACGGCCGGACCAAGCTGATCGTCGGCACCCACGCGCTGTTCCAGGAGGCGGTGGCGTATCACGACCTGGCGCTCGCGGTGATCGACGAGCAGCACCGGTTCGGCGTGGACCAGCGCTTGCTGCTGGGCGGCAAGGGGGAGACCACGGACGTGCTGGTGATGACGGCGACGCCGATCCCGCGCACGCTGTTGCTGACGCAATGGGGCGAGATGGAGGTGAGCCGGCTGCTGGAGAAGCCTGCCGGGCGCAAGCCGATCCGCACGACGGTGCACTCGCTGGCGACGCTCGCGGACGTGGTGGAGGGAATTGGGCGCGCGCTGGACCGGGGGGAGCGGGTGTACTGGGTGTGCCCCATGGTGTCGGAAAGCGAGCTGATCGACCTCGCGGCGGCGGAGGCGCGGTTCGAGGTGCTGAGGGCGCGGTTCGGCGGCCGGGTCGGGCTGGCGCACGGGCAGATGGAAGCGGCGCAGCGCGATGGGGCTTTGGCGGACTTCGCGGCCGGGCGCATTCAGCTTCTGGTGGCAACCACGGTGGTCGAGGTGGGCGTGGATGTGCCGGAAGCCAGCATCATGGTGATCGAGCACGCCGAGCGGTTCGGGCTGGCGCAGTTGCATCAGTTGCGCGGCCGGGTCGGGCGGGGGGCGGAGCAGAGCTTTTGCCTGCTGCTGCACGAGGACGGGCTGACCGACACGATGCGGCGGCGGTTGGGGTTGTTGAAAGATACGGAGGACGGGTTTCTGATTGCCGACGAGGATTTTCGGATTCGCGGCGGGGGGGACTTGCTGGGGAAGCGGCAGTCGGGGTTGCCGGGGTTCCGGTTGGCTGATCCGGCGCAGCATGATGGGCTGTTGCAGATGGCGAGCCGGGATGCGGCGGTCCTGCTGGATCGGGACCCGGGATTGGGGAGTGCGCGGGGGCGGGCGGTTGTTGGGCTGATGCGGATGTTTGACCGGGGGGCGGGGATGCGGACGTTGGAGGCTGGGTGATGTCTGGCAAACGTCATAGGCGTTTTCCGCGTCGTTTCGGCCCGGGTCGCAAACAAGAGGGAGCGGAGGCGATGGCATGTGAGCCGATGGCTTTGGAGGAGATTAGGGCGACATGCCCGACAACAAGCCTCGCGAAAATCGCGGTGACGAAAAAAAGACATTTGCTGACATCGGACCGAGGATGGCGAAAACCCCGATGCGCCGTTACCGCCATTCCGCTCGGTGCCGAACGTCGGGCGATCCGAACGTGGCTGCGGATGACGTAAGAAGCGTTTGCTGAAGGAATTAGCGTGCCTGTGGCGACGGTGCGCAATTTGGAACAGTTCCGAACCAACATGGACCCGACTATTCGGTTCTTGTTACGATTTGTGGAATGTAAACCTGACGCTGCATTAAAGGATTTGACGGAATGACCGAATACACGCACGATGAACAGAGGCTATACAAGGAGTATCCTATTAGATAGGGTAGTTATGCACTTCACACATCAAGGTATTTTAGGTAGCCTCGCGACTTGAAAGGGCCGCAAGACGGCGGTGAGGTTGGAAGGCAAATGGCTAGTTTTGAAACATTCAAACTCACTGAACTGCGGCTTGATCAGAAGAATTATCGAATTGGAGCGGTAGCAAGTCAACGAGATGCCATAGCCGCTATTATTGAGGATCAGCGGCGCAAACTTGTAAACCTCGCGGAAGATCTGCTGGCTTTGGGGCTTAGTCCAGGCGAGCCGATTTGGGTGACGCGCGATGTCGACGCTCCTGGGATGTATGTCGTTTTAGAGGGCAACCGGCGCATAGCAGCCCTCAAAATCATGGAAGCGCCTGCTTTGGCCGCTGGCACAGTTGTCGAGAAAGCATTTTCGGTTTTAGCATCTCAATTTTCGGAAAGGCCTATGCGGCAGATAGAGGCACTGGTGTTTGCCACCAGAGACGAGGCACAGCCCTGGCAAAGGCGCCGCCACATGACCTCGGCATCCGGCGTTGGACTACAGAGTTGGAAGACTCTGGCTAAGGCTCGCGCGAACCGGGATCAGGGTACGAAAGCGGAGAGATTCTTAGCAGTAGTCGAATATCTGCAAGATGATAGCGACGAATGGGCAGAGCTTACCGATATGCTAGATCCTAAATGGACGACTGTTGACCGTGTACTGAATGCTTCTGCACTTTCAACTCTACTTGGGATTGACATAAACTTGAAGACAGGTGTTATCAAGTTTGAGAATGAAAATGAAGAAGCTGGCAAGAATTTATTGCGGCGTGTACTACGCGGCATCGCTGCACCCGAATTCCGCTTCGCTCACGTCGAATCCGACCGCGACCGAGAGACTTTCATTGCTCGATTTGCCGAATTTGCGGTAAAGGCGAAAATTGATAATACAGCCGCATCGAATAGCGATAGCAGCCCATCCGACGGCATAGCTACACCCGAAAACCGACCTGATGTAATTGGGCCTATAACTCAGCATCGAGTCCAGCCTAAATCGACCGCATCTCCATCTAGAACCAAGCCGATCCCAGCGCCGCGTGGCACGCTTGCGCCGAGGAAAGGAGGTCAGACCTTCTCTGTGAAGGGCGACCGTCTCAACGGTCTGTATCGAGAATGCAGGGATATCGTCTTAAAAAATAATGAGAATGCTGCGTCCTTCCTTCTGCGGGTGTTCATAGAACTTAGTAGCGAAGCGTTGTTGGAGGAAAAAGGGATTCCCATTCCACCGTCCGTCAAGGGCAGATCAAATTGGGATGACACAGGAATACCCCTCTCGGCAAAAGTAAATGCTGTACTAAGCGTGATTGATGGGACTGGTAAATTGAAAACGCTTGCTCAGGTTCGTGTGGCCTGCGATCCCAAGAGCACGGCTTCATTCTCGATCAGCACCTTGCATGGCTATTTCCACAACCGGCACACGAAGCCTGATGCCATGAGCATCATGGCTGCGTGGGACACCTGGGAAATCTATCTTCAATTATTGCATGCTGCTCGTTAAAAATCACGCTGGCCATCAAGATCGAAGTGGGCTACATCGGTCTGATAGGAGACGTTCATGTTCGATAGCCCATTACGGTATCCAGGGGGAAAGGGACGTCTTTCCCAGTACATAGTTAATTTAGTTGAAATGAATGATCTCATAGGTGGGCATTATGTAGAACCTTACGCAGGAGGCGCAAGCATCGCGATTTCTCTGCTTTATCTCGAGTACGTTAGTCATGTTCATCTGAACGATTTGAATAGGTCTGTCCACGCATTTTGGCGATGTCTTCTCGACGCGCCAGAAGAGCTATGCCGCTTGGTTTATGACACGCCGGTCACGGTGGATGAGTGGAAAAGGCAGAAGGCGGTCCAATCAGATGCCGAAGCAGGCATCATAGCATTAGGATTCTCAACCTTTTTCTTAAACCGCACAAACCGTTCTGGTATCATCACAGCAGGCGTCATTGGCGGCAAAAATCAGGATGGTCCCTGGAAACTGGATGCTCGCTTCAATCGCCAACAACTATCAAAGCGGATCGCCAAGATTGCCAGTTACTCGCCACGAATCAGTTTATATAACTTAGATGCCTCCGAATTCATAAATGGTCCTCTGAATGAAATACCAATATCGGCACTGGTATATGTGGATCCTCCTTACTATGAGAAAGGAAAAAAGCTTTATGAGGATCATTATCAACATAGTGATCATGAAGCTATATCAAAGCTCGTCACTAAAATTCAGCAGAAATGGATCGTCTCATATGACAACGCTGAACCGATACGTCAATTCTACTCTAGATTTCGGCAACAAACGTTCGGTTTGCGCTACTCAGCCCATGCTAGCTATGAGGGGACCGAGGTGATGGTTTTCTGCGAAGGCCTAAAGACACCGGGCGAGGTGCAGCCGTGGAGAGGAGTCGCGGCATAGGAGCAAAAGGCTATAACAGATAAACCTTATACAGGGCTATTCTGCAGAAGCAGCAGGCACCGGCCCAGCACTCTCCCCCGCCCCGCCCCCCGGCTTCGGCCGGTTCATCATAGCCCCCGTCATCGGAATAAAGAACACCCCCACATCTTTCCGAGACCGAACCTTCCCGTCCTCGTCCTTCGTGTAAACATAAAGCAACTGCCCCCGCTTGAACGGCTGCCCAATCGGGATCAGCATCCGCCCGCCCGGCTTCAACTGCTTAAACAAATCCGGCGGCGCATACTGCGCGGCGCAGGTCACAATGACCACATCGAACCCGCCCGTCACCTCCGGCCAGCCGAAATAGCCGTCGCCCACCCGGGTCTGCACGTTTTCGTAGCCGAGCGGCGCGAAAATCTTGCCCACCGCCTGGCCCAGCGGCTCGATGATCTCGATGGAGTAGCTGTGCTGGACGATGCGGGACAGCAGCGAGCTTTGGAAACCGCTGCCGGTGCCGATCTCCAACGTCGTGTCGCCGGGCTGCGGCTTGCACACCTGGGTCATGTAGGCCTGGCCGAGGTAGTCGGACAGCGCCGAGCCGTAGCCGAGCGCCCAAGGCTTCGGGTCGTCCTCGTAGGCGACGCCGGATTGCGAGCGGTGCTCGGGATAGTTGTAATGGAAGTACTCGCGCGGCACTTCCTGGAAGGCGCGCAGCACCGCCGGGTCGGCGGCGCCGAGGCGTTCTTTCAAATAGGTCTCGATCCGCTGCATCGCCGCGGGCTTGCGGGCCTGGATCGCCTGGAACTGCGCTTCGGTCAGGTCGGTGGGCCGGCCGGACTGGCGCATGGCCTCCATGTAGGCCTCCCGCGTCCAACCCGGCGTCGCTACGGCCCAGGCGCGTCCGGCAAGAGGCGCAGCCAGGGCGCCAGCCAGGACGGCGCGGCGGGTCAGGTGGTGGGAGATGGCTGCCACTGGACGGTCTTTCGGACGGAGGGATAGGCGAGATAGGTCACGACATAAAGCAAAGCCGCGATCAGCAGAACCCTGTCAAAGCCGGACTGCACCGCAATAAGGTTGGCAAGCGGCGTGGCGACGACGGAGAACGCGCCGTTCAGGCCCCAGGCCCAAGGCAGCAGCCCGCCCCCGGCGCTGCCGGCCCGGGCCAGGCCGAGCGGGAACGGCATACCGAGCGCCAGCGACACCGGCGCTACCAGCGCGACGATGATGGCCGCCCGCAGCAGCCAAGGCAGGCCCAAGGTCGCCAGCAGGAACGGCTGCAACCCCAGCAGAACAAGGGCGCACCAGCCCACGACCACCGCGGCCGACAAGGCGATGCCGACATGCCGCACCCGGTCGGCCAATAGGCTGCCGAGGCCCGAAAACACCAGCATCCCGGTCAACACGAGGGCAAAGGCGCTGGTCCGGTCATTGAGGTAAAGGCTGGCCTTCTCGATCAGGAAAATCTCGATGAACAGGAAGCCGAGGCCGAGCGAGGCGAAGTACAAAATCGGTCGCAGCATCGCCGGGCGGCCGGACCGGCTGCCGGCGACACGGGGCGCCAGCAGCGGCACCGCCAGCACGATCAGCGCGATGACAATGGCCTGCAGCAGGACCGCGAGGTTGACGAGCTGCCCGACCTCGGCCTGCGGCAGGATTTCCAGCCGTTTCAGGATAGTTGGAAGCTGGTCCAGGCGCAGGATGGCGTAGTAGGACGGGCGGTCGAGGGTGATGGGGGACAAGTTGAAGGCATCCTGCGACTCGCTGCGCTCGCCCCGCAGCACCTGCCCCGCCTCGTCCGCCACCGCATCCGAAGACCCGGCGCCGGATGTGACCTCGCCGCTCTCGAAGCTGACCGCCGGCAGGTCGTTGTAGATGTCGGCGCGGGCGGCCTCCACGTCCATGCCGGGGTAGTATGACACGTCGAACGACCGCTCGTCGCAAAAGGCGCGCACGGCGGCGACGCGCTCGGGCGTCCAAGGCTCGTTGCCGACCAGGACCCGCAGGTTCCAGGCGGAGCGGTACACCACGACATGCGCCGCCGGATCGGCAACCTGCGCCCGGCGCAGCGCGTCCCGCACCGTCGCCAGCACGCGGACGGCATAGACCGGGAACTCCCGGATCGAGACCGGAATCGACACCAACCCGCCGGGCGCGAGCGTGCGGAGGTAGCCGGCCATGGCCTCAGCCGTATAAGCGGCGCTGTTCGCCTCGGCCGCATCAAGGAAATCCCCGGCGATATCAACCAGGTCGTAGCGCCCGCCGCTCCGCGCCGCCGCCAGCGGGCTGTCGGGGGACAGGCTCACCCGCAGATCCGCGGCCAAGGCCGGGGACGGGCCGAGGCCATGGCGCAGGGCGTCGAGCAGCACCGGGTCGGGTTCCAGCGCATCGACGTGGCTGGCGCCCAAGCCGAGGGCCTGCCGCACGCGGAAGCCGCCGCCCGTGCCGGCGAGCAGGACACGGACGCCGGGCAGCAGGCGGTAGGGCAGCGCGTCGAGCGCCGCCGGAGCGTAGGCGGCGGTGGCGCCTCCGGCCTTGGGGAGCGCCGCGATGCGGTTGCCGTCGCGATACAAGCCGAGCGCCTGCGGCGGCCCCGGCACGCCCAACATGCCGGCGTTGTTGGACACGTCGGTATCGACCCGCTCGGTGAAGTCGTCGAGCAGCGCGTAGATGCCGCGCGGCGAGCGGATTTCGGCCACCTGCTTCGCGTTTGGCACGTGCAGCGGGGCGTAGATCGCCTTGAAGTCGTTGTAATCCGCCCGCGAGTCCAGCAGCAGCACGGCCTCGCTGGCGATCAGCGCCGCAAGGGCCGCCAGGCCGACCCGGGCCGGACGCGGGCCGAACCAGGCGCTTGCGGCCAGCAGCACCAGCAGCGCCGCCACGAGCTGGAACGGGTGCAGCACGTTCATCAACCCCAACACCAGCGCCGCCCCCGCCCCGGCGCCGGTCAGGTCAAAGCCATACACCCGGGCCACCCGGTCCTCGTTCAGCACGAAGGTCAGGCTGATATACAGCCCGGTCAGGAAGAAGAAGGGCAGAAGGACCGCGTAGTACAGGGCGATGTAGCCGAGCTGCGGCAAGAACGTCACCGCGTTCTGCAACTGCAGCGGGTTGAACGGGTTCGCGGTGGTGGCCTGGTAGCCGCCCGCGGCGGCCAGCACCAGCGCCACCGGCAACCACGCAAGCAGCGCCGCCCCGTGCCGCACCGCCCAATCCCGCGCCAGCGCCACGGTCACGCCGCTGAGCGCGAAGCCGACCATGACGATGGAGATGATCCAGTAGCCATACTCCGACCACTTCGCGACGGCGAAGTACCGGGTCAGCGCGATCTCATAGGCCACCGCGGCGCCCGAGATCAGGAACAGCGGCACCAGCGACATGCGCGGGCGCGCGGCCTTCGCCAAGCTCGTCATTGCCAAACGACCCTGCGGTTGATGAAGTCGTCCAGCAGGCCGTTGAAGCGCGCCGGCTCGTCCACGAACAGCGCGTGGCCGGCTGTCGCGAACAGCGCGGTTTCCGCCGCCGGGTGCCGCGCCGCGAGGTTCGCCGCCTGCCCAGCGAATCGGGGGCGGACGACGTAAAGGATGGGCTTGCTCACGGAATACACCGCATCCCGCCAATAGCTGCGCGGCACCCCGTAGCTTGCAAGGCGGGCGGCCACATCGGGCGGCGTGCGCAGCGCGGCGTCGGTCAGGCGCGTGAGGTATGCTTCGCCGGGCGCGCTGCGGAACATGCCTTGCACGAAGCGGCGCATCTGCACCTCGCGGTCCAGCCGCGGGCCGCGGCGCAGCGGCAGGCCGGAGGGCTTGGGCGGCGGGTCCTCGCCGACCGAGTTGTCGATCAGCACGAGGCCGGCCAGCCGCGCATCCCCGGCCTGCTGCACGTAGGCCAGGCTATCGAGCACGCCGAGCGACCAGCCGACCAGCAGCACCGGGCGGCCACCCAGGGCGGCGATCAGGTCGCCGATGTCCTGGCCGCGCCGGGCCGGGGTGTAGCCCTGGGCCGGGATTTCGCTGTCGCCCTGGCCGCGCGGGTCGAGCGCCACGACATGGTAGGCGCGGGAAAATGCGGCGATCTGCGATTGGAAGATCCAGGCCGGCATCGCCCAGCCCGGCACGAACACGATGGTCGGCGCCCGGGGCGGCCCGGCCTCGATCAAATGCAGCCGAACGCCGTCCGATGTTGTAAAAGAGAAATCGCCTGCCCGCGCCGGCGCGGCAAAGGAAAGCGTCAGCGCCAGCAAGGGCGCAAACCATGGCAGGCGGGGGACACGCATGACGTGTTATGGCCGGAAGCATCGCGGCCCTGTCAACCGCGCACGCCGCAGGCGCCGCATTTTTCGGGAGGGCGTGCGTTGAGCGAGGACCAGGACCCCGGCCGCATCCGCCAGATCGTGGCGACCGTCATCGTTCTGGCCGTCCTGGTCGGCGGCGGGCTGTGGCTGGCCGGGGCGCTGCGAGGTGCAGCGACGATCCAGGACTGCGCGGCGGCCGGACGGACCAACTGCGCGCCGATCCGGAATTAATGGGCGAGGTCCCGGGGCGCATCAGCCGACCGGAGCTGCAGGTCGCGCATCCCGGCGCCGATAACGACGGCGACGCCGAGCAGCACGGCGCACACCCCGAACGAAAGCTGGAAGCCGCCGACCAGCGCCGCCCGGGCCAGGCCGAGGCTGCCGAGGTCGGCCATGCCCTCCGCCCCGCCCCGCAAGGCGCCGAGGTCAACGCTGTCCGCGATCCCCGCGGCATGAAGCCCGGCGTTGAAGCGGGCGACCAACAGCGAGCCGACGACCGTGCTGCCGAACGCCCCGCCCATTGAGCGCAGGAACAGCAGGGACCCCGTCGCCGCGCCCACGTCGCGCCGCGCCGCCGCGTTCTGCACCTGCACCAGGATGCTCGGCATCGCGGCCCCCGTGCCGAGGCCCACCAGCGCCGTGCAGGGCAGCACGAGGGACAGCGGCGCGCGGCCGGCCAGCACGGCCAGGCCCACGAACCCGGCCACCGTGGCCAGCAAGGCGGTCATCACGATGCCCTTCGTGCGCCCGATCCGCCGGGCATACTGGCCCGCTGCGAAGGCGCCGACCACCGTGCCCACCAGGAACGGCATCACCAACAGCCCGGACCCGGCGGCATCCACCCCAAGCACAAGCTGGAAATACAGCGGCAGCAGGAAGGTGGCGCCGAACAGCCCGAGCGACGTGAAGAACGCGATCAGCACGCCGCGCAGGAACACCGGGTTGCCGAACAGCCGCGGCGACAGGATCGGGTCGGCCACGCGGCGCTCCTGCCACACCAGGGTGGCCAGCAACACGACGCCCAGGGCGCCCATGCCCAGCACCGGAGGCGACGCCCACGGGAACTCCGTGCCGCCCCAGCTCAGCATCAGCAGCAGCGCCGTGACGCCGCCGGCCAGCAGCGCCGCGCCCGCGCCGTCGATGCGGGCGTCCCGCCGCTGCACCGGCATGGTCCGCAGCGCCCGGTCGCACAGCCACATCGCCACCAATCCCAGCGGCAGGTTGGCCCAGAACACCCAGCGCCAAGACAGGTGGTCCGTCACGTAGCCGCCGACGAGCGGCCCGGCCACGGAGGACACCCCCCACATGGACGCCATGTAGCCCTGGTAGCGCCCGCGCTCCCGCGGCGACACGACATCCGCCACCGCCGCTTGCGCCATCGCCATCAGCCCGGCGCCGCCCAGGCCCTGCAGCGCCCGCGCAGCGATCAACTGCGGCAAGCTCTGCGCGAAGCCGCAAAACATGCTGGCGGCAATGAACAGCACGAGCGCCGGCAGCAGCAGGGCGCGACGCCCATAGATATCCGACAGCTTGCCGTAGATCGGCGTCGCCGCAGTGCTGGTCAGCAGGTAGGCGGTGACGATCCAGGACAGGTGCCCAAACGCGCCCAGGTCGGAAGCGATGGCGGGCACCGCGGGGATCACCACCGTCTGGTCCAAGGAGGCCAGCAGGATGCACAGCATGATACCGATGATCACGCGCTTGATCTGCTGGTGGCTGTAGGCCGGGATCGCTTCGCTTGTTGCCGCCAGGGTTGGGTCGTCGGGAACGATGTCGGCCATCAGGCGGGCATACTCCCCGCGGCCCGGCGTGTCAGCCCCTTCAGGCCGCCGGCCGCTTGCGCGCGGCGGCGTCGCGCAGCAGCCGATCGAGGATCACCGCCCGCTGCCCATAGGTGTGCTCGGCCAGGACACGCGCCCGGGCGGCGTCACCCACGGCGCGGGCGCGGGCCGGGGTCAGGGCTTGGAGGTGCTCCGCCACGTCGGCGCCGTCCCGCGCGACCAGCACCTCGGCGCCGGGTTGCAGGAACAGCTCGATGCCTTCCCAGGCGTCGGTGATCAGGCACGCGCCGGCGCCGGCCGCCTCGAACACCCGGGTGGCCGGGGAGAAGCCCACCGCCGCCATGCTGTCCCGCGCCACGTTCAGCACCGCGAGCGCGGAGCAGTTGAAGGCATTGTGCTCCGCCGTGCCCACGTGGCCCACGGCGCGGACGTTGCCCGGCATCGCCTTGTCGTGCCAACCGTTGCCGCCCAGCAGGAACGCCTGCGCGGGACAGCGCGCCGCGGCATGGAGGAAGAACGCTTCCACCCGGGCTTCCCGGTCCGGCAGGCGGTTGGCGAGGAAGGCCAGGTCCGCCCGATACTGCGGCATCGCGGGAACCGGATGGTGCGTCGCTGGGTCGAGCGCATTGTAGATCGGCACGCATTGCCGCGCCCCGAGCGATAGGTAAGCATCCACGACCGGCGGCCCGCCGCCATAGGTCAAGATCAGGTCGAGGTCCGGCAGTGCGCGGCGCATGGGATGGGCCGCATCGGCGCGGATGGCGGCGAGGGTCGCGGGCGCGTCCACGTCCATGAACGCCCGGACGGCGCCGGGCCGGGCGTGCCGGAGGATGCCGGCCAAAAGCTCGTCGTCGAACACGCCGACGCCGCTGGCCTTGACCACGATGTCGGCGTGCGACGCCTCGGCCAGCACCGCCTGCACGCCGGGGATCGTCGCCGGGTATACGACAACGCGCGCCCAGGGCGGCGGCTCGATGTCGCGGTGGCTTTGCCGGTCAAAAGCGTCCGGCTCGTAGAAGGTGATGCCGTGGCCCAGCCGGGCCAGTGCGCCCAACAAGCCGCGGTAGTAGGTCGCGGCGCCGTTCCAATAGGACGACAGCAGGCTCGATCCGTAGAAAGCGATATTCATCAGGCGCTCAGGGTTTGGGAGGCGTCGAGCCGGTCCAGGATGGCGAGCAGCTCGTCCACGCGATGCGCGCAGCTATGCCGGGCGCGGACCGTGGCGAGGCCGTGCGCCGCCAGCGCGGCGGCATGGGCCGGGTCGGCATCGAGGACCGCCAGGTGCCGCCGCATCTCGTCGCCGTTTCGCGCCGTCAGGAAGTCCTCGCCCGGCGTGAACAGCCCCTCCGCATCGTGCCACGGGGCGGAAACCAGGGGGATGCCGCAGGCCAGTGCCTCGAACACCCGAATGGTGGGGATGCCGGGCAGCGTCGTGGCGTAGAAGCGGCGCGGCACGTGCACCGTCATCTTGTGCCGGGCGAAGACGTCGGGCGCCTGCGCGTTCGGCAGCCAGCCGCGATACCGCGCGCCGTGCCGGGCGAGCATGGCCAGGGCCGGTTCGGGGTAACGCACGCCATACACGTCGAGCGGAAGGCTGAGGGCAGCGGCGGGGGCGAACAGGAACGCTTCCAGTTCCGCCGTGCGCTCGCCGTCGCCCCAGTTGCCGATCCAGACCGCGCCGTGGCGCGTAGGCTCGGTGGCCGGCGGGCGGAACAGGCGGGTATCGGCGGCCTCATGCCATGTGAACACACGGCCGCCCCAGCCCCAAGCGCGATAGATTTCGGCCAACGCCTCCCCGAAAGCGAGCACGCCGTCATAGGCCGACAGGTCGTAGCGGCGCATGGCGCCGGGGTCGCTCACGGCGCGGTGGTGGGTGTCGTGGAACAGGAGGCGGAAACGGTGCCCAGCGCGTCGCAGGCGGCCGATGCCGGCGACCAGCGCCGGCTCGTTCCATTCGTGCACGATTACGACATCGGCGTCGTCCACAAGCTCGGCCAGGTCGGCGCCGGGCTGGTAAATGGTGCTGGAAAGTTCGGGGTAGGCGTCCTGCCAGCCCGTTTCGGCGGCTGGGCCGCCGTCGGCCCGCAGGTTTTCGCGGCTCCAAGCGTTGGCGGGTTCAAAGGCCCGCACGTCATGCCCGCGCGCCAGAAGGTCGCGCAGCACGCCGCGCAGGAAGTGCGCGTTGCCGTGGTTCCAGCAGGACGCCAGGGAATGGGTGAAGTAAACGAAGCGCATCACGCCCGCACCGCCACGCCGCGATGCACCGCGAGCGTGCCGGCCGCCATCGCCTCGACCGTGTAGCGGCGGGCGCGCTCCTGCGCCTGCGCGGCCCAGGGTCCCGGCGTCGCCAAGGCCTGCCGCAAGGCCGGAAGCAGCCCGGCCTCCTCCGCCACGAAGATCGCGGCGCCGTCCCACAACTCGCGGAACCCCGGCGTGTCCGACAGTACCAGGGCCATGCCGGACTGCGCGGCTTCCAGCACCGCGAGGCCGAACGGCTCGTAGCGCGCCATCGAGGCGAACACCGTGGCCCCGGCACGCTCGGCGGCGAGCGCGTCCGGCGCCAGGGTGCCGAGCAGTTGCAAATGGTCGAACCGCGCTTCGGCCCCTTCCGGGCTGCGGGTCGGGCCGGCGGCCAAGATTGGCACACCCAGCCCAGGCGCAGCGCGGTCGAGCCAGTCCACCGCCTTGCCGGCATCCCACAAGCGGCCGGCCGTGAGCACGCCGGGGCGTCGGGGCCGCGCCGGAACCGGGCAAGCACGGCTGCCGTTGTGCACGACCTCCATCGGCACCGGGCCGTACGCGGCCTCGGTCGCCCGGGCGTGGGCGGCGGTCGGCGCGATCACCCCCTGCGCGGCCAGCAAGCCCGCCCGCGTGGCCGCGCTGCGCCAGGCGAAGTCGTCCGGCATCGGCCCACCCCGTACCGCGCGCCACCACGTTTCCACGCAGGAATGCGCGACCGCCACGACCGGCGCCGGCCAGCGTGCCGCCCCAACCAGCGCCGGCGCATGAAGGTGCACGCTGCCCACGCCGGCAAGCGCCGCCAGCCCGGCCAGGCGTTCGCTGGCCCGGTCAAGCTCGGAGGGCGCCGTTGCCGTCCAGTCCAGCGGCAGGCCGGTGTCCACCAGGCGCAAGCCCGGCACGGCTTCGGCCTCGGCGCGCTGCGCCGGGGTTGCGGACGGCCCCAGGACGGCCAGCACCGTTTGCACCCCGTGGTCCGCCAGCCCCGCCGCGAGATCGACCGAGTAGCGCCAAACCCCGCCTACCGCATCGGTCGTCATCAGCAGCCGAGGTGCGGGGCGCCCTACCCCGTCCGGCACGCCCGTTCCAACTCCCGCAACGGCGCTGGCCGATCCTCCTGAATGTCCGAGAACGAGGAGAACTGGCCGAGGTAATGGGAATGCGCCCGCTCCCAAGCGGCCTCGTCGGGCAGGCCGAACAGCCGGCGGTAGTCCGGCGAGCTGGGATACGGGTAAAGCGGCACGGGATCGTTCGCCCACACGCCGGCCGTGCGCAGCCGGTCCCGCCACGCCGTCACCAACGCCTCGTCGTCGCTGGGCGTTTCCAGCAGGTTGGCTTGCACGAAGGGCACATGCCGCCGGGCCAGGATGAGCAGGTCCGCCAGTTCGTCGGTGGTCATCCGGCAACGCTTGTCGAGCGCCGCGCGGCCGTCCTCCGTCAGGCTCTCGACCCCGGCCTCGATCGACACGCAGCCGGCAGCACCGAGCAGGGCGAGCAGGTCGGGCTTCCAAAGGTCGATCCGGGTTTGCACGCCGAACTCGATGGGGCGCTCCCGCAACGCCTCCAGCAAGGGGCGTTGCGGGAGGAAGATCTCGTCAATGAAATAAAGATACTCGACGCCTTGCGCGATCAGTCCGTCGATCTCCGCCAGCAACGGGGCCAAGTCGCGCCGCCGGTACTTGTCGCGGAAGTCGATCTTCGCACAAAAACTGCACGAATAAGGGCAGCCGCGCGACGCCTCCACCTCTGCTCCGGGCTTGGCAGGCGGGCGGTCGAAACGGTGGTGGTGATGGTGGTGCCGCCGCACCCACTCGTCGGGCCAGGCCAGCGGCCCCATGTCGATGAAGCCCGCAGCTTGCGGCCCGCCCGCCTGCCGCAATGTGCCGCCGTCCAGCGTCGCCGTGCCCGGCACGGTGCCAGGGCGCCCGCCCGCCGCCAGCGCCGCCACGACCTCCTCGCATTCGCCCATCACAACGGCGCCAACGCCCAGCTTGCGCAAGGTCGCGCCCGGCGTTGCCGAGCCGTGCGGGCCGACCGCGACCGTCATGCCCCCCTGCCCGGCCAGCGCGTCCAGCATCTGCCGCGGCACCCGCAACTCGGGCGGCGCACAGCGCCAGAACAGGTAGGAGGGCGCCGTCGTCACCACGGTCATCGCCGGGCCGAACGCCCGGACCTGCTCGGCCATCTCCGCGTAGGACTGGCCCATGAGGTGGCCGTCGAGCAGCAGCACCTGATGCCCGTCCCGCTCCAGCAGGGCGCGGCAGTAGCCGAGTTCCAGCGGCAAATGCGGCTCGCGGCAGCCGAAGTAGATGCTGCCCTCAAAGGTCCACGGCGGGTTGAGCAGCGCCACCCTCATGCGGCGTCCCCGGCGATCACCGCGCGCTCCCGCGGCGAGCGTTCGGCGGCAATCCACTGGGCGAGCCGCCGCAAGCCGTCGCGCCAGCCGACCGCCAGCCCCAGGCCCAAAGCCGCCGCAGCCCGGCGGGTGTCGGCCACGAAATACCGTTGGTCGCCCGGCCGCCAGTCCGAGAAGCGCAGGTCGGCGGACCGCCCGGTGAGTTCCGAAATCTCGGCCAGGATCTGCAGCAGCGTCACGGCGTTGGCCGGGCCGCCGCCGAGGTTGAAAGCCTGGCCGGACACGGCGGCGATGCGGTCCCACGCCGCGAGGTAGGCGTCCACCGCGTCATCCACAAACATCACGTCGCGCACCTGGCGCCCGTCGCCGTAGATGCTGATCGGCCGCCCGGCCCGAACGGAGTAAAGGAAATGGGCGAGCCAGCCCTGATCCTCCGTGCCCAACTGGCGCGGGCCATAGATGCAGCTCATGCGCAGCACGCAGGCGGGGACGCCGAAGCCGCGGGCGTAGTCCAGCACGTACTGGTCAGCCGCCCCCTTCGAGCAGCCGTAGGGCGTGTAGAAGCTGAGCGGCCGGTCCTCGCCGACACCGTGGCGGCGCAGCGCCGGGTCCTCTGGCAGGTAGGCGTCGCCGTCGCGGGCCAGCTTGATGTCGGCCAGGTTGCCATAAACCTTGTTGGTGCTGGCAAACACCAGCGGCGGCGGCGAGGGCTGCCGGCGCAGCGACTCCAGCAGAAACAGTGTTCCCCGCAGGTTGATGTCGAAGTCCTGCTCCGGCTCGGTCAGGCTGGTGGTGACGGCGACCTGCGCCGCCAGGTGGAACACCGCACGGGCACCCGTGGCGGCCCGTTCCAGCTTGTCGCGGTCGCGCAGATCGGCGATCACCGCCTCGATGCGGTCCGGGTGGCGGCGGCGCAGCCAGGCCAAGTTGGCCTCGACGCCGGGCCGAGCCAGCGCGTCAAAGATCAGCACGTCGTAGCCGTCCCGCGCCAGCCGGTCCGCCAGGTTGCTGCCGATGAACCCGGCGCCGCCGGTGATCAGCACGGGACCGCGCCCGGAGCCGCGCCCAGAGCCGCTCATCGTCATGCGACGAGGCCGCGCCGCTCAAGCTCCCGGCGGGCGTCCTGCACGCGGTCCTCCGCCTGCTGCTGCCGCACCCATTCGGCCAGTTCGCCCAGGCTGTCCTCAAACGAGCGCCGCGGCTCGAAGCCCAGCACGTCGCGCGCCAACCGGATGTCGGCGAAGCAATGGCGGATGTCGCCGACGCGGGCCTTGCCCATCACCTCGGGCAGGAGGTGCGGCACGCCCATGGCGTCGGCCAGCGCGGCGCCGACCTCGGCGATGCTGACATCCTGTCCGCTCGCGATGTTGAACACGTGGCCCGGCGCGTCCGGGTGCTCCAGCGCCAGGATGAAGGCGCGGGCGATGTCCTCCACATGGATGAAGTCGCGCCGCTGCGCCCCGTCCTCGAACACCAGGGGCCGCTCGCGGTTCAGCAGGCGGGACGCGAAGATGGCGAGCACGCCGGTGTAAGGGTTGGACAGCGCCTGGCCCGGCCCATACACGTTGAACAGCCGCAGCGCCACGCCCTGCATCCCGTACGCCGGCGCGACCGTCAGCGTCAGGCGCTCCTGGACATACTTCGTCAGGGCATAAACCGAGGCGAGGTTGGGCGGCTTCGATTCCGGCGTCGGCATGGGGGTGAGCGCGCCGCCGTCGGGTCCCACGGGGTCCCAGCCGCTGGCCAGGCGATGCGCCGGGCGCACCGCGTCGTCCACGCGCTCGCCCGTGCTGGTCCGGTACAGCCCCTCTCCATAAACGCTCATCGAACTCGCGACGACCACGCGCGGCACCGGGCGGTCGATCAGCGCCTGGAACAGCACGGCGGTGCCGTGGTCGTTCACCGACACGTAGCGGTCGATGGCATACATGCTCTGCCCCACCCCAACCTCGGCCGCGAGATGGATCACGTTGTCCACGCTGTCCAGCGCCGCCGAAATCCGGTCGAGGTCGCGCACGTCGGCGCGGATCATCTCCACGTGGTTCAGCACGCCGTCCCGCACGGCGCCGCGGGCGTGCACCTGGTCGATCAGGCTGTCGAAAACGCGAACCTCGTAGCCACGCTGCAGCAACGCCCGCGCCACGTGGCAACCGATGAACCCCGCCCCGCCCGTAACCAGTACCCGACTCGACATGCGGCTTTTGTCCTCCAAAGCTGTCCTCGGCAAACCAGGCCGACTCGGTTTGCCGAAGTCTCAAACGACTACAAACCCTGGCTTGCTACTCTGCTACGCCCCGACGGTCTCAAGTTTTCGTGAGTGCGACGAAAATGGCACGGTTCACGGGGTTTCTGGCTGGACGAAGCTGACCAGCTCCGCCCCGTCATCCACCAGGTCGCCCGGCGCGGCGCGGAGCGCGCCCACGATGCCCGACCGCGGCGCCACGAGCCGCATCTGCACCTTCATCGCTTCCAGCACGATCATCACTTCGCCCTGCGCAACCGACGCCCCTGGCTGCACCAGCACATCGACGATCCGGCCCGGCATGGGCGCCAGCAGCCGATCCCCGCCTTCAACCTCGGCGCGCGGCGGCGCCAGCGGGTCCACGAGGGTCAGCGGGTAGTTGGTCCCGTCCAGGATGACGGTCAGCAGGCTGCCGCTCCGGACAACCGGGGTCGCGCGGCGCAGGCCGTCAACCGCGTCGCCGCTTGCCACCACCGCGCCGCCGGGCAGGTCGAGCCGGACCGAGCCATCGGGGCAAAAATGGGCGCGCACGGCATGAACGGCGTCGCCCTCCGCCAACAGCATATCCTGGTAGCCGTCGCCGTTCATCCGCCAGGCCGTCGGCAGGTTCCAGGGCGAGAACGGGTCATGGCTGCCCGGTGCCGTCGTTTCCGCCCGGTCCTGCAGCACGCGCAGGACCGCGGCGGCGAGCGCCGCGGGCGGGGCCGGCTCGCGCCGCGACAACAGGTCGGCGCCGTGCCGCCCGATGAACCCGGTATCCAACTCGGCCGTGCCAAACGCCGGGTGGGCGGCGATGCGGCGCAGCAGGCCGAGGTTGGTCTGCACGCCCACCACCTGATATTCCGACAAGGCACGCGCGAGCCGGCGCACCGCCGCCGGCCGGTCGCGGTCCCACACGATCAGCTTGGCAATCATCGGGTCGTAATGGACGCCGATGGCATCGCCGGGCTGCACGCCGGTATCGACCCGCACATGCGCGCCCTCGGCCGGGGGCTGCAGGTGGGCGAGCGTGCCTACGGCCGGCATGAAGTCGCGGTCGGGGTCCTCGGCATAGACCCGGGCTTCGATGGCGTGGCCGTCGATGCGCAACTGGTCCTGCGGCAAGGGCAGCGGCGCGCCGCTGGCGACCAGCAACTGCCACTCGACCAAATCCTGCCCGGTGATCATCTCGGTGACGGGGTGCTCGACCTGCAGCCGGGTGTTCATCTCCATGAAAAAGAATTCGTTATCTTCGACGATGAACTCGACGGTCCCCGCACCGACGTAGCCGATGGCGCGGGCGGCGGCGCAGGCGGCCTCGCCCATGCTGGCGCGGCGTGCCGGGTCCATGCCGGGGGCCGGCGCTTCCTCGATCACCTTCTGGTGCCGGCGCTGGATGGAGCAGTCGCGCTCGAACAGGCTCACGACATGGCCATGGGTGTCGGCGAAGACCTGGATTTCGATGTGGCGCGGGCGGGTCAGGTAACGCTCAATCAGCACGGCGTCGTCGCCGAAGGAGGAGCGCGCCTCGCCCTTGGCCAGCGCCAGCGCCGCCTCGAAGCCGGCGGGGTCGTCCACCACGCGCATCCCCTTGCCGCCGCCGCCGGCGCTGGCCTTGATCAGCACGGGAAAGCCGATGCGCGCGGCCTCGCTTGCCAGATGCGCCGGGTCCTGGTCCGCGCCGTGGTAGCCCGGCACCAGCGGCACGCCCGCCCCCTGCATCAGCGTCTTGGCCGCCGACTTGCTGCCCATGGCGCGGATCGCCTCGGGCGGCGGGCCGATGAACACGACCCCGGCGGCGGCGCAGGCGGCAGCGAACTCGGCGTTCTCGCTGAGGAAGCCGTAGCCGGGGTGGATCGCCTGTGCGCCGGAGCGCCGGGCCGCGTCGAGAATGCGGGCGATGTTGAGGTAGCTATCTCGCGCCGGCGCCGGGCCGATCAGGATTGCGGTATCGGCCATGGCGGCGTGCAGCGCGTTCGCGTCCGCCTCCGAATACACCGCCACCGTGCGGATGCCGAGGCGCCGGGCGGTGCGGATCACCCGGCAGGCGATCTCCCCGCGGTTGGCGATCAGGATCGTGTCGAACATGGCCGTCACATCCGGAACAGGCCAAAGCCGCCGGCAGCCTTTCGCTGCTCGGCCCATGTTTCGATGGGCGCGTTCAGGCTGGCGGACAGGCCGAGGCCGAGCACCATGCGGGTGTCGGCCGGATCGATCACCCCGTCATCCCACAGCCGGGCGCTAGAGTAGTAAGGATTGCCTTGCGCCTCGTACTGCGCCTCGATGGGCGCTTTGAAGGCGGCTTCTTCCTCCGCCGACCAAGCCTTGCCCTGCACCCCCAAGTTGTCCCGCCGCAGCGTAGCCAGCACGGACGCCGCTTGCACGCCGCCCATCACGGAGATGCGGGCATTGGGCCACATCCACAGGAACCGCGGCGAAAAGGCCCGCCCGCACATGCCATAATTGCCGGCGCCGAAGCTGCCGCCCACCACGACGGTGAACTTCGGCACGGCCGCGGTGGCGACCGCCGTGACCATCTTGGCGCCGTCCTTGGCGATGCCGCCGCTCTCGTATTTTCGGCCGACCATGAAGCCGGTGATGTTCTGCAGGAACACCAAGGGGATGCCGCGCTGCGCGCACAACTCGATGAAATGCGCCCCCTTCTGCGCGCTTTCGCTGAACAGAATGCCGTTGTTGGCGACGATGCCGACCGGGTAGCCCCAGATACGGGCAAAGCCGGTCACAAGCGTCGGGCCATACAGGTGCTTGAACTCGTCCAGCTCGGACCCGTCCACGATCCGCGCGATCAGGGCGCGCACGTCGTACGGCTCCCGCACGTCGGCGGGCACGATGCCATACAGGTCGTGCGCGGGAAACAGCGGCTCCCGCGGCGGCCGGATGTCGAGCGTGGGCCGCTTCACGCTGTTCAGCGCGCCGACAATGGACCGCGCGATGCCGAGCGCGTGGGCGTCGTTCTCCGCCAGGTGGTCCGTGACGCCGCTGACCCGGCTGTGCAGTTCGCCGCCGCCCAGCTCCTCCGCCGTCACCACCTCCCCCGTCGCGGCGCGCACCAAAGGCGGGCCGGCGAGGAAGATGGTGCCTCCCTTGCGCACGATCACGCTCTGGTCCGACATCGCCGGCACGTAGGCGCCGCCCGCGGTGCAGCTTCCCATCACCACGGCGACCTGCGGGATGCCCGCAGCGGACATCTGCGCCTGGTTGAAGAAGATGCGGCCGAAGTGGTCGCGGTCGGGGAATACCTCGTCCTGGTTCGGCAGGTTGGCGCCGCCGCTGTCCACCAAATAGACGCAGGGCAGCCGGTTCGCTTGGGCGATCTCCTGCGCGCGCAGATGCTTCTTCACCGTGATCGGGAAGTAGGTGCCGCCCTTCACCGTGGCGTCGTTCGCCACCACCACGCACTCGCGCCCGGCGATGCGGCCCACGCCGGTGATGATGCCCGCGGCCGGGATGTCGCCGCCGTACATCCCGTGCGCCGCCAGTTGCGACAGCTCAAGGAACGGGCTGCCGGGGTCGATCAGCATACGCACGCGATCCCGCGGCAGCAGTTTGCCACGCCCCGTATGCCGCCGTCGCGACGCCTCGCCGCCGCCGAGCCGGATCTGGTCCACGACCCCGCGCAACTCCTGAACCAAAGCCGCCATGCGGTCGCGGTTGGTCGCGAACGCCGGCGACCGCGGGTCCACGCCGCTGGCCAGCACCGTCATTCGGGCGCCTCGTGCAGCATGGGAGCCGGCATCGGCGCGGCGGGATCAATCATCCCGCCCTTTTAGCGGCCCAACTGCCCCTGGAGCAACGCACGCGCCGCGACGGAGAAGTCCTTGTCGCCCATCCCAAGCTCCGCCAGCCGCGCGTAGGCCGCCCGCGCGGGTTGGCCCAGGACGCCCGCAGCGCCGGTCGCAGCCGCGGCATCGGTCGCAAGCGTCAGGTCCTTCAGCATCAGCGCCGCCGCGAAGCCGGCCTGGTAGTCGCGGTTGGCGGGCGAGGCCGGCACCGGGCCAGGCACCGGGCAATACGAAGTGAGCGCCCAGCACTGCCCGGACGACGCTTTGCTGATGTCGAACAGCGCCTGGGCGGACAGGCCGAGCTTGTCGGCCAGGGCGAACGCCTCCGACACGGCCAGCATGGAAATGCCGAGGATCAGGTTGTTGCAGACCTTCGCCGCCTGCCCAGCCCCCGCGCCGCCAGCCAAGACCACCGTTTTGCCCATGGCCGAAAGCACCGGCTGCGCCCGCCCGAACGCGGCCTCCGCGCCGCCGACCATGAAGGTGAGCGTGCCCGCCGCGGCGCCTGACACGCCGCCGGACACCGGGGCGTCCAACATGGCGAGACCGCGAGCTTCCGCCTGCCCCGCCATGTCCCGCGCCGTGGCAACGTCGATGGTCGAGCAGTCGATCAGCAGCGCGCCTGGCGCGGCCCGTGCGAACACGCCGTCCGCCGCGGTCAGTACCTCGCGCACATGACGCCCGGCCGGCAGCATGGTGATGACGACCTCGGCCCCGGCCGCCGCGTCCGCGACCGATGCGGCCTTGCTGCCGCCGGCCGCGGCCAGCGCCGCAAGCGCCGCGTCGGCCAGGTCGAACCCGCGGACGCCGTGCCCGGCGCAGACCAGGTTCGCCGCCATCGGGCCGCCCATGTTGCCCAGCCCGATGAACCCGACGGTTGCCATGCTGCGCTCCTGCTACCGGAACAGGACGAACGCCTTGCTGAGCGTGATGTATACCCCCCAGGCCAGCGGCAAGCCCACGCACGCCCAGGCGGCCACCGCGGGCAGCGTGAATCCGCCGCGGCCGATGCCGTAGGACCCGCCCGCAACCATCGCGGCCTGTTCCAGCGCGTCGCCGTCCTTCATGTACCAACGCTCCGCCACCGGGCGGATCAGCAGGTTCGCCACGAAGCCCACCGCGAGAAACCCGGCGAGGATGAGCAAGGTGCGGTCATACACCTGCTCCCGCGGCACGCCGGCCGCGATCTGCGCCTCGCGGATATAGGTGATCACCAGCGGGCCGATCACGCCGGCCGTGGACCACGCCGTCAGCAGCCGCCCGTGGATCGCGCCAACGAACTGCGTGCCGAACATGTCGGCGAGATACGCCGGCACGGTCGCGAACCCGCCGCCGTACATCGACAGGGCCACGCACATCATCGCCACGAACAGCGCCTGCTGGCTGCCATGCGCGGCCCACGGCGCCAGCGCATACACCGCGATGCCGAGCACGAAGAACGTCGCGTAGGTGAGCTTCCGCCCGATCTTGTCGGAAAGGGACGCCCAAAAGAACCGGCCGCCGATGTTGAACAGCGACAACAAGCCCACGAAGCCCGCGGCGATCGTCGCCACCGCAACCTTCTGGCCTGCGTCCAGCGCGCCGAACCGCACCTCCGGCTGGCCGATCAGCGAACCCGCGAAGATTTCCTGCAGCATGGGCGAGGCCAGGCCGAGCACGCCGATGCCGGCCGAGACGTTGAGGCACAGCACCGCCCAGATCAGCCAGAACTGCGGCGTCTTGTGCGCGTCGCGTAGGTGCACATTGCGCCGGGTGACCATGCCGTGCCGGGCGGCCGGGGCGGTCCAGCCTTCGGGCACCCAGTTGGCCGGCGGCACCCGGTAGCCGAAGGTGCCGGCGAACATGAACACGGCGTAAAGAACCGCTAGAACCAGGAAGCACTGCCAAACGCCCACCGTGCCGGGGCCGCGGAAATAGTTCATCAGCAGGTCGGCCAGCGGCGCGCCGATCAACGCCCCGCCGCCGAAGCCCATGATCGCCATGCCGGTCGCCATGCCGCGCCGGTCCGGGAACCACTTGATCAGGGTCGAGACCGGCGAGATGTAGCCCAGGCCCAAGCCGATGCCGCCGATCACCCCAGACCCCAGCCACAGCATCCAAAGCTGGTGCAGGTAGATGCCCAGTGCCGAGACCGCGAGGCCGCCGCACCAGCACAGGGTCGCCACGAACCCGGCCTTGCGCGGTCCCGCCCGCTCCAGCCAACCGCCCCAGATTGCCGCGGAGGAGCCGAGGAACACGAAGAACAGCGTGTACATCACGCTCACATCGGACACGCGCCAATCGCAGGTCGTGGTGACCAGCGCCTGCAGCAGCGACGTGTCCGCCGGGCACGCGACCGGGGCCGTGACGCCCAGCACCCGCGACAGCGGCAGCCAGAACACCGAGAACCCATAGGCCATGCCGATGCAAAGATGGATTGCCAAGGCGGCCGGCGGCACGACCCAGCGGTTGAAGCCGGGCCGCGCCACGGTCCGGCTGCGGCTGAGCAGACCAGCCTTGGCATCGCCTGCGTCCAACACGGTTCCATCCATTGATCGACGTTCCCCTTCGGCCGGCAGCGCATTGCCCGCGGCCGTTCATCGGTTTTGAAACTGACTTTAAGCTACACGATGCGGTCGGGGTGGGTGAACACCTCAAAGCCGTCGTCCCGCGCGATGCCGGCCACCGTGATGCCGGCCTCCTCCGCCACGCGGAGCGCCAGCGCCGTGGGCGCCGATACCGCAACGAGCATCGGAATGCCGATGCGCGCGGCCTTTTGCACCAGCTCGACCGAAACGCGGCTGGTCATCACCAGCATACCGGCCGCGGGGTCCCTGTTCGCATGGGCCATGGCGCCGCCGAGCTTGTCCAGCGCGTTGTGCCGGCCCACGTCCTCCCGCACCAAGGGCGCGTGGCCCGGCTGCACGAACCCGGCGGCATGGACCGCTCGGGTCACGCGGTTGAGGGCCTGCGCCGGGAACAGCGATGCCACCGCCGCCTGCACCTGCGCGGGCGAGAACCGCAGACCGGGGGGCACGGACGGGGCGCCACGCATTGCCTGGCCCAGACTTTCGAGGCCGCACATCCCGCATCCCGTGGGTCCCGCCATCTGACGCCGCCGGGCCTCGACCGCCTGCATCGCGGACGCTGCGATCCACATGCGCAGCTCGACGCCGTGCGCCGCGGGGACGATCTCAAGCTCCTCGATCTCGGCGGCGCCGGCGACGATGCCCTCGGTGATGCTGAAGCCCACGGCGAAGTCCTGGAGGTCGCCGGGCGTCGCCATCATCACGGCGTGGGCGATGCGGTTGTAGGAGAAAGCGATGGCCGTTTCTTCCGGCACCATCCGGTCTCCGCCGGCCGGCGCGCCGTGCCGCCAAGCAACCGTCGGCCGCCGTTCCGCAAGCTCCGGCACGGCGGCGGGAGCGCTGGAAAGGGGAAGGTCCAACAATCCGCCTCCTACGTCATCGCATGGGTGGGCCTTTGATGTGGCGATCCTACGGCCGCGCGCAAGAGAGACATACCTTGCCGCATGGAAGCCGCGTGCCGCGCAGGCTTGCGCCGCCCATCGGGAATGCTGACTTATGCCGGGATATGTCCGCAAGGAGCCATCACATGCCCGCATTATCGGTCCTGGACCTCGCCCCCGTGCCGCAAGGATCGACGCCCGGCGACGCGCTGCGCAACGCCCGCGACCTGGCGCAGCACGCCGAGCGCCTGGGATACCGGCGCTACTGGCTGGCCGAGCACCACAACATGGTCGGCATCGCCAGCGCGGCGACGGCGGTGGTCATCGGCTTCGTCGCCGGCGGCACCAGCACGATCCGCGTCGGGTCCGGCGGGGTCATGCTGCCCAACCATTCGCCCATGGTGATCGCCGAGCAGTTCGGCACCTTGGAATCGCTGTATCCCGGCCGCATCGACCTGGGCCTCGGCCGCGCGCCGGGCACGGACCAGCGGACGCTGCGCGCGCTGCGCCGGCCTCCTTCCAACGCCGACGAGTTTCCCCAGGACGTGCTGGAGCTGCAGGCGCTGCTCGGCCCCGTGCAGCCCGGCCAAGCGGTGCAGGCGGTGCCCGGCGCCGATACCCGCGTCCCGCTTTGGATCTTGGGGTCCAGCACCTACGGCGCGCAGCTCGCCGCGATGCTGGGCCTGCCCTACGCCTTTGCGTCCCACTTCGCCCCGGAGGCGCTGCACCAGGCGCTCGCCACCTACCGCGCCCGCTTTGAACCCGGCCAGATCGAGCGCCCGCACGCCATGGCAGGCGTGAACGTGGTTGCCGCCGACACGGATGCGGAAGCACGGCGGCTGTTCACCTCGGCGCAGCAAAGCTTCGTCAACATGTTCCGCGGCACCCGCGGCAAGCTGCTGCCGCCGATCGACGACATCGAGACATACTGGTCGCCTACCGAGAAGGCGCAGGCCAGCGCCATGTTGCGCTGTTCCATCGTGGGCGGGCCGGAAACGGTGCGGCGCGGGCTGGCGGAGTTCTTGGAACAAACGGGCGCGGACGAGCTGATGGTCGCCTCCGCCATCTGGGACCACGGGGCGCGCAAGCGGTCCTACCAAATCCTGGCCGAGGCCCACGCCGCGCTGTCGCCCGACCGGATCGCCGCATGACCGACGACCCCGGCGCCGGCGTGCCCAGCAAGCTCACGGCCTCGAAGCAGCGATGGGCGGAGGAGGGCCGGTTCCTGACCGGCCACACGGCGCGGCCGGAAGCGGAGCGGCTGCCGCCGGGCCAGCATTTGGTGACGAACTGGCCGGTGCTGGACTTGGGGATGCACCCGGACATCCCGGCCTCGCGCTGGCGCTTGGAGGTGTTCGGCGCGGTGGAGCGGCCGGTCCTGTGGGACTGGGCCGGGTTTCAGGCGTTGCCGCAAACGCGCGCCGTGTCCGACATCCATTGCGTCACCACCTGGTCGCGCTACGACAACGCCTGGGACGGCGTGCTGACCCGCGACCTGCTGCAGGCCGTGGCGCCACGGGGCGACGCGCGGCATGTCGTGCTGCAAAGCTATGACGGCTACACCACCAACCTCCCGCTCGAAGATTTCGCGGCGGAGGGCGCGTTGCTCGCCCATCGCTGGCAGGGTGCGCCGCTCGATCAGGTCCATGGCGGGCCGGTGCGGCTGGTCGTGCCGCATCTGTACTTCTGGAAAAGCGCCAAGTGGCTGCAACGCATCGAGTTCCGGACCGAGGACCGGCCAGGATTTTGGGAGGTGCGCGGCTACCACAACCGCGGCGACCCGTGGGCCGAGCAGCGTTACTCCGAGGAGTAGCACAGCCGATCCCGCCCCGCACCCATTGAGCCGCCATGCCGGGACCGCTCCCGGCATGGCGGCCCCGGCGACGATGTGCGGTGCCCTGGGCCGTGTAGGCTCTCAGGTCGCAGCGTTGGCCGTCTTGGGCTTCTTCTTGGTGGCGGGGCTTGCGGCGCTGAGCGTCTTGGCGGCGGCGCTCCGGGCGGCCGGGCTTTTCGCGGTCTTCATGGTCTTGGCCGCGGCGGTCTTGGCCTCGGGTGCGGCGGCCTTGGGCGCTGCGGCCTTTTTCGCGGCGGGCTTTGCCGCGGACGCCGTGGGCTTGGCCGCCTTGGCCGGTGCGGCCTTGGTTTTGGCCGGGGCGCGGACGGCCATGGCTTGCGCCGGCGGGCGCTTCGTCGTCTTGTCGTCGTTCATCAGGGATGCCTTCCTTGACGGGGTTGCATGACGCACGTCGCGGGGCACGGCGAGGCGCGGCGCGATGCCGAGCGAATCGTTTGCGTACCGACCGGATTTACGTCACGCAGCGCCGGGGTTGATGTCAATGAAAACCAGCATTCCCTACAATTTTCGACATAAATTGCTCGTCCCCCGCTCCTGCCCGCCAACGTTCCGCTCCACCCGGAACGCGCCGAGGACATCGCAACAGCGTTTATTGATATTTGACCGCAACGATGCCTTGCTCAGCGTTGAGAAAGCGGCACGAACGCCAGGTTTTCCGGCCCTGTGTAGTTTGCGTTCGGGCGTATGATCTTGTTGTCCGCGCGCTGCTCGATGACGTGCGCCGCCCAGCCGCTGGTGCGGGAGATGACGAACAACGGCGTGAACATCGCCGTCGGCACGCCCATCTGGGCGTAGGACACCGCGCTGAACCAATCGAGGTTGGCGAACATGCGCTTGGTGTCCTGCATCACCGCCTCGATCCGCTCCGCGACCTCGAAGCGCGTGGTGCTGCCGGACGCCTGGCTCAGCCGCCGGGCGACCTCCTTGATGACGACGTTGCGGGGATCGGACACCGTATAAACCGGGTGGCCGAAGCCGATCACCACCTCCTTGGCCGCAACCCGCGCCCGGATGTCGGCCTCCGCCGCGTCCGCCGAGGCGTATCGCTGCTGAATGTCCAGCGCGGCCTCGTTGGCGCCGCCGTGCTTCGGGCCGCGCAGCGCGCCGATGCCGGCCGTGATGGCGGAGTACATGTCCGACCCGGTGCCGGCCACGACGCGGGCGGTGAAGGTGCTCGCGTTGAACTCGTGCTCGGCATACAGAATCAGCGAGATGTGCATCGCCCGGTCCCATTCGGGACTGCAGGGCTTGCCGTGCAGCAGGTGCAGGAAATGCGCGCCGATGCTGTCGTCGTAGGTCTCGGTCTCGATGCGCCGGCCGTTCTGCGTCCAATGGAACCAGTACAGCAGGGCGGAGCCGAGGCCCGCCATGAGCCGGTCGGCGATGTCGCGGGCACCGGGCTGGTTGTGGTCGTCCTTTTCCGGCAGGGCGCAGCCGAGGGCGCTGACCGCCGTGCGCATCACGTCCATCGGGTGCGCAGCCGCCGGCAACGCTTCCAGCACCTGGCGCACGGCGGCCGGGATGCCGCGCAACGCCTTGAGCTTGGCCTTGTAGGCGCGCAGCTCCGCCGTGTTGGGCAGCCAGCCGTAAACCAGCAGGTGCGCGATCTCCTCGAACTCGCTGGTCTCGGCCACGTCCAGGATGTCGTAGCCGCGGTAGTGCAGGTCGTTGCCGGTGCGGCCCACGGTGCACAGCGCGGTGTTCCCCGCAACAACGCCTGAAAGGGCGACGGACTTCTTTGCTTTGGGCGCCCCTTCGGGCGACGGCTTCGGGCCGGTTTGCGTCTCGGACATTTCTCGCCTTCCTAGAAAATCCCGGGCTTGCCGGCCTGGACCGTGCCCTCGGGCATGGCAACGTTGAGACGGTGCAGCGCGCCGGCGGGCAGGCCCGGCAGCTCCTCGCAGGCTTGCAGGAAGCGGTCGGCCTCGGCGGGCGTGATCAGCCCCTCGGTCATGATGCGGAACTTGCGCACGTAATCCGGGCGCGTCCAGGGCGTGGCACCATTCGGGTGCGCGTTGGCGACCGCCATCTCGTCGGAGATCACGCTGCCGTCCTGCATCCGGATTTCGATCCGGCCGCCGAAGGCCAGGTCCTCGTGGCGGCGCGCGTGGTAGCGCTCGGTCCACTTCGGGTCCTCGACGGTGCGGACCTTGTGCCACAAGGCCACGGTGTCCGGCCGCTGCGCCCGCTCCGGCGCGTAAGAGCGGACGTGGTGCCACTCGCCGTCCTGCAGCGCGACCGCGACGATGAACATGATCGAATGGTCCAGCGTTTCCCGTGACGCCTTCGGGTCCATTTTCTGCGGGTCGTTCGCCCCGGTGCCGATGACGTAATGCGTGTGGTGGCTGGTCTCGATCACCACTTCCTTGATCGCGTCCCAGTCCGTCACCCGCTTGCCCATGCGGAAGGCGAGGTCGATCAGCGCCTGGCTTTGGTACTCCGCCGAGTGCTGCTTGGTGTAGCTGTCCATGATCGCGCGCTTGGCCTCGCCCGGGCCGGGCAGCGGCACTTGGTAATGCGCCTCCGGGCCGTTCAGCATCCAGGCGATCACGCTGTCCTCGCCCTCGTAGATCGGGGAGGGCGCGCCCTCCCCGCGCATGGCCCGGTCCACCGCTTCCACCGCGAGCTTGCCTGCATGGGACGGCGCGTAGGCCTTCCAGGAGCTGATCTCGCCCTTGCGGCTTTGCCTTGTGGTGAAGCTGACATGCGCGGCCTGCTGGACCGCCTGGTAGATGGTGGCAGGGTCCAGCCCGAGCAGCGTGCCGATGCCGGCGGCCTGGGCCGGGCACAGGTGGGCGATGTGGTCGATCTTGTGCTCGTGCAGGCAGATGGCGCGCACCAGGTTGATCTGGACCTCATACCCGGTGGCGAGGCCGCGCAGCAGGTCGGCGCCGGATTTGCCGCAGGTTTGCGCGACGGCCAGGATCGGCGGGATGTTGTCGCCGGGGTGGCTGTAGTCGGCGGCGAGGAAGGTGTCGTGCATGTCGAGTTCGCGCACCGCGGTGCCGTTGGCCCAGGCCGCCCATTCGGGGCTGACCCGCACGCCGTCCGTCATCCCGAACACGGTGGCGCCGCCTTCCCGCTTGTGCCCCAGCGCCATGTCGCGGGCGCTGGTGCAGGAATGGCGGTTGACGCTGGCGATGGCGACCGCGGCGTTGTCGATGACCCGGTTCGCGATCATCTCCGCGGTCTCCTCCGGCACGGCAACCGGGTCGGCGGCGACGGCGGCGATCTTCCACGCCAACTGCTCCTCCCGCGCCAGCTTGGACTTGGACGGGTGGACGCGGACATCGTGCGTCTGCATGGCGCGGCTTCCTGGATGCTTGCATGTGGCGGGGCGCTGGTGGGGTGGGGTCATAATGTCGCCGGGCCAGCTCGGCAACACGGGACACAAGAGGGACCCAGCCTTCTGCCAAGGTCAGATGCAGTCCGGCGCGGCGCGGAGTTTGGGTTGATCCCAAGCCTGCTTGGCGTAATCTGTTCCTTGACCCGGCGAATGCCGCGATCAAGCTTGCAAATTCCACTCCGGCGCAAGAGGCCCGTCGTGCCCGACCAGACACCGCCCGTCCGCTGGCAGCCGGATCGCACCCCATCCGCGCCGCCCTGGCCCGTGCCGCCGCTGTTCACCGCCATGGGACGCGGCTTGATCGGGCGCTGCCCGGCGTGCGGGCAAACCCATTGCTTCGAGGGCTACCTGAAAGTGGTGCCGGCCTGCGTGGCGTGCAGCGCCCCGCTGGGCCGCTTCCGGGCCGACGACGCGCCGCCCTACTTCACCATCTTCATCGTGGGCCACATCATCGTGGGCCTCATGTTCTGGCTGGACGGCGCCTTCAAGCCGGACCTTTGGGTGCAGGCGGTGATTTGGCTGCCCGTCAGCCTGGTCCTGACGCTGGCCTTGCTGCGACCGGTCAAGGGGGCGACGCTCGGGCTGATGCTGAAGCTGGGCATGGCCAAGTCGGACGACGAGTGAGCGGGGACCCGGCCCCGGTCCACCCCAAAGGCCTCCACCGCGTCGTCCTGGCAGGAGAGGCGCTGACGCGGCTCAACCCGCTGCTGGATGCCGACCGCGCGCAGGCAGTCGCCGACCTGGAGTTCGAGAACCAGTTCCGGCTCTGCGGCACGTCCGAGCGGGCGGCGGCGCCGGGTCCCTACGTGCTGCACCTTTCCGTGCAGGAAGGGCGGCTGGTGTTCGACGTGCGGGACGCCGCCGACGAGCCGCTGCAGATGCTGGTGCTCGCGCTCGGCCCGTTCCGCGGGCTGATCAAGGACTACCAACTCCTGGTGGACAGCCACATGCTGGCGGTGGAGGAAGGCCGTGGGGAGCGCATCCAGGCCATCGACATGGGCCGCCGCGGCCTGCACAACGAGGGCGCGGCCCTGTTGCGGGAACGGCTGGACGGCAAGGCCAGCATCGACCACGAAACGGCGCGGCGGCTGTTCACCCTGGTCTGCGTGCTGCATCAACGCATCTAGCGGACGCATCTAGGATCGCACATGAAGATCGACGGCACTCCCTACCGCGCCGTTTGGGTGGACGAGGGCGACCGGTGGTCGGTCCGCGTCATCGACCAAACCAAGCTGCCCTGGTCCCTGGACTTCCTGCGCCTCACCACGCTGCGCCAGGCTGCCCATGCCATCACCAGTATGCAGATCCGCGGGGCGCCGCTGATCGGGGTGGTCGCGGCATACGGCCTGGCCTTGGCCCTGCGCGACGACCCCAGCACGGACGCCATGGAGCGGGCAGCGGCGCAGCTTGCGGGCACGCGGCCCACGGCGGTCAACCTGCGCTGGGCGCTCGACCGCATGTTGACCCGGCTGCGCAACACGGTCGCCGGGCAGCGCGTCGCCGCCGCTTATGCGGAGGCCGCCGCCATCGCCGAGGAGGACGTGGAGCAGAACGCCGCCATCGGGCGGCACGGCCTGCCGCTGATCCAGCAGGCGGCGGAGGCGAAGGCCGCATCGGGATCGCAGGCAAGCGAGCCGGTCAATATCCTGACGCATTGCAACGCGGGCTGGCTGGCGACGGTGGATTGGGGCACGGCGCTGGCGCCCATCTACATGGCGCACAATGCCGGTCTGCCGGTGCACGTCTGGGTGGACGAGACCCGGCCGCGCAACCAGGGTGCGGCGCTGACCGCCTGGGAACTGGGCAAGCACGGCGTGCCGCATACCGTGATCTCCGACAATGCCGGCGGCCACCTGATGCAGCATGGGCGGGTGGACCTGGCCATCGTGGGCGCCGACCGGGTCACGCGGACGGGGGACGCGGCCAACAAGATCGGCACCTATCTGAAGGCGCTGGCCGCCCACGACAACAAGGTGCCGTTCTGGGTGGCGGTCCCGTCCAGCACCATCGACTGGACCGTTTCGGACGGCGTGCGCGAGATCCCCATTGAGGAGCGCGACGCCACGGAGGTCACAACCGTGACCGGGCGCGGAACGGACGGCCGCCCCGCCACCGTCCGGGTCACGCCGACCAGCAGCCCGGCCGCGAACCCGGCGTTCGACGTGACCCCGGCCCGCCTGCTGACCGGGCTGATCACCGAACGCGGACGGTGCGAGGCGACGGCAGAGGGGCTGCAGGCGATGTTCCGGGACCGGGCATAGCAGTCGCACCCCTGCGCTGCGCCGCATTGATCGCAGCAGTTGAAATTGTTGCAAAACCATGCCATTAAGCCGCGCATGGTTCTGCGCGGCTTGTTGATCCCGCTCGTGCTGGCCGCCTGCGCGACGCGCCCGGCGCCTTCCGTGCCGGTTGCAGCCGGCGCGCGCCCTGCCGCGCTGCTTGACCAGCACGTCGCCGACTTCGCCAGGCGGCCGTTCGAGCCGTTTTCCCGGGCGAACGCAATCGGCATCGCGTTGCGGGAATGGCGCGGGTTCGGCGCCTTGGTGAACGACGACCCGCCGGACGACAGCCATCCCATGCCCCGCAACCTGCGTCCGGACAAGCAGCCGGGCTTGTGGCAGCGCGTGGGCGAGTACTGGTGGCTCGGCCAGGATGCCGGGTCGCGGGAAAGCGGCTGGACGAGCAAGTATGACGAGTTCGGGCAGCTTTACCAAGGCGATGCCCCGGCCTGGTCGGCGGCGTTCGTGTCCTACGTCATGCGCGTCGCCGGGGCTGGGCAGCGGTTCCCTTACTCGCCGATGCACGCCGACTACATCAACGCGGCCGTGCAGGGCACCGGCGTGCTGCGCGCGGAGCGTCCCGAAGCCTATGCCCCGCAACCCGGCGACCTGATCTGCGTCGCCCGGAACCGCACGCGGCGCATGAGGTTCGAGGACTTATCCGGGGCGCGGTTCTTCGGGCACTGCGACATCGTGACGGTCGCCGCGCCCGGCCAGCTCACGACGGTCGGCGGCAACATCGACGGCGGCGTCACGATGAAGCATGTGCCGACGACCTCCGCCGGTGTGCTGTCCGACGCGGACGGCCGCGTGGTCGATCCGCGGTATGACTGGTTCGTCGTGTTGCGCGTGCTGTATGACGAGTAGCCGCTACCGCTGCTGCCAGGGCAGCGCTTCCGCCTTCCAGCCGGCGACGGTGCCGCGGTGGCCGTCCTCGTCCGGCGGCCCCTCGAAGCCGTCCGCGATGTTGTAGGCGTGGGGAAAGCCGGCCGCCTGCGCCGCCCGCGCCGCGGCGAGGCTGCGGACGCCGCTGCGGCACAGGAAGTAGATCTTGTGGTCCGGCGTCAGCCCGGCCTGCTTCATATGATCGACGAAGCCTGCATTGACCTGCATCGACGGAAAAAGCTGCCAAGGAATCAGCACCGGCTGCTTGCCGGCCGCCGAAAGGTCCGGCAGGCCGACATAGGCCCACTCGGCATCCGTGCGGACATCCACGACCTGAGCGTCCGGATCGGTGCGGAGCGCGTCCCAGACCTGCGTTGGGCTGATGTTCTCGACCATGCTGCGTTCTCCCGTCGTGCTGATGGTGCCCCAGCGCGCCCGAAAGCACAAACGGCTGCCCTTACGGAGCGACCAGCGCGTCGATCAAACGCGCGTAGCCGCGCAGGTGGTCCTCCATGCGCAGGTGCCGCTCGGCCCAGGCCCGGGCGCCACGCCGCAGCCGGGCGGCCAGCGCCGTGTCTTCAAGCACTTCCTGGACGCGCGATGATAGGCCGGCTGGGTCGAGAAAGGGCGTGAGCAGGCCCGTCTGGCCGTGGCTGACGAACTCCTGCACGGGCTGGGTGTCGCTGACAACCAGGGCGCAGCCGGTGGCGAGCGCCTCGCGCAGGGACCACGATGCCACGAACGGGTAGGTGAGATAAACGTGGGCGTCCGACCGCTGCAGCAGGCGCACGTAGTCGGCGTAGTCCATCCGTCCGCAGAAATGCACGCGGTCCAGGTCGAGCGACGCGCCGACTTCGCGCAGCATGTGCTCCCGCCACGTGCTGTCCGGCAAGCGCGCGCCGTAGCTGACGCCGTCGCTGCCGACCAGCGCAACCTGCACGTCCGGCCGCGCCCGCAGCAGCGAGGGCAAGGCGCGCATCATGACGTGGAAGCCGCGATAGGGTTCAAGGTCGCGGGCGACGTAGGTGACGAGCTTTCCGCCGGGCGGCACGACGAGTTGGCCTTGTTGGAACTCCGTCTGCGCGGCGTCGGGCGCCGGGCAGCAGATGTCGAGGTTGACGCCTTCCGGCAGGACGTCGATCCGGTTCTGTGCCCAATCGGGGTAGGTGGACCGTTGGAAATGCGTCGGGGTTATGCCGCGCCCGGGGTTGTCGAGCGCCAGCAGGTTGACCGTGTTCTTGGCGCGGACCCGCGGCAGGCCCTCGGGGGGCGTTTGAAACTCGGGATCAAAGTTAACGTCGAAGCCGCTGATATTGTAGTAGAATTCATAATAGCCCAAGCTCGGAACACCGGGCCAGACATCGCCGAGGCTCAGCATCTCTCCCCAGCCGTGATGGCCGATGATGACGTCGGGCCGGAAGCCCAGCGCCTTGAGGTTTGCCGCCACCTGCGCGACGCTCTGCGCGCGGGCCACCGCGTGCTCGAACTCCTGAGCATCGCGGTGGGTGGAAGGATTGAGTTCGCCGGGTCCGCGGTAGGTCGCCTTGCGGACGCCGGCGATGAAGTTGGCGTTCTCCTGGGTGATGAAGACCAGCTCATGCTCGCCCATGGCCGCCAGGTGCCGGAGGACGTGCAGGAACTGGCCAGGGAAGTTCTGGTGGACGAACAGGAAACGCAAGGTAGGCTGTGTGGGTCAGCGGCGGCGGGTCATGGCCGGAGTGCGCTTGGCGGCGGCCTTCGGCGGGATGGCTGCCGGCTCCGGGATGGCTGGCGCTGCCTTTCGACCGGGCTTCGCAGCGCCATTTTTCTTCGGCGCGTCCGGCGCCTTTTGCCGCACTTGCGAGGGGGCGGCAGGCGCCGCGGCCCGGCCCTGGCCGCGCTTCGGCGCCGCCGCGGGCTGCGCTGGGCTGTCAGGCGAGGCCTGCGCCGCCTTCAACGGCTCCAGCATGACCTGGAAGGCTTCCAAGGGAGACAGGCTGGGCGCCTCGCACGCTTCCCCGTCCGACACGGGGCCGATTTCCGTGCCGTCCACGAATGAAGCCGAAACCGATAGCTTGTGCGTCTTGGCGGCAGCGCCCTTCAGTCGGATGCGCAGCCCCAGGATGGGCAGCGACATGCCGCGGCTGCCGCAGAACTGCCCGCCATCCGACCAGGGGGACTGCCAGTTGCGGCCCAGCACTGCCTGATACTCGATATCGGACGCGGCCACCCCGCCGTTCGGCATCAGGCCGAACCCCTCGATCCAGCGTTTGCTGCCGCGTTCGCCCATCCAGCGCCCGATCCGGCCGCCGACATCGCCGCGCCCGTAGATGTGGGCGGCCACCTCGATGTCCTTGCCCTGCACGGGCGGCTCCGTGCGGTCCGGCGCGGGGGCGGCAGGCCGCGCCGGCGCCACCGGGCCTTCCGCGTCCGCTTCGGCCAAACGGATGACCTGCAGCTTCGGGGCGTCCTGCTGGCCAGATGGATCTTGGTAGATCGTCACGAGCACCGGCGCGGCGCCGCCCGTCACCCGGACCAGGGCCGCCCCGTTGCCGCCGCCCAGCCAGCCGCCGGCGTTGAAGCCGCTGATGTCCACGGTCCCACCTGTGCCGGCCGGCGCCGGCGCCGGCGAAAGCCGCACGCCGGGCAGGCCGGTCGCCGCGTCAGGCGGCGGTGCGCCAGGACTGTTGAAGACGCAGAACAACCCGGCGTCCAGCGTCATCAAATGCGCGGACACCTTGAGTTCGGTGATCATCTTGGATGCAGCAGTGCTGGACATCGCTCTCTCTCATGCTCGTCGCCGTTCGGCGCAATGCGGATTCGCAGGGTTCAAGAGGATAGCGATGAGGCGAAGGAGGGTGCAAGCCGTGGTTGTGAAGATCCGGGCCGAAACACCCGTTGCACGGCTGGCGGTTGCAAACTCAGCAACGCATCGTTCACCGACCGCGCTGGCAAGCCGAGCGGCAACAGCCAGCCGCGGCCGGTGCGGCGAATTCGCTCGGCCTGCGCGCCCAGGTCGAAGGCCGCGACCGCCAACCCAGCCTCCCAGGCGCGGCTCAGCGCGAAGCACCAGGTTTCCGGCCACACCGAAGGCAGAAAGGCGAGATGCGCCGCCTGTTCCCGGACCAAGGCGGTTGCGTCCGCCTCGTCATACTCGCCGGTGATGAACACCGGGCCGGCGTCCAGCATCCGTATATCGTCGGCGGTGTAGCCCACGACCACGAACTCGATGGGCAGCGACCGTGCCCGGGCGTCCCGCGCGCAGGCCAGCAGGACCTCGTAGCCCTTTTCCACCCCGATCGCCCCGACGATGCAGACCCGGCGGACCGCGCCGGACGGCATGGGCGCGGTCGGCGGGGCGGCGTCGTCCTCCCAGCTCTGCACGATGGGCGCCGTGCCGGGAAAGTGCCGTCGGATGCGTGCCGCCACATCCGCCGAGGGGGCAACGATCTGGCGGGCCGACGCCAGATCGGCCGCCGAGCGCGCCAGGAGCGCGGGCACCCTAATGTCGTCCTGCAGCTTGCTGCCGAGGTCGGCGACGCAGGCCTCGCACCCCGCAACGTCGGGCTCCCCGCAATAGCGCCGGCCGGTGCTGACCAGCGCAATGCGCGGGCAGAACCATGCGTAGTCGTGCACGAACAGATCGACGGGCAAGCGGAGCAGGCGCCCCAGCCCGAGCACCGCGTGGTCGTGCCCCAGCAGGTGATGCAATTCCAGGTGGCGCGGCCGGTCGGGACGCAGCAATCGTGCAAGCTCCGGCAGTTCGCCCGGAACGACATAGGCCAGGTTGGGATACTCGGCGTCCAAGGTCTCGACCCGGCAGGCCCGCCCCGGCCCGCCCGGGCGCAGCAAGACCGGACGCAGCCCGGCCGCCGCGTGCGCCGCGCCGCGTTCCGTCACCATGCGGTCCACGCCGCCGCCGCCGCCATGCGTGACCAGGATCACCGCGCCCGCACGGGACCGCCCGGCGGCCCAGCGCAGGGCGTCCATGCGGCGCCGGGCGGGCGCCAGCGGGTTGGCGGCGATGTGGGCCGCGATCAGGGCCTCGTAGCCAGGGTGCAGCCGGTTCAGCACGACGAGGTTGCGCCGGATCAAGTGAGTCCGCGCCGCGCCGAACGATTGCCCGCCGACATGGGCCACGAACACGCCGAGTGCCGCCACGCTGCGCCACCCGAGATGCCGGGCGCGCAGGCACAGGTCGTTCTCCTCGCCGTAGCCCTGGGCGAAGCAGTCCTCGCGGAACAGCCCGGTCTCCTCCAAGCAGTCCCGCCGCAGATACAAGCAGAACCCGATGCCCGTGGGGATGTCGGCCACTGCATCGGCGTTGGCCTGCTGCGCCAAGGCGTCCGTGGCGACCGTGGCAGTCAGATCCGGAACAGGATTGCCGCCGTCCGGGTCCGGGTAGCTCAGAATGGTGGCATCGTTCGACAGCGGCGTCACGGTGCCGATGTCGGGCGCGGCATAGGCGGCGGCGCGCAGCCGGCCAAGCCAACCCGGCGGCACCAAGGTGTCGCTGTTCAGCAGCACGGCGTCCCGGGGCGCGCAGGCCCGCAGCCCGGCATTCGCCGCGCCGGGAAAGCCGCGGTTCTCCGGCAGCCGGACCAGGCGGATGCGCTTCCGCCGGGCAAGCGCCTCCAGCGCCGCCACGAGGTCAGGCTCGGGCGAGGCGTCGTCGATCACCCAAACGCGGGTGCCGCGCGGGACCGTTTCCAGCACCGAATGGAGGCACGCCAAGGTCTGCGCCCGGCCCCGATATGCCGGCACCACCACATCAACCGGACGCGGACGCGCGGCGGGCCGGGCGGCGCGCGGCACGGCGGCGTCGGCCAGGATGGGGGCGTGGGGTGGGGCTGCCGTGGAATGCTGCACGGCCCGGGCGAGGGCCGCGGCCGTGCGCGTTTCCATGGCCGGGTCAATGGGGCTGCCCATCAGGTGCCGCCCGGCCTGGCTAAGCACGGAGACCGCGCTGTCCTGCACGACGGCCTCGGCCGGCAATGCGAAGCGCCGAGGACGCGCCAATGGCCGGTCGGAGGCCACGTCGGCCGCGGGCGCCGTCGCCGTGACCGCCCGCCCTTGGATGGTGAGCACCGGATCGCGCGCCGGGTCGGCAGGATGCCAGGCCCAGCCATGCAGGCCGCCCTCCCGCGCTTCCACCACCCCTTCAACCGCGGTGATCGCGCCAATGCCGAGCGGGCTGCCCAGGCAGGGCGTGCCGTCGCAATCCACGTCCAGCACGCCCGCCGCGCGCCATCCCGCGGGCAACCGGGCCTTGCCGGGGGACCAGGCCGGCCGCACCGCCACGCCGTCCAGCCTGAGTTGGACCTTATGGGCCATGCCCACGTGCACCCGGCCGTCGCCGTCCAGCCCGCACCATCCCGGCAGTCCCGCCATGCGCGCCACTGCCGCCGCCAGCGCCTGAAGCGTCGGGGTGGGCACGCTGGTCCGGAGCGCCGCGGCGGTGGCCAGCACGGACCGCCCGGTGTCGCCCAGCAAGCGCGAGCAGGCAGCGAGGCCGGCCCACGCTTCGGACAATGCGTAGCGGCGGCCCACCTCCTCGAACAGACCGGCGGCCCGGGACAGGCTGCCCGCCTGCATCAAGGTGCCGGCCAAGGCCAATGCAACCGTGCCGTCGTTCGGCAGCAGGCGATGGGCGCGCTCCAGCCAGCGCAGCGCCTCCGCGGCGTTGCCGTCCGCCGCCGCCGCTCGGCTGCGGTCCCAGGCGGATCGGGCCAGGTCCCGCCATTGCTGGTCAGACCTTCGGCGGCGGAGCGCCTCTGCCCGGGCCTGGACGTTTGACAGGAGCGCGTTGCTCACGAGATCAGGGCCTTCTCAGCATCCGGCCCTTTGACGGCCGTTCAGTGGGCGGCGACGGGTTGCCCTTGCCTTTGCGGCGCCGGCTCGCTCGGGACCAGCGCGGGAGGCAGCGCCGCCAGGTCTCGTTCCGCCTCGGCGATGCCAGCCTTGCGCGCGTGCTCCAAGAGGACGCGCGCCTGGGCGACATCGGTTTGCCCTGCCGTGCCGCGGGCGAGGTAGCGGCCGAGCATCAGCACTGCATACGGGTGGCCCTTCTCCGCCGCTTTGGCATACCACCCCTGGGCCGCGACTCGGTCCATCGGAATGTCATGGCCGCCGCCCAGCATCGCGCCCATGGCGAACTGCGCGCCCACATGGCCTTTGTCAGCCGCCGCCTGGAACAGCTTGTGCGCCGCCGGGTGGTCGCGCGGCCCGCCCTTCCCGTTCACCATCATCTCAGCCACCGCGACCTGGGCATCGACCATGCCGGCATCGGCCGCGCGCTGCATCCAGGCCCGGCCTTCATGCAGGTCCGCGTCCACGCCCCGGCCTTCTGCCAGCATCCGGCCATACCAATACTGCGCGTTCACCACGCCGTCCGCGGCCCGGCGCAGCCATTGGGCGGCCTTGGCGTCGTCGCGGTCGATCCCGACGCCCTCGGCCAGGCAAACGCCGAAGTTGAACGCCGCCACCAAATCCCCGGAGGTCGCCGCCGCCTCGAACCATTCGCGCGTGCGCACCCGGTCCTCCGGGTTGCCGCCGCCCGTCATGGCGATGTTTGCCAAGTCGGCCTGCGACGACTTGTCGCCCTTCTCGCCGGCCAGCCGCAGCCAGCGCGCGGCCTCGTTGGCATCGCGGGATACGCCGGCCCCGGTCAAATACAACATGCCGAGCGCCCGGGCCGCCCCGCCGTGCCCCTGCTCGGCGGCGCGATGGAACCACGCGGCAGCTTCGGCATAGTTCGGCGGCAGATCGCCGCCCTTGGCGTAGAGATCGCCGACCAAGGCCGCCGCTTCCGGATCGCCCGCCAGGGCCGCCCGGCGCAGCCAGCTTTCGCCGGTCACCGGGTCGCGGTCCACGCCGCGTCCCTCCATCAGCGCCAAGCCCCATCGCGCTTGGCCGGAACGGACGCCACGCTCGGCGGCGCGGCGGTAAAGCTGGGCGGCAGCAGCCTGGTTGCGATCCACGCCGGTGCCGGCCTCGGTCAATACGCCGAGCAGGTAGAGACCCAGCGGCAGGTTCGCATCGGCCGCCTTCGCAATCTCGACAACAGCGGTTTTGCGCTCCGCATCGGTGGTCGCGGTCCGCAACAACGCCAGCCCGTGGCCAAGCGCCCCCTGCGCGCAGCCGCCCTCCGCCGAACGCCGATACCAATCGTCCGCAGCCGGCAAGTCGCGCAAAGCCTCCGGCCCCGAGGTCAGGACGTAGCCCAGCAGCGCCTGCGCATCGGCCGATCCCGCCTCGGCGGCCGGCTTTGCCCAACGGACGGCTTGGGCGAAATCCGGCTCGCCCGGCAACGCTTCCGTGAACAACCCGCCCGTCGCCGCCTCGCCTCGGCCAGCGCCCGTCAGGTAGATGGCAGCCAGTGCGGCTTGGGCCTCGATCTTGCCGCTTTCCGCCGCGCGTTGCAGCCAGTGCGCCGCCGTGGACCGGCTGGGCGGTACGCCGTTGCCGTCCAGGTAAGCGCGCCCGACGCGATATTGCGCTTCGGCATCCCCGCGCTGCGCCGCCTTGGCGACCACGGGGAAGCCCAGATGCCGCTCATCGCCGTCCATCTGGCGGTAGGCAAGCTGCAGCCGGGCACTGGATGAGACAACCGACCGGACGCGATCAAACAGGCCGGTCACGACGAGGACGCTCCGGAGCCGGGCGTCACGGCTCGCGCATCCCATCCATGGCAACGGGCAGCACGCGGCTGAGCAGGTAGCCGACCACCGTGCGTTCGCCAACCTTGATGTCCGCGGTGATCGGCATCCCCTGCGTTATGCGGAAGCCCGGGGGCGTCCCGTGCAGCTTGACCTCGTCGAGCGAGATGCGGGCGCGGAAAAAGGCCGTAGCGTTGTTGCCGGCTGAGGACTGCTGGACGCCGCGCTGCTTCTCGTCGGGGTTGGTCGTGAAGCTGTCGGCGCTGACCACGCGAACCTTGCCCTCGGCTGCGCCATACTGGGTGAAGGGGAACGTGTCGAACTTGACCGTGACCGTGTTCCCCGGATGCACGAAGCCGGCGTCCATGCCAGCCACGTTGGCCTCCACTTCGTAGGGGCTTTCGGCCGGCACCAGGGTCAGGAACTGCTCGCCCGATTGCAACACCGAGCCGGGAGACACCTTGGCGATGTTGTTCACGATGGAATCCTGCTCCGCCCGTACCTCCACCAACTGCCGGCGCAGGTCAGCCTTGTTGAAGTTCTCCCGCGCGTCGTTCAGCTTGCGGCTTTGCTCCGTCAGGTCTTGGCTGACCTGGCCGCGCCATTGCTGGTTGTAGGCGTCGCGCTCGGCCTGCATCGCTTGCAGGTCGCGCGTCGCTTGTTCCGCCTGGTTTATAGCGTTGCTCAAGCCGCGCTTGACCTCCAAGCGGCTGTCTGTTGCCGCCAAGCGGTTGAGCTGACTGCCGACCTGCAAACGCTCCAGTTCCATACGCTTGCGCTCCACATCCTCAGCGACTTTCAAACGTTCGGAATACGCATCTTTATCCGCAATCGCGCGCTGGATCTGGCTTTGCAGGCTGTTGATCTTCTGGGTGTAGTTCTCGTTCTTGAAGCTGCGCTCGGCCTGGTGCTGGAGGAAGATGGCACCCTGCAGCACGGCGAGCGGGCTGCCGTCTTTCGGCTTGTAGGTCGTGCCGGTCGCTTCGGCCTGCAAACGCTCGACCTCCGCCGCAAGGCTGGCAACCTGCGACTCCAGCGCGCTGGCATCAGCCGTGGCAAAGGTGGGGTCGAGCCGGGCGAGCAGGTCGCCCTTGCGCACCAACTGGCCTTCCTTGACGTCGATCGAACGGACGATTGCCGTTTCCAGAGGCTGCACGACGCTGGTTGCCGACTGGGCCACGATCTTGCCCTGCGTGGTGACGACCTTGTCAATCGGGATCAAGGCCGCCGCGCCGATGCAGGCCGCCGCCAGGGAGCAAACCACCCAAATGGTGCCACGCGCAGCGTGCAAAGCCGGAGCAACCGTAAGCGCGGCCGTGGGCGAGTGGAACTCCAGCAGCCCCGGCAGGGCGAGGGCGTTCGCCTTGTCCGAATTGCGCAGGGTCAATTGAGCCATGGAACTCTCCGTCTAGTGGCGCAGGCCGCCTGTGTTCTTTCCGCCGGGCACGGGCCAACAGGTTTCGAACGCTGCTGGCCCGTCAGCCAAGCCCGATGCTGCTCAGTCGCCTTGGGCAAGCACCGGCACGAGCGGCGGCGGCCGGCCCATCGCCCCGTCGAGATGCCGGTTCTGCTGCGACCACAACATCTTGTAGATTGCGCAACGTTCCAGCAAGACACGGTGCGGCGCCAGATCGACCACGGTGCCCTTGTCCATCACCAGGATCAGGTTGCAATCGATCAACGACGACAGGCGGTGGGACACGATGACCATCGTACGCCCCTTGCCGAGTCGGGTCAGGTTGGCGTTGACCAACGCCTCGCTTTCGGGGTCGAGGGCGCTGGTGGCCTCGTCCAGGATCATCAGCCGCGGGTCGGCGATCACCGCGCGGGCGATGGCCAGCCGCTGGCGCTGCCCGCCGGACAGGTTGGCCGACCCTTCTTCGATCCAGGTGTCGTAGCCTTGGGGCAGGCGCTCGATGAACTCCTCCGCGCCGGCCAGCCGCGACGCCTTGATCACGTCTTCCAGCGTCAGCCCCGGGCGTCCCGCGGTGATGTTGTCCCGCACCGTGCCGCGGAACAGGAAGTTGTCCTGCAGCACGACGCCGAAGCTCCGGCGCAGGTGCGTCAGGTTGATCTCCCGCAACTCAACGCCGTCGATCTTGAGGAAGCCGCTGTATTCGCGGTTGATGCCCTGCAGCAGCCGGGTGATCGTGCTCTTGCCCGAGCCGCTGCGGCCCACGACGCCCAGCATGGTGCCAGCCGGGACCTCGAAGCTCACCTTGTCGAGCGCCGGCAGCTTGGAGCCGGGGTAGGTGAACGTCAGGCCCTCGAACGTCACGTCGCCCTTGAACTTCGGGCGCAGGCCACCCTGCATCGCCGCGGTCTCGTTGGGGTTGTTCAGCACCGTCGCGACCTGGCCGATGGAGGCGCGCACGTCCTCGAAATCCTCGACCAAACGCGCCAGCCCAACGAGGGGCTGGGTCACGCGGCTGCCCAGCATCATGAACGCGACCAAGCCGCCCACGGCGATGCCGCTCGTGTCCTGCATGGCGATGTAGGCGCCAATCATGATCACGCCGCGCTGGATGAACGACTCGATGGGGTTGATGATCGTCTGCGGCCAGTTGGCGAGGCGGCCGGCTTGCAGCTTCAGCTTTCCGGCCTTGGCGGTGCGCTCGTCCCATTCCGACCGGCGCTGCGGCTCAAGCGCCAGCGACTTCACGGTGCGGATGCCGTGCACCGTTTCCACCATGGTGCTGGCCTTCTCGGACTCGGCAATCGTCAGCTTGCCGATCACCTTCCGCAACGCGGGCAGGAAAGCCATGATCACGAGCGCGATGACCACGGCGCAGACCAAGACGATCCACGCCAGCGTCGATTCCATCCAGAACAGCAGGGGCAGCAGGAACACCAGGGTGAACATGTCGAGGAAGGTGCCCATCAGTTTGCCGGTCAGGAACTCGCGAATCTTCCAAACCTGCATCAGACGGTAGTTGATCTGCCCGGCCGGGTTCTTCTCGAAGTAATCGAGCGGCAAGCCGAGCAGCCGGTTGAACACGTGCAGATGCAGGCGAGCGTCAACCCGGGTCGAGACGACCTGCACCAACTCGCGCCGGGCATAGCCGAGCAGCGTCTCGTACATCGTGGTGATGAGCAGGATGGTGCTGAGCAGCACCAGCGTGGACAGGCTGTGGTGGGTCACCACGCGGTCCACAACCGTCATAACCAGCAACGGCGGGATGATGGTCAGCGCGCTCAATGTGATGGAGGCAATGCTGACATCGCGCAGCGACCGCTTCTCCTTGGCGACCAGGCCCATGAGCCAGCCGAGCGAGAAGCGTTGCTCCCCTTCCGCTTCCCCGCGCAGGCGGCGGATCAGCAGGACCTCGCCGCCCCAGGCCTGGGACAAGCGCAGCTCGTCCACCGGAATCGCGGGATCGCTGGACGAAGCGGCGGGGTCCCTGATCCAGATGACGTTGCGGCTGGCGTCGCTGCCGACCAGCAGCCCGGCGCCACCATCCTTAAGAAGCAGCACCACGGGCGATGCCGGGCGCTCGTTGCCCTGCAACTTGAACAACTGCTTCCAGCGCACGCGCTCCGCCTTGGCTGACAGCCCTTGGTCGCGCGCCCAGGCCACCAACGAGGCCGGCGACGGCACCGTTTCGTTCGCGGCGGGGCGGAAATCCTCAAGGTGCAGGTCAAGCCCATGGTGGCGCGCAACGGCGATCACCGCCATCAGGCGGGTCTGCGGCCCGGCACCGGGCCGGTCGCCGCCAATCGTTCCGGCATTGATCAGCGTGGGCGCATCGTTGGCAGGAGCAGTCGGGGCGAGTTGATCCACAAAAAATTCCTTGTCTCACACACGCACGCAAGCGGCGGACCGCATTGCTGGACGCGCACCGCATAGCACACGACCGCACCGATTTGGGAAGAAATGATGCGCTTGAACCTCCCTTGCGCCGTCATTATAAATTTTTTTGCGTGTAAACTTTGTTAAAGCGCGGCTGGTTCGCGCGCCGATAGCCCGCTAAGACGGAACGATGGACATCCGCCCCGCCGCCCCGACCGACATCCCCGAGATCCAGGCGATCTACGCCCACCACGTGCTGCACGGCGCCGGCACGTTCGAGGAAGTGCCGCCCTCCGTCGAGGAGATGCAGGACCGCTACCAGGACATCGTTGACCATGGCTGGTCGTTCCTGGTCGCGGCCGACGCGACGGGCGTGCTCGGCTATGCCTACTTCACGCAGATGCGCGACCGGTCAGCCTACCGCTACACCGCCGAGGACAGCATCTACGTGCGCGAGGACGTGCGCGGCCAAGGGGTGGGCAAGGCTTTGGTGCAGCAACTGCTCGCGGATGCGACGGCCGCGGGTTTCCGGCAAATGGTCGCGGTGATCGGCGACTCGGAAAACGTCGGCTCCATCGGGGTACACGCCTCGTTGGGTTTTCAGCGCGCCGGGTTGCTGCGCGGGTCAGGGTTCAAGTTCGGGCGGTGGGTCGATACCGTTTATATGCAGCGTGCGCTCGGCCGCGGCGATACGGACATCCCGGACTAAGCGAGGCGGAACCGCGCCGCGGCCACCGCGTCCGATTGCAGGGCCGTCCTGACCGCGGCCTCCAAGGCCCGTCCCTCCACCAGGACCCGGCGGAAAAACGCCACCTCTCCCCGCGCCCGCTGGGTGAACAAGCGGCCCAGCGCCTGCGCTGCCGGGGTGCGCGCCGTGCAACAGGCGCATCCAACGTCATGGCCGGGCGCGCCAGCCGGGTCGTGCCCGGGCGGCCCGTCCAACATGCCGGCCAGCACGACATCGCCCTCTTGGGCCTCCCCACGGTTGCCGAACACGACGGGGATGCGGGCATCGAACATGAGGGTCATAGCATGGACATAAGGATGTCTTTATACTAGAAGCAAGCGATGGATGCACTTCTGACCGCGCTGCGCGCTGCTGCCGAGCCGACCCGGCTGCGGCTGCTCGCCCTGGCGGCGCGCGGCGCGTTCTGCGTGATGGATTTCACCGAGATCCTCGGCCAAAGCCAGCCCCGCCTGTCCCGCCACTTGAAGCTGCTTTGCGACGCCGGGCTGCTGGCGCGGGTGCGGGAAGGGGCCAACGTGTGGTTCGGGCTGCCGCCCGACGCCGGGCTGATCCGGGATGTGCTGGCCCGCTTGCCGGAGGATGACCCAGTGCTGTCCGCCGACCGCCGCGGCGCCGCCCGCGTGCTGGCGGAGCGGGCGCGCGTCGCCTCCGAAAGCTTCCGGCGCAAGGGGGCAGATTGGGACGAGATGCGGGCCTTGGACCTGCCGGCCATCGACGTAGAGGCGGCGGTGCTGCGCCTGCTGCCCGGCCCGCGGCTCGGCCGGATGCTGGACATCGGCACCGGGACTGGGCGGATGCTGGAACTGCTGGCGCCGCGCATCTCGGCCGGGCTGGGCGTGGATGCCAGCCGGGCGATGCTGGCGCTGGCGCGGGCACGGTTGGCCAAGGCCGCACTGGCGCATTGCGCGGTCCGCCAGGCGGACATGTACCGCCTCCCATTGTCCGGCGGCTACGACCTCGTGCTGCTGCAAATGGTGCTGCACTACGCCGAGGACCCGGATGCCGCCTTGGCCGAAGCCGCCCGCGTGCTGGCGCCGGGCGGGCGGCTGGTCGTGGTGGACCTGGCCGAGCACCGCCGCGGCGACCTGACGAACCGCCTGGCGCACCGCTGGCCCGGCTTCGCCGACGCGGCCATGCAGGCGGCGCTCGGCAGGGTGGGCCTGCGGCCGGCCGCCCCGCTGTCTGTGCCGGGTCCGCTGGAAGTGCGGCTCTGGTCCGGCGCGATGCCGACGCCGGGGGTGGACGCCTACCGGACCGAACACACCTACGAACCTGTTTCCGAGGACGCCTGATGACCCGACCCCATCTGCTCGACGCGCTGCGTGACCGTGTGCTGCTCTGCGACGGCGCCATGGGCAGCCGCGTGCAGGCGCTGCCGCTCGATGTCGAGCGCGACTACTGGAACCAGGAGAACTGCACGGAGGTGCTGAACCTGTCCCGCCCGGACCTGGTACGCGACATCCACCGCGGCTACTTCGAGGCCGGCGCGGACATGGTGGAAACCAACACCTTCGGCGGCTCGTCCATCACGCTGGGCGAGTTCGGCCTGGGCGAGCGGGCGCACGAGATCAACAAGACCGCGGCGGAGCTGGCGCGGGAAGCGGCGGAGGGTTTCTCGGACGGGCGGCATCGCTGGGTGGTCGGCAGTGTCGGGCCGGGCACTAAGCTGCCCAGCCTCGGCAACATCGCCTACGACCCGTTGGAAGCGGCGCTCGCGGAGCAGTCGCGCGGCCTGATCGCCGGCGGGGTCGATGCGATCCTGATCGAGACCTGCCAGGACACGCTGCAGATCAAGGCCGCGGTGAACGGCGCCAAGATCGCACGCAGCGAGGCCGGCACGGACACGCCGATCTTCGTGCAGGTGACGGTGGAAACCACTGGCACGCTGCTGGTCGGCCCTGACATCGCCGCGGCGGCGACCGTAGTACATGCGCTCGACGTGCCGCTGATCGGGCTGAACTGCGCCACGGGGCCGCAAGAGATGTCGGAGCATGTGCGCTGGCTCGCGGCCAACTGGCCCGGCCTGCTGTCGGTGCTGCCCAACGCCGGGCTGCCGGAGCTGGTCGATGGGCGGACGCGCTACCCGCTCGACCCCGAGCAGATGGCGAGCTGGATGGAGCGGTTCATCCAAGAGGACGGGCTGAACCTGATCGGCGGCTGCTGCGGCACCGACACGCCGCATATCCAGGCGCTGGACGCCATGCTGCGCCGCCGGGGCGACGGCTTCCGCCCGGCGCCGGTCCTGCGCAAGCCGGTCTGGGTGCCGAGCGTCGCCAGCCTGTATAGCCAAACGGCGCTGCGCCAGGAGAACAGCTACTTCTCCATCGGCGAACGCTGCAACGCCAACGGGTCCAAGAAGTGGCGGGAATTGCAGGAAAAGGGTGACTGGGACGGCTGCGTGTCGGTCGGGCGGGAGCAGGTGGCGGAAGGGTCCAACAGCCTGGACGTTTGCACCGCTTTTGTCGGTCGCGACGAGGTGGCCGAGATGAACGAAGTGATCACCCGGTTCACCAGCAGCGTGAACTCGCCGCTCGTGATCGACAGCACGGAAACGCCCGTGCTGGAAGCGGCGCTGCGGCTGCACGGCGGCAAGCCGATCATCAACTCGATCAACTTCGAGGACGGCGAGGACGCGGCGCACGACCGGCTGGTCTTGGCCAAGAAGTTCGGCGCGGCGGTGATCGCGCTGACCATCGACGAGACCGGCATGGCCAAGACGCCGGAAGCCAAGCTCGCCATCGCCCGGCGGCTGGTCGAGTTCGCCTGCGACAAGCATGGCCTGCCGCAATCGGACCTGATGATCGACCCCCTTACCTTCACGGTCGCCACGGGCAATGAGGATGACCGCAAGCTCGGGCAATGGACGTTGGAAGGGATCAAGCTGATCCGGGACGCCTTTCCCGACATCCAGATCATCCTGGGCTTGTCGAACATCAGCTTCGGCCTCAACCCGGCGGCGCGCGCCGTGCTGAACTCGGTGTTCCTCGACCATGCCGTGCGCGCCGGCATGACGGGCGCCATCGTGCATGTCAGCAAGATCAGGCCCTTGCACCTGATTGCTCCTGAAGAGGTGCAGGTTGTCGAGGACCTGCTGTTCGACCGCAGGCGGGAAGGCTACGACCCGCTGCAACGCCTTCTGGAACTGTTCGCCGACCGCAAGCTGGCGGACGTGGCGAAGAAGGTCCGGGCCGACACGGTGGAGGGCCGCCTCAAGGACCGCATCATCGATGGCGACCGCAAGGGCCTGGCGGAGGAGTTGGACGAGGCGATGCGGACGCTTGCGCCGCTCGACATTATTAACAACGTGCTGCTCGACGGCATGAAGGTGGTGGGCGAGCTGTTCGGCGCGGGCAAGATGCAGTTGCCCTTCGTGCTGCAATCGGCGGAAACCATGAAGGCCGCGGTCGCCCACCTGGAGCCGCACATGGAGCGGGTGGCCGGGCAGGAGAAGGGCACCATCGTGCTGGCCACGGTGAAGGGGGACGTTCACGACATCGGCAAGAACCTGGTCGATATCATCCTGACCAACAACGGTTACCGGGTGGTGAACCTCGGCATCAAGGTGCCGCTCGCCGACATGGTTGCCGCGGCCAAGGAGCACCGGGCCCACGCCATCGGCATGTCGGGGCTGCTGGTAAAGAGCACGGTCGTGATGCGGGAGAACCTGGAGGAGATGGGGCGCCAAGGGCTGGAGATCCCGGTCGTGCTGGGCGGCGCCGCGCTCACCCGCAACTATGTCGAGGACGACTGCGTGCGGGCCTATGCCTCCGGGCGGGTCGCCTATGCCCGGGATGCGTTCGACGGGCTGAGCCTGATGGACAAGGTGACGGGCAACGGCTTCGACGACTACCTGGCCGCGATCCAGGCCAAGCGGGCCGGCAAGGCGCGCAACACGCAGCGCACGCTGGGCCAAGCCGACCAGCGGGCTTTCCGTCCGGTGGATGTCGCAGCGGTGCAGGCGCGCCGGCGCCGGCTGACGGCGGACGTGCCGCCGCCCACGCCGCCGTTCTGGGGGGCGCGGATGATCGAGGCCGCACCCAAGGCGGTGATCCCGTTCCTCAACGAGCGGTCGCTGTATCAATTCCAGTGGGGCTTCCGCAAGCAGGGCAAGACGTTGGAAGACTTCCTGGGCTGGGCCAAACAGGAACTGCGCCCGGTGATGCGCCGGATGCTGGCGCTTTGTGAAGCAGACAGCATCCTGCGCCCCCAAGCGATCTACGGCTACTGGAAGGCCGCCGGCCAGGGGAACGACCTCCTCGTGTTCGAGGAGGATGGGCAGACCGAGCTTTGCCGCTTCGCCCTGCCCCGCCAGCCCAAGGAGGACGGCGAGTGCATCGCGGACTTTTTCCGCGACGTGGATGACGGGGAGCGCGACGTGATCGGCCTGCAGGTCGTCACCGTGGGGCAGAAAGCCTCCGACACGGCGCGGCTGTGGTTCGAGGACAACCGCTACCAAGACTACCTATACCTGCACGGCCTCTCGGTCGAGGTGGCGGAGGCGATGGCCGAGTACACCCACAAGCGCATCCGGGCCGAGCTGGGCTACGCCGGGGAGGACGACCGCGACATCGAGCGCATGTTGTCCCAGCATTACCGCGGGTCGCGCTACTCCTTCGGCTACCCGGCCTGCCCCAAGCTGGAGGACCAGGCGCCGCTGCTGCGGCTGCTGGACGCCGAGCGCATCGGCGTGTCGTTGTCGGACGAGTGGCAATTGCATCCTGAGCAATCCACCAGCGCCATCGTGGTGCTGAACCCGCGGGCGAAATACTTTTCGGTGTAGCCCCCGCCTGCTAATCCGGTCCGGCGACAGGCGCAGAGGCAGCTTTGGACCAGATCGGGCGCATCGCCGGCATCACGATCCTCATCGGCGTCGCCGTGCTGGCGATGAAGGCGGCGGCGTGGTGGCTGACCGGCAGCGCCGCGTTGTACTCGGACGCGCTGGAAAGCGTGGTCAACGTGGTGGCGAGCGTGGTCGCCTTCGGGGCGCTGCGCTTCGCGGCCCGGCCAGCCGACGCGAACCATCCGTATGGGCATGACAAGGTGGAGTTCTTCGCCGCGGTGATCGAGGGCGTGCTGATCATCGTCGCCGCCGGGTCGATCCTGCAGCACGCCTGGGCGACCTGGAGCCAGCCGGTGTCCTTGCAGCAGCCCTGGCTTGGGCTGGGGATCAACGCCCTGTCCACTGCCATCAACGCGGGCTGGGCCGCCGTGCTGGTGCGGGCGGGCAAGCGGCACCGCTCGCCGGCGCTGGCGGCCGATGGGCGGCATCTGTGGACGGATGTGGTGACGTCGGTCGGCATCGCGGCCGGGCTGGTGCTGGCGGTGCAGACCGGGCTGCATTGGCTCGACCCGGTGCTTGCCGTGGGGGTCGCCGCCAGCGTGCTGTGGTCCGGCCTGCGGCTGGTGACGGACAGCGTTGGCGGCCTCATGGACGCGGCGCCCGCCGGGGTGATCGTGGAGCGCATCCGCCTGCTGGTCGGCCAGCACGCGGACGGCGCCATCGAGGCGCACGACCTGCGCACCCGGCACGCCGGGCGGCTGACCTACCTCGAATTCCACCTGGTGGTGCCCGGCGACATGCGGGTGGCGGAGGCGCACGCGATCTGCGACCGTATCGAGGCGGCGCTGAAGGCCGAGGTCGAGGGCCTGGTGATCACCATCCATGTCGAGCCGGAACTGAAAGCCAAGCACAGCGGCGTGCTGGTCCTGTGATGGTGCTTCCATGAAAAGCTGGGTCCTGCCGGCGTCGGCGGCGCTGCACCTTGCGGCCATCGCGGCGCTGCTCCCCTGGCCCGCCGGGCGCCCTGACGGCGCGGCGGAAACGGCGCCGATCGAGGTCGAGCTGGTGCAGCAGCCCGACGCCACGGAAGGCGCGCCGGCCAGCGCCGCCGAGGCGGAGGCCGCCAGCGTGCCGCCCGCCTCCCAGCCCGCCCCGCCCGAAGCGGACGCGGCGCCGGCGCCGGCCGGCAGCCCTGCCCCGGCCTCGAAGCCCGCCGCTGCCGCCATCAACCTCGGGGACGCCGACGAAACCCGGGACGGCATGGACGTGACCGGGAGCGGCGTGGTCCCGCCCCGCCCGGACAGCGCGTTCCGCAACCAGCCCCCGGCCTATCCCATGGAGGCGGCGCGTCAGCATGCGCAGGGAACGGTGACGCTGCTGATCCGCGTTTCGGCGCAAGGCCGGCCGCAGGACGTGGTGATCGCCACCAGCAGCGGCGCCGAAAGCCTGGACCGCGCGGCGCGCAACGCCGTGCGGCGCTGGCGCTTCACCCCGGCGCAGGTCCAGGGTACGCCGGTGCCGTTCGACTACTCGCTCGACATCCGTTTCGTCCTTGGAGACAAGCCATGATCAGAATTGACCGGATCGTGACCCGCGGCGGCGACGGCGGGGAAACCTCGCTGGGCGACGGCGCCCGCGTGCCGAAAGACGCGCTGCGCGTCGAGGCGTACGGCACCGTCGATGAGGCCAACGCGGTGATCGGCCTGCTGCGCCTGTACACCGCGAACGACGCGGAGGCCGATGCCATGCTGGCCCGCATCCAGAACGACCTGTTCGACGTGGGCGCCGACCTTTGCGTGCCGGGCGCCGCGGGCGAGCGCCTGCGGGTGACGGACGCGCCAAGCGCGCGGCTGGAAGCCGAGGTCAAAGCGATGAACGCGGTTCTGCCGGCGCTCACCAGCTTCATCCTGCCGGGTGGCACTCCGGCTGCCGCCTATGCCCACCTGGCGCGCACCGTCGTGCGCCGGGCCGAGCGCTTCGTGGTGCGGCTGTCCCGCGAGGAGGAGGTGAACGGGGCGGTGATCCGGCTGCTGAACCGGTTGTCGGACCACCTGTTCGTGCTCGGCCGCCGGCTCAACCCCGGCGGCGACGTGCAGTGGGTTCCCGGCGCGAACCGGTAGGATCAGGACGCCCCGGCGACATAAGCCTTCAGGCTGTCCATCTCCTGCTCCTGTTGGCTGAGCCGGGCCTTCACGATGTCGCCGATGCTGACGATGCCCACCATCCGGCCGCCGTCCATGACCGGCAAATGGCGGAACCGCCCGTGGGTCATCATCTCCGTCGCCTCCGCCACGGTTGTGGCGTGGGTGGCGGTCTTTAGGTTTCGCGTCATCAACTGCGTCGCCGTCATCGACAGGGTTCGGCTGCCATGCTCGGCCAGGCTGCCCACGATGTCGCGCTCGCTGACGATGCCGAGAAGCTGATGCGCGGCGTCCATCACCACCACCGCGCCGATGCGCCGGGCGGCAAGCTGCTCCACCACCTCGGCGATTGTCGCGGTCGGGGCGATATGGGCGACGTCGTGGCCTTTGTGCCTCAAGATTGCAGCAATCGTCATGGCGATCCTCCCTTGCCGAAACCGGGATGCTGCACGCCTGCCGGGCCGGATTGCAAACGGTGAGTGAGCAGCCGCAGCAATCCAGCACCGGCGCAGGGTCAGGCTACTCCGCGGCGTGCGCCATGGCCGGGCTGAGCTGGGTGGCGACCAACTCGGCAAAGCGGCCCTGCCGCGCCAGGAGCTGATCGAAGCTGCCGCGCTCCACCACGTGCCCCTGGTCGAACACGAGGATCTCATCGGCGTCGCGCACGGTGCTGAGCCGGTGGGCGATGATGAAGGTGGTACGGCCCTTCATCAGCGTGGCCATAGCGCGGGACACCCGGGCCTCCGTCGCGGCATCGAGCGCGCTGGTCGCCTCGTCCAGGATCAGGATCGGCGGGTCCTTCAGCAAGGCGCGGGCGATGGCCAGGCGCTGGCGCTGCCCGCCGGACAGGGTGGCGCCACGCTCGCCGACCACCGTGTCGTAGCCCTGAGGCTGGCGGATGATGAACTCGTGCGCATCGGCCTGGCGGCAGGCGCGCTCGATATCCTCGTCGGTGGCATCGAACCGGCCAATGCGCAGGTTCTCCCGGATCGAGCGGTTGAACAGCAGGCTTTCCTGGAACACGACGCCGATGGCGCTCCGCAGGCTTTCCAGCGACACGTTGCGCAGGTCCTGGCCGTCGATCTTGATGGTGCCGTGCACGGGGTCCCACAGGCGCTGCAACAGGTTCATTGCCGTGGACTTGCCGGCGCCGGTCTGGCCGACGAGGGCGATGGACGTGCCGGGCCGCGCGGTGAAAGACACGTCGGTGAGGATGTTGGGGCCGCCGGGGTAGGCGAAGCTCACCTTGTCGAAACGGACCTCGCCGCGGGGCGCCGCAAGCTCGGTCGCGTCCGGACGCTCCGGCACGGAGGACTTCGCGTCCAGCACGCCAAAGAAGTCATCCAGGATCGGCACCTGGAGGAACAGGCGGGACGCGAACTGCACCGCCGACTCCAAGCGGCCGATCAGCAGCGTGGCGAAGCCCATGAAGGACACGATCTCCCCCACCGTCGCCTTGCCCTGCAGGTGCAGCACGGTGCCGATCAGCACGATGGCGATCACTGCGAGCGTGCTGGCGGCGCGGGTCAGCACGTTGACCACGGCCCACCACGTCAGCACGGGGAACTGGTAGCGGATCACGTCGTCGATGATCTGGCCGAACAAGCGGCTTTCGGCGGCCAAGCGGGTGAAGGACTGCACGACCATGACGTTGGCCAGGGCGTCCTGCGCGGTGCCGGCCAGTTGCCCCTGGTAGTACTCGGCCCGGCGCTGCCCCGCCTCCGTCTTGCGCACCACCATGAGCGTCAAGACGACGAACACCACCACCAACGCCACCAAGGTCAAGGCGAGGCGCCAGTTCAGCAGAAAGGTGAACGGCAGCAGGACCACGACGGCGATGTAGGTGGAAAGCTGGTCCTTGAAGAAGGTGAGCCACAGCCCGAACAGCGCGTCCGACCCGCCGAGCATGACCTTCATCAGCCGGCCGGAGTGGATGTCGCCGTGGAAGGACAGCGGCAGCGACAGGACGTGGCTGAAGTAGCGGTTCATGATGTGCAGGCGGTTGCGATGCGCCATGCGTTCGGAATGCAGCGAGGTCGCGATGTTGGCGGCGATGGCCGATGCGCCGACTGCGAACCAGACGCCCAGCAGCACGGCGGCCTCCGACCAAAGCTGGCCCGGCGGCAGTTGGTCGGATCGCGTCAGCAGGCCGATCACCCGGCCGAACAGCACGGGGTCCAGAAACTGCAGCCCGGCCACGACGATGTTCGCAAAGCCCAGCATGATCGCCAAGCGTTTGTCGGATCGCAAAACCGCAAGGGCCTGCCGATAGAGTTTGATGAAACGCATGACGCCATCCGATGCGAGCAAGGGTGACCGGGCAAGCGCGCCCTTTGGCGACGCGCATCGGCATCTACGCGCAGATCGCGGCAACAAGAGGGCAGGCACAAAAGAAATTTTTGAAATCAGCCGGGTCAGGCCCGCTGCGCCCGAAACCATACGGAAGGGCTGGCGAACTCGTCCTGCGCCGCGACCGTCAGGATTTCGCGGGACCCAGCCTCGGCAGTGCGGCGCAGCAGGCCGTGGATGGCGCTGCCGGCCGCTTCCAGCGCCGCCTGCGCTTGGCCGGTCCGCAGGTGGTGGAACAGGAACAAGGCGGCCACCGCGTCCCCCGCGCCGTTCACCGACACCGGCAGCAGCGGCGTGCGCAGCAGGTGGGCGCCTTCCGCATCCACGGCCAGCATGTCCACCACGTCCGGCGGTGTGTCGCCGGTCTGCAGGCTGGTGACCAGCACGGTGCGCGGGCCGCCCGGCGCCATCATCGCCCGCAGCCGCGCCACCGCGGCCAGCGCGTCGCCGAGCGTGGCGCAGGACAGGCCGGTCAGGTGCTCCAGCTCGAACTGGTTGGGGGTCAGGATGTCGGCGGCGGGCACGGCGCGGTCGCGCAGCAGCTCGGCGATGCCCGGGCGCACGAACACGCCGCGCCCGTGGTCGCCGATCACGGGATCGCAGCAGTACAGCGCGGCCGGGTTGGCGGCGCGGACCCGGGCCACGGCGTCCAGGATGGCCTCGCCGATCCCCGGGTCGCCCATGTAGCCGGACAGCACCGCGTCGCAGGACGGCAGCACGCCGCGGGCGGCGATGCCGTCTACCAGGTCCCGCACCACAGCACCCGTGAACACCTGGCCGGTCCAGGCGCCGTAGCCCGTGTGGTTGCTGAACTGCACGGTGTTCACCGCCCAAACCTCGGCGCCCAGCCGTTGCAGCGGGAACACGGCGGAGGCATTGCCGACGTGGCCGTAGGTGACCCAGGATTGGATGGACAGGATGTTCACGATGAAACCGAGCGCCGCTACGCGCAGCGGCCCCCATCCACCGGGAGCAGCACGCCGGTGATGAAGCTGGAAGCGTCTTCGGCGAGCCACAGGCAGGCGTTGGCGATGTCGGCCGGCGTGCTCATGCGGCCCAGCGGGATGGAGGACAGGAAGCGGGCGCGGTTCTCCGGGGTGTCCGGGACGCCCATGAACTCGGTCAGCAGGTTGGTGGCGCCGATCACCGGGCACACGGAGTTCACCCGGATGTTGTCAGGGGCAAGCTCGGTCGCCATGCACTGGGTGATGGTGTTCACCGCGCCCTTGCTGCCGTTGTACCACACGAGGCCCGGGCGCGGCCGGATGCCGGCGGTGCTGCTGATGTTGACCAGCGAGCCGCCCCGGCCCTGCCGCCGCATGACCGGCACAGCCGCCTGCGCCATCCAGTAGATCGACTTGACGTTCACGGCGTAAACCCGGTCGAACTCGTCCGCGCCCACTTCCAGCATCGGGCGGTTGCGGTGCGTCGTGCCGGCGTTGTTCACCACGATGTCGAGGCCGCCAAAGCGTGAGACGGCCGCATCGACCATGGCCTGCACGTCCGGCCCGCGGCTCACGTCGCCGGGCACCGCGACGGCCGCGGCGCCAATGTGTCCCGCAACGGTTTCCGCGGCCTCGGCCCGCAGGTCGGCGCAAATGACCTGCGCCCCTTCCGCGGCGAACAGCCGGGCGATGCCCTCGCCGAACCCGCCGCCCGCGCCGGTCACCAGCGCCACCTTGCCCTGCAGCCGCATTGCCGTTCCCTCCTTTGCAGCGGGGCACGCTAACCGCCGGGCACGGCGGGGGCAACGGGGTTGCGGCCCCGCGCAAATCCGCAGGATTTCGCTGTGCTTGCGCCCGCTTATCCGGCATCGTGGACAACCGAGCAGGAGTCTGCCCATGCCCGACCCGCTGCTGTTCCAGCCGATCACCTTCCGGTCGGTGACGGCGCGCAACCGCATCGCGGTTTCGCCGATGTGCCAGTACTGCGCGACGGACGGGCTGGGGGATGACTGGCACATCCAGACCCTCGGCGCCAAAGCGATGGCCGGGCCGGGCTTCGTGTTCACGGAAGCGACGCACACCTCCGCCGTCGGCCGGATCACGCCGGGCTGCCTGGGGTTGTGGGATGCCGAGCAGATGGCGTTCCTGCGCCGGGTCACGAAGCTGATCGAGTATGGCGGCGCGGTGCCGGGCATCCAGATCAGCCACGCCGGGCGCAAGGCCAGCAGCCAACGGCCATGGGAAGGCGGCCAGGCTTTGCTGCCGCAAGATGGCGGCTGGGTGCCGCTGGCCGCGAGTGCCCTGCCGTTCCACGCCAATGCGATCACGCCGCACGCCATGGAGGCGGAGGAAATCCGCGGCGTCGTGTCGGAGTTCGCGCACGCCGCCCGCTTGGCGCGGGAGGCCGGGTTCCGCGTGGTCGAGTTGCACGCGGCGCACGGCTACCTGCTGCACTCGATGCTGTCGCCGATCTCCAACCAGCGGAATGACCAGTATGGCGGGGACCTCGCCGGGCGGGCGGCCATGCTGATGGAAGTGATCGACGCCGTGCGGGCGGAGTGGCCCGACGACCTGCCGCTGTTCGTGCGGCTGTCCTGCACCGACTGGATGCCCGGCGGGTTGACGGCGGACGACGCGGTGCAGCTCGGCCGCTGGCTGCGGGCGCGGGGCGACGTGGACCTGATCGACTGCTCCACCGGCGGCGTGTCGCCCGCGGCCCGCATCCCGTCGGTGCATCCGGGCTACCAGGTGCCGTTCGCCGAGCGGGTGCGGGCCGAAGCGGGGATCGCCACGGGCGCGGTCGGCATGATCCGGGGCGCCGAGCAGGCGGCGGAGATCGTGGCCAACGGCCGCGCCGACCTGGTGTTCGTCGCCCGCGCCGTGCTGGCGGACCCGGGCTGGACGTTGCGGGCGGCCGAGGCCCTGGGGGTTCGGATCGAGCTGGTCAAGCAGTACCAGCGCGCCCGCGCCTGATGCGGACGGCATCGTTGATTGACCCGTGTGCGGCTGATGGGTTTCACCCATCCTACGGCGTGGATCGCGTAGGATGGGTGAAACCCATCAGCATTGACGGTCATTCAACCAAGCCGTCTGTATAGCCAGCCCTGACGACTTGTGGCGCGGTGGCCGACGCGGCTATACCCTGCGGCCTCGCAGCCGGTCGGTATCGGCGGCCCCATGGAGCACATGCTATGAAGCCCGGCATCCACCCGGATTACCACGAGATCACCGTCGTCATGACCGACGGCACCCAGTTCAAGACGCGCACCTGCGCCGGCAAGGCCGGGGACACGATGCGGCTGGACATCGACCCGAAGTCGCACCCTGCCTGGACCGGGGTGCAGCGCCTGATGGACACGGGCGGCCAGGTGGCCAAGTTCAACAAAAAGTTCGCCGGGCTGGGCATCCGCAAGTAGTCCTCCGCGCTTTTTTCGCAAAGAACCAGGCGCCGCACCCTCTTGAACCGGGGTGCGGCGCTTTCTATTTCTGCATCGTTCGAGGCGCCCATCCGGGGCCGCGAAGCCTAGATCGGACCGGCTCATTTGGGCGGTTCATACTCAAGACCTTGCTTTTGGAGGTTTATCTCATGACGTACGATTTTGCCCCGCTGTTCCGTACTGCCATCGGCTTCGACCGCATGGCCCGCCTCGCCGGTGCGGCCCAGGAAACGGTGTCACAGTCCTACCCGCCCTACAACATCGAGCGTATCGGCGACGACAGCTATCGTCTGACCATGGCAGTGGCCGGCTTCGCGCCGGATGACCTTGAGCTGACGGTGCGGGAGAACTCGCTGATCATCACCGGCCGGGTCAAGGCCGAGGCTGAGACTGGCGAGGTCCTGTTCCGCGGCATTGCGGGCCGCGCATTCGAGCGTCGGTTCGTGCTAGCCGACCACATCGTGGTCGATGGTGCTGACTTGCAGAATGGTCTGTTGCACGTTGGCCTGAAGCGTGTGGTGCCGGAGGCGCTGAAGCCTCGCCGCATCCAGATCGGCAGCGCCGCGCAGGCGACGCCGGTGATCGCGAACGACAGCAAGGACGCTTCGCAAGCCGCGTAACGGTTTGCTTGTTGGAAGGGGCCGGGCCACAAGCCCGGCCCTTTTTGTTACGAACGCTTGAACACGTTGTCCGCTGCCGTGCGGTGCCCCTGCTTGCGGGTGATTTCCTGCTCCGCCCGGGCGATCTCGCCGCGCAACTCGGCGATGTAGGTTTCCAGTTCCGCCAACCCCAAGGCGTCGAGCGGTGGCCGTGCAAGCTGTGTTTTTGGCCGTGGCGCCTCGTCCTCGGTCAACCCGTTTCCCATATGACTCCTCATTGATAGATTGCTTGACCCTCGGGACGGCGCGGGTCCATACCCTGGGCTTTTTCCACGTTGGACCGCCTTGCCCCGCTATGGCTGCCGTGCGGCGCTGAAGGACAGAGTGTAATGAGCCTCCCATTGATGCCAAAGGCCACCGCCGTTTGGCTGATCGAGAAAACCGCCTTGACGTTCACGCAGATCGCCGAATTCTGCGGTATGCACCCGCTTGAGGTGCAGGCGATTGCCGATGGCGAAGTCGCCCAAGGCATCGTCGGCTATGATCCGGTCGCGAACAGCCAGCTCACCGCGGACGAGATCAAGCGTTGCGAGGCCGATCCGGCGGCGCGGCTCAAGCTGGTTCCAGCTAACAACCCGATCAACAAGCGGTCGCGCGGGGCACGCTACACTCCCGTGGCCAAGCGCAACGACCGGCCGGACGCCATCGCCTTTGTGCTGCGGAACTTCCCGCAACTGAGCGAGGCCCAGGTCATCAAGCTGCTCGGCACGACCAAGGACACCATCCAGAAGGTGCGCGAGCGCAGCCATTGGAACAGCACCAACATCAAGCCGCGGGATCCCGTGATCCTGGGCCTGTGTACGCAAACCGACTTGAACGCGATGGTCACGCAGGCCAACGAGCGTTTGGCGCGCGACGGCAAGGCGGTGCCGGTTCCTCCGCCGCCAGAGGCCGACGAGGCCGCCTGAACGGGCAGGCGGCCCGCAGGATTGAGCTTGGCCGGTCCGGCTTAACTGCGCAGCCGCTCCATCTCTTCTTTCAGCCGCAGCTTCTCGACCTTGAGCCGCGCCAGGGCGTCGCTGTCCGGTTGGGGGCGTTGGTCCTCGTCCGCGATGCGGTGCTCCAAGGTCGCATGACGCTCCTTGAGGGTCTCGATGCGGGACTGCAGGTTCATGGTGCCTCCTCGTGGGTCAGTCTTGCTTACGCCGCAGTGCCAGTCCTGCCGTCACTGCCCGGCAACGCTAATCCCGCCGCGCGGTGAAATGCCATATGAATCGAGAGTGACACGAAAACGGGAACGGCGCCGCGAGGCGGCCCCCCATCCGAGTTGCGTGGCATTCGGCGGGGCGCCGTGGTAGTGGCAAGCCATGCTGACCGACCGTGACTCGCTCCTGCGCCAGCTACATGAACTGCGCAGCGAGCATCGTGATCTCGACACCGTGATCGCCCGGCTGTCCGAGGCCGGGACCGACCAATTGCACCTGCAGCGGCTGAAGAAGCGCAAGCTGCTGTTGAAGGATGAGCTGTCCTGGCTGGAAAGCCGGCTGATCCCGGACAACATCGCTTGATGTTGGTCCCGGACAACATCGCCTGATGCCGGGCCTGGCCGCCGCAACGGACGCGCAGGTCGGCCTGATCATGGGCAGCCAGTCGGATTGGGCGACGATGCAGCACGCCGCCGAGGTGCTGGGCCGGCTCCACATCGCGCATGAAGTGCGCATCGTGTCGGCGCACCGTACGCCCGACCGCTTGTCGGAATACGCCAGGACGGCCCGCGACCGCGGCTTGCGGGTGATCGTCGCCGGCGCCGGCGGCGCGGCGCATCTGCCGGGCATGTGCGCGGCCTGGACTTCCTTGCCAGTGCTCGGCGTGCCGGTCGAGAGCCACGCGCTGAGCGGCATGGACAGCCTGCTGTCCATCGTGCAGATGCCAGCCGGCGTTCCCGTGGGCACGCTGGCGATTGGCCGGGCGGGCGCGGTGAACGCCGGGCTGCTGGCCGCCGCGATCCTGGCCCTCGCCGACCCGGCGCTCGCCGCGCGATTGGACGACCTGCGGGCCGAGCAGACCGCCGCGGTTGCCCACGCGCCCGAGGGCTGAGGCGGTGCCGGCGCTGCCGCCCAACGCGGTCATCGGCATCATCGGCGGCGGCCAGCTTGGCCGCATGTCCGCCATGGCCGCGGCCCGGCTGGGCTATCGCTGCCACATCCTGACGCCGGAACTGGACAGCCCGGCTGCCCAGGTTTCGGCCGCCTGCACCTTGGGGGATTACGAGGACCCGGCCGCCTTGCGGCGCTTCGCCGGGGCCGCCGACGTCATCACCTTCGAGTTCGAGAACGTAAGCGCCGCCGGGTTGGAACTGCTGGCCTCCTTGCGGCCCGTGCACCCCGCCCCAGCCGTGCTGCGCATCAGCCAGGATCGCGTGCTGGAGAAGAGCTTTCTGGCCGACGCCGGGGTGCCGACGGCGCCGTGGCGGGCGGTGGAGGCGCTGCCTGACCTGTATGCCGCCGTGGACGCGCTCGGCCTGCCGGCCGTGCTGAAAACCACCCGGCTCGGCTATGACGGCAAGGGACAGGCCGTGCTGCGGGCGCGGGAGGATATCGAGCCTGCCTGGGCGGCGCTCGATCCCAAGCCCTTGATCCTTGAAGGCTTCGTCAACTACGCCTGCGAGATCAGCGTCATCGTCGCCCGCGGGGCGGACGGCGCCGGGACGGTGTTCGACGCGGTGGAAAACCGGCATCGCGGCGGCATCCTCGACCTCACCTTGGCGCCGGCCCGGGTGGCGCCGGGCACGGCCACCGAGGCGCAGCGGGTCGCCTGGCGCGTGGCCGACACGCTGAACCTGGTCGGCCTGCTGGCGGTGGAGATGTTCGTGGACCCGTCCGGGCGCGTGCTGGTCAACGAGATCGCGCCGCGTCCGCACAACTCCGGCCATTGGACCATCGACGCCTGCCCGGCAAGCCAGTTCGAGCTGCACGTCCGCGCCGTGGCCGGCCTGCCGCTGCCGCCGGGCCGGCGGCACGCGGATGCCGTGATGAAGAACTTGGTCGGCCCGGAGGAGGCCGCGCTCTGGCCGCAGGTCGTCGCAACCCCCGGCCTGATCCCGCACCTTTATGGCAAGGCGGAAGCCCGGCCCGGCCGCAAGATGGGCCACGCGACCCGGCTGTTTCCCTTGGACGGCCTGCCGGACGAGGAAGGCATCCGACGGGCGCTGGGCTGCCTCGCGCCGGCCTGACCCGCGCTCCGGCTTGTGGTCGGGCGGGCCAGATGCGATTGTCTGAATGAAGGCGACCGGCCCGGCTTGGGCCAGCAACACGAGGACCGCATGGCCAAGATCAAGGTAGCAACGCCCGTCGTCGAACTCGACGGCGACGAGATGACGCGCATCATCTGGGGCTTCATCAAGGACAAGCTGATCCTCCCCTACCTCGATATCGACCTGAAGTATTATGACCTCGGCATCGAATACCGGGACCAGACCGACGATCAGGTCACGGTCGATGCCGCCCATGCCATCAAGCAGTACGGCGTCGGCGTGAAGTGCGCGACCATCACGCCGGACGAGGCCCGGGTCACCGAGTTCAACTTGAAGAAGATGTGGCGCAGCCCGAACGGCACCATCCGCAACATCCTGGACGGCACCATCTTCCGTGAACCCATTATCTGCAGCAACGTGCCCCGCCTGGTGCCGCACTGGAGCCAGCCCATCGTCATCGGGCGCCACGCCTACGGCGACATCTACCGCGCGACCGAGCGCAAGATCCCCGGCCCCGGCAGGGTCACGCTGACCTATCACCCGCCCGGCGGCGAGCCGGAAGTCATGGATGTGTTCGACTTCAAAGGTCCCGGCGTCGCCATGGGGATGCACAACACCCGCGCATCCATTGAGGGCTTTGCCCGCGCGAGCTTCAACTACGGCGTCGCGCGCAAGTATCCCGTTTACCTGTCCACCAAGAACACGATCCTGAAAGCCTATGACGGCATGTTCAAGGACGTGTTCCAGGAGATTTTCGACGCCGAGTTCGCGGCCGAGTTCAAGACTCTTGGCCTGACCTACGAGCATCGCCTGATCGACGACATGGTGGCCAGCGCGCTCAAGTGGAACGGCGGCTACGTTTGGGCCTGCAAGAACTACGATGGCGACGTGGAAAGCGACATCGTGGCCCAGGGCTTCGGCAGCCTCGGCTTGATGACCAGCGTGCTTATGAGCCCGGACGGCAAGACGGTGGAGAGCGAGGCTGCGCACGGCACGGTGACGCGCCATTACCGCGAGCATCAGAAGGGGCGGGAAACCAGCACCAACCCCATCGCCTCCATCTTCGCCTGGACCCGCGGCCTGGCCTACCGCGGCCGGTTCGACGGGACGCCCGAGGTCACGCGCTTCGCCGACACCCTGGAGCGCGTGTGCATCGAGACGGTCGAGAGCGGCGCCATGACCAAGGACCTCGCCATCCTGATCGGCAAGCAGCAGCCGTGGCTCAACACGCAGGATTTCCTGGACCGCATCGACGCCAACCTGCAGGCGGCCATGGCGGTGTCGAAAGCCGCCTGACCCCGGCATCGGCCGACACTCTTACGGAGAAATACTCATGGACGGACTGCAAGGCTTGGCGCGCTACCCCCTGCCCCGGCGCGGCGTGGTGATGACTGGACTGATCAGCGGTTTCACGCTCGCGACCACCCGGGTCGAGGCGCAGGCGATCCGCACTGACTCGGCCGGCCTTGCCGCCGGGGAGACCACCGTTCCGACCGACAAGGGCGACCTGCCGGCGTATTTCGCCCGGCCGGACGGCGCCGGGCCGTTCCCGACCGTGCTGGTGATCGAGGAAATCTTCGGCGTCCACGAATACATCAAGGACGTTTGCCGGCGCTTGGCGAAAGCCGGGTACCTCGCCGTGGCGCCCGAGCTGTATGCGCGGATTGGCGACCTTTCAAAGATGACCGACGTGAGCGCCATTATCCGCGACGTGATCAGCAAGGCGCCAGACGACCAAATGCTGCGGGACTTGGACGCCACGGCGACCTGGGCCGCGGCCAACCGCGGCGATTCCAAGCGGTTGGTGGTGACCGGCTTCTGCCGCGGCGGCCGAAACACCTGGCTGTATGCCGCGCATAACCCCGCCTTGAAAGCGGCCGTGGCGTGGTATGGCCCGGTCGGCGGCACCCCGTCCAGCATCCAGCCACGCAACGCGGCCGACGTCGCGACCGAACTCAAGGTGCCGCTCTTGGGCTTGTATGGCGCGCAGGACGCAGGCATCCCCGTGGCCGACGTGCGGGCTGCCGCTGCGAAGGCGGTCAGCGCGGGCAAGACCGTGCAGATCCACGTCTTCGACGACGCCCCGCATGGCTTCCACGCCGACTACCGGCCCAGCTACCGCAAGGCCGACGCCGAAGCGGGCTGGCAAGAGATGCTGGGATGGTTCAACAAATACCTCGCTGCCTGACCAGCCCGGGCAGTGACGCCGGGCGTTGCGGGGTCAGCCGGCCAGCATCGCCCGGATCGCGTCGAATGCCTCCGGAACCGCGTCGGCATTCGGCCCGCCGGCTTGCGCCAGGTCGGGCCGGCCGCCGCCGCCGGTGCCTCCCAGGATGCGGCTTGCGGCGCGCACCAGATCCACGGCGCTGAAGCGGGGCAGCAAGTCCGGCGACACCCGCACCACAAGGCTGGCCCGGCGGTCCGCCGTCGAGGCCGCCGCCACCACGCCGCTGCCGATCTGGGTGCCGATGGCCTCGGCCATTCCCTTCAAGTCCCGCGGCGGCACCTCGCCGAGGTCGCGCGCCGCGAAGGACACGTCGCCAATCGTCTCCACCGATGACGCGACGCCGCCGGTCGCCAGCTTCCGCTGTAGTTCAGCGATTTGCTGTTCGGCCTTGCGGCGGTCCTCGACGAGTTGGCCGACGCGCTCCACGACCTCCGCCGGGTTGGTGCGCAGCAGGGTGGCCACCTCCGACAGCCTGCGATCCGCCTCGGCGACAGCAGAGAGGGCGGCGTCGCCGGCCACCGCCTCGATGCGGCGCACCCCGGCGCTGACGGCGCCCTCTCCCACGATGCGGAACAGGCCGATGTCGCCGGTCCGCCGGACATGCGTGCCGCCGCACAGCTCGACGGAAAACGCCCTGCCCTCCGCGGCCGGGCCGCCCATCGACACGACGCGCACTTCGTCGCCGTATTTCTCGCCGAACAACGCCATGGCGCCCTCGGCCACTGCCGCGTCCGGCGTCATCAGCCGCGTGCTGACCTCGCTGTTCTCGCGCACCCGGGCGTTCACCTCCGCCTCGACCCGCGCCAGGTCGGCCCGGCTGATCGGCGTGGGCTGGCTGACATCGAAACGCAGGCGGTCCGGGGCGTTCAGGCTGCCCTTCTGCGTCACGTGCGGACCCAGGCGCTCGCGAAGTGCTGCGTGCAGCAGGTGCGTCGCGCTGTGATGCGCCCGGATCGCGCCGCGGCGCACGTGATCGACCTGGGCGATGACCGCGGCGCCCAACGTCGCCGTCCCGCTCTCGACGGTTCCGAAATGCACAAAAAGATCGCCGAGTTTCTTCTGCGTATCCCCGATGCGGATGCGCAGTCCCCCCGGCCCGGTCATCACCCCGGCGTCGCCGACCTGGCCGCCGCTTTCGGCGTAGAACGGCGTCTGGTTCAGCACCACGGCGACGGCCTGCCCCGCCTCGGCCTTGTCCACCGCCAAGCCCTCGGCCACCAGCGCCACGATCTCCCCTTCGGAGGTTTCGGTGGTGTATCCGAGGAACTCCGTGGCGCCCGTCCGCTCGCGCGTGTCGAACCAGACGCGCTCGGTCGCGGCGTCGCCCGACCCGGCCCATGCCGCCCGCGCCCGCGTCCGCTGCTCCTGCATCGCCGCGTCGAACCCGGCCACGTCCACGGTGCGCCCTTCCTCGCGCAGCGCGTCCTGCGTGAGGTCGAGCGGGAAGCCGAACGTGTCATAGAGCTTGAAGGCGACATCCCCGGGCAGGGAGCCGCCCTCGCCGAGCCGCCGGGTTTCTTCCGACAACAGGCCGAGGCCGCGCTCAAGCATCGCCTTGAACCGATCCTCCTCAAGCCGCATCGTTTCCACGATCAGCGGCTCGGCGCGCGGCAGTTCCGGATAGGCCGCGCCCATCTGGCGGACCAAGGCGGGCACGAGGCGGTGGAACGCCGCTTCCTTGGTGCCCATCATATGTAGATGGCGCATTGCCCGGCGCATGATGCGGCGCAGCACGTAGCCGCGCCCCTCCTTGGATGGCAGCACGCCGTCGGCGATCATGAACGAAGTGCTGCGGAGATGGTCGGCCACCACGCGGTGGCTGGTTTGGAACGGCCCATCCACCGCCTGGCCCGTGACCTCCGCGCTGGCGACCACCAAGGCCCGCATCATGTCGATATCGTAGTTGTTGTGCTTGCCCTGCATGATGGCGGCGAAGCGCTCGAACCCCATGCCGGTGTCGATGGACGGGTTCGGCAGCGGCGTGAGGGTGCCGGGCGGCCCTTCTTCGAACTGCATGAACACCAGGTTCCAGATTTCGATGAAGCGGTCGCCGTCCTCGTCGGCGCTGCCGGGCGGTCCGCCGGGAATGCCCTCGCCATGATCATAGAAGATTTCCGAGCACGGCCCGCAGGGACCCGTATCCCCCATGCGCCAGAAGTTGTCCGCCGTGGCGATCCGCAGGATGCGCTGGTCAGGCAGCCCGGCGATCTTGCGCCATAGTTCCGCCGCCTGCTCGTCCTCCGAATACACCGTGACCAGCAGCTTCTCCGGCTTGATGCCGAAATCCCGGGTCAGCAGGCTCCAAGCCAGCTCGATGGCAAGCGGCTTGAAGTAATCCCCGAAGCTGAAATTGCCCAGCATCTCGAAGAACGTATGGTGCCGGGCCGTGTACCCGACGTTATCCAGGTCGTTGTGCTTGCCCCCGGCCCGCACGCATTTCTGCGCCGTGGTGGCCCGGACGTAGGGACGCTTCTCCTGCCCGGTGAAGACGTTCTTGAACTGCGCCATCCCGCTGTTGGTGAACAGCAGGGTCGGGTCGTTCAAAGGCACGAGGGAACTGCTCGGCACCACCTGGTGGCCGTGCCGAGCGAAGAAGTCGAGAAACGTCGCACGAATGTCGTTGCTGCTGGCCATGGCGAAGACGGATCGTCCTACAAGGATGCGTCCCAGTCCCTACCCCAGGCAGCGCGCGCTGTCATCCGCACGGCGGCCCGGGGGATCAGTGGTTCTTGCCGCGTCCAGTTTTCTGCTGCAACTCGTCGATTTTCAGCGAAGCATCGGCCTTGCTCAACGAGGCGTCGAACTCCGCGCCGGCCTCTTCGCAAAGCGTCTTGAGGTAGCTTGCCTGCGCCCCGGTCATCGTCTCGTTGCCGGTCGTCCAGTCATGCGGGTCCTTTTCGGTGTTCGACGGCGTTGCATGATCGTCCGGTGCGGCCTTTGGGTTCGTGCTCATGGAAACCTCAACGTTGAAAGTTCATAGGTGTTCCGTCACCGTTGATACGGCAGCGGAAGCAGCGTGCTGACCGGCACCTTCTGCAGACCGGCCGCGGTGTTGATGATGACGAGCGCCGCCGCGTCGTAGTCGGTCAGGTTCTCGCGGCACGCGCCGCACGGCGACACGACCGCGATCTCCTGGACCGCCTCCTCCGGCTTGGGATGCCGGACGGCCACGGCGCACTCGATGGTGCCGTCCCCATCCATCACCGCGCGGCCCAGCGCGATGGCCTCGGCGCAGATCGACAGCCGCCCAACCGTGGCGCCCAGGTGCACGCCCGTCCATATCCGCCCGTCCCGGCTGCGCAACGCGGCGCCAACCGTGTGCCAGAACGGACGGTAATGCCGCAGCAGCACGGCCCGGGCCGCTTCCACGAGCTGGTGGTCCGCCACCGTCAGCGGCAAGGCGGCGAGCGGACCCGGCAGCGACGGGTAGTCCGGCAAGCTAGTCGGCCGCCTCGGCGTCATCGCCCTCCTCCGGGGGGGCCAGCATCGTGTTCGCCACCACGCCGGATTGGTCGCGCACCTTTTTTTCGATCGCCTCCGCCATCTCCTTGTGGTCGCGAAGGTACTGCTTGGCATTCTCGCGGCCCTGGCCGATGCGGGTGCTGTCATAGCTGAACCACGCGCCCGACTTCTCCACGACGCCTGCCTTCACGCCGAGGTCGATCAGCTCGCCGACCTTGCTCACCCCTTCGCCATACATGATGTCGAACTCGACCTGGCGGAACGGCGGCGCCAGCTTGTTCTTGACCACCTTGACCCGAGTTTGGTTGCCGACGACCTCCTCCCGGTCCTTGATCTGGCCGATGCGCCGGATTTCCATGCGGATCGACGCATAGAACTTGAGCGCGTTGCCGCCCGTCGTCGTCTCCGGGTTGCCAAACATCACGCCGATCTTGAGCCGTATCTGGTTCAGGAAGATCAGCATCGTGTGCGACTTGGCGACGCTGCCGGTCAGCTTGCGCAGGGCCTGGCTCATCAGCCGAGCGTGCAGGCCGACATGGGTGTCCCCCATCTCGCCCTCAAGCTCGGCGCGCGGCACCAGGGCGGCCACGCTGTCCACCACCACGATGTCGACCGCGCCGGACCGCACCAGCGTGTCGCAAATCTCAAGCGCCTGCTCGCCCCCGTCCGGCTGGCTCAGCAGCAGGTTATCGACATCCACGCCCAGCTTGCGGGCATAAACCGGGTCCAGCGCATGTTCCGCGTCGATGAACGCGCAGGTGCCGCCGCGCTTCTGCGCTTCCGCCACCGCATGGAGCGCGAGGGTCGTCTTGCCCGAGCTTTCCGGGCCGTAAATCTCGACCACCCGGCCCCGCGGCAGCCCGCCGATGCCGAGCGCCAAGTCCAGGCCCAGCGAGCCGGACGGGATGGTCTCGATCTGCTGGTCGCCGGCCTTGGCGCCCATCCGCATGATCGAGCCTTTGCCGAATGCCCGCTCGATCTGCGTCAACGCCGCGTCGAGCGCCTTGTTCTTGTCCATGTTCGATCCTTGTCCCGCCCGTTCGCACGGCCCCATTCGCCCGGCACAGTGTCACACCAGCAAACGAAACCGCAACTATCCGCTGAGCTTCCCTCAAGAGAGTCTGAGATAGGGGGCGCAAAGTCTGGGCGCAAGAACAAAATGCGAACTTCAGGAACGGCCCTGAGCTTGGCCGCGCAGCCGCCAGACATAGGCGATGATCTCGGCAACCGCCTGGAAATGCTCGGCCGGCACCTCGGCTTCCAGGTCCAGGGTGTGCAGCGCCCGGGCCAGCGGGGGGTTGGCCACCAAGGGCACTTTGTGCTCCGTTGCCAGTGCACGGATGCGCGCGGCGACCTCGTCCATGCCCTTCGCCACCACGCGCGGCGCGGACTGCTTATCCCGGTCGTAGGCCAGCGCGACCGCGTAGTGGGTCGGGTTGGTGACCACCACGGTCGCCGTGGGTACCGCCGCCATCATGCGCTTGCGGGAGCGGGCCAGGCGCATCTGGCGCAGCTTGGCCTTGAGGTGCGGGTCGCCCTCGCTGTCCCGGTGCTCTTCCTTGATCTCCTGCATGGTCATCCGCATTTTCTTGGCGAAGCGGAAGCGGACCCAGCCCACGTCGAGCAGCGTAATGGCCGTCTGGCAGGCAAGCACCAGCACGCAAAGATGGATCAGGTCGCGGGTCAGCCGGTCCATCAGGCGCTCGGGCGGCCACATGATCGAGGCGATGGCGCCGGGCAGCGCGTCCGAAAGCGCGCGCCACGCCGCCCAGGCGAGGACGCCGATCTTGGCCAGGGCCTTGATCGTCTCGATCAGGTTGTTCACGCCGAACACGCGCGACAGGCCGCGCTTCGGGTTGAGCCGGGACAGGTCGGGGGCCAACGCCTTGCTGTGCACCAGGCCGCCGGTTTGCAGCAGGACGGCCGCCCCGCCCGCCAGCAATATGGCGCCGATCAACGGCCCGGTGCTGATCAGCAGCGCCCAGCCGGCGTCCTGCAGCGCCGCCCCGGGCGCCGCGTCCATGGCCAGCATGTGGACAAGCTTCGCAGAAAGGCTGCGGGTCAGCCCGGGACCGGCCATCACCAATACCAGAGTCGCAACCCCCAGCCCGGCGAGGATGGGCAGCTCCCGCGACATCGGCGCCTCACCCGATTCCCGCGCACGCCGAAGCCGGGATTCGGTGGCCGGCTTGTCGCGATCCTCGGCGTCCGCCCCTTCCGCCACGGCGCGGCCCTGGCCTTACAGGCCGGGAAGGCCGGACCATGCGGTGTGCACCGCCTCGGTCCATGCCCCCAGGATGTGCGACGCCAGGACGCCCAGCAGCACGATCCCGCCCAGGATCTGCCCCGGCGTGGCCGCGGTGTAAACCTGCAACTGCGGGACCAGGCGGGCCAGCAGGCCCAGCGCCACCTGCAGCACCAGGCCCGCCAGCAGGAACGGCGCCGAAAGCCGGAGCGCCAGGCTGAAACAGGCCACCAGCGCACCCGTGACGCTCTCGGCCAGCGGCCCCGCCGGCAGGACCGAGCCTGGCGGCATGAGTTGGTAGCTCCCGGCCAGCGCGGTCAGCGGCAGGGCGTAAAGCCCGGTCGAAAGGATCACGACGGGCACCACCACGCCGAACAGCCGGGACAGGGCGGCGGATTGGCCGCCCAGCGCCGGGTCCTGCTGCACGACGCTCGACAGGCCGAGCATGTAGGATATGACCGCCCCCGCCATGCCGAGCGCCAGCGCCGGCAGCCGGGCCACCCAACCGAGCAGGGCGCCGACCAGCAGCTCCGCCGCGACCATCGCGGCCCCGCCCAGGCCGGCCTCGGGCACAGCGGGCACCAATGGCGCAACTGCCGGGACCAGGAGCACGGTGATCGCCAGCGTCAGCCCAGCGCGAACGGTGGGCGGCGGCTCGGCTTCTCCCAAGCCCGGCAGCAGCATGACCGCCATGCCGGTGCGGGACAGCACGAGGGCGAAGGCGAACGCCCAACCCGGCAGCGCCGCCAGCAGCGCTGCGTCATCCACCGCCCAGCCTCCGTGGGACGAGGACGCTCACCGGCCGCCGACGACGATCAAGCGGTCCATCAGCACATGGGTGTAGTCCGCCAGGCTGGACGCCATGAACGGCCCAAGCAGCGCCATCGCACCGCCCAGCACCAGCAGCTTCGGCAGGAAGACGAGGGTGGCCTCGTTGATCTGCGTGACCGCCTGGATCAGCGATACCACCAACCCCACCACAAGCGCCGCGACCAGCAGCGGGCCGCCAAGCTTGAGCACGATCCACAGCGTTTCCCGCAGGGACGCCGCGACCTCGATGTCGTCCATGTCAGATCGGCATCCGCATCACTTCCTGGTATGCCTGCACCACGCGGTCGCGGATGGTGACGGCGGATTGCAGCGCCAGCTCCGCATGGGACACGGCCGTGACCACCTCCGTCAGGTTGCCGCCCCCGGTGATGGCCCGCATCGACTGCGCGTCCGCCTGGTGCCCGGCATCGACCACGGAGCCGAGCGCCCGGGTCAGCATGTCGCCGAAGCCCGACGCGGCCGCCGGCCCACCCTCCCCCAGCCCGGCGCCGTTCTGCACGCGCGCATAAGCGCCGGCGGCGCCGGCCGGGGTGACGGTGAGGACCGGGACAGTCATCTCAGCATCTCGATCGTGCGGGTCAGCATCGACCGGGTGACCTCCATCACGTTCATGTTCGCGCTGTAGCCGCGCTGCGCTTCGCGCATGTCCATGACCTCGATGAAGCTGTTGACATTGGGCGTCTTGACATAGCCCTTCGCGTCGGCTGCCGGGTGGGACGGGTCGAAGCGCGTGGGCAGCTCGCCTTTGTCCGGCGCGATGGTCTTGACGCGGACGGTCGTGGCGCCCAGCGCCGCGTCCATCCGGTTCTCGAACGAGATCACCTTGCGGCGGTATGGCTCCGCGCCGGGCGTGGAGCCGGTGGTGTCCTGGTTGGCCAGGTTTTCGGCGATGGTGCGCAGACGGGCGGTTTGCACGTCCATGCCGCGGGCCGAGAGGGTGAGCGCCTTGGTGATGTCCATGACTGCTACCCCGCCCGGCCCAGGGCGGTGCGGAACATCCCGTGGTACTTGCGATACAGGTTCGTCACCAGCTCCTGCGTGCTGGACGTGTCGGCCACTTTGGTCAACTGATCCTCCATCGAAACGCCGTTGCCGTCCGGCGAGCGCTCCCGCGGCCGAAGCAACTGGCCGGATTGCAGGGTGCCGGTGACGGCGATGTGCTTGGGGTCGGTCCGCACCAGCGCCGCGGCCGGGTCGGCGTGCGCCAAAGCCTTGGCAAAGGGCGGCAGGTCCCGCGGCTGGTAGCCCGGCGTGTTGGCGTTGGCCACGTTCTGCGCCAGCAGCTCCTGCCGCCGCCCCACCCAGGCAAGGCGCTGCTCCGCCAAGCGGAACAAGCCGATATCGGCGGAGCCTACTCCGTTCGGATCCATCGCATTCCCCTGTTTGCTCGCCGGCAGGATGCACGGGTTTGGTTAACGGAACCTTTAAGCGTTTCTGAAACGTATTGGTAACCAATTATTGTCATGCTGCAGCCATGACGAACCTGACCGCCCTCAACGACCTGCAACTCTGGCCGCAGCCTGCCCACGATGCCGTGGGCGAGTTGGCAGGCCTGTCCAAAACCTTGCACGACACGGTGAACCTCGCCGCGGGCTTAGCGGCGGGCGGGCGCCGGGTTGACGTGACCGGGCTGGACCGGTCCGTGGGACTGCTCTGCGCAAAGGCGCTCGACCTGCCCCCAGGTGAGAGCCGCAAAGCTTGCGCCTTGCTTTTCTCGTTACTTAATCGGATTGATGCGCTGGGCGTGGCGCTCCGGGCCACGGACCCGTAGCGACCCTCCAACGGCAAAAGGCCGCCCGATGTCCGCTTTGATCCAAACTGTCGCGATGGCTGGGGCGGCGCTGGCCGCGGTGCTCGCCATGGTCGTGTTGGCCGGGCGCGGCGCGCGGATGCTGCGGCTTGCCCAGCCGGTCGCCGGGCGCCGGCTCGTGCTGGGAGAAGCCTTGGTGTTGGACCGCACCCGGCGGCTGCAATTGGTCTCGTGCGACGGGCGCGAACTGTTGCTGCTGATTGGCGGCAGCTCCGAACAGGTGGTCAGTTGGCTGCCGACGGCGGCGCCTGGGACCAGCCTGTGAAGCAAGCGCCGGGGCGCCTTGCTTGCGCGGCGCTGGTGGTCCTGGCGTTGGCCCCAAGCCTGGCCCACGCGCAATCGGTCAACATCGACCTGGGCGCCGCCGGGCAGGCGGGCGCGACGGGCCGGCTGGTGCAGTTGACCGCCCTGGTCACCGTGCTGTCGCTCGCGCCCAGCCTGCTGGTGATGGCCACCGCGTTCACCCGGATCGTTATCGTGCTCTCACTGTTGCGGAGCGCAATCGGCGCGCAGGGCACGCCGCCCAACACCGTGCTGATCGGCTTGGCCCTGTTCCTCACCTACTTCGTCATGCAGCCGGTGATGGACCAAGCCTGGACCGGCGGCCTGCTGCCGATGACGCAGGGCCAGGTCGGCGAGATGGAGGGACTGCGGCTGACCGCGGAGCCGTTCCGGGCCTTCATGGCCGCCAACGTCCGCGGCGCCGACCTGCAGCTTTTCCTCGACCTGGGGCAAATCCAGGCTCCGCCCACCCCGGACCAGGCGCAGTGGCGCGCCCTGGTGCCCGCTTTCATGATCGGCGAGATGCGGCGCGCGTTTGAGATGGGGTTCCTGCTTTACCTGCCGTTCCTCGTGATCGACCTGGTTGTGGGCAGCGTGCTGATGAGCCTGGGCATGATGATGCTCCCGCCCAACGCGGTGTCGCTGCCGTTCAAGCTGATCTTTTTCGTTCTTGTGGACGGCTGGCGGCTGATCTCCGGCAGCTTGGTGCAGGGGTTTGCGACGTAATGCCGTAGCTTTCTCATCCCGCCGCGGTGCTGGTCTTGAGGCGTGCTACGGCGCAGCATACGCTTCGCCGTCAAAGGGCGGCCAGCCCGTCAGCAGGGGAAACGCGGTGAAGGCAATCGTGATCGACAAAAGCGACGGCGGCCAGCAGGCGGCCCTGCGCGACTTTGACGAGGCCGGGCTGATGGAGGGCGACGTCACCGTCCGCATCTCGCATTCCTGCCTGAACTACAAGGACGGCCTCGCGCTTTCCGGCAAGGCGCCGGTCGTGCGCCGCTTTCCCATGATCCCCGGCATCGACTTCGCGGGTGTGGTCGAGGTCTCGGCGCATCCCGGCTTCAAGCCCGGCGATGCCGTGCTGCTGAACGGCTGGGGCACCGGGGAAACGCATCTCGGCGGCTATGCCGAGCGGAGCCGGGTCAAGGGCGAGTGGCTGATCCCGCTGCCCCCTGGCCTCACGCCCGCGCAGGCGATGGCGGTCGGCACCGCGGGCTATACGGCCATGCTGTCGCTGATGGCCATCGAGCGGCACGGCCTCACGCCCGATGCCGGGCCGGCGGTTGTCACGGGGGCGGCCGGCGGGGTCGGCTCGGTCGCGGTCGCCTTGCTGCACCGCGCTGGCTGGCGGGTGATCGCCTCGACCGGGCGGACGGAGGAGGCCGAGTACCTGACCGGCTTAGGCGCGGACGAGGTGATCGACCGCGCGGGCCTGGCCGGCACGCCGAAGCCGCTCGCCAAGGAGCGTTGGGCGGCAGGCATCGACTCCGTGGGTTCAGCCACGCTGGCCAACGTCCTGTCCATGACGCGGCCGGGCGGCGCGGTCGCCGCGTGCGGGCTGGCGGGCGGCATGGACCTGCCGGGGTCGGTTGCGCCGTTCATCCTGCGCGGCGTGGCGCTGCTCGGCATCGAGTCCGTGATGGCGCCCCGGGCGCGCCGGATCGAGGCGTGGGACCGGCTGGCCCGGGAGCTTGACGCGGCCAAGCTCGACGCCATGACCCGCACGATCAGCTTGGCCGACGTGCCCGAAGCGGCAAAGGAAATCCTCGCCGGGCGCATCCGCGGACGGGTCGTGATCAAGATCGGCGGCTGAGCCGCGGAGCTTCCAGCCATGTCGCTTCCAGGCAAATCGGCGACGTGGCAGTGCAAGAAAGCAGCCAACGCGCCCCACATCCTGCTACCATCCGCCTGTGCGTGGCAGGACCGCCCCGCGCCCGGCCCATTGACCGAGGACTGGAGCCATGAACGCCATCGGCGACGTGCTCGACCGCACCAAGGACCCGCTGCTGCAGCCGTTTCGGCTGCGGCATCTCACGCTGCGCAACCGGGTGATGAGCACGGCGCACGAGCCGTATTACAGCGAAGACGGGATGCCGAAGGACCGTTACCGGCTGTATCACGTCGAAAAGGCGCGGGGCGGCGTGGCGCTGACCATGACCGCCGGGTCCGCCGTGGTGTCGCCCGACAGCCCGCCGGTGTTCGGCAACCTGCTGGCCTACAAAGACGAGATTGTTCCCTGGCTGCGCCGCCTCACCGACGAGTGCCACGAGCACGGCTCGGCGGTGATGATCCAGATCACCCACCTCGGCCGCCGCACCGCCTGGAACAAGGCGGATTGGCTGCCGGTGCTGGCGCCCTCCCCGATCCGGGAGCCGGCCCATCGCGCCTTCCCCAAGGCGGCGGAGGACTGGGACATCGACCGCATCGTGGCCGACTACGCCACTGCCGCGCAGCGGATGCAGGCGGCCGGGCTGGACGGGCTGGAGATCAACGCCTACGGCCACCTGCCGGACCAGTTCTGGTCGCCGGCCACCAACCAGCGGGAGGACGCCTTCGGCGGCGACCTTTCGGCCCGCATGGTGTTCTCGCTCCGCGTCATGCAGGCGATGCGGGATGCGGTGGGGCCGGACTTCCTGCTCGGCCTGCGCATGGTGGCGGACGAGGACTGGGAGATCGGCCTGTCGCGCGAGGAAGGCATCGAGATCGCCCGGCGCTTCAAGGCGTCCGGCCTTGCCGACTTCCTGAACATCATCCGCGGCCACATGGAAAGCGACGCGGCGCTGGTGGACGTGATCCCGATTGCCGGGATGCGCTCCGCCCCGCACCTCGACTTCGCGGGCGAGGTGCGGGCGGCGGCGGCCATCCCGGTGTTCCACGCCGCCCGCATCAACGACGTCGCCACTGCCCGCCATGCGGTCGCGGAGGGCAAGCTCGACATGGTCGGCATGACCCGGGCGCTGATCGCCGACCCGCACATCGTGCGCAAGGTGATGGAGCGGCGGGAGCACCTGATCCGCCCCTGCGTCGGCGCGAGCTACTGCATCGACCGCATCTACGAAGGCAACGAGGCGCTGTGCATCCACAACGCGGCCACCGGGCGGGAAGCCACGATGCCGCAGGTGGTGGCGCGCACGGCCGGGCCGCGGCGCCGGGTGGTGGTGGTGGGCGCCGGCCCCGCCGGGCTGGAAGCGGCGCGGGTTGCCGCCGAGCGCGGCCACGCCGTCACCCTGTTCGAGGCGACGGAGCAGGCAGGCGGGCAACTCCTGCTCGTCGCGCGCTCGCCCCGGCGGCGGGAACTGATCGGCATCGTGGACTGGCGGCTGTCGGAACTGGAGCGCCTCGGCGCGGACCTGCGCTTTGCCACCTGGGCGGAGGCAGGCGACGTGCTGGCAGAGGAACCGGACGTGGTATTCATCGCGACCGGCGGCATCCCGAACACGGAAATCCTCGCCAGCGGCAACGAGTTGGTCACATCGACCTGGGACCTGGTGTCCGGCGCGGTGAAGCCGGCGGAGCGGGTGCTGATCTACGACGACAACGGCAATTATCCCGGGATGCAGGCGGCTGAACTGGTTGCGTCCGCCGGGTCGGAACTGGAGGTGGTGACGCCGGAGCGGATGTTCGCGCCGGAGCTTGGCGGCTTGAACCACGCGGGCTTTGCCCGGGTGCTGCAGCGCGCCGGGGCGCGGATCACCATCAACAGCCGCGTCTTGTCGGTGCGGCGGGAGGGCAACAAGCTGGCGGCGACGCTCGGCAGCGACTACGGCCCGCGCACGGAGGAGCGCCTGGTCGATCAGGTGGTGGTCGAGCACGGCACGCTGCCGCTCGACGAGCTGTATTTCGCGCTGCGGCCCGGCTCGGTGAATTTGGGCGAGGTCGATCACCGGGCGCTGCTGGCCGGCCAGCCGCAAACGGTGGTGCGCAACCCCGGTGGCGCCTACCGCCTGATGCGCATCGGCGACGCGGTGGCCAGCCGCAACATCCATGCAGCCGTGTTCGACGGGCTGCGCCACGCCAAGGACCTTTGAACCATGACCGCCATCACGCAGTCCGGCCTGGATGCCCTGATTGCCCGGCGCCGGCCCGGCCACAGCCTGGAAGCCGCGTTCTACACCAGCCAGGACGTGTTCGACCTCGACATGCGGCTGATCTTCGGCCGGCACTGGATCTTCGTCGCCAGCGAGCCGGAGATCCCCGAACCCGGCGACTACGTGACGGTGCAGTTGGGCGGCACCTCCGTCATCCTGGTGCGCGACGACGACATGGCGGCGCGCGCGTTCCACAACGTGTGCCGGCACCGCGGCGCGGTGATCGTGCGGGACGGCAAGGGCTTCGTCGGCAACCTCGTCTGCCCCTACCACCAATGGACCTACGACCTCACGGGCGCGCTGATCCACGCCGAGAACATGCCGTCTTGCGTCGGCTCGCCCGAGCATGGGCTGAAGCCGGTGCACGTGCGCAGCCTGGCCGGGTTGCTGTTCATCTGCCTGGCCGACGAGCCGCCGATGGACTTCGACGACATGGCGGCGCAGGTCGGCCCTTACCTTTCGCCGCACCGCTTGCAGGACTGCAAGGTGGCGGCGCAGATCGACTTGGTTGAGCATGGCAACTGGAAGCTCACTATCGAAAACAACCGCGAATGCTACCATTGCGGCGGCCATCCGGAATTGCTGCGTAGCCTGTTCCACTTCTTCGGCTACTCGGCCGCCGACGTGACCCCGGCGCAGGCGGAGGACTACGGGCGTTTCCTGCGCACCCAAACGGAGTTCGAGGCGATCTGGAACGCCGCCGGCCTGCCCTGGCGCGCGCTGGAGGACCTGCACGGCCGCCCGACCGGGTTCCGCACCGAGCGGCTGGCGCTCGACGGACCCGGCGAAAGCTACACCATGGACGCGCGCCAGGCATCGCGGCGCTTGGTCGCCGGCTTCACGCAGCCGCGCATGGGCGCGCTGCACCTGCACACCCAGCCGAACAGTTGGCACCATTTTCTGGGCGACCACGCCGTGACCTTCGCGACGATCCCCGTGGCGCCCGGGCGCACCCTGGTGCGGACGACCTGGCTGGTGGCCAAGGATGCGGTGGAGGGCGTCGATTACGACGTGGACCGCCTCACGGAAGTCTGGCGCGCGACCAACGAGCAGGACGCGAGCTTCGTTGAGATGGCGCAGGCCGGCGCCGCCAGCACGGCGCACGAACCCGGCCCCTACGCCCCGGCCGAGTACATGGTCGATAACTTCTGCACCTGGTACATCGAGCGGCTGCGCGCCGGCCAAGGCCGATGACGGAGGGGGGCGGATGACGGACGGGGGCGGGCCGACGCTGCGGATCGGCTTCATCCTCGCCAACAACTTCACCTTGTCGGCGTTCTCGCTGTTCGTCGATGCGCTGCGGCTGGCGGGGGACGAGGGCGACCTGTCCCGGCCGATCCGCTGCCAATGGCCGGTGATGGCGGCGCGCACGGACCCGGTGCGCAGCAGTTGCGGGATGCTGGTCACGCCGACCAGCAAGCTGCTGCCGCCGGACGAACTGGATTACGTCGTGGTAGTCGGGGGCCTGCTGCGGCACGGTCCGGCGCTTGACCCGGCGGCCCGCGCCTACCTGCGCCGCGCCGCCGCCGCCGGCACGCCGCTGATCGGCGTGTGCACCGGCAGCTTCCTGCTGTGCCGGGAGGGCCTGATGGCCGACCGCCGGGCCTGCGTGAGCTGGTTCCACTACCAGGACTTCAAGGACGAGTTCCCGGAGCAGGACGCGGTGGCGGACCGGCTGTTCCTGGTGGACCGCGACCGCATCACCTGCTCCGGCGGCAGCAACGTGGCGGACCTCGCGGTTTATCTCATCAAACGGCATGTCGGCCCGGCGCAGGCGCAGAAGGCGCAGCACGTCATGCTGCTCAGCCGCATCCGCAGCGCAGACGACGCGCAGCCGCACCCGCCCATTGCCAGCGAGGGCAACCAGTCCGACGAGAAGGTGCGCCGCGCCCTGCTGACGATGGAGCAGAACCTGGGCGCGCCGTTGCCGATGGACGAGGTGGCGCGCCGGGTCGGCCTGTCGCCCCGGCAGTTGGAGCGGCGGTTCCAGCAGGTCCTGGGCGTGTGCCCCACGGCGGCCTACCGCGAGTTGCGGCTGCGCTACGCGAGCTGGCTGCTGAACAACACGGCGCTCAGCGTGACGGAGGTGGCCATCGAGGCCGGGTTCGCGGACGGGGCGCACTTCTCGCGCCAGTTCCGCAGGGCGTTCGGCCACCCGCCCAGCCTGCACCGGTCCGCTCGGACCATGGCCGATGGGTGTGCGCCCACGCGCACCCCGATCAACCCGGGGCTGTTGCCGCCGGAACGGCGCCAATACGCCTGAGTGTCGCGGCCCTGCAAGCGAAGTGACGTTTGCCGACAAGCGTTTGCAATCTGCACATAACAGCATTGCGTCAGCAATTGTCATGCAACCAAAGTTCAAGAATGATTCCACGAGCGATCAACGCGACAGCACGGCGCAGCCCATGGCCATGACCGCCCCATGCTGATCGGCGGCCCGCCGCAGATCACCGGCGACGCGCTTCCGGTTTGGGGCGTGGATCACGACGGCGATCTGGTGTGCCGGGCGGTGACGGAGGAAACGCATGACGTGCGGAGCTTCCATTTTGCGGCCGACCGCCCTTGCCGCTTCCGCTTCGAGCCGGGCCAGTTCCTGACGTTGGAACTGCCGATGGGCGGCGAGACGGTGTTCCGCTGCTACACGATCTCCTCCCCGCCGACCCGGCCCGAAACGCTGTCGATTACTACGAAGCGCGTACGCGGCGGCCTGGTCTCCAACTGGCTGCATGATACGGTGCGGCCCGGCGTGCGCCTGCGCGCTGTGGGTCCGTCCGGCACCTTCGTGCTGCCGCCCGCGTCGGGCGCCCCGTTGCTGCTGTTGTCGGGTGGCAGCGGGGTGACGCCGCTGATGAGCATGGCGCGGACCCTGTTCGACCGGGCCGAGGACCGCGACGTGGTGTTCGTGCACAGCGCCCGCTCGCCGCGCGACATCATCTTCCGGGAGGAGCTTGCGCTGATGGCCCGCCGCCTGCCCCGCCTGCGGGTCGCGCAGGTGGTGGAAAGCACGGAGGGCGAGCCGGGGTGGCCCGGCCTGGTCGGGCGGCTCGATGCCCGCGCGCTCGGCCTGCTGGCGCCCGACCTCATGGCCCGGGAGGTGTACTGCTGCGGCCCGGCGCCCTACATGGCCGGGGTGCGCGCCTTGCTGGACCAGGCCGGCTTCGACTGCACCCGCTACCACGAGGAGAGCTTCAACTTCGAGGCGCTGCCGGATGCCGTTCACGAGGAGGTCGCCGACGCCGAAGCCGTCGCGGAGGCGACGTTCAGCGTGACGTTTGCCAAAACCGGCAAGGTGGTCGCCTGCCCGCCCGGCGCCACCGTGCTCGCGGCGGCGAAGGCGGCGGGGCTGCGCTTGCCGTCCTCCTGCACGCGGGGGGTTTGCGGCACGTGCAAAAGCCGGATGCTGTCTGGCCGGGTCGATATGCGGCACGGCGGCGGCATTCGCCAACGGGAGGTTGATGGAGGCATGGTGCTGATCTGTTGCAGCCGCCCGCTCGAAGACCTGGTGATCGACCGATGACGCCCCTCGCGCCGCTCAGTTTCGAGATCGGGCCGGGCGCCGCGCCCGCCATCGCCCCGTCCTTGGACACCCGGCCCGCGCTGATCGAGGTGCAGGACGTGAGCAAGATGTTCGGCGGCCGTGGGGCGGAGGCGCTGGCGATGCTTGCCGCCGGGGAGGACCGGGCCGCCGTGCTGGCGCGGACCGGCACGGCCGTTGGCCTCAACCACGTCAGCTTCGACGTGGCGGAGGGCGAGATCCTGGTGGTCATGGGCCTGTCCGGCAGCGGCAAATCGACCATGCTGCGCTGCCTGAACCGCTTGATCGAGCCGAGCAGCGGCACGATCCGGGTGCGCGGCGCCGACGTGACCGCGATGGCGCCGGGCGCGTTGCGCGAGTTCCGGCGCAAGACCTTCGGCATGGTGTTCCAGCACTTCGCGCTGTTCCCGCACCGGACCATCCTGGGCAACGTGGAATTCGGCCTGGAAGTGCAGGGCATGGCGAAGCCGGCCCGGCGCGACAGCGCCATGCGCGCCATCGAGCTTGTGGGCTTGAAGGGCTGGGACGCGCGTTACCCGAGCGAGTTGTCCGGCGGCATGAAGCAGCGCGCGGGCTTGGCGCGGGCGCTCGCGGCGGACGCGGCGGTGCTGCTGATGGACGAGGCGTTCAGCGCCCTCGACCCGCTGATCCGCCGCGACATGCAGCAGGAACTGGTGGAACTGCAGCGCCGCCTGCGCAAAACGGTCGTGTTCGTGTCGCATGATCTCGACGAGGCCATCGCGCTGGGCGGTCGCATCGTGCTGATGAAGGACGGCGCCATCGCGCAGGCCGGCACCGCCGAGGCGATCCTCGCGAACCCGGCCACCCCCTACGTCGCGCGCTTCGTCGAGCATATCGACGTGGCCTCCGTCCTCAAGGTCGGCACGCTGATGGCCGCCCCGCTTTGCGTGCTGCGCCCGGGGGACGACCCGGCCGCTGCGGCGGACCGGATGGAGGCGATGGGCTGCGGCAGCGCGTTGGCGGTTGATGCGGCTGGGCGCCTGTGGGGCCGGGCCGACGTTTCGGCGCTGCGGCGGGTGCCGGCCGGCGGAGGGCTGGACCGCGCCGTCCAGCCCTGCGCCCGCGTACCGGCCTCCGCGTCCGTCAAGCAGGCGCTTCCGGTCGTGGCGGCGGAGGCGGAGCCGGTCGCGGTGGTGGACGACGCCGGGCTGTTGCGCGGCACCATCGACCGCACCGGAGTCATCAACGCCCTGGCGCGTCGGTCGGGCCGGGCCGCCGGGGAAGCCACCGCGCCATGAACTGGTCCGTGCCCCGCATCCCGCTCGACGTTTGGTGCGACGCGGCGCTGGACTGGCTGACGGACGCGCTTTCGGGCGTGACGCGCGCGGTCAGCCACACGGTGTCGGACTGGATCGCGGCATTGACTGCGCTGCTGCAGGCGGTGCCGCCGCCGGTGATCATCCTGGCGTTCGGGTTCCTGGCCTGGCGGGTTTCGGGCTGGCGGCTCGCGGTCGGCTCGATGCTCGGCTTCGCGCTGCTGTGGAACCTGCGGCTGTGGGACCCGATGATCACGACCCTGGTGATGGTCGTGCTTTCGACCGCGGCCTCCATCGCCATCGGCCTGCCGCTCGGCATCGCCGCCGCGCTGAGCGCGCGGACCTGGCGGATCGTGGCGCCCACCATGGACATGGCGCAGACCATGCCGAGCTTCGTTTACCTGATCCCGGCCATCCCGTTCTTCGGCCTGGGGCCGGTGTCGGCCTGCTTCGCCACCGTGATCTTCGCCATGCCGCCCACCATCCGGCTGACGGCGCTCGGCATCCTGCAAGTGCCGGGCGAGATGACGGAGGCCGCGGCTTCCTTCGGCACGACGCGCTGGCAGAAGCTTGTGAAGGTGCAGTTGCCGCTGGCGCTGCCGACCATCATGGCGGGGATCAACCAGACGATCATGCTGTCGCTGTCCATGGTGGTGATCGCGGCGATGATCGGCGCGGGCGGGCTGGGGCGCGAAGTGTGGAGCGCGATCCAGCGGCTGGAGGCCGGGCGCGGCTTCCAGGCCGGGGTTGCCATCGCGGTGCTGGCCATCATCCTCGACCGGATCACGCAACAGGTGTCGCGCCGGGCGCAGCCGCGCTGACCCAAGAATAAGCCAAAGGAGCATCCCATGCTGAGACGACAGGTTCTGGCAGCCGTCCCCGCCGCCGCGGCGGCCGCCGCTTTCGGCCGCCCGGCCCGCGCCGCCGGAAAAGGCACGGTCAGGATCGTCTATGTCGAGTGGGCGGACGCCATCGTCGCCACCAACATCTTGTCGGCGGCGTTGAAGCAGGCCGGCTACGACACGCGGCTGACCCCAGTGTCGGGGGCCGCGATGTGGGAAGCCGTGGCGTCCGGCGACGCGGATTGCATGGTCGCTGCCTGGCTGCCGGCGACGCACGCGGCCTACTACGCGAAGCTGAAGAACAAGGTGGACCTGCTCGGGCCGAACATCGAAGGCGCCAAGATCGGCTGGGTGGTGCCGGACTACGTGACGGTTGGGTCCATTGCCGACCTCAAGGCGAACGCCTCCATGTTCGGCGGCAAGGTGATTGGCATCGACCCCGGCGCCGGGCTGATGCGCGCGTCCGAAAAGGCGATGACGGAGTACAGCCTGGCGCCCATGCAATTGGTGGAAGGCAGCGACGCGACCATGGCGGCGGCGCTGAAGGACGCGGTGACGCGCAAGCAGCCGGTCGTCGTCACCGGATGGACGCCGCATTGGATGTGGGCGGCGTATAAGCTGAAATACCTGGCGGACCCCAAGAATGTATTCGGTGGCGACGAGACGGTGAACAACGTGGCGCGCAAAGGCCTCGCCCGCGACATGCCGGAGGTCCACGCCATCCTGAGCCGCTTCAAGCTGTCCCTTCCGGAGGAGCAAGCGTTGATGATGCAGAACCAGGCGAGCGGGGTCGATCCGGCCAAGACCGCGGCGGACTGGGTGAGCCAGCACCCGGATGTCGTGAAGTCCTGGATGAGTTGACCGCCCGGCCCGGCGGGATCAAGCAAGCGGCGCGTCGCGCCCGCGCAAGCGCGGCGGCAGCGCCGTAGTGAGAATGGACGCATGAAGCATTTTTCCGCCGCCCGCCTGGCCCGCGAGGCCATGCGCGGCCAATCCGGCTGGACCGAGCATTGGCGCTCCCCGGACCGCCCGGCCTCCGCCTACGACGCCGTGATCGTCGGCGCGGGCGGGCACGGGCTGGCCACGGCCTACTACCTGGCGAAGCAGCACGGCATCCGCCGGGTTGCGGTGCTGGAGAAGGGCTGGCTCGGCGGCGGCAACACCGGGCGCAACACGACCATCATCCGCAGCAACTACCTGATGGAAGAAAGCGCCGCGCTATATGACCACGCGGTCAAGCTGTGGGACGGGCTGTCGCGGGAGTTGAACTACAACGTCATGTTCTCGCCGCGCGGCGTGATGATGCTGGCCCATACCGTGCACGACGTGCAGGTGGGCAAGCGGCACGTGTATGCGAACCAGTTGGCCGGCGTGGACAACGACTGGCTGTCGCCGGAGCAGGCGCAGGCGTACTGCCCGCCGCTGAGCCTCGATGACGGGATGCGCTACCCGGTGCTGGGCGCGGCCTTGCAGCGCCGGGGCGGGACGGCGCGGCACGACGCGGTGGCCTGGGGCTATGCCCGGGCGGCGAGCGCGCTGGGCGTCGATATCGTGCAGAACTGCGAGGTGACGAGCATCCGGCGGGACGCGGGCGGCGCCGTGTGCGGCGTGGACACCACCCGTGGCGCGGTCGCGACCCGGCGCGTCGGCGTCGTCGCGGCCGGGCACACCAGCGTCGTCATGGCGCAGGCCGGCGTGCGGATGCCGCTGGAAAGCTACCCGTTGCAGGCGCTGGTCAGCGAACCCGTGAAGCCGTGCTTCCCCTGCGTCGTCATGTCCAACACGATCCACGCCTACATCAGCCAGTCCGACAAGGGCGAGCTGGTGATCGGCGCGGGCACCGACGCCTACACCAGCTACAGCCAGCAGGGCGGCCTGCACATCGCGACCCACACGCTGGATGCGATCTGCGAGCTGTTCCCGCAGTTCCGGCGGATGCGGATGCTGCGCAACTGGGGCGGCATCGTCGATGTGACGCCGGACCGCAGCCCGATCATCGGCAAGACGCCGGTGCCGGGCTTGTACGTGAATTGCGGCTGGGGCACCGGCGGGTTCAAGGCGACGCCCGGCTCAGGCCACGTGTTCGCGCACACCATGGCGCACGATGAGCCGCACCCGATCAACGCGCCCTTCGCGCTCGACCGCTTCCGGACGGGGCAGTTGATCGACGAGGCCGCCGCGGCGGCGGTGGCGCACTAAGATGCTGCTGATCCCTTGCCCCATTTGCGGCGTCCGGCCGGAGGCTGAGTTCACCTATGCCGGCGAGGCGCACATCGCGCGCCCGGCCGACCCGGCGGCGCTCGACGACCACGCCTGGGGCGAGTTCCTGTATGCCCGCACCAACCCCAAGGGCGACCACGCCGAGCGGTGGCGGCACACCCATGGCTGCGGCCGGTTCTTCAACGCGCTACGCAACACCCACACCGACCGCTTCACCGCGAGCTACCTGCCCGGCGCTTCTCGCCCGCACGGCACGCCCACCACCGAGAGCATGGACGCTCCGGCCATGCGGAGCGAAACCGAGCAATGGGGCCAGGCATGAGCATCCGCTTCAGCTTCGACGGCCGCACCTACCACGGCGAAGCCGGCGACACCCTCGCCTCCGCCCTGTTGGCGAACGGCGTACGGCTGATGGGCCGGTCGTTCAAGTATCACCGCCCGCGCGGCGCCCTGGCAGCGGGGTCGGAGGAGCCGAACGCGCTGGTCGAGGTGGACCGCGGCGGCGGGGCGCGCACGCCGAACCTACGGGCGACGCAGGTGGAACTCTACGACGGCCTGGTGGCGCGCAGCCAGAACCGGTTCCCCTCGCTCGGCTTCGACGTGGGGGCGGTGAACGACGCGGCGGCGCCGGTGCTTTCGGCGGGGTTCTACTACAAGACGTTCATGGCGCCGGAAGGCGCCTGGGCCAAGCTGTATGAGCCGCTGATCCGCCGCGCCGCCGGGCTTGGCCGCGCGCCGGAGGCGGCGGACCCGGACCATTACGCCAGCCGTTACGCCCATTGCGACGTGCTGGTGATCGGCTCCGGCCCGGCCGGGCTTGCCGCCGCCGTCGGAGCCGCCCAATCCGGCGCCCGGGTGATCCTGTGCGACGAGCAGCCCCGCTTCGGCGGCAGCCTGCTTTCGGAGCGCAGTGCGCGGATCGACGGGATGGCAGCGGCGGATTGGGTTGCGGCCCAGGTCGGCGCGCTGGCGGCGCGGCCCGATGTCACGCTGCTGACGCGCACCACGGCGTTCGGCTGGTATCCCGACAACATGATCGGCCTGGCCCAGCGCCTGACCGACCACCTGCCCGACCCCGACCCGGCGCTGCCGCGGGAACGCCTGTGGCAGGTGCGCGCCAAGCAGGTGGTAATCGCCGCCGGCGCCATCGAGCGGCCCCTGGTGTTCCCCGGCAACGACCGGCCCGGCGTCATGCTGGCCGACGCCGCCCGCACCTTTGCCGTGCGCTACCGCGCAGCACCCGGCCAGCGCGCGGTGATCGCCACCACGGGCGACACCGCCTACTGTGCGGCGCTTGATTTGCAGGCGTGCGGCGTGGACGTGGCGCTGATCGCCGACGCGCGCCCGGTGGCGGACGGGCCGCTTCCCGGCGCCGCCCGCGCCGCTGGCATCCGGGTGGAAACGAACATGCAGGTGCTGGCGACCCGCGGGCGGCGCGGCATCCGGGTCGCCATCATGGGCCATGTCGATGCCGATGGCCGGGCGCGGAGCCGCGAATGGGTGCGTTGCAGCCTGCTGGGCATGAGCGGCGGGTGGACGCCCTCCTTGCACCTGTTCTCGCAATCGCGCGGCAAGCTGCGCTACGACGCAGCAACGGAAACCTTTCTGCCCGGCGAGTCCGCGGCGGCCGAACGGTCCGCCGGCGCGTGCCGCGGCGTGCACGGTCTGGAGGACGCGCTGCTCGACGGCGCCATGGCCGGGAGCGCCGCGGCGCACGAGGCCGGGTTCGACGCCCCAGGCCCGGCACGGCGCCGGGTGGAAGACGCCATGGCCGCCCGCTGGACCGCCCCCGCGCCCCCCCGCCGCAAGCAGCGCCGCGCTTTTGTCGATTTCCAGAACGACGTGACCAGCAAGGACCTGCTGCTCGCGACGCAGGAAGGGTTCCACAGCATCGAGCACGTCAAGCGCTACACCACGACCGGCATGGCGACCGACCAGGGCAAGACCAGCAACATGAACGCCCTGTCCATCGTGGCAGCGGAGCTGGGCCGGCCGGTGCCCGCGGTCGGGCTGACCACCTTCCGCCCGCCCTACACCCCGGTTACGTTCGGCACGCTCGCTGCCTACAGTCGCGGCGTGCTGTTCGACCCGGTCCGCACCACCCCGGTCCATGGCTGGGCGGCGGCGCAGGGCGCGGTGTTCGAGGACGTCGGCTTGTGGAAGCGCGCCCGATACTTCCCGCGGGGGTCGGAGACCATGCACGAGGCCGTGGCGCGGGAGTGCCGCACGGTGCGCACCGCGGTGGGCCTGTTCGACGCCTCGACGCTCGGCAAGATCGAGGTCGTGGGGCCGGACGCGGCCGAGTTCATGAACCGCATGTACGTCAACCCCTGGACCAAGCTGGCGCCGGGCCGCTGCCGCTACGGGCTGATGCTGGGGGAGAACGGCTTCCTGCTGGACGATGGCGTTGCGGGCCGCCTGGCGCCCGACCGCTTCCACGTCACCACCACGACCGGCGGCGCGCCGCGCGTGCTGGCGTTGATGGAGGACTTCCTGCAAACGGAATGGCCGGACCTGCGCGTGTGGCTCACCAGCGTCACCGAGCAATGGGCGGTGCTGGCCGTGCAGGGGCCGCGCGCCCGGGACGTGCTGGCGCCGCTGGTGGACGGCCTCGACATCAGCGCCGCGGCCATGCCGCACATGAGCCTGGCCCTGGGCAGCATCGGGGGCGTCCCCATGCGGCTGTTCCGCGTCAGCTTCACCGGCGAGCTTGGCTTCGAGGTGAACGTGCCCGCCGGGCACGCCGCGGCGGTGTGGGAGGCCCTGCACGCCCGGGTGGAGGCGCTCGGCGGCTGCGCCTACGGCACGGAGGCGATGCACGTGCTGCGGGCGGAGAAGGGCTACATCATCGTGGGCCAGGAAAGCGACGGGACGGCGACGCTGGGCGATCTCGGCCTTGAGTGGGCGGTCGGCAAGGCGAAGCGGGATTTCGTCGGCAAGCGCTCGCTGGGTCGTCCGGACATGACGGCTGCGGGGCGGCGGCAACTGGTGGGACTGCTGACCGCCGATCCCGGCTGCGTGCTGGACGAGGGCGCGCAACTGACGGAGCAGGCAGCCGCGCCGCCGGGCACGCGCTCGCTCGGGCACGTCACGTCGTCTTATGGGGAAGCGACGCTGGGCCATTCCATCGCGCTCGCCATGCTGGCCGACGGGCGTGCGCGCCGGGGCGAGACGCTGTATGTGCAGCGGGCGGGCGGGGCGGTGCCGGTCCGCGTGGTTGATCCGGTGTTCCTCGACCCGGAAGGAGTGCGGCTCAATGCCTGACACCATCGCGCCGGACCGCCTACGGCCGGCGGACGCGACGCCGGGCCTGTCTGGACCGTTGGACGGCGCGGCCCCGGTCGTCGTGCCGGGCCGGCTTTCGCTGCGGCCCGCCGCGGACATGGCGCGGCTTTCACTGCGCGGCGACCCGGCGGCGTTGGGCGCGGCGTTCGGCCTGGCGCTGCCGATGCAGCCATGCCGGGCCGCGGCATCGGACGGGCGCTCGGCGCTCTGGCTCGGGCCGGACGAGTGGCTGCTGCTGGCGCCGCCCGGCACGCTGGATGCGGGTACCTTGGTTGCGGGCGCTTCGGTGGTGGACATCGGGCACCGCCAGGTCGGGCTGGTGCTGGAGGGATCGGCTGCCGCGGACGCGCTCGCGGCGGGCTGCCCGCTGGATTTGCACCCCACGGCCTTTCCGGTCGGCATGTGCACCCGGACCGTGTTCGGCAAGGCGGAAATCGTGCTCTGGCGTCAGGACGCGGCGCGGTTCCACATGGAGGTTTGGCGCTCCTTTGCGGCCTACGTGCACACGCTGCTCGAACGCGCGGCGGCGGCGCAGCCTTAACGCTGCGCCGCTTCCCAGTTCTCCGCCGCGTAAACGGGGCTGTTGGACGCGGCGAGCGGCGGGCGGCCCAACACATGGTCCGCGCCCTTCTCGCCAATCATGATGGTCGGCGCGTTCAGGTTGCCGGTGGTGACGAGGGGCATGATCGAGCTGTCGATCACCCGCAGCCCTTCCAGCCCGATCACCCGGGCTTCCGGGTCCACCACCGCCATCGGGTCGTCCACGCGGCCCATCCGGCACGTGCCGGCGGGGTGGTAGGCGCTTTCGACCTTTTGCGCGATGAAGGCGTCGATCTGCTCGTCCGTTTGCACGGCGGCGCCGGGCTGCAGCTCCTCGCCGCGGAACCGCTCGAACGCCGACTGGGCGAAGATTTCCCGGGTCAGCCGAACGCAGGCGCGCATCTCCGCCCAATCGTCGGGGTGGCTCATGTAGTTGAACCGGATGCTCGGCTTCGCCCGCGGGTCGGCCGCGGTCAGCGACACCCGGCCGCGGCTCTTTGACCGCATCGGGCCGACATGCGCTTGGAAGCCGTGACCGGACGCCTTGACCTTGCCGTCGTAGGTCACCGCCACGGGCAGGAAATGGTATTGAATGTCCGGCCAGCGGATGCCGGCGCGGCTGCGGATGAAACCACAGCTTTCAAAGTGGTTGGTGGCGCCCAGCCCGTCATGGCGCAGCGCCCAGCGCGCCCCGATCATCGCCTTGGACCAAGGATTCATGATCGAATACAGCGTCACCGGCTCCTTGCACGCGACCTGGAAGTAGAATTCCAGATGGTCCTGCAGGTTCTCCCCCACGCCCGGCAGGTCGTGCACCAGCGGGATGCCGTGCTGCGCCAGTTCCTGCGCCGGGCCGACGCCTGAAAGCTTCAACAACTGCGGCGAGTTGATGGGGCCGCCGCACAGGATCACCTCGCGCCGCGCCCGGGCCAGGTGGTTCGAGTCGCCGCGGCGATAGCGGACGCCGGCGGCGCGCCGCCCCTCGAACAGCACGGCGGAGGCGAGGGCATGGGTGATGACGGACAGGTTGGGGCGGGACAAGGCCGGCTTGAGGTAGGCGCTGGCCGCGCTCCACCGGCGGCCGTTGTGCACCGTCATGCCCATCCGGCCAAACCCTTCCTGCTGGAAGCCGTTGTAGTCCGCCGTCGCGGGGTAGCCGGCCTGCCGCGCCGCTTCGAGCCAGACGGCGTGCAGCGGGTTCTCCAGCGTGCCGTAGCGGGTGTGCAACGGCCCGGCGTCGCCGCGATACTCGTCGCCCCCCTCTTCCAGCGTTTCGGCCCGGCGGAAGTACGGCAGCACGTGCTTGAAGCTCCAGCCGGCCGCGCCTTCCTCCTCCCATCGGTCGAAGTCCAGCGGGTTGCCGCGCACGTACACCATGCCGTTGATGGACGACGACCCGCCCAGCACCTTGCCCCGAGGCGTGTGCAGCCGGCGCCCGCCCAGATGCGGCTCCGGCTCGGTCTCGTAGGACCAGTCGTACTTCGGCATGTTCATCGGGATGGACAGCGCGCTCGGCATCTGGATCAGCACGGAAGCGTCGGAGCCGCCATACTCCAGCAGCAGGACCGTGGCTGCGCCGTCCTCCGTCAGCCGGTTCGCCAGGACGCACCCGGCCGAGCCGGCGCCGACGATCACGTAGTCGTAGACCTCCGCCATGTTTCTCCTCAATCCGGCGTTGCGGCGTGGCCGAGCGTTACGCCCACGCCTTGGAGCAGCGTGCGACGCCCGATCATTGTACGACCGTTTCCGCGGCCCAGGGCTGACGTTATCATGACGCCGAAAGGAGGCTGACTTGGTGTCAAATTAAAGGCGCTGATGCCTCAAGCGCCCGCCTGCACCCGCGCGGCCATCCCCTGCGCGCACAGGGCCAGTTCCGCGAGTGCCGACGAGGGACGCTTCCCACCGCGTTGAATCGCTGGTTAAGCTTGCGGGCTGGCCAGGACAGCCCCGAGGGCTCAGCGGAGGAGGGCGCCATGGAACAGTTCGACGACTGGATAAGCGAGAACAAGCTCCCCGTGGGCGCCTGGATCGCGTCCGGCATCAAGCTTCTCAAGACGCATGGCGCCGGGTTCTTCGACGCCCTCTCGAACGCCGTCCGCTTCGTCATCGACGGGATGACCACGGCCCTGGTCTCCTTGCCGAAGCCGCTGCTGATCCTGCTGGTGGCCGCCCTCGCCTACGCGCTGCGCAGGTCCTGGCAGCTCACGCTGTTCGTGGCATTGGCGCTGCTGTTCATCCTGAACCAGGGCTACTGGCAGGAAACGATGGAAACGCTGTCGCTCGTGCTGTCGTCCGCCCTGGTCTCGACCGTGCTCGGCGTGCCGCTCGGCATCGCGGCGGCCCACCGGCCTTGGCTGTTCCGCGCCATACGCCCGGCGCTCGACCTGATGCAGACGCTGCCGACCTTTGTTTACCTGATCCCGACCCTCGTGCTGTTCGGGCTGGGCGCCGTGCCGGGGCTGATCTCGACGGTGATCTTCTCCCTGCCCGCCCCGGTCCGTCTGACCCACCTCGGCATCACCTCCGTGCCGCGCCCGTTGATCGAGGCCGGCGAGTCCTTCGGCGCCACCCGGCGGCAACTGCTGTGGAAAGTGGAATTGCCGAGCGCCCGGCCGATGATCCTGGCCGGCATCACCCAGTGCATCATGCTGAGCCTGTCCATGGTGGTCATCGCGGCCTTGGTCGGCGCGGGCGGCCTCGGCGTGCCGGTGGTGCGGGCGCTCAACACGGTGCGGGTCGATACCGGGTTCGAGGCCGGGCTGGTCATCGTGCTGCTGGCGATCATCCTGGACCGGGTTTGCCGCCCGGCCGAGCGGGAGCGCGCGTGATGCCCCCCGCCATCGAGTTTCGCGGCGTCGATGTGCTGTTCGAGGCCGGGTCGGCGCGTCGGCGGGCGGCGCGCATGGGGGCGGCGCTACGCCTGGTGGACGCAGGGCGCACGCGGGCCGACATCCTGCGGGACACCGGCGTGGTGGCCGGGGTCTGCGGCGCCAACCTGGCCGTGGCGCCGGGCGAGATTTCCGTGCTGATGGGCTTGTCGGGGTCCGGCAAGTCCACGTTGCTGCGGGCCGCGAACGGCCTGAACAAGGCGACGCGCGGCCAAGTGCTGCTTGCCGGCGCCGAGGGCACGGTGGACCTCGCCTCCTGCGATGCCGCCACGCTGCGCCGCGCCCGGCTGATGCGCGTCGCCATGGTGTTCCAGCAGTTCGCCCTGCTGCCCTGGCGCACCGTGCGGGAGAACGTCGGCCTCGGCCTTGAACTGCGCGGCGTGTCGGCGGCGGAGCGGCGGCGGGCGGTGGATGAGAAGCTCGGATTGGTGGGCCTCGACGGATGGGCCGACCGCTACGCGCATGAGCTGTCCGGCGGGATGCAGCAGCGTGTCGGCCTGGCGCGGGCGTTCGCCACGGACGCCGACATCCTGCTGATGGACGAGCCGTTCTCCGCGCTCGACCCGCTGATCCGCGGCAAGCTGCAGGACGAACTGCTTGATCTTCAAGCAAAGGTCAGGAGGACCATCCTGTTCGTCAGCCACGACCTCGACGAGGCCGTGAAGATCGGCAACCGCATCACCATCATGGAGGGCGGCCGGATCGTGCAGACCGGCACGGCCGAGGACATCGTGCTGCGCCCGGCGGACGACTACGTGGCGCAGTTCGTCCATCACCTGAACCCATTGACCGTGCTCCGGGCGGAAACGGTGATGCGGCCCAGCCATGCGCTGCATCGGGAAGGCGGCGGCGTGTGGCTGGACTCTGACCGGCGCTATCGCCTGACCCTCGACGGCCGCGGCCGTCCGGACCAGGCGTTCCTCGGAGGCGAGAGGCTGGCGGTGACGCCGCTGCATGGCTACGACGCCGAACAGCGGACGGTGCCGCCCGGCCTCCTGGTCGTGCCGCACAGCTTTCCGTTGCGGCTGATGGTGCAATTGCGCCAAGCGAGCGGCCACCCGGTGCTGCTGGCGTCGGGGGAGCGGTTCGAGGGCGTGTGCGATGACGCCGACATCCTGCAGGCGCTGTGCGGGCTGCGCCGCACGCCGCAGCCCGTCCAGCGGCCAGCCGCGTAGCCCATCGCCTGACGGGACCGAAGGCGGCACGAGGCCGATTGCAGGCGAACCGAGCATTATATCCTATCGGTTGTGTTATCAGCGGCATGCTAACCTATGGTGAGTCGATCCCGAGCGGTGTTCGCCCGCTTTCCATAGGTTGCCCGATGTTCTCAAGATCAGGTTCCGGCCGCGCCCGCCTTGAAGCCAGTGCTCAGCCACAGGCCATTGCCGCGCAGCACGCAAAGCCATGATGCCGCAAACGGCCAGCCCGCCGCTGATCCTGCACGTGTTCCCCACCTTTGCGGTGGGCGGCGTGCAGGTGCGGTTCGCCGCCATCGCCAACCATTTCGGCCGGCGGTGGCGTCACGCGGTCATTGCTATGGACGGCGACCTGTCCTGCCGGGAACGACTGGACCCGGCGCTCGACATCGCGTTCCCGTCCGTTGCGGTGCGCAAGGGCGACACGCTGGGCAACATCCTGCGTTTCCGGCATTTGCTGCGCCGGCTGCGGCCGGACCTGCTGGTGACCAGCAATTGGGGCAGCATCGAGTGGTCCGTCGCCAACCTGGCCCCGGCCCTGCGCCAGGTGCACATCGAGGACGGGTTTGGGCCGGACGACCGGGGCGGCCGGCTGCCCCGCCGGGCACGGCTGCGGCGCATCGTCCTGCGCCGGCGCACCGTCGTGCTGCCGTCCCGCACGCTGTGGGAGATCGCAACCGGCATCTGGCGCCTGGACCCACGGCGCCTGCGCTACGTGCCGAACGGCATCGACCTCGCCCGGTTCGCCGGGCCGCCGCAACCGGGCGGGTGGCCCGGCCCGGTGGTTGGCACCGTCGCGGCGCTGCGGCCGGAGAAGAACATTGCCCGGCTGTTGCGCGCCTTCGCCCTGGCAGCGCCGGACGGGCGGGCCAGCCTCGTCATCGCCGGCGACGGGCCGGAACGCCCGGCGCTGGAAGGCTTGGCGCAGGAGCTTGGCATTGCCGGCCATGTCCGTTTCGCCGGGCATGTCGCTGATCCCGCGCGATTGTTCAAGCAGTTAGACGTGTTCGCCATGTCGTCCGACACGGAGCAGATGCCATTGTCGCTCTTGGAAGCGATGGCGGCCGGGCTGCCGGCGGCGGCGACCGACGTGGGCGACACCCGCTCGATGCTGGCGGACGCCAACGCGCCCTTTGTCACCGCGCCCGACGATGGGGCGTTGGCGGCAGGGCTGCGGGCGCTGTTGGAACAGGCCGGGCTGCGCCGGGCGCTGGGCGCAGCCAATCGCGCCAAGGCGGAACGGGACTTCAACCAAGACGCGATGTTCCAGGCCTGGGCGGCGGCCTTCGACGGCACATTAGGTCCGGTCCAGCCGGGCTGACGCCGGCACGCCGTGTTGGCAGTCACAAACCTATGAATAGAATATCCTATATACCGATAGCGCAACGATGGTATAAGGCGTCACAGGAATGTGAGGCAGTGTGGAGGGAGTTGCGCGGGATGCCGAGCCAAACCAAACGGGCCAAGCCGGCTCGCGCCCCGGGGGCTGGGGGAAACGGGCCGGCCTTGACGGATGCGCCGCAGCCGATGGTGCTCAGCGGTTGGCCCGATGAGGCGGAGCCGCGGTCCGATCCGTCCCGCGACCGCTTCCGCCACAACCTGAGCCGCATCATGGCGGAGCGGAAGCTGACGCAGGCTGGCTTGGCGCGGACGATGCACGTGTCGCGCGTCGCCGTGCACGCCTGGATTTGGGGCACCTGCTTTCCGGAAACGTCCCGGCTGATCCGGCTGGCGCAGACGCTGAACGTGCCGATCGGCATGTTGCTGGAAGGCAGCGACGCCGCGCCCGCCCCCGCCCCGTCCAACGAGGAGTTCCTGCTGCTTGAAGCGTTCCGCAAGCTGCCGAACACCGCCCGGCTCACGCTGCTGGCCGACGCCTACGAAATGACGAACCAAGCCAGCCTCGACAAGCTGCAGACCAGCGGATCGCCATAGCCGCAGGCGCTCAACGCAACTCGAGCGCGATGCTCCGGAACAGCCTCGCCGGCAGGCCGCTGCCGGAAACGGCTTTCATGGGGCGGCCGTCGTCGTTGCCCAGCCACACGCCAATGACCGTGCCGCCCACGGCGCCCACGAACCAGGCGTCGCGGTAGTCCTGCGTCGTCCCGGTCTTGCCGGCCGCCAGCCTGCCCGGCACCGCTGCCGCCCGCCCGCTGCCGTGGGACACCACGGCCGCCATCATGCGCGCCATGGCGGCGGCCAGGTCGGGATCGACCACGCGCTCCCCGCCGGGCCGCGGGGCGCGCGTGGTGCGCCGGTCGGCCTCAATTGCGTCGATGGCGCGCGGCGTCACGGCCCGGCCGCCGTTGAACAGGGTGGCATAGGCCGCGGACAATTCCAGCAAGCCGACCTCCCCCGTGCCAAGCGCCAAGGACAGGTCGTCGGGCAAGTTGCCGGCGATGCCCAGGCGCCGCGCCACCGCGATGACGGCGCGCGGGCCGCCGGCGCCCTGCATCACCCGGACCGCCGCCGTGTTCAAGGATTGCGCCAGCGCCTCCTCCAACGTCACCGTGCCGTGGAACGCGCCGTCGAAGTTCTGCGGCGACCAGTTGCCGATGCGCAGCGGCGCGTCCAGCACCGTGTCGTCCGGGTGCAGACCGTGCTCCAAGGCGGCGAGCCAGACGACCGGCTTAAACGCCGACCCGGGCTGGCGCCGGGCGGCGGTCGCGCGGTTGAAGGGGCTGGTGCGCCAGTCCCGCCCGCCGACCATCGCGCGCACGGCGCCGCTCGCGGCGTCCAGCACCACCACGGCCCCCTGCCCCACCCCCGCCGAAGCGCCGGGGCCGTCAAGTAGGGCGATGAGCCGCGACTCGGCGGCCCGTTGCAGCCGGGCGTCGAGCGTCGTGTGCAGCACGGCGTCGGCGCCGGGCGTGATGAGCGGCTGTGCGGTCTCCGCCGCCCAATCGGCGAACCAGCCAGCCGTGACGGGGCGCGGCGGGAAGGCGATCTGCCCGGCGGCGGCGTCCGCCTCGGCTTTCGGGATGACGCCGGTGTCGGCCATGGCGGCCAGCACCTCCCGCCCCCGCGCCGCCGCGGCGGCGGGATCGTTGCGCGGGTTGATGCGGGACGGGGCGCGCGGCAGCCCGGCGAGCACCGCGCATTGCCACAGGTTCAGCTTGCGCGCGGACACGCCGAAATACATCCGCGCCGCCGCATCCACCCCCCAAGCGCCGGACCCCAGGTAAACGCGGTTCAGCCAAATCTCCAGGATTTCCGCCTTGGAGAAGGTGTGCTCCAGCCACAGCGTCAGCATCAATTCCTGCACCTTGCGACGCAGGGTGCGGGCGTTGGTCAGGAACAGGTTCTTCGCGACCTGCTGCGTGATGGTCGAACCCCCCTGCACCAGCCGGCCCGCGCGGAGGTTCACGAACGCCGCGCGGACAATGCCGATCAGGTCCAGGCCCGGGTGCCGGTAGAAGCGCCGGTCCTCCACGGCGACCGCGGCGGCGGGAAGGAAGCGCGGCATGTCGCCGAGGCGCAGTGGGTCGCCCACCACGTCGCCGAACGTCGCGAAGGCTTGGCCGCCGCGGTCTTGCAGCGTAAGCCCAGGCCGCCGGATGGCGTCGAGTGCGACCTCCGGCCGCGGCAGGTCGCGGCCGAACCACGCCAGCACCAGGGCCAGCGCCACCGCCCCCCAAACAGCCGCGATGACGCCGGCCCGCAAGCATCGCCAGGCCAGGCGGCGCCAGCGGGCGGGCTCGGGCGCAGCCGCCGCCGCGGGCGCCGCCCGACGCCGGGGCAGCGCGGCTGAGCTGGACGGGCGTGCCAATTCAGCGCCGGGCAGCCGGCGTCAGACCCGGGCGCGGCGTATGGCGCGCGGCGGCCGGGGGAAACGGCAGGGCCGCCGAGCCTTGCCGGGCAGGGCCTCGCATCGCAGGATCAGGGGCAGCATTGGAGGCCGGCATGAAAGGATTGTTCCTGGACGCGACCGAAACTCTCGCGGAGGTGTTCCGCGCCACGCGCCGGGACGGCGACCCGGCGATTGACGTGACCATACAGGCCCAAGTGGCCCCGGGCGACCTGCCGGCAATGCTGGCCGGGTATGACTTTGTATTGGATGACCACACGGCCCTGCCGACGGAGGCCATGCAGGCCTGCCCGGGGCTGCGCCACGTCATCTTCCTCGGCACCGGCGCCCGCAGCTACATGGACCCGGAGGAGTTGGCCGCGCTCGGCATCACCGTCCACACCATCAAGGGCTATGGCGACACGGCGGTGGCCGAGCACACGGTTGCCCTCATGTGGGCGGCAGCCCGCGGCCTCGCGCGGATGGATGGCGGGATGCGGGCCGGGCGATGGGTGCGGACGGAAGGCACGCAGTTGACCGGCAAGACGGTCGGCCTGATCGGCTACGGCGGCATCGCGGCCGAGGTCGCGCGCATCGCCCGCGGTGGCGGGATGCGCGTGCTGGCCTGGAACCGCACCCCGCGCGCCGCCGAGGGGGTGGAGTTCGTTCCGCTGGACCGGCTGCTGTCCGAAAGCCATGTCGTGTCGCTGCACCTGCTGCTGACGGACGAGACTCGGGGTTTCCTGGACGGCGCCCGCTTGGCCGCGATGCGCCCCGGCGCCATCCTGGTCAACACCGCCCGCGGCGCGCTGGTGGAGGAGGCGGCGCTGGTGGCGGCGCTGCGGTCCGGCCTGCTCGGCCACGCGGCGCTCGACGTGTTCGAGCAGGAGCCGTTGCCGCCGGGCCACGTGCTGACGACCTTGGACAACGTGACGCTTTCGGCGCACAGCGCGTTCCGCACGCCCGAAGCGAGCGAAACGCTGATCCGCCGCGCGCAGGACATCGCCTGCCGGATCGCGGAGGGCGAGGCGGGGTAGCGCCCCCTTGGCGATGCCCGGGTCGGTTGTGCTAAGCTCGCGGTCTGTGTGTGGGCGTGGCGGAATGGTAGACGCTGCAGACTTTTGATTTGGAGTGCCCGCGGGGAAACCCGCGGCGTAGAACCGCCCAAATTCGGGGAACGCTAACGGCCTGCCGCGGCCCAGGCCAATCCCGAGCCAAGCCCCGGATGCCGTAGTATGCGGGCGGGGACGGTGTAGAGACTAGACGGGGGGCGCCTAAAGCCTGCGGGCCATGGCGAAGGGATAGTCCAGACCACGAACGCTTTTTTGCGCAAATGGCTGTGCCATTTCGCAGGGGCGGCGGCGAAAGCCGAAGTGGGATGAAAATCTGAGTCCCGAAAGGGAGTGCGGGTTCGAGTCCCGCCGTCCGCACCATTGGGCTTTGACCTAACATTTTGTCATGAGCCGCCGTTTGATGGCGCAGACCTGCCCATACGAAGGTTAGTGGTATCCATCAGCCGTCCGACAATCAACTTGTCCGTCTTCTCATGTGCAGGCCAGCGTTGGCGGATACATTGGAGGTGGCCGGTCATGGTTGGTTTGAGATCATTGTCAGACCCTCCAAGCCTTCGGTCACACGCAGTGTACGCCCGATCTTGTAGGCGGCTGTGGGGTCTGACAAGCCGGGAAGCCAGAGTGCCATTGCGACAGCGGAAACCTTCCGTCAGGCATGTCGGCGAGACAGAAGGGGCGGCATGAGGCTATCGTGTCGGTTATGCTTGAACATGGTCGAACGCCAGTTGCTGCTGTGATTGCAGTGGTTCTACACGGCAATGCGATGATCCTTGTGCGTAGGGTCAACCCCCCAGATGCCGGACTTTGGGGTTTCCCAGGAGGCAAGATCGAGTTTGGGGAAGCAATCGAGCAAGCTGCCGTCCGGGAACTCCGGGAGGAGACAGGGGTCGTTGCCCATGCCACCGAGACCTTCACCGCACTGGATACAGTGGAGACCGCAACGGACGGGGCGGTCATGCGGCATTTCGTGCTCATAGCGGTGCTCTGCCGCTGGCTCTCCGGTGAGCCGGTTGCCGGCGACGATGCCATGGAGGCAAAGTGGTTCACCTTCGATGAGCTATCTTCGTCAGGTATCCAAATGAGCTTGGCCGTTGATGAAGTGGCTGAGAAGGCAAGACAGGTGCGGGACAGGGCCTTGCAGCCGTGCGTGTCCCTCCGCGACGTTGCGGGATAATGCCAAGCGGCAACGATCCAATATCAGGAAGCAGTGTCACGTCCCCTGCGCCGATGGCCTGATGCGGATCAGAACACGTTGGGCATGGTTGTTAAACCAACTGTTCGGAGGATTGTTTGTAGCCGCCGCTGGCTTGCTGGCGACCGCGCGCCGAACTTGAGCCAAATCTGGTCTGCCTCGACCGGCCAAACCTTTGATGGATTAGGTTCTGTGTCGGTTTTCGTGCGTGTCCAACAAGCGTGCATAGGATGCGGCAAACAGCGCGATTAGGGAGGCGGGACAGGTATGGTCTTTCTACGGCACGGTAAGTACCACTAAGGGGACTAACATTACAGTTGCTTTATCTTCGTGGTTGAAGGCCAGAAAAGTTTCTTGCGCTAATCACCGAAGTTAAACGGCGTCGATGAGAGTAGTGATATCAACTTAAAGTTGATATGTCGCTGAGATAGAAACTTATCAGGAACACGCAACTGTAGTGCTAAGACTGCTGCTGGTGGAGTGCTGAAGCATCAGGCTACCCGCCTTCCACACACCCACACAGCCTTTACCCGCGGCACGCCGTCGGGTTCGTCGCGAGCGGGCAGGGCGACTTGCACTAGTAGCCTGTCATCTCTCAACTGACGGGTAGAGTTTCCGCAGTTTGATGCGA
>CAXSAZ010000007.1:0-180450 GCA_964235485.1 uncultured Acetobacteraceae bacterium | reverse complement strand
GCGCCACGCGGGCCATGGCCGCCATCACGGCGCCGGTGCCGCCGCGCGGGTGATATACGCCGAACTCGTATTCCATGAACGAAAGGATTGTGAACAGGCTCGGGCAGCGGAACGGCGACATGCCGAGGTACTTGGACTGGAAGCTGAAGGCGAGCCGCACGCGCTCGTCCCGGAAATAGGTGCCGAGGTCGCTATCGACGCTGCGGTGCGGGCGGAGCCGGGACAGGCCGCGCATCACCTCCGGCCGCATCAAGTCGCGCATGGAGTTGAATGCGTTCTCCAGCACCGGGCGGAACACCGCGAGCTTGCGGCGGTTGTCGGCCATGAAGCGGGGCAGGGCAGCCGCGTCGGCTGGCGAGAAGCGGGCGATCTCCGCGGCCATGCGCGCCATGTCGCCGGTGGCCTGGATCTCTCCGCCGCCTTCAAATATCAGGTGGTATTGCGGGTCGAGGCGGATCAGTTCCACCTCGTCCTCCAGGTTGCGCCCGCAAGCGGCGAAGATGTCGGCCAGCACGCGCGGGTACAGGAAGAAGGTCGGCCCCATGTCGAAGCGGAAGGTTCCGGACGCCGTGGGCGCGGTGATGGTGCTGGACCGGCCGCCGACGAGGTCGCGCGATTCGTATAGCGTGACCTCCACGCCGGCCTTGGCGAGCAGCATGGCAGAGGCCAAGCCGCCGGGGCCTGCGCCGATGATGGCGATGCGGCGGGTCATGCAGCAACCCAGATTAACGGAAGGCAGCCAGTGATACGAGGCGACATGCGGCGGAACCTAATCCCTCTCTTGGTGCACGGATAGATGCTGAGTGAACGTGGGGGCACCAACGGCATTGTCACGGTTGCGTTCCTGGCCGACGCTCGCAGCGCCGGCCAAGCCTGGGCGGCGCTGGGCGTTTCGGCGCGGCTTGCGGTCATCCGCCGCCTGCGCGGGCTGATCGCCCGCGACGCGGCGGCCCTAGCCGCGACCGTCGCGCGCAACCCGGCCGACACGTTGGTGGCCGAGGTCCTGCCGCTTGCGGAGGCCGCGCGCTTCCTGCTGCGCCGCGCGTCCTCGCTGCTCGCGCCCCGGCGCCTGCGCGGCGGCCGGCCGCTCTGGCTATTCGGCGTGCGGGCGAGCATTCACCGGGAAGCCCTGGGTGCCGTGCTGATTTTGGCGCCGGGCAACTACCCGCTGTTCCTGCCCGGCGCGCAGGCGCTGCAGGCGCTCGTGGCCGGCAACGCCGTGTGCGTGAAGCCGGCGCCGGGGTGCGAAGCGCCGATGCGGGCGCTGGCGGACCTGCTGCAACGGGCGGGCCTGCCGGGCGGCGTGTTCCAGGTGTTGGACTCCGGCGCGGGGGAGGCCGCGGTCCGTGCGGGGTTCGACCACATCGTGCTGACCGGCAGCGCCGAAACCGGGCAGCGCGTCCTGGCCGCCGCCGCCACGGCTTTGACGCCCGCCACGATGGAGCTGTCCGGTTCCGACGCGGTGTTCGTGCTGCCCAGCGCCGACTTGGAGCTGACGGCTTCCTGCCTTGCCTACGGTTTGCGGCTCAACGGGGGCGCCACCTGCATCGCGCCCCGCCGCGTGTTCGTCATGGAGGCGGACGCGGCGGCGCTGCAAGCCAAGCTGCTGGCGCGGCTGCCGGCCATTCCGCCCGCCTCCGTGCCGCCCACCGTCGCGGCCCGGCTGTCGGCGCTGGTGCGCCAGGCCGTGGCGGACGGCGCCCAACTCGTGTCGGAGGGGGAAGGCCGGCCCGTGGTGGTGGCCCATGCCCGGCCCGGCATGGCGCTGCTGGCGAAGGACGTGTTTGCGCCCTGGCTGGCGTTGGTCCCGGTTGCCAGCCCGGAGGCGGCCCTGGCCGCCGCCGCAAGCTGCCCTTACGCGCTCGGCGCCAGCGTGTTCGGGCCGCCCGGCGCCGCGCAGGCGATGGCGCGGCGGGTGCGCGCCGGGTCGGTCTGCGTCAACGACCTGATCGTGCCCACCGCCGACCCGCGTTTGCCGTTCGGCGGCCGCGGCCGCAGCGGTTTCGGCAGCACACGCGGCGCGGAGGGGCTGCTGGCCATGACGGCCGTGAAAACGGTCAGCGAACGCCGCGGCCGGCTGCGCCCGCACCTCGCGCCGGCCACGGCGAACGATGCGGCCATGTTCGCGGGCATGACGGCCCTGCTGCATGGTGGTTGGGATACGCGCTGGGCCGCGCTGCGCGTGCTGGTCGCGCAGGGGCGGCGCGCCGTGCGGCGGGCTTAGCGCCGCGCGTCAGGCGCTTGCCCCGGCGCGCGGGAGTTGTCAGCCTCGCGGCGCACCACGGGAGACGGGCATGAGCGGAACCAAGGGCGGGGCGGTCGGCCGCGCATTGGCGTTCTTCGATGAGGGCGGGTTCGAGGCCCGGTTGGCCGAGCTGGTCGCCGTGCCCAGCACCTCGCAGGACCCGGGCCACGACGCGGACCTCCTGCGCTACCTCCAAGACCATATCCGGCCGTGGCTCGAACGCATGGGCTTTGCGGCGGAGCTGCACGCGAACCCCGTGCCGGGCTTCGGCCCCATCCTGCTGGCCGAGCGGATCGAGGGCGCCGGGCCGACCGTGCTGACCTACGGCCATGGCGACACCGTGCGCGGGCTGGAGGATCAATGGCGCCCCGGCCTTGATCCCTGGGCGCTGACAAAGCAGGGCGACCGCTGGTACGGCCGTGGGTCCGCCGACAACAAGGGCCAGCACGCGCTCAACCTTGCAGCTTTGGAAGCGGTGCTGGCCGAGCGCGGCGGGCGGCTCGGCTTCAACCTCAAGCTGATCCTGGAAACGGCGGAGGAGCGCGGCAGCCAGGGCCTGCGCGAGTTCGTCGCCGCCCACCGCGGCCGGCTCGCAGCCGACGTGCTGATCGCCAGCGACGGCCCGCGGGTAAGCGCCGCGACGCCCACGGTCTCGACCGGCACGCGCGGCACGTTCCATTTCGACCTGGTGCTCGACCTGCGCCCGGGCGGGGTGCATTCCGGCAACTGGGGCGGCATGACCACCGACCCGGCCATCGTGCTGTCCCACGCCATTGCCAGCATCGCCGACCGCCACGGCCGCATCCTGGTGCGCGACTGGCTGCCGCCCGCCATCCCGGACGGCGTGCGCGCCGCGCTGCGCGGCTGCGAGTTGGTGGCGGAAGGGGAGGCCGCGACCATCGACCCCGATTGGGGCGAGCCTGGGCTGTCGGCGGCGGAGAAGATCTACGGCTGGAACAGCTTTATCGTGCTGGCCTTGCTGTCGGGCCGGCCGGAGAACCCGATGAACGCCGTCGCTCCCAACGCCCACGCGAGCTGCCAAATCCGCTACACCGTGGACACGGACCCTACGACGTTCGAGGGCGCGTTGCGCCGCCATCTCGACGCCGCCGGCTTCCCTGAAGTGGCAATCGTTTCCCACGGCGTGCGCATGGCCGCAAGCCGCACCGACCCGGCCAACCCTTGGGTGCGCTGGGCCGTTTCCAGCATGGCGGAAACGCTCCGCCGCCCGGTGCAGCTTATCCCCAACGGCGGCGGCGGCCTGCCGGGGGACGTGTTCGTGGATCACCTCGGCACGCCGTTGGTTTGGGTGCCGCACAGCTACAACGGCTGCAAGCAGCACGGCCCCGACGAGCACTTGCTGGTCGCGCCGGCGCGGGAGGGCATCGCGGCCTTTGCCGGGCTGTGGTGGGATTTGGGGGAGGGGGGAACGCCGGGACCGGAGCTTGGTGGGCGCGACAGGGATTGAACCTGTGACCCTTCGCGTGTGAAGCGAATGCTCTACCGCTGAGCTACGCGCCCGAGCCTTATGGCAGGCCAAGGGCTGGCTGTGTAAGGGCCGGGTCCCGCCGGTGTCAAGTTGCGGTGGCGCCGATTTGGCCCAACAGTGTCGGAATGAGGTACCCCGCCGCTCTGCTCCTGCTGTGCCTGTCCCCGGCCGCCCACGCGCAGCCGGTCAGCGCGCACTACGCCGCTTATTCCACCGGGCTGAACGTTCTGCGCCTCGATGCGGAGCTTGCCATCGGCCCGCGCGACTACCGGGTGCACCTGACGTATCGCACCGCCGGCACCGTCGGGGCGCTGGTCCGGGCGGAGCAGGACACGACCGTCGAGGGCGCATTCGTCGGCGACCGCCCCGCGCCCCGGCGCTTCTACAGCTACGGCCATTTCCGCGGCCGGCCGCGTGTCACTCAAATCGACTACCCCAAGGGACAGCCGGAAATTCGCACCTTGACCCCGCCCAACGAGGGGGAACGCGAGCCGGTGCCCCCCGTGGACCAGGCCGGCACCATCGACAGCGTGAGCGCCATGGCGCAGTTGGTGCGCCAGGTGAACGCGACGGGCCGGTGCGAGGGGCGTTCCCGTACCTATGACGGCCGCCGCCTGGCCGAGCTGAGCGCGCGCACCGCCGGGCGCGAGGTGCTGGAACAGACGAGCCGGTCCAGCTTCGCGGGCACGGCGCTGCGCTGCGACTTCGAGGGCCAGCAGCTTGCCGGTTTCCTGCTGGACGCGGACCGGGCCAAGGCGCAGCGCCCGCGCCGCGGCACCGCCTGGTTCGCCGCCACGGTGCCGGGCGGCCCGATGATCCCGGTGCGCATCCAGTTCGAGACGGACCTCATCGGCAACCTGACGATGTACCTAGCCGCGCCCGAGTAGCCCCCGCGCCAGCCCGGCGATTTCGGGAAAGGCTTGCGCCGTCGCCGCCACTTCTGCCGGCGCGGCGCCGTAGCCCCAAGCCGCGAAGATGCAAGGCACCCCGGCCCCGGCGGCGGCTTGAGCGTCGTTGTGGTGGTCGCCCACCATCACCGCCGCGTCCGCGTGGCCCCCCGCGTCCGCCAAGGTCGAAAGCAGGTGCTGGGGGTCAGGCTTGCGGGTGCGGTAGCTGTCGCCGCCGCCCACGGCGGCGAACAGCTCCAACACGCCCAGCGTGGCCAGCAGCTCGCGGGACGGGACGACGGGCTTGTTGGTGCAGACCGCGAGCCGCCACCCGTCGGCCGTCATGGCGCGCAAGGTCGGCTCCACCCCGGGGAACAAGCGCGACCCGTCCGCGACGTTCGCGGTGTAGTCGGCCAGCAACGCCTGCTGGTCGGCCGGCGTCGCTTCCCGGCCGCGCGCCGCCATCGCCCGACGCACCAGCACGCCCGCGCCGTCGCCGATCATGGGCACGACCTCCGCCGTCGAGAGCGCCGGAAGCTTGTACGACTCCATCAGTCGGTTCAGGCAGGCCAGCAGGTCGGGCACGGTGTCCACCAACGTCCCGTCGAGGTCGAGCAGCAGGGTCGGTTCCATGAGGGCGCTCCGAAGGGTCAACGTGGCCTTTGACATGGGCGCGGGCCGGACGCTACCCATCGTTGCATGACAACAACTGCCGTCCTGCTGGCCGCCGGGCTGGGCACCCGGATGAAGTCTGCGCTGCCCAAGGCGCTGCATCCCCTCGCGGGCCGCCCGATGCTGCAGCACCTTATCGGGAGCTGCACGGGGGTGTTCGACCGCGTGGTGGTGGTCGCCGGGCCGGGCATGGACGCGCTGGCCCGCGCCGCCGCGCCGCATCCCGTGGTGGTGCAGACGGAGCGGCTGGGCACCGCCCACGCGGCGCTGCAAGCGGCGGAGCAGTTCGGCGACGGCGACGTGGCGGTGCTGTATGCAGACAACCCGCTGATCCGGCCCGAAACGCTGCAGCGCCTGGTGGAGCGGCGCCGCGGCGGGGACGCGGCCTTGGCGCTGCTGGCGATGCGCCCCGCCGACCCCGGCCGCTACGGCCGCGTCTTGACCCATGGTGACGCGGTGGAGCGCATCGTGGAGTGGGCCGACGCGACGGAGGCGGAACGCGCGGTCGGGCTGTGCAATGCCGGCGTGCTGTGCGCCCCCGCCGCCGACATGCTCCGCTGGCTGCGCGCGGTGCGGCCGAGCGCCGCGGGCGAGTTCTACCTCACGGACTGCGTGGCGCTGGCCCGTGCGGAGGGCAAGCGCGTCGTCGCCGTCGAAGCGCCGGCCGAGGAGCTGCGCGGCATCAACTCCCGCGCCGAGCTGGCGGAGGCGGAGGCGACGGTACAGGGTTGGCTGCGCCGGGCCGCGATGGACGGCGGCGCGACGCTGACCGCGCCGGATACGGTGTTCCTCAGCGCGGACACCGCGCTCGCGCCCGACGTGGTGGTGCAGCCGCATGTGGTGTTCGGTCCCGGCGTCAGCGTGGCAACCGGCGCCGAGATCCGCGCGTTCAGCCACCTGGAGGGCTGCGAGGTCGGGCCGGGTGCGCTGATCGGCCCTTACGCCCGGCTGCGCCCCGGCACCGTGGTGGCGGCGGGCGCCCATGTCGGCAACTTCGTGGAGCTGAAAGCGACGCTGCTCGGCGCCGGGGCCAAGGCCAACCACCTGAGCTACCTGGGCGACAGCACGGTCGGACCCGGCACCAACATCGGCGCTGGCACCATCACCTGCAACTACGACGGGTTTGCCAAGCACCGCACGGTTGTCGGCGCCGGGGTGTTCGTCGGCACGTCGGCGGTGCTGGTGGCACCCGTCACGCTGGGCGACGGCAGCTTCGTCGCCGCGGGCAGCGTGGTGACGGCGGACGTGGCGCCGGACGCGATGGCGTTCGGCCGGGCGCAGCAGGTGGAGAAGCCCGGCCGCGCGGCGGCGTTCCGGGCAGCGCGGTCCAAGGTGCGATGAGGCGTCCAGCCCGCTGACATCGGCATGGGAGACGCCTATCTTCCGGTGAAACGGAGGACTCCCATGCTGAACCCCATTGCGCCGCTTCCGCTCAAGGACCCCAGCCTGTTCCGTCAGGCTTGCTGCATCGACGGCCAATGGGTGCAGGCCGCGAGCGGCAAAACGCTCCCGGTCCGCAACCCCGCGACCGGCGCGGTTATCGGCGAGGTGCCGGCGCTCGGCGCCACCGAAACGCGGCAGGCCATCGAGGCCGCCGCCCGCGCCTTCCCGGCCTGGCGGGCCAAGCTCGCCAAGGAGCGCGCCGCGGTTCTCCGCCGCTTGTTCACCCTGATGATCGAGAACACGGACGACCTGGCCGTCATCATGACCGCCGAGCAAGGCAAGCCGCTGGCGGAAAGCCGGGGGGAGATCGCCTACGCTGCGTCGTTCATCGAATGGTTCGCCGAGGAAGCCAAGCGCGTGTATGGCGACACCATCCCGCAGCCGCAGGCGGGCCGCCGCATCATCGTCACCAAGGAACCCATCGGCGTGTTCGCCGCGATCACGCCGTGGAACTTCCCGGCCGCGATGATCACCCGCAAGGCCGGGCCGGGCTGGGCCGCCGGCTGCACCGGGGTGATCCGCCCGGCGAGCCAGACGCCGTTCTCCGCCCTCGCCCTCGCCGTGCTGGCAGAACGCGCGGGGATGCCGCCCGGCGTGTGCAACGTCATCACCGGGCCGAGCGGCGAGACCGGCGGCGAGCTGACGGGCAACCCCTTGGTGCGCAAGCTGACCTTCACCGGCAGCACGGAGGTCGGCTCCAAGCTGCTGGCGCAGATCGCGCCCACGGTGAAGAAGGCGAGCATGGAACTGGGCGGCAACGCGCCGTTCATCGTGTTCGACGATGCCGACCCGGACGCCGCCGTGGTGGGCGCCATCGCCAGCAAGTTCCGCAACGCCGGCCAAACCTGCGTGTGCGCCAACCGCCTGCTGGTGCAGGACGGGGTGTACGAGGCGTTCACCGAGAAGCTTAAAACCGCCGTCGCCGCGCTCCGCGTGGGCAACGGCATGGAGGAGGGCGTGACCCAAGGCCCCATGATCAACGTGGAGGCGGTCGAGAAGGTCGAGGCGCACATCAAGGACGCCGTGAACCGCGGCGCCCGCGTGGCGCTGGGCGGCGGCCGGCACGAGTTGGGCGGCACGTTCTTCCAGCCGACGGTCCTGACTGACGTTCCCCGCACCGCCGACATCTTCCGCGAGGAAACGTTCGGCCCGGCGGCAGCGCTGTTCCGCTTCTCCACGGAGGCCGAAGCCATCGAGATGGCCAACGACACCGAGTTCGGCCTCGCCGCCTACTTCTACGCCCGCGACGTGGGCCGCATTTTCCGCGTGGCGGAGGCGCTGGAATACGGCATCGTCGGCTGCAACGAGGGCATCATCTCGACGGAGGTGGCGCCGTTCGGCGGCGTGAAGGCGAGCGGCCTGGGGCGGGAAGGCAGCAAGTACGGGATCGAGGACTTCCTGGAAATCAAGTACCTAGCCCTCGGCGGCATCGGGAGCTGAATAGTGGCCACATACGACTACGACCTGTTCGTCATTGGCGGCGGCTCGGGCGGGGTGCGCTGCGCCCGCATCGCCGCCGGGCACGGGGCGCGCGTCGGCATCGCGGAGGAAGCGCGCTGGGGCGGCACCTGCGTGAACGTCGGCTGCGTGCCGAAGAAGATCATGGTGCAGGCGGCCGAGTATGGCCGGCTCGCCGAGGACGCTCGCGGCTTCGGCTGGGACGCTTCGCCCGGCGTGCACGACTGGGCCGCGCTGATTGCGCACAAGGACAAGGAGATTTTGCGGCTGAACGGCATCTACACCCGGATGCTGGACGGCAGCGGCGTGACCCGGCACGAGGCGCGCGCGGTGTTCGCCGGGCCGCACGCGCTCCATGTCGGCGGGCAAACGGTGACGGCGGAGCGGATCGTGGTCGCGACTGGGGGCACGCCGGCGATCCAGCCGCCCGTTGAGGGGATGCACCTCGGCATCGTGTCCGACGATGCGTTCGAGCTGCCCGCCTTGCCGCGCCGGGTGGTGATGGTCGGCGGCGGCTACATCGGCATGGAGTTCTCCAACATCTTCCACGGCCTGGGCGCCGAAGTGGATGTCGTGTTCCGCGCGCCCTTGCCGCTGCGCGGGTTCGACCACGACCTGCGGCAAGGCTTGGCCCAAAGCTTGACCGAGCAGGGCGTGCGCCTGCACCCGACCCAAACGGTGCACCGGGTCGAGCCGGCCGGCGATGCCCGGCGAGTCACGCTGAGCAACGGCCATGTCATCGAGGCCGATTTGGTGTTCTTCGCCGTGGGCCGAGTGCCAAAGACCGCGGGCCTCCGCTTGGAGGAGGCGGGCGTCGCGACGGACAGCCGGGGCGCCGTGATCGTCGATGCCCATAACTGCACCAGCCAGCCGCACATCTTCGCGCTGGGCGACGTGAGCAACAAGCTGAACCTCACGCCCGTCGCCATCGCGGAGGGGCACCATCTGGCGGACCGCTTGTTCGGGCCGGGCCGTCCGCGGACGTGGGCGCTTGATCCCGTCGCCACCGCCGTGTTCAGCAACCCGCCGCTCACCACCGTGGGCATGACGGAGGAGCAGGCGGTGCAGCACGGCGCGATGGACATCTACATCGCGCACTTCACCCCGATGCGCCACGTGATGTCCGGCCGGCCGCGCAAGACGATGATGAAGATGATCGTGGATCAGGCGAGCCAGCGGGTGATGGGCGTGCACATGCTGGGCGACGACGTGCCGGAAATGATGCAGGGCATCGGCGTGGCGCTGGTCGCCGGCGCCACGAAGCAGGACTTCGACCGCACCATCGGCATCCACCCGACCAGCGCCGAGGAGTTCGTGACCATGCGGACCGTGACCCGCGTGGCGCCCGCGGTGAAGGTGCGGGACGCGGCGGACTAGCAACGGCCGGGTGGCGTCCGCGTGAGACGGTGGTAAGCTGGCCCATGCGGAAAGGACGGGCGGCATGACGGAGAAGGTGGTCTGGACGCCGGCAAGCTGGCGGGCGCGTCAGGTGCTGCAAGGGCCGGCCTACCCCGACCAGGGGGCGCTGGCCGCCGTCGAGGCGCGGCTGGCCAAGTATCCGCCCTTGGTGTTCGCGGGCGAGGCGCGGCGGCTGCGGGACGCGCTGGCGAAGGCGGCGAACGGTCAGGCCTTCGTGCTGCAGGGCGGCGACTGCGCCGAAAGCTATGGCGACTTCACCGCCAACGTCATCCGCGACACCTTCCGCGTGCTGCTGCAGATGGCGGTGGTGCTGACGTTTGGCGCCAGCGTGCCGGTGGTGAAGATGGGGCGCATGGCCGGGCAGTTCGCCAAGCCCCGCTCGTCCGACACCGAGACCATCGACGGCGTGACCCTGCCGAGCTACCGCGGCGATATCGTCAACGGGCCGGAGTTCACTGCTGCCGCCCGCATCCCGGACCCGGCGCGCATGGAAACCGGGTATTTCCAATCCGCCGGGACGCTGAACCTGCTGCGCGCCTTTGCCGGCGGCGGCTATGCCGACCTGCACCAGGTGCACCGCTGGAACCTTGATTTCGCGGCCCGCTCGCCTTTGGCGGCGCGCTACGGGGACATCGCGTCGCGCATCGACGAGACGCTGGCCTTCATGTCCGCCTGTGGTGTCGGCAGCCTGAACACGCCGCAGATGCGCGAAACCGAGTTCTACACCAGCCATGAGGCGCTGCTGCTGCCCTATGAGCAGGCGCTGACCCGGATCGACAGCACCTCCGACGCCCCTTATGCGTGTTCCGCCCATTTCCTGTGGATCGGCGACCGCACCCGGCAGATCGACGGCGCCCATGTCGAGTTCCTGCGCGGGGTGCATAACCCCATCGGCCTCAAGGTCGGCCCGACGATGCAGCCGGACGAGCTGCTGCGCCTGATCGACGTGCTCAACCCGGAGAACAAGGCCGGGCGCCTGACCCTGATCAGCCGCATGGGCGCCGGGCGCGTCGGTGCGGCGCTGCCGCCCTTGCTGCGCGCGGTCCGTCGCGCCGGGTGCAAGGTCCTGTGGCTGTGCGACCCGATGCACGGCAACACCGTCAGCACGGCGGCCAAGGTCAAGACGCGCAATTTCGACAGCATCTTGGCCGAGGTCCGCGGCTTCTTCGACGCCCACGCGGCCGAGGGAAGCTGGGCGGGCGGCGTCCATGTGGAGATGACGGGGCAGGAGGTCACGGAATGCGTCGGCGGCGCGCACCGCTTGACGGAGGCTGACCTCGGCAACCGCTATGAGACGTTCTGCGACCCGCGGCTCAACGCCGAGCAGTCCTTGGAACTCGCCTTCCTGGTCGCGGCCGAGCTGAAGGCCCGCCGGACGCCTGGCCGCGCCCAGGCGGTCGCTGCGCAATGACGGCGCTGGATACGCGGTCGGTGATCGCCGACATCGGCGCCCGCACGGACGCCTACTTCAACCGCACGCGGGAGGTGATCGGCCGGTTCGGCGACAAGCGCGTGACCTACGCTTTTTTCCTGCGCCGCCCGGTGATCGCCGCGCCGCGGCTCATGCTGGATTGGCTGACAGAGGTTGCGGCGCTGCGCGGCACGCGGTTCGAGTTCGACCAGGCGCACCCGGAAGGCACCTGGGTCGGCGCCGGCGAGCCGATCGTCTATGTGTCCGGCAGCTTCCATGAGTTGGCGGATTGCGAGACGATCTGCCTGCAGAAGCTCGGTGCGGCCTGCGTCGCGGCGCACAACGCCTACCAGATGTGCATGGCGCTGCCGTCCGCCCACTTCCTCGCGATGGAAGCCCGGCACTGCGCCGGCGCCGAGATGCAGGCCATGATGGGCTATGCCGCAAGCGTCGGCAGCGCAGCGGCGCAGCGGGAAGGGGCGCAAGGGTTCGTCGGCACCTCCTCCGACCTGGCCGCGCCGTATTTCGGCGGCGCGCGGGGCCTGGGCACCATGCCGCACGCGCTGATCGGCTACGCCGGGTCCACGGTGCGGGCGGCGGAAATGTTCCACGAAACCTGCCCGGACGAGGCGCTCACGGTGCTGACCGACTTCTTCGGGCGGGAGATCACGGACGGGCTGGAGGTGTGCCGCCGCTTTCCGGAGCTTGCCGCCGCCGGGCAGCTTTCGGTGCGGCTCGACACCCATGGCGGGCGCTACCTGGAAGGGCTGGACCCCGCGGAAAGCTACGCCGTGCTGGAGCGCCACGCGCCCGGCGCGATCCGCCGCTACCGCAGCGACCAGGAACTGCGCTACCTCGTCGGCACCGGCGTGTCCGCGGCGGCGATCTGGCGGATGCGGGAAGCGTTGGACGAGGCCGGCTTCCCCCAGGTGCGCATCGTGGTGTCGTCCGGGTTCGGCGTCGCGAAGTGCCGGGTGATGGCGGACACCCGCGCCCCCATCGACGTGGTTGGCACCGGCAGCTTCATCCCGGACGATTGGCATGAGACCTACGCCACCGCCGACATCGTGGAGTACGACGGCCAGGCGCGGGTGAAGGTCGGGCGCGAGTTCCTGCTGCGTGCCAACCAGGCGCGCCGGGCCGATGCCCGCCGTGTTGACAGCGCGCCTACAAACCCCAGGTCCCCCCCATGACGCTCCGCATCGCGCTTGCTCAGATCGACCCGCATGAGGGGGACGTGACCGCCAACCTTGCGCGCATCCGCCGCGCCCGGGCCGACGCGGCGGCGCTGGGTGCGGACTTGGTGGTGACGCCGGAGTTCTCCATCGGCGGCTACCCGCCGGAGGACTTGGTGCGCAAGCCGTCCTTCGTCGAACTGTGCGAGGCGGCCATTGCGGACTTGGCGCGCGACACCGCCGACGGCGGGCCGGGCGTGATCGTCGGCGGCCCGTGGCGCGACGGCGACAAGCTATACAACGCGGCCTTCGTGCTGGACGAGGGCCGCGTGCTGGCGCGCCGGGCGAAGCACGAGCTGCCGAACTACGGCGTGTTCGACGACAAGCGCGTGTTCGACGCCGGCCCCAGCCCCGGCCCGGTCGCGTTCCGCGGCTACCGCCTCGGCGTCATGGTGTGCGAGGACTTCTGGCTCCCGGCGGTGTCCGAGACCTTGGCCGAAAGCGGCGCGGAGGTGCTGCTGTCCATCAACGGCTCGCCGTTCGAGGACGGCAAGCAGGCCCGCCGGGTGGAACTGGGCGTCGAGCGCGTGGTGGAAACCGGGCTGCCCTTCGTGTTCCTGGGCCAGGTGTGCGGCCAGGACGAGCTGGTGTTCGACGGCGCGAGCTTCGTGCTGAACGCTGACCGCACGCTTGCGGTGCAGATGCCGTATTTCAGCGAGGCGCTGACGCTGACGGAATGGCAGCGCGACGGCGACACGCTGGTGTGCACGCCGCAGCCCCTGCCGCCGGAGCCGGATCGGCTGGAGCTGATCTACCGCTGCATGATGCTGGGCTTGGGCGACTACGTGCGCAAGAACCGGTTTCCCGGCGTGCTGCTCGGCTTGTCCGGCGGCATCGACAGCGCCTTGTCGGCGGCGGTGGCAGTGGACGCTTTGGGCGCGGCGCAGGTCCGTGCCGTCATGCTGCCCAGCCCCTACACCAGCCAAGCCAGCCTGGACGACGCGGCCGAGTGCGCACGGCTGCTCGGCATCCGCTGCGACACCGTGCCGATCAGCCCGGCCATGCACGCCTTCGGCGACGCGCTGGCGCCGTTGTTCGAGGGACGCCAAGCGGACATCACGGAGGAGAACATCCAGTCGCGCTCCCGCGGCTTGATCCTCATGGCGCTGTCCAACAAGTTCGGCGACATGCTGCTGACCACCGGCAACAAGTCGGAGATGTCGGTGGGCTACGCGACCCTGTACGGCGACATGTGCGGCGGCTACTCCGTGCTGAAGGACGTGTACAAGACCACCGTGTTCGCCCTGTGCCGCTGGCGCAACGCGCATGTGCCCGAGGGTGGTCGTGGCCCGCACGGTCCCGTGATGCCGGAGCGCGTCATCACCAAGCCGCCGTCGGCCGAGTTGAAACACGACCAGACCGACCAGGACACCCTTCCACCCTACGAGGACCTTGATGCGATCCTGGAGGGCTTGGTCGAAGGCGAGCAGTCCGTCGATGCGCTGGTCGCCCGCGGCTACGACCGCGCGACGATCCTGCGGGTGTGGCGGATGCTGGACCGCGCCGAGTACAAGCGGCGCCAGGCCCCGCCCGGCGTGAAGATTACCCCGCGCGCCTTTGGCCGGGACCGCCGCTATCCCATCACCAACGGCTATACGGGCTTGGTCGCGTGACCGACGCGCCGCCCGAAGGTTGGCGCGTCCGCATCCTGGATCTTTCAGGCGGCGCCGAGGACAACATCGTGGAGGACGTGCCGGGCTTTCTCTCCCTGGAACACGCCAACCTGTTCGCCCGGCGCTACGTGCGGGACAGCATCGAGCGGTGCCGGGCGCGTGGCATGGAGGCGCAGGCGGTGCTCGATGCCTGGTTCGCTTATGGCGAGGATGTCGAAGTGCTGGGCGCAGGCGGGGAAGGGTGGCGCAGCGCGACCGAGCTGCACGACTTCGCGGCCCGCCGCGCCGCGGCGCCCGACCGCGACTGGCGCTCCATCGACCCCCGCTTGGTCACGGATGACGACGAGGACGACGATGATGGCCCTGTGCCTGACGACGGGCATGGCACGGCATGAAGGTCCGCTTCGCCCCTAGCCCCACTGGCCTGCTGCACGTGGGCAACGCGCGGATCGCGCTCGCCAACTACCTGCTGGCCCGCCGCCACGGCGGCCAGTTCCTGTTGCGGCTCGACGACACCGACACCGAGCGCAACCGCCCGGAATATGCCGAGGCCATTGCCCACGACCTGCGCTGGCTCGGCATCTCCTGGGACGAGATGCTGCGCCAGTCGGACCGCCTGGACCGTTACGCCGCAGCGGCCGAGCGCCTGAAGGCGTCCGGGCGGCTGTATCCATGCTTCGAGACCGAGGAGGAGCTGAACGTCAAGCGCGAGCTGCGCGTCCGCCGCAAGCAGCCGCCGATCTACGACCGCGCCATGCTGAAGTTGACCCCGGAGCAGCGCGCCGCGGCGGAGGCGAACGGCAAGCGCCCGCATTGGCGGTTCCTCTTGTCAGGCTATCCGGCGGAATGGGGCGACATGGTGCTGGGGCCGCGCACGGTGAAGCTGTCCGCCGTGTCCGACCCGATCCTGATCCGGGCCGACGGCACGCCGCTCTACACCTTCACCTCCGTCATGGACGACATCGAGACCGGGATCACCCACGTGGTGCGCGGCGAGGACCACGTGACCAACACCGGCATCCAGATCGACATCTTGGCCGCCCTCGGCGCCCGGCCGTCCAGCGTGCGGTTCGCCCATTTGCCGTTGCTGGTAGACCAGGACGGCGGCAAACTGTCGAAGCGGGTCGGCGCGCTGTCGCTGCGCAGCCTGCGCGGCGACGGGATCGAGCCGCAGGCGCTGGCCGGCTACCTCGCCCGCCTCGGCACCGCCGACGACCCGGCGCCGCAATCCGCGGACCAGATTGCCGAAACCTACGACCTGTCCCGCGTGTCCCGGTCCGCCGCGCGCTTCGACGGGCGGCAGTTGCTGGCGTTGAACCGCCGGGTGCTGCACGGGTTGCCGTTCGACGCGGTGCGCGACCGCCTGCCGCCTTCCGCCACCACGGCGTTCTGGCTGGCGGTGCGCGGCAACCTCGACCTGTTGAACGAGGCGCGCGGCTGGTGGGAGGTGGTGGCCGGCACCATCATCCCGCCGCTGATCGAGGGCGAGGCCGAGTATCTGCACGCCGCCCGTGATACGCTGCCGGCGGAACCTTGGGACAACGACGTATGGACCAAATGGATCGACGCGCTCAAGACGGCGACGGGCCGCAAGGGCCGCGGCCTGTTCCTGCCGCTGCGCCTGGCGCTGACGGGGGAGGACCACGGGCCGGAGCTGCGGGACCTGCTGCCCCTGATGGGCCGGGACCGCGCGGCGGAGCGGCTGCGGCTGGCGGCAACGTGAGCGACCTCCTGGACCACGCGGCGCTCCGGGCGCACATGGGCGCGATCAGCCCGATGGCGGCGCGCAAGGTGCTGCCGGCGCTCGACCGGCATTGCCGCGCCTTCATCGCGCTGTCGCCCTTCCTGGTGCTGGCGTCGTCCGATGCGGAGGGCCGGGCGGATGCCAGCCCGCGCGGCGACCCGCCGGGCTTCGTGCAGGTGCTGGACGACCGCACGCTGCTGCTGCCTGACCGGCCCGGCAACAACCGGGTGGACAGCTTCGCCAACGTCTTGGACGCGCCGGGCGTCGGCCTGATCTTCTTCGTGCCGGGGTTCGACGAGACGCTGCGGGTGAACGGCACGGCCCGGCTGCTGACGGACAGCGACGCCCTTTCAGGGTCCAGCATCGCCGGCAAGACGCCGCGCACCGGCTTGGTGATCGCCGTGGAAGAGGTGTTCTTCCACTGCGCCAAGGCCTTGCGCCGCGCCCGGCTGTGGGACCCCACGGCCCAGGTCGAACGTTCCACTTTCCCAAGCCTTGGCCGCATCATCGCCGAGCAGACGCAGGTGTTCAGCGTCGAGGAAGCGGAGCGCCGGACCGAGGACGCCTACCGCACCAAAATGTACTGAGTCCGTCCATGCCGAGCCTCGTGCTGCACAACACCATGACCCGGCGACGCGAGGCGTTCGTGCCGCTCGACCCGCAACACGTGCGCTTGTATGTCTGCGGCCCCACCGTTTATGACCTTGCGCACATCGGCAACGCCCGCGGCATGACGGTGTTCGACGTGCTGGCTCGGCTGCTGCGGCACCTGTTCCCGCGCGTTACCTACGTGCGCAACATCACGGACGTGGACGATAAGATCAACGCCCGCGCCGCCGAAAGCGGGGAAGGGATCGAGGCCGTCACCGCCCGCACCGCGGCGCAGTTCCACGCCGACATGGCCGCGCTCGGCAACTGGGCCCCTGACATCGAGCCGCGCGCCACCGAGCACATCGCCGGCATGGTCGCGCTGATCGAGCGGCTGGTCGCGGGCGGCCACGCTTACGCGGCGGACGGCCATGTGCTGTTCGCCGTCGCGAGCTTCGGCCAATACGGCGCGCTGTCCGGTCGCAGCCCGGACGAGTTGTTGGCCGGCGCGCGGGTGGAGGTCGCGCCCTACAAGCGCGACCCCGGCGATTTCGTGCTGTGGAAACCGTCGCTGCCAAACCTGCCGGGCTGGGACAGCCCTTGGGGCCGTGGCCGGCCGGGCTGGCACATCGAGTGCAGCGCGATGGCCTGGCAATACTTGGGCGAGACGTTCGACATCCATGGCGGCGGCGGCGACCTGCTGTTCCCCCACCACGAGAACGAGCGCGCGCAGAGCCTGTGCGCCCTGCCGGGCAGCGGTTTCGCCCGGGTTTGGCTGCACAACGGCATGTTGAACCTGAACGGGGAGAAGATGTCGAAGTCGCTCGGCAACTTCTTCACCATCCGCGACGTGCTGGGCCGCGCGCCGGCGGAGGCGGTAAGGCTGATGTTGCTAAAATCGCAATACCGGGGCACGCTGGAGTTCAGCGATGCCGGGCTGGCCGAGGCGCGGGGCGAGTTGGATCGGTTCTACCGCGCGCTGGCCCGCGCGCCGGCGGGGGAGGGGCCGGTGCCCGCGTCGGTTTTGGACGCCTTGTGCGACGACCTGAACACGCCGCTCGCCTTGGCAGCCCTGCACGCGCTGGCCGACGACGCCATGGCCGGCGACCCTGCCGCGGCGGCGGGGCTGCGGACCGGGGGGGCGCTGTTGGGGCTGCTGCAGGCCGACCCGGCAGCGTGGTTCCAGGGCGGCGGCGACGCAGCCGCCATCGAGGCGGCCATCGCCGAGCGCATCGCCGCCCGCCGTGCCCGGAACTTCGCCCGGGCCGACGCGATCCGGGCCGAATGGCTGGCGCAAGGCGTGGCGTTCGAGGATCGCCCGGACGGCACCACCGACTGGCGCCGGGTCGCGTTGCCCTCGGCATGACCGGGCGGGACGGCGGCGCCGACCTTGCGCCCATCGGCGAGAACAGCCCGGTCGTCATCCTGGTGCGCCCGCAGCTTGCCGACAACATCGGCGCCTGCGCCCGGGCCATGGCGAATGGCGGCCTGTTCCACTTGCGCCTGGTGGCCCCGCGCGACGGCTGGCCACAGGAGCGCGCCTGGCGCACCGCATCCGGCGCCGACCGCATCCTAGACCAATCGACCCTGCACGGCACGGTGGCGGACGCCGTGGCCGACCTGCACCGTGTGTTCGCCACTTGCCCGCGCCCGCGACACGTCATCAAGCCGGTGATGACGGCCCGCGCCGCGGCCGGGGCGCTGCGGGAGGCCGAAGGGCGCGTCCTGCGCTGCGGCATCCTGTTCGGGCCGGAGCGCGCCGGGCTGGACAACGACGACATGGCGCAGGCCGACACCCTGGTGCGCTACCCGCTCAACCCGGCGTTCGACAGCCTGAACCTGGCGCAGGCGGTCATGGTCATGGCTTATGAGTGGTGGACCGCCGCGGACGCGACACCGGGCCAGCGCCTGATGACCAACGAAACGGCGGTCGCGCCGAAAGGCCAGATCGAGAACCTGCTCGTCCACCTGATTGACGAGCTGGACGCGAGCGGCTTCCTGCGCAACGCGCCGAAGCGGCCCGGCATGGTGCGCAACCTGTATCACCTGTTCCAGCGGGGCGAGGTGACGGAGCAGGAATTGCGCACCCTGCACGGCGTCATCAGCATGTTGGCGCTGGGCCGGCGGCAGCGCGGCCGGCTGGAGCCGGCCGCGCTTGATTTGGATGGGCCTAATCCGGAATTGTGAGCCGCTTCGCGAGGCGGCGGGACAGCAGCCAGCCGATGATCGCGGAGGACGGGCCGCCAATGATGATCGGGATCAGGCCGAATGGCTGCCCGTTCGCCATCAGGTCCATGCCGACCCCCAGCATCGTGCCGCCGATGATGCCGCCGGTCACGCCGGAGGCGATGCCGAGCCACAGGATGTCGCCGCGTGTGATCATGGGGCACACATGCGGGCGTCACGCCGGTTTGACAACGGGGCATTGCGGCCTTACCACGCGCGCACTGCCGGGAACGTGGACGCGCCTTCTGGGCGTGCGCCCGCCGCAACGCTTTGCGGCCTACCGGTGCAACAAGCGGCACAAGCGTCGCATAGAAGATGGAGTTCCGCGCATGACCAAGCGCGCAGAAAGCAAGTACAAGATCAACCGCCGCCTGGGCGTCAACCTGTGGGGCCGGGCGAAGTCGCCGATCAACAAGCGCGAGTACGGGCCTGGGCAGCACGGCCAGCGGCGCAAGCAGAAGCCGACCGACTTCGGCATCCAGCTCATGGCGAAGCAGAAGCTGAAGGGCTACTACGGCAACATCAGCGAGAAGCAATTCCGCAAGTACTACGACGAGGCCGTGCGCCGCAAGGGCGACACCAGCGAGAACCTGATCGAGTTGCTGGAACGCCGGTTGGACGCCGTGGTGTATCGCCTCAAGTTCGCCATCACGCCCTTCGCCTCGCGGCAGTTCGTCAACCACGGCCATGTCACCGTGAACGGCAAAAAGGTGAACATCCCGTCGTTCCTGGTGCGCGACGGCGACGAGATCGAGGTGCGGGAAAAGTCGAAGCAGCTCGCCGTCGTGCTGGACGCGGCGCAAAGCGGGGAGCGAGACGTGCCGGACTACCTGGAAGTGGACCACCGCGCCATGAAGGGCCGCTTCGGCCGGGCGCCGAAGCTGACCGACGTGCCGTATCCCGTCACCATGGAGCCGAACCTGGTCGTCGAGTTTTATTCGCGCTAGTCCGACCCCATATCAGTTGTGCATGCGCCGGGTCCTGCCCGGCGTTTTGCGTTTTGAGGGCCGTGATGACACCCACCCAAGAGATCGCCCGCCGCCGCACGTTTGCGATCATCTCGCACCCCGACGCTGGCAAGACCACGCTGACCGAGCGGCTGCTGCGCGCCGGCGGCGCCATCCAGTTGGCCGGCAACGTACGCGCCAAGGGCGAGCGCCGCCGCACCCGGTCCGACTGGATGGGGATCGAGCGCGACCGCGGCATCTCCGTCGTGACCTCCGTGATGACGTTCGAGTATTCCGGCTGCGTGTTCAACCTGCTGGACACGCCGGGGCACGAGGACTTCAGCGAGGACACCTACCGCACGCTGACCGCCGTGGACTCCGCGGTCATGGTGATCGACGCCGCCAAGGGCATCGAGGCGCGGACCCGCAAGCTGTTCGAGATTTGCCGCCTGCGCGACATCCCCATCGTGACTTTCATCAACAAGATGGATCGCGAAGCGCGCGACCCGTTCGAGATCGTGGACGAGGTCGCCAGCACCCTGGCGCTCGACACCGCGCCGGTGACGTGGCCCGTCGGCCGTGCGGCGACCTTTGCCGGCACCTACGACGTGCGCAGCCGCGCCCTGCACCTTACGGACCCGTTGGAGCAGAGCGATCCCCGGATGATCGCGTTGGGGGAGGAGTTGGAACTGGTCCAAGCCGCCCTGCCGGAATTCGATTTGGGAAGCTTCAACGCCGGGCACCTGACGCCGGTGTTCTTCGGCAGCGCCATCAAGGAGATCGGCGTGTTGGACCTGCTGGACGGCCTGGCGAGCTTCGGCCCGCCGCCGCGGGCGCAGCCGGCAGACCTCCGCACCGTCGAGGCGACGGAGGACAAGCTGACCGCCTTGGTGTTCAAGATTCAGGCGAACATGGACCCTAACCACCGCGACCGCATCGCCTTTGCCCGGGTGTGCTCCGGGCGGCTCCAGCGCGGGATGCGGCTCAAGCAGGTGCGGACGGGCAAGCAAATTCCGCTGCACGCGCCGCAGTTCTTCTTCGCCCGGGATCGGCAGATCGCGGATGAGGCATTCGCCGGCGACGTGGTGGGCATTCCGAACCACGGCACGCTGCGCATCGGTGACACGCTGACGGAGGACGAGGAGCTGAACTTCGTCGGCGTGCCGTACTTCGCGCCGGAAATCCTGCGCCGGGTCCGCTTGGACGATGCGATGAAGGCGAAGAAGCTGCGCCAGGCGCTGCAGGAACTGGCGGAGGAGGGCGTGGTGCAGTTGTTCCGCCCGCAGGACGGCAGCCAGCCCATCGTCGGCGTGGTCGGCACCTTGCAGCTCGACGTGCTGGTGGCGCGGCTCGGCAGCGAGTACGGCGTCGCCATCGGCTTCGAGCCGGTGCCCTATGCCCTGGCGCGCTGGGTCACGGGGGACAAGGCGCTATTGGCCCGGTTCGTCGCGGAGCAGCGGACCAGCATGGCGGACGACGTGGACGGCGACCCGGTTTACCTCGCAAGCTCCGCCTTCATGATGCGGCGCACCGCCGAGATGCACGAGGGTTTGACGTTCCGCGACATCAAGGACGTGCGCGCCGAGGCCGTGGCCGCCTGAATGGACCGGGTTGACCGCAAGCTTCTGGCGCTGCTGCAAGAGGACAGCACCCAATCCATCGCGCAACTCGCGGATCAGGTCGGGCTGTCGCAAACGCCGTGCTGGAAGCGCATCCAGCGGCTGGAAGCGGATGGCGTCATCGAGCGCCGGGTGGCGCTGCTGTCGCCGGAGAAGCTGGGCCTGGGCCTGACGGTGTTCGTGTCGATCGAGGCCGGCGACCACTCGCCGGACTGGCTTGCCCGGTTCGCCGAGGCCGTGTCGAGCTTTCCGGAGGTGGTCGAGGTGCATCGGATGGCCGGCGACATCGACTACATGCTGCGGGTGATCACTCGGGACATCGCGGCGTTTGACGGGTTCTACAAGCGGCTGATCGCCGCGGTGCCGCTCAAGAATGTCAGCTCACGCTTCAGCATGGAGCGGGTCAAGTCAACGACGGCGCTGCCGTTGGAAATGGCGGGGTAGGCGGCCGGCGCCTTGGTGATCCGGCCGCCCCGGCGTTACGCGGCTGCCTGATGCGGCACGCCTTTCTCGGTCAGCATGGTCTCCAGCTCGCCCGACTGATACATCTCGGTCACGATGTCGCAGCCGCCGACGAACTCGCCCTTCACGTAAAGCTGCGGCACGGTCGGCCAGTTCGAGAACTGCTTCACGCCTTCCCGCAAATCCGGGTCTTCCAGCACGTTGGCGGTCTGGAACGGCACGCCCATGTGCGTCAGGATTTGCACGACCCGGGCCGAGAACCCGCATTGCGGGAACATGGCGTTGCCCTTCATGTAGAGCATGACGGGGTTGGCAGTGATCTCGTTCTGGATGCGCTCTTGGACTGGACTCATGGTGTCGGCTCCTATGGCGGCGGTGAGGTTTGCAGCGCAAGGGCGTGCAGCGCGCCGCCCATGCGGCCCTGCAATGCGGCATAAACCATCTGGTGCTGCTGGACGCGGGACCGGCCGCGGAACGCTTCGCTGACCACGACGGCGGCGTAATGGTCGCCGTCGCCGGCCAGGTCCTGGATCGTGACCTGCGCATCCGGCAGGGCATCCCGGATCAGGGCCTCGATCTCGCTGGCCACCATCGCCATCGGCTAACTCCCCATCCAGGCCGGAAAGAAGCGCTCATGCGCCGCCCGCAGCTCCGCCAGCGATATGGAGACGCCGCCGGGCAGTGTCAAATGCGTGCCGCCGGAGCGGCCAAGCCGCATCGCCGGCACCCCGGCGCTTCCGGCGGCGGCCAGCACGCCGTCCGCGTCGGCCACGGCCAGCACGTAGCGCGCCTGGTCCTCCCCGAACCAGAAGCCGTGCGGCGCCAGCCCGGCGGGCGCATCCGCAAGCGTCGCGCCCACGTCCCCGCCCAGCGCCATTTCCGTGACGGCAACCAACAGGCCGCCATCGGACACGTCATGGCAGGCGCGCACCCGGCCAGCCAGGATCAGCCCGCGCACGAAATCGCCGTTGCGGCGCTCGGCGGCGAGATCGACCGGCGGCGGCGGCCCGTCCTCCCGCCCGGCGATCTCCCGCAGCCACAGCGACTGTCCCAGCCACCCGGACGACACGCCAACAAGCAGCAGGTCCAGCCCCGGCGGCAGCGCCAGGCCGACGCATTGGCCCGCATCCTCCAGCACGCCCAAGCCGCCGATGGCCGGCGTGGGCAGGATGCCGCGGCCGTCGGTCTCGTTGTACAGGCTGACGTTGCCGCTCACGACGGGGAAGTCGAGCGCCCGGCAGGCTGCCGCCATGCCGCGAATGCTGGCGGCGAACTGGCCCATGATCTCGGGCTTCTCGGGGTTGCCGAAGTTCATGTTGTCAGTGATCGCGAGGGGGCGCGCGCCCACCGCGGACAGGTTGCGCCATGCCTCCGCGACCGCCTGCATTCCGCCGGCTTCCGGATCGGCGGCGCAGTAGCGCGGCGTGCAGTCGGTGGTCAGCGCCAGGGCGCGGCGCGACCCCTCGATCCGCACCACGGCCGCGTCGGCGCCGCCGGGGCGTTGAACGGTCTGGCCGCCGACCGTGCTGTCGTACTGGTTCCACACCCAGGCGCGGGAGCATAGGTCGGGACAACCGATCAGCGTCAGCAGTGCGGGCGCCAGCCCGGCGGGATCGGCGACCTCGCCCAAGGCGGCAAGCTTCGGCGTTTCCGCCGTGGGCCGGTGATACAGCGGCGCTTGCTCGGCCAGCGGATCGAGCGCGATATCCGCCTCGGTGACGCCCCGGTGCTGCACCACGATGCGCCCGGTGTCGGTCAGATGGCCGATGACGGCGAAGTCCAGCTCCCACTTCTCGAAGATCGCCCGCGCCACGTCCTGCCGGTCCGGGCGCAGCACCATCAACATGCGCTCCTGGCTTTCCGACAGCATCATTTCGTAGGCCGTCATCCCGGCCTCCCGCTGCGGCACTTGGTCCAGGTCCAGCGCGATGCCGACGCCGCCCTTGCCCGCCATCTCCACGCTGCTGCTGGTCAGCCCGGCGGCGCCCATGTCCTGGATCGCCACGATGGCATCCGTCGCCATCAATTCCAAGCACGCCTCGATCAGCAGCTTCTCGGTATAAGGGTCGCCGACCTGCACGGTGGGGCGCTTGTCCTCCGTGGCCGCGTCGAACTCGGCGCTCGCCATCGTAGCACCATGGATGCCGTCCCGCCCGGTCTTCGAGCCGACATACACCACGGGGTTGCCGATGCCCGCGGCGGCGCTGAGGAAGATGCGGCCGCGCGGCGCGATGCCGACCGTCATGGCGTTGACCAGGGGGTTGCCGCTATAGGCCGGGTGGAAGTTGACCTCGCCCCCCACCGTGGGCACGCCGACGCAGTTGCCGTAGCCGCCGACGCCGCGCACCACGCCGTCCACCACGCGCCGGGTGCGCGGGTCGTCCGGGTGGCCGAACCGGAGCGCGTTTAGGTTGGCGACCGGCCGCGCGCCCATGGTGAACACGTCGCGCAGGATGCCGCCCACGCCGGTCGCGGCGCCCTGGTAGGGTTCGATGAAGCTCGGATGGTTGTGACTCTCCATCTTGAACACGGCGGCCAGCCCGTCGCCGATATCGACCACGCCGGCGTTCTCGCCGGGACCGTGGATCACCCAAGGCGCGGCCGTCGGGAGTTGCTTCAGCCACACGCGGCTCGACTTGTAGCTGCAATGCTCCGACCACATCACGCTGAAGATGCCGAGTTCCGTGAGGCTCGGGGTGCGGCCCATGATCGCCAGCACGCGGCCGTACTCCTCGGCGCTCAGGCCGAACTCGCGCGCCAGCGCCGGCGTCACCTCCCGCCCCGTCATGCCGCAAGTGCCTCGGCCATGCCGGCGAACAACGGCAGCCCGTCCGTGCCGCCCATCAAGGGGTCGACCAGGTCCTCCGGGTGCGGCATCAGGCCCATGACCCGCAGATTAGGGCTGAGGATGCCGGCGATGCTACGGGCGGAGCCGTTCGGCGCCTCCGGCACGACGGCGCCTCCGGCACTGGCGTAGCGCAGCGCGACCAGCCCTTCGCCCTCCAGTCGGTCCAGCGTGGCGGGATCGGCGAAGTAGTTGCCGTCGCCATGCGCCATCGGCGCGCGGAACACCTGGCCGGTCCGGTAATGCCGGGTGAACGCGGTGTCCGCCCGCTCCACCCGCAGGTGGCAATCTTGCGACAGGAAGCGGAGCGAGGCGTTGCGCAGCAGCGCCCCCGGCAGCAGCCCGGCTTCCGTCAGGATCTGAAAACCGTTGCACACGCCCAGCACGTGCCCGCCAGCAGCGGCGAAGGCGCGGACCGCCCCCATCACCGGCGAGCGTGCCGCCATGGCGCCACAGCGAAGGTAGTCGCCATGGCTGAACCCGCCCGGCAGCACCACGAGGTCGAGGCCCGCAAGCTCGGTCTCCCCATGCCAAACCATCCGGGGCCGCCGTCCGGAAGCGGCCTGGAGCGCGATGGCGATGTCGCGCTCCCGGTTGGTGCCGGGGAAGACGACGACGCCAGCCTTCACGAAGACAGGCCGCCCTCGCTGCCCTGGCACTTGTAGGTGTCGTGCAGGGCGCGCAACACGACGCCGGACGCTTGCAGGCGCTGACTTTCCGGGTGCGACTTGGCCCAGCCGATGACGGCGTCCCGCATCTGCACCCCCGTGATCGCTGGCGGCAAGCACAGGTAAGCCGGCAGCTTGCTGCCCTTGCTGCCATCGGCCGGGCGCAGGTTCTGGTAGAAGCTGGCGGTGTCGGACACGCCGTTGATGTAGGCGGTGCAGTCGGCCACCAATCCTTTGTCACGCCCGGTGCACAAGCTGACCAGCTTGCCGCCGTCGATGGCGGAGAAGCGTTCGGCGTGCGCCGACCCGGCCCAGGAAACGTCCAGCACAGCCAATACGGCCAGGGAAGCAAACAGCGATTTCATCATGCGATCTCCACGTGGAAGCCCTCGATAACCGTGTTGGCGAGCAACTTGCGCGCCATTTCCTCGGCGTTCGCGCGGGCGCGCGCCGGGTCCTGCTCGGCCAATTCCAACTCGATGACCTTGCCCGCCCGCACCTCGCCCACGCCCGCGAAGCCGAGCGTTTGCAGCGCGTGGCCGATGGCTTTGCCCTGCGGGTCCAGCACCCCGGGCTTCAGCATCACCGTGACGACCGCCTTCACTGCATCGCCTCCGGCCCTTTCAGGTCGTTGTTGCCGGCCTCCGGCAGGATGCCGAGACGCCGGGCGACCTCCTGATAAGCCTCTTCGACCCGGCCCATGTCGCGGCGGAAGCGGTCCTTGTCCATTTTCTCGTTGGTCTTGGCGTCCCACAGGCGGCAGTTGTCCGGGCTGATCTCGTCCGCCAGCACCACCCGCATGTCGTCCTCTTCCCACAACCGGCCGAACTCCAGTTTGAAATCGACCAGGCTGATGCCGACCCCCAGGAACAGCCCGGTCAGGAAGTCGTTCACCCGGAGCGTCAGGCTCACGATGTCGTCCATGTCCTGCGTGCTGGCCCAGCCGAAGGCGGTGATGTGCTCCTCCGCCACCATCGGGTCGTTCAGCGCGTCGTTCTTGTAATAGTACTCGATGATGCTGCGGGGCAGGCGGGTGCCTTCCGGGATGCCGAGCCGGGTCGAAAGGCTGCCGGCGGCGATGTTGCGGACGACGATCTCCAACGGGATGATCTCCACCTCGCGGATGAGCTGTTCCCGCATGTTGAGGCGGCGCACGAAGTGGGTGGGCACCCCGATCTCGGCCAGCCGCATCATCAGGTACTCGCTGATGCGGTTGTTGAGCACGCCCTTGCCGGTGATGATGCCCTTCTTCGCGCCGTTTCCCGCGGAGGCGTCATCCTTGAAATACTGGACGAGCGTGCCGGGTTCCGGACCCTCGAACAGCACCTTGGCCTTGCCTTCATAGAGTTGCCGGCGGCGTGCCATGCCCGTGATCCCTATCCTTGCACGGCCCAGATCGGTCGCGCACGCGGGGGATATAGCAGGGGGGCGGCTGGCCCGCCACGGCTGCCGCGTGCAGGGCTGGCTGGGGGCCAATCAACGCGGACCCGGCGCGACCGGAAGGAACGCCGCCCGGTCCGGCGGCCCGGCGGCAAACAGCCACTCGGGCGCACCGGCACCGGGCAGGCCCACCAAGGAGGAGCACACCGTGCCGAAGCCGCCATCAGGCGGCACGTTCAGCGCCGCCGCGCGCGGACCCGACTGGTCCGCCAACAGCGTTTGCCACGCCGTCCAGTCGCCGACCGCCGGGTCCGGCACCGGGGCGACGGCGAACCGCGGCCCGTGCGCCTGCGCCCGCGGGCTGTCGGGGTCGTTCGGATCGTGCGCCGCCACGACGTGGCAGCCCGGCGGCAGTGCCCAGCCCTCCGGCCTGCCGTGCTCCAGCCCGCGGACGAAGTGCGCCGAATGGCGGTCCGCGACGACCATGTTGAAGCTCCGGTACTCCGCGGCGTCCAGCGCGAGCAGCGCGTCGGCCGCCGCAGACGCTGAGCCGTGGCGCACCGCCAGCAACGGCAGCCCGCCCCGGCTCAGCTTGCCCGGCGCCGGGCCGAGGCTGCCCGGCCGGTTCAGCACCGCCGCCAGCAGGCCGCCGCGCAGCGCCATCCACGTCCCGCCGCCCAGCCGGTCGCGCCCAGCGACGGTGCCGGGCTGTTCGGGCCAGTAGGCGCCGGGCGGGTCCCAGGGCCGGTCCAACCGCTCGTCGCGGTTGGCAGCGATCAGGACCGGCCAGGCATGGCCCGGGCGCAGGAGCAGAATAACGGTGCACACGCAGGCGCGTATGCCACCGCGGGCGCGGGCCTACCAGCCGCGACGGCCGTACTCGCGCTCCTCGAAGCGGTGGTGACGCCGCCATTGATGCCGGCGCCAACGCTCGAACTCCTCCTGCCGGCGCCATTCGCGGTGGCGCCAGTCCTCCTCATACTGCGTCGGGTAGTAGTGCACCGATTGCGCGACCAGCGCAGCGGGGACGGGCGGGATCGGGCAGGCGTATGGCGTCGCCCGTGCACCGGGGACCGCCGTCGCGCCGACCAAGACAGTTACCATCAGCAACTTGCGCATGTTCATGGACCTCCTCTGATCCATGCCCAAGCTGGGCCGCCACCGTGGCCGAATCAGGCCGCCGCCATGGCGACATCGTGGCCGCCGAACACGCGCGCGAACACGTGATCGACGTGGCGCAGATGCAGCTCGGCGGCCATGGCGCGGTCCAGCTCGGCGGGCGGCACGCGGGCGGCGACTTCCGGATCGGCCTCGAGGTGGGCGCGGAAGCTCTTCGCGCCGGGCTTGCCAAGCTCCGTCCAGGCCGCCATCGCGCTCCGCTGCACGATGCGGTAGGCGTCCTCCCGCAGGATGCCCGCGCGCGTCAGGGCCAGCAGCACCTCGCCGCTGTGCACCACGCCGCCCAGGCTTTCGAGGTTCACCGCCATCTGCTCGGGATAAACCGTGAGCTTGTCAATCATCCCGGCCAGCCGCGTCAGCGCGAAGTCGAGCGTCACCGTGGCGTCCGGCCCGATGGCCCGCTCCACGCTGGAATGGCTGATGTCGCGCTCGTGCCACAGCGCGACGTTCTCCAACGCCGGGGTGACGGCGGCGCGGACGATGCGGGCGAGGCCGGTCAGGTTCTCCGACAGCACCGGGTTGCGCTTGTGCGGCATGGCGCTGCTGCCTTTCTGGCCCGGGTGGAAGAACTCCTCGGCTTCCCGCACCTCGCTGCGCTGCAGGTGGCGCACCTCGGTTGCCAGCCGCTCGATGCCCGACGCGATCACGCCCAGGGTGCAGAAGAACGCGGCGTGGCGGTCGCGTGGGATGACCTGCGTGGAAACCGTCTCCGGCTGCAGGCCGAGCCGCTGCGCCACGTGCGCCTCGACCGCTGGATCGACATGGGCATAGGTGCCGACGGCGCCGCTGATCGCGCAGACCGCGACCTCCGCCCGCGCCTGCACCAGCCGAGCGCGGTTGCGGGCGAACTCGGCGTAGTGCCCGGCGAGCTTCAAGCCGAAGCTCGTCGGCTCCGCATGGATGCCGTGGCTGCGGCCGATGGTCAGCGTGCGCTTGTGCTCCATCGCCCGGCGCTTCAACGCGGCGAGCAGGGCGTCCAAATCGGCCAGCAGCAGATCGGCCGCTTGGGTGAGCTGCAAGGAGAAGCAGGTGTCGAGCACGTCGCTGCTGGTCAGCCCTTGGTGCACGAAGCGGCTGTCCTCGCCGATGCCCTCGGCCAGCCAGGTGAGGAAGGCGATCACGTCGTGCCGGGTTTCGGCCTCGATGGCGTCGATGCGGGAAAGGTCGGCCGGACCAATGGCGGCCAGCTTCGCATCGCCCCGGACGCGGATGGCGCGGGCGGCCTCGGCCGGGATGCTGCCCAGCGCGGCCATCGCCTCCGCGGCCAGGGCCTCGATCTCGAACCAGATTCGGAAACGGTTCTCTGGCGCCCAGATTGCGGTCATGGCAGGACGGGAGTAGCGGGGAACCATGGGCGGGCCTCTTGGGCTTTGCGGTTGCCTGCCGTCAGTACGCCCGCACGCCCTCTATGACAACATGGGGGCTTGCGCCAATCCAGGAGCCTGCATTGACCCTAGCCGCTGACATCTGGCCGCAACTCGTGGCACTCGGCCAGGTGCTGCTCATCGATCTGGTGCTGGCCGGCGACAACGCGGTCGTGGTCGGCATGGCGGTGGCCGGCCTGCCGGAAGCCCAGAAATCCCGCGCCATCCTGGTCGGCATCATCGTCGCGACGGTGCTGCGGATCGCTTTTGCGCTGCTCGCCTTGCGCCTGCTGGCCATCGTCGGGCTGCTGTTCGCCGGCGGGCTGCTGCTGCTCTGGGTGGCCTGGCGGATGTATCGCGACCTGCGCGGCGCCCGCCACGAGGTAGCTTCGGCAGGCGCGCCGGTGAAGACCATGCGGCAGGCGCTCGTTCAAATCGTCCTGGCCGACGTTTCCATGAGCCTCGACAACGTTCTGGCGGTTGCCGGGGCGTCGCGCGACCATCCATGGGTGCTGGCGTTCGGGCTGGTAATCTCGGTCCTGATTATGGGCGTTGCGGCGCGCCTGATCGCCAACCTGCTGGAGCGTCACCGTTGGGTGGCCTGGATCGGCCTGCTGGTGGTGGTTTACGTGGCTTTGAGGCTGGTCTGGGACGGCGCGCACGACATCTCGGCGCACATGCGGGCTTAAGGCGGGCAGGCTCAAGGCGGGTCGGCCCGCGCCAGGCGCAAGGCCGCGGCTTGGACGGTCTTGAGCGCCGCCGCGCCCGCGTCGCCCAACCCCTCGATGGTCCGCAGGTCCGGGAGCGGCGCGGACACCGCCCCGGCGAAGCTGCCGAAGCGCGCCAGCAGCGCGCGGGCCACCGGCTTGGTGTCGCGCCGGGGCAGCGCCAGGAACAGCACCATCTCAAGCAGCTCATGGTCCGCCACGCTGTCCGGCCCGGCGGTCAGCAAACGGGCGCGCATCCGGGCGCGGTGCCCCTCCGCGCTCAAGGGCGACGGGGGCGCCGGGTCGGACGGCCGCGGCACCACCGCCGGCGAAAACAGGTCGGCCGGCCCCTCAGCCAAGCGTCACGCGCCCGGGTTCAGCCAGCGCGTCAGGCTGTCCCGCCAGGCGACGTCGAGCGGCACGGCCCGGCGGGCGGCACGGTCCAGCACGGTGACGGCCCGGGCGCACAACTCGCTGGCCGAGATCAGGCGTTGCCGCAAGGTGAAGGAACGGTTGCCCAGCCGGGCGACCTCGGTTTCCACCGTCACGGTGCCGGGCCACGCCATCTCGCGCAGGAATTCGAGTTCCAGCCGGACGATCACCAGGGCCCGCCCGTCCGACTCGACCGGCAGCCCGGCTTCCAGCGCGAGTTCCGACCGGCCCTGCTCCAGCATGACCGCGAACACCGCGTTGTTGACGTGCCCCAGCCGGTCCGTGTCGTTGAACCGCAACCGGTGCGCCGTCGTGTGGATCATGCGTAGGGCGGCTTGTGCAGTCCGGCCGGGGAGAAGGTGAACACCTCGCAGCCGGTTTCGGTCACGCCCACCATGTGCTCGAATTGGGCCGACAGGCTGCGGTCCCGGGTCACGGCGGTCCAGCCGTCGTCCAGTACCTTGACCTCCGGTCGGCCGGCGTTGACCATCGGCTCCACGGTGAAGAACATGCCGGGCTGCAGCACCGGCCCTTCGCCGCTGCGGCCGAAGTGCAGGATGTTCGGCGCTTCGTGGAAGCGGCGGCCGATGCCATGGCCACAGAAGTCCCGCACCACGCTGAACCGGTTGGCCTCCACGTAAACCTGGATCGCGTGGCCGATGTCGCCGAGCGTCGCGCCGGGCTTCACCGCCGCCACGCCGCGCATCAGGGCCTCGTAGGTGACGTCGATCAGCTTGTGCGCCTTGGTCGAGGGAGGCCCGGCGGCGAACATCCGGCTGCTGTCGCCGTGCCAGCCGTCCAGCACGACGGTCACGTCGATGTTGAGCACGTCGCCCTCGATCAGCCGCCGGTCGCCCGGGATGCCGTGGCACACGACATGGTTGATCGAGGTGCAGATGGATTTCGGGAACCCGCGGTAGTTCAGCGGCGCCGGGGTGGCGCCGTGCGCCTGAATGAACTCATGGCACAGCGCGTTGAGCGCCGCGGTGGTCACGCCCGGACGGACATGGGGTGCGATCATGTCCAGCGTCCGCGCCGCGAGTTGCCCGGCGCTCCGCATTCCGGCGAAATCATCGGGCGAATGGATTGTGATGCGTCTTGCGTCGGTTCCGCCATCCATTGGCACCCGGGCTCCTGTCTCGAAGGTCTCGCCCACAAAATGCGCAACGATGCGATGGCGCGCAAGGGCGCGCGGACGGGATCGTCCGTCAGCCCGGGAAGCGGCCGGCGGCCCAGCGCGCCGTGCGGGCGCCGCCGGGCTTCACGGCCCGCGGGGGCACGATGTCCCGCGTCAACGCAGCCGCACGCGGGGAACGGGTGAAAGAGCGAGGCGGCAAGGACGCCACGATCGGGCGGGGACGCAGGCGCTCGCTCCGGACCTCGGACGCCCGGCGCTGCGACGCCGCATGGACGCGCGGCACGGCGGCGAGTTGGCTGCCCCTCGCCGCCGGCCCGCGCCGCCCGGCAGGGCGCGCCAGGATCGCATTCTGCGACGCCGACGCCAGGTCCGGGGCTTGCGCGACGCCCATCAGCCCGTTCAGGCCGAACGGCGAGGCGGCGTCACGCCGGGCGGTCAGCATCGGCGCGCCCATCCGCTCGAACCCTTGGTCCAGCAGGGATGCCATGTGCTGGTCGCGCTCCCACCCGGACGCCGCGCCCAGCACGACGCCGATCAGCCGGGTGCTGCCCCAAAGCGCGGAGGTCACGACGTTGAAGCCGGATGCCTCGATGTAGCCGGTCTTCAGCCCGTCCGCCCCAGGGTAGGTTTGCAGCATACGCTGATGGCTCATGATCGTGCGTCCCTGGAACACGAAGGAGGGGACGCTGAAATACCAGTAGTAGGACGGAAAATCCTGGATCAGGTGGCGTGCCAGGACCGTCATGTCCCGGGCCGTCGTCACCTGGCCCCAATCCGGCAGGCCCGAAGCGTTGCGGAAGGTCGTCCGGGTCATTCCCAGCGCCCTGGCGCGCAAGGTCATCATCTGCGCGAACCGCTCCTCATCGCCGGCCATCAACTCTCCGAGCGCGGCGGCGGCGTCGTTCGCGGACTTGGTGACCAGGCCCAGCAACGCCTGCTCGACCGTGATGACGGTGCCGGGCAGCAGCCCGAGCTTGGACGGCGACATGGACGCGGCCCAGGGCGAAACGGGCACCGTTTGCGTCAGTGCGAGGCGGCGGTCGCGCAGCGCCTCGAACAGCATATACAGGGTCATCATCTTGGTCAGGCTCGCTGGATATCGGTATTCGTCGGCATTCACTGCCGAAAGGATGTCGCCGCTCGCTGCATCCAACACGATGGATGCGTAACGTTCTGAGCCGATCTGCGCAAAGGCGGGTCGAATGGGTGGAGATGCCAGGGCGATTATTACAAAGACTGTTACCAGCAGCTTCGCAATCCAGCGCCGCCCAAGCAAGTATCCGGTCATTACGACCTATCCTATCAGTGATGTTCGCGACCTTAAGTGAATTTCGAGGGGAAAGTCCAGCCTTTGTCGCCGTGGAATATCAGCGGGGTCAACCGGTTAGGATGGGTCCGTTACGATCTGGTCAAAGCCGGCACAGCGGCATCTTGTTGCGCTGCACAAAATGCTTGACCTTTCGGGGCCGAGTCCACATAACCCGCATGTTGCAGCGCAGCATCCGGCTTCGAGCGCCCGATGTCGTCTGTTCCGCCGTACTTCGCGTCAGCGGGGCTGACGGCATGAGCTTTCAACCGAGGGGCGGCGCCCCGACCTACCAGGAACCGATGATGCAAACTGCGGAACAACTCGTCACTTTTGGCCAGGGTAATGTTGAGGCGCTGGTGAAATCCAGTCAGATTTTTGCGAACGGCCTGCAGGACATCAGCAAGCTGATGGCTGCCAGCGCGCAAACAACACCAGCGCGCAAACAACAATTGATGACGCCATGAGCGCATTCCGCGCGATGACCAGCGTCCGCTCGCTCAAGGACGCGGCCGACCTGCAGGCCACCCTCACCCGGTCCGCGGTTGAAAAGGCGCTGACGCAGAGCAGCCAGGTTGCCGAAACCTCCTTCAAGGTGGCCGAGCAGGCCCTCGCGCCGATCAGCGGCCGTTTGTCGGTGGCCATGCAGTCGTTCGGCAAGGCCGGCTAAGCCTCACGCCTTCACGGATCAAAGCTGGAAGCGGCCCGGGGGATTTCCTCCGGGCCGTTTCTGCGTTTGGGGCCAAGCAGGCCCGGGTGAATATCCGGGCGGAGCATTGCTAAACCTTTTCTCAGGCCGTCGCGTTCCGATATGCTCTCTTTGGAGGGCTGGTGGCCGGCTTGGTTGAAGCAAGGGCATCGCTTTTCCCGGGAACGAAGGCGCTCCGTGCCGGGGCGTTGAAACTGTTGAGGGCGTTGCGGCGACGCCGCAGCGGCTCAGCGAGAGTATGTTAGGCTATTGGAACGATGAGCGACAACGACAAAGGCGGCAGCGGAGACGGACCAACCATCGGCGTGGTGGTGAAGGCGCGGCCCAAGACGCGCAAGCCCGCGATGTACAAGGTGCTCATGCTCAATGACGACTACACGCCCATGGAGTTCGTCGTCCACGTGCTCGAACGGTTTTTCCAGAAGAACCGCGAGGAAGCGACGCGCATCATGCTGCACGTGCACCGCCGGGGCGTCGGGGTTTGCGGCGCCTATACCTACGAGGTGGCGGAGACCAAGGTAACCCAGGTCATGGACCTGGCCCGGCAGAACCAACATCCGTTGCAATGCACGATTGAGAAAGAATAGGCTGCGCAAAGCGGAACCTCTTACCCATCTTCATCGGATCACCAATGCTTGGGCCCGCACGGACTGGATCATCCCGTGCCAGCCAGGACCCCAGCGCGAAGGAGCGTCATCGCTATGTTGTCACGCAACCTTGAACAGACGCTGCATCGCGCCTTGTCCCTCGCCAGCGAGCGCCGGCACGAGTACGCCACGCTTGAACACCTCCTGCTAGGCTTGGCGGAAGACAGCGATGCCGCAACGGTGCTCCGCGCTTGCGGGGTGGACCTCGACAAGCTCCGCCAGGACCTCGGCGAGTTCCTCGACAAGGACCTGTCCGGTCTTGCGACGGAGCGGCCGGGCGATCCGAAGCCGACGGCCGGCTTCCAGCGCGTGGTGCAGCGCGCAGCCATCCATGTGCAGAGCTCCGGCCGGGACGAGGTGACCGGCGCCAACGTGCTGGTCGCGCTGTTCAGCGAGCGCGAAAGCCATGCGGTGTACTTTCTGCAACTGCAGGACATGACCCGGCTCGACGCGGTGAACTTTATTTCGCACGGCATCGCCAAGGCGCCGGGCCGCTCGGCCCAGCGCCCGGCCCAGGGCGCCAAGGAAGAGAACGCGCCGGAGGAGCGCGAGGAGAAGCCGGGCCGCCGCGCCCAGGATGCGCTCAGCAATTACTGCGTCAACCTGAACAAGAAGGCCGGCTCGGGCAAGATCGACCCGCTGATCGGGCGCGACTCGGAAATCGAGCGCACCATCCAGATCCTGTGCCGGCGGACCAAGAACAACCCGCTTTATGTCGGTGACCCCGGTGTCGGCAAGACCGCCATCGCCGAGGGCCTGGCCAAGCGCATCGTCGAGGGCGACGTGCCGGAGGTCCTCGCGAAGTCCACGATCTTCGCGCTCGACATGGGCGCGCTGCTGGCCGGCACGCGCTATCGCGGCGACTTCGAGGAGCGGCTGAAGGCGGTGGTGACGGAGCTTGAGGCGCACCCCGGCAGCATCCTGTTCATCGACGAGATCCACACCGTCATCGGCGCAGGCGCGACCAGCGGGGGCGCGATGGATGCGTCCAACCTGCTGAAGCCGGCCCTCGCTGCGGGCAGCCTGCGCTGCGTGGGCAGCACGACGTACAAGGAATACCGCAACTACTTCGAGAAGGACCGCGCCTTGGTGCGGCGCTTCCAGAAGATCGACGTGAACGAGCCGTCGATGGAGGATGCTATCAAAATCCTTCGCGGCCTCAAGACCAACTACGAGAAGCACCACAAGGTCCGCTACACCGAGGAGTCGATCCGCGGCGCCGTGGAGCTTTCGGCCAAGTACATCAACGACCGCAAGCTGCCGGACAAGGCCATCGACGTGATCGACGAGGTTGGCGCCAGCCGGATGCTGCAACCCGAGGGCAAGCGCCGCAAGCTGGTGACGCTGCGCGATGTCGAGGAGGTGGTCGCCAAGATCGCCCGCATCCCGCCCAAGTCGGTCTCGGCCGACGACAAGGAAACGCTGCGCAACCTGGAGCGTGACCTGAAGGCCATGGTGTTCGGCCAAGATAAGGCCATCGAGGCGCTGGCCGCCGCGATCAAGCTGTCCCGCGCCGGGCTGCGCGAAGCGGAGAAGCCGATCGGCAACTACCTGTTCAGCGGCCCCACCGGCGTCGGCAAGACAGAGGTGGCCCGGCAGTTGGCCAGCACGCTTGGGATCGAGCTGACCCGGTTCGACATGAGCGAGTACATGGAGCGGCACAGCATCTCCCGCTTGATCGGGGCGCCGCCGGGCTACGTGGGCTTCGACCAGGGCGGCCTGCTGACCGACGCCATCGACCAGCATCCGCATTGCGTGCTGCTGCTGGACGAGATCGAGAAGGCGCACCCGGACCTGTTCAACATCCTGCTGCAGGTGATGGACCACGGGAAGCTGACCGACCACAACGGCAAAATCGTGGATTTCCGCAACGTGATCCTGATCATGACCACCAACGCCGGGGCGAGCGACTTGGCCAAGGAAGCCATCGGCTTCGGCCGCGAGCAGCGCGAAGGCGAGGACACGGAGGCGATCAAGCGGTTGTTCACGCCGGAGTTCCGCAACCGGCTGGACGCCACCATCACCTTCGCCGGGTTGACGCAGGAGATCGTCGGGCGCGTCGTCGAGAAGTTCGTCATGCAGCTTGAGGCGCAACTGGCCGACCGCAACGTGACGATCGAGCTGTCGTCGGCGGCGAAGGAATGGCTGGCGGAGCGGGGCTATGACCGGCTCTACGGGGCGCGGCCGCTTGGCCGGGTGATCCAGGAGCACATCAAGAAGCCGCTCGCCGAGGAGTTGCTATTCGGCAAGCTGGTCAAGGGTGGTTCCGTCAAGGTCGCCCTGCGGGATGACAAGCTGGAATTCGAGTTCACCGAGGCCGCGCAATCGGTGCTGCCGAAAGAGGGTGATGGCGACGAAGGGTCATCGGAGCTGGAACCGGAAACGGCGGAATAGTCTTTACGATCCAGGCCGGGCCCTGTGCCCGGCCTGATTGTTTTGGGGAGGTTACAATGAAAGCGGTTTGGAACGGACAGATCGTCGCGTCCAGCGACGATATCGTCACGGTGGAAGGTAACGCCTATTTTCCCGTGGCCAGCCTGCGGACAGAATTCGTCGAACCAAGCGACCACACGAGCGTCTGTCCTTGGAAGGGCACGGCGCATTACATGTCGCTGAACGTGGGCGGCAGTCTGAACAAGGATGCCGTCTGGTTCTACCCTGAACCGAAAGAGGCGGCCTCGAACATCCGTGGCCGCATCGCCTTCTGGAAGGGTGTGACGGTCTCGGCCTAGCCGTCCCGTCGCTTGATCGCCAGCGGTCCCGGCGCCTGGCACGTCGGCATCATCTCCATTCGGTTGATGTTGACGTGCCGGGGCAGGCCGATGACCCAGGCCACGGCCTCGGCGATGTCCTGCGGCGACAGCGGGGTGGTGCCGGCGTAAACCTTGTCGGCCTTTTCGGCGTCGCCGCCGTAGCGCACGCGGCTGAATTCGCTGCCGCCCACCAGGCCGGGTTCCAGGTCGGTGATGCGCACCCCCGTGCCCACGAGGTCCGCCTTCAGGTTGAGGCTGAATTGGGTCACGAAGGCCTTCGTCGCGCCGTAAACGTTGCCGCCGGGGTAGGGGTAGGTCGCCGCCGAGCTGCTGATGTTGACGATATGGCCCCCGTCGCGCGCCACCATGCCCGGCAGCATCGCGTGGGTCAGCCGGATCAGCCCGGTGACGTTGGTGGCCACCATCGTGTTCCAGTCTTCAAGGCTGGCCTCGAACGCCGGTGCCGTGCCCAATGCCAGCCCGGCGTTGTTCACCAGCACATCAACAGTCCGCCATTCTTCCGGCAGGCTACCCGGCAGCGCCGCCGTGGCCGCGGCGTCCGTCACGTCCAGCGGAAAGGCGAGCAGGGCGCTCCCCAAGTCCTGCGCAAGCGCCTCCAAACGGTCGGCCCGGCGTCCGGCGGCGATCACGCGATGCCCGTCACGCACGAAGCGGCGGGCCATCGCCTCGCCAAACCCGGCGGTCGCGCCGGTGATCAAGATGGTCAGGCTCATGGCGAAGGCTCCGTTCAACGCTTGCGAAGCGTAGCGGGCTAATCCGGCAGGCGGAAGCGGACGGACACCGGGCAGTGGTCGGAAAGCTGCTCCTTCGCGGCGTCGCCGGTTTCCCGATACACCATGACTCGAAGGCTGTCCGGCACCATCCAGCTTCGGGCCGCGCCCCCGGCCAGGATATGATCAATGAAGCTGCCGCCGCCCCAGCACGGGCTGGCGCGCCCCTCCGTCGCGCGGGCCAGCGGCGCCGCTCTCGCCAAGGCGGCCAAAAGCTCGTCCGGGCCGTCCATCTGCCGGTTGAAGTCTCCGAGCAGCACGAACGGCACGCCTTCCTCACGCCGCTGGGCGATCCAACCCTGAAGCGGGGCGATCTGCCGGCGCAGCGTCTCGCAGGCTCGGCTGAGGCCAGCCCCGCGCGCGTCCGAAAGCCGGTCACGGTTGCACCCGGATTTCAGGTGCACCGCCAGGAGGCGCAGCCGCGCGCCGGGCAGATCGAGCGTGATGTCCGCGCCGTTGCGCAAGCGGTGGACAGCGCCGGGCAGCACGTCAAGTCCGGCCAAGTCAGGGTTGCGGCGCACCGGGATGCCGCGGCGGACGGCAAAACCGACGCGCTGCACCACGGTGTCCGCGGTGGTGATGACCGTGTAGCGTTCCGCCGGGAAGACCTGGGCGGCCATGTCGGGTCCGTCCACCTCCTGGAACGCGATCACGTCGGCATCGAGCGTCAAAGCGTAGCGGCGCAGGGCGTCGATGCCCTCTGGACCCTTTGGCCGCACGTTCTCGGGCAGCGCCGGATCGCCGGCTGGGCGCGCAGTGAGCCATTCGAGGTTCCAGGTCGCGATCCGCAACTCGGCCGCCTGCGCAGCGCCCGTCAGCAGCAGCAGCGCGGCGAGCAGGCGGATCACAGCAGCATCGGCTCGGCCATGCCTGCATCTTCCGCCATTGCCGACCTTTCGTCTAGCGGAATGACTCCGCACGCGAGCAGGTAGTCCGCCACCGCGTCATATCGTGCCGGGTCACGGGTTGCGTCCCGCGCGGCGCCTTGCGGCACCCAGATCACCGTGAAGAACCGGGCGCGGGTCAGCAGCACCCGGTAGGCGTTGAGCCGGTTCGACATCGCCTCGGCCCGGCCCAGCGTGGTCCAGGCGGCGCCACGCAGGCTTCGCGCCTGCCAAGCGGTGCGGTCAACCGTGCGAACCAAATCCGCATCCCAGCAGACCCCGGCGTGGTCAAGCTCAAGCCCTTGCACGCAGAACTCGGTCGCCACGGTTTCGAGCGCGTCGGCGCTGCGGATGTCCGGCCAGCGGTCCAGGAACCAGCGGGCAACCGCATCCTCGTCTTGATGCGGCAGCACGCTGCCCAGCCCCTCCGCCCGAAGGCGGCGGGCATGGGAGCTGGCGAGCAACCCTGATTGGCGCGTGCCGCGGCTGTGCAGCGCCCGCCGCATCGCGCCCAGCGAGCGCGTGAGCCGGAACGGCAGGCCGCCCATGACCCGGGCGATCTCTTGGGCTTGCGACGGCTGGTTGGACAGCACCGCCGCGACCCACGCCGCGGCGGAGGGCGCATGGACGCTGCGCACCGGCTGGCTCAGGTGCAATCGGTCATCGACCGTCAAGGCTGGGCCGGGCAGCAATCGTTGGCGGGGGTCCTCAGCCCGTAGGGCGTCGGACGGCGCGACGGCGCGCCATGCCGGCCGCTCCGCCAGTGCCCGGCCCCACTCGGCGATGCCGCCCTCGCCGTCATGGATTTCCTGCCCGCCGCCGAGCAGGCAAACGATCACCGACCCGCCCCGGCGCCGGGCCATGACATCGAGCAGATGACCGGCCTCCGAGGTGGCCAGCGGGACCGGGCGGTTGCGGGTCTTGCCGACGGCATGTGCCGCGGTCCAGCAGCGTTGCGCCTCGTCGATGACCAGCACGCGCTCGGGCGGCGGCCCCGGTTCCCGCACGTGATGGTCGCGGAACCGGGGCAGGGCCTGGATCACTCCCTCCATCCGCTGCTGCGCCGCCCGCCGCGCCATGCCGCGCCCGGCGGCGTCCCGCACCAAGGCTTCCCGCAGGACATGCACCAGCGTCGGGTTGCCGGTCAGGAACGCCGCGCCGGGCCGGGCAAAGGCGAGGTCGAGGCCGCACAACGTCTTGCCGGCGCCGGGCTGGCCGGTCACGAACACCACGCAGTTCTGCCCTTTCGCCTCCGCGCGCCCGACCGCTTCCGCCACCGCGGCCGCGGTGCGGGCGAGGCCGCCGCGCCCAGCCTGCGCCAGCGTCAGCGCCGTGACATCGTGGCGGGCGTAAAGCAGGCACGCCGCTTCCACCAAAGCCGGAACCGGACGGTAGGGCGCTGTGGCCCACGAGCTGGGCGGCGGGGCGTCCGGCACCGCCGGGAAGCCCCCGGCGATGTCGCGCAGCAGGCACGGCAGCAGCAGCCGGGTCGTCTCGACGACCGGCGCCGCGCCCAGCAGCGGCAACGGCCTGCCACCCCGCGGATGGTCGCCGTTCGGCACGACAAGGACCGGGATGACCGGCATACGGCGGCAGCCACCATGGAAGTCGGCGAGGTCGAGGGCGGCATCCTCGGCCGCAACCCGGTCGGCGGGCCGGAACCGGGATGCTTCGGTCGCGATGCGGAACACCAGGACGGCTCCCGGCGTGACCAGGATCGCATCCACCCGGCGACCCAGCCGCAGCAGGCGGTAGTTCAACAGAACCGCCCAGTCCCGCGCGCCGGGAACGGTGGCCAGGGCGTCCCGCAGCAGCGCCGCGCCGCCGCACGCCGGACCCGCAACAAAATTTGACGCGCTGCCGCACCAAGCAGCCCCGTCCGGCTCCACAACTGGCCCCTTCGACATGGGGCCAGGATAGCTAAGATGAGTGGAAATTCCGTTGCGTCATGCTACCCGGGTCCCATGATCCCCGTCAGCTTCTTCCAGCGCCCTTATCCCAGCGCCAACGTCGTCCTGCTGCATGGCAGCCGCCCGGTGCTGGTCGATACCGGCTTCGGCGCCGACGTTCCGGAACTGCTGCGCTGGCTCGAAACGCAGAGCGTCGCGCCGTCCGCGCTGTGCCTCGTCGTCAACACGCATTTCCATTGCGACCACAGTGGGGGCAACCACGCATTGCAGGCGCTGCACGGCGTTTTCATCGCGGCGCAGGCAGGTGAGGCGGCGCTGGTGAACGGTCGCGATCCCGATGCGTGCCGCGCCGACTGGCTGCGGCAGCCCATCGAACCGTATGAGGTAAACCGGCGGCTGCACGACGGCGACATGGTGAGCGCGGGGCGGTGGACTTGGCAGGTGGTGGCGACGCCGGGGCACACGGCCGGGCATATCAGCCTCCATTCGGCGGAGCATGAAATCCTGGTGTTGGGGGACGTGCTGCACGACGCCGACATCGGCTGGCTGAACCCCTACCGGGAAGGCCGGGACTCCCTAGACCGCGCGGCGGACAGCATCGAGCGCCTGGCGAGGCTGCCGGCCCGCATCGGGTACTCCGGCCATGGCCCGGCGATCACCGACCTGCCCCAAGCCTTCGACCGTGCCCGCCGCCGCCTGCGCAGTTGGCGGGAGAAGCCGGAACGGGTCGCCTGGCACGCCTGCAAGCGCATCTTCTCCCACAACCTGATGCTGACGGACGGCCTGGCGGAGTCCGCGGTCCCCGGCGCCCTGCTGGACGCGCCGTGGTTCCGCACCCACGCGACGCTCGCGTTCGGGATGACGCCGGATGCCTTCGTGCCGCTCCTGGTTTCAGAGATGCTGCGGAGCAAGGCCGCGCGCTGGCAAGATGGCCGCCTCGTCGCCGCCGCGGCGCACCAGGTGCCCCGGGCCGGCTGGCTTCAGGCGCCGGCCTCGCCCGCCGCTTGGCCGAGCGTTGCCGCCCTGCCGCGTCAGCCCTCCGAGTCTCCGGCCTGACGGTAAGGCGAGAGTTCGGCCAGCGCCTCCATGTGGGACTGTATGGCCGGGCGCTCGCTGTCCAGGAAGCCGGCCACGGCGCGGCGCAGCCCGGCATGGGCGATCCAATGGGCGGAATAGGTCGGCCGCGGCATGTAGCCGCGCTGGATCTTGTGCTCGCCCTGCGCCCCGGCCTCCACGCGCTGCAGGCCGTGCTCAATCGCGAACTCGATGGCGCGGTAGTAGCACAGCTCGAAGTGCAGGAACGGCCAGTCGCCGCGGCAGCCCCAGTTGCGGCCATACAGCGCCTCGTCCCCCGCCAGGTTGAGCGCGCCGGCCACGGGGGTGCCGTTGTGCTCGGCCAGCATCAGCACCACGCGCTCGCCCAGGCGGTCCGACAGCAGCGGGAAGAACTTGCGCGTCAGGTAGGCGCTGCCCCACTTGCGGTCCACGGTGGAGGTGTAGAAGCGGTAGAACGCATCCCAATGCCGCGGCGTGATCTCGTGCCCGCGCAACGCCACGAAGTCCAGGCCGGCCGCGTTGGCGTCCCGACGCTCCCGCTTGAGCGACTTGCGCTTGCGGGAACTCAGCGTGCCCAGGAAGTCGTCGAACGTCTTGTAGCCCGCGTTCTCCCAATGGAACTGCGTGCCCAGGCGTTGCAGCCACCCGGCGCGGCCCAGCGCTTCCCAGTCCGCGCGGGTGCAGAACGTCGCGTGCACGGAGGACAGGCCCAGCTCGCCGCAGGCTTGCGCCAGCGCGTGACCCAACGCCTCTGCCTCGATCCCGTCGCGGGCCAGCAAGCGGGGACCGGGCACCGGGCTGAACGGCACGGCGACCTGCAGCTTGGGATAATAGCTGCCGCCGCCCCGCTCAAAGGCATTGGCCCAGCTATGGTCGAACACGTACTCGCCGTAGCTGTGCGACTTCGCATACATCGGCACCACGGCCACGATGCGGTCATGCGCGCGGAGCGCCGCGTGCTGCGGCATCCAGCCGGTGCGCGCGTTGGCCGAGCCGCTGTCCTCCAGCGCGCTCAGGAAGGCGTGGCTGACAAAAGGGTTGCCGGGTCCGGCGCAGGCGTCCCACTCCGCCGCCGGGATTTCGGCGATGTGGGGGTGCAACGTCAGCGTGAGCGTGGGGAGGCTGTCGGGCATCCGAGGGATATGGCGCGGAGGCCGCCCGAACAAAGCCTTCAGCCGATTTCGAATAGGCCTTCAACCTCGACGGCGGCACCGAGCGGCAGGGCAGGGACCCCGATGGTGCTGCGGGCATGGCGCCCGGCCTCGCCGAACACCGCGACGGCCAGGTCCGACGCGCCGTTCATCACTGCGGCGTGCTCCGTGAAGTCCGGTGGCGAGGCGATGAACCCGCCAAGCCGCACCACCCGCTTGACCCGGCCCAGATCGCCGCCGCAAGCCGCGCGCAGGTGGGTCAGCACATTGGTGAAGCACAGCCGGGCGGCGTGCTGCCCCTGCTCGATGCTGACTTCCGTGCCGAGCTTGCCGACCACGGCCACCTTGCCGTCCACCGCCGGAAGCTGGCCGGAGACCACCACCAGGTTGCCGGTCACGACGTAGGGCACATAGTTGGCGACCGGCGCCATGGCGGTTGGCAGGTCGATGCCGAGTTCGGCCAATCGCGCGTCGATGGGATTCATCAAGGGGTCCTATCCGTTGGCCACCAGCCGCAGCCCGGGCCGCCGGGCGCGGCGCTGGGCTGGCAAGTCCATGGGCAACAGCGGCGCCGCCGGCCTGTCGTCCGCCGCATCCGGCACCCCTTCGGGAACATCGCAGCGCCCGAGGTAGGCGATGGCGAGGTTGCGGAACACGTAATCGAGGATGGAGGTCGCGTGCCCGACATCCGGGTCGCCCTCCACGGGGCCGGCCGGTCCGAACCGGGTCAGGGTGAAACTGTCCACGTAGTCCTGCAGCGCCACGCCGTGCTGCAGGCCCAGGCTGACGGCGGCGGCTAGACTGTCCATCATGCCGCGCAGCGCCGCGCCCTCACGCGGCAGCGTGACGTGGATTTCGCCCAAGCTGCCGTCGGGATACTCGCCGGTGCGGAGGTAAACCCGGTGGCCCCCGACCGCAGCCTTTTGCGTGTAGCCCCGGCGGCGGGCGGGCAGTTCCCGGCGGTGCGGCGGCTGCGCCGGCGCGCTGCCTGCGACCGGGCGCGGCGGCATGGCGTGCATGAAGGGCGCGACGGCATCGTGCATCGCCTGGTGCGCCGCCAACCCCGCCGGGGCCAGGACGGGATCGCCCCCAAGCAGCCGGGCCAGCGCGGCCTCCGCCGTCATGCCTCCGGCCGCCAGCCGGGCCAGCGCCGCGCGGGTCAGCGCGCCGCCGGGTCCGACGGGGGAGAAGGCCGGCGCGATGCCGCCGGTCTCGGCGCCAAGCAGCGCGTCGGCCGGGCCGGGCGGCAGGATCGCCGTGCAGAACAGGCCCGCCGAGCCGCGCAGCGCCGCCGCCCGCACGTCGAACGCCGCGGCGGCCAGCGCCGGCACTGCGCATTGCGGCGGCGGCATCGGCCACCGCGGCAGGCGGGACAGCAGGTCGGGCTGGTCGCCGGCGAAGGCCAGGTCGGCGGCGCCGCGCAACAGGGCGGCCAGGCAGCGCGCCACGTCCCGCGCGGCCGGGCTGTCGTAGTCGAGCCTCAGCAACGCCAGCAGCCCATCGAGGTCGGTGAACCCCACGGCGAACTGCGGCGCGCCGGAGGCAATGAGCCGCAGGGCGGTGGCCGCGGTCGTCACTGCCTCCGCAAACCCGGCGGTGTCAAACCCGTGCGCCCCGTCATGGAAGGCTGGGAGGTTCAGCACGAAGCCCGGCGGCGCGCCGACGCCCCCATGCCACACCGGCGCGGTCGGCGCGGCTTGCTGTCGCAGCAGCAATCCATGCAAGCGGTCGGCGAGGGCAGGGTCCCCGGCGTCCCGCGCCCGGGTCGCGACGGGGCGTATCCAACCATCCGCGGCCCGCGGCAAGGTGACGCGGCCTTCACCCGGCGCCAGCGCCGCCAACGCGCTCGCCGCCCGGTCGTCCCAGGAGGCCGGCAGGGTCAGGGCGCGCTCCGGCGCGTCCGGGTCGGCGCCGGCCGCCGTGTCGCGCATCCGCACGCCGCGCCAGATCCGGGTGGTGCTCATGCGATCCCCATGGCCCGATGCTACGGGCAGAGGCATCGTTGGGAAAGGCGAATCTTGTTTCGGCGAAGCGCGATGGACCGCGCCGGCTGGGTCGCTTATACCAGCCGCATGGATATCGGCACCCGCTTGTTCACCTACTTCCGTGGCCGGCCCGTGGGCAGCGATCCCGCCGGCAACCGCTATTTCGAGGAAAAGCGCGCCCGTCCCGGCCTGCCGGCCCGACGTTGGGTGATGTATGCCGGCGAGGTCGATGCCAGCCAGGTGCCGGCCGAGTGGCACGCCTGGCTGCACTACACCACGGACGAGCCGATCCCGATGGCGTCGCGCAAGTTCTGGCAAAAGCCGCACATGCCCAACCTGACGGGCACGCCGGGGAGCTACCGTCCGCCAGGCCATGACTATCGAGGCGGGCACCGCGCGCCGGCCACCGGCGACTACGAATCCTGGACGCCGGGCAGCTAAGGGCATGGCGGGATCGAAGCGGAGCGTCGCCGAACTGGCGGCCGGGGCGGCGGTGCTGGTGGTGACGGCGGGGTTCCTGGCATACGCGGCGGCCAACACCGGCCGGGGCGTCGGCAGCGGCACCCGGCTTTCGGCGCAGTTCGACAACGTGGGCAGCATCGGCTCCGGCGCGGACGTGCGCATGGCCGGGGTGAAGGTCGGCAGCGTGGTGTCCACCAGCATCGACCCGCAATCCTACCGGGCCGTGGTGAACTTCACCGTGCAGCCGGGCATCAAGCTTTCGGAGGACAGCAGCGCCTCGATCTCGACCGGCAGCCTGCTGGGCGGCGCGTTCATGAGCCTCAGCCCCGGCGGCAGCGACAAGATGCTGGGGAATGGCGGCGTGATCACGATCACGCAATCCGCCACGAACCTTGAGGACCTGTTGGGCAAGTTCATTTTCAACGTGGGCAGCCTGGCCAGCGCGACGCAGAAGTCGCTCGACCAGAAAGCCGAGCCGCCGAAATGAGCGACATGCCCGACCGCTGGCCGACGCCCGACGGCGGCGCGGTGTCCTGCCGGGAAAAGCTGCGTGTGCTGGAAGACAACCATGCCGAGGCCGCGCAGGTGCTGCAGGATGCGTTCGAGGACGCCGTGCTGATGGGCGTGGACGAGGCTGCGATGCGCCGGATCATGGCGGACATGGTTGCGGGCCTGCGCAGCCCGACGCGCCGGTGATGCGCCGCGCGCCGCTTCTGGCACTCCTTGCGGCCTGGGCCGCGCCGGCGTTGGCCGCCGGGCCGCCGCCGCCCATGTCGCCGCCCGACGCCTGGCAGCCGCGCGACACCGCCGAGCTGGCCGTGCTCGACAAGGTGCGCGCCCAGCCTTCGCCGCTGACGGTGCGGGTGGGGCAGAGCGTGTCGTGGGGGTCGCTGACCATCACCCTGCGCGGCTGCGTGTCCCGTCCGCCCGATTTGCCCCAGGACAGCGCGGCGTTCCTGGAGGTGACGGACGGCCGGGCCACGGGTGCGGCCTTCCGCGGCTGGATGCTGGCCAGCGCGCCGGCCTTGTCGCTGATGGAGCATCCGATCTACGACCTGCGGGTAACGTCATGCCGCTGAGCGGGCCGTTGGGCACGCTGGAGCCGGCGCGGTCGGCGCTGCTGCTCGACATGGACGGCACGCTGCTGGACATCGCGCCCACGCCGGACCTGGTGCGGGTCGCGCCGGGCTTGACGGAGGCGCTGTGCCGGCTGCGGGAGATCATGGGCGGCGCGCTCGCCGTGGTGACCGGGCGTCCGATCGAGCAGGTGGACGGGCTGTTCGCCGGCGTGCCTTACGCCGTCGCCGGGGAGCACGGCGGCGCCATCCGGCATGCGCCTGGCGCCGAGGTCGTCCGCGTCAGCCTGCCCACCCCGCCGGTCGATTGGGTGCTGGAAGCGGCGCGCATCGCCGACACCCATCCCGGCGTGCTGCTGGAACAGAAGCAGCGCGGCTTCGTGCTGCATTACCGGGCCGTGCCGGAGTTGGGGCCGGTGCTGCGGGAAGCGGCCCTGGCGCTGATTGCCCCGCTGGCGGACCAGTTCCAACTCATGGAAGCGCTGATGGCCTGGGAAGTGCGTCCCCGCGGCGCCGACAAGGGCAGCGCCGTCAACACGTTGATGACCGAAGCGCCGTTCTCTGGCCGGCACCCGATCTTCATCGGCGACGACGTGACGGACGAGGACGGGATGCGTGCCGCCCGCGCCATGGGTGGCGCCGGGCTGCGGGTGGACGAGTGGTTTGGCGGCCCGGCGGACGTGCGCGCCTGGCTGGCCCAAGCAGCAGCAGATACGGCGGCGGACCCGGGCGCTTGGCCGCCGTTGCCGGTTCAGCCGGCCGCCGCGGCCACCGTCTTGCCGCCCAGATAGGCCACCCGCACGTCCGGGTTGCTCCAAAGCTCCGCGGGCTTGCCAGACACCAGCAGCCGCCCGGTTTCCAGCACGTAGCCGCGGTTGGCGACCGACAGCGCCATGTGCGCGTTCTGCTCCACCAGCAGCACCGTGGTGCCGCGCTGGCGGATCTCAGTGATGATGCGGAATACCTGCTGCACGACCAAGGGCGCCAAGCCCAGCGACGGCTCGTCCAGCAGCAGCAACCGCGGCTTCGCCATCATGCCGCGGGCCACCGCCACCATCTGCAACTGCCCGCCCGAAAGCGTCCAGCCCAGCGCGTGCTCCAGCCGTTTCAGGTCGGGGAAGAAGGCCAGCATCTCATCGGTTTCCCGCTCCAGCGTGCGGCGGCCGGCACCCCGGCGGTTGCTGCCGCCGAGCAGGATGTTCTCCCGCACCGTCAGCCCCGGAAACACCCGGCGCCCTTCCGGCACGTGCGCGATGCCCAGCCGCACGATGGCCTCCGGCTTCATGCCGATCAGCGACCGCCCGGCGAAGTCCAGCCGGCCCGCGACATTGGGCACGAGGCCGGAAATGGCGCGCAGCGTGGTGCTCTTGCCCGCCCCGTTGCTGCCCAGCAGGGCGACGATCTCGCCCTCCTCGACCGTGAGCGAAAGGTCTTTCAGCACCTCGCCCGCGCCGTAGCGCGCGACGAGGCCGCCCAGCTCAAGCAGCGGCATCTTGGCGCGGCTCCCCCAAGTAGGCGGCGATGACGTCCGGGTGGGACAGCACATCGCGCGGGCCGCCATCGGCGATGCGGCGGCCGAAGTTCAGCACGGTGATGTGGTCGGCCACCTGCTCGACCAGGTTCATATCGTGATCGACGATCAGGATGGTCAGGCCATGGCCCTTGAGCCGGCGCAGCAGCAGGCCAAGCTCATGCTTTTCCGTGAGGTTGAGGCCGGCCGCCGGCTCGTCCAATAGGAGCACCTGCGGACTGCCGGCGAGCGCCCGGGCGATCTCGACGTAGCGTTGGGTGCCGTAGGACAGGGTGCCGACCATGCGGTGGGCGTCGTCGCGCAGGCCCACGAAGTCGAGCGCGGCCAGCGCCCGCTCCACCACCAGGGCCGGCTGCTCCGCGATGTCGTTGCCGGGCCGCTCCGCGCCGATCATGACGTTCTCCAGCACGGTCATGCCACGGAACACCCGGATGTTCTGGAAGGTGCGGGCCAGGCCGCGCCGGGTGCGCTGGTGCGGCGCGGTCCCGGTCACGTCCCCACCTGCGATGGCGATGCGCCCGGCGGTCGGGCGGTATAGCCCGGTCACGACGTTGATGAAGGTGGTCTTGCCGGAGCCGTTCGGGCCGATCAGCGCGTGCACGGTGCCGCGGCGCACCGCCATGTCCACGCCGTCCAGCGCCTTGAGGCCGCCGAAATGCTTGGCGAGGCCCTCGATGGCCATAGCGACCTCCGCGGTCTCGGTGCCACGCTGGCTCAGCAGCGGCAAGGGCGTGACCGCGCCGGCGCCGACGGGAGCCGGGCGGCGCAGGCGGTGGGTGAGGCCCCACAGCCCGTCCGGGAGGAACACCATGATGAGGATGACGGCGGCGCCGTACACCGCAAGGTAATACTGGCGCAGGCCGCGCAGCCATTCCGGCAGGATCACCAGCAGCCCGGTGCCGATCAGGGCACCGAACGGCGATTGGACACCGCCCAACAGCGCCATGGTGAGCAGCACGATGCTCTCAGCGAAGCCGAACTGGTCCGGGCTGATGTAGGAGAACGCGCCGGCGAACAGCCCGCCGCCCAGGCCGCCCAGCACGGCGCTGATGCCAAACGCCAGCACCTTGGTGCCGAACACGTCGATGCCGCAGGTGCTGGCCGCGATCTCGTTGTCGCGCACCGCCTGCATGGCGCGGCCGAGCCGGGTCGTCTTCAGCCGCCAGACAAACCAGGTGACGCCCATGAGAACCACGAGGCACAGCCCCAGGTAATGGTCGCCGCTTTCGAGCCGCAAACCCGGCACGTTGGGGCGCGCGATGTTCTTCACCCCGTCCGGCCCGTGCGTCAGCCCGGACCAGTTGGTCAGCACCAGCGTCAGGATCTGCTGGAAGCTGATGGTGACCATGGCAAGGTAGTGCCCGCCGAGCCGCAGGCTGGCCAGGCCGAGCGCCACGCCGAACACAGCCGCCAGAACCACGCCCAAGATCAGCGCCACGAAGAACGGCAATCCGAAATCGACGGTGCCGAGCGCGACCCCGTAAGCGCCCAGGCCGAAGAACGCCGCCTGCGCGAGAGAAATCTGCCCGCAATAGCCGAGCACGACCACCAGCCCGGCCACCGCGATGGCGTAGGTCGCCGCCTGCATGACGATGTTGAGCGTGTAGCCCTGCTCCGGCACCAGCGTCGAGAGCGCCAGCACGCCGACGACCGCGGCGGCCAGCGCCGGCAGGCCGCGCCAGGCCCGCGCCTGCGCGACGCCGGGCGCGGCGGCCATTGTCCCCGCGCTCATAATGGGGGTGCTCATGCCTTCTCCGCGATCTTCTCGCCGAACAGCCCTTGCGGGCGGACCAGCAGGAACAGCAGCAGCAGCCCGAACGCCAGCGCGTCCTTGTAGGGCACCGAGATGTAGGCCGCGCCGAACGTCTCGACGATGCCGAGCGCCAGGCCCCCCAGGATGGCGCCGGGGATATTGCCGAAGCCGCCGATGATGTTGGCAGCGAACGCCTTGAGCGAGATCACCGTGCCCATGCCCACGGACACGAACAGCACCGGCGCCACCAGGATGCCGGCCAGCCCGCCCAGCGCCGCGCTGTAAGCGAAGGTGATCAGGACCATGAGCGCCACGGGGATGCCGAGCAGGCTGGCCATCTCCTTGTCCTGGCTGGTGGCCTGCAGCTTCTTGCCAAGCAAGGTCTTCTCGAAGATCAGGAACTGTAGCAGCAGCATGGCGGCCGTCACCACCATGATGGCGACGTATTGGCTGTCCATGAACACGCCGCCGACCTCGAAGCCCGGCGTGTCGAACAAGCCGGGCAGCACCTCCGGGCTTGGCCCGTAGAGCGCCAGCACGGTGTTGGCGAGGAAGATGCTGGCGCCGATGGTGCTGATGATCACCGGCAACTGGCCACGGTGGCGGAGCGGCCAGTAGGTCGCGCCCGCGAACAGCACCCCGAACCCGGCCATCAGCAAAACGGCAACCGGCAGCGCCACCCAGTATGGCACCCCCAGCAGGCCCGACAGCACCACCATCGCGTAGGCGCCCAGCATGGAGAACTCGCCCTGGGCAAAGTTCACCACGCTTGCCGCCCGGATCAGCAGCACGAAGCCGAGCGCCACCAGGGCATAGATCGCGCCGATGCCGACGCCGGTGAACAGCAGTTGCGGGACCAGGCTCACTCTTTGACTTCGATCCGGCGGTCGAACACGATCTTGCCGTTCTCGTTCTTGACGACGTTGTAGCCGCGCAGCCCGTCGCCCTTGTCGTCGAAGTTGTATTCTCCCTCCGCGCCGGCGAAGCCGCGTATGGCGGCGAGCGCCGCGCGGATCTTCTCAGGCTCGGTGCTGCCGGCGTCACTGATGGCTTTTGCGAGCAGGTTCACCGCGTCGAATGTCCAGGACGATTGGCCGTCCGCGTTCGCCTTGTAGAGCGCCTGGTAGCGCTCGGCGAAGGCCTTGGACGCCGGGGTCGCGTCGGCGGCGTAGTCCGCGACGCCGTAGGTGCCGTACAGCGCGCGGCCGGCCAGGTTCAGCGCCGTGGTGTTGACGATGGACGGCGAGCCGACCCAAGGAAGCGTCACGCCGAGCTGCCGGAGCTGGCGGGCGAAGATGCCGAGGTCGTTCTCGAAGGTGAAGTAGCTGCCCACCACGTCGGCGCCCGACTGCCGCACCGCCAGCACGATGGCGGTGTAGTCCGATGCCTGGTTGGTGTAGCCCTGCATCAGCACCGGGGTGATCCCGCGGGCCTTCAACGCCGCCTCCAGCGCCTTGGACCCGTTGGTGCCGAAGGCGTCGGTCGAGTACACCACCGCCCATTTCTGCTTTTTCAGGTCGCCTGCGCCGAACTCGGCGATGACCTTGGCGGAGTAGCTGTCGTTCGGGCGGCAGCGGAACAGCCACTTGTTGCCCTGTTGCGTGAGCGTCGGGTCGGTGCCGCCGAACATCATGGGCTTGCCCACCTTCAGCACGTCCGGCGACATGGCGTGGACCTGGGTGGAGCGGATCGAGCCGATGAACGCCGCGATGTCGGCCCGGCCCGCCAGCCGGCTGAACGCCAGCACCGCGCCGGGGTTGGTGGTCTGGTCGTCCTCGACCACCAGCTCCATCTTGCGGCCCAGCACGCCCTTCTCGTTGACCGTTTCCAGCGCCTGACGTGCGCCGTTCATCTGCAACTTGCCGGCCTCCGCCGCGGATCCGGTGGAGGGGAACACGGCGCCGATCTTGATCGTGTCCTCGGCGTGGGCCAGGCGCGGAAAGGCCGCGGCAGCCGCGGCAACGGACGCGAACGTCCGGCGGGTCAGGCGGGGCACCCCCATGTCAACTCCCTGATGTGGCTCTGATGGCCGATTTGCCCTTGATACGAACACACGTCCGGGCCGCCGGCAACCCTAAGCAGGCTGAATTGCCACCGCCACGTCCGCCGGCATCGCCGGCAGGTCGATCCCAGCCCCCTGCGCGTCCGCCATGACCGGCACCCGGCCCGTCGAGCAGCCGGCGCGCGTGTCCCACGTCGTCGCCCAGTAGCGCCCGGCAGCCAGGCCCGGCACCCGCACCGACACGGACGAGCGGCAATCCGGATCAACCCGGCCGTCCCGCAGCAGCGGCCTGGTGCGCAGCAGCCAAAGCACCGCCTGCCGGGCATCCCCGCACGCGAAGCACGCGATGGCCGAGTCGCTGACGCCCGCCTCGATGGGCCGCCGGTCGAAGCGCGGCCAATCTACCAGCGGCAGGAAACCGGCCAAGCCCTTTTGCGCCCGCCGCATCCCGGGCGTCAGGCTGTGCGGGTTGCGGTTCGGCCAGCGCATCCCGCCGCCCGCGCCGCCGGACGCCAAATGCGCCCATTGCAGGTGCCGGAAGTACTCGTCGTCGAACAACTCCGCCAAGGTGATCCCGCGATCCTTGAAGGCGTGGATCGGGCCGTGCTCGCTGTCGAAGAACGGGCGCTGGTCGGTGATCTCCGCCAAGGCCTCCCGCACCAATCGGCCCACCGCGAGCGCCGGGGCGACGGTGTTTCGCGGGTCGTCGATGGTGCCTTCCTCGTAGAAGTGGTTGTTGGCGAAGTCGAGCGCCGGGTGGCGGAACACTGGCGCGTTCAGCCAGGGCTTCCAGTGCAGCTCCGGCCCGAACACCGAGACGCATTGCGGGTGCGCCCGGCCGTGCAGCCGTCGTTCCAGGTTGCGCAGGAACGGCCCGACATCGCCGATGTAGTCGTCGAAGCAGTCGGGCCGGTCCTCGCCCTGCACCGGGTGCATCTCGTTCCACAGGTCCCAGGCGAACAGGGCGCCGCTGCCGCCCCAACGCTCCGTAGCGAAGGCCAACCGCGCCTTGACCAGCGCCCGCACGCCCGGATGCACCATCAGGCTGGTGCGGTCGGGGCAGGGGCCGCCGTTGGCGGCGTTGTAGGGATGCAGGTCCCAGCGCACCCAATGGAAGTACGTGTCGAACGGGGTCAGCAGGATGCGCAGCCCGGCGGCGGCGGCGAGCCGGAACAGGTCGTCCCACAACTGCACCAGCGCCGGGTTGAACGTGCCGGCCGGCTGCTCGAAGAAGTGCTCGCCGGTCTGCGCATACTCCAGCATGAACCGCAGGCAAGTCACGCCGCTGTCGCGCAAATAGGCCAAGTGCCGCTCAACGGCGCCGAGGTCGCGGCGGTGCAGCAGGCCGCGCCATTCCGGCCAACTGATCGCGTCGTTCTGCCCGATGGGCGTCCAGGGGGCGCCGGCGTCGGTGACGAAGTACGGCCGGCCCGGCGCGCGCTCGATCCAGCCGAGGTCCGCCACGCCGTCCTACTTCACGTGCGCCACGCGGAGCGAGTTGGTGGTGCCGGACTGGCCGAACGGCACGCCGGCGGTCACGACCACCTCCTGGCCCGGCGCCGCCATCCCTTCGCCCCGCGCCAACCGCGTAGCCCGCGTCACCGCTTCCGTCATCGTGTGCACCTCCGGCGTCACCAGCGCGTGCACCCCCCACACCACCGCAAGCCGCCGCGCGGTCGAGAGGTTCGTGCTCACGCCCAGCACCGGGCAATCCGGCCGCTCCCGCGCGACGCGCAGCGCCGTGCTGCCGCCATCGGTGAAGGCGACGATGGCCGCCGCGTTGACGGTATGCGCGACCTGCCGGGCCGCGGCGGCGATGGCGGAGGCCGAGACCGGCTCCGGCGCCGGGCGGCTCGCTTCCGTGATGGCGCGCCAGCCGGGGTCGCGCTCCACGCGCTCCACGATGCGGTCCATGATGTTGACGGCCTCGTAGGGGTATTGGCCGGCCGCAGACTCGGCGCTCAGCATCACCGCGTCGGCGCCGTCGAACACCGCGGTCGCCACGTCGGATGCTTCCGCCCGGGTGGGGGCGGGCGCCGTGATCATGCTTTCCAGCATCTGGGTCGCGATCACGACGGGGATGCCGCGCTCCCGCGCCGCGCGGACGATGCGCTTCTGGGCGAGCGGCACTTCCTCGGGCGGCAGTTCCACGCCCAGGTCGCCGCGCGCCACCATCACCGTGTCGGACAAGGCCAAAATTTCATCGAGGTTGTCGAGGGCTTGCGGCTTTTCCAGCTTGGTCATGACCCAGGCGCGCCCGTTGATGATCGCCTTTGCCTCCGCCACGTCCTCCGCCCGCTGCACGAAGCTCAGCCCGATGTAATCGACCCCGTGCGCCAGCGCGAAATCGAGGTCCACCCGGTCCTTTTTCGTCAGCGCCGGGATCGGCAGCGCCACGTCGGGGACGTTCACCCCCTTGCGGTCCGACAGGCTGCCTCCGGTCACCACCTCGGTTTCCAGGTGGTCCTCCCGGACGCGCGTCACCCGCAGCCGCAGCTTGCCGTCGTCCAGCAGCAGGGAGGTGCCGATCCCGGCCGCCCCGATGATCTCGGGATGCGGCAGCTCCACCCGGTTCCGGTCGCCCGGCACCGGGGACAGGTCGAGCCGGAACGGCTGCCCGGTTTGCAGCACGACGCGCCCGCCCTGGAACCTGCCCACCCGCAGCTTCGGCCCCTGCACGTCCGCCAGGATGCCGATGGGCCGGCCGGATTGCTCCTCCAGCGCCCGAATCATGTTGATGCGCGCCAGGTGGTCCGGATGGGCGCCGTGGCTGAAGTTCAGCCGGAACACGTCGGCGCCGCCGTGGAACAGGCGGGACAGCACCTCGGGCGTGGCGCTGGCCGGGCCGAGCGTCGCGACGATCTTGGTGCGCCGGCGGCGGCGGAGCTTGGTTCGGGCGGGCATCGGGGTTCCTTACACGGGTGCGACCAGCACGGCCCGGAGATCGTTCACGTTGGTCAGCGTCGGCCCGGTGCGGACCAGGTCGCCCACCGCGTCGAACAGGCCGTAGCTGTCGTGCGCCGAGAGCACGGCGCGCGGATCAAGCCCCACGCCCCGTGCCCGCGTCAACGTGCTCGGCGTGACGATTGCGCCTGCCGCGTCCTCCGTACCGTCGATGCCGTCGGTGTCGCCGGCCAAGGCCCAGATGCCCGGCGCGGCGCGCAACGCGATGGCGAGGCCCAGCAGGAACGCCGTGTTGCGCCCGCCGCGCCCGGCCAGCCCTTGTCCAATCGTCACCGTCGTCTCCCCGCCCGACAGCAGCACGCAGGGCGGGGGCAGCGGGTGGCCGTGGCTCCTGACGCTGTGGGCGATGCCGGCCATGGCCGTGCCGAGTTCCCGGCTTTCCCCTTCCAGCGCATCGCCCAGGATCAGCGGCGCGAGGCCGTGCGCCCGGGCGGCGGCGGCGGCGGCGTCGAGCGCCATGGCCGGCGTCGCGATCATGCGGATGTCGGCGTCGATCTCACCGGGCTTGGGGGTTTCCGGGCCGTCGGTGCAAGGCAGCGCCAAGCCGTAATGCGCGGCGATGGCGCGCACCTCCGCCCAGGTGGAGGCATCCGGCACGGTGGGGCCGCTGCCGATCACCGCCGGGTCGTCGCCGGGCACGTCGCTGATGGCGAGGGTGACGACGCGGGCCGGCCGTGCCGCCGCGGCGAGCCGCCCGCCCTTGATGGCCGACAGGTGCTTGCGGACCGCGTTCATCTCGCCGATGGCGGCACCGCTCGCCAACAAGGCCCGGTTGACCCGCCCGGCATCCGCAAGCGTCAGGCCCGGCGCCGGCAGTTCCAGCAGCGCCGACGCGCCGCCGGACATCAGCGCGATCACCAGGTCGTCCGGCGACAGGCCCTCGACCGCCGCCAGCACGCGGCGCGCGCCCAACTCGCTGTTGGCGTCGGGGACGGGGTGCGATGCTTCCAAGACCTCGATCTTGCGGGTCGGCACGGCGTGGCCGTAGCGGGTCACGACGATGCCGGCCATCGGCACGTCCGGCCAGGCATCCTCCAGCGCCGCCGCCATCACGGCAGCCGACTTGCCGGCGCCGACCACCACGACTCGGCCGCTTGGCCGCTCCGGCAGGTGCGCCGCCAGCACCCGGCGCGGATCGGCGCTGGCGACGGCCGCATCGAACATCGCCCGCAACGCAGTGCGGGCCTGCGTGTCGTCCCACGGCATCGGCGTCCTCTTCCCGGATGGTAGAGTACTATGGACGCAGCTTTGGGGTCCCGCCAAGCGGCCCTTGAGGCGGGGGATGGCGCGCCGGGGACCGGCACGCCATATCGGAACACAGAAGCTCAACCGAACAGGGGTTCCCGCGATGACCGTACCCGCCATGGACGACACCACCCGCACCGAGCTGGAAGCCGCCGCGTTCCGCCGCCTGGTGACGCATTTGCGGGAACGGACGGACGTGCAGAACATCGACCTGATGACGCTGGCCGGGTTCTGCCGCAACTGCCTGTCCCGCTGGTATCGCGAGGAGGCGGAAGCCCGGGACCTGCCGCTGTCCGATCCGGACGCGCGGGAAATCGTTTATGGGATGCCCTACAAGGAATGGCAGGCGCAGCACCAGGTCGAGGCCACGGCCGAACAGAAGGCCGCCTTTGCCAAGGCGAACCCGGCGCATTGACCCTGACTCCCCGCGCCGCTAAGCCCCGCCCCTGACCACCATGGAGCGGGCGCGATGGCTCTGGACAACACCGACAACCTGGACAACGACCCGCTGGACGAGGGCAAGGCCAAGGAGGCCCAGGTCGGCGGCATCGCGGCCGACCGGCTGCGCAGCCTGATCGAGCGGATCGAACGGCTGGAAGAGGAACGCAAGGCGCTCGGCAACGACATCAAGGACATCTTCGCCGAGGCGAAGTCGGCCGGGTTCGACGTGAAGGTGATCCGCCAGATCATTCGCATCCGCAAGCAGGAGCCGGCGGAGGTGGAAGAGCAGGAGTCGCTGCTGGACGTGTACCGCCGCGCGCTGGGGATGTAGCGGCCCGGCTCAGCTTGCCTTGCGCGCGTCGCGGTGGGTGCGCAGCACCTGGGCGCGGCGGATCTTCTGGCTCGGCGTCAGCAGGCCGTTCTCCACCGTGAAGGGCGGCACCAGGCTGTGCCGGCGAATGCGTTCGGTCGTGGACAGGCGGGCGTTGGCCCGCGCCACGGCGGTCCCGACGCTCCGGGCGTCGCCGTCCTCGGCCGGGACCAGCAGGGCGGACAGCGCGGCCTGGCCATCGCCGAACACCACGGCTTGCGAGATTTCAGGCTCCCGCATCAGCAGTTCCTCGACCCGCGCCGGGGACACGTTCTCCCCGCCCGACAGCACGATGATGTCGCGCTTGCGGTCCGTGATGGTCAGCAGGCCCCCCGCGTCGATGCGGCCGAGGTCGCCGGTGTGCAGCCAGCCGTCCCGGATCACCTCGGCGGTGGCCGCAGGCTGGCCCCAGTAGCCGTCCATCACCAAGTCGCCGCGCACCAGGATTTCGCCGTCCCCGGCGATCCGCAGCTCCACGCCCGGCAACGGGCGGCCCACGCTGCCGATCTCCGGGTCGTCCACCGAGTTGGCGCTGATCACCGGCCCGGCCTCCGTCTGCCCATAGCCCTGCATCACCACGGGGCCGAGCGCCCGGAAAAAACGGCCGATTTCCGGGTCGAGGCGGGCGCCGCCGGACATCGCCGCGCGGAACCGCCCGCCGAACCGGGCGCGCACCGGGCGCAGCGCCAATCGGTCCAGCACCGGCCCGGCAATGCGGTCCGCAAGCGTCATGCGGCCTTCAACCCGGCGCAGCCCGGCGTCGAGCGCCCGGTGGAACAGCGCCTGCTTCCACGCCGGCTGCCGCCCGACTTGATGCAGGACGCGGGCGCGGATCACCTCCAGCACGCGCGGCACCACCGTCATGATCGTCGGACGCACCGCCAGCATGTCGGCAGCCAGGTGCTCGACCCCGCGGCTGTAAACGATCTCGGTCCCCAGGCTCGGCAGGAAGAACTGGCCGACGGTGTGCTCGAAGCTGTGCGACAGCGGCAGGAACGACAGGTAGGTCTCGTTCCGGAGCCGCAGCGGCCGCACCAGCTCGAACGCGCCCCGGCAGTTGGACAGGATCGCCCGGTGCGGTAGCATGACGCCGCGGGGCAGGCCGGAGGTGCCGCTGGTGTAAATCAGGCAGGCGAGCGCCCCGGCCGGGATTTCGTCCGCCTCCGCCGCGATGTCGTCAGGCGCCGCGCGGTCGGCTTCCAGCGTGGAGAACAGCAGCCCGCGCCCGGGCGTCATGCACAGCAGCCGGTCCAGCCCGCCGGTCATCGCAGCGCCGGCCAGCACGCGGTCGGCAAGCACCGCCGTGGACGCGACGGCCACCCGCGCGCCGCTGTCCCGCAGCAGGTGCGCGTGGTCTTCCGGCGTGTTGGTCACGTAGCCCGGCACCGGCACGGCGCGGATCGCCATCAGCGCGACCTCAAGGATCGGCACCTCCGGCCGGCTTTCGCTGACGATCAGCACGCGGTCGCCGGCCGAAACGCCCGCGGCGCGCAGGCCCCGAGCGACGGACGCGGCGCGCCGGGCGAACTCGCCCCAGGGCACGCGGTGCCACGCCTCGTCCCGCCAATGGCGCAGCATCGGCCGGTCGGGCCAGCCGCGGGCCAGGCCGAACATCATGGCGGCGAGGTTGGGCCATTGGGGGTAGGTGCTGTCCACGCTCGCTCCGTAAGCTTGCCCTGTGGGTGCAACATCCCACCTTGAGTGCGACGTATCAGCACGATGGGACGAGCACTAGATGGACCAGCCTGCAAGCCTTGCAACGGATGCGTTTCCCGCCGACCCGCTGCCGTCCTGGGACCTGACCGACCTTTATCCCGCCCCCGACAGCCCCGAGCTGGCCGCCGACGCCGACCGCGCGGACGCCGCGGCGCGGGCGTTCGAGGCCGAGCACGCGGGCCATGTGGCGGCGCTGTCCGGCGCCGAACTGGCGGCGGCGCTCGCCGAGTACGAGCGGATCGAGGAAATCCTCGGCCGGCTGATGTCCTACGCCCAGCTTCAGTTCAGCACCGACAGCCTCGACCCCGGCATCGCCAAGTTCTACCAATCCACCAACGAGCGGGTCACGGCCATCAGCTCGCACCTGCTGTTCCTGTCGCTCGAGCTGAACCGGATCGAGGAAGCGGACCTCGCCGCGAAGCTCGCCGACCCGGCGCTCGCCCGCTACGCGCCGTTCCTGCGCGACCTCCGCGTGTTCCGCCCGCACCAGCTCGACGACAACTTGGAGAAGCTGCTGCACGAGAAGGAGGTCACGGGCCGCAGCGCCTGGAGCCGCCTGTTCGACGAGACCATCGCGGCCCTGCGCATCCCGGTGCGCGGCGAGAGCCTCACCGTCAGCGCGGCGCTGAATAAGCTGTCCGACCGTGACCGTTCGGTGCGGGCCGACGCGGCGGCGTCCATCGGCGCGGTGTTCGGAGGCAACGCGCGGCTGTTCTCCTTGGTGACCAACACGCTGGCCAAGGACAAGGAGATCATCGACACCTGGCGCCGCTATCCGCGCCCCACCAGCGCGCGCAACCGCGCGAACATGGTGGAGGACGAAGTGGTGGATGCGCTCAGCACGGCGGTGTCGGCCGACTACGGGCGCCTGTCCCACCGCTACTACGCGCTCAAGGCGAAGTGGCTCGGGCTTGAAAAGCTGGAGCATTGGGACCGCAACGCGCCGTTGCCGGACGACAGCGACCGGCCGATTGCTTGGGGCGAGGCGCGGGACCGCGTTTTGTCCGCCTATAGCGGCTTTTCCAAGGAGCTGGGCGACATCGGGCAACGCTTTTTCGACGAGCCCTGGATCGACGCCGTGTTGCGGGACGGCAAGGCGGGCGGCGCGTTCGCCCATCCCACCGTGCCGTCGGCGCACCCTTATCTGCTGTTGAACTACCACGGCAAGACGCGGGACGTGATGACGCTGGCGCACGAGCTGGGCCACGGCGTGCACCAGGTGCTGGCGGCGAAGAACGGCTACCTGATGTCCGGCACGCCGCTGACGCTTGCGGAAACCGCCAGCGTGTTCGGCGAGATGATGACCTTCCGCGCCCTGCTGGCTGCCGAAACCGACCCGAAGCGCCGCCGCATCATGCTGGCGAGCAAGGTGGAGGACATGCTCAACACGGTGGTGCGGCAGACCGCGTTCTACCAGTTCGAGACGCTGCTGCACGACGAGCGCCGGTCGGGCGAGGTCGTGCCGGAGCGGATCGGCGAGCTGTGGATGCAGGTGCAGACCGAAAGCCTGGGGCCGGCCTTCCACTTCACGCCGGAATACAGCGTGTACTGGGCCTACGTGCCGCACTTCATCCATTCGCCGTTCTACGTGTATGCCTACGCCTTCGGCGACTGCCTGGTGAACGCGCTGTACAGCGTGTTTCAGGGCGGGCACCCGGGGTTCGAGCAGAAATACCTGGACATGCTGCGCGCCGGCGGGACGAAGCGGCACAAGGAGCTGCTGGCGCCGTTCGGCCTCGATGCCTCCGACCCGGCGTTCTGGCGCCGCGGCCTCGATGTCATCAGCGGCTTCATCGACGAGCTGGAGGCCGCGTGATGGCTGACCTGAACCGCCCGAACCTGTTCGGCGAACTGAGGCGCTTCGCCCGGACCTCCGGCGCCGTGGGCGGCATCGCCGCGCGGGTGGCCGGGGAAAAGGTGTTCGGCTTCAAGACCGACCGCGCGGCTCATGCCGAGGACCTGAAAAGCATCATCGGCGGCCTGAAAGGCCCGCTGATGAAGGTTGCGCAAATCCTGTCAACCATCCCCGACGCGCTGCCGGACGAGTACTCGCAGGAACTGGCGCAATTGCAGGCCAATGCGCCGGCGATGGGCTGGTCCTTCGTGCGCCGCCGCATGGCCGGCGAGTTGGGGCCGGACTGGCAAGGCAAGTTCAAGGATTTCGGCCAGGACGCGGCGGCGGCGGCGAGCCTGGGCCAAGTGCACCGCGCGACGCTGCCGGACGGCACGGACGTGGCGTGCAAGCTGCAGTACCCGGACATGCCGAGCACGGTGGACGCCGACCTGCGCCAGCTCCGGCTGGCGATGAACGTGTTCAAGCGGATCGACACCACGATCCAGGGCGACGACATCTACACGGAGATCGCCGAGCGGCTGCGGGAAGAGCTGGACTACCTGCGGGAAGCCGCGCAGATGCGGCTCTACGACCTGATGCTGCGGGACGAGCCGCTGGTCAGCGTGCCCAAGCCCATCGACGACCTGACGACGCCGCGCCTGCTGACGATGACGTGGCTGCCGGGCAAGCCGATGCAGCAGCGGATCGACGAGGACCCGCCGTTGGAGGTGCGCAACCACATCGCCAAGGCCATGTTCCGCGCCTGGTACGTGCCGTTCTACCGCTACGGCGTGATCCATGGCGACCCGCACCTCGGCAACTACCAGGTCCGGGCGGACGATGGCCTCAACCTGTTGGACTTCGGCGCGATCCGGGTGTTCCCGCCCAAGTTCGTGCGCGGCGTGATCGACCTGTACGAGGCCATCCGCGACGGCGACGCGGCGAAGGCGGAGTTCGCCTACGAAGGGTGGGGCTTCGAGAACCTGACCAAGGCGCAGATCGCCCTGCTGAACCAATGGGCCGCTTTCGTTTACGAGCCGCTGCTGCAGGATCGCGTGCGCCGCATCCAGGACAATGACGACCCGCAATACGGGCGCAGCGTGGCGGAAAAAGTTCACGCTGGTTTGAAGGAAGCCGGGGGCGTGCGCCCGCCGCGGGAATTCGTGCTGATGGACCGCTCGGCGCTGGGGCTGGGCAGCGTGTTCGTTCGGCTGCGGGCGGAGCAGAACTGGTTCCGGCTGTTCCACGAGCTGGTGGACGACTTCAACACCGAGACGGTTGCGGCGCGGCAGGCGGCGGCGCTGCTGGAGGCGCGCGTGCCGCCCAGCGCCTGAACACTCAAGCTTGGGGTCTTGCCACTGCCCGGCGGCGCGGGGCATCTTAGGCTTCAAGAATTGAGGAATGTCGCATGCGCCTAGCCGTGTTGAAGGAACGAGCCGCCGCCGAGACGCGAGTGGCGGCAACGCCGGACACGGTGAAGCGGCTGGTGGCGCTCGGCTTGACCGTGGCGGTGGAGGCGGGCGCCGGCCAGGCGAGCGCCATGCTGGACGCGGAGTACCAGGCGGCCGGCGCCGAGGTGGTGCCCGACGCCGGCGCGGCACTCGCGGGCGCCGGCATCGTGTTCGCGGTGCAGATGCCGGGACCGGACATCCGGGCGGCCATCCCGCGTGGCGCCCTGCTGGTCGCGGTCAGCGGGGCGCTTGGCGATCCGGCGCTGGTGTCGTCGCTGGCCGCGGCCGGGATCGACGCCTGCGCCATGGAGCTGCTGCCGCGCATCACCCGGGCGCAAAGCATGGACGTGCTGAGCAGCCAGGCCAACCTCGCCGGCTACCGCGCGGTGATCGAGGGCGCGGCGGCGTTCGACCGCGGCTTTCCCATGATGATGACGGCCGCCGGCACCGTGCCGCCGGCGCGGGTGTTCGTGATCGGCGCCGGCGTCGCCGGGCTGCAGGCCATCGCGACGGCGCGGCGGCTGGGCGCCATCGTGTCCGCGACCGACGTGCGCCCGGCGGCCAAGGAGGAGATCAAGTCGCTGGGCGCGGCCTACGTGGGCGTGGAAGACGCGGAAACCGCGGGCCAGACCGGCGCCTATGCCAAGGAGATGAGCGACGCCTTCCGCCAGAAGCAGGCCGAGCTGATGGCCACCACGGTTGCGAAGAATGACCTGGTGATCTGCACGGCGCTCGTGATGGGCCGGCGCGCCCCGGTGATCGTGAGCCAGCCGATGGTGGATGCCATGCGCCCCGGCAGCGTCGTCGTGGACCTCGCGGCGGAGGCCGGCGGCAACTGCGCCGCGACCGTGGCGGGGGAGGTCAAGACCACCGAGCGCGGCGTCAAGGTCCTGGGCTGGACCAACTGGCCCGGCCGCATCCCGGTCGCCGCCAGCTCGCTCTACGCCCGCAACCTGCTGACCTTCCTGACCACCTTCTGGGACAAAACGGCGCAAGCGCCGGCGCTGCCCGACAGCGACGATATCGTGCGCGGCGTGCTGCTGACCCGTGGCGGCCAGATCACCCACGCGCAATTCAAGTCCGCATCCGCGGCATAAAGAGAGGCTCGATGAACCCGAATACATATGCGGACGAGGCCGTTCGGATCGCCGAGCGCGCCGCGTCCCTGGCAGACCAACTGCGCGCGGGCAGCGCCGGGCTGGAAACGGTGGCGACGGCGGTTGAGCCGTTCGTCTTCCTGCTGGCGATCTTCCTGATGGCCTGCTTCGTCGGCTACTACGTCGTTTGGAACGTGACGCCGGCGCTGCACTCGCCGTTGATGGGCGTGACCAACGCCATCTCCTCCGTGATCGTCGTGGGCGCCATGCTGGCGGTCGGGTTGTCGGACAACGCTTGGGCGCGCGCCTTCGGCTTCGTGGCGGTGCTGCTGGCGAGCGTCAACATCTTCGGCGGCTTCGTCGTGACCCAGCGGATGCTGTCCATGTTCCAATCCAAGAAGCCCGTGGTGCGCAAGTAGCATGAGCGCCTCCCTCACTTCGCTCGCCTACCTCGTCGCCGCCGTCCTGTTCGTGCTGGCGCTCCGCGGGCTGTCCAGCCCAGTCACGTCGCGCCAGGGCAACCTGTTCGGCATGGTCGGCATGGGCATCGCCGTCGCCGCGACGCTGCTGCAGCGCGGCATGGCCGGCTCGGGCTTCCTGCTGATCGCGGTCGCCATCCTGATCGGCGGCGCGGTCGGCGTCGTCATCGCCCGGCGCATCCAGATGACGGCGCTGCCGCAGCTGGTCGCCGCCTTCCATTCGCTGGTGGGCCTCGCCGCGGTGTTCGTCGCCGCGTCCGCGCTGAACGCGCCGCAGTCCTTCGGCATCGGCGTGCCCGGCGCGATCCACACGCAGTCGCTGGTCGAGATGTCGCTCGGCCTCGTGATCGGCGCCATCACCTTTTCCGGCTCGCTGATCGCCTTCGCCAAGCTGCAGGGCATCATGAAGGGCGCGCCGATCCTGTTCGCCCGGCAGCACCAGCTCAACCTCCTGCTCGGCATCGTGCTGCTGGCGCTGGTCGTCGCCTTTGTCTTCACCGCGAGCCAGCCGCTGTTCTGGCTGATTGCGCTGCTGGCGTTGGGCCTTGGCTTCCTGATCATCATCCCGATCGGCGGTGCGGACATGCCGGTCGTGGTGTCCATGCTGAACAGCTATTCCGGCTGGGCGGCTTGCGGCATCGGCTTCACCATCCAGAACCTCGCCCTCATCATCACCGGCGCGCTGGTGGGCGCTTCGGGCGCGATCCTGTCGTATATCATGTGCAAGGGCATGAACCGCAGCATCCTGAACGTGCTGCTGGGCGGCTGGGGCACCGATGCGGGCGCAGGGGGCGCGGCGGACCCGGCGCACGCCGACCGCTCGGTCCGCGCCGGCAACGCGGACGATGCGGCCTTCATCATGAAGAACGCTTCCAAGGTCGTCATCGTGCCGGGCTACGGCATGGCGGTGGCGCAGGCGCAGCACTCGCTCCGCGAAATGGCCGACACGCTGAAGAAGGAGGGCGTCGAGGTGAAATACGCCATCCACCCCGTCGCCGGCCGTATGCCCGGCCACATGAACGTGCTGCTCGCCGAGGCCAACGTGCCCTACGACGAGGTGTTCGAGCTGGAGCAGATCAACAGCGAGTTCAGCACGGCCGACGTGGTTTACGTGATCGGCGCCAACGACGTGACCAACCCGTCCGCCAAGACCGATCCCAAGTCGCCGATCTACGGGATGCCGATCCTCGACGTGGACAAGGCGAAGACCGTGCTGTTCATCAAGCGCAGCATGGCGTCGGGCTATGCCGGCGTGGACAACGAGCTGTTCTTCCGCCCGAACACGATGATGCTGTTCGGCGACGCGAAGAAGATGACGGACGAGGTTGTGCAGGGCCTGGCGCACTGACGGGCGCGGCGCCGGGCCGGGGCAGGTCCCGGCCCGGCGTCAAGCGGACTGCTCAGTCCGTCCAAGCCCTGACATAGCGGCCCGGCGCGTCCTCGGTCGCGGGCAGGGCGCCGTCGCCGGGCATCCGGGCCGGCACGTGCGCGTTGTCCGGCGCTGTCACCCAGCGTTGCCAGTCGGGCCACCAACTCCCGGCCATCTCGGTCGCGCCGGACAGCCAGGCCGCCGGGTCGGCCGGGTGCTCCGAGTTGGTCCAATAGCTGTACTTGCCGCCCTGCGGAGGGTTGACCACCCCGGCGACATGCCCGCTCGTGGCGAGCACGAACCGGCTCGGCCCGTCCAGGAGCCTCATGCCGGCATAGGCGCTCCGCCACGGCGCGATGTGGTCCCCGCACGTCGAAAGGAAGTACGACGGCGCCCCGATGCGGCCCAGGTCGATGGGCTGCCCCATGATCTCGATCCCGCCGGGTTCGCGGAGCAGGTTGTCCTGGTAGATCCTGCGCAGGTAGAAGCGCTGCATGGGGGTCGGCACCCGGATGCTGTCGCTGTTCCAGTACAGCAGGTCGAACGGAAACGGCTCGTGGCCGAGCATGTAGTTGTTGACCACGAACGACCAGATCAGGTCGTTGGCGCGCAGCATGTTGAGGGTCGCCGCCATGCGGCCGTCGTCCGGGGCGCCGCGCTGTTCCGCGTCCTCCAGCGTCCTCAGTTGCTCCTCGTTGATGAATATGCCGAGTTCGCCGGTTTCCTTGAAGTCCAGCATGGTGGCAAGCAGCGTCACCGATTTGATCCGGTTGTCGCCGGCCGCGGCCATCCAGGCGAGCGTGCTGGCCAGCAACGTGCCGCCCACGCAATACCCGACAGCATTCATCTCCCGCTCGCCCGTTGCGCGTTCGATGGCGTCCAGCGCCGCAAGCGCGCCTTCGCTGATGTAGTGCTCGAAACCCTTTTCGGCCGCACGCCCGTCGGGGTTCGCCCAACTGATCATGAACACGGTATGGCCCTGCTCCACGGCCCAGCGCACGAAGCTGTTCTCCGGGCGCAGGTCGAGGACGTAGAACTTGCGGTTCCAGGGCGGCACGATCAGCAGCGGCCGCCTCAGCACGGCGCGGGTGGCCGGCGCGTACTGGATGAGCTGCAGCAGGTCGTTCTGGAACACGACCTTGCCCGGCGTGGCCGCGACATCCCTGCCGACCCTGAACGCATGGAGGCCGGCCGTCCCCATCGCGAGCTTGCCGCGCCCGCGTTCCAGGTCCGACAGCAGGTTGCTCAAGCCCCGCAGCAGGTTCTCCCCCCCGGTCTCGACGGTTCTGCGCAGCACCTCGGGGTTGGTCATCAGGAAGTTGGCCGGGCTGATCGCGTCCATGAACTGGCGCGAGTAGAAGTCCACCTTCTGCGCCGTTTTCGGGTCGAGCTTGTCAGCCCGGGCCACCACGCCCTGCACGTAGCGGGCGGTCAGCAGGTAGGATTGCTTGATGAAGTCGAAAACCTCGATGTCCTTCCAGGCGCTGTCCTTGAAGCGTCCATCCTCCGGGTCCGCCTCGATGACCGGGCCGGTCATGCCCCACATGCGCCGCGTCGTGTTCTGCCACAGCGTCATGTAGTCCTGCCACAGCCCAAGCTGCGCCCGCGTCACCTCCGCGGGGTCCCGCATCAGTTGCGCGGTCATCTCCATGAAAGCGTGCGCGATGTTCATGGGGTGCAGGTCCGGCGCGTCGCGCGACTGGCGGTGCAGCCAGTCGGTCACCAGCCGCTGCGAGCGTTCGGCGACATCGGCCATCGACCGTCCGAGCACCGCCGGGCTGCCGAGCGCGAATCCGGGCGGGGCCGCGGATGGGGGCGTCTGCGCGTTCCGGGGCGTGCCGCGTGGGTCCATGCTCGGGGTATCCTTTCCGTCGGGCGTGATGGCGCGCTACATGTCGCCAACGTGCGTGGGACGGGGCCGGCTGGTGGCGAAATGCGACCGGACCGAAACTATGCTCCCGGGCTTGGGGGGACAAGTGACACTCTTTCGCAACGGATGGCTGGGGGTGCTGCTCGCGGCCGCACTGCTTGGGGTGGCGGCCTGCACGGGCAGCGTTGAGCGGATGAGCGACAGCAGGCTCACGCTCGATACGCCCATTGATTGGTGGCACGACCTGCAAGGCGGCAAGATCGCCGAGGTGCGCCCGCCGCCGCCGGGCGTCGATGACCCTTACCCGAACCTGTCGAAGGTGCCGCCGCGCCCGACGCCCACCGATTCGGCCACGCGGCGGGCGCTCGCGGCCCGGCTGGTGGCGGAGCGCGACCGCACGCGGCAGGAGGCGACGCAGGACCCGTTGGTCCTGCCGGCTCCCGCGGCCGCCGTGCCTAGCCCCGCCGCGACTCGGCCTGCCGCCCCGCCGTCTGACCCCGGCGCGTCGGTGGCGGTGCTGGAAGCCGCCACGGCCCCGCCGCCTGCCGAGACGCCCGCTTCGCCGCCGGCTGCTCCGTCCCCCGCTGCCCCGCCCGTCAGCCCGGCGCCCGTCGCGTCGTTCCCGCCCTCCGCGACGGCACTCAGCAGACCGCCGCGGGGCGAGCCGGTCGCCGCATCGGGACCGATCCCGGATTTGCCGAGCGAAGCACCGCCGTTGCCGCAACTGCGCGGCATCCCCGCCTCGGTCAGCGCCCCGCCCGTGCCGCGGCTGCCGCCCGGGGTGTCCATTGCGTTCCGGCCGGGGTCGGCGGCGTTGCCGGCCGGCGCGGACGCGGCGCTGCGCGAGCTTGCCGGCCGGCGCGCCGGGGCGGCCATCGCCGTGGAGGCCGGAGGGGACGCGGCCGGGCCGGAGGCTGCGGCGCAGGCCCGGGCCTTGCCGCTCGCCTGGCGCCGTGCCCGGAGCATGGGGGAAGCGCTCGCCGCCGCGGGCGTGCCGGCCGAGGCGCTGCGCATCGACGCCGCCGCTTTGGGTCGCGGCGGCACGGCGCATCTGATACAATGAGCGGACTCCAGCAGCGATGACCCGCCCAAAGTGACTCAAGCATCATGACGCAAGAATTCCATCGCATCCGCCGGATGCCGCCCTACGTGTTCGCCGAGGTGAACCAGGCGAAAGCCTCCGCCCGCGCCGGCGGCGAGGACATCATCGACCTCGGCATGGGTAACCCCGACACCGGCACGCCCCCGCACATCGTCGCCAAGCTGGTGGAGGCCGTGCAGGACCCCCGCACCCACCGCTACAGCACGAGCAAGGGCATCCCCGGGCTGCGCCGGGCGCTGGCCGGCTACTACGCCCGCCGGTTTGGCGTGACGCTCGACCCGGAAACGGAGGTGGTGGCGACGCTCGGCTCCAAGGAAGGGCTGGCCAACCTCGCCGCGGCGATCACCAGCCCCGGCGACACCATCCTGGTGCCCAACCCGTCCTACCCGATCCACCAGTTCGGCTTCATCATCGCCGGCGCCAGCGTGCGCAGCATCCCGGCCGCGCCCGACGGCGGCATGTTGGAAGCGTTGGAGCGGGCCGTGCGCCACAGCGTGCCGAAGCCCACGGCGCTGATCGTCAACTTTCCCAGCAACCCCACGGCCTACTGCGCGGACCTCGCGTTCTACCGCGACGTTGTCGCGCTGTGCCGCAAGCATGACATCTTCATCCTTTCGGACCTCGCCTACGCCGAGATTTATTTCGGCGACGCGCCGCCGCCCTCCTTGCTGCAGGTTCCGGGCGCGAAGGAGATCGCGGTGGAGTTCACCAGCCTGTCCAAGACCTACTCCATGCCGGGCTGGCGCATGGGGTTCGCCGCCGGCAACGCCCGGCTGATCGCGGCCTTGGCGCGGATGAAGTCCTATTTGGACTACGGCGCCTTCACCCCCATCCAGGTCGCGGCGACCGCGGCGCTGAACGGCCCGCAGGACTGCGTGGCGGAGATGCGCGCCCTGTATCGCGAGCGGCGGGACGTGCTGGTGCGCGGGCTGAGCCAGACCGGGTGGGACATGCCGAGTCCCGAAGGGTCGATGTTCGCCTGGGCGCCCATCCCGCCCCGCTACGCGCATCTTGGCAGCGTCGAGTTCAGCAAGCTGCTGCTGGCCCGCGCCAAGGTCGCGGTGGCGCCCGGCATCGGCTTCGGCGAGCATGGCGATACCCATGTGCGGATCGCCTTGGTCGAGAACACGCAGCGCCTGCGCCAGGCGGTGCGCAACGTCCGCGCCTTCCTGGGAGGCGACAGCAACCGCGCGGAGAGCGTCGGCCCAGGGGCCGCAACGGTCGTTTCCACGGAGGCCGCGGCGGTATGACCCGCCCGCTGTTGATCGGCGTCGCCGGGCTGGGCACGGTCGGCACGGGCGTGCTGCGCCTGTTGCGGGACAACGCGGATTTGATCACGGCGCGCGCGGGGCGGCCGATTGCCGTGACGGCTGTGTCCGCCCGCGACCGTACGCGGGAGCGCGACGTGCCGACCTCCGGCCTGCGCTGGTATGACGACCCCGTGGCCCTCGCTTTCGATCCAGCGCTCGACGTGGTGGTGGAGTTGATTGGCGGCGCGGAAGGGCCGGCGCGCGACCTGGTTCATGCCGCGCTGGCCGCCGGCAAGCCCGTGGTGACGGCGAACAAGGCCCTGCTGGCGGTGCACGGCGCGGCGCTGGCGCAGCAGGCGGGGGAGGCCGGCGCGGCGCTCGCGTTCGAGGCGGCGGTGGCCGGCGGCATCCCGGCGATCAAGGCGCTGCGCGAGGGCCTGGCCGGCAACCGCATCGACCGCATCGCCGGCATCCTGAACGGCACCTGCAACTACATCCTTTCCGCCATGCGGGAGCGCGGGCGGGAGTTCGCCGACGTTTTGGCAGAAGCGCAGCGCCTGGGCTACGCCGAAAGCGACCCCAGCTTCGACGTAGACGGCATCGACGCCGCGCACAAGCTGGCAATCCTGGCGGCGCTGGCCTTCAACCGCCCGGTCGATTTCGCGGCCGTGCACATCGAGGGCATCCGCGGCGTGTCCGCCCTCGACATCGCGTTCGCGAGCGAGCTTGGCTACCGCATCAAGCTGCTGGGCATCGCCCGGCGGACGGAGGCCGGGATCGAGAGCCGGGTGCATCCCTGCATGGTGCCGCAAGCGGCGCCGATTGCGCGCGTTGAGGGCGTGCTCAACGCGGTGGTGGCGGAGGGCGATTTCGTCGGGCGCGTGATGCTGGAAGGCCGGGGCGCCGGCGCCGGGCCGACCGCGAGCGCCGTGGTGGCGGACCTGATCGACCTGGCGCGCGGCCGGGCCACGCCAGTTTGGGGTGCGGAGGCCGCGGCGCTCGCCGACCTGCCGGCCGTGCCGATGTCCGCCCATATCGGGGCCTATTACCTGCGGCTCATGGTGGTGGACCGGCCCGGCGTGATCGCCGACGTGACAGCCGCCCTCCGCGACGCCGGCATCAGTCTGGAAAGCATGTTGCAGCGCGGCCGGGCACCGGGGGAGGCCGTCCCCGTGGTGCTGGTGACGCACGAGTCGAACGAGGCGGCGATGCGCCGGGCGCTGGACCAGATCGCCGCGTTCGATACCGTCCTGGAATCGCCCGCCCTGATCCGCATCGAGCCTGCTTAAGGACCGTCCATGACCGACACCCATCCCGAAATCAGCTTTGACCGCAACCTGGCGCTGGACCTGGTGCGGGTGACGGAAGCCGCGGCCCTCGGCGCCTCCCGCTGGATGGGCCGCGGCAAGAAGAACGAGGCGGACGGCGCCGCCGTGGAGGGGATGCGCCGCGCCTTCGACAGCGTGGCCATCGAGGGCACGGTGGTGATCGGCGAGGGCGAGATGGACGAGGCGCCGATGCTCTACATCGGGGAGCGCGTCGGCGCCGGCGGCCCGGCCATGGACATCGCGGTGGACCCGCTGGAAGGCACCAGCATCACGGCCAAGGGCGGCCCCAACGCGCTCGCGGTGGTGGCGTTGGCGGAGCAGGGCAACTTCCTGCACGCGCCCGACATCTACATGGACAAGATCGCGGTCGGCGCCGGGCTGCCGGAGGGGGTCGTGGACCTGGACGCGCCGGTGGCGGAGAACCTGCGCAACCTGGCCCGCGCCAAGAAGCGCGAGGTCGGCGACCTCGTGGTCTGCATGTTGGAACGCGAGCGCCATGCCGAAATTTTGGCGAGGTGCCGGGAAGCCGGGGCGCGCATCATGCTGCTGGGCGACGGCGACGTGGCCGGGGTGATCGCGGCGGGGCTGCCGGATGGCGGCGTCGATATCTACATGGGCGCCGGCGGCGCGCCGGAGGGCGTGCTGGCCGCGGCGGCGCTGCGCTGCACCGGCGGGCAGATGCAGGGGCGGCTCCTGTATGAGGACGAGGCGCAGGTGGAGCGCGCCCGAAGCATGGGCGTGACCGATCCGCGGCACAAGTACTCGGTGGGCGAGATGGCCCGCGGCGACGTGATGTTCGCTGCCACCGGTGTCACCGGCGGCGCCATGCTGCGCGGGGTGCGGCGGTTCGGCCACGGCGCCTTCACCCATTCTATCGTCATGCGCAGCAAGTCCGGCACGATCCGCTACATCGAGGCGCACCACAACTTCGCCACCAAGACTTGGCAACCGGAGTAGCGCGCCGGGATGACCAAGGCCGCATGACGGAGGCCGCCCTGGGCATCGGCGCCAGCCTGACGGGGCGGCGTTGGCTGTGGCGCAGGGGCGAGGACCGGGTTGGCCTGGGCATCGCGCAGCGGCTGGGCTTGCCGGAGGTCGTCGGGCGTTTGCTGGCGGCGCGGGGCGTCGATCTCGATGGCGCGGCTCACTTCCTCGAACCGACCTTGCGCGCCCTCTTGCCGGACCCGTCCGTGCTGTCCGACATGGACCGTGCGGCCGACCGGCTGGCCCATGCCGTCACAGCCTCTGAAACGGTGGGCGTGTTCGGGGACTACGACGTGGACGGCGCGTGCAGCGCCGCGATCATGGCCACCGTGCTGCGGGGCTTGGGTTGCCGCGTGCTGACCCACGTGCCGGATCGGCTGCTGGAGGGATACGGCCCGAACGGCCCGGCGCTGCTCGACCTGGTGCAAGGGGGCGCCACGCTGATCGTCTGCGTGGATTGCGGCACCGCGGCGGCGGCGGCGCTGGCCGCCGTGCAGGGCCGGGCGGATGTCGTGGTGCTGGACCACCATGCGAGCGACGGGCCGCCGCCGCCCGTGCTGGCGACCGTCAACCCGAACCGCTTGGACGACGCCTCGGGGCTGCATGGGCTGTGCGCCGCGGCGCTTGCCTTTCTGGCCGCGGTCGCGACCTTGCGGGCGCTGCGCCGCGCCGGGTTCTTCGCCGGGCGGGCCGAGCCGGACTTGCGCGAGCTGCTGGACCTCGTGGCGCTGGCGACCGTGTGCGACGTGATGCCGCTGCGCGGGCTGAACCGCGCGTTGGTGACGCAAGGGCTGCGGGTCATGGCCCGGCGCGCCCGCCCGGGGATCGCGGCGCTGCTGGACGCGGCGGCGGCCCACAACGCGCCGACCGCGTTCACCTGCGGCTTCGCGCTCGGCCCCCGCATCAACGCGGCTGGGCGCATCAGCCAGGCGGATCTCGGGCTGCGCCTGCTGCTGTGTGACGACCCCGTGGAAGCGCGGGCTTTGGCCGGAACGCTCGACGCCACCAACCGCGAGCGGCAGGCGGTGGAGGCGGGGATGCTGGAAGCGGCGCTCGGGCAGGCGGCGGCGCAGTCGGATGCCGGGCACGCAGCGATGCTGGTGCACGGGACGGGCTGGCATCCGGGGGTGGTGGGCATCGTGGCGGGGCGGATCAAGGAGCGCCACAACCGCCCGACCTGCGTCGGCGCGCTCACGGACGGAATCGTGCGGGGCAGCGGGCGGTCGGTGCCCGGCGTGGACTTGGGGAGCGCCATCATGGCCGCGCGGCAGGCCGGGCTGCTCGTGACCGGCGGCGGGCACGCGATGGCGGCGGGGTTCGCGCTGCACGAGCGCGACGTGCCGGCGTTCCACGCTTTCCTGAACGAGCGCCTGGCGCACGCGGCGGCGCTGCCCCGCGTCGCCGACCTGCCGGTGGAGGGCACGCTGGCGGTGTCCGGCGCGACCGTCGATCTGGCCCAGCACCTTGCCCGGCTGTCGCCCTATGGCAACGGCAACGAGGAGCCGGTCTTCGTGCTCCCGCGCGCCCAGGTGGTCCGCGCCGACCGGATCGGCAAGGACGGCGCGACCATCCGCGCCTTTGTGCAGGGGGAGGGCGGCGGACCGCGCCTAAAGACGCTGCTGTTCCGGGCGGGGGAGGGCGCGCTGGCGGAGGGGCTGCTGGCCCGGGGCGCGCCGCTGCACCTGGCCGGGTATCTGCGGGCAGAGGAGTGGAACGGCAGCACCACCGCCAGCTTCTTCATCGCCGACGCGGCGGCGGCTTAGCGCCATGCCCGCATCAAGAAACGCTCCCAAGCTAAAAGCTTGTCTTGCGTAAGCGCCCGCCAGCCAGGCCTCATACCAGTCGCCCAAAGTCCTGACCCGTAGCGGGCTCGCCCTTCACATAGGGCGGGAAAGCGTCAGCGCCTCCCGCCAAAGGCCGGCGCTGCCCTGCGGCGGATGGCGCTCCGCTTACCCGCCCTACGCCGTCCGCAACCGCGCACCGGTCAAGGTTTTTGCCACTGCATCACTCCGGCACGGGGCGTCCGAGAACCTGCAACACCGCGTTCCGGAACGCGGCGCCTAAGGGTCATGGCCAGGCCGTCGCGATGGCCGCGGGGCCGGCGCCGATCTCGAGCGACGTGCCGGCCCAGAGCTTGGCGCCGTCCCAGCGGAACACCTGGATCGTGCGCTCCACCATGTTCTGCACCAGAACGGTCCGGCCGTCGCGCGAGAAGGCGATGCCCTGCGACCAACGGCCGATTGGCGCCTCGGCCACCGGCTTCAACTGCTTGTCGGCCAGCGCATACAAGGCGAGGCGGCCCCGGTCGCCGCGGAACGGGCTGGCGGCCGGCTTGGTCGTGCCTTCTTGGGTGGCGACCGCCAGGACCTTGCCATCGGGCGACCATTTCAAGCCTTCCGGCGAACGGCCGACCGAAATCGTCTGCACGGTGCGGAACGGCTGGGCGGTCAGGTCGATCAGGCTCACGGTGTCGGCGTCGCCGTCGCCGCGGCCCATGTTGCCCACCGCCGCCATCGTGCCATCGGCCGTCACGTCGATTGTGTAGGGCGCCACCCCGGTGGTGATCTGCCGGGCGCCGAGCCTGACGGTCGCGCCGTCGATGTCCAGCACCTGCACCATGTGGTCGCCGTTGCGCGTGACCAGCGCCGTTTTGCCGTCGGCGGCGAACGCGATCCCGCTCGGCATCGACTTCGGGCCGACCATCACGGTCCCGGCAGGCGTCAGGCGGTGGCCGTCAATCGTGAATACCGACAGCGTGCCGGCGAACCGGTTGGCCACCAGCGCCAAGGCGCCGCCTGGCGCGATGCGGACCGTGGTGGCGCCTGCCTCCGCCTGCAGGGTTTGCACGACCTGCGGCGGCGTGGCCGTCAGGTCGATGACCGAGACCCGGTTGTCCCCGTTGATGCCGGCCGGGCCGGCGGGGTCGGCCTTGGTGGCGGAGGTCACGATGGCGAAGCTCTCGTCCTTGGCGACTGCGACCGCCATGGGCGGCCCGACGACGCTGCCGGGCACGTCGAGGGTGGCACGGATGCTGGGCGGGGACGCCGCCAAGTCGATGACGCTCAGGGTGTCGGCTGCTGCCTCGGGCGACGCGACTTGGGCGCCGTTGTCGAGGATGGTGTGCGCGTCGTTCGACGAGAGCGCGAGGTCGGCGCGCGCCGGCGCGGCCCACGCCGTCACGGCCAGCAGGCCGGCAAGCACTCTCCGCATCGTGTTCCTCCCGCATTCCCCGGCAAAGACGTTACGTCGCGTTGCGCCGGTTGACCACACCCTCGACATGCTCGGCAATCGCCAGGGCGGCGGTGAGGCCGGGGCTTTCGATCCCGAACAGGTTGACGAGGCCGCCCAGCCCATGCTGCGCCGGGCCGGACAGGACGAAGTCGGCGGCAGGCTCGTCGGGGCCGCTGATCTTGGGCCGTATCCCCGCGTAGCCCGGCACCAGCGCGCCGTCCGGCAAGCCGGGCCAATAGCGGCGGATCGCCGCGTAGAACCCATCGGCCCGCCGGATATCGACGTCGTATTCTTCATGTTCGACCCACTGCACGTCCGGACCGAACCGCGCCTGGCCGCCCAGGTCCAGCGTCAGGTGGACGCCCAGGCCCGCCGCTTCCGGCACGGGGTAGATCAAGCGCCGGAACGGCGCACGGGCAGCCAGGGAGTAGTAGCTGCCCTTGCAGAAATAGGCGTGCGGGATGGTTTCGGGCGGGATGCCGTCGATGCGCCGGGCGATGTCGGGCGCATGAAGGCCGACGGCGTTCACCAGGACTTCGCAATCCAGTTCCATCGGCTCCGCGCCGCCGATCCGCAGCGAGAAGCCGCCGCCCGGCAACGCCGCGCCGGACAGCAGGGGCGCGCGGAAGACGACGGCCCCGCCGGCGTTCTCGGTGTCGCCCTGGTAGCCCAGCATCAAGGCGTGGCTGTCCACGATGCCGGTGGAGGGCGACAAGAGGGCGGCCGAGGCGCGCAGCGCAGGCTCCAGCCGGCGCGCCTCGGCCTCGTCCAGCCATTGGAGGTCATCGACGCCGTTGCGCGCGGCCTTGGCGCGGATGGTGTCGAGCACCGGAACTTCCGCTGGCTCGGCGGCGACGATCAGCTTGCCCAGGCGGCTGTGCGGGATGCCGCGCTCGGCGCAGTAGTCGTAGAGCATGTGCTTGCCCCCGACGCAGAAGCGCGCCTTGAGGCTGCCGGCGGGGTAGTAGATGCCGGCGTGCACGACCTCCGAGTTGCGGGACGAGGTGCCGGTGCCGATGCCATCCGCGGCCTCCAGCACCCAAACCTCGCGGCCCGACAGTGCCAAGGCGCGGGCCACGGCGAGGCCCACCACGCCAGCGCCCACCACCACGCATTCGACCCGTTCCGTCACGCACACCTCTCAACTTCTCAGGAAAGCAAGCGCCGTTGCAGCCTGTCGGTCAAGCCGGGCGCTCGCGGTTCTCGTCCTCCCGGTCGCTGCTGACGCCCACGGTGCGGATCAGCGCGGGGTGCAGCACGTAGGCGTTCAGGCGGTCGGCGCGGGGAATGCCGTGCTGCAGCCGGTCGAGCATCTGCCAGGAGAACGCTTGGCGGGGCAGAACGGCGATGGAGGCCGGGTCCATGCCGTAGGCCAGCAGCCGCCAGTCGAGGTCGCCGGCGAAGCCGTCCTGCGTTGCCCAGCGCAGCAGCTTCACCGCCCCTTGCGCGCTCAGGAGGTAGCCGTCGCCGCCCGGCGCGTTGTCCTCCGGCGGGAAGCCGCGCATGACGTCGGCAAGGCGATGCACGCTGTGCTGGGTCGCCGCGTCCGGGTCGAGCCTCGGCTCCAAGCGGTCGTTCACGAAGCAGATGTCGTAGCCCGGCGGTAATCCCAACGGGCCGAGCCGGGCCGGCAGGTCAGCCAACGGGATCACGTCGTCCTCGATGACCAGCAGATGGCTGAGGCCTCGTGCCGCCAGGCTGTCCCAGGCGGCGGCATGGCTCAGGAAACAGCCGAGCGTACCGCGCATCGCCGGGTCGCCCCCCAGGCGGTGCACGGCGGAGGTGGGCAAGCGGCTGCCCTCGATGCCGGGGACGCGGTGGAGCGGCACGGGGCCGTGGCCGAACAGCCGCTCGGTCCAGGCGTAACGCTCCGTGTTGCGGTCGAGGTTCACGACGGCGATCCCGTAGGCATCTCCGTGCGGCGGCTGCTTCTGGAACCAGGCGCCGACACGCCCATACATCAGGGCCATGCGGCGCTTGGCGTCGTACTCGACGTTGGCGGGGTCGAGCCGCTGGGCGACGGCGAAGCCCTCGGCCGCCGCGGGCCAGTCGCGCCGCTGCCGCGCCACGTCGGCGCGCAACGCATGAAGTGGCGCATGGTCTGGCGAGGAGTTCAGCATGGCTGTCGCCCGCCGGTGCAAGGCGTCGAGGTCGTCCATGTGGTAGGCATACAGGGCTGTGTAATGCGCCAGCCACTCCGCATCCGGCAGATGCCGGGCGGCCCGGCGGAACTGCGGGTCGGCGTCCGGGTAGCGCCACGTCGCCTTCAGGTCGCGCTTGAGTTCGAGCGCCAAGGTCCAGTCATCCGGTTGCAGCCGCAGCGCCGCGCGCCATGCCTCGACGGCACGGTCAAACTCCCCGGCTGTGCGGGCTTGCAGCGCCAGGGTTCGCAGCGCAGGGAGGGTCGGCATCGGCGAAGGGTGCCCCGTACGGGATTCGAACCCGTGTTACAGCCTTGAAAGGGCCGTGTCCTAGGCCTCTAGACGAACGGGACCGCGGCTGGGGCGTAGCGCGGGCGGGGCTGCCGGGTCAAGCCGTCTCCGGCGCGTGCAGGCCCAGTTCGCGCTCCATCGCCTCGCGCATCAGGAATTTCTGCATCTTGCCGGTGACGGTCATCGGGAACTCGTCCACGAAGCGCACGTAGCGCGGCACCTTCTGGTGCGCGATCTGGCCGCGGCAGAACGCCTGGATGTCGGCCTCCGTCAAGGTCTCCCCGGCGCGCAGCTTGACCCAGGCGCACAGCTCCTCGCCGTATCTCGGGTCCGGCACGCCGAACGCCTGCACGTCCTGGATGGCCGGGTGGCGATACAGGAACTCCTCGACCTCCCGCGGATACACGTTCTCGCCGCCGCGGATCACCACGTCCTTGATGCGGCCGACGATGTTGCAGAAGCCCTCCTCGTCGATGGTGGCGAGGTCGCCGGTGTGCATCCAGCGCGCCGGGTCGATCACGCTTCGGCTGTGCGCCTCGTTTCCCCAATAGCCCAGCATCACGCTGTAGCCCCGCGTGCACAACTCGCCCGCGACCCCGCGCGGCACGATGCGGCCTTCGGCGTCGATGACCTTCACCTCCAAATGCGGATGCACCCGGCCCACCGTGCTGACCCGGCGCTCCAGCGGGTCGGCCGTGGAGCTTTGGAAGCTCACCGGGCTGGTCTCCGTCATGCCGTAGCAGATGGTGATCTCCCGCAGGTTCATGCGCTCCACGGCGCGGCGCATCACCTCGATGGGGCAGGGCGAGCCGGCCATGATGCCGGTGCGCAGGCTGGAAAGATCAAAGCGGTCGAACTCCGGATGCTCAAGCTCCGCGATGAACATGGTGGGCACGCCGTGCAGGCCGGTGCAGCGCTCGTCCGCCACCGTTTGCAGCACGTCGAGCGGGTCGAAGCCCGGCCCGGGATAAACCATGGCAGCGCCGTGCGTCGTGCAGGCGAGGTTGCCCAGCACCATGCCGAAGCAATGGTATAACGGCACCGGGATGCACAGCCGGTCCTGCTCCGACAAGCGCATGGCCTCGCCGATGAAGAAGCCGTTGTTCAGGATGTTGTGGTGGGTGAGCGTGGCGCCCTTCGGCGCGCCGGTGGTGCCGCTGGTGAACTGGATGTTGATGGGGTCGTCGAACTGCAGCGTGGGCTGCAACCGGGCCAGCGCCGCCCGGTGCGCGTCGGTGGCGAGACCGGGCACGTCGTCGAACGGCAGGCAGCCCGGGGCCGCGCCGCCGATCTGGATCACCGTCCGCAGCGCCGGCAGCCGCGCGCTGGACAAGCGGCCCGGCATGGACGCGGCAAGCTCCGGCACCACCTGCGCCAACATGCCGAGGTAGTCGCTGCTCTTGAACCGCGTTGCCGTGACCAGCGCCTTGCAGCCCACGGTGTTGAGCGCAAACTCCAACTCCGTCACGCGGTAGGCCGGGTTCACGTTGACCAGGATGATGCCGGCCTTGGCGGTCGCGAACTGCACCACGACCCATTCGGCGTTGTTCAGCGACCAGATGCCCAGCCGGTCGCCACGCTCCAATCCCAACGCCAGCAGCCCGGCGGCGAACGCTTCCGCCCGCCGCGCCAGCTCGGCATAGGTCCAGCGCACGCCCTGGCTGGGGATAATCAGCGCCGGGCTGTCCGGAACGCGGGCGGCGGTGCGGTCCAGGTTCTGGCCCAGCGTTTCGCCCAGCAAGGGCACGTCCCGCGCGCCGTGCACGTAGCTGCTCCCGGGGCTGTTCCCTGGGCTGTTCCCTGGGCTGTTCCCTTTGGTCATGCGACGCTCCTGACCTATATTTGGCTGGAACACAAAAGGAATCCTCCCGTGTCCGCAAGCCTGCCCAACCGCCTGCCGGGGCTGAACTTCGACCTGGGCGAGGCCGCCGACATGCTGCGCGGCTCCGTCGAAACCTTTGCCGCCGACGAGATCGCGCCCCGCGCCGCGGCCATCGACCGCAGCAACGATTTCCCGGCCGATCTATGGCGCAAGATGGGCGACCTCGGCGTGCTCGGCATCACCGTGGAGGACGAGTACGGCGGCGCCGGCATGGGCTACTTGGAACATTGCGTGGCGATGGAGGAGATCAGCCGCGCCAGTGCCTCCGTGGGCCTGAGCTACGGGGCGCATAGCAATCTTTGCGTGAACCAGATCCGCAAGAACGGCAGCGAGGCGCAGAAGCGGCGCTATCTGCCGGGCCTGGTCAGCGGGGCGCAGGTCGGCGCGCTGGCGATGAGCGAGCCGGGTGCCGGGTCGGACGTGGTGTCCATGCGGCTGCGCGCGGACAAGCGCGGCGACTGCTATGTGCTGAACGGCACCAAGATGTGGATCACCAACGGGCCGGAAGCGGACGTGCTGGTGGTGTATGCCAAGACCGATCCCGCCGCCGGGTCGCGCGGCATCACCGCGTTCTTGATCGAGCGCGGGATGCCCGGCTTCTCCTGCGCGCAGAAGCTCGACAAACTCGGTATGCGCGGCAGCAACACCGGGGAGTTGGTGTTCCAGGACTGCGAGGTGCCGGAGGAACAGGTGATGGGCGGCGTGGGCCGGGGCGTGAACGTGCTGATGTCCGGCCTCGACTACGAGCGCGCGGTGCTGGCGGCGGGGCCGCTCGGCATCATGCAGGCCTGCATGGACGTGGTGCTGCCGTATATCCATGAGCGCAAGCAGTTCGGCCAGGCCATCGGCGAGTTCCAGCTCATGCAGGGCAAGATCGCCGACATGTACACGACGCTGAACGCAGCCCGCGCCTATGTGTATTCCGTCGCCAAGGCCTGCGACCGCGGGGAAACCACGCGCAAGGACGCGGCCGGCGCCATCCTGTATGCGGCGGAGCGCGCGACCTGGATGGCGCTGGAAGCGATCCAGGTGCTGGGCGGCAACGGCTATATCAACGATTACCCGACCGGGCGGCTGCTGCGGGACGCCAAGCTGTATGAGATCGGGGCGGGGACGAGCGAGATCCGGCGGATGCTGATCGGGCGGGAGCTGTTTCGCGAAAGCGCCTAATTAACCGTCCGCGCCGCCGCCACCGCCTGCCGCAAGTCGCCCAGCTCGATCAACCCGGCGAACAGCTTCTTGCCGACGATCAGCGCCGGGGTGCCTTGCAGCCCGATCTGCTGGGCAAGCGCGATGTTGGCGTCGAGCCGCGCCTTGATCGCCGGATCGTCCATGTCGCGCAAGAGCCGCCCGCCATCGAGGCCCAGGCGCTCCGCCGTTGCGCGCAGCGTGTCCCGCGTGGGCGGGGCCGAGTCGCGCATCACCGCGTCCTGCATCTTGAAATAGCCGCCCTGGCGCTGCGCAGCCAGCAGCGCACGGCTTTCCAACTGGCTGGCGGGACCCAGGATCGGCAGGTCCTTGAACACGATCCGCACGTTCGGGTCGGCTTGCAGCAGCGCGGCATGGGTGGGCAGCATCCGGCGGCAATACGGGCAACGCGTGTCGTAGAACTCGACCACCGTGACGTTGGCCAGCGGGTTGCCCAGCACCGGATCGGTCGGGTCCACGAGGCTGCCGGCAAGCCGCGCCAGGGTGTTCTGCGTGGCCGTTTCCTCGCGCCGCGCGTCGTCCGCCTGCAACGCCAGCAGCGCCTCACGCAGGATCGACGGGTCGGCGCGGAGCGCCTCGCGCAGCACGCCGACGACTTCGGACCGTTGGGCGGGGGTGAGGCTTTGCCCGGCGGCCGGGGTCGCCAGCAGCAGCGCGAGGATGGCGGAAAGGACTGGGCGCATCCGGTTGATCCTTGAAACAAAGGGCGGCGCCGCCCGTTCGGCATGGCGGCGCGTCCCGGCATAGCACTGGTTGCCGGTGGGGGCGAAGGCGGCTATGGCACGGCGCTCAGAATGCGAAAGGATTGCCCGTTGGGACACCGCAGGATGGAGGCCGCGGCATCCGGGCGTGCCGAGGCCGTGGCGCGCCGCAAGGGAACGCGGCGCCGCGCGGCGGCCCTGCTTGCGTCGGCGCTGGCGATACCCGGCTGTTCAACCGTCGGATCGCTCAGGCAAACGTTTCTGGGCGGCCCATCAGCCTCCGATGGGACGCAGCGCCTGACCGGCTTCATCGGCGGTGCCGTCGCGGACGAGGGGCGGGCGGCGCTGGCGGCGCGGGAAGTCCTGGCGCTCGGCGGCACGGCGGCGGACGCGGCGGTGGCGTTGGGGTTCACCTTGGCGGTCACGCTGCCGTCGCGCGCCGGACTGGGCAGCGGCGGCGCCTGCCTCGCTTACAATCCGAGCGCCGACGGACCCGGCCAGGGCAGCCCCGAGGCCATCATCTTCACCCCCGCCGCCCCGAATGCGGTTCCGCCCAACACGGACCGCCCGGCGGCGGCGCCGATGCTGGCCCGCGGCCTGTTCGCCCTGCACGCCCGCTATGGCAAACAGTCCTTTGAAAGCCTGATCGCGCCGGCCGAGCAGTTGGCCCGGTTCGGCGTGCCGATTTCCCGCGCGCTGCTGCGCGACCTGGCGCCCGTGGCCGGGCCGTTGGCGGCGGACCCGAATGCGCGCGCCGTGTTCGCGCCGGGCGGCGTTCCCTTGGCCGAGGGCGGGACGCTGGTGCAGAACGACCTAGGCGGCACCCTGGCGCAGCTTCGCACCGCGGGCGTGGGCGACCTGTACCAAGGCGCGCTGGCCCGGCGGCTGGAGGAGGCGTCCCGCATCGCCGGCGGTGGCCTTACCTTGGCCGATCTGCGGGCCGCGTTGCCGCGCACCGCGGCGCCGCTCGTGGTGCGCGCGGGCCGGGACAGCGCGGCGTTCCTGCCGCCGCCGGCCGACGGCGGCCTCGGCGCGGCGGCGGCGTTCGGAGCCTTGGAGGCCAATCCGGGCAACCTCACCGGGGCGCAGGGCCGGGCTTTGGGCGCCGTTGCCCAATGGCGGCAGGCCGGCGGCGATCCGCAAGCGGTGCTGGCCGCGGCGCCGGCCAACGGGTCCTTGCCGCTTTTGCCGGCCTCCACGGGGTTTGCCGTGCTCGACCGCAACGGCAACAGCGTCGCCTGCGCGGTCACGATGAACAACCTGTTCGGCACCGGGCGGATCGCGCCGGGCACGGGCATCCTGCTTGCGGCCTCGCCGCGGGCCGTGACGCCGCCCTTGCTTTCGGCGGCCATCGCCTGGAACGCCAACGTGCGCGGTTTCCGCGCCGCCGTCACCGGGTCCGGCCAGGAAGGCGCGGCCTTGGCGGTCGCCGTGGGGTTGACGAATGCCTTGCGGTCCACCTCTCCCATGCCGGCCCCGGTGCCGGAGCCTGGCCGCGCCAACGTCATCGCCTGCGCGCGCTACCTGCCGGGCGACGAGGCCACCTGCAGCTCGGCGGTTGATCCGCGCAGCGCCGGCCTCGCGGTCGGGAGCAACTGACGTGGCATTGAAGATTGGCCGGGGCGCGCACGCGCCGGGGTTCCTGGTTATGGACGTGATCGCCGCCGCCAACGCCCGGCAGGCGGCCTTGGCGCCCTCCGATCCGCGGGTCATCCGCATGGAGGTCGGCCAGCCCGGCACCGGCGCGCCCGCCGGCGCCCTTGCCGCCGCCGCGGCCGCGCTGCGCGGCGCCGACCCGCTGGGCTACACGGAGGCGCTGGGCCGGCCTTCGCTGCGCGCCCGGATCGCGGCGCATTACCGGGATTGGTACGGCGCGGCGGTGCCGGCCCGCCGCATCGCCGTGACGACCGGCGCCAGCGCCGCCTTTCCGCTGGCGTTCCTTGCGGCCTTCGACCCTGGGGACCGCGTGGCGTTGGCGGCGCCATTCTACCCGCCCTACGTCAACATCCTGACCGCGCTCGGCCTACGGCCAGTGGTCATCGAGACCGGGCCGGAAACCCGCTACCAACCGACCGTCGCCCTACTGGACCGGCTGGACCCGGCGCCGGACGGCCTGATCGTCGCCAGCCCCTGCAACCCCGCCGGCACGATGCTGGCGCCCGACGAGCTGGCCGCCATTGCCGCCTGGTGCGACGCCCGCGGCGTGCGCCTGATCTCCGACGAGCTCTACCACGGCTTGCACTACGGCCGCCCGGTTGCGACGGCGGCGGCGCTCAGCCCCCATGCGGTCGTGATCAACAGCTTTTCCAAGTACTTCAGCATGACCGGCTGGCGCGTCGGCTGGATGGCGCTGCCGGAGGACCTGGTGCGGCCGGTCGAGTGCCTGGCACAGAACCTGTTCATCTCGGCGCCGCACATCTGTCAGGTGGCGGCAGAGGCGGCATTCGACTGCACGGCCGAGCTGGACGCCAACGTGGCCCGCTACCGCCGGGTGCGCGACCACTTGCTCAAGGCTTTGCCGGGCGCCGGGTTCCCGGACATCGCGGCGCCGGATGGGGCATTCTACATCTATGCCGACGTCGGCGCGCGGACCAACGACAGCGTGACGTTCTGCGCCCGGATGCTGACCGAGGCCGGCGTCGCCGCAAGCCCCGGCGTGGATTTCGACCGGACCCGCGGCGCCCGCACGCTGCGGTTCAGCTATTGCGGGCCGGAAGCCGACATGATCGAGGCGGCCGACCGGCTGGCGCGCTTCCGCTAGGACGCCCGCGGCGGGGCGCCGTTCGCGCCCCGCTTTGAGTCAGCCCGCTTCGACGCCGCCCGTTCAGCGCCGCCACCAGCCGCGCCGTTTTTCCGCAAGCGACGCGCTGCCGTCGATCAGCGTCGGGACGATCAGCGGCGCGCCGACCAACTCGGCCGGCTCGGCCTCGGTCGCTACCACGACGGGCTCGGCCGCCGGCGGCGCGGCGATTGGGGCTGTGTCGGGCAGACTGTCCGTCTCAGGCTCCAATGCGGCGGTGTCGATGGCCGGGTCAGGCTCGCCGAGGGACATGGTTTCAGGCGCCATCGCAATCGGCTCGGCGATGACTGGCTCCGGCTCCGTCGGACCATCCTCCGCTGCGGGAAGCGAAGCCACGGGTTCGGGCGGACGCCGCGCCGCGTCGGTGGCGGCGAGGGTGCGTTCCTGCTCGGCCTGCTCGATGGCGTCGAAGATGTCGAAGGCGGTGCCGCCGCCGAACGGGTTGGCCGGGGTCGGTCCGGCGTAGGCGGGCACCACGCGCTCGGCAAGACCGGAGTCCGCTTGAGCCGGCTCGGCGGCCAAGGGGGCTGCCTGAGCGTCATCCGGGTCGCGCCGGCGCCGGCGTCCCCCGCGGCGACCGCGCCGCTTGTTGCGCTCGGCGTCGTCCCCGGCGGTTTCGGGGGCGTCGGATGCCACCGCTTCGGCAGCCTCAGACAATGGCGCCTCAACAGCTTCGGAAATCGAGGGTTCGGCATTCTCGGATGCCGTTGCTTCGGCAGCCCCCACTACCGGCGCTGCCGCCGCTTCCACGGCGGGCACGCTGTCATTGAGCACGGCGCCCAAGCCCTGCGCCGCGGTCTCCTCGACCGGAAGGCTGATCGCAGCATCGGACGGCGATGCCGTGGCCCCGTTCGGTTCGCCCGGCTCGGCTGCCGCGTCCGCGCTGACGGCGGCTGCGCTGTCCACTCCGTCCTCGCGCCGGCTGCCACGGCGGCGCCGGCGGCGGCGCTTGCTGCGCTGCTCGCCCTCCTCGGCCGTTTCGCCGGGACGGGGCGCATCGTCGTCGTCGCCGTCGTCGCCAGCAGCCGCCTCGGTTCCGCGTTCCGCCGCTTCCTCATCGGGATCCTCGAACGGCTCCGGCGGGGCGAGCTGTGAGATCGGCGCGGGCAGTTCCGACACGGCCTGCGCCCGCAGGCGCTCGATCCGCATCGTCGGCGGCAGCAGTGTGTCGTCCGCCGCAAAAGCAACGTGCATCCCGTAGCGGGCCTCGATCTCCGCCAGCCGCACCCGCTTGTGGTTCAGCACGTACAACGCAATCGACCCAGCCACGTGCACGACCACCTCGGCCGCGCGGCGCTTCGCGCCCTCCTCCTCGATGCCGCGCAACACATGCAGCGCGGCGCTCTCGGTGCTCCGCACCTGGCCGGTCCCGGCACAATGCGGGCACATGACCAAGCTGGTCTCGGCGAGCGACGGGCGCAAACGCTGCCGGCTCATCTCCATCAGGCCGAAATGGCTAATCGAGCCGACCTGGATGCGCGCCCGGTCATTCTTGAGCGCGTCCTTCAGCCGCCGCTCCACCGCGGCGATGTTGCGCCGGTTCTCCATGTCGATGAAGTCGATCACGATCAGCCCGGCCAGGTCGCGCAGCCGAAGCTGGCGCGCCGCCTCCTCCGCCGCTTCCATGTTGGTCTTGAGCGCGGTTTCCTCGATGCCCCGCTCCCGCGTGCTGCGGCCGGAGTTCACGTCGATGGCGACCAAGGCTTCCGTTTGGTTGATCACCAGGTAGCCGCCCGAGCGGAGCTGCACCGTGGGGGCCAGCATGGCATCGAGCTGCGCCTCGACCTGCGCCTTGACGAACAACGGCTGCGGGTCCCGCCACAATTGCACTTTGCGGGCGTGGGTCGGCATCAGCATCCGCATGAAGTCGCGCGCCGCCCGCCAGCCCTGCTCGCCGTCCACCAGGATGTCATCGACATCGCGGGAGTACACGTCGCGGATGGCGCGCTTGATGAGGTTCGCTTCCTCGTAGATCAGCGCGGGCGCGACCGATTTCATCGTCAGGTCGCGTATCTGGTCCCATTGGTTGAGCAGGTACTCGCAATCCCGGATGATCTCGGGCTTCGGCCGGTTGGCGCCGGCGGTGCGGACGATCAGGCCCATGCCGCGCGGCAGGTCAAGCTCGGCCGTGACCTCCTTCAAGCGGCGGCGGTCGGCGGCGGAGGTGATCTTGCGGGAAATGCCGCCGCCCCGGGGCGAGTTCGGCATCAGCACGGAGAACCGCCCGGCGAGCGAGATATAGGTGGTCAGCGCCGCGCCCTTGGTGCCGCGCTCTTCTTTCACGACCTGGACCAGCAGGATCTGCCGGCGGCGGATCACCTCTTGGATCTTGTAGTTACGCAGGAACCGCGGGGTCGCCCGCTGTTCGCGCGGCTCCTCGGTCTCGCCGCCCAGCGCCTCCGGCGGCGGCTTGACAGCCTCGAAACCCATCTCGATGGGCTGATCGGATGCAGCGCCGTTGGGAAGGGGGGGAACAGGCTCTGCGGCCTCGCCCGCAAACGGCGCCGGCGTGGGCGCCGGCTCCGCATCCGCCTCCACCAGGGCGGCTTCTGGCGCCATGTCGGCGCCCGTTTCCTCCGGCAATTCCGGGATGACGATCTCGGGCAGCGGCGCGTCGTCAGGGAACAGCGTTTCCGCCTCGTGCGGGGCGACAAGGATGTCCTGGCTGACCGCGGCGGCCTGGGCGACCTGGTTCTCGCGGGGCAGCGCCTCTTCGGCCGCCTCCGGATCGGCTTGAGCGGCGTAGGACGCCTCCACGGCTGCGTCCACCGTGCGCGCCGGGGCAACCATGTCGGGAATGTCGATGACGCCGGACACCTGAACCACGTCGGGGGCGGTTGGCCGGGCCGCCAGGGCGGCATCGTGGGCGGCGGCGCGGTCCTCGGCGTCCTCGTCCTCGCGCGCTTCCGCTTCCTGCATTTCCAGCAGGCGCTGCCGGTCGGCGACGGGGATTTGGTAGTAGTCCGGGTGGATTTCGCCGAAAGCCAGAAAGCCGTGCCGGCCGCCGCCGTACTCGACAAAGGCCGCCTGCAGGCTCGGCTCGACGCGGACGACCTTGGCGAGGTAGATGTTGCCCTTGAGCTGCTGCTTGGTGGAAGTCTCGACGTCGAAGTCTTCGAGGCGGTTACCTTCCAGCACCACCACGCGGGTTTCTTCGGCGTGGGTGCTGTCGATCAGCATGCGTTTCGTCATCGTGTGTTGAACTCCGGTGCGCCGAGGGCACGCGCGTGCGGAACACGGCGCGGCGGCGGCAGAAGGGGGGAGACGGCGGGGTCCCGCTGCGGCCGAGGGCAGGCTGCGACGTGTTCAGTCCGGATACTGGGTGGACGGGCACGACGATCAGCATCGGCTTCCTGGCGAGCGGGCCAGCACTGCCATGGATCGGCGGCGCTGCCCTGGTGAGGCATCAGCCCTCCTCCATGTGCCCGGTGCCTCGTGGCGAGGGGCCTGCTGGATGGACCCGGCGCGCGGAATCGCGCGGCGCGGGCGGCGGTGCGATGGGGCAAGATCGCTACTCAGGATTGCAGCCGGGTCCATTCGGACCGGGCCGCAAGCAGGCTGTCTCGCCGGTGTCACATCGCCGGAGCGTTACGAACATGGCGCAATCCGGTTGTGTCTGCAAGGCTGCTCAACAGGGCGCCCATAAGAAGCGCGTGTGGACTGTCAAGCTCCTGTGATACGTGACCGCATGGCTCAAGCCTGCCTCCTATCCCGCCGCGCCCTGCTCGCCGCCATGGCAGCCCTGTCCGGCGGCACCAGCCCCGCTGCCGCGCGCACGCCGCAGCGTCCGGCGCGCGCCGGGCCGCGCTTGCCGCTCGTCGTCCTAGACCCTGGCCATGGCGGCAAGGACCCCGGCGCGATCGGCGTGTCCGGCACCTACGAGAAGCATGTGGCGTTCGCCGCCGCGCTGGAGCTGAAACGGCAGCTTGAGCGGTCCGGCCGGTGCCGGGTGGCGCTGACGCGCAGCCGCGACGCCTTTATCCCGCTGCGCGACCGCGTTGGGTTCGCGCAAAGCCGGGGCGCCGCGCTGTTCATGTCGCTGCACGCGGACGCGCTGGCCGACCCGCGGGTGCGCGGCGCCAGCGTTTACACCCTGTCCGACACCGCGTCCGACGCGCAAACCGCGGCGCTGGCCCGGCGCGAGAACAGCGCCGACTGCTTCGGCGGCCCGAACTTCCGGGACGTGCCGCCCGCCATCGCCAACATCCTGGGCAGCCTGGTGCGCCAGGAAACGCGGGCCGGCTCGGCGCGGATGGCCCGCCGCCTCGTTGGTGCGCTGCAACCGGAAATCCGCCTGCTCTCGCACCCGGCACGTCAGGCCAAGTTCATGGTGCTGCGCGCGGCGGACATCCCGAGCGTGCTGGTCGAGATGGGCTTCATGTCGAACCCGCAGGATGAGGCCGCTTTGCGCCGTTCGGACCATCGCGTGCGCGTGGCAACGGCGCTACAATACGCCGTGGACGCCTTTTTGAGCGGCAACGCGCGGATCAGCGGCTAAAAACGGCTGGAACAGAGGTGCTTTGATGAACGGTCAGAACGAGGATCGCGGCCGGGCGCCGATGTCGGGCGGTCCGGGGGCAAAGCCGAGGCGCCCGCGGTTCCGCTGGCTGCGCCGGGTGGCTGCCGGGTTGTTCGCGGTCGGGGCCTTGACGGCGGTTGCCGGCGGCCTGTTCGCTTGGCAGACCTATGAACGCTATGCCGCCGACCTGCCGACGCTTGACGGGCTACGCCATTACCAGCCGCGCGTCATGAGCCGGGTTTACGCCGGGGACAGCCGCCTCATCGCCGAACTCGCCACCGAGCGCCGCATCTTCGTGCCGATCAGCGCCATCCCGGACGTGGTGAAGCAGGCCTTCGTGTCGGCCGAGGACCAGAAGTTCTGGAGCCACCGCGGCGTCGATCCCCTGGCGATTGCCCGCGCCGGCTGGATGGACCTGATGCAGTACGGCCAGGGACGGCGGCCCATCGGCGCTTCCACCATCACGCAGCAGGTCGCCAAGAACATGCTGCTGGGCAACGAGGTCTCGGTCGCCCGCAAGGTCAAGGAGCTGATCCTCGCGGTCCGCATCGACCAGTCCATGAGCAAGGAGCACGTGCTTGAGCTTTATCTGAACGAAATTTACCTCGGCCTGCAGTCGTACGGCGTCGCTGCCGCCGCGCAGGCCTACTTCAACAAGGGCCTCGACGAGCTGACCTTGCCGGAGGCTGCGTTCCTCGCGGCGCTGCCCAAGGCGCCCAACAACTACAACCCGTTCCGCTTCGCCGACGCCGCCAAGGTCCGGCGCGACTGGGTCATCGACCGCATGGCGGAGGACCGCGCCGTCACGCCCGTCCAGGCCAGCGACGCCAAGGCGGCACCGATCCGCCCCGCCGCGTTCCGCCGGCCGGAGACCGTCGCCGGCGCCGACTGGTTCGGCGAAGAGGTGCGCCGCCAGTTGGTCGAGCGCTTCGGCGCCGACGCGACGACGCAGGGCGGCTACGTGGTCCGCACCAGCCTCGATCCCGTTTTGCAATCCGCGGCGGACCGGGCGCTGCGCCGCGGCCTGCTGGCCTACGACCGTGCCCGCGGCGGCTGGCGCGGCGCCGTCGCGCACCTGGAGGGCGGGGCTGGGGCCAAGCCCGGCTGGAACTACCGCTTGGCGGCGCTGCCGCGTCCGCCGGGCATGTTGCCGGAATGGACGCTGGCGGTGGTGCTTGAGGCCGCGAACGATGAGGCAAAGCTCGGTTGGCTCGACCGCGGCCCCGGCAGCGCGCTGCACGTCTCCCCCATGCTGCTGTCCGACCTTGCATGGGCGCGGCCGGTGCAGGCCCAGGGGCTGGGGCCGGCGCCGCGGCGCATGGGCGACGTGCTGCAGGTCGGCGATGTCGTCATGACGGAACTGACGCCGGCCAGCGCCGCGCAGGGCCGAACCCCTGGCCGGCCGGAGCGCCTGCAACTGCGCCAGGTTCCGGCCGTGCAGGGCGCGCTGGTGTCGCTCGACCCTGTGACCGGCCGCGTCCTGGCGATGTCCGGCGGCTGGAGCTTCGAGGCCAGCCAGTTCAACCGCGCGACCCAGGCCCAGCGGCAGCCCGGCAGTTCGTTCAAGCCGTTTGTTTACTTGACGGCGCTGGAAACCGGCTTGTCGCCGAGCCAGCGTGTGCTGGATGCGCCTTATGTGCAAAACCTTGGGGCACAAGGGCAGTGGCGGCCCAACAACTACGGCCTGACCTTCAACGGGCCGACGCCGATGCGCATCGCGCTGGAGCGGTCGCTGAACCTCGTGACCGTCCGCTTGGCAGAGAAGGTCGGCATGGAGGCCGTGGCGCAAACGGCGGTCGCCTTCCACGTCGTGGACGGGATGCCGCGCGTGCTGCCGGCATCGCTCGGCGCGGTGGAAACGACGGTGCTGCGCCAGGCCGCCGCTTATGCCGGGCTGGCGATGGGCGGCCGGGAGGTGTTTCCGTCGATGGTGGACTCCGTGCAGGACCGGGATGGCAAGGTGATCTGGCGGGCTGGCGGCCTGGAATGCCGCGGCTGCGGCGATCCAGGCAAGCCCCCGGCCATCGCCGACGGGCGCAAGCAGGTAGCCGACCCGGCGAGCACGTTCCAGTTGGTGACGATGATGCAGGGCGTCGTGTCGCGCGGGAGCGGCGTTGCGGCGGGCGCCGGGCTGAACCGCGCGATTGCCGGCAAGACCGGAACCAGCCAGGACTTCAACGACGCTTGGTTCGTGGGCTTCACGCCCGATCTGGTCACTGCCGTTTGGGTGGGCTTCGACGACAACACCAGTCTCGGCGACAAGGAAACCGGCGGCGCCATCTCCGCCCCGATCTGGCACGACTACATGGCGGCGGCGCTCAAGACCCGGCCTTCGCTCGCGTTTCGGGCGCCGGACGGGGTGAGAATGGCGGCGTGGGACAGCGGCAGCGGCCGGGTGACCGATGCGTGGAAGCCCGGCCAGGAGCCTGGCGCTTCGCAGGGCACGGTCGGCGGCGGCGACACCGGCGGCGTGGCGGTCAGCGAAGGCCCGGGCCTTGGCATCGACAGCGGCGTGGGCGGGCTGTATTAGCGGCGGTCCCGCAATAGGCGACAGGCGATGACGACTGAATCCGAAGCGTTGAACCAGCAACTCAAGCAGACCTTCGCGCTGCTGAGGAGGCATCTTTGACTGGGATGCCTCCCTTGCGCGGCTAGACGAACTCAACGCGCTATCCGAGGACCCGGCGCTGTGGAACGACGCGGCGGCCGCCCAAGCCCTGATGCGGGAGCGCAACCGCTTGGCCGGCGCCATCGAGGGGTTGCAGAAGCTTGAGGGCGACGCTGCCGACACGCTTGACCTGATCGACATGGCCGATGCCGAGGGCGACGGGGCCATGGTTGCGGACGGCATGGCGACGCTGCGCACCCTGCTGGAGGAGGCCAAGCGGCGCGAGGTCGAAAGCCTGCTGTCCGGCGAGGCCGATGCTCGTGACGCCTTCCTGGAGGTCAACTCCGGCGCGGGCGGGACGGAAGCGCAGGACTGGGCCGAGATGCTGGCCCGCATGTACTCCCGCTGGGCCGAGCAGCACGGCTACAAGGTGCAGCTCATGGAGCAGAGCGAGGGCGAGCAGGCCGGCATCAAGTCGGCGACCATGCAGGTGAGCGGACCGAACGCTTACGGTTGGCTCAAGACCGAGGCCGGGGTGCATCGCCTGGTGCGGATCAGCCCGTTCGACAGTGCGGCGCGGCGGCAGACGAGCTTTGCCAGCGTCTGGGTTTACCCGGTCGTCGACGACACCATCGAGATCGAGGTGAACGAGAGCGACCTGAGAGTTGACACCTTCCGGGCCAGCGGCGCCGGGGGACAGCACGTCAACAAGACGGAAAGCGCCATCCGCATCACCCATGTGCCCACCGGCATCGTCGTGGCCTGCCAAACCGACCGCAGCCAGCACCGCAACCGGGCCACGGCGATGACCATGCTGAAAGCCCGGATGTACGAGGCGGAGCTGCAACGCCGCGAAGCCGCCGCGACGGCGCAGGAGAACGCCAAGACCGACATCGGTTGGGGCCACCAGATCCGCAGCTACGTGCTGGCGCCTTATCAGTTGGTGAAGGACCTGCGCACCGGCGTCGAAACCGGCAATCCCGGCGCCGTGCTGGACGGTGCGTTGGACGGGTTCATGGCCGCTGCCTTGGCCGCCCGCGTCGGCGCGACGCGCAGCGAAGCGAGCGCCACGGCGCAATAGCCGTCCGCGGCGCCCGGCGCGGTTGCGCTTGGGCCGGCGGTTCCTGGAGAGGGCCGCGCCGATGCGTGAGTTCAAATCCTCCGCGGAACCTTGCGGGAGTGGAGACGTTGCATCGGCAGCAGCACGACGCTGCAAGGGAGCAAACTCATGGTTGATGAGAACCGAGTGCAAGGCGCCTGGGATAAGGTCAAGGGTGCCGTCAAGGAAGGCGCCGGCAAGCTGACTGGGGACGAGAAGCTGCAGGCCGAGGGGAAAGCCGACAAGATGGCCGGCAAGACCGAGAGCGCCGTTGGCGGCGCGAAGGACACGATCCGCGACGCCGCAGACAAAATCTAGCCTCTGCAGCGCAAAGACACGGAGCGGGCGTCGCCAAAGGGCGCCCGTTTTCGTTTGGCCCCTTCTATTCCCGCTGCGCCTCTGCCATTTCTTGACGGATGCAGATGAGGTGCGGGGTTGGTTGACCGGGAAAGCTATCGCAACGCAATGGCCCGGCTTGGAGCCGCGGTCAGCGTCATCACCTCGGACGGACCGGCCGGCCGATGCGCGTTCACCGCCTCGGCCGTGTGCAGCGTCACCGACGACCCTCCGACGTTGGTGGTGTGCATGAACCGCAACAGCGACTCCAACGAGGCGTTCAAGGCCAACGCCGTGCTGTGCGTCAACACGCTCGCTGCTTCCCAGGAGGCGCTGTCGCCGATCTTTGCGGGTTTCACGCCGCATACGATGCCGGAACGCTTTGCCCAAGCCGATTGGATCACCTTGGCGACGGGCGCGCCGGTGCTGTCTGACGCCGTTGTGTCGTTCGATTGCCGGATCGCCCAGGTGGCGGAGGTCGGCACCCATAACGTGTTTTTCTGCGAGGTCGATGCAATCCAGGCCAGCGGCGCGCATGAGGGCCTGATCTACTTCGGTCGCTCCTATCACCGCATCATCGTCACGGATTAAGAAACGGCCCGGGACGTACCCGGGCCTGCGGTCCACCTATCTTAAAGTTCGGAATAGTTGCCGTTCTTCCAAACGTAGAACACGTAGTCCGCCGTGGTGATGTCGCCTTTCTTGTCGAAGCTGATCGGCCCCAGCACGCTGTTCCAGGCCTGGCCGCCATGCAGGACATCGGCGACCTTCTTCCCGTCGATGCTGTTGGCCTTCTTGGCGGCCTCAGCCCAGATCTGGATCGCGCCGTAGGTGTAGAGCGTGTAGCCCTCCGGGTCGAAGCCCTTCGCTTTGAATTCGGAAACGGCCGCCGCCGCCGTCGGGCGCTTCCGCGGATCGGAAGGGAAGGTCATCAGCGTGTTCTCGCCGGCCGGGCCGGCAATCTGCCAGAACTCGTTGGTCACCAGCGCGTCGCCGCCGACCATCGTGACGTTCATGCCCTGCTCTTTGGCCTGGCGCGCGATCAGCCCGGTTTCCGTGTGGTAGCCGCCGACGTAGATCACGTCGATCCCCGCCTGCTTCATGCGGCTGACGATGGCGGAATAGTCGCGCTCGCCGGGCGTGTACGCGGCGTAGAGCGCCTCCGTGGTGCCGTTGGCATTCAGCGACTTCTTGGTTTCGTCCGCCAGGCCTTTGCCGTAGGCCGAGTTGTCGTGCAGGATCGCGATTTTCTTGCCCTTGAACGTCGTGGCGAGATACTTGCCGGCCACCAGGCCCTGCTGGTCGTCCCGGCCGCAAACGCGGAAGGTGTTCCAGCTACCCTTGTCGGTATAGGCGGGGTTGGTGCTGGCCGGGCTGATCTGCAGCACGCCTTCTTCCGCATAAACCTTGCTGGCCGGGATCGAGCTGCCGGAGCAGTAGTGCCCGGCCACCACCGCCACCTTGCGGCTGGCCATCTGGTTCGCCACCGACACCGCCTGGCGCGGGTCGCAGGCGTCGTCGCCGACCTCAAGCACGAGCTGCTGGCCGTTAACGCCGCCGGCCTTGTTGATGTCCGCGACGGCCTGCTCGGCGCCGGCCTTCATCTGCGCGCCGACCGCGGCGTAGGACCCGGTCATCGGCCCCACGGTCGCAATGCGGATCTGCGCCTGCGCTGCGGCGCCAGCGAGGGTGACGGCCAGCACGGCGGCGCTGGCGGCCAGGGTTCTGCGAAACATGCAAACGTTCCTTTCTTGATACGCAACATACCCTATGCGGAAGCCGCAAAGCGGGGAAGGGCGCTAATGCCCGCCCTCCAGGTAGGCTGCGCGGATTTCCGGCCGTGCCAGCAGCTCGGCACCCGACCCGGCCATGGTAACGGCGCCGTTGACCAGCACGTAGCCACGGTGCGCCAGGCGAAGCGCCTGAAAGGCGTTCTGCTCCACAAGCAGCACCGTCAGCCCGGTGTCCCGGTTCAATTGGCGGATCGCGCCGAAAATCTGCCGCACCACCAGCGGCGCCAGGCCCAGGCTCGGCTCGTCAAGCAGCAGCAGGCGCGGCTGGCTCATCAGCGCGCGGCCAATGGCCAGCATCTGCTGCTCGCCGCCTGACAAGGTGCCGCCCCGCTGGGTCAGGCGCTCCTTGAGCCGGGGGAACAGGGTGAACACCAGGTCCCGGGTCGCGGCGTAGTTGCGCATGGCGACGACCTGCGCGCCCATCAGCAGGTTCTCGTGCACCGTCATGCGGCCGAAGATGCGGCGGCCTTCGGGCGACTGGGCCAGGCCCATGCGCATGATCTCGTGCGTCGGCAGGGCCGTAATGTCGCGGCCGTCGTAGAGGATCTGGCCGTGCCGCGCGTGCGGGCTGCCGCAGATCGTCATCATCAGCGTGCTCTTGCCCGCGCCGTTTGCGCCGATCAACGTGACGATCTCGCCCGGCGCCACCTCCAAATCCACGCCTTTCAGCGCCTGGATCGCGCCGTAGAACGCGGTGACGCCGGACAGCTTGAGCAGCGGCCCGCTCATGACGCGGCGGCCAGCGGCCCCGTGGACGCCGCCGCGAGCGGCACGTCGGACGCTGCCGCAAGCGGCACGTCGGGGTCGTCCTCGTCGCCTTCCCCGAGGTAGGCGGCGACCACGGCGGGGTCGGCGCGGACATGGGCCGGGTCGCCATCGCTGATGCGGCTTCCGTGGTCGAGCACGACGATATGGTCCGAGATGCGCATGACGACGCCCATGTCGTGCTCGATCAGCAGCACCGAGCAGCCATCGGCTTGAATGGTTTTGAGCAGTTCCGCCAAGGCGTCGCTTTCCCGCGGGTTCAATCCGGCCGCGGGCTCGTCCAGGCACAGCAGCACCGGGGCGATGCACATGGCGCGGGCGATCTCCAGCCGGCGCTGATCGCCGTAGGGCAGGGCGCCCGCCGGGTCGTCGGCGCGGGGCAGCAGGTTGATGCGATCCAGCCAGCCGCGGGCGCGGTCGATGGCGACGGCCTCCGCCGCGCCGTGCCCGCCCAGGCCGAACACGGCGAGCAGGCCGGAGGCCACGTTGGGCATCAGCGCGTTGTGCTGCGCCACCAGCAGGTTTTCCAGCACCGTCATGCCGGCGAACAGGCGGATGTTCTGGAAGGTGCGGGCGACGCGGGCGCGCCGGGCGATGCGGTGGCCCGGCAAGGTCTGCAAGTGGAACGCCGCGCCGTCCGGATGGGTCAACGCGATGTCGCCAGAGGTGGGACGGTAGAAGCCGGTGATGCAGTTGAACACCGTGGTCTTGCCCGCGCCGTTCGGGCCGATGACGGAGGTGATCTCGCCGCGCCGCGCCTCGAAGGACAGGGCGTTCACCGCCGTCAGCCCGCCGAAGCGCATCGTCAGGCCGGTGACTTGCAGGAGAGGACTATCCACGGCCTTCAGCCACCAGTTCGGCCGAGATTTCCCGGCGATGTCCGAGCGCCACGCTCGGCGTCCGGCCGGACACCAGGCCGCGCGGGCGCAGCACCATGATCAGCACCAGCGCGCCACCGAACAGCAACATGCGGTAGTCGGCGAGGTCGCGGAACACCTCAAACCCGCCGATCATCACGATGGCCGCGAGCGCCGTGCCAAGCTGGCTGCCCAAGCCCCCGAGCACCACGATGGCGAGCACGATGGCGCTTTCGAAAAAGTTGAAGCTTTCCGGGCTGATGAAACCATTGCGCGTAGCAAAGAACGCGCCGGCAAAGCCGCCAAAGGTCGCGCCAATGGCAAATGCCGTGAGCTTGGTGACAGTGACGTTGATGCCGAGCGAGCGGCAGGCAATTTCGTCTTCCCGCAGTGCTTCCCAAGCTCGGCCAAGAGCGACACGGCGAAGGCGCAGGGTGACCCAGTTGGTCAAGAGCGCCAGGCCCAGGATCACGTAATAAAGAAAGACGGCGCGCTGCGTCGGGCTGTACTCGATGGGATAGCCCAAGCTTTCGAGGAACCCTGTAAACGTGCCCGGCCCGCCCGCGGCGGAGAACTGCAAGCCAAACAGCGTGGGTCGTGGAATACTGTTGATTCCGTTCGGTCCGCCAGTGATGCTGGCTGCGTTCAGCAGGACAATGCGGATAATCTCACCGAAGCCGAGCGTCACGATGGCCAGGTAGTCGCCGCGAAGCCGCAGCACGGGAAAGCCCAGCATCACGCCCCAGGTCGCCGCGAACAGCCCAGCCAGCGGCAGGCAGGTCCAGAACCCCAGGCCGAATGTCTGCGACAGCAGCGCAAAGGAGTAGGCGCCGACCGCGTAGAACGCGACGTAACCGAGGTCGAGCAGCCCGGCCAACCCGACGACGATATTCAGCCCCCAGCCGAGCATCACGTAGGTCAGCACGAGGACGCCGAGGTCGATGCCGTAGCGCCCGGAAATGAATGGCAGCAAAACGGCCAACGCCAGCAGCGCCGGGGCCAGGAAGCGACCGGACCGCTGCAACGTCTCCGCAAACTTGCGGTTCGCCCAATATTCGCCGGATCGACGCCCACGCCAGGCCAACAAGAGAAGCCGGCCGAAGAACACCGCGGCCACCGCGGCGGCGAGCGCCAAGGGGCGGGGCACTAGATAAAGGCTGGTGGGTCCGGACTCGGTTTTCAACCCGATCATCGGCCCGAACAGGCCCAGCGCCACCAGCGCGGAAAGCCCGGCGTCTTTCAGATTGGAGTTCATACCTTCTCAACGTCCGTGCGGCCCAGCAAACCGGATGGCAAGAAGATCAAAACGACGATCAGGATGCTGAACGCCGCCACATCCTTGTATTGGACGCTGAAGTAGGCGGACCAGAACGTTTCGATCAACCCGATGGCGAGGCCGCCCAGCACTGCGCCTGGCAGCGAGCCGATGCCGCCCAGCACCGCCGCAGTGAACGCCTTCACCCCGGCCACGAAACCGATAAAGAAATCGATCACGCCGTAGTACAGCAGGAACATCAACCCGGCAACCGCCGCAAGTGAAGCACCAATGACGAAGGTGAGGCTGATGGTCCGGCCGGCGTCGATGCCGAGCAATCCCGCCATCTTCTGATCCTGCTCGCATGCACGCATTGCCCGCCCGAGTGGCGTGGCCGAAATGACATATGTCAAAACGCCGAGCACAGTCAGGGTGGTCACGACGACCACTATCCTCATCCAGGACAACTGCACTGCGAACCCTTCCACATTCATCAACTGGATGCCGCCCGGGATCAGCGGCGCAATCGGCTTCACCCCTGCACCTTGGCTGAGCTGGGCGAAATTCTGCAGCACGATCGACATACCGATAGCGCTGATGAGCGGCGCAAGCCGGAAGCTGCCGCGCAACGGACGGTAGGCCACACGCTCGATGGTCCAGCCATACAGCGCCGCGATGCCGGCGGCGAACACCAACGTGAGCGCAAGCGCAATCGGCACGGAAGACAGACCCAAGGCGGACAGCAGGGTCAGCGAGATCAGCGACAAGAACGCGCCGATCATAAACACGTCGCCGTGAGCGAAGTTGATCATTCCGATGATGCCGTACACCATGGTGTACCCGACCGCGATCAACCCGTAAATCATGCCCAACGTGACGCCGTTGATAAGCTGCTGCAAAGCGTAGGCCACCATACCCCCTGGTTCGACGACGCAACTGCGCCGGCATTGCAGCAAACACGGGGGTGCGTTGCGATGCAAGCCGTGATGCAGGCGCGGCTTTGCAAGGCCGGGCGACGCTGCTATAGCCAGGTCCGGCGGGCGCCTAGCTCAGTTGGTAGAGCAGCTGACTCTTAATCAGCGGGTCGTTGGTTCGAACCCAACGGCGCCCACCATCCCTTCAAGCCGCCGTTCGCCCGATCACCGCCCAAAGCGGGTCGCCGCGGCCGCCGTCCCGCAGGGTGCGGCTTTCAACGGTCGGGAACCCGGCACGCCGCAGGTACAACTCAACCAACCGGCACTGGTCCGGCCCGTCCAGCGCCTGCCAGATTGCCACGGCCTTGGTCGGGAAGCAGCGGTTCGAAAAGGTGATGACCACCAGCGCGCCGGGGCGCAGAACGTTGGCGAGGCTGGCGAAGACCTCGGCCGGGCGCTGAAGATACTGGACCGACACGCAGATGCAGGCGGCATCGACGCTGGCAGGCGGCAAGGGCAGCACCGGCTCGGCGTTGAGGTCCTGGACGAACCGCCGGTCCAGCCGGGGGTTCGCAGCCAACTCGCGCGCGTTCATGCCGTGGCCGACCACTTCGGCATAGGCGATGCCCTCCGGCAGATGGCTGACCCAACTGGACATGAGGTCCAGCACGGTGCCCCCGGCCGGCAGCACGTCGCGGTAAAGCGCCGTCACCGCGGCGATGGCGGCATCGTCGATATGCGTGACCAGCCTGGCCTGGGCGTAGAACCGCGTGTCCGGGGACGGGTCCACCTTCTCGAACGCGCCGGCCGGAAGCTCGGGGAACGGCTGGTCCATCGCGGTCAGGCCGGCTCGAAATCGAAGCTGCCGTCCTTTGACTGCCATTGCTGCACCGTCAGCACCTTGGCGCCGCCCCGGCTTTCATGCGGGCCGTGCACCTGGCCCGGCGCATGGGTCAGGAAGCCGCCCACCCCCATTTCCTGCCCAGCGTCGATCAGGTCGCCCTCCAGCACGTAGTGCATCTCGGCGCCGGCCTGGTGGCGGTGCGCGGGGATCACGCCGCCGGGCGGCAGGTGCACGATGGTGGTCACGACGCCGCGGGCCTGGTCCTCGTTCAGGATCTGGATGCGGAACTCGCCTTGGGCGCCTGGGATCTGGAACGGGGTCGCCTCGACATCCGCGGCGGCGAGCTTGATGGCTTGGGTGTCCATGATCGCGTCTCCTGTGCTGCCGGACGCAACGCGGCGCGGCATCCCGGGTTCGTGCTTCCGTGCGAGGCGCCCCCGCGGCTATGGTGCCGGGCACGACCAACAAGGGACTGTCCCGATGAACTCCAAGCACCCCGAGACCCTGGCCCTGCACGCCGGCTGGCGCCATGACCCCGCAACCAACGCAGTCGCGGTGCCGATTTACCAGACGACCAGCTTCCAGTTCGACAACGCGGAGCACGCCGCCGACCTGTTCGCGCTGAAGCAGCTCGGCAACATCTATACGCGCATCATGAACCCGACCGCAGACGTGCTGGAAAAGCGGGTCGCGGCGCTGGAGGGTGGTGCCGCGGCGCTGGCGGTAGCGTCCGGGCAGGCGGCGTCGGCGCTCGCGGTGCAGAACTTGGCACGGGTCGGCGACAACATCGTCAGCTCGACCAACCTGTATGGCGGCACCTGGAACCTGTTCGCCAACACGCTGCGCGACCAGGGCATCGAGACCCGCTTCGTCGATCCGGCCGACCCCGAAGCCTTCGCCCGTGCGACGGACGACCGCACCCGGGCCTACTACGCCGAGACGCTGCCGAACCCGAAGCTGGAGGTGTTCCCAATTGCCGAGGTCGCCGCCATCGGCCGGCGGTTCGGCATTCCGTTGATCATGGACAACACGGCGGCGCCGTTGCTGGTGCGCCCGTTCGACCATGGGGCGGCGGTCGTCATCTATTCCGGGACCAAGTACCTGGGCGGGCACGGCACGTCGATTGCCGGGCTGATCGTCGACGGCGGCAACTTCGACTGGGCGGCCTACCCCGACCGTCAGCCGGCGCTGCACCAGCCCGATGCCAGCTACCATGGCGCGGTGTGGGTGGAGGCGGCGAAGCCGCTCGGCCCCATCGCCTACATCCTGAAGGCGCGGGTGACCTTGCTGCGCGACCTCGGCCCGGCGCTCAGCCCGTTCAACGCCTTCCTTGTGCTGCAGGGGATCGAGACGGTGGCGCTGCGCATGGAGCGGCATTGCAGCAATGCTCAGGCCGTCGTGGACTTCTTGCTGACCCGGCCGGAGGTGGCGCGGGTCATCCACCCCTCGCAGCAGACCGGCGCCACGGCGGAACGCGCGGCGTGCGCCATGCGCGGCGGCTATGGCGGCCTGGTCGGGCTGGAACTGGCCGGCGGCGCCGATGCGGGCCGGGCCTTCATCGACCGGCTGCAGATGGTGCTGCACGTCGCCAACATCGGCGACGCGCGGACGCTGGCCATCCACCCCGCCAGCACGACGCACTCGCAACTGGAAGCGGAGGAGCAGATAGCGAGTGGCGTCAGCCCCGGCTATGTGCGGCTGTCGGTCGGCATCGAGCACATCGACGACATCCTGGCCGATCTCGGCCAGGCGTTGGACGCCGTGACCGTGCGGGCGGCGGCCTGAAGGCGCTTGGTGAGGTGGTTCAAGGCGCGACGGCCCGTTCGGCCAACAACCGTTTCACGTCGGCCTTGACCACCTTGCCATAGCCGGACTTCGGCAGCGCATCCCAGACCACGACGCGGGCGGGGCGCTTATACTTCGCGAGCCGCCCTTCGCATTGTGCCAGGACCGCGGCGGCGTCGATGCGGGCGCCGTCGCGCGGCACCAGGACGGCCACGCCGGTTTCTCCCCATTTCGGATGCGGCATGCCAACGATGCAGGCCTCTGCCACGGCCGGGTGGAGCATGAGCACCTCCTCGACCTCGCGCGGATACACGTTGCTGCCGCCGGAGATGTACATGTCCGATGCGCGCCCGGTGATGAACAGGAAGCCGCGCTCGTCGAGGCGGCCGATGTCGCCGGTGTGGAACCAGCCGTGGCGGAACGCCTGCGCAGTGGCCTCCGGGTTGTCGGCGTAGCCGAGGAACACGGCGGGGCCGCGCACGCCGATCTCCCCGGTCTCCCCTGGACTCAAGCGCGCGCCATCGGAACCCAGGATCGCGACCTCCATCCCGGTGCGGGCCTGGCCGCAAGTGCCGGTCGGGATCGCCGGGTCATCGTCGACCGAGTGCAGATGCGGCGGCAGCACGGTGATGTTGCCCGTCACCTCGCCCAGCCCGAAATACTGCACGAGGACGCGGCCGAGCTTGCGCAGCGCGTGCTGCTGGTCCGCGCGGAACATCGGGGCGCCGGCATACACCACGTAGCGCAACGACGCATGGTCGTGCCGGTCCACCGCGGGATCGCGCGTCAGCATGGTCAGGATCGTGGGGACCGTGAACATGTTGGTGACCTGGTGCCGCTCCACCAAACGCCATGCCTCGGCGCAGTCGAGCGTTTCGGATTCGAGCAGGACGCTCGCGGTGCCGCGGGCGACCTGCGTGACGGCATGGATGCCGGCGCCGTGGGACAGTGGGGCGACAACCAAGGACACGTCGCGCTCGGTCGTGCCGGGCATCAGGTCGCAAAGGTGGCTCAGGGTGACGAAGGCCATCTGGCCATGGGTCAGCACCCCGGCTTTGGGCCGCCCGGTGGTGCCGGAGGTGTAGAACAGCCAGCACGGGTCGTCCCGGTCCACGTCGGTCGGAACCACCAAGGCCGCTTGCTCGTCAGCCAGCCCGTCCCAACTGAGCGCGCCTTCGCCGATGGTGATGGTCAGGCGCCATGCCGGGTTGGCGGCGGCTGCGGCTTCGGCGTGTCTTGGGAACGCTGCGCCGATGACGTGAACGGCGGCTTTGGACGATTGCGCGAGGTAGGCGACCTCGGCCGGGGTCAGCCGGACGTTGGTCGGCACCCAAACGGCGCCCAGCGCCCAAGCGGTCCACATCGTCTCGAACAGCGCCGGGCCGTTCACGGCGTGCACCAAGATGCGGTCGCCCTTGCCGATGCCCCGCGCCGCCAAGGCCGCGGCTGCCCGGCGGACGCGGGCGGCCAGCTCGGCCCAGGTCCAAACCCGGTCGCCCCGCAGCAGCCCGGGGCGGTCCGGATGGCGCTGCGCAGCGTGGAACAGCAGGTTGGCGAGATTGCTGGTCGGGATCATGCCGCCATGGTGACAGGCCCCGCCGCTTGCGGGAAGCCGGCGCGGTTGGCCGATGCGGGCGGCTGGAAATCCTGATCCCGAAAGGATCGGTGCGCTTTGCAGCGCGGGCGTTGAATGATGGAGCGGACGACGAGGTTCGAACTCGCGACATTCAGATTGGAAATCTGACGCTCTACCAACTGAGCTACATCCGCCTGTCCAGAGATTACCAAACGGCGTCGGCACCTGCAACGGGCCGTACGGGTCGCTTGGGATCAGCGGATCAGCAGGTAGTTGATGGTCAGCGGAATGGTGATGGTCCGGTCGGTGTTCTCGGCCGGCAACGGCGCCAACTGCGCGTTGCGCCAGGTGCCAACCGCGGCCATGTCGAGCCAGGGCGAGCCGGAGCGGCGCAGGATCTCGACCGACTCCACCCGGCCCAGGCGGTTCACCACGATCTGAATCTCAACCGTGCCGTCCTCGCCGTTCTGGGCGGCCTGCTGCGGGTAGTAACGGTGCTGACGCCAGTAAACCGCCAAGCCTTGCGCCCAATCCGCGCCGATGTTCTTGGCCCGGACATCGAAAAACGCCTCGCTCTTGTTGGGGCCAAGCTTCGGGGCGCCCAGCGAGAAGTCGATGGCGCGGGACGACCCGGCAGCACGGGGCGCCGGCGCGCGGGTGGCAGCCCGGCCGAAGTTCAGGTCCATCGGCGCCGCAAACGTGCCGGGTGCCGGGCGCTGCAACGCCTGCTGCTGAGGGAGCGGCGGCGTTGGCGCGGGCGGCGGCGGAACCAAGGGCGGCAGGTCGGGCGCCAGGGTTCGCGGCGACATCGGCGGCGCCACAGGTTCCGGCTCGGCAAGCCGCACTGCGGGCGGTTCCGGCCTGGGCACGGGCACAGGCTCAGCAGGCTCCGGCTGCGGCGGCTCTTCCGGTTCAGCCGTCTCCGGCGCAGAGTCCGGCTCAGGCTGGACCAGATCGGGCAACGAGGCCGAAGGCGCCGGGCTTGGCGTGGGAACAGGTTCGGGCTTGGGCTGCGGGGCCGCCTGCGGTTGCAACGGCTCGGCCGGTTCGGGTGCAGGCGGCTCGGGCTGGATCAAGTCGGGTTGCGGAGCAGGCGTCGCCTGCTCGGCCGGCGGCTCGGGTTCGGGGGTAGGCGGCAGATCGGCAGCCGGGGCCTCGGAGGGTGTGTCGAGCGCCTGGTTGGGCGCGGTGGGCGGCGTGGAGGACCCGCCGTTCTCGAACAGCAGATCGTAGGACGGCGCGACCGGCATGGGCGGTTCAGGCGTCCGCGCGATCAGCAGCGCCGCAAGTGCCAGAAGGTGCAGCAGGACGGAACCGACGACCGCCCAGCGCCGACGCGGATCACGGGCCGTGTCTGGCCGGCGGCGCATCGGCAGGGCGGGACTGGTCAGGGGCGGGGGCATCGGAACCGGGTCATGCGGCGGCAGATATAGGTGTTCGCGACCAGCCGTGGGTAGGTTCTCGTCGTCTGGCCTGCCGTGAACACTTGACAGAACGTCGCGCACGCTCTTTCTACGCACTTCGCAAGGACGGCCGCGCCGGGCCGTCAGGCCGAATGGCTTGCCGGCCATGCAGGGGCGTAGCTCAATTGGCTAGAGCGCCGGTCTCCAAAACCGGAGGTTGAGAGTTCGAGACCCTCCGCCCCTGCCAGCCGGCGCGTCCGCCTGCTGTGATGCGTGCTCCTCAAGAAAGTTCGGAATCCATGGCGTTGGCGGTTGACCCGGTGAAGTTCCTCCGTGAAGTGCGGACCGAGGTGGGGAAGGTCACCTGGCCGTCCCGCAAGGAAACGCTGGTCACCACCGGCCTGGTGTTCGCCTTGTCGGGGCTGGCAGCCGTATTCTTCTTCGTCGCCGACCAGATCATCGGTGTCGGCGTCCGCGCGCTGTTCGGCGTCGGGTTTTAAGGGACCAGTTATGGCCAAGCGTTGGTACGTCGTTCACGTTTACTCCGGATTCGAGAAGAAAATCGCGCAGCAGGTCAAGGAACAGGCCGCGCAGAAGGGCCTGGCCGACATGGTGGACGAGGTGCTGGTGCCTGCCGAGGATGTGGTTGAGGTCCGGCGCGGCCAGAAGATCAACGCGGAGCGCAAGTTCTTTCCCGGCTATGTGCTGGTCAAGATGGAATTGACCGACCAAACCTGGCACCTGATCAAGGACACACCCAAGGTTACGGGCTTCCTCGGCACCAAGACCCGGCCGTCGCCCATCACCGATGCGGAAGCCGACCGCATCCTCAAGCAGAGCGCGGAAGGCGTGGAGCGCGCACGTCCGGCCATCCTGTTCGAGGTCGGCGAGCAGATCCGCGTCGCCGATGGGCCGTTCACCAGCTTCAACGGCACGGTCGAGGAGGTGGACGAGGAAAAGGGCCGCGTGAAGGTCAGCGTGTCGATCTTCGGCCGCTCAACTCCGGTCGAGCTTGAATACAGCCAGGTTGAGAAGGTCTAGCGGCGGCGAGACGCAGCCAGTTTGGCCGTGATGGTCACGCTGTTCATCGACGCGGATGCTTGCCCGGTGCGGGAAGAAGCGTTCCGCGTCGCCACCCGCCTCGGCCTTCCGGTCCGGGTGGTGTCGAACGGCTCCCGCCCGATCCGCCCGCCGGGCCTGCCCCATGTCGAGATGATCACCGTGGGCGGGAAGCCGGACGAAGCCGACGATTGGATCGCCGAGCGCATCGGCCCCGCGGACGTGTGCGTCACCGCCGACATCCCGCTTGCGTCCCGTTGCTTGGCACGCGGGGCGCGGGCGCTGTCGCATAATGGCCATGTCTGGACGGCGGACAACATAGGCTCGGCGCTGGCTGGCCGAGAGGTCGCGAGGCACCTGCGTGAGATCGGCGCGGGCGGCGGCGGACCGCCGCCGCTGACAAAGGCGGACCGCTCCCGTTTCCTGTCGGCGTTGGATGCTCTGGTCCAAGCGGCCCTGCGTCAAGCGCGCGGATAGCCGCTAGGGCGCGTTGCCGCGTTCCGGCTCGGCGTCGCTGCCATGCCGCAGTTCGTCGCGGGTCATCGGCGTTTCCCGCCACTCGCCCTGGTCTGCGACGCTGGAGCCGCCCGGGAACTCGCCGAGGTTCTCCTGGATGCTTGCTTCTTCGACCACGACGCCGGGCACCAGCTCTTCTTGGGTCATGGGGTTGGGCAACTGGCCGGTGCCGGCCGCGTCTTCCATGCGGATCAACTCGTCGGCCCGCTCGGTGAACTCGGCCATGCGTCCTGGTAGGCTGCCGGCCTCTTCCCAGAGATGCCGGGCACGCGCCTCGATGCGCTGCGTGCGTTCCGGGGTGACTTCCAGAGGATTGTCAGACATCGCTTGCTCTTTCGTTGCCGTGGCAAACGTAGCGCCGCAGCGGGGCGCCGGGTTCCGGCCACAGTGCAATCAGGCCCCGCAACCTGGGGCGCTACAGCATCAGCAGCCCGCGGCGCAATCCCTTCGCCACGGCTTCGGCCCGGCTCGCCACGCCGAGCTTGGCGAACACGGCTTCCAGGTGGAACTTGACGGTGTGCGCGCTGATGCCGAGCTGACGCGCGACGGCCTTGTTCGTCATGCCCTCGCCGAGCGCACGCAGGATCTCCAGTTCGCGCGGGGTCAGCAGTGGGCGCGGCGGCGGGGCCTCGGCAAAGCCCGGCACGGCCGTTTCCGGCAGGCTCACGCGCAGCCCGGCCGCCACGGCGCGCAGCCCGGCGTCCAGTTGCGCCGGCGTCAGCCCCGGCGGCAGCACGCTCGCCTCCTCGTCACCGGTCCCGAGGCGAAGCACCGGCAGGTTCGGGACGGTCATGGCCGCCCCGTCGGCCAGCACGACTTCCGCCTCGGACACAGCGGCCAGCGTGTGGCCGGCCAGGGCGACCCGGGCGGCCAAGTCCGCCTGGCGCACCGGCGACCGCGCCGCCACCGCGACCTGCAGTCCCAGCCGCGTCGGGGCCGGCATCGCAAACGTTGCTGGCGGTTTCATGCGGCGGGCCACGCGGCGATGTGAACCGGTAGTTCGATCGGCGTTCCGCCTCGCAGCAAGCGCAGCGTCACGCCCGTACCGGCAGCGCGGCTGCTCAGCGCCCCCGCTATGGCTCGCATATGGGGCGCAGCCGCGCCGTCCACGGCGAGCAGGATGTCGCCGGGCAGCACGCCGGCCTGCTCCGCCGGGCCGGACGTCGCGAGGCTGATCACCATCAAGCCCGCATCGAGGCCGGCCGCGGCCTGCCACCCCGCGGGGATCGACACCGGCTGCAGCCCCAAGCCCAGCCACCCGCGCGGGACTTGGCCGTCTGCCAGCAACGGCGGCAGCACGCGGTCCACCGTCGCGGCCGGGATGACCAGGACGCGCCGGCGCGGGCCGAGCGTTGACATGCCGAGAAGGCCGCCCGCAGCATCCAGCACCGGCCCGCCCTCGTCCTGTCCCGACAAGCGGGCGTCAAGGCTGATGAGCCGGTCGATCCGGCCGCCGGCGAGGCTGTCCCACGCCGGGCCGACGCGGTGCACCAGGCCCAGCCGGGCTGTCGGGCTGCCGTCCATCGCGGCGCCCAGCATCAGCGCGAGGCCGCCGCTGCGCGGTTCGGCAGGCGCGGGCAAGCCCGGCCCGTCGAACTCAAGCCGCAGCACGGCGACGTTGGTGCCGGGGTCGCGGCCCGCGAGGTGCGCTTGCACATGGGACCCATCGGGCAGCACGGCCGAAACCACGGTGTCCGGGGGCAGGCCCTGCTCGCTTGTCACCAGCACCCCTGGACGCCACAGCGTCGCCGTGCGTTGCGCGCCAATCCCGGGATGGACGCAGACCAGCCCGGCGCCCGAGCCGGCCACACGGGACACGAGCGCATCGGAGAACGTCAGCAACGGGTCAAGCATCCGGGCACCTCCATCGCTCCGTCATATTGTCCCGCGGGGACCGCGCCGCCATAGGACGGATGGGGAGGGATGGCCGGAAAGCGCTGCCTTGTTCCCCGCCCTGGCGGCCCGCATATGTCACGTCCTCCATGGAGTGACCCCATATGCGACCGATGTGCCTGGCTGTTTTGGCCGGACTGCTCGCGACACCGACCCTGCCGGCGGCCCACGCGCTTGCGGCCGGCGACGATCCCACCCGCGTCGGCGATGTCAGTACCACGTTCCGCGTGATCGGTCGTAACGACCGCATCGTGGTGGACCGCTACGACGACCCGAGGGTGGACGGGATAAGCTGCTACGTTTCGCGCGCCGAAACGGGCGGGATCAAGGGCACGGTCGGCCTCGCCACCGACCCCAGCCGCTTCAGCATCGCCTGCCGCGCCACCGGCGCCATCACCGTCCCGGACAAGCTGCCGGCGAACGAGGTCGTGTTCGGCGCCTCGGCCAACTGGCTGTTCAAGGAAATCCGCGTCAGCCGGATGTGGGACCCGCAAAAGCGCGTGGTGGTATACCTGGTCTGGTCAACGCAGGCGCTCAGCCCGGGCGGCAGCCCTTACAACAGCGTCAGCGTCGTGCCGGTCGGCACGCCAACGCCCTGATGCCGGTCGGCACGCCCATGCCTTGATGCCGGTCGGGCACGCCCACGCCTTAGTGCCGGTCAGCCGATCAGCCAGCGCGCCAAGGGCGGCACGATCAGCGCCGTCACAATGCCGTTCAGGCCGATGGCCAGCCCGCCGAACGCCCCCGCGGTCTCATGCAGCAGCAGCACGCGGGCCGTCGCTAGCCCGTGCCCGGCGGTGCCGGCCGCCAGGCCGCGTGCGCGCCAGTCGGTGATGCGCAGCGCCGTCCAGAGCGGCGGGCCGGCCACGATGCCCGTCAGGCCAGTCAAAAGGACGAACACCGCGGCGAGGGAAGGATTGCCGCCGATCTGCTCGGCGACTCCCATCGCAATCGGCGTTGTCACCGACTTCGGCGCCAATGACAGCACGACCGGGCGCGATGCGCCCAGGGCGTGGGCGATCAGCATGACGCTGACGGCTGATGTCAGCGATCCCGCCAGGATCGCCGGAATGATCGCAGGCGCGCTGCGGCGGATTTGGCCCCATGCGGCGTGCATCGGCACCGCAAGGGCGACTGTCGCCGGCCCCAGCAGGAAGTGCACGTATTGTGCGCCCTGGAAGTAGGCCGAATAGGGCGTGCGCGTGGCCAGCAGCAGCAGCGACAGCAGCAGGATCGCGATCAGCACCGGGTTGGCGAGCGGCCGGTCGCCCAACGCCCGGCTGAGCGCCAAGGCCACCTGCCAGCCGACCAGCGTCGCCGTCAGCCCAAGCAGCGGCGTGGACTCCAGGTAAACCCAGATCGTGCCGAGCGGCATCATTTAACCAAACGCTGCATCACCAGAGCCGTGACCCCAAGCCCCAAGGCGGTCGAAACCGTGATCGCAACGGCGATGGCCAACCAATCCCGGCCCAGCGCGTCGAGCTGGGTAATCACCCCCACCCCGGCCGGCACGAACAGCAGCGACAGGTGGCGCAACAGGCCCGCGCTGGTGGACCGCATCGCCTCGTCCGGCCCGCCGCGCACCGCAAGGATGGCGAGCAGCAGCACGAGGCCCAGCACCGGGCCGGGCATGGCCAGCCCGGCAACGCGGGCGACAACCTCGCCGGCGAACTGGCACAGGATCAGGCCGGTGAGGGCGCGCAGCACGCAGCTATTGCGATTGGAGCGGCAAGCGGAGCTTGAAGCCGGCACCGGGGCGGACGCGGCGCTCCTGTTCGGCCTGCGCGGTGGAGCCGGCTGAGAAGCCCTCGCCCCGATACTGCTCGCTGCGGGTAAAAAGGCCGGGCGCGAGTTGGGGCGCAGCCTTGGCGCGCGGGCTGGTGGGCACGTCCAGGTCACGGTTGGGCGTGGGCGCCAGGTCGTAGTTGGGTCCAACACCCGCGGCGGCGCCGGGGGGAGGGGTCGGAGGCAGCGGCAGCAAAGGCGACGAGGGCGGCGTCGCCTGCAGGTTCAACCCGCGTTGCTGCGGCAAGGCCGGCGCCGACGCCAGCAAGACCGGCAGAAGCGGAGCCACCATCGACGCGAAGCGCCTCATGTTGCAGCCTCGTCGGGGACCTCGGGCGACGTGCCGCGCCGGTCGGCGGGCGGGTTGCCGGCGGGTGCGCCCAACGGGCCGTCGCCCGCGGCGTGCCAAGCGTGCAGCGACCAGTTCACGGACGGGAACGCCAGCTCGGCCCAGGGAATGTCTCCCCAATCAAAGAGCCGGGTTTCGAGGCTCTCCACGCCGGGCGCGAAATCCGCTGCGCCGTCGAAGCGGGCACGGAAGATCACCTGCACCTGGCCGATGCGGCTGATGCTGAACACGGCGAGGATGCCATCGAGGGCGATACGCGCTTGGGCCTCTTCCAGCGCTTCCCGCTGCGCGCCTTCCTCGACGGTTTCCTTCAGCTCCAGATATCCGGCCGGAAGCGTCCAATAGCCGCGCCGCGGTTCAATCGCCCGGCGGCAGAGCAGCACTTGCCCGGCATGGACGACGACGGAGCCGACCACGACTTTCGGGTTCTCGTAAGCGACATAGCCGCAATCGTCGCAAACAGCGCGCTCATGCGTGTCGCCTTCGGGAACATGGTAGGAAAAACGCACCATGGCCGCAGGGTGCTGCGGCGCGCCCGCGGGATCAAGAGGCGAGTCGGGTCCCGGCTGATTATACCGACAAGTTCAGCAGCGAGCCCCGCGGCGTATGCCCCGGCGGGGCAGTGCCGGGCAGGGCCTGCGTGCCCGACGGCGCAGCCGAGGCTACCGGGATGGCCTCCCGCTGCTCGTGGACCGGCTGAATCGGCCTGGGCTGCGGCAGCTTCGGGATGGACGCGGCGCCGGAGAAGGCCGAGAGCGAGTTTGTCGAGAGCATGGTCGTCACCTTAAGCCGAAAAGATAACGAATCCGTTAAGAAATCGGCGATTGCAGCGCCGCGACGCCGGGCAGCGTCTTGCCCTCCAGCCACTCCAGGAACGCGCCCCCGGCGGTGCTGACGTAGCTCAGCCGGTCCAGCACCCCAGCGTGCCGCAAGGCGGACACAGTGTCGCCGCCGCCCGCCACGCTGCGGAGCGCGCCCTGCGATGTCGCCTCCCCGACCGAGCGGGCCAACGCGGTCGTTGCCGCGTCGAAGGGCGGGGTCTCGAACGCGCCGAGCGGCCCGTTCCAAACCAGCGTGCGGATGTCGGGCAGGCGGTCCTGCAGCGCCTGCACGGTGGCGGGTCCCACGTCGAGCATCATCGCGTCAGACGGAATGGTCCCCACCGAAACGATCTCCGTTGGCGGATTGGCCCAAAATTCCCGGGCAACCACGGCATCGGACGGCAGCACGACTTCGCAGCCGGCGCGGTTCGCCTCCGCCAGGATGTCCCGGGCCGTCGCGTGCATGTCCGCTTCTTGCAGGCTCTTGCCGACCGCCATGCCCTGCGCCGCCAGGAACGTGTTGGCCATGGCGCCGCCGATCACCAACACATCGACCCGGCTGGACAGGTTGCCCAGCAGTTCCAGCTTGGTCGAAACCTTGGACCCGCCGACAATGGCGCAGACCGGCCGGGCCGGGCTGCCCAGCGCGGAGTCGAGCGCCTCAAGCTCCACCTGCATCAGACGGCCGGCATGAGCGGGCAGCAGGTGGGCGACCCCCTCCGTGCTGGCGTGCGCCCGATGCGCCGCGGAGAAGGCGTCATTGACATAGATGTCGGCCAGCGCGGCGAGCGCACGCGCAAAGGCCGGGTCGTTGGCTTCCTCGCCCGCGTGGAACCGGGTGTTCTCCAGCACGAGCACGTCGCCATCGGCCATCGCGGCAACCGCGCCTTTGGTTTTGGGGCCGATGCAGTCCGGCGCGAACGCCACGGCGCGGCCCAGCACCTGGCCGAGGGCGTCCGCCATCGGCGCCAGCGACATCGTGGGCACGCGCTTGCCCTTTGGCCGGTCGAAATGGCTGCACACGATCACCCGGGCGCCGGCGTCCGCCAGTTCCCGGATCGTGGGCGACAGCCGCTCGATCCGCGTCAGGTCGGTGATGCGCCCGTCGCGCACGGGCACGTTGAGGTCGGCCCGCAGCAGCACACGCTGCCCGGCCACACGGGCGTCATCCAGCGTGCGGACGGTCACGCCTGCATGGTCCCGAACAGCACCGCCGTGTCGACCATGCGGTTGCTGAAGCCCCACTCGTTGTCGTACCAGCCCATCACCCGGGCCAACTGCCCATCGACCACGGCGGTCTGCGTGGCATCAAAGGTGCAGGACGCCGCCTGGTGGTTGAAATCGACGCTGACCAGCTTGGCCGTGTTGTACTCCAGAATGCCGCGCAGCGCGCCGGTGGAGGCCGCCCTCATCGCATCGTTGATCTGCGCAACCGTCGCCGCCTCGCGCAGGTTCACGTCGAGGCTGACCAGCGACACATTGGGCGTCGGCACGCGGATGGCCGTGCCGTCCAGCTTGCCGGCCAACTCGGGGATGACCAGGCCCACGGCCTTGGCGGCGCCCGTGGTGGTCGGGATGCTGGACACGGCGGCGGCGCGGGCGCGGTGCAGGTCCTTGTGCAGCGTGTCCACGGTGTTCTGGTCGCCGGTATAGGCGTGGATGGTGACCATGTAGCCGCGCAGGATGCCGAAGCTGTCGTTCAGCACCTTTGCCATCGGCGCCAAGCAGTTGGTGGTGCAGGACGCATTGCTGATGACGGTCATTTCGGGCGTGACCACCTGATGGTTCACCCCGTATACCACCGTGGCATCCACCCCGTCCGCCGGGGCGCTGATCAGCACCTTGCGGGCGCCGGCGCCGTGGATCAGCGCGCTGGCCGCTTCCTTGCTGGTGAAGCGCCCGGTGCATTCCATCGCGACATCGACGCCGCCATACGGCACCTTGGACGGGTCGCGCTCCGCCGAAACCTTGATCGGGCCGAACGTCCGGCCGCCGCAGCGGATGGTGATGGCGTCGCCTTCCACCTCGACCTCCCCGGGGAAGCGGCCGTGCACGCTGTCGTAGCGGAACAGGTGGGCGTTGGCCTCCACGCTGCCCAGGTCGTTGATGGCGACCGGCACGATGTCGTCCCGCCCGCTTTCGGCGATGGCGCGCAGCACCAAGCGGCCGATGCGCCCGAACCCGTTGATGGCGACCTTGACGGCCATGCGACCAATCTCCCCCTTAGTTTGCAGCGAGCCGCTTTTTCACGGCGGCGGTGACGGCCTCCGGCGTGATGCCGAAATGCCGGAACAGCGTGTCGCCCGGCGCGCTGGCGCCGAAGCCGGTCATGCCAATAAAAGCCCCATCCGCGCCGAGCCAACGCTCCCAACCGAAGCCGCACGCGGCCTCAATGCCGAAGCGGGGGGCGCTGCCCAGGACGCCGGCATGATAGCTCTCGACCTGTTGCGCGAACAGGTCCCAGCACGGCAGCGACACCACGGCGACGGCGATGCCCTCGTCGGCCAACATGCGCCGGGCCGCGATGGCGACCGACACCTCGGACCCGGTGGCGATCAGCGTCGCCTGCCGCGCGCCGTTGGCCTCGGCCAGGACGTAGCCGCCGCGGGCGCTACGGTTCTCGGCGGCGTCGCCGCGCAGCGCCGGCAAGGCCTGGCGCGACAGCACCAGCAGGGTCGGCCCGTCGGAGCGGCGGATCGCCAGCTCCCAGCATTCAGCGGTCTCGATTGCGTCCGCCGGGCGCATCAGGTGCAGGCCGGGCATGGCGCGGAGCGAGGCGATCTGCTCGATCGGCTGGTGCGTCGCCCCGTCCTCCCCCGCGCCGATGCTGTCATGCGTGAGCACGTGGACCACCCGCTGGCGCATGATCGCCGCCAAGCGGAGCGCCGGGCGCATGTAGTCGCTGAACACGAGAAAGGTGCCGGCATAAGGCAGCAACCCGCCGTGCAGAGCCAGGCCGTTCATGCACGCCGCCATGCCATGCTCGCGGATGCCGTAATGCACGTAGCGCCCGGCGTAGCTGCCGGGCGCGACCGGCGCCATGCCGCGGACCATCGTAAGGTTGGACTGCGTGAGGTCCGCCGACCCGCCGACCAGCTCAGGGACCGTCGGCGCAAGCGCCGCAAGCGCCCGTTGGCTGGCTTGCCGGGTGGCGAGCGCCGGGCGGGTGTCGGCAAGCTCGGCCTTGAGGGCCGCCATCGCCTCGTGCCAGGCTTCCGGCAGGCGGCCCGCCACAACGCGCTCGAACTCGGCCCGCAACGGGTGCTTGGCGAGCCGTTTCAGCCACGCCCGGCGCGCGGCGGTTCCGCGCCGGCCGGCAACGGCCCAGCGCTGTGCCAAGTCGGGAGGAATGTTGAACGGGGGGTGGTGCCAGTCCATCGCCTGCTTGGCGGCCCGGGCCTCCGCGCGGCCCAGCGGCCCTCCGTGGCACGCCGCCGTGCCCGCCTTGGTGGGCGCCGCGAAGCCGATGATCGTGCGGCAGGCGATCAGGGTCGGCTTCTTCGACCGCAGCGCCAGGGACAGCGCCGCCTGCACTTGCTGGGCATCGTGCCCGTCCACCCGTTTCGTCGCCCAGCCCAGCGCGGCGAACCGCTTGAGCTGGTCGTCCGAGGACGACAGCGCCGCCTGCCCATCCCGCGACGTGCCGTTGTCGTCCCACAGCACCGTCAGCTTCTCCAGCCGCAGATGCCCGGCCAGGCTCGCGGCCTCGTGGCTGATGCCTTCCATCAAGTCGCCGTCGGACGCGATGACCCAGGTGCGGTGGTCCACCAGGCTCTTGCCGTAGCGCGCCGCCATCATGCGCTCGGCGAGCGCCATGCCGACCGCGGTGGCCAAGCCCTGGCCGAGCAGCCCCGTCGTGGTCTCGATGGCCGGGTGCTCGCCGTACTCGGGATGCCCGGCGGCGGCGCTGTCAAGCTGGCGGAAGCGCTCCAGCACGTCGATCTCCATGCCGGCGTGCCCGGTGAGGTGTAGCAGCGCATAAAGCAGCATGGACCCGTGCCCGGCGGACAGCACGAACCGGTCGCGGTCCGGCCAGCGGGGATCGGCGGCATCGAAGCGCAGCAGCTTGGTCCACAGCGCGGTGGCGGCGTCCGCCATGCCCATCGGCATCCCCGGATGGCCGGAGCCTGCCGTTTCGACGGCATCGATTGCCAGGGCGCGGATCGCGTCCGCCATTCGCCGCTCAATCGTGGCGGGCCGGGCCAGGATGTTTGCCTGGGCGCGAAGAGCTGGAGCGTCCTGTCCCGCCCGGTCCCGAGCCAAATGGTCTGCAGCGCGAGTACCTTGCATCAATCCTCCGCTTGCCGCGGCCCGGGCGCCGCAGGGGAGGCCGCTATACGGGCGGAGCAGCGTGCGGGCAACCCCTCTGACACGCATCGGGCTGTTGCCCTTTTGCGTCGCCGGGGTGGGCGTGGTCGCGGCGGCTGCCGCGCCGCCGGCCGCCTCCGCACGGCTCAGCGCGGTTCCAGCGTGCGATTGGCCCGGGCGACGACCGCCTCGAACAGCATCTGGCAGCCGGCTTCGGCCTCCTCGGGTTCGATGCTTTCGGCCTCGTTGTGGCTCAGCCCGTCCTTGCACGGCGTGAAGATCATCGCCGTCGGCACGTGCCGCGCGACGTAGATCGCGTCGTGCGCAGCGCCGGAGATGATCTCGCGGGCGGAGAGCCCGAGGCGCGCCGCCGCTTGCCGCACCAGATCGACGCAGGCCGGGTCGAACGGCTGGGCCGGGATGCGGAACAGCTCGCGCAGTTCAAACGCGACGCCGCAGCCGCGGGCGACGGCGCCAGCCTCTTGCGGGAACTCCTGGGCCAGCCGGCTGATCTCGTTCTCGTCGGGATGGCGGAACTCGACGCTGAACCGGACCTCACCCGGCACGACGTTGCGGCTGTTGGGCAGCACCTGGAGTTGGCCCACGGTGCCGCGCCCGTCCTCGCCGCGGGCGCGCATCAGGCGGTCCACCAGGTCGATCACCCGGGCGGCGCAGACCAGCGCGTCCCGCCGGGCGCCGGGCGGCGTGGTGCCGGCGTGGCTGTCCTGCCCGGTGCACACCGCGTCGTACCAAACCTGCGCTTGCCCGCCGGTCACGATGCCGACCTGCTTGCCTTCCCGCTCCAGGATCGGGCCTTGCTCGATGTGCAGCTCGAAATAGGCGTCGGCCGGGAAAGGGCGGGCAGGTTCCGGGCCGCGGTAGCCGATGCCGTCCAGCGCCGCGCCGACCGTGGTGCCTTCGCTATCCGTCAGCGCCTCCATCGCCGCCTGCCCGTACACCCCGGCCCAAACGCCGGACCCCATCAGGCTGTGGCCGAAGCGGCTGCCTTCCTCGTCCGTCCAGTTCACCAACTCCACCGGCGCTTCCGTCGTGATGCCGAGGTCGTTCAGGCTGCGCATGACCTCAAGCCCGGCGATGACCCCCAACGCGCCGTCGAACTTGCCGCCAGAGGGCTGGCTGTCCAGGTGGCTGCCGAACAGCACCGGCAATCGCGTGGGGTCCTGCCCGGCGCGGCGCGCGAACATGTTGCCCATCGCGTCGATCCGCACCGCAAGCCCGGCCCGCTCGCACTCCGCGCGGAACCGGTCGCGCCCGGCGCGGTCCACCTCGCTCAACGCCAAGCGCCGCACGCCGCCCTTCGCGGTCGCGCCGATGGCGGCCATCGCCATGAGGCTGTCCCACAGGCGCCGGCCGTCGATCCGCTGGTTCGTGGCGCTCATCGCATGGTGTCCATCGTTGTCGTCCCGGCTGATCGCGGCCATCATGCCCGCCAACCCGTCGCCCGCAAACCCCGGAGGCCACCCTTGGCGCACGCCCTGCCGACTGCTCCCGCCATCCTGCGCAACACGGTCCTGGACCGGGAAGCGGTATGGCAGGCCCGGGTGGACCTCGCCGCCTGCTTCCGCGCCGCCAGCCGCCTGGGCCTGCACGAGGGCATCTGCAACCACCTGTCGGCCACCGTGCCGGGGTCGGACTCGCTGTTCCTGGTGAACCCCTATGGCTGGGGCTTTCACGAAATTACGGCGTCCCGCCTGCTGGTCTGCGACTTCAACGGCAACGTGGTGGCAGGCACGGGCGTGCCGGAAGCGACGGCGTTCCACATCCATGCCCGCATCCACCTGCGCCTGCCGCGCGCACGGGCGGCGTTCCACACCCACATGCCGAACGCGACCGCGCTCGCGATGCTGGAAGGCGAGCCGCTGGCCTATGCCGGGCAGACCGCGCTGAAGTTCCTGGGCCGGGTCGTCGTCGATGACAACTACAACGGCCTGGCGCTGGACGAGGCGGAGGGCGACCGCATCGCCGCCAGCATGGGCGACGCCGACGTGGCGTTCATGCGCAACCACGGCATCATGGTGCTGGGCCGCAGCATCGCCGAAGCGTGGGACGACCTGTATTACCTTGAACGCGCGTGCGAGGCGCAGCGTCTGGCGATGTCCACCGGGCGCGCGCTGCGACCGGTGCCGCCGGACGTGGCGGAAGCGGCGGCGCGGCAGATGCGGGACGCCGGGGACGAGCCGGCACGCCTGCACCTCCAAAGCATCAAGCGCACGCTTGACCGCGAAGCGCCGGATTACCGGCATTGACCGGTCGTGCCTTGTGGTTGGCGGCGCTGGGCGGCTGTGCCTTGCCGGCCTGCACGCTGATCGACCAGAACACCCTCAATCCCAACGCCCGCGCGGTTCCCGTCATCCCTGCGGCTCCCGCCGCGGCGGCCGTTGCGGCGCCGCCAGGCCCGCCGCCGCTGCTGACGCTACGGCCCGACCAGCCCATCCAGGATGCGGTGCGTCAGGCCGTGCTTGCGGCCCGCCGCCGCAAGCCGGACGTGGTGTTCGACGTGGTGGCCATGCTGCCCGACGGCACGGACCCGGGCGCCGCGGTTGACGATCAAGCGGCAACGTCCAGTGCCGAGGCGGGCACCGTCGCCCGCGCCATCACGGCGCAAGGCGTGCCGCCGGGCCGGGTGCGCTTGTTTGCCCGGCCCGAGACCGGCCTTGCCGGGCGGGAGGTCCGCGTTTACGTCCGCTGAACGGACTGCTAACCCGGCACCATGCCGCATCCGCTGCTCCGCCTGAAGCCCGGACACGACCGCCGCCTGAAAGCCGGGCACCCTTGGGCGTATAGCAACGAGATCGCCACCACGCCGGAACACCGGGCCTGGCCCGCCGGCGCGCCGGTCCGCATCGAGGGCGACGGCGGCTGGCGCTACGGCACCTTCATGTTCAACCCGCACAGCTTGATCGGCGCCCGGCTGCTCGACCGCGACCCCGGCGCCACCATCGACGCGGCTTGGGTCCGGGCACGGATGGCGGATGCCGTCGCGTTCCGCGCCCGGGTTGCGCCGGGGACGCAGCACCGCCTGGTGCACGCCGAGGCAGACCGGCTGCCCGGGCTGGTCGTGGACCGCTTCGGCGACGTGGCCGTGGTGCAGGCCAACACCGCCGGCACCGACCGCTTGCTGCCGGAGGTCGTCGCGGCGCTGCTTGACCTGCTGCCGCTCCGCGCCGTCGTGGCGCGCAACAACAGCGCCGCGCGCTTGCAGGAAGGATTGCCGCAGGAGGTGGGCCTGCTGCACGGGACGGATGCCGAGACCGTGGCGGAGGAGGGCGGCGTGCGCTTCCCGGTGGACCCGTTGTCGGGCCAGAAGACCGGCTTCTTTTTCGACCAAAGGCCCAACCGGGACCAGGTTGCCGCTCTCGCCGCCGGCGCCCGCGTGCTGGACGTGTTCTGCCATGTCGGCGCCTTTGGTTTGCGGGCCGCTGCCGCCGGTGCCGCCGGCGTCCTCCTCGTGGACAGCAGCCAGCCCGCGCTGGACCTTGCGTTGCGGGCGGCCGAGGCGAACGGCTTGAGCGGCCGGGTTTCGGCACGGCGCGGCGACGCTTTCGACGTGATGGCGGCGCTGGCCGCGGAGGGCGAGCGGTTCGACATCGTTGTCTGCGACCCGCCGGCCTTTGCCAAGTCGCGCAAGGACCAGGACGCCGGCCTGCGCGCTTATCACCACATGACCCGGCTCGCGGCGCCGCTGGTCCAGCCCGGCGGGTTCCTGTTCGTGGCGTCATGCAGCCACCATGCGCCGCTGGACCTGTTCGCTGCCCAGGTGAGTTCGGCCATCCTGCGGGCCAAGCGGGACGCGCGTATCGTCCACACTGGCGCAGCCGGCCCCGACCATCCCGTCCACCCCGGGCTGCCGGAAAGCGCCTATCTCAAGTCGCTGCTGCTGAACTTGTCTTGATAGGGACTGGATTCCCCGGCGGCGCCCCCAGATCGGATTGCACACGGTAGGGCCAGTGATGCACTCCCGCGGCGGTGGTTCGCCGCTTACCCATCGGGTCGCCACCCTTCAAGGAATCCTGGCCATGTCATCTGCGTCTTATGCGGCGCCCCCGTCCTCGACGGCTGCCGATCCGTTGCCGGAGGGTAAAGCGTCCCGACTGCCCGGCCGCTCTCTCCTGCGTCGGGCCGCCACGTTCCAATCTCCGGTCCTGGCGCACAGCGTATGGCAGTTCGCCTCGACCGGCGCCGCCTACGTGGCGCTGCTGGCGCTGATGTACGTCGCCTATCACGTTTCGCCCTGGCTTAGCCTTGCGCTGGTGCTGCCGGCCGCCGGGCTGGTGGTGCGGCTGTTCATTATCCAGCACGATTGCGGACACGGCGCGTTCTTCCAGTCGCGGCGGGCCAACTTCGTGGTTGGCGTGCTTTGCAGCCTGGCGACGCTGACGCCCTTCACCAACTGGCGCCGCCACCACGCGCAGCACCACGCGAGTTGGAACAACCTCGACCGCCGCGACATGACGAGCGACATCTACTCGACGTGCCTGACCGTCCAGGAGTACGAAGCCATGTCGCCATGGCGGCGCTGGCTGGCCCGCACCCTGCGACACCCGGTGATCGCCCACCTGATCATCCCGCCCGTCGTGTTCCTGGTGCTGTATCGCGTGCCGTTCGAAACGCCGCGCGCCTGGGTGCGCGAGCGGCGGGCGGTTTACTTCACGAACGCGCTGATTGCGGCGGTCCTCGCCGCGATGATCCTGCCCCTCGGCATCTGGCCCGTGCTTGTCGTCCAGTTGCCCATTATCACCGTCGCGGCGATCATCGGCGTGTGGCTGTTCAGCATCCAGCACCGTTTCGAGGACGCCCATTGGGCTCACAACTCGGACTGGAGCGCCGTCGTCGCCGCGATCCGGGGCAGCTCGTTCCTGAAGCTGCCATCCGTGCTGCGCTGGTTCAGCGGCAATATCGGCTACCATCACGTACACCACCTGGTGCCGCGCGTGCCGAACTACCGCCTGCGCGCCTGCCATGAGGCCTGCGAGGAACTGTTCGGCACGGCCCGCGTGCTCACGTTGCGGGAAGCGTTAACGGCGCCGAGCTACGCGCTGTTTGACGAGGCCCTCGGCCGGATGGTGCAGTTTCCACGCGGTCGCTGACCCACCGCCAGTTTGGCTCCCGCTGGGCGTTAACGCCGCGGGAACGTAACCAGAAGTTGAAAACAACAAACTTTTAACGACTTTTCGGCAAGATTTCACTGGGCCGAACACGTTTCCGTGATATCGTTCTTGCAACGTATCGGAACGGGAGTGTTGATGATGGGCATGGTGACGCTGGCTGCAGAAGGCTCCTTGGTTGATCCAAAGGTCTTGTTGATCGAGTCCGATGTTCCCACCGTCCGCACCCTCGTATCCGGTCTTGAGGAGGCCGGCATTCAGGCCGTGTGGGCGCGGGACAGCACGACGGGACTGGCGCTCAGCGCGCGGCTGTTGCCGGACATCGTGCTTGTGGGCTTGGGTTTGGCCGATGTCGATAGCGTCGTCTTGGTCGGGCATCTGGTGGAGCCGCGGAACTGCGGCGTCATCGTTTTGGCCGGCGTCGAGGATGAGGCGGCACGCATCGCCAGCCTTGAACTGGGAGCCGACGACTACCTGGCGAAGCCGCCGACGCTGCGCGACATGATCGCGCGTATCCGCGCCGTGCATCGCCGGGTCAACGTCCGCAAGAGCCACTTTGCCTTGCCAAGCACCGAGGCCGTGCTGGCCGTCGGCCCGATCCGCATCAACCTGCAAAACCGTAGCGTCCACACGCCGGATGGGAAGCGGATCAACCTCACGTCGGCCGAGTTCACGGCATTGGAAACCTTTGCCCGCGCCGGCGGCAACGCAGTGACGCGCGACCGGCTGTCAGCAGCGGCACTGCGCCGTCCTTGGCGGCCAGAGGACCGTAGCGTGGATCAGCTCGTGTTCAACCTGCGGCAGAAGCTGCCTTTGGACGTGGATGGCGGCGTGCTGATCCAGAGCATTCGCGGTTCCGGCTATTGGATGCGCGCACCGGAGCGGCCGACGCAGCAGCGGCCGGAGTTCGCATGGTCGGCCGAGGACTCGGGCGTGCGTCCCGTTACGAGCTTCGACCTTGCAAGGTCGGCCTGACGCCGGCCTCATTGGATCAGGACGCGGCCGGTGCGATACGAAATCCACACCCGGTGCCGGCCGAGGTAATCCAGCCCGAGCAGCATGTCGCCCCTGCCGAGTTGCAAGGGCGACACGCTGATCGGCGCGTCGGCGGTCACCTCCGTGCCGACCTGCAGCCTGCGCACCCGCAAGTGCCGGATCGGCAAGGTTGACCCGTCCACTCCTTGGGCGAGGTTGGCGGAACCGGGGCCGCCAAGCCCCAATCGTTCGGCTGCCTGCTCCGTGATGATCGACGCGCGCGATCCCGTGTCAACCAGCGCCAGCAGGTCCTCGCCGTTGACTTGGACCGTGACGAATACGTCGCCTTCGGGCGAGACGCTCAGCGGCAGGATGCTGTGGGGCAGGGGGAACGGCGGCGCGGCGCAGCCAGAAGCGTCGTAAAGCGCCATGCGCCCATGCGGCACGTCGAGGTCCAGGTCGTAGCTCCCCAGGAACTGGCCGCCCAGCAGCCCGGCGAGCGGAGGCTCGGTCTGCGGCACGCCGGGCAACGCCGCAACCGGCACGCTGCCGTCCGCCAAATGCAGGCCGCCGACCCTCAGGCCGCGGAGCATCACGTTCGGGGCGTTTCGGACGCCGCCAGTGCCAAGCATTCGCGTGCCGGCATAGGGATCGATTGGAAGGCGAAGCACTCCGACAATGTTGGGCGTCAGCAGCATCCCCTGCGCGCCGGTGTCCAGCAACAGCGTGACCGCCACGCTGCCGATGCTGGCCGGCACGAAGGCAAACCCATCGCGCAGTTGCACGGGCAACTCCGCCCGCTTCCGCGGCGTACAGGCTTCTTGGGCCGACTCGGCGGATGCAGGACCGGCTTGAAGCAGGAACGCAATCGCGAAAACGAGGAAACGTATGCCCCAGACCGGTCCCATCGCCCTTAAAGCATACGCTGCAAGATGATCTTCTGCACGTCCGACGTGCCTTCGTAGATCTGGCATACCCGGACATCGCGGTAGATGCGCTCGACCGGGTAGTCCGCCAGGTAGCCGTAGCCGCCCAGGGTCTGGATCGCGGCGGAGCAGATGCTTTCCGCCGCTTCCGAGGCGAACAGCTTGGCCATGGCGGCTGCCTCCAACGCTGGCTGCCCGGCGTCCTTCAGCCGGGCAGCGCGCAAGGTCAGTTCCCGGGCGGCGGCAAGCTTGGTCTTGGCCTCGACAAGGCGGAAGCCAACGCCCTGATGCTCGATGATCGCGCGGCCGAACTGCTTGCGCTCCTTGGCATAGCCGACCGCGTAGTCGAGCGCCGCCCGCGCCATGCCGACACTCTGCGCCGCGATGCCGATGCGCCCGCTTTCCAAGGTGCTGAGCGCGATCTTGAGGCCCTGACCCTCCTCGCCGATGCGCTGGTCGTCGCTCACCTGCATGTCGTCGAACGCCAGCGCGCAACTGTCCGACGCTTTCTGGCCCAGCTTGTGCTCCACCCGCGCCACGGAGAAGCCCGGCGTGTCGTTGGCCACCACAAAGGCCGAGATGCCCTTCTTGCCGGCGGCCGGATCGGTCACGGCGAACAGGATCGTCGTCTTTCCATAGGTCGCGTTGGAGATGAACTGCTTCGACCCGTTGACGACGTAGCCGCTGTTTGTCCGCACCGCCCGCGTGCGGATGGCCGAAGCGTCCGACCCAGCGGCGGACTCGGTCAGCGCGAAGCTGCCGACCGCCTCCCCGCTGGCCATCGGGCGCAGCCAGCGTTCCTTCTGCGCCGGGGTGCCGAACTTCTCCAGGATTTCGCAGGTCGGCGCGTTGTGCACGCTGACCAGGGTGGACACCGAGCCGTCTCCGGCCGCAATCTCCTCGACGACCTGGGCATAGGCCGCATAGCCGATCTCGCTTCCGCCCCATTCGGCGCTGTTGGTGGCGCCGAGGAAACCCATCTCGCCCAGTTCGCGGATGACCTCAGGCTCGATCCGGCCGGCCTGCTCGCGTGTGGCGGCGTGCGGGGCCAGGCGCTCCTGCGCGAAGCGGCGCGCGGCATCGACGATCAGCGCATTAGGGTCGGTGTGGTCGAGCATGGGACGCTTCCTTCCATCGTTCGGCGCATAGTTGGGGCAGCCGCTACTCGGCAGCGATGCCCGGCGCCACGGACATGGGCGCATCCAAGCGGCGCAGCAACGCTTCCCGCTTCGGTCTGGCAGCCTCCAAGCTGGCCGCCTTCACCGGCCCGAAACCGCGGATGTCCTGTGGCAGCGCCGCGAGCGACACGGCGTCCGCCAGCGTGTCCGGGTGCACGCGGTCGAGCATATGACGCACATCACGCTCATACTCGTCGGCCAGTGCACGCTCCATACGGCGGTCGCGCTGCCAGCCGAACGGGTCGAACACGCTGCCGCGCAGCGCCTTGCCATGGCGCAGCAGGCGGAACAGGGGCAGGGCGACGCGGCCGGGGACCTTGACCTTGCGCCGCCGGCCGGTTGCCGGGTCAAGCCGGCTGAGCAGCGGCGGCGCCATGTGGAACACCGGTTCGTCCCCGTACGTGGCGGCGGCGTGCAGCCGGGCCACCTCGTACTCGTCCTTGTAGGCGAGGACGCGGAAGAACCCTTCGGCCACGGCGCGGGTCATCGCGCCATCCTTGCCGCCCAACGCCGTTTCGCGCGCCTGAACCGCGTCCACCAGGGCGCGATACCGTGCGGCGAGGGCCGGGCCTTGGTAATCCACAAGCTCGCTCTCCCGGCGCGTGACCAACGCTTCCAGCGTGTCCAGCATCGGCGCCGTGCCTGCCAGGATTTCATCGGCCAGCACCGGCTGTGCCGCTAGGATGCGGCCCCACAGGAATGCCCGGTGGTTCAGCGCGACGGCGGTGCCGTTGAGTTCCATGGCCCGCAGCAGTGCGCCGCTACCGACCGGCAGCAATCCCTGCTGCCACGCGATGCCCAGCAGCAGCGTGTTCATCGCTTGCGCGTTGCCGAACAACCGTTCCGACAGCGCGCTGCCGCGCAGGAAGCGCGACCGCTCGGCAGACATGGCCCGGCCGATGACCCGGCGGTGCAGCCCCGCGTCCACCTTTACGTCGCGGTCGCCCATGAACGCCGCACCCGCCTGCAGGTCGAGGTTGCCGATCACCGCCGCATTCTTGGCGCAGCGTTCCAGCACGTCCGGCCCGGCGCTCACCGCCAGGTCCGCAGCCAGCAGCAAATCCGCCGTGCCGCGCGGGATGCGCACCACGTCCAGCCCGGCCTCGGCGATCTGCACGTGCGCCACCACCGCGCCGTTCTTCTGCGCCAACCCGGTGAAGTCCAGCGTGCTGACCTGGCGTCCCTCAAGGTGCGCCGCCATGGCGACGATGGCGCCGCAGGTCACGATCCCGCCGCCGCCGATGCCGGCGAACAGGCCGCGCCAAGGCGTTTCGGCATCCGCCAGCACCGGCTCGGGGAGGCCCGCGGCCAGGTCCGCCTCGCGTGCGGCCCATAGGGCGGCCGGGTCGCTGCCCGCGGCTTGCGGCGCGTCGGACTTGGTGGTGACGAAGCTCGGGCAGAACCCCTTGAGGCAGGATAGGTCGGTGTTGCAGCTTGTCGGGCTGATGCGGCGCTTGCGGCCGTGTTCGGTCTCGACCGGCTCGATGGCGATGCAGTGGGACTGCGCCGTGCAGTCGCCGCAGTTCTCGCAGACCCGTTCGTTGATCACGACGCGATCCGCCGCGGCCAGCTTGCCGCGCTTGCGGCGGCGGCGCTTCTCGGTGGCGCAAACCTGGTCGTAGATGATCGCGCTGACGCCCGGGTGGTCGCGCATCCGCCGCTGCACCGCATGGAGGTCGTCGCGCCCGTGGCGCAGCGTGCCCGGCGGCAGGTCGGACGCGGCGGGAAGTCGCGCCGGGTCGTCGGCCACCACGGCGATCAGGCCTACGCCCTCCGCCGCCAACTGCCGGGCGATCCTGAGCACCGTCGGCCCGCCCTCCGCCGGCTGGCCGCCGGTCATCGCCACGGCGTCGTTGAACAGGATCTTATAGGTGATCGGCGCCCCGGCCGCGACCGCCTGGCGGACCGCCAGCAGGCCGGAATGCTGGTAGGTGCCGTCCCCCATGTTGGCGAACATGTGCGGCAAGGCGGTGAACGGCGCGAGGCCGACCCAGGGCACGCCCTCGCCGCCCATTTGGCTGAAGGTTTTGGTCTCCTCCGAGGTGGTCAGCGCCATGGTGTGGCAGCCGATTCCCGCCATGCCGAAGCTGCCATCCGGCAAGCGCGTGCTGGTGCCGTGCGGGCAACCCGCGCAGAACGTCGGGGCGCGCGCCAGCAGGCCCGGCGTCCGGACGGGAGCCGCGACCGCTGCCGGCCCGTCGATGTCCATGTCGCAGCGGCGGAGCACGCGGAGGAGGGCTGCCATCGCAAGCTCTGGCGACAGCTCCATGGTTGCCGGCAGCAGCGGTGCGCCGTCCCGGTCGGACTTGCCCTCGATGCTGGGCCGCTCCGCAAGATCATACAGCGCCGACCGAAGCTGGGTTTCGACGTTCGCCCGCTTTTCCTCGACCACCAAGATGGCACGTTTGCCCTGGGCGAACGCCCGCACCCTTTCGGTTTCCAGCGGCCAGGACAGCGCCACCTTGTAAACCGCGATGTCGGGATGCCGGTCGAGGCCCAAGCGGCGCAGCGCGTGCATGGCGTCGTGGTGCGCCTTGCCAACCGTGACGATGCCGATGGCCGCCCCGGCCTGCCCGTGCACCAGCCGATCCAGCCGGTTCGCCCGCGCCCAGGCCCGCGCCGCCGGCAACCGCTCCTCCACCATGCGGCGCTCAAGCTCGGCGCGCTCGGCCGGCCAGGGAAGTCGCGCATCGAGGTTGAGGCCGTGCGGCGGCAGCGGGCGGTCCGGGGTGACGAACGGCCGCCTGCTCGGGACGGTCACGACCGCGGACTGCTCCGCCGTTTCCGCAATCGTCTTGAGCGCGACCCACAGCCCGGCGTAGCGCGACATGGCGATGCCGGCGAGGCCGTATTCCAGGATTTCGCCGACATCGGCCGGCTGCAGCACCGGGATCTGCACGCTCTCGAAGATGCCATCGGTTTGGTGCGGGAACACCGAGGAGTGCGCCGCGTGGTCGTCGCCCGACACGGCCAGCACGCCGCCCAGCCGGGCCGTGCCGATCATGTTGGCGCAGCGCAGCGCGTCGGCGCTGCGGTCCACGCCGGGTCCTTTGCCGTACCACATGCCGAACACGCCATCGACGCGCTTGCCCGGGAAGGTGTCGATCTGCTGGCTGCCCCACAGCATCGTGGCCGCCAAGTCCTCGTTCAAGCCGGGCTGGAACCGGACGCCGTGATCCGTGAGCAGCTTCTCCTTGTGCCACAACTCCCGGTCCAGGCCGCCCAGCGGCGACCCGCGGTAGCCCGAAACCAGGCCGCCGGTCCGCAGCCCGGCCGCACGGTCCAGCCGTGCCTGCTCCAGCAGCACGCGCACCAGCGCCTGCGTGCCGGTCAGCAGCGTCGGCTGGTCCAGATCAACATAGCGGCTGTCGAGCGTCGTCGTGGCAGCGAAACCGATGTCCATGGAGGCACCTCCCGGAAAGCCGAATACGCCTGAGCACTGGCGGCAGTGGGCAGCATAAGCCCAAAATGGGTAGCGAGTGCTGCCGTAGTTGCGTTATCAACCCTCTGAAGTTGGCAGGATTTGCCAATGCTGCGCTGCAATACAGCAGGATTGCCCACCATCATGCGCCTTGACCGGATTGACCTCGCCATTCTGGACCACCTGCAGCGGGACGGCCGCGCGACCAGCAATGAGGTTGCCGACGCCGCCGGGCTATCGCCAAGCCCGGCGCACCGGCGGCAGAAGCTGCTGGAGGAGGGCGGCATCATCCGCCGCTACGTGGCGTTGCTGGACCAGGACCGCGTTGGGCTGCCGGTGAACGTTTTCGTATCCGTCAAGCTGTCCGCCCAAACCGACGAGCATTTGGCGGCGTTCGAGAAGGCCATCGCCGGGTTGCCGGAGATCATGGAGTGCTACGTCATGTCCGGCGCCAGCGACTACCTGCTGCGGGTCGTCGCCCCTGACCTGGGCGCCTACGAAGAGTTCCTGCGCACCCAGTTGACCCGCATCCCCGGCGTGCGCGGCGTGGAGAGCGCGTTCGCGCTGAAGCGCGTCGTGTATCGCACCAACCTGCCGATCCGCCGCAAGCCGCGGGCCTAGCGCCATGCTTGCGGCGCTCCTGCTGGCCTTCCCCGCGCTGTTCAGCATCGTCAACCCCATCGCCGGCGCGTTCATCTTCCGAGAAGCCACCGCCGACCGCACCCATGAGGAGCGCGTCAAGCTGGCCCGCCGGGTCGGGCTGTATTCGCTGCTGGTGATGCTGGTGGCGCTGTGGGCTGGGTCCTACGTGCTGGCGCTGTTCGGCGTCACCATCGCCGCGCTGCGCATTGCCGGCGGCATCGTGCTCGCGTTGTTTGCATGGGAATTGCTGGGCGCACCCGAGAAGCGGGAGGGCCGCAAGCAGGAGCAGGCGGCCGATGCCGGCCCGGCGGTGGCGGAAGACGTGGCATTCTTTCCGCTGACGCTGCCGTTCACCACGGGGCCGGGCACGATTGCAGTGGCCGTGGCGCTGGGTGCTGGGCATCCCATGATGGGCGGGGCGTGGGCTGGGTTCTATGCCGGGACCGGCCTTGCTGCGGCGGCGATGGCGGGGGCGATCTGGCTGACCTACTCCTACGCGGACCGCTTGTCCGACTTGCTGGGCCGCACCGGCAGCAAGACCGTGACCCGGCTTTCGGCCTTCATGCTGTTCTGCATCGGCGTGCAGATGCTGATCACCGGCGTGGAGGACGTGTTAGGGCCGCTGCTGGGCGCAAGGTAGCCGGGCAACTCCGGCAAGGAGGCGGCGTTGCCTGGCCAATGGACGAAATTGGACCAAAAAACCTCGACGCCAAGCTGCTCCAGTTGGCCCGGGCTGTGCAATCCACGGGCTACGCCTTCACCACTCCTACCCCGGCCACTCATGCCCGCGTCAACGCCCGCCCCGGTTCAGCGTGGGCGCGGGATTTGGCCGGTGTTTTCGGGTGGAGCCGTCCGTTCCGTGAAGGCCTCCTGCCACCTGGCATCCTGGCGCTGATGCGGGAGGCCGGCGTGCTCGTTCCTGGCGATGCCGGCCTTCGCAGCGCCGTGCGGCTGTCCAGCCTGGACGGCTTGCTGTTCGTGCACTCCGCTTACCCGACCACGGCGGCGGACTCGGTGTTTCTCGGACCCGACACCTACCGGTTCGCCCGTGCCATCCTGGCCCATCTCGAAAAAGGCGTTCCGGTGCGCCGCGCCGTGGACATCGGCTGCGGCGCCGGACCCGGCGCCGTCCTGGTGGCGCGGGCGCACCCGGATGCCGAGGTGCTGGCAATCGACATCAATCCCTCGGCCTTGCGCATGACCCGGGTCAATGCGGCGCTGGCCGGGGTGCAGGTTGCGGCGGTGGAGAGCAACCTGCTGTCTGCCGTTCCCGGGTCATTCGACCTGATCGTCTCAAACCCGCCCTACCTCGTTGATCCCGACGCCCGGGCTTACCGCCATGGCGGGGGGCCGCTCGGCGCCGGGCTGTCGCTTGCGATCCTGGACGCCGCGCTGGAGCGCCTGGCGCCGGGCGGCACGCTGCTGCTTTACACCGGTGCCGCCATCGTGAACGGGACCGACCCCTTCAAGACGGCTGCACTTGCCCACATAGGCGGGTCCGGAGCGGGTTGGACGTATGAGGAACTCGACCCCGACGTGTTCGGCGAGGAACTGGACGGCGGCGCTTATGCGACCGCTGACCGGATTGCCGCCGTGATCCTGACAGTCAAGAAATGGGAATGAAACGACATGCCTGACGGCAGCCTGCATCCTACCCTTTCGTCCGACGACCATTGGCACCGCCGGCTGGCGGCCTTCAACAACCGCCGGTTCGCTCCGGGGCTGCCCAGCCCGGATTGGCGAGCCGACATCGAGGCGCAGTCGAAGTTGCTGGTCGAGGAGGGGGTTTGGCTCGAAGCGGGGCGCGCCGCGGCTGCCGAACAGGCCGCCCAGGCGCCGCGTGACCCCGATGGCTTCGTGGCGTGGTTTGAGGAGTTGGACCGCAGCGGGCCCGGACAGAACGACTCCCTGTTCCCGTGGCTGGCCGAAACCGCCACGCGGGAGGAGATGTGCTGGTTCCTGACCCAAGAAGTCGCCGGCGAGGCCGGGTTTGAGGACTTGGCGGCGCTGACCCAGGTGCGGATGCCGCAGCGTCCCAAGCTGGAGATTGCCCGGAACTACTGGGACGAGATGGGGCGCGGCAATCCCAAGGGCATGCACGGCCCGCTGCTTGACACGTTGGCGCACCGCCTGGGCTTGACCCCGGAGGTCGAGACGACGGTATGGGAAAGCCTGGCGCTGGCCAACACGATGGCGGGGCTTGCAGCCAGCAGGCGGTATGCGTTTCAGTCCATGGGGGCGCTGGGCGTCATCGAGCAGACGGCGCCGGGCCGCGCGGCGTTGGTGGCGCAAGGCTTGAAGCGGTTGGGCGTACCGGCAAGCGACCGGCACTACTTCGACCTGCATTCCGTGCTGGACGTGAAGCACTCGGCCGCGTGGAATGCCGAGGCGCTGCATCCGCTGGTCGCGGAGAACCCCGACCTCGCGCCGGCCATCGCGGAGGGCGCGCTGATGCGCTTGGAGTGCGGCGCGGCTTGCTTCCAGCGGTATCGCCAGGAGTTTGGCCTGAACTGATCGGCCTGTCGCCGGGGTTCGGCATCAACCCGGCAACCGGCTTCTGAAGGTTGGCAGGGCGGCGAGGGCTTCTCGACCGCCTTGCTGCATCGAGAAGGTCGCGGCCAGTGGCGGCCATGTCTGCCGCCCACTGGACGATGCTGATGCAGCATGCAAGCCTCCCCGCATTGTGGGCGAAGGCCCTTGGCTGCAATCCCGGTGGAACCCGAACCTTGAACGAGCCTTGCGATCTCGATGCGGTGAAAGCCCGCCGGCTGATCGGCTGCAAGCGGCTGTCCGCCGCCGAGCTGGCCGAAAGCTGCATTGCGCGCATCCTCGCCATCGATCCGGCGGTGAACGCCATGGTGGCCCGTGATTTCGACCGCGCCCGCGCCGCCGCCGCGGCCTGCGACGCCGCCACGGCGCGGGGCGACACGCTGGGTCCTTTGCACGGCTTGCCTTTGGGCGTGAAAGATTTGGAGGACGTGGCGGGCCTGCGCACCACCTACGGCAGCACGCTGTTCCGCGACCACGTGCCCACGCAGGACGAGTTGATCGTGCAAGCCGCCCGGCGGTCGGGTGCGGTCGTGCTGGGCAAGACCAACACGCCGGAATGGGGCGCCGGGGCCAACACGCGAAACGCCGTGTATGGCGCGACGGGCAACCCGTTCGATCCCATGCGCTCCGCGGCCGGGTCGTCCGGCGGCTCGGCGGCGGCGCTCGCGACCGGGATGGTGCCGCTTGCCACCGGATCCGACATGGGCGGCTCGCTGCGCAACCCGGCCGCGTTCTGCGGCATCGTCGGGTTTCGCCCCACGCCGGGGCTGGTGCCGAGCGAGAAGCGGCCGTTGGGCTGGAACCCGCTTTCCGTGCTGGGGCCGATGGCGCGCACCGTGCCGGACCTGTGCCTGCTGCTGTCCTGCATCGCGTCCGACGATGCGCGGGACCCGCTGGCCTACACGGTCGCCGGGCAGGCGGTGCGACGCGGCGCAGATGCCACCCCCGGCGCCGTCGATCTGGCCGGCCTGCGCGTGGCGCTCACCCCTGATTTCGGCGTCGCGCCGACCGAGCGGCACATCGCCGAGGTGTTCGCCGAGAAGACCGCGCTGTTCCGCCATGTCTTCGCCCATTGCGAGGAGGCGTCGCCCGACTGCACCGGCACGAACGAGGCGTTCGAGGCGTTGCGCGCCGCCGCGGCGTTGGCGAGCCACCATGACCGGGTCCGCGACACGCCGGACGCGGTTGGCCCCAACGTACACGCGGACGTCGCGGCCGGGCTTCGGCTGAGCGCGCTCGACGTGGCGCGGGCGACGCAGCACCAGACGGTGCTGTATCGCCGTTGGGTCCAGTTCTTCGACGACTTTGACGTCATCCTGTCGCCCGCCGTCACCATCAGCCCGCGGCCCTGGTCGGAGCTGTTCCCTGCAAGCATCGACGGCACGCCGACCCGCACGTATTTCCATTGGCTGGCTCTGGCCTACGCCGTGTCGATGGTGGGCCACCCCGCGGTGTCGCTGCCGGTCGGGTTGGACCGCAACGCCATGCCGTTCGGCTTGCAGATCGTGGGCCGGCGCGGCGGCGATGCCCAGGTGCTGGCGGTCGCGGCGGCGCTGGAGCATCTGCTGGCCGAAGATCCCCGCACGGCCCGGCCAGTGCCCGACATTTCGGTGCTTGCCGCCGCGGCGCCGTTGCGCGACGCCCCGGGCTTTCTCGGCTTCGGCTGACCCAAAGCGGGTACTTCCCTTATCGAAGCCAAGTAACTTTTGCGGAACTTGGTCGCAACGCCTACACGCCGCCCTTCAGACCTGGCATGGTCGTGGCAAGCAATTGGGAGGCGCATCCGTGACCCTGATCCGTCCCGGCCAAAGCTCCGTGTCGGCCTCGGCGCCGCTGCTGCTATCAGCGCGTCAAGTAGGCAATTGCCGTGGCGGCGGCTCGGTGCTGGCATGACAGGTCCCGGGCCAGAGGCCGAGTATCGCGCCCATCTGCGAGAAGGGCGCTTCATGATCCAACGAAGCCGCGCCACCGGCGTCCACGTCTTCTACCCGCGCGTTGCCGTTCCCGGCACCGGGGAGCAGGATTTGGAATGGGTCGCGGCCAGCGGCCTCGCCACCGTTTACGCCATCACGCTGAACCGCACGCGGGACGGGTCCTACAACGTCGCCCTGGTGGACCTCGACGAGGGGCCGCGCATGATGACCCGCATCGACGGGATCGAGACCGTGCCGATTGGCGTCCGTGTCCGCGCCCGCATCATCGAGCAGGACGGCGCGCCGCTGGTCGTCTTCGTCCCGGAGCAGGCGGCATGACGCATCCGCTCCGCGGCCGGGTGGCGGTGGTCGGCATCGGCTCGGCCGGCTGCGGCGAGGCGCCGGGCCGCACCCCCAACGAACTGATGGCGGAGGCCGCGCTGGCCGCCGTTGCCGATGCCGGGCTTGCCTTGCAGGACATCGACGGCATCTTTGCCGCGACCAGCACCCATACCTTTCCGACGCTTTCCGTCGCCGAGTACCTCGGCATCCGACCCCGCTACTTCGACGGCACCAACGTCGGCGGGTCGAGCTTCGAGGCGCACTTGCTCAGTGCCGCGTTGGCATTGGACGCCGGGCTGTGCGACGCGGCGCTGATCTGCTACGGCAGCAACCAGCGCACCGCGGGTGGCCGCCTGGTCTCCATGAGCGAGCCGCAGCCGCATGAAGCACCCTACAAGCCGCGCCATCCCATCACTGCCTACGCCCTGGCGGCCAGCCGGCACATGCACCAGTTCGGCACCACCCGCGCCATGCTGGCGGAGGTGGCCGTTGCCGCCCGCGCTTGGGCCAACCTGAACCCGGCCGCCTTTGCCCGCGGACCGCTCTCGGTCGATGATGCGCTGGGCGCCCGCATGGTGAGCGACCCGTTGACCACCGCCGATTGCTGCCTGGTGACGGACGGCGGCGGCGCTTGCGTGCTGGTGCGGGCGGACCGCGCCCGCGACCTCAGGCATCCGCCGGCGTATCTGCTGGGCGCGGCCGGGGCTGGCTGGCACCGGGCCGTGATGGCCATGCCGGACCTCACGATCACCGCCGCCACCGACAGCGGGCCGCGCGCCTACGCCATGGCGGGCGTCCTGCCGTCCGAGGTGCGGTTGGCCATGCTGTATGACGCCTTCACGATCAACACGCTGCTGTTCCTGGAAGACCTCGGTTTCTGCGCCAAGGGGGAGGGGGGTCCATTCGTCCAAGGCGGCGCCATCGCGCCCGGCGGGCGGCTCGCGGTCAACACCAACGGCGGCGGGCTGTCCTGCGTGCATCCCGGCATGTATGGCATGTTCCTGATCCTAGAAGCCGTGACCCAGTTGCGCGGCCATGCCGGGGAACGGCAGGTGGCGGGCCTCGATGTCGCCCTCGTGCACGGCAATGGCGGCACGCTGTCCAGCCAGTGCACGGCGCTGCTGGGCACGGCGGCGGCGCTTTGAGCGGCCGGTTCTCCAGCCTGGACACCATGCTGCGGCCCCGCAGCATCGCCGTGCTGGGGGCCAGCAACGATCCCACCCGCATCGGCGGGCGGCCGATCTCCTACATGCTGTCGCAGAAGTTTGCGGGTACCATCATGCCCGTGAACCCGAACCGCGCGGAGGTGCAGGGCCTCCCGGCTTATGCCAGCATCGCGGACCTACCCACGGTGCCGGATGCTGCCATCGTCGCCGTCCCGGCGGAACTTGCAGTGCAGGCGGTGGGCGACCTCGGGGCACGGGGCGTGCGCTCGGCCATCGTTTTCACCGCCGGGTTTGCGGAGATGGACGGGGCGGGGTCCCTGGCGCAGAACCAGATGCTCGTGGCGGCGAGGCAGCACGGGATGCGCCTGCTGGGTCCCAACTGCCTCGGCCTGTTCAACGCGCACATCGGCTTCTACCCGATCTTCTCCTCCTCGTTCGAGAATGGCTGGCCGCCGCCCGGCCGCATCGGCATCGCCAGCCAAAGCGGCGCCTACGGCACCCACATGTTCGCCACCGCGCGCAACCGCAACATCGGCACGCCGATCTGCGTCACCACGGGCAACGAGGGCGACGTGACGGTCGGCGACGTGATCGGCTGGCTGGCCGAGGACCCCGACACCGACGTGATCGCCGCCTATGCCGAGGGCATCCGCGAAGCCGACAGTTTCCTCGCCGCCCTTGCCGCCGCCCGGGCTGCCCGCAAGCCGGTCGTGATGATGAAGGTCGGCACCAGCGCGCTCGGCGCGCACGCCGCGCAGTCGCACACCGCATCCATCGCCGGCAACGACGCCGTGACAAACGCTGTGCTGGCGGAGTTCGGCGTCGTCCGCGCCCGCACCACCGAGGAAATGCTGGACATCGCGACCACGGCGACCCGGCGGATCTACCCGGCCCGCAACACGCTCGGCGTCATCACCATCAGCGGCGGCGCCGGCGTTCTGATCTCGGACGCGGCCGAGGCGCTCGGCCTGCCGATGCCGGAGATGCCGCCCGACGCGCAGGCGCGGCTCAAGGCCATGGTCCCCTTCGCTGCGCCCCGCAACCCCGTGGACTGCACCGCGCAGGCGTTCAACGACATGAGCCTGATCGGCCGCTTCACCGACTCGATGATCGAGGATGGCGGCTACGCCTCCGTGCTCGGCTTCTTCACCCAGGTTGGCGGGGCCGACAGCATCGCGCCGAGGCTGCGCGAGCAGATGAAGGCGTCCAAGGCCCGGCACCCGGACCGGCTGTTCGTGCTGTCGGTCGTGGCGCCGCCGGAGCGCATCCGCGAGTACGAGGCGGACGGCTTCACGGTGTTCGAGGACCCGACCCGCGCCACCGTCGCCATCCACGCCATGGGCCGGTTCGGGGAAGCGTTCGCGAGCATCCCCGGCCTGCCGCCGCCAGTGGTCCCCACCGTGGACCTGCCGCCCGACAGCCCGTCCGAGGCCACCGCCAAGCGCATCCTTGCGCAGGCCGGCATCCCCGCCGCGCCCGAAGCCGCCTGCGCCACCCCGGACACCGCGGTGGAGGCGGGCGAGCACATGGGCTACCCGGTCGTGCTCAAGGTCCTCTCGCCCGACATTATCCACAAATCGGAGATCGGCGGCGTGATCCTGGACGTACACGGCGCGGATGCCGTGCGGGCCGGCTTCGCCACCTTGCTCGACCGGGCAGCGGCGGCCATGCCGGCAGCTCGGATCGAGGGTGTCCTGGTTGCCAAGCAGCTCCGTGGCGGCGTCGAGTGCATCCTGGGCATCCAGCGCGACCCGGTGTTCGGACCCGTGGCCATGGTCGGCCTGGGCGGCATTTTCGTTGAAGTGCTGCGCGACGTGGCCCTGCACCGTTGCCCGTTCGGCCCCGATGTGGCGGAGCGGATGATCCGCTCGCTCCGGGCCGCCCCGGTCCTGCTGGGCACACGCGGCCGGCCGCCGGCGGACATCGCGGCCCTTTCGGTGATGCTGTCCCGCTTGTCCGTGTTCGCGCACCAGGCCGGGCCGCGGCTGCGCTCGGTTGACCTCAACCCGGTGTTCGCCATGCCGGACGGGGAGGGGGCCTATGCCGCCGATGCGGTCATCGAACTCGGAAACGCCGGATGACCGACACCTGCGGCCGTCCATGCTGAGCGAAACCCGCGAGGGCGCCACCGCCGTCTTGACGCTCGATTACCCGGAGCGGCGCAACGCCCTGGCCATGCCGATGCGCCAACGCCTGGTAGACGCGCTGGAAGCCATCGAAGCCGACCGGGCGCTGCACGCCATCGTTATCACCGGCGCCGGGGGAACCTTCAGCGCCGGGGGCGACATCAGCGGCATGGATGTGGCAGACCTCGCCGCCGGGCGGGAGCGGTTCCGCTTGACGCACCGGCTGGTGCGGCTGCTGATCAAAGGCAGCAAGCCGGTCGTCGCGGCGGTGGAGGGCTGGTGCGTCGGCGCCGGGCTGTCGGTCGCGATGTGCTGCGACACCGTGGTGGCCGCCGAGGATGCGCGGTTCGCCGCCGGGTTCGGCAAGGTCGGCTTGGTCGCCGACCTGGGCCTGCTGCATACTCTGCCGGCGCGGATCGGCCAGGGCCGGGCGCGGCAGGTTTTGCTCTACGGCGAGCCGACCGATGCGGGGCGGGCCGTCGCGGTTGGCATGGTGGACCACGTCGTCCCGTCCGGCACGGCGCTGCAAGCCGCCCTGGCCCGCGCCGCGCTGTTCCATGATGCCGCGCCCTTGCCGGTCGCCCTGACCCGGCAATACCTTGCCGCCGGGTTGGACGCGGCCTTGGATTGGGAACGCGACACGCAGTCGGCGCTGTTCCTGACGGCCGACCATGCTGAGGGCAGGGCGGCGTTCCTTGAAAAGCGCGCCCCCACGTTCAAAGGCGCCTAGCAGCACACCTCATCGGGACAGGTTGGGCGTCACCGAGTCGGTGCCGGGTCCACCCCCGTCGCGGGTCATGTCGGTCGGCTTGCTGTCCAGTTGAGCGCCCAGCGGACGGGAGCTGAACGGAGACGAAGAGTCCGCCCCAGTCGTGTTGCCCGCCCGATCCGCGGGAGGCGGGTTCGACGGCAGGTTGCCCGGCACGGGCGCCGCGGTCCAGACCTTCTCCGGAGGCTTCTCTGCCTGCGCCCATGCGGCGCCGGACAGCAGGCTAACGGCGAGCATCGCAATGATCAGTCGCATGGCTTTCTGGCTCCTTGAGTGGTCGGAACGCTAGGCCTGCAGCAAAGTTGTCCATGCGTTTTCTATGCGCCCACCGCGCTGTGCATCCGTTGCAGAATGCAGGCAGGATAGGTTGCGCGCCGCACGGGGAGGGATGAAAGGCCGATGCCGCCATGGGTGCCGATCACGCTGGTCGCGGCGTTGTTCCAGACTTGGCGTACGGCCTTGCAACAGCGTCTGCGCGGCCATCTTTCGGTCGGTACGGCGGGGCTTGTGCGCTATCTATACGCCGTGCCGGTCGGGTTGGTGCTGTTGCTGTCCTACTGGGCGGCAAGCGGGGCCGTGCTGCCGTTTCCCACCCTGGCCTTCGTTCTTGCCTGCGCGGCGGCGGGGCTTGCCCAGGTGCTTGGCACGTCTTTGCTCATCATGGCGTTCGGACATCGCAACTTCGCTGTTGGCACGGCCTATGCCAAGACCGATGCGGTGCAGGCGGCGCTGCTGTCTTGGCTGCTACTGGGCGAGGCGCTGGCGCCAGCGGCGTGGTTCGGCATCGGCGTCGGCGCTTGCGGCGTGCTGACCTTGTCGCTGGCTGGACGCGGTTTGCACCCGGGAACACTGCTGCGCGCCACGGTGCAGCCGGCGGCATTGTGCGGCTTGGGAGCCGGCGCCGGCTTTGCCTTGGCTGGTGTCGGCATCAAGGCTGCGACGGTGGCGCTTGCCGCTTCGAACGCTGTCCTGGGCGCATTATTCGCGTTGGTGGTGACCAATGTCCTGCAAACATTCATGCAGGGCGGCTACATGGCCTGGCGCGAGCCGGCGGGTCTGCGCGCCGCGTTCTCGTCATGGCGCAGTTCGGCTTGGGTTGGTGCGCTCTCGGCCGGAGGGTCGGCGTGCTGGTTCGTAAGCTTTGCCTTGGCGCCGGTGGCCCTCGTGCGGACCTTGGGCCAAGTGGAAATGGTGTTCACCTTGCTCTTCAGCCGGTTTTACCTGAAAGAGTCGCTGCGCCGTGCCGATATGGCCGGGCTGGTGTTGATCGTGCTCGGGGTGGTGCTGGTTCTGCGGTTTCACTGAGCCAGCGACTTGGCCACCCATCAGTCCGGTAATGCATATTATGGAAAGTCATGGCGCTCAGAAGCAGGAACCTCCAGCGACAACCCGTCATAGGCAGGTTCAATATACGGTGGCAGATGCCGCTTCATCCACGCCCAATCAACGTCATAGCCCATGTGCGTCAGCACGACCCGGCGCGGACGCAGGCGTTCGGCCCACTGGAGCACCTGCTCCAGGCTCGCATGCGTCTTGTGCGCCTGGCGCTGAAAGCAATCCACAACCCAGGTGTCCACCCCGGCCAACGCTGCAAATGCGGTCTCGTCCAGAATGGCAACATCGGTCGAGTAGCCAAACCCGCCGATGCGCAGGCCGAGCGTCGGCATGAAGCCATGATCCTGCTCAAACAACTGCACCTGCAGGCCCGCAGCCTCGACCGTCTGCCCCGGCTCGACGACGCGCGGCGCAAGCACCGGCCGGAAGAAGTACGGCTGCGTCCAGGGTTGGAACGCATAATCGAAGCGCTTGCTCAGCTCCGCTAAAGTTCTTGCCGTGGCGAACGCATCAATGGGCCGGTTTACGATGCGGTTGAGGATGCGAACGTCGTCGATGCCGAGCACGTGATCTGCATGGGCGTGCGTGAACAGGATCGCATCCACCCGCGGCACCCCGCAGGCCAGCAACTGGCCACGCATGTCGGGCGACGTGTCCACCAGCAACCGCTCGCCCGTGTCGCTTTCGATGACGATACTGGACCGGGTGCGGCGATTGCGCGGCTCGGCCGGGTCGCAGGCCCCCCAATCGCCACGGCCGTCGTCCCCGCCAATTTGCGGAACGCCTGCTGACCCGCCGCAGCCAAGGATGGTCACGCGCGGCATCGCTAGGCCATACGCTTGAACAAAGCACGAACGTTGCCGGTCGTCAATGCGTCCAAGGCCGCAAGCGACATCCCGCGCAAATCCGCCAGCACGCGCGCCGTCTCGACGACATGGCCGGGTTCATTACGCTTTCCGCGGAAGGGCACAGGCGCCAAATAGGGCGCGTCGGTTTCCACCAGCAGCCGCTCCGCCGGAATGTCGCGGGCGATGGCACGCAAAGCATCAGATTTCGGAAACGTCAGAATACCGGACAAGCTGACGTATCCGCCCAGACTCAGAGCATCCTCCGCCAAAACCCGGCCGGAACTGAAGCAGTGCAGGACGAATTGGAACGGCCCGCCGGCATCCCACTCCTCATGCAGGATCGCTGCGATGTCTTGATCGGCATCGCGCGCATGGATCACCAAAGGAAGCCCGGCCAGGCGCGCGGCGCGGATGTGCTGGCGAAAGCTCGCCTGCTGCATGTCGCGCGGCGCCTTGTCGTAGAAGTAGTCCAGCCCGGACTCGCCGATGCCGACCACTCGCGGGTCGTCCGCCAGCTTGGCAATGGTGGCCGCGTCGGCCACCGGCCCGTCGCCGGCATTGTGCGGGTGGACGCCGACGGTGCACCACACGCCGGGGCGCCGCGCCAAGGCAATCAGAGGCGCGCTCTCCGCCAGCCGCGTGCCGATGGTGATCATCTCGCCGACCCCGGCATCCGCGGCCCGCTGGAGCACGGCGTCAAGTTCCGCCGGGTCGAACATGTCCAGGTGGCAATGCGAATCGATCAACGGCGATGCCCTACCCGGCCTTTTCGATATAGCGCGGGAACACGCCTTGCGGCGCCGGCAACTCCGTGCCCGGCGGCAACGGCACTGCCAGGTCCGCAAGGCCCCGTGCATCCGGAGGCGCTCCAACCTGGTCGAGCATCGCGGCCATGCTGCCCGGCATGAAGGGCTGCAGGACCGTGGCCACGCAGCGGATCACCTCGACCAACACGCGCAACACGCTTGCCATGCGGGCCACATCCGTCTTGCGCAGCGCCCAAGGCGCTTGATGGTCGATGTAGGCGTTGGCCGCCCGGATGACCTTCCACACATCCTCCAGCGCATCGTGGAATGCGAGGCGGTCCAGGCGGTCCCGCACGGCTTGCGGCAGCGCCTGCGCCGCGTCCAGCAGCGCCGTGTCCTGAACGGTCGCAGTTCCGCGCTCCGGCAGCAGGCCGCCGCAGTTCTTGGCGATCTGGGACAGCGTGCGCTGCGCCAAGTTGCCGAGGTCGTTCGCAAGCTCCACGTTCAGCCGGCGGATCAGCGCCGCGTCGCTGTAGTCCCCATCGTTGCCGAACGGCACCTCGCGCAACAGGAAGTAGCGCACGGGATCAAGGCCGAACGTGTCCACCAGCCGCGCGGCATCGACGGCGTTGCCCAGCGACTTGCTCATCTTCTCACCCGCCGCCGTCCACCAGCCGTGCGAGAACACGCGCCGCGGCACTGGCAGCCCGGCTGCCATCAGGAACGCCGGCCAATACACGGCATGGAACCGGATGATGTCCTTGCCGACCATATGCACGTCGGCTGGCCAAAACGGCCAGCGTGGATTGTCCGCATCTGGAAAGCCCACCGCGGACAGGTAGTTGGTCAAGGCATCGACCCAGACATACATGACATGGCCCGGGTCGTCCGGCACCGGCACGCCCCAAGTGAAGCTGGTGCGGCTCACCGAAAGATCCTCAAGCCCTCCCCGGACAAAGCTCACGACCTCGCTGCGACGGCCGGCTGGCGACACGAAGTCCGGCTCGCTTTCATACAGCGCGAGCAGGCGATCCTGCCAAGCCGATAGGCGGAAGAAATACGAAGGCTCCCTTACCCACTCGACCGGCGCGCCCGTGGGTGCGATGCGGCTCCCGTCGGGCCGAACAACCAACTCGCTCTCGTTGTAGAACGCCTCGTCGCGGACGGCGTAATAGCCTTCATAATGGCCCAAGTAGATGTCGCCCGATGCACGCAGACGGCGCCAAAGGTCCTGGCAAGCGCGCTTGTGGCGCTCCTCTGTGGTGCGGATGAAATCGTCGTTGGACAGGCTCATCAGCGCGGACAAGTCCTGGAACTTCGCGGCAATACGGTCCGCGAACTCCTGGGGCGCCACGCCCGCGTCCAGTGCCGCCTTTTCGACCTTTTGACCATGCTCGTCAGTGCCGGTCAGGAAGAACACCTCGTAGCCATCCAGCCGCTTCCACCGGGCCAGCACGTCGGCGGCAACCGACGTGTAGGCGTGCCCGATGTGCGGCGCGCCGTTGACGTAGTAGATCGGTGTCGTGACGTAGAACCGCTTGGTCATGGGCTATTCAGCAAATCCAGGCTCAAGACGATCGCATGCCGCTTGTCCAAGTTGAACCGCTCGGTATCGTCCTGCAGCTTCGTCAGCGCGTGCCACAAATCACCCCATTCGGCTAGGGGCTTCAAGCTCGCCAGCCGTTGCTGGCCGGCATCGGCCTGGCCCCGCGCGGCGTTGCGGACCGCGGCACCGATCGCGTTGCGCAGCAGGTCCATGAAGGCCGCGAACCCGGCGTCGCTCCGCGCCAGCTTGTCCGCGACCTCGTAAGCGCGCAGCACCGGCACGTTCGGCGCCGCCCGCAGCACGTCGGCCACCAGGGCGGCAACCTCGACGCCTTGCTCCTCGGCCAACGCCAAGGCCCGGCCCGGCGCACCCGACAGGGCGGCCAGCGTGGCGCGTTCCGCCGGGTCCATGTCCGGCAGGCAGCGGGCCAGCACGCGCTCCATGTCCGCCAGCCCGAGTTCGCCCAGCCGCAGCCGCCGGCACCGGCTACGGATCGTCGGCAGCAGCCGGCCCGGCGATGCGCAGGCCAGCAGCAGCACGGCGCGCGGCGGCGGCTCCTCCAGCACCTTGAGCAGCGCGTTGGCGGCATTGCGGTTCAGGTGCTCGGCCCCGTCCACCACCACGATGCGCCAGCCGCCCTCCGCCGGAGTCAGGCGCAGGAAGTCCGCGACGTCGCGGGCGCTGTCCACCACGATCTCGGAGCGCAGGCGCCGGCGCTTGTCGTCCCACTCGCGCTCGATGGTCAACAGATCGGCATGGGTGCCTGCCGCGACGCGGCGGAACACGGGAAACGCCGGGTCGTTCGCGCTGGCGGCGGCTCGCGGGCCGGCCAGCAAGCGCCGGGCGAAGCGGTAGGCCAGGGTTGCCTTGCCGACCCCCTCCGGCCCGGTCAGCAGCCAAGCGTGATGGATGCGGCCAGCCCGGATCGCGTCCTCGATCACCGCTTCCGCGGCGGCGTGGCCCAGCAGGAACGGGTTCTCGCGCGGCGCGGGTGCCGTCATGCAGTGGCGAGCCGGCGGCTGGCGACGACGGCGAGCACGGCGCGGTGCACATTGTCCACCCCGCCATCGGCCGAGACCACGGCGCAGCGGTCCGGCTCTGCTGCGGCAATCGCGGCAAAGCCCTCCGAAACCCGCGCATGGAACGCCGGCCCCATCGCCTCGTAGCGGTCAAGCGCCTGGCGACGGCCCGCCATCCGGTCGGCCGCAACGGCCGGGGAGACTTCCAGCACAACGGTGAGATCGGGCCGCACCGGCAGCAAACGGCTCAGCGCGGCGATCAAGGCGCGGTCGGCCCCGAGGCCGTATCCCTGGTAAGCCATCGTCGAATCGGCGAACCGGTCGCTGATCACGACGGCACCCCGTGCCAGGGCCGGCTGGACCGTTCGCGCCACATGCTCGGCCCGGGCCGCGAAATGGAGATAAACCTCGGCCGGCGGCGACCAATCGTGCTCGCGCGACAGCAGCAGGCCGCGCAGGACCTCCGCACCGGGCGCGCCGCCCGGCTCGCGGGTGCACAACACCGTGCTGCCCGCAGCCGTCATGGCCTCGGCCAGCAGGCGCGCCTGGGTGGATTTCCCGGCTCCTTCCCCGCCCTCGAACGTGATGAACACCGAGGCGTCAGGACCCCATGACGTAGCGGACCATGACCGCCGCCGCACGGCCCGGCAGCCAAAGCCGGGGCACGTCGGCGCCGGCCAGCAGCGGCACGTTCATCGACGGCACGCCCTGGCCGGACACGGCAAGCTTGCCCAGCACATCGCCGCGGCTGACCGGCGCCGGGATGGGATTGCTGTACTCGACCTCGATCTTGGCGTTGCGCCGCCATTGCCGGGGCATGGTCAGCACCAAGTCCTGGCCGCCCACCAGCGGCACCGTCGGCTGCGCACCGAGCCAGACCTTCGCCTGCTCAACCGTGTCGCCCGCGGCAAAAAGCGTCACGTTCTCGAACTCCCGAAAGCTCCATTCCAGCAGCCGCTCGCTTTCTTCCGCCCGCTGGTGCATCGAGGAAAGGCCGTTCACCACGACGATCACCCGCCGCCCGCCCCGCGTGCTGCTGGCGACCAGGCCGTAGCCGCCCTCCTCGGTATGGCCTGTCTTCAAGCCGTCCGCAGTGCCCTTCTGCACGAGCGGGTTGCGGTTCTGCTGCTCGATGTTGTTGTACTTGAAAGATTTCTCGTTGTCGTACTTGTAGTATTCCGGAAAGTCCGTGATCAAGCGCCGCGCCAGCACCGCGATGTCGCGGCAGGACATGCGCTGTTGCGGGTCGGGCCACCCCGTACTGTTGCGAAAGTTCGATGCGGTCAGGCCAAGCTCCTTGGCTTTGGCGTTCATCTGGTCGGCAAACACTTCCTCCGACCCGGCCACCGCCTCGGCCAGTACGATGCAGGCGTCGTTGCCGGATTGCACGATGACGCCGCGGATCAGATCCTCGACCCTCACCGTCCCGCCCAGCGGCACGAACATCTTGGACCCCTGCATACGCCAAGCGCGCTCGCTGACCGGCAACTCCTGGTCGAGCGTCAGGCGGCCCGCTTTCAGCATCCCGTAAATGATGTACGCGGTCATCAGCTTGGTCATGGACGACGGCGGCATCGGCGCGTCGCCGTCCTTGTCCAGCAACGTCGCGCCGGTGTTGAAATCAAGGATCAGCGCGAACTTGGCCGCGGTGTCCATCGGACCGAGCGGCGTGGCTGCGGCCGTGCTTGCCTGTGGCGCCTCACGACTCCGCCCACGTGGCGGCCCCCGGCGCTGTTCCGCTGCCGCCGCCCAGCCCGGCATTGCCGCAAGCGCCGTTCCGGCGACCAAAACCCCACGGCGACCCAGCATGGCCCGGCGCTCCTTGTTTCCGCACGACTCCCGCATCGGTTACTCTGCCCCCATGGCCGGGTCCAGCGCCCCCTTGCCCGCTGTGCGAGGCGTCACCTCTCAGTGAGGCCCTTCCCGTGAACGAAATGCTGCCATCCTGACCGGGTGATCCGCGCCGGACAGCGCGTCAAGCGGCCGACCGGCCCAGAAGGCCAACGGCCAGGGCATAGAAGTCAGACGGGTTGTAGCGCCGAATCACGTTGAAGTTGGGGTACGTCATGAACCCCTCCCCCGGCTCCGCCCCGCTCGGAACGACGACCGCGCCCTGAAGGTCGGCCCGGCCCAACTCCCGGCCGTCCAGCCGCCGCACGCCCATGCGCATCCACTCGTCGAGACTCCGGCGATTGTCGCGCACGGCCGCCGCCGCATCGAAGCCTGGAGGCAGCCGGACCGGCTGCGCCCAAGGCTCCCCGCGGCGCCAGCCGTTCTTCGCCAGATAATTGCCGACCGAGCCGAACACATCCGCCTTGCTGTCCCAGATGTCGCGCCGCCCGTCGCCGTCGAAATCCACGGCAAAGCGCAGGTAGGAGCTTGGCATGAACTGCGGCTGTCCCATCGCCCCTGCCCAGCCGCCGGTCATGCGGGCAGGCGCCACGTCGCCCTGGTCCAGGATGCGCAGTGCGCTGATCAACTCGCCGCGGAAATACGTCGCCCGCCGCCCTTCCCAGGCCAGGGTCGAAAGCGCCTCGACCAACCGGTAATTGCCCTTGTTGGCACCAAAGGCCGACTCGACGCCCCAGATGCCCATGATGATCAACGGGTCCACGCCATACCGCTCCTCGACCCGGGCCAGCAAAGGGCGCTCGCGGGCGTAGTTCTCGCGTGCGGCCTGCAAACGGCTATCCGGCAGCACGCGGGCGCGGTACTCCGGCCAGGTCAGGGTGAACTCCGGCTGGCGGCGATCAAGCTCGATCACCCTCTGGTTCGGTTCCACGCCGGCAAAGGCTTGCTGCAGGATCGCTTCGCGCAGGCCGGCGCGCCGGGCCTCCGCCTTCACGCTGTTCACGAAAGCAGCAAAGGAGTCCTGCCCCCACGCCGGCATCGCGAGGGCGGCAAGCGGAGTCGGCAGCAACGCGCGACGAGATATCATTGCGCAACTGTGGCACAGGGCTGCCCCGGCCGGCAACAGACTTGGACCCCCGCCTGATCCAAGGCAGGATGCGGGAAAATCGACGGGGAACGACCATGGGGATCACAGCCGAGCTGTCCGCTTTCAGCGCCGACATTTCAACCGCGGCATTGCCGCCGGCGGTCGTCGAGCGGGCGCGGCTCCTGGTGCTCGACCTTGTGGGCAACATCGTGCGCGCCCGGCATGACGCCGAAAGCACGGCGCCGCTGCTGGCCGCCGTCCGGGCGCTCGGCATGGCGGCAGGCAGCAGCGGCGTGTTCGGCGATTGCGCCCGCTACACGCCGGCCGGGGCCGCGTTGTTGAACGGCGCCTTGGGCCATTCGCTCGATTTCGACGACACGCACGCGGCCGGGTCGCTGCATCCGGGTTGCCCGGTGATCTCGGCAGCGTTTGCGGCCGGCGAGATGGCAGGCGCTGACGTGCTGGCAGGGATCATCGCAGGGTATGAGGTCGCCTGCCGAGTCGCGCTGGCGCTGCCGGCGGGCGACCATTACGCCCGCGGCTTCCACCCGACGGCGACCTGCGGCGCGTTCGGCGCCGCCGCGGCGGCCGGCCGGGTGTTCGGATTGGGCGCGGACGACATCGCCTCGGCCCTCGGCATCGCGCTCAGCCAAGCTGCCGGCAGCCTGCAATTCCTGGCGAACGGTGCCTGGACCAAGCGGTTCCAGGTCGGCTGGTCCGGCATGGCCGGGCTGACGGCGGCGACCCTGGCGCGGGAAGGGTTCAAAGGCGCGGCCGACGCCCTGGAAGGCCAGCACGGCTTTCTCGCCGCCTACGCCCCCTCCCCCAACCCGGCACGGGCAATCCAAGGTTTGGGCATCGAGTTCGAGCTGATGCAGACCGCGGTGAAACCCTACCCGTCCTGCCGTTACGGCCATGCCGGCATCGACGCCGCCCTCGCCCTGCGAACCGAGCACGCCATCGACCCGGCCACGGTTGAGCGCGTGACGCTCGGCCTGCCGGAAGCCGGGATGCGGCTGATCGGCGCGCCCGCGGCGCAGAAAGCCGACCCGCAGAACGTGGTGGACGGGCAGTTCAGCGGCCCCTTCGTGATCGCAGCGGCGCTGGCCACCGGGCGCATGGACTGGGACAGCTACGCCCTGCTGCGCGACGCCCGCATACGCGCCCTGCTCCCGCGCATCGCCTGCGAATGGGATGCCGATGCCCAGGCCGAGTTTCCCGCCAACATGTCGGGCAAGCTGACAATTGCTGCCGCCGGTAGGACGTTTCAGGCTGTCGTGGTCGTGCCAAAGGGTGAACCCGGCAATTTCCTCACGCAAGACGAACTCGCGCGGAAGTTCATGGCGCTGACCGCCACGGTGCTGGGCCGGGAGCGGGCGGAAAGCCTGGCCGACGCCGTGCTCGCAATCGACACGGCGCCGGGCGTCGGCCCGCTGCTGCGGATGGCCTCGCCCGTGACGGAAGCCCGGCTGGCCGGCGATTAGCTGAACCGGCCAATTTTCGGGAAGCCCGTCGGCGGCATCCGCCCCGCCTGGCCCCGCGCTCCGATCCAGTCCTGCAGCCGGTTCTCGGTGCGCATTTTGTCCCCCAGCCGCCAGGCCAGCCCGTCGGCAAGCCGGAACACCTTGGCGTCCGCCAGCTTGCCTTCCCGATACTTTTGCAGTTGCACGCCCGACCCGCGAGACAACTCCGGCACCTCGTGCAGCGGAAACACCAGCAGCTTGCGACCGGTGCCGATCACCGCGACGTGGTCGCCCTCCGCAGGGATGCAGAGCATTGCGGCCTCGCCGGGCTTCACGTTCAGCACCTGCTTGCCTGTGCGCTTCTCCGCCAACAGGTCCGCGGCGGCGACGACAAAGCCCCGGCCGGCGGAACTCGCAACCAGGTAGCGCGTCCCGTCCTGCCAAACAAACAAAGCGGCAACATCGTCGTCGCCAAGCTCCGCCAGCACGCGGATGGGCTGCCCGTCGCCGCGGCCGCGCGGCAAGTCGCCGGCTCGCAGGGTATGCGCGCGGCCGTTGCTGGCGAACAGGCACAGGCGATCCGTGGTCTGACAAGGCACCAGAAGCCGCAGCTTGTCGCCTTCCTTGAACTTCAATTCCGTGCCCTCGGCCACGTGGCCCTTCACCGCCCGTATCCAGCCCTTGTCGGACAGCACAACGGTGATCGGCTCCCGTTCGATCAGACTGTCGGCGTTCACCTCGATGGCTTGCGGCGCCTGGCCCAGCACAGTCCGCCGGGCGCCCAGCGCACCCTCCCCGAACTTGTCCCGCACCGCCGCGAGTTCGCTCTCGATCTTCCGCCAGCGCCGGGCCGCGTCCTTCAGCAGCCCTTCGACCTCCCGCTGCTCCTTGGACAGCGACTTGTGCTCGCGCCGGATCTCCATCTCCTCCAAGCGCCGCAGCGACCGGAGCCGCATGTTCAGGATCGACTCCGCCTGCAGGTCGGTCAGCGTGAAGCGCGCGACCAGGGCCGGTTTCGGGTGGTCCTCCTCACGGATGATCCGGATCACCTCGTCGAGGTTCAGGAACACCGCCAGGTAGCCGTCCAGCACCTCCAGCCGGCGCTCGATGGCAGCCAAGCGGTGGCGGGAGCGGCGAACCAGCACCTCTTGCCGGTGGTCGAGCCACGCTTGCAGCACCCCACGCAGCCCCAAGACCATCGGCGTCCGGTCGGCGGTCAGCACGTTCATGTTCAGCGGAAACCGGCTTTCCAGCGCGGTGGCGCGGAACATGGTCTCCATTAGCACTTCCGGCTCCACGCCGCGCGACTTCGGCTCCAGCACCAGCCGCACCTGCTCGGTGCTTTCGTCGCGCACGTCGCCGAGGAACGGCAGCTTCTTGGCTTCCAGCAACTCGGCGATCTGCTCGATCAGCCGGGCCTTTTGCACCTGGTAGGGAATCTCGCTGACCACCACGTGCCAGGCGCCATGCTTGCCCCGCTCGATCTCCCACTTGGCGCGCATACGAAAGCCGCCGCGCCCGGTCTCGTAGGCGTGCAGAATGGCGGCTGGGTCCTCGATCAGCGTGCCGCCGGTCGGGAAATCCGGGCCGGGCATGTGGGCCAGCAGCTCGGCTGTGGTGGCCTCGGGCTTCTGGATCAGGTGGATCGCCGCGGCGCAGACCTCGCCGGCGTTGTGCGGCGGGATACTCGTGGCCATGCCGACCGCGATCCCCGCGGCGCCGTTCGCCAGCAGGTTGGGAAAGCCGCCCGGCAACACGACCGGCTCGTTCTCCTCCCCGTCATAGGTCGCGCGGAAATCCACGGCGTCATCGTCGATGCCGGACAGCAGAGTTTGCGCGACCTCGGTAAGGCGCGCCTCGGTGTAGCGCATCGCGGCGGGATTATCGCCGTCGATGTTGCCGAAGTTGCCCTGCCCTTCGATCAGCGGGTATCGCGCCGCGAACTCCTGGGCCAGCCGGACCAGTGCCTCATAAACCGAGGCATCGCCGTGCGGGTGGTATTTGCCGATCACGTCGCCCACGACCCGGGCGCATTTCTTGAAGCCGGAGGCCGGGTCAAGCTTCAACTGGTGCATGGCATAAACCAGCCGCCGGTGCACCGGCTTCAAGCCATCGCGCACGTCCGGCAGGCTGCGCGACATGATGGTGCTCAGCGCGTAGGCAAGGTAACGTTCGCTCAGCGCATCCGCGAGCGGCGTGTCGGCAATCGTTCCGGTCAGGTCGTCAGGCATCTCGGCTCTCCTGTCTGGAACATATAGAGAACTACGGACTCGTCGCCAAGGCCGAGACCCGGTCGTAAAGCATATGCCGCGCCGGCGGCAACGGCCGGTGCTGGTGCCCAAAGGCGTCCCGCGCCAGGAAGTGCCCCGTCAGCTTGAGGCCGTCGCGCCAATCCTCGGCGGACGCCGCGTTCCCGCCCACGAGGAAGCCCGGCAAGCGCAGCAAGCGCGGCCGCCACTCGCCCGCCGCCTCGTCCGACACGGCGCGGCCGGTCTTCGGCGACACCCAGGCCAGCCCGGCCGTCGCCCCGGACATCGCGCAGGCCGAAAGGTCCAGCCCGTAGCCGAGTTCCGCCAGCAGCGCGACCTCCCAGCGCACCAAATCCGTCAGCGAGTCCGGTCCCCGCGCCAGCCCGGCAATCGACTGCACCAAGCCGGCGAACACCTTGGGATGCGGCTCGCGTTCCGGCAGCGCCCCTTCCGCCAAGGCGCAGGCGGAAGACAGCATGGCAAGCGACAAAGCGTCGTCCATCGCCAGCGCCGCGCCGGGGTGCACCAGCTCCGCCGTCATGGAACCCAACTGGTCCGGAAGCCGGGCGACCCACCGCGCCTGCACGAGGTTGCCGGGCTGCCAGGTCGGAGCCTGCGCCCGGGAGCTGCCGCCCCGGGCCAAGCCGTGATGCCGTCCATAGCCCTCGGTCAGCACCGTGACCAGCGCATCACCCTCGCTGTGCGGGCGGGCGGCCAGGACGATGGCGGGCGCCTGCCACTCCATCGGCAGACCCTATGCCGTATCGTCGAGGCCGATGGCCCGCAGCCGCGCACCCTCCTCGTCCCAGCCGGCGCGCTCCTTCACGTTCAGGAACAGGTGCACCGGGCGTTCGAGGAGGCCCGTCAGCTCCTTGCGGGCACGGGCGCCGATCTCTTTGATACGCCCGCCCCCGGCCCCGATCAGGATGGCCTTGTGCCCGGCCCGCGCGACATAGATCGTCGCCTCCACCCGCACCGAGCCGTCCGGCTTCTCCTGCCAGCTCTCCGTTTCAACCGTGGTGCCGTAGGGGATCTCCTCCTGGATCTGTAGGAAGATCTGCTCCCGCACCAGCTCGGCCGCCAACAGCCGGTCCGGCAGGTCGGTCAGGTCGTCGTCGGGGTAAAGATGCGGCCCGGGCGGCACCCCGGCTGCCAACGCATCCAGCAAACGGTCCAGCCCGCCGCCGGTCGCGGCGCTGACCATGAAGGTCTGCTCGGCCGGCAGGATCGCGCTCAGTTGGGCGGTGAGCGGCAGCAAGGTGTGCGCCGCGATCAGGTCGATCTTGTTCAGCACCATCCAGGCGCGGCGTCCCCGCTCGGCGATCTGCCGGGCGATGGTCAACACCCCCTCCGTCGCGCCCGCCTTAGCATCGACCAGCAGCAGCGTGAGGTCCGCATCTTCCGCCCCGGTCCAGGCCGCCTTGACCATGGCGCGGTCCAGCTTGCGGCGCGGGCGGAAGATGCCGGGCGTATCGACCAGGAGGATCTGGCTCGGCCCGCGCATCAGGATGCCGAGCACGCGGAACCGCGTCGTCTGCGCCTTGGGCGTCACGATGGACAGCTTGGCGCCAGTCAGCCGGTTCAGCAGCGTGGACTTGCCGGCATTGGGTGCGCCCACGATGGCGACGAAGCCGCAACGCGGCTCAAGCTGCTCCGGGCCGGAGGCGTCGGGCTGGTCCGTCATGTCAACCTTTCAAGCAAATCGGCCGCCGCCAGGCGCTCGGCCAGGCGCTTGCTGCCAGCACGTCCGGTGCCCGTCTGGTCACATGCCGACACGCTGATGACGAACTCCGGCGCGTGCGACGGCCCGCTGCGGTCCACCAACTGATAGATGGGCAGCGCGAGCCGCCGTGCCATCAGCAATTCCTGCAGCGCGGTTTTCGGGTCCTTCGGTGGCAGCACGAGCGAGTCCATCACCGGCTGCCAAGCCCGCCGCACGAACCGCTGCGCCGCCGGCAGCCCGGCGTCCAAGTACAGCGCCCCGATCATCGCCTCCATGGCGTCGGCCAGCACGTTGGCAAGCTGGCCCACGCCGGCCCGCGCCTCGTTCGGCGCGACCGCCAAGGCCTCCGACAGCCCGGCCGTTTCCGCGATGGTCGCCAACACCTTGCGCGACACCAGATGCGCGTGCCGCGGACCCAGCTCGCCTTCCTGCTCGTCGGGAAACCGCTCGATCAGCCAGTCCGCCATGACCAAGCCGAGTACGCGGTCGCCGATGAACTCCAACCGCTCGTTCGAGCCGACGCCGCGCCGCTCTCCCCGGCGAAGCTGGCCACGTCGGCCATGCGCGGCTGAACGGTGGGTCAACGCCTCATGCAGCAAGGTGGGACGGGCGAAGCTGTGGCCGAGAATGGCCTCGGCCACCTGAAACTGGATGGCCGGGTCAGGCGAAGGCTCGCTGCCCGCGCCGGTCAAGTGATGCCGTGCAGCAGCCGGTTCCAACGGATTTCGAGCGGCCAATCCCAGAACTTCCACCACGGTGCCCAGCCGTCGATTGAGAAAAAGATGAACTCCGCGCGGCCCACCAGGTTTTCAACCGGCACAAAACCCACGCCGCTGGTCGGGTCGCGGCTGTCAGCCGAGTTGTCCCGGTTGTCGCCCATGGCGAACACATGGCCGTCCGGCACCTTGAACTCCGGCGTGCTGTTCAGCCCGCCCTCCTCATACATCTTGAGGATGTCGTGCTGCCGGCCGTTCGGCAGCGTTTCGATGTATAGGCGCGGCGGCCGGGTTCCCGGCCCCTCGTCATCGCCCGTGTAGTTGCCACCATCCCGGCGCGGCACGAGGGTGCCGTTGATGTAGAGCTGGCCGGATTTCATCTGGATGCGGTCGCCGGGCAGGCCGACGATGCGCTTGATGTAGTCGGTCTGGTTGTCGCGGGGAAGCTTGAACACCGCGACGTCGCCGCGGTCCGGCAGCCGCCCGAAAATCCGCCCATCGAACAGGTTGGGCGCGAACGGGATCGAGTACCGGGAATAGCCATAACTGTATTTTGACACGAACAGGTAATCGCCAATCAGCAACGTCGGAATCATCGAGCCGGATGGGATGTTGAAGGGTTCAAACGCAACGGTGCGGATGCCGATTGCGATCAGGCCGGCATAGAGGATGGTCTTGATGTTGTCGATCAAGCCACCCGGTTTCTGGTTCGCCATTATGCAGAGGTGATCCGGTTCACAGGAATGGCGGGATCAAGCCGATGCCGCCCCGCCGTGTCAAGGAACCCCGGTCACAGGCAGCGCCGAGATCACCACCTGGGCGAAGGCATAAGGATACTCGTCCGTCACCGTCAACGCCATCGCGGGCTGCATCCCGGGCGGCACCAACGCGAGCAAACGGGCCTGCGCCCCTCCGGTCAGCGCCAATGTCGGCTGTCCCGACGGCAGGTTCACCACGCCCATGTCCGAATGGAAGACGCCCATCCGGAACCCGGTGCCAAGCGCCTTGGCGCACGCCTCCTTGGCCGCGAACCGCTTGGCAAAGGTGGGAGCATGAAGGCTGGCAGTGCGCCGCAGAGCGCGTGCGCGCTCAACCGGCGTGAACACGCGCTCCAGGAAGCGATCGCCGAACCGGGCCATCACCGCCTCGATCCGCCGGATGTCGCAGAGGTCCGAGCCGAGCCCCAGGATCACGCCAAGCTCATCAAGTCAGCCCCGCGCCCGCTCAACCTGCGTCACGCCGCTGGCCGCCCGCAGCCCGGCGATCACGTTCGACAGATGCCGGAGGTCCCGCACCTCTACGTCCAGCACGACCTCGAAAAAGTCCTGCTGCCGGTTGGTGATCTTGAGGTTTGTCACCGCCCCTTCATGCTTCGCGACGGCGTTGGTCAGGCTTGCGAGCGTGCTCGGCTGGTTCACGGCAACGGCGCTGATCCGGCCGGTGTGGGTGGCCGGCTTGCCGCCGGCGAGGGGCAAAGGCGTTTCCCACCCCACGTCGATGAAGCGTTCTGGCGTCGCGGCGAAGCTTTCAAGCGTTTGGCAACTCCTCGTATGGATCGTCACCCCTTTTCCGGTCGTGACGATCCCGACGATCTGGTCACCCGGCAGCGGGTGGCAGCACCCGGCGTAATGCACCGCCATGCCCGTCACCAACCCGGTGATCGGGATGCCGCCGTCGCGCGCCGATACCCGGCCGGGCCGCGGCGGCAAGCTCGGCAACATGCGCGGCGCCCGCGGCGTCTGCCGCAGTTCCGGATGGGCCGCGTGCACGACATCCTTCGGCCCGATGTTGCCGTTGCCGACCGAAACATACAGGTCGTCCAACGATGCCGCCTTGAGGCCCTTCAGCCCGGCCTCCAGCACCTTCTCCGACCCGTCCAAGCCTTCTTGCCGGAACGCCTTGGCCAGCGCGGCCCGGCCGGCGTCGAGGTTGTTCTGCCGCTGCTGCTGGGCGATGTAACGCCGGATGCGCGCCCGCGCCTTGCCGGTGACGACGAACCGTTCCCACGCCGGCGACGGCACGCCGTCGCGCGCCGTCATGATCTCGACCTGATCGCCGTTCTGCAGCTCGTGCCGGAGCGGCAGCAGCCGCCCGTTCACCTTGGCGCCCACGCACTTGTCGCCGACCTGGCTGTGCACGGCGTAAGCGAAGTCGATGCTGGTCGCCCCCCGCGGCAACTCGATCAACTGGCCTTTCGGGGTGAAGCAGAAAACTTGGTCCTGGTACAGCTCAAGCTTGGTGTTCTCCAGGAACTCATCCGCCGCCTGCGAATTCTCCAGGATTTCCAGCAGGTCCTGCACCCAGCGGAACCGCTGCAGTTCGCTGGAGGAAGCGTCCTGCTGCTTGTACAGCCAATGCGCCGCCACCCCGTTCTCGGCCACGTCGTGCATGTCGGCCGTGCGGATCTGCACCTCGATCTTCTGGTTGCGCGGCTCCCGCAGGGTTACGCCGGTGTGCACACTCCGGTAGCCGTTCGACTTGGGCGTGGAAATGTAATCCTTGAACCGCCCGGCGATCACCGGATACGCGGCATGAACTGCGCCCAATGCGATGTAGCAGGCATCGCGGGACGGCATCACCACGCGGAACGCCATGATGTCCGACAACTGCTCGAACGCCACGTTGCGGCGCTGCATCTTCTCCCAGATCGAGTAGGGCGACTTCTCGCGCCCGGTGATCTCGATGGGCGCAGCGCCCCCTTCGGCGCAAACGCGGTGCAGTTCCTCCCGCACCTCCTCGATCACGTCCGCACCCTGGCCGCGCAGGAAGTTGAGCCGGGCTTGGATCGTGTCGAACGCTTCCGGCTCGATCTGCGCAAAGGCCAGCGTCTGCAACTCGGTTTTCAGCGCGTCCATGCCGATCCGCTCGGCAAGCGGCGCGTAGATCTCCATCGTTTCCCGCGCCGTGCGCATTCGGCGTTCCGGGCTTTGCACGTAATGCAGCGTGCGCATATTGTGCAGGCGGTCGGCCAGCTTCACCAGCAGGACGCGGATGTCCTTGCTCATGGCCAGGACCAGCTTGCGGAAGTTCTCCGCCTGCTTGGTGCGGTCCGATTGCAGCTCCAGCCGCGTCAGCTTGGTGACGCCGTCCACCAACCCGCCGATGGCCGGGCCGAACTGCTGCTCCAGCGCGGGGAGCGTGACCGAGGTGTCCTCGATGACGTCATGCAGCAAAGCAGTCGCGATGCTTGCCGTGTCCAGGCGATACCCCGCCAGGATTTCGGCCACTGCGATGGGATGCGTGATATACGGGTCGCCGTTTTCCCGGGTTTGCTGCCCATGAGCCTGCGCAGCAAGCGCGTAGGCGGCATCAAGCAGGTCTGTGTCCGCTTTGGGATCGTAAGCCAGTATTCTCCTGGTCAGCCTGGACCGGCACTCAGACGGGCTGCCGGGCTTGGCAGAGTCGGACCGAGCCTCGTCGGACCGGGCCTCGGACGATGCCAAGCCGTCAGGCGCGCGGAACGGGCGCGGCGTCCAGCCCATCACGGCCGCCCCCCGTTCGTGGAATCTTGTTTAGCGGCGGGAACGGCCGCCAAGCTCCGCCTCGATGGCTGCCTCGATGTCATCCGGCGAAAGATCGCCAATCGGCATCGCCGAGGCTTCTTCCTCGGCCGACACGTCCTGCAGGCCGAAGATGTTCTGGTCCGTCGGGATCAGGTCCAGTACCTCTTCATCCGCGGGTTCCGGCTCCGGCGAGCGGGACAGCGACTTGATGAGGTCCTGCTCCAGGAGCGGCAGCGCGACCGTTTCCTCGGCGATCTCGCGCAGGGCCACGACCGGGTTCTTGTCATGGTCGCGGTCAATCGTCAGCTCTTCGCCGCGGCTCAGGTTGCGGGCGCGCTGCGCGGCGAGCAGGACAAGCTCAAACCGGTTTGGAACCTTTTGAACGCAATCTTCTACGGTCACGCGCGCCATGCGTCCGGTCTCCGCCATTGGTATCGGTTGAATAATCTATTTAAGCGAGAACCACCCATTCAGCAAGTGCCGGCTACAATACCTGGACGTCTTGGCCCGACACCGCCGCCAGCATCGCGCCGACGCTCTGGTGGAGCACGGGATGCGTCCAATCCGGCCGGATGTCCTGAAGCGGGGCCAGCACGAAGGCGCGGTCCTGCAGCCGCGGATGCGGCAAAACGAGCCTCGGCGCCGCCATAACGAGGCCGTCCATCGCCAGCAGGTCAAGGTCCAAGGTCCGGGCCATGTTCGGCACGCCGCGAACCCGGCCCGCTTCCGCCTCGATGGCGAGCAGCATCTCCAGAAGATGGCAAGGCTCGGAGACGCCGCTCAGCCAGGCCGCGCCGTTGACGAAGCGCGGCTGGTCCGACGCGGGGATCGGCCGGGTAGCGAACCAGCGCGACACCTTCCTTAGTTCAAGGCCGGGCAACTGCCCAAGCTGCCCGGCCGCCCATCGGCAGGTTTCAAGCGGCGTTCGCCCCCCGGCCGAGGCGAGGTTGGCGCCGATTGCGACCAGGATCGTCTGGAACATCCCATAAGCCTCCCATCAAGGCTTGACCGTTCACGTGGAGGCCGGCATCCCGCTTGGCAATGCACGACACGCACTCCCGCCCCGATGCCGACTGAGCAGCCCCCGCGCGATTGTCCGCTCTGCCCTCGGCTGGTGGCCTACCGCCAAGCCAACCAGCAAAGCCATCCCGACTGGTTCAACGGTCCCGTCCCGAGCCTCGGCGACCCCGACGCCCCCATCCTGGTCGTTGGCATGGCGCCCGGCGTCAAGGGCGCCAACCGCACCGGACGGCCGTTCACCGGCGACCATGCCGGCATCCTGCTTTACGAGACTTTGATCCGTTTCCGCCTGGCGACCGGCACCTACGACGCCCGGCCGGACGACGGCATGAAGCTCCAGGGCTGCCGCGTGGTGAACGCCGTGCGCTGCGTGCCGCCCGCCAACCTTCCCCAGCCCGTTGAGGTGCGGACCTGCAACCGCTTCCTCGCCGCGGAGCTGAAAGCCCTGCCGAAGCTTCGGGCCGTCCTGGCCTTGGGCGTCCTGGCCCATGCCGCCGTCCTGCGCGCTTGCGGCATCCCCGCGGCCCGCATTCGGTTCCGTCACGGCAACGTGACCGAGTTGCCGAACGGCTTGCTGCTGGCAAACAGCTACCACGTCTCGCGCTACAACACGAACACCGGGCTGCTGACGCGCGAGATGTTCGAGCAGGTGGTGCTCGACCTCGTGACACGGACCACAGGCGAGGCGCCGCTTTAGGTTCGGCTCATCGCCGCCTGGATCGCGGCGGCGAGACGGCCGCGATCCGGCTCGTCTGCCGAGCCGAAGGTCCCGGCGATGGCCCCATCCCGCCCGATCAGCACCTTGTTGAAGTTCCATTGCGGCTCCCACCGCCGCTGCTCGCGCACCCAACGGTAGAACGGCGACGCGTCGGCGCCGCGCACGTGGCCGAGGCCCGACATGGGGAAATCAACGCCGAACGTCGCTTCGCAGAACGCCTTCACCTCGCCGTTTGACCCGCTTTCCTGGCCGAAGTCCTGGCTGGGCACCCCGATCACCGCAAACCCTTGCGGCGACAAACGCTGGTGCAAGGCCTCCAACTGGCGGTATTGCGGCGTGAAGCCGCAAAACGAGGCCGTGTTGACGACGAGCAGCACCTTGCCCTGGAACTCCGCCAACCGGAGCATACCTTCGTCGATGGACGGGAACTCGAACGACCACGCCGTGGCAGGCGCCGGGCCTGCCGCCATGCCGGCCAGCGCCGCGCCGCCAATCAATGCCGCCCGTCGTGAAATGCCCATGCTGCCTGCCCCCTACCTGCCACGCATGTGGGCGGCGCGAACGGAGTTGGCAACGGTCAGCCCTTGTCCCGCATCAGCCGGGCCTTGTCGCGCTGCCAATCGCGCGCCGCGATGGCCTGCCGCTTGTCCTGCTTCTTCCGGCCCTCGCCCACGCCCAGCAGCACCTTCGCCACGCCGCGGTCGTTGAAATGAATCTGCAGCGGCACCAGCGTCAGCCCGTCCCGGGTGGACGCGCCGATCAGCTCGCCGATTTGCTTGTGCTTCAACAGCAGCTTGCGCGGTGCCCGCGGCTCGAACCGGGACAGCACGCCGGCCTGGTACTCCGGGATGTAGCAGTTGAACAGGAACAACTCGCCTTCCCGCTCCCCCGCCCAAGCCTCGGTCAGCGTCGCGCGGCCGTGGCGCAGCGACTTCACCTCCGGGCCGCGCAGCACCAGCCCGGCCTCCATTGTCTGCTTGATCGTGTAATCGAACCGCGCCTTCCTATTCTGCGCGGCCACGCCGTGCGAAATCAGGCCCGATTTCTTCTTGGTCTTGTTGTCCGCCATGCCGCCCGGTCCTAGTTCAGCAGCCCGGCTTCGAGCATCGCCGTACGCACCTGCGCCCGCGCGGCATCCGACACCGGCGCCAGCGGCAACCGGCAATGCCCGCTGCCGTGTCCCATCAAGCTGGCGCCATACTTGACCGGGCCGGGGTTGCTTTCGGCGAACATCGCGTCGTGCAACGCGAGCAGCCGGTCCTGAATGGTCACGGCCCGCTCGGTTTCCCCATCCTGCCAGGCGCTGTGCATCTCGCTGCACAGCCGCGGCGCGATGTTGCCGGTCACGCTGATGCAGCCGTGGCCGCCAGCCGCCAGAAACGCCAGAGCCGTGTGGTCCTCCCCCGACATCTGTACGAACCCGGCCCCGCAGGCTCGGCGGGTGTGCAGCGGTCGCGCCAGGTTGGCGGTCGAGTCCTTGACGCCCACGATGTTACGGTGCCGCGCCAACTGCGCCATGGTCTCGACGCCCATATCGACCACGCTGCGCGACGGGATGTTGTAGATGATGATCGGCAGATCGACCGCCTCGGCGATGGCAGTGTAATGCAGGATCATGCCCTGCTGCGTCGGCTTGTTGTAGTAGGGCGTCACCACCAGCGCAGCGTCGGCCCCCGCCGCCTTGGCGTGCCGGGTCAGCTCGATGGCCTCCGCCGTGCTGTTCGACCCGGCACCGGCAATCACCGGCACCCGCCCGGCCGCAACCTCCACCGCGATCTCGACCACGCGGCGATGTTCGTCATGGCTGAGCGTCGGGCTTTCCCCGGTGGTGCCCACCGGGACGATGCCGTGGGTGCCCTGCTGGATTTGCCAATCGACGAAAGCGCCAAACGCGGCCTCGTCCACCGCCCCGTCGGGGCGCATGGGCGTGATCAGGGCGACATACGATCCCTTGAACAAAGGATTGGACATGGGGGCCTCGGGCACAGACGGGGATCGCGAACCTAGGCACATGGGGGATGCGCCGCAAGGCTGCCTTGCGCTAGAAGCCATCATGCGCCGCGCCGTGCTCCTGTTCGTGCTGGGCCTGTCCCTGCCGGCCCACGCCGTTGCGCAGGACATCATGGGCGCAGTCAGGCTGGAGCGTTGGGCGGAGGCCGACGCCCTCGCCAACGCCTCCCCCGACCCGCTCGTGCGCAAGCTCGCGCTGTACTTCCGCCTGCTAACCCCCGGCGCCGCCCGCGCCGCCGAACTCGCGGCGTTCATCGCGGACAACCCGGCCTGGCCGCAGCAGGCGCTGCTCGGCCGCCGGCTGCAGGAAGCGCTGGCCGCGGACGGAGACGACCAGGCAACTGTTGAGCGTTGCCAGCAGCGCCCTGCCGCAATGGAGTTGGCGGCTGCTCTGCTGCGCTGCGCCGAAGCCCTGGGCCGGGCCGGGCGCCAAGCGGAGGCGGAGCAGGATGCCCGCGCGGCTTGGGTAAAGGGCGTGGAACCGGCGGGCGAACTCGGCTTCATCCGCGCCTGGGGTTACGCGCTGACCGCCGACGACCAGTGGCGGCGCTTTGACCGGTTGGCCTGGACCGACTCCGGCCTGCCGGGCGGACCCGCGGCGCGTCAGGCAGTCCGGGTCCGTCCCGCCGGTCGTCCGGCGGCCGAGGCTCGGCTGGCACTGCGGCGCGACGACCCGTCTGCCCCCGCGCTGGTTGCGGCCCTGCCTGCCCCAGCGCGCGCCAACCCAGGCCTCATCCTCGACCTCGCCCGTTGGCAGCGCCGCGCGAACCAGGACCGGGCCGCGCTGGCCCTCTGGATCCAGGAGGGGGGACCCGCCGAGGCCGCCGCCCCGGACGACCGCCGGCCGGCATTTTGGGACGAGCGCAACCTGCTGGCCCGGCGGATGCTGCGCGCGGGCGACGCCGCTGCCGCCTACGCCCTGGCCAGCGGCCACCGCCAAACCGGCGAGGCCGCAATCGACGCGGAGTTCCTGTCCGGCTGGATCGCGCTGCGCCGGCTGCAGCAGCCGGACGTGGCGGCCCGGCACTTCCAAGCGCTTGCGGCCCTGTCCCGCGCGGCGATCACCCAGGGCCGGGCATATTACTGGATCGGCCGTGCCGCCGCGGCGCAGAGCGACGCCACGGGTGCGCAAGCCGCTTATGCCCAGGCCGCCGCGTGGCCAACCACGTTCTACGGCCAACTCGCCGTCCGCGCCTTGGGCGACGACGACGTGGCGCTCGCCGCCCGCATCCGCGCCACGCACGACCCGGCATGGAACACCGAGCAGGCCACGGCCTTCATCGGCCGGGAACTGGCGCGGGCGGCGACGCTGCTGGTGGCCTGGGGCGAGCCGCGCCGGGCCAAGGCGTTCCTGCTGCGCCTGGGCGAAACGGCGCCAGACCCGGCCGAGCGCGCGATGGCTGCCCGCATGGCCTTGAACCTCGGTCTGCCGGACCAGGCGGTGGCCATCGCGCGCCGGGCCGGGCGGGACGGGCTGATGCTGCCGGAAGCCGGCTGGCCCATTGCCGTGGAGCCGCCGGATGTCGCGGTCGAGCCTGCCGTGACGCTCGGCCTGATTCGGCAGGAGAGCAGCTTTGACACACAAGCCGGAAGCCCAGCCGGCGCGCAAGGGCTGATGCAGCTCATGCCGGCAACCGCCGCGGGCGTTGCGCGGCGGCTGAACGAGACCGTGAGCCTGCCCGCGCTCACGGCCGACGCCGCCTACAACATGCGGCTCGGCACGGCCTACCTCCAAGCATTGCTGGACCAGTTCGGCGGCGCCCTGCCCTTAGCGCTGGCCGGCTACAACGCGGGGCCGAACCGGGTGCTGGATTGGCTCGCCGGCTATGGCGACCCGCGGACCGGCGCCATCGACACCATTGACTGGATCGAGCTGATCCCGTTCAACGAGACCCGCAACTATGTGCAGCGCGTGATTGAGAACGTTGTGATCTACGCGGCCCGGCGTGGTAACGGCGCGCCGCATCCGCTCGCGCGGTCCGCCGGGTGAGCCGCTCCATCGCGAGCTTCTTCGGCGTCGGCTTCTTCCCAGTCGCGCCGGGAACGGCGGGGTCGGCGGTGGCATTGCTGATCGGCGCCGCGCTGATGCTTGGGCCACCCTGGCTGCTGCCGCTCGGCGCGGCGCTCGCGACGGCGACGGGTTACCTCGTCATCCCGCGCGCCGTGACCGACCCCGACGCGGACCCGGGATGGGTCGTGATCGACGAGGTCGCCGGCCAGTGGATCGCGATGCTGGGGCTTGCCGGAGTCTCGGTGACCGGGTTGGTCGCGGCTTTCGTGGGTTTCCGCGTGCTCGACATCTGGAAGCCAGGCCCGGTCGGCTGGGCGGACCGCCAAGCCGGCGCGTTCGGCATCATGACGGACGACATCATTGCCGGCAGCGTCGTCGCGGCGGCGCTTTACGTCGCCCGGCAACTGGCCGGTTTCTGAGTGGAAGGGCACGCCCCATGTTCGATCCGGACCTGATCCAGGCCGCGACGGCCCTGCTTGCCAAATGCCGCGCCCGCGGGTTGATGCTGGCGACGGCGGAAAGCTGCACGGGCGGCCTGATCGCCGGCGTGCTGACCGAGGTTGCGGGTTCGTCGGACGTTTTGGACCGCGGCTTCGTCACCTACTCCAATGCCGCGAAGTCGGACATGCTCGGCGTGCCGCCTGAACTGATCGAGGCGAACGGCGCGGTGAGCGGCCCGGTCGCCGCCAGCATGGCAAGCGGCGCGCTGCTGCGCTCGCGGGCCGCGCTGACGGTCGCAGTCACCGGCATCGCGGGACCCGGCGGCGGCAGCGAGGGCAAGCCCGTAGGAACCGTCTGGTTCAGCCTCGCCAGCCGCGGCGCACCGCCTTCAACGGAGCGCAAGGTATTTGGAGGCGACCGAACCGCCGTGCGCCAGGCAACGGTGGAGCACGCCTTAGCCATGCTCGGTGCAGCGGCAAAAGGCCGGTAAGCCTACCTCAGCACCACATCCCGGATCGCCGACGCGGCTTCCATGACCTGCGGCGTCGTCACGTCGAGGTGCGTGCAGGCACGCGCCCGGTATTGGCCCATGACCGAGATCAGCACCCCCGCCGCCCGCACCCGCGTCGCAAGGTCCTGCGCCGTCAGCCCCGCGCCCCGCGTGTCAAAGAAGACCAGGTTGGTTTCCGGCTGTTCGACGGTCAGGCCCTCGACTTGCGCCAGGCTGCGCGCCAGCACCCGGGCATTTTCATGGTCATCGGCCAGCCGGTCCACATTGTGGTCCAAGGCGTACAAGCAAGCCGCCGCACAGATCCCGCCCTGGCGCAACGAGCCGCCCAGCCGCTGCTTCCAGCGCCACGCCGCGTCGATGAACTCGGACGAACCGGCCAGCACCGCTCCCAGCGGCGCGCCGAGGCCCTTGGTGAAATCAAGCCACACCGTATCATAACCGGACGCCATTTCCGCCGCGGGGACCCCGGCGGCCACCACGGCATTCATCAGCCGCGCGCCGTCCATGTGCGTGACCATCCCGTGCGCATGAGCCGTCGCCGCCGCCTCGTTCAAGCTCGCCAAAGGCCAGATCGCGCCGCCGCCAAGGTTCGCGGTTTGCTCGACCTCCACCATGCGCTGAGTCGGCGAGTAGCGGGACACCGGGCGGACCGCGGCGGCCAACGTGTCCGCCGAGAACACGCCGCGCTCTCCATCCAACGGCGAAACCTGCACGCCGGCCAGCGCCCAGGGCGCGCCGCCCTCCGCCGTCGCGATGTGCGCGGTGTGATGCGCCAGGATTTCGTCACCGGCCCGGCATTGCGTCAGAATGGCGATCTCGTTGCACATGGTCCCGGACGGCAGGAACATCGCCGCCTCTTTCCCGAGCAGCGCCGCCATGCGGTCGCACAACGCCCAGACGGTGGGATCAGCACCATGCTGCTCATCCCCGACCTCGGCCTCCATCATTGCCTGCTTCATCGCCAGGCTCGGCTTCGTCTGGGTGTCCGAGTATAGATTGACCCGCACCGGAACCGTGTTGTCGAACCGCGGCGGGGCGTAGGTCATGGCGCTGGCTCCTGCTTCAGGACTTCGCCGGCACGGCGGCCGGGGTCACGGCGATGGTCGCGACCGGCGCACCGTATACCTCCCGTGCACGCTTCAGGAAGGCGTTGACCATCAGCTTCACGGCGTTGTTGAACACGACCCCGATGGCAGCTTGCAACATACGGCTCCTGAACTCGAAATCGACGTAGAACTTGACGTTGCAGCCCTTCGGGTTCGGCTCAAACGTCCATTGGTTGTTCAAGTAACGGAACGGCCCGTTCTCGTACTTGACCTGGATCTGCCGTGGCCGATCCAACTCGACCCGGCTGGTGAAGCTTTCGCGGAACGGCCCGAACCCGATGGTGAGGTCCGCCACAAGCTGCGTCTCGGTGTGGGACTTCACCCGCGCCCCGGCGCACCAGGGCAGAAAAGTCGGATACTTCCCGACATCCGCCACCAGATCGAACATCTGCTCCGGGCTGTAAGGCAACACCTTGTGTTCGGCATGGGTCGGCATGGCTAGGCAGTCACCAGCGCAAGCTGCTTCGCGCGGGCATCGCGCAACTGCGCGAAGTCCGCGTCCGCATGGTACGAGCTACGGGTCAGCGGCGTGGCGCTCACCATCAGGAACCCCTTCGCGCGGGCCATTGCGGCATAGTCTGCAAACTCCTCTGGCGGCACGAAGCGGTCCACCGCCGCATGTTTCACCGTAGGCTGCAAGTACTGGCCCAGGGTCAGGAAATCGACATCGGCCACCCGCAGGTCGTCCATCACCTGCATGACCTCGGCGCGCTGCTCCCCTAACCCGAGCATCAGCCCGGATTTGGTGAAGATCGTCGGGTCCACCATCTTCACCCGGTCGAGCAGCCGAAGCGATTGGTAGTAACGCGCGCCGGGCCGAATGGTCGTGTAAAGCCGCGGCACCGTTTCCAGGTTGTGGTTGAACACGTCGGGCCGCGCCTCCGCGACCACCTCCAACCCGCCGGGCTTGCGCAGGAAGTCAGGCGTCAAGACCTCAATCGTCGTGCCCGGCGCCGCGGCCCGGATGGCGCGGATCACCGCGGCGAAATGCGCGGCGCCCCCGTCGCGCAGGTCATCCCGGTCCACAGACGTAATGACCACGTGCCGCAGCCCCAGTTTCGCCACCGCGTCCGCCACCCGCCGCGGCTCGTCCGCGTCGAGCGCCTCCGGCTGGCCGGTCCGCACGTTGCAAAAGCTGCAGGCGCGGGTGCAGGTATCGCCCATGATCATCATCGTCGCGTGGCGCTGCGACCAGCACTCGCCGATGTTGGGACAGGCCGCCTCTTCGCAGACCGTCACCAGCCGGTTCTCGCGCATCAGCGTCCGGGTCTCGTGATACGTCGGGTGGTTGGGCGCCTTGACCCGTATCCAGTCGGGCTTGCGCTGGATCGGATTGTCCGGGCGGTTCGCCTTTTCAGGATGCCGGGCCACGCCCATGCTTGGCCCAGCCCGGCGGTGATCGACCACGATACGCGACGCCATGCGGCCTCCCGGCACAAAAAACAGAAACATTCAAGTGGATGGGACCGGGCCACCCGTCAAGCGACGGCCTCAGAAGTGAATCGCCCGGCCGTAAGCGTCCAGCACCGCCTCGTGCATGGTCTCGCTGACCGTTGGGTGCGGGAACACGGTGTGCATCAGCTCAACCTCGGTCGTCTCCAAGGTGCGTGCGACCGCGTAGCCCTGAATCATCTCCGTGACCTCGGCGCCCACCATGTGCGCGCCCAGCAACTCGCCGGACTTCGAGTCGAACACGACCTTCACCATGCCCTCCGGCTCGCCCATCGAGATTGCCTTGCCATTGGCGATGAACGGGAAGCGCCCCACGCGGACCTCATGCCCGGCCGCCTTGGCCCGGGTTTCCGTCATGCCGACGGAGGCGATTTGCGGGCGGCTGTAGGTGCAGCCGGGAATGTTGCCGACGTTCAGCGGCTTCACGTCGTTCTGCCGGGCAATGCTCTCGACGCAGATCACGCCCTCATGGCTTGCCTTGTGCGCCAGCCACGGGGCGCCCGTCACGTCACCGATGGCGTAGATGCCGGCCTCTCCGGTGCGGCAGTACTCGTCAATGACGATGTGGCCGCGCTCCACCTTCACCCCCGTGCCTTCCAGCCCCAGGTTCTCGACGTTGCCGACGATACCCACGGCGGAGATCACCCGGTCCACGGTGATGTCTTGCGCCTTGCCCCCGGCCTCGACCGTGGCCGTCACGCTGTCGCCGTTCTTCTGCACCCCCGTCGTCTTGGCCGAGGTCAGGATTTTGATCCCCTGCTTCTCGAACGACTTGCGGGCAAACGCGCTAATCTCCTCGTCCTCGGCCGGCAGAATGCGGTCGAGCATCTCCACGACCGTCACCTCGGCGCCCATATTCCGGTAGAAGCTCGCGAACTCGATGCCGATGGCGCCGGAACCGACCACCAGCAGCGACTTCGGCATGATCGGCGGCACCATGGCCTCGCGATAGGTCCAGATCAGCTTGCCGTCGCCCTCCAAACCCGGCAGTTGCCGCGCCCGCGCGCCGGTCGCCAGGATGATGTGCGGCGCAGTGAGCGTCGCGACTTCGTTGCCGTCCTTGGTCACGGCCAGGGCGTGCTTGCCCGCAAGCTTCGCCGCCCCCTCGAATACCGTGACCTTATTCTTCTTCAGCAGGTGCCCGACGCCGCCCGCCAGTTGCTTCGCGACCTTGCGCGACCGCGTCACGATCTTCGGCAAGTCAAACTGCACGTTGTCGGCGCTGAAGCCGAACTCGCCGAGGTTGTGCAGCAGGTGGTTGATCTCGGACGAACGCAGCAGCGCCTTGGTCGGGATGCAGCCCCAGTTCAGGCAGATGCCGCCCAGGTGCTCCCGTTCCACCACCGCGGCCTTCATGCCGAGTTGCGCTGCGCGGATGGCCGCAACGTAGCCGCCGGGGCCTCCCCCGACGACGACCACATCGAATTTGCTTTCCATGAAACGATCCTAAAGCATGGGCCTACAGCATCAAGCTGAGCGGGTCCTCAACGATGCCCTTGAACACGGCCATCCATTCGGCGCCGAGCGCCCCATCCGCCACCCGGTGATCCACGCTCAGCGTGCATGTCATCACCGTGGCAACCGCAAGCGCCCCCTCCTTCACCACCGGCCGCTTTTCCCCGGCGCCCACCGCGAGGATCGCGGCCTGCGGCGGGTTGATGATGGCCGTGAACTGCTTCACGCCAAACATGCCGAGGTTGGAGATCGAGAAGCTGCCGCCCTGGAACTCCTCCGGCTTCAACTGGCCAGACTTGGCGCGGGCGCTGAGGTCTCTCATCTCGTTGCTGATCGCGGCCAGCCCCTTCTGGTCGGCCTTGCGCATGATCGGCGTAATCAGGCCATCCGGCATCGACACCGCTATGCTGATATCAATGTCATCATATAGGATGGTCGCGTCTTCGGTGAAGGTTGCGTTTACCTTCGGCACCCGGCGAAGCGCCACGGCGGCGGCCTTGATAACCAGATCATTGACCGAAAGCTTGAACGCGCCAGGTCCCTCCTTCGGCGCCCGCGCGTTCAGCTCGGCGCGCAGCTTCAGCAGCGCGTCGATCTCCATGTCCATCGTGACGTAGAAGTTCGGCACGAGCTGATGGCTTTCCAGCAAGCGCCGGGCGATGACCTTCCGCATCGTCGAGTTCGGCACGAGCTGGTGCGGCGCCGTGACCGGCGCTGTTGCGGGCTTCGGCGCGGGCTTCGCGTCCGGCTTGGCCTGCTGCACCGGCAGCGGGGCGGCTTCGGCCTCCCTGGAACCAGCCTGCGCCTCGACAGGCAATGGCGGCGGCGGTGCGCCCGGCGCCTGCCGCGCCTCGATGTCGGCGCGGATGATGCGGCCGTTCGGGCCGGAGCCTTTGATGGATGACAGGTCGATGTTGGCCTGCTTGGCCATCCGCCGGGCCAGTGGCGAGGCAAAGACCCGCTCGCCCTCATGCTCAGATGCGGGGTCGTGGCCGTTGGCCCTCGGCGCCGGCGCGGCAGGCGCGGCGACCGGAGCTTGCGCCGCCGGGGGCTGCGCGGCCGCAGCTTGGGCCGGCGGCGCCTTGGGCGCCGGGGCAGCCGCGTCCTCGCCTTCCCCGGCCAGCACGGCAATCGGCTCGTTCACCCTCACCCCGGCGGTGCCGTCCGGCACGAGGATCTTGCTCAGCACGCCCTCATCGACGGCTTCCACCTCCATGGTGGCCTTGTCCGTCTCGATCTCCGCGATCACGTCACCGGCGCGCACGTCGTCGCCTTCTTTCTTCAGCCAGCGCGCCAGCGTGCCCTCGGTCATCGTCGGCGAGAGCGCCGGCATCAGGATGTTCGTCGCCATGCTCGCGCTCCCTCAGACGATCTTCTTCACGGCATCGACCACCCAGGAGGGTTGCGGCAGCGCCAACTTTTCCAGGTTCGCGGCGTAGGGGAGCGGGATGTCCAGCCCATGCACCCGCACCGGCGGCGCATCGAGCCAGTCGAAGCAATGCTCGATCACCTGCATCGCGATCTCGGCGCCGATGCCGGCGTAGGGCCAGCCCTCCTCCACCGTCACCACCCGGTTCGTCTTTTTCACGCTCTCAACGATGGCCGCGGTGTCCAGCGGGCGCAGGCTGCGCAGGTTGATCACCTCGGCCTCGATCCCCTGCTCCGCCAGCGTTTCCGCCGCCTTCATCGCCACGCCGACCATGATGCTGTAGGCGACAATGGTGACGTGCTGGCCGGTCCGCTCGATCTTGGCCTTGCCGATGGGCACGGAGAAGTCCTCGTCGGTCGGGCACTCAAAGGTTTGCCCGTAGAGGATTTCGTTCTCCAGCACGATCACCGGGTTCGGGTCGCGGATCGCCGTCCGCAGCAGGCCCTTGGCGTCGGCCGCCGACCACGGCGCCACCACCTTGAGACCCGGGCAATGCGCATACCACGACGCATAATCCTGGCTGTGCTGCGCCCCCACCCGGGACGCGGCGCCGTTCGGCCCACGGAACACGATGGGGCAGCCCATCTGGCCACCTGACATGTAAAGCGTCTTGGCGGCCGAGTTGATGATCTGGTCAATCGCCTGCATGGCGAAGTTGAACGTCATGAACTCGACGATGGGCCGCAGCCCGTCCATCGCGGCGCCCACCGCCATGCCGGTGAAGCCGTGCTCGGTGATCGGCGTGTCGATGATGCGCCGCGGGCCGAACTCGTCCAGCAGGCCCTGGCTGATCTTGTAGGCGCCCTGATATTGCGCAACCTCCTCGCCGAGCAGGAACACGCGGTCGTCGGCGCGCATCTCGGCCGCCATGGCGTCGCGCAACGCCTCTCGCACGGTGGTGGGCTTGGTCGGTCCCCAGTCGCGCTCCGGGGCAGCCGCGGTCGAGGCCGGCGTGACCTGCGCCGCCACCGCCTTGTCCGCGACGGCCTTGTGGTCCTCCAACGGTTCCGGCGCGGGCTGCTTCGCCGCCGCGGGCGCATCGGGCTTGGCCCCAGTCTCGCTCGCCGTCCCGCTTGCCGCCTCGCCGTCGGCTGAGAGGGTGGCAATCGGCGTATTCACCGCGACGCCATCGGTGCCTTCCTCGACCAGGATTTGGGACAGCTTGCCCTCATCGACGGCCTCCACCTCCATGGTGGCCTTGTCCGTCTCGATCTCCGCGATCACGTCGCCGGCGCGCACGTCTTCGCCTACCTTCTTCAGCCAGCGGGCCAGCTTGCCCTCTGTCATGGTCGGCGACAGCGCCGGCATCAGAATCTGCGTGCTCACGCTTTCAGCCCTCGACCAGAACGTCGGTCCACAGTTCGCGCTCGTCCGGCTCAGGGCTGCTTTGCGCGAAGTCAGCCGCCTCCTGGACGCGGGCCTTCACGGCGGCGTCGATCACCTTGAACTCGTCCTCCCCCATGCCGGCCGCTTCCAGCAGGTGCCGCGCCCCCTCGATGCAATCCCGCTCGGTGCGCATCTTCTGCACCTCATCGCGGGTGCGGTACTTAGCCGGGTCCGACATGGAATGGCCGCGGTAGCGGTAAGTCTGGACCTCCATCAGGTATGGTCCGGCGCCGGACCGGCAATGCGCCACGGCCACGTCCGCCGCCGCCTTGACCGCCGTTACGTCCATGCCGTCAACCTTGGCGCCGGGGATGCCCCATGGCACCCCGTTGACCGAAAGGTCGTGCGACGCCGAAGCCCGTTCCAGGCTGGTGCCCATGCCGTACTTGTTGTTCTCAATGACGTAGATGCAGGGCAGCTTCATCAAGGCCGCCAGGTTGAAGCTTTCATAGACCTGGCCCTGGCTCGACGCGCCATCGCCGAAATACGTGGCGCACACCCGGTCGTTGCCGCGATACCAGTTCGCCATCGCAAGCCCGGTGCCCAGGCTCACCTGCGCACCCACGATGCCATGTCCGCCGAAGAAGCGCTTCTCCTTGCTGAACATGTGCATGGAGCCGCCCTTGCCCTTGGAATAGCCGCCGCTGCGCCCGGTCAGCTCCGCCATGACGCCGCGCGGCTCCATGCCGGTCGCCAGCATGTGGCCGTGGTCGCGATACGACGTGATCACCTGGTCGCCCTCGGACAGCGCCATCTGCACGCCGACCACCACGGCTTCCTGCCCGATGTAGAGATGGCAGAAGCCGCCGATTAGGCCCATGCCGTAAAGCTGTCCTGCCTTCTCCTCGAACCGGCGGATCAGCAGCATGTCGCCATAAGCCTTGACAAGCTGCTCCCGGCTCATGGCCTGGTTGGTGGCGGAAGGCTGGGACGTCCCGGAATTCAGAGACTCAGAGTCCTTGCCGCGCTTCCGTGTTTCGGCTGCCTGCGCCATGCGCGTCGCTCCTGTCGGACGTAGGGTAAGTGTCCAACACCTAGCGACCGTCCTCGATCACGACAAGTCCGCTGACCCAAGAACTCTTGTTGTGCAATGCAATAGAGGCCGTCGCTCAGCCGCAGCCCGGCAAGCCTCGACGGCCGGCCCCGGTCAGAACAGGCGCTTGCCCACGCCGTATGGCATCACGAGGTCGGACGGGTCGGCGACGTTGAGCATGGCGCGCGCACGTTCGTCCAGCGTGTCGGGATCAAGCCGCTTGTCCCGCAGCCCGGCAACCCGGCGCTCCCACATGTCGCGCTCCGTCGTCGTGCGGAGCAGCTCGGCTTCAACCGTCCTCAACTGCTCCTGGCGCACGGCGTAAGCCTGCGAACCCCGCGTGCCCTGGGTGGCATTCCATCCGAAATACCCGGCCAAGCCCAGGAACACGGCCGGCGCGACCGCCGCCTTCGCCTGCCGCCGCAATGTCCCGCTCCAGCTCATGACGCGCCCCTGCCCTGCTTCGTCCGCAGAGTACTTCGTTTCAGCAACGGACGCGATGCTCTATGTGCGCCGCAGGATCGTGCGCCCGGCATAACGCGCCGCCGAACCCAGTTCCGCCTCGATGCGGATCAACTGGTTGTACTTCGCCGTGCGGTCGCTCCGGGCCAGGCTGCCGGTCTTGATCTGCCCGCAATTGGTCGCCACCGCGAGGTCGGAGATCGTCGTGTCCTCCGTTTCCCCCGACCGATGGCTCATCACCGCCGTCAGCCCGGCCCGCTGCGCCAGCTCCACCGCTTCCAGCGTTTCGGACAAGGTGCCGATCTGGTTCACCTTGACCAGGATCGAGTTGGCCGTCCCGGTCTCGATCCCGCGCCGCAGCCGCTCGCTGTTGGTCACGAACAGGTCGTCGCCCACCAACTGCACCCGGTCGCCCAGCACCTCCGTCAAGTGCTTCCACCCTGCCCAGTCGTCTTCAGCGCAGCCGTCCTCGATGGACACGATGGGATAGCGGCCCACCAGATCGGCCAGGTAGGCCACCATGCCGGCGGCGTCGAACCGCTTGCCTTCGCCCTCCAGCCGGTACTCGCCGTCCTGGAAGAACTCGGTGCTGGCGCAGTCGAGGGCGAAGGTCACGTCCTCGCCGGGCCGATAGCCCGCCTGCTCGCAAGCCTGGGTGATAAAGGTCAGCGCCTCGTCGGCCGATTTGAGGCCGGGGGCGAAGCCGCCCTCGTCGCCAACATTGGTGTTGTGCCCGGCGGCGTGCAGCTTGGACTTCAAGGCCTGGAAGATCTCGGACCCGACCCGTACCGCGTCGGCAAAGGTCGGGGCGCCCACCGGCTGCACCATGAATTCCTGGATGTCGATCGGGTTGTCCGCGTGCTTGCCGCCGTTCACGATGTTCATCATCGGCACCGGCAGCGTACGGGCGAACACCCCGCCGACGTAGCGGTAGAGCGGCAGCTTCAATTCGGCCGCCGCCGCCTTCGCCACCGCGAGCGACACCGCCAGGATCGCGTTGGCGCCGAGCCGCGACTTGTTGGGCGTGCCGTCCAGGTCGATCATAATTTCATCGAGCCGGATCTGGTCGGTCGGGTCCATGCCGCTCAGCGCATCGAAGAGTTCCCCTTCCACGCTGGCGCAGGCGTTGCGCACGCCCTTGCCGCCATAGCGCGCCTTGTCGCCGTCACGCAGCTCCACGGCCTCATGCGCGCCGGTGCTGGCGCCGGACGGCACCGTTGCCCGGCCGGACGCGCCGCTGTCCAGCAGGACATCGACCTCAACGGTCGGATTGCCCCGGCTGTCCAGGACCTCGCGGGCGACGATGTCGGCAATGGCGCTCATGGAGGCTCCGTCCGGTCGGGGTGGGTGGTGGCAGCTTTGCAGAAATCGTCCAGCGCTTTTAACCGCGCCATCAGCGCCGGCATCGCGTGCAGCGGGATCATGTTGGGTCCGTCGCTCGGCGCCGCGTCGGGATCGGGGTGCGTCTCGATGAACAACGCGGCCACGCCGACCGCCAGTGCGGCGCGGGCCAGCACCGGGGCGAACTCGCGCTGCCCGCCGGACGACCCGCCCTGCCCGCCGGGCTGCTGCACGCTGTGCGTCGCGTCGAACACCACGGGGTAGCCGGTCCGCGCCAGCACCGGCAGGCCGCGGAAGTCGGTGACAAGCGTGTTGTAGCCGAAGCTCGCGCCGCGCTCCGTCAACAGGATGCTCTCGTTGCCGGTCTCGGCGATCTTGGCGGCGACGTGCGCCATGTCCCAGGGCGCCAGGAATTGGCCCTTCTTCACGTTCACCGCGCGCCCAGTCTCGCCCGCGGCGACCAGCAGGTCGGTTTGCCGACACAGGAAAGCCGGGATTTGCAGGATATCGACCGCTTCGGCCGCCGGGTCGCACTGGTCGGGAGCGTGCACGTCGGTCAGCACGGGAATGCGGAACCGCTCCCGCACCCCGGCCAGGATCGTCAGACCCCGGACGATGCCGACGCCGCGGGCGGCGCTGGCGCTGGTGCGGTTGGCTTTGTCGAAGCTCGATTTGTAGATCAGCGGCACCCCCGCCGCATGCGCCATGTCGCGCAGCGCCTCCGCCGTCTCGAAGGCATGAGCCTCCGACTCGATCTGGCAGGGACCTGCGATCAGCACGAACGGCAGGGCATTGCCGATCCCGATGTCGAGCACCCGGACAACGCGCGTTTCGGACGGGGCGCGCGCCTCAGACAAGGCGGGCCTGCTTCACGGCGGCGGCGATGAAGCTGGAAAACAACGGATGCGGGTCGAGCGGCTTCGATTTCAGTTCGGGGTGGAACTGCACGCCGATGAACCAGGGATGCGCGGGCAGTTCCACGATCTCCGGCAGGATGCCGTCGGGCGACATGCCGGAAAAGCGCAAGCCCGCCGCTTCAAGCTGCGGCCGGTAATGCACGTTCACCTCCCAACGGTGCCGGTGCCGCTCCTGGATGGTCGCGGCGTCCCCGTAAATCTGCCGGGCCAGCGATCCCGCGCCGAGATGCGCCGGGTAGGCGCCGAGCCGCATGGTGCCGCCGAGGTCGCCCCCTTCCGCCCGGCGCTCGATCTCGTTGCCCCGCGCCCATTCGGTCAGCAGGCCGACCACCGGGCTGCCGCACGGCCCGAACTCGGTCGAGGACGCATCCGGCAGCCCGGCCATGTGCCGCGCGCACTCGATCACCGCCATCTGCATTCCGAAGCAGATGCCGAGGAACGGCACCCGGCGCTCCCGGGCGAAGCGCACGGCCGCGATCTTGCCCTCCGTCCCGCGCTCCCCGAAGCCGCCGGGCACCAGGATGCCGTGTACGCCGTCCAACCGGGCGACCGCATGGGGCTGCTCGAAGATTTCGCTGTCCACCCAATCGAGCCGGACGCGCACCCGGTTCCTGATCCCGCCATGGGTCAGGGCCTCGCCCAGGCTTTTGTAGCTGTCAAGCAGGTTGGTGTACTTGCCCACAACGGCGATCCGCACCTCGCCGTCCGGCCCGCGCACCGTATCGACGATGCGCTGCCAGGCCGACAGGTCAGGCTCCGTCTCGAACGGCAAGCCGAAGTGACGCAGCACCTCCCGGTCCATGCCCTCGGCGTGGTAGCTGATCGGCACGGCATAGATCGTGTCCACGTCCAGCGCCGCGACCACCGCCTCCGGCCGCACGTTGCAGAAGCTCGCGATCTTGCGGCGCTCACCCCCCGGGATGGGCCGGTCGCAGCGGCAAAGCAGCATTTGCGGCTGGATGCCGACGTTCTGCAGCTCCTTCACCGAGTGCTGCGTCGGCTTGGTTTTCAGCTCGCCCGCGGACGGGATGTAGGGCACCAGCGTCAGGTGGACGAACATCGTCCGCTCGGGGCCGAGGTCGTTGCCGAGCTGCCGGATCGCTTCCAGGAACGGCAGGCCCTCGATGTCGCCCACCGTGCCGCCGATCTCGATCAGCGCGAAGTCGAGGCCCTCGGCGTCCCGGGTGATCGCTTCCTTGATCGCGTCGGTGATGTGCGGGATCACCTGCACGGTGGCGCCCAGGTAGTCGCCCCGCCGCTCCTTGGCGATCACGTCGGAGTAGATGCGCCCGGTCGTCGCGTTGTCCGTCCGCGCTGCGTGCACCCCGGTGAACCGCTCGTAATGGCCGAGGTCGAGGTCGGTTTCCGCGCCGTCGTCGGTGACGAACACCTCCCCGTGCTGATAGGGACTCATCGTCCCGGGATCGACGTTCAAATAGGGATCAAGCTTCCGCAGCCGCACGGAATAGCCGCGCGCCTGCAGCAGCGTGCCGAGCGCCGCGGAGGCGACGCCCTTGCCAAGGGAGGAGACCACGCCGCCGGTGATGAATACGAACCGCGTCATGGGAGGCCTTGATACAGCGGAAGCGGGCCGGCCGTGAACCCCTTTACGCGCAGGTCAGTTCGTCGGCACCGTCGGCCCCTTGGGCGCTGGCGCTGGCGCTGGCGCTGGCGCCGGGGTTGGCGTCGGCGCTGCCGGCTCGCTGGTGGAGGTCGGGGCCGGGGCGCTCGTCGGGGCGGTTGCCGGCGGGCTGTCCAGCAGCGACCGTCCGCCGCCGACCGTACCGCGGTTCAGCAACGCAAGCGCCAGCGACAGCACAAAGAACGTCGTGCCAAGGATCGCCGTCGTGCGCGTCAGCAGGTTGGTGGTGCCGCGCCCGGACATGAAGCCGCCCATGCCCTGCGTCGTGCCGATTCCCAAGCCGCCCCCCTCGCTCCGCTGGATCAGCACGACGCCGATCAGGGCCAGGGTGACGAACAGATGGATGATCAACAGGACGGTGGTCATGCCGCGCGTTCTAGCGATGCGCGACCCGATTGCAAAGACGAACCGTTGCGCCCCGGCCTCAGCCGGCTGCCCGCACGATGCGGAGGAAGTCCGCGGCCACCAGGCTTGCGCCGCCCACCAGCGCGCCGCCCACCCCGGGCAGCGCCAGCAGGGCAGCAGCGCCGTCCGGCTTCACCGACCCGCCATACAGGATGCGCACGCCCTCCCCGGCCTTTCCCAGCGTTTCCGTCAACTGGCTGCGTATGCAGCGGTGCATGGCCACGATGTCGCCCTCGGACGCGGTCCGCCCGGTGCCGATGGCCCAGACCGGCTCATAGGCGACCACCCCCGCGAAGCCCGGCGGCACGCTGCCGTCGATCTGCGCCGCCACCACGGTTTCCGCGATGCCGGACAATCGCTGCTGCTCCGTTTCTCCCACGCACACAATGGGCGTCAGCCCAGCGGCCACCGCGGCGCGCGCCTTGTCCCGCACCAGGGCATTCGATTCGCTGTAGCCCAGCCGACGCTCCGAATGCCCAAGGATCACCCACTCGGCGCCCGCGTCGCGCAGCATCGGCGCCGACACATCCCCCGTGCGCGCGCCGGACGGCTCGGGGTGGCAGTCCTGCCCGCCCACCATCACGCCGCTGCCCGCCAGCGCGTCGGCCACCGCGGCCAGCACGGTCGCCGGCGGGCAGACCAGCACGTCGCACCCGGCAGGCCGCTCCAGTTCCGACGCCAGCGCCGCCGCCAGCGCGACAGCATCGGCCCGCAAGCCGTTCATCTTCCAGTTCCCGGCGATCAGTTGGCGCAACGCGCGTCCCCCTTTTTTCCTCGGCGCAGGCCGGCGGCCATATCTGGCAAAAATCCAGCAGCCTCCGTATGGTGCCGGCTCGTACATTGGATACGCACCGTATGCTCTCCTTGTTCCGCCGTTTCCTCAATACCTGGGCCGCGCGGGCCTTCTTCCTCGTGCTGATCGCTTCCTTCGGATTGTGGGGCATCGCCGATGTCGTGCGCAACGCCGGCAGCGACAGCGCGGTCGCCACGGTCGGCGACCGCAAGATCGAGGGGCCCGAGTTCCAGGAAGCCATGCGGACCCAGCTCGCCCAGGTCAGCCGCATGTTGGGCGGCAAGACCGAGCCGACGCCCGCCATCCGCCAAGCCGTTGCCGGCCAGGTGCTGGACCGGCTGGTCGTGCAGGCCGCCATCCAGAACGAGGTCAGCCGCCTGGGCCTCGTGGTGCCGGACGAGGCCCTGCGGGCCGCGGTGTTCGACATCCCGGCCTTTCGCGGCGCCGGCGGCACCTTCGACCGCGCACGCTTCGAGGCGGTGCTGCGCAACAACAACCTGACCGAGCCGCGCTTCCTCGACCTCATGCGCTCCGACCTTGGCCAGCGGCAGTTGATGGAGGCCGTGCAGGTTGGCGCCGCGCCGCCGGAGGTGCTGACCGCGCAGGTATTCGCATTCCAGCGCGAAACCCGGGCCGCCCAATACGTCGAACTGCCCTTCGCCGCCGCCGCCGAGCCGCCCGCGCCGACAGAGGCCGACCTGCAGCGCGCCTACGACAACAACGCCGACCGCTACAGCGCGCCCGAGTTCCGCCGGGTCAAGGCGGTGATCCTGTCCCCTGATACCGTGGCCCGCGACATCGAGGTGCCAGACGCCGACATCAGCGCCTACTACGAGCAGCACAAGGCCGAGTACGTGTCCCCGGAAAAGCGTTCGGTCGAGGTGGTCGTCGCGCAGGACGAGGCGCGCGCCAAGGACCTCGCGACCGCCTGGATCGCCGGCGCCGATTGGGACGCGGTGCAAAAGGCCGCCGCTGCCGCCGGCGCGTCAGCGGCGTCGCTGGATGACGCCACCCCGGCCGAGTTCCCGGCCCCCGAGCTTGGCCAGGCCGTGTTCGCGGCGCCCGCCGAAACGGTGACCGGCCCGATCCAGTCGGCGCTCGGCTGGCAGGTGTTCCGGGTGACAAAGGTGACGGCCGGCAGCGAGCGTCCCTTGGCGCAGGCCGCCGACGAGATCCGCACGAGGCTCGCCCGGGAGCGCGCGGTGGACCAGGTTTACGCCCGCGCCAACAAGCTTGAGGACGCGCTGTCCGCCAGCGGCAGCCTGGACGACCTGCCGGCCGACCTCGGCGTCGCCGCGGTGACCGGCACGCTGGACGCCCAAGGCAACACGCCCGCCGGCCAGCCCGCCCCCATCCCAGGCGCCCCGGCCCTGAAACAGGCGCTGGTGACCGCGGCCTTTACGCTCGCCAAGAACGAGCCGGCGCGGATGACCGAAGGACCCGACCAGTCCTACTTCGCCGTGGCCGTCGAGGACATCACCCCGGCCGCCCGCAAGCCGTTCGCGGAGGTTGAAGCGCAGGTGCGCGAGGACTGGGAGCGCGACGCCCGGCGCAAGGAACAGGAACGGGCGGCGGCGAAGCTGCTGACCGCGGCCCAAGCCGGATCGAGCCTGGATGACGCCGCGACGGTCGCCGGGCTGCGCCTGGAGCGCACGCCCCCAGTGGCCCGCGCCCAGCCCACCCCCGGCGTGCCCACGGAATTGACCGAGCCGCTGTTCAGCCTGAAGCCGGGCGAGACGACGATGATTGAGGCGCCGGACGCCTTCTATGTTGTGTCGCTCGCCGAGATCACCGCGCCCGATCCGGCCGCCGACCCCTTGGGCACGGCGCAGATCCGCACGGCGCTCACCCAGGCCATCAGCCAGGACATCGAGATGACGGTCGCCGCCGTCCTGCGGACGCAGGCCAAGCCCCTGGTGAACCGGACCCTGCTGGACAGCATGGCCCAACCTTGAGCACCGACGCATGAACGCCTCCGCCTCGCCGTCCCAGGCCGCTTTCCGCGCCGCGTACGACGCCGGGCGCGGCACCCTGGTCTGGACCACCGGGGTCGCCGACCTCGAAACGCCGGTCGCGGCCTACCTGAAGCTCGCCGCCGGGCGGGCGAACACGTTCCTGCTGGAAAGCATCGAGGGTGGCTCCGCCCGTAGCCGCTACTCGATCATCGGCATGGAGCCTGACCTCGTTTGGCGCTGCCGGGGCGGCCGGGCCGAAATCAACCGGCACGCGCGCTCGGCCCCGCACGCCTTTGCCGCTGACGGGCGCGCGCCGCTGGACAGCTTGCGGGCGCTGATCGCGGAAGCGCAGCTCGACCTGCCGGAGCACCTGCCGCCGATGCTGGGCGGCCTGGTCGGCTATCTCGGCTACGACATGGTGCGCTTGATGGAGCGGCTGTCGGACAAGAACGCGGACGCGCTCGGCCTGCCGGACGCCATCCTGATCCGCCCGACGCTGTTCGCCGTGTTCGACAACGTGGCCGACACGCTGACGCTGGCCGCGCCTATCTACCCGCAGCCCGGCGTCTCCGCCCAGCAAGCGTGGGACATGGCGCAATCCGCGCTGGCCCAGGCCGACGCGGCGCTCATGCGCCCCCTGCCCCATGCTGCCCCGCCCGTGGCGCTGCCGCCGCAGCCGGAACCGGTGTCCAACATGACACAGGCCGAGTTCATGGGTGTCGTCGAGCGCATGAAGGAGTACATCGTCGCCGGCGATGCGTTCCAGATCGTGCCAAGCCAGCGCTTCTCCGTGCCCTTCGCGTTGCCGCCGTTCTCCCTCTACCGCGCGCTCCGCCGCATCAACCCGGCGCCGTTCCTGTTCTTCCTCGACTTCGGCGGCTTCGCCGTGGTGGGCAGCAGCCCCGAGGTGCTGGTGCGGCTGCGCGACGGGGTGGTGACCATCCGTCCCCTCGCCGGCACCCGGCCCCGCGGCGCCACCCGCGCGGAGGACGAGCGGCTGGAAGCCGAGCTGCTGGCCGACCCCAAGGAGCGGGCCGAGCATCTGATGCTGCTCGACCTCGGCCGCAACGATGTGGGCCGCGTGGCCGAGCTGGGCAGCGTGCGGGTCGTCGAAAGCTTCCGCATCGAGCGGTTCAGCCACGTCATGCACATTTCTTCCACCGTGGAGGGCTGGCTCAAGCCGGGGCTTGAGGCGCTCGACGCGCTGATCGCCGGGTTCCCAGCGGGCACGCTGACCGGCGCGCCGAAGATCCGCGCCATGCAGATCATCGAGGAGCTGGAGCCGACCCGGCGCGGCATCTACGCCGGGTGCATCGGCTACTTCGCCGCCAACGGCACCATGGACACCTGCATCGGGCTGCGCACCGCCGTGGTGAAGGACGGCACGATGCACGTGCAGGCCGGCGGCGGCGTGGTGGCGGACAGCACGGCCCTCGGCGAGTACGAGGAAACCCGGCACAAGTCCCGCGCCCTGTTCCGCGCCGCCGAGGAGGCGGTCCGCTTCGCCGCCCTGAAAGCCTGACCCCATGCTCCTGCTGATCGACAACTACGACAGCTTCACCTTCAACCTGGTGCACTTCCTGGGCGACCTCGGCGTGTCCTGCACCGTACGGCGCAACGACGACATCTCGGCCGCCGACGCGCTCGCCCTGGCGCCCGACGCCATCGTGCTCTCGCCCGGCCCCTGCACGCCGAACGAGGCGGGCATCTGCCTCGACCTGATCGGCGCCGCTGCCGCCGCGGGCATCCCGGTGCTGGGCGTGTGCCTGGGACATCAAGCCATCGGCCAGGCGTTCGGCGGCCGGGTGGTGCGGGCGGACCGTCCCATGCACGGCAAGCTCAGCCCGATCCGCCACGGCGGCACCGACGTGTTCGCGACGCTGCCCAGCCCCTTCGAGGCCACGCGCTACCACAGCCTGGTCGTGGAGCCAGACACCCTGCCTCCGGCGCTGGTGCCGACCGCCTGGACGGAGGACGGCGCCATCATGGGCCTGCGCCACCGCGACCTGCCGGTCTTCGGCGTGCAGTTCCACCCGGAAAGCATCGCGTCGGAGCACGGGCATACGATCCTGGCGAACTTCCTGACCCTCGCGCGCCGGCCTGCGCCGGCCTGCGCTGCCTGACCGCCGCGCGGCATGGCCAGCCTCAAGCCTGTTCTCGCCCGGCTCGCCTCCGGCGCCACCCTGTCGGCCGAGGACGCCGAGGCGGCGTTCGACACCATCATGTCCGGCGAGGCAACGCCCGCGCAGATCGCCGGCCTGCTGATGGCGATGCGGGTGCGGCGGGAAACCGTGGCGGAGCTGACCGGGGCGGTCCGCGCCATGCGCGCCCGCATGGCGTCGATGGCGGCGCCGCCGGGCGCGGTCGATGTCTGCGGCACCGGTGGCGACAATGCCGGCACCCTCAACGTGTCCACGGCGGTGACGTTCGTGCTGGCCGGCTGCGGCGTGCCGGTCGCCAAGCACGGGAACCGCGCCCTTTCGTCGCAGACGGGCGGCGCCGACGTGTTGGCCGCGCTGGGTGTGAACGTGGACGTGGCGCTGGACCGCTTGCCGGACGTGCTGGCCGCCGCCGGGTGCGTGTTCCTGTTCGCCCCTCGGCACCACGCGGCGCTGCGCCACGCGGCCGGGCCACGGGTGGAACTCGGCACCCGCACGATCTTCAACTTGCTGGGACCGCTGGCCAACCCGGCCGGGGTGCGCCAGCAGCTCACCGGCGTCAACGACCCTGCCTGGCTGCGGCCCATGGCCGAAACCCTGCACGCACTCGGCACCGAGCGCGCCTGGCTGGTGCATGGTGGAGGGCTAGACGAACTGACCCTGGCCGGGGCGAGCCAGGTCGTGGCGCTGCACGACGGTGCCTACCTGGAGTTCAGCGTGACGCCGGAGGATGCCGGGTTGGGCCGTGCGCCGATTGAGGCCATCCAGGGCGGCGACGCCGCAATGAACGCCGGCGCGTTGCGCGCGTTGCTGCACGGAGAGCCTGGGCCTTACCGCGACACCGTGCTGCTGAACGCGGCTGCTGGGCTAATCGTCGCCGGGGCGGCGCAGGATTTGCGGTCGGGCGCGGAGCGAGCGGCAGAGGCTATCGACAATGGTTCCGCCGCTGCCGCACTTGATAAGCTGCGGCAAGCAACGGCTTGATGTCTGTGGAGTGAGTGGAATGGACGTCGCGATCCCCGACACCTTGGCCCAGATCTGCGCGGAAACGCTGACCGAGGTGGAGCGTCGGCGTGCCGAAACGCCGGTCGCGACTCTTGCGAGCCGGCTGCATCTGCGGCGCAATCCGACCCGCGGCTTCGGACATGCCTTGAAAGAGGCCGTGGCCCGCGGCGGCTACGGCCTGATCGCCGAGATCAAGCGGGCGTCGCCGTCCGCCGGGATCATCCGTCCCGACTTCCACCCCTCGCTGCTGGCCCGGACCTACGCCGACGCGGGCGCCACCTGCTTGTCCGTGCTGACGGATGCGCCGTATTTTCAAGGCTCGCCCGACCATCTGAAGGTCGCCCGGGCCACGGTCCCGCTGCCAGTGCTGCGCAAGGACTTCATGCTCGATGCCTGGCAGGTTTACGAAAGCCGGCTGATGGGGGCCGACTGCATCCTGCTGATCATGGCGGCGCTGTCCGACCAGCAGGCGCGGGAACTTGAGGAGCTGGCGCGGGCGCTGGACATGGACGTGCTGGCCGAGGTGCACAACCGGGCCGAACTGGACCGCGCCTTGGGGCTGCAAACGTCGCTGATCGGCATCAACAACAGAAATCTGAAGACGTTGCAGACCGATTTGCAGACCACGACTGAGCTTGCGCCGCACGTGCCCTCGGATCGGTTCCTCATCGCCGAGAGCGGCATTCGCACTCACGATGATGTCCGGCGCTTGGCGGAAGCCGGGGCATCCTGCTTCCTGGTCGGCGAAAGCCTGCTGCGCCAGCCCGACGTGGGCGCCGCCACCCGCGCCCTGCTGGGCACTTCATCATGATGTCGGGGCTGACGCATTTCGATGCCGAGGGCCGGGCCGTCATGGTCGATGTGTCCGCCAAAGCCGAGACCGACCGAACCGCGACCGCGCGGGTCAGCGTGGCGATGCTGCCGGAAACGCTGCGGGTGATCCTGGCCGGGGAAGCCAAGAAGGGCGACGTGCTGGGCGTGGCGCGGCTGGCCGGCATCATGGCGGCGAAGCGCACGGCGGACCTGATTCCACTTTGCCACCCGCTGCCGATCTCGGCGGTCACGCTCGACCTCGGGCCATCGCCGTCCGGCGACGGCATCGACATCGCCGCCACCGTCCGCACCACGGGCCGCACCGGGGTGGAGATGGAGGCGCTGACCGCCGCAAGCGTCGCGGCGCTGACGGTTTATGACATGTGCAAGGCGATTGACCGGGGCATGAGGATCGACGGGCTTCGCGTCGTGCACAAGGCGGGCGGCAAGTCCGGCGACTTCCGGCAAGGGTAGGCGATGCTGTCGGTCGAGGAAGCCCGCGCCCGCATCGTCGGGCCGCTCCGTCCCACCCCGGCCGAGACCGTTTCCCTGCCGGAAGCCTGGAATCGGGTGCTGGCCAGCCCCTTGCACGCCCGGCTGACCCAGCCGCCTGCCGACGTTTCGGCCATGGACGGCTACGCGCTGCGCGCGGCGGATGGCCGGGCCGGCGCACGGGCCGCGGTGGTCGGCCACGCCCCCGCGGGCCGGCCGTTTCCCGGCCAGATCGGGCACAGCGAGGCTGTCCGCCTGTTCACCGGCAGCGTCGTGCCGGAGGGCGCCGACTGCGTGCTGCCGCAGGAGGACGTGGACCGGGACGGCGACTGGATCACCGTGCGGGACGCAGCGCGGGCCGGACGCCACATCCGTCGCGCCGGCCAGGATTTCCGCCAGGGCGCCCCCTTGTTGCCGGCCGGCATTCGGCTGGGCGCGCGGGCCATCGGGCTGGTCGCGGCGGCGAACCACCCGTGGGTCGCCGTGCACCGCCAGCCGCGCATCGCCATCCTGGCGACCGGCAACGAGATTGCACTGCCGGGCGAGCCTTTGGTGGCAGGCGGCATCGTCAGTTCCAACGCGCACGCCTTGGCGGGGCTGGTCCGTGCCGGCGGCGGCGTCCCGTCCGTGCTGCCCATCGCGCCCGATGACCCGGCGGCCATCGCCTCCGTCGCGGACCGCCTGTCCGGCATCGACCTTCTGCTGACCACGGGCGGTGCCAGCGTCGGCGAGCATGACCTGGTGCAGACCAGCTTGACCACCCGCGGTTTCGCCCTTGATTTCTGGCGCATCGCGATGCGGCCGGGCAAGCCGCTGTTGTTCGGGCGGCTCGGCGATGTGCCCGTGCTCGGATTGCCCGGCAACCCGGTTTCGGCATTCGTCTGCGCCTTTCTGTTCCTGTTGCCCGCGCTCAACCGGCTCGGTGGCCTGGCCGACGATGCGTTGCGGCCGGTCGAGGCGCGACTGGCCGCGCCCGTGGCTGCGAACGACCACAGGGCCGACTACCTCCGGGCCACCCTCTCGACGGACCCGGCCGGCACCCTCGTTGCCACGCCGTTCGACCGGCAGGATTCGTCGCTGCTGCTGTTGCTGGCCAACGCCGGAGGCTTGATCCTCCGTGCGCCGCACGCGCCGGCGTTGCAGGCCGGGGCCATCGTGCCCGTGCTGCGGTTGGACGGGGGCGGCCTGTAGCGCCCTAGTGCTCTGTCAGCCTTGATCTGACGCTTTTGGAGCCGACCTGTTGTGCA
>CAXSAZ010000006.1:0-200361 GCA_964235485.1 uncultured Acetobacteraceae bacterium | reverse complement strand
CGCGCTCAGGCGTGACAAAACGCGCCAAAGCTGGATGGGCGCCCATCTCGTCGCAACGGTCATCAACCTCCGCATCGCAGAGTTCAGTCACAAACCCTAGGTTCTGTGGACATTTGAGGGGGTCTGGTTTTCTGGTGCGCATGCTTCAAGGCTGCCTTGTGGTGGAGGACAGCCTTGGGTGTTTTGGATCGGCTGGTGCTGGACGACGTGCACATGCACCATCACACCCCGGGACCAAACACCTACGGTCTCCTGAGCATGCGTGTCCCAACCCGCATAAGGCTGATTAGACGCCCCCTTGGCCGGCTTTGGGGCCGGCCCCCCTCTCAGTTCGGCGCCCCGGTCGTGCGCGCGGCTCCCTCGCGCTGCGCCACGTGCTGGAGATAGGCGACCACGGCGTCCAGGTCCGCATCGGGCAGCTCCTTGGCGCTGAAGCCGGGCATCTGCTGCTGCGGCCAGGTCCGCACGGACTTCGGGTTGCGCACCAGGGCGCGCAGGCCCTGGGGCGTCATGTAGTCCATCGTGTTCATGGGCTGGCCAAGGTCGGGTCCCACCTCGGACATGCCGCCGCCGTTCAGGCGGTGGCACGACAAGCAGGCGGCGGCATACTGCTGTTGCCCGCGCCGGGCCGCCGCGTCGGGCGGCAAGGAAGCGTCCACGACCAGTTGTGGCCAGCGATGGGCAGGGCTTTCCACGGCCGTCAGGCTGGCGAGTTGGTACGGCCATTGCTCCTGGGTCACACCCGACCGCCCTGGCCCTTCCCATACAAGGTAGAACGGTCCCGGCCCGGAATCCCTGCCGGGCAGGGCCGGCCAGGGCTGCCCGGGCAGCTCAACCGCAAGCCAGGCCACCGAGCCGCCCGACGCCGCCCCGCGTACAAGGGAAAGCGGGATTTGCGCCACGAAGCCGTCCAGGGCGCGCGCTTCCAGCGTGTCGAACGGCTCCGGCACGCCGGGCAGCAAGGACAGCAGCGGCACCGCGCGGTAGGTTATGGCCCGTGCATAGGCAGGGTCGTCCGGGACCGCGACCTCGGCGGCGTCCGGCCGTGCCAGCAGTTCGGACTCGGTAAAGCGCAGTTCCACGCCGCCCAGCTTGAGCAGCAGCGACGGCTCCGCCGCTGCCGGCCCCGTCCAGAAAATGGAGGCCGCAAGGAGTCCGAAGCAGATGGCGAGGCGCATGGCATTTCCTCCCGGCAGGGAATGTTATGCCGTCGGCCCCGCCCGCGTCCACAGGCAAGACGGCCAGGCGAGGCCCGCTGCCAGGGCCGCGGAGACGCCTCACAATAAGTTGGCGATTTTCTATCTGTATTTTTAAACCCATGGTTTGGTATAGGGTCGGCCGTCACCACAGGCGGTTCGGATGCCGGAAACCATGGGCGCATGACGGCGAGGCCGTTGCGGTTGGGCGACGTCCTGCTGATGCGTGGGCTGGTTGCCGTGAAGGACCTGGAAGCCGCCCTGGACCGGCAGCGCGAGCAGGGCGGTCCGCTGGGAGAAAGCGTCGTCGCCCTGGGCCTGCTGTCGCCCGAGCAGCTCCAGGCCGTTCTGCGCGAAATCCCCGCCGTGCCGTTCACGGTGGACGCCACGGGCGTCAGCCGCAGCGCCTTGCTCGGCCTGTTGCTGAAGCTCATGCGCATGGAAGGCTGCGAAACGCTGCCCGAACTCAGCGCCCGCACCAAGCTCCACCCGGCGGTGCTGCAGGAACTGCTCGCCGAGGCCACGGCCCAGCGCTTGGTGCAGGCGCTCGGCTCGGTGCAGCAGGGGCTTGTCAGCTACGCGCGCCATTCGCTGACCGATGGGGGCCGGGTCGCCGCGGCGGAAGCCCTGGCCCAGTCGCAGTACCTCGGCCCCGCGCCGGTTTCGCTCGCGGCGTTCCAGGCGCAGGTGAGCAAGCAGGCCATCGCCCACGAGAACCTGGGGGAAGACGCCATGCGCCGGGGCTTCTCCGGCTTGAACATGCCCGCCAACTTTGTGCGCAAGCTGCTGCCGGCGATCCGGGCCGGACGCACCGTCCTCCTGTACGGCCCGCCCGGCAACGGGAAAACCAGCGTCGGCAGCAGGATCGCGGACATGTTCCGGGACGTCATCTACGTCCCCTACGCCGTCGAGGTGAGCGGCCAGGTCATCAAGATGTTCGACGACACACTGCACAAGCCCCATGGCGAGGGGATGTCGGCGGCTTTGCTGTCGAGCGGGGAAAGCCTGCTGTTGGAAAGCTTCGATGCCCGGTGGCAGGCGTGCCGGCGCCCGGTCGCGATGGCGGGCGGAGAACTCACGCTTGAGATGCTCGACCTCGGCTTCGACGCGGGCGCCAAGTTCTATGAAGCGCCGCTGCACATGAAGGCGCTGAACGGCGTTCTGCTGATCGACGACTTCGGCCGCCAAAGGGTCAGCCCGACCGAGCTGCTCAACCGTTGGATCGTGCCGATGGAAAGCCGCATCGACTACCTCAAGCTCAACTCCGGCATGAGCTTCCAGATCCCCTTCGACGAGCTGGTCATCTTTTCGACCAACCTTGACCCTTCGGACCTGGTCGATCCCGCCTTTCTCCGCCGCATCCCCTACAAAATCGAGGTCGCCGGCCCGAGCGTCGAGGAGTACCGCCAGGTTTTTCTCGCGGCGGCGGAACAGCGGGGCCTCGCGGTTGAGGCTGAAACGTTGGACCACATCGTGCGGCGGCTGCGGGAAGGCGGGCACGACCTGGCCTACTTCCAGCCGCGGTTCCTGTGCGAGCAGGCGTTCCAGCTCTGCGCCTGCTTCGCCCTTCCGCCCGTCATCACCCGGGAGATCGCCGACGAGGGGTTGGAGAACCTTTACGTTGACCTGATCGCAAGGGGAGCGCCCACGGCCTGACCGGAAGGCTATGAGGGCGTTCCTCACGGGCGCAGGGGTCAGGTCGCCCCCGCAAGCCCGCTCGACCCGTAGAACGCAGCCAGCGCGACCTTGAGGCCGATGCAGCGCAGTTCCACGGCGCTGCGGGCGTCAAGGTCTTCGGGGTCGTCCGGCCACTCCCCTTGCGCGTTCCGGCGATGCAGCGTGCCCCCCACCTTGCAACTGTCGAGCACGAGGATTTCCTGGACGCTCGGGATCGTCTGGTAAGCGGCGACATTGCCACGTGTGACCGCGGCGTTCGACGGAGAGAGGATTTCGACGAGCAGCATCGGTTCTACCAACGTATTGCCGCCGGTCTGTTTTGCGCAGCTTACGCCGAGGTCAGGCACAAGCTGGTTGGTTTTCGACCGTGCCTTGGGAATGACCCCCGGCGCAGTGACAACGGCGCATCGCCCAATCTTCTGCAAGTGCATGTCGATGATCGTCGAGCAGCGGCTTTGGATCAGCCCGTGGTCGATGCTGGTCGGTGACATGCCGACCGGCACGCCGTCAATGAGTTGCCAGCGCCATCCTTCCTGTCCCGGTCCTGGCGTCCAGTCCTGAAACTCTTCAACGGTCATCGGCGGGTCTAGGCGCGCTGCGTTGCTCATGGAGGCATCCTGTCAGAAGTCCTACAAGCCATCCAGGTTCGTCATTGGCGTGATGTGATCGACGCCAGCGCCAGGCATCACAGGGTCAAACCACTCAAGGCAAGGCCGCCGCGGCGGAGGGCCCTTCACAAGCGGGCAGCAGCGCCCGGCGGCGTGGCGGTCGCGATTTCCTGGATCAGCTTGCGCCGGATGGCATCGCCGAACACCGTGAAATCCTTTGCCACGATCAGGAAAGCGCCGGGTCCGCCGATCACCGAGCCGCGGTAGTACGTTTCCAGGTCAGGGCCTGGCATGACGCCGAAGTTCGGACGGTCGTTCACGATCGGCAAGCCATTGATCGTGACGCCCTCGTCCAACAAGCGGTCGCGCTCCTGTTCCGGCGGCGGGCCGTTGTTGTTCACGCCGTCGCCGGACACGTCGATCACCCGGCGCGTGCCCTCGAACGGGCAGTCGGCCAGCACCTCGCGGCTGAACGCCAAGGCGCCGGAGATGCTGGTCCAGGACACGCTGCGCCGCGGGCTTTGCGCCAGGCGGGTGGACCATGCGGCGGCGTCGCCCGCGTTGCCGATGCGGGTCCAGGCGAGGACGAGCTGCTGATAGCTGTAGGCAGCCCACTCGACGTAAGCGACGGCGACCGCGCCCAGCGTGCCCCCGGTGATGGCGGCGAGCACGCGCGGGTCGGTCATGGCGGCCTGGTAGCCTTCCCGCTGCAGCCGCGCTTCCTCGTCGTCCACCGAGCGGGACACGTCCACGGCCATGACGAGCTGGAGGTCCACCGCGCCGTCTTGCGCCCATGCGGGCACGGGCATGACGAGCGCACCGCCTGCCGCCAGAAGCGTCCGCCGCCGCATCGCCTGCTCCCGTGTTGTCCGGGGTCCAGGGAAGCGCGGCTGGGCGTCCCGGGCAACATCGAAAAGCAGTGGACCGGGGGGTGGATCGGGTGCCGCGCACGCAACTTTTCTTGTCTGCCGCGCCAAGGACCAAGTGGCCCTTGGCTTGCCGCAACCGGACCCGGCTACAGGATGAAGTCGGCCGCGGTGAACTCGACCCGTCCCGCCACCGCCAGCAGCGTCACGCCGCCGCCGCCCGTGTCGAGCTTGACAAGGGTTTCCCCGCGGCTCGGATCGACCTCGGTTGTCACCGTTCCCGGCTGGTAGCGGATGAACTCAAGATCATTGGCGAACAAGAAAGCCTGGTTGCCCGGCGCCGTCACGTCGGCGTCGATGGCGCCGAGGTCGATCCGGTCGCCCTGCGCCTGGCTGAAGTCGGTGATCAACTCCGGCCCGACCCGGCCGCGCGGGGCCGGAAGGTCGTCCGCGGACAGGAAGCGGAACACGTCCGCGCCGGGTCCGCCCGTGAGCACGTCGCGCCCCAGGCCGCCGATCAGGACATCGCTCCCGGCGCCGCCGTCCAGAACGTCCGCCCCGGCGCCGCCCGTCAGCCTGTCGCGCCCTGTTCCGCCCCCCAGCACGTCGTTCCCGCTCCCGCCAGCCAAGCGGTCATCGCCGGCGCCGCCCTGCGCGCGCAGGGGGCCGCTCGCCGCGGAGCCGTCAAGCGTGTCGTTCCCGCCGCCGCCGTTGAAGGTCAGGCTATCGATGCCGACAACCTGCGCGGTGCTGCTCAGCACGGGGACGGACTGCGTTCCGAACACGTCCTCCACCACCAGGCGGTCCGCGCCCGCCAGGCCGTTGATCTCCAGGTGCTTGATCCCCGCGAGGGGAACCCGAGGGGACGCCCCGCTGCCGTCGAACACGTAAACGCCGGGGTCGTCAAAGGCGATGCCGGTCCCTACCCACCATTGGTCAGCGGCCCCGGTCCCGTCGATCCGGAGCGCTCCGAAGCCCGCCCCGTTTCCAAGGCTGTCCGGAGAGCCGGGCAAGGCCGGCATGTTCTGTTCGTCCAACTCCATATCCTCCAACGCTGCGCTCAGTTGTCTGAGTTCCTGCGGCACCATGCCGCCGCTTCGCGCCGAGGTGGTATCATTCCGATTTATTTACAACTGTGACCTGGGTCACATCCACCCCCGCAAGGCGGGGTCACGGGACTGAACAGCCAGCCTGACCCGGCCGCGGAGAAGGGCCGCCAAGCCCTGCTCGCCTGGCTGGACACCGGACGGAGCAAGGCGGGGCGATGCTTGACACGATGCGGGAAGTCTTGCTGGTGCAGGCAGGCGGGATCATTCCACTGATCCTGAAGCGCGCCCGGCCGCCGCCGTGCGGACGCTGCGGGGCGCAGTCTGGCCGGCACAAGCACTCGCCTCAGCGCCGGATTCACGGTAGCTCGCAATCAACAAGGACGAGGAAACCTCCATGATCACCAGACGCTCGACGCTTGCCGTGCTCGCCGCCGCCGTGGCTGCGTCCCGCGCCGCGGCGCAGCCGCCCCCCGGCTACCCCGCCGACTACGCCGACACCGTGGCCAAAGCCAAGGCGGAGGGCCGGGTCGCGATCTACACCTCGACCGACCTCGGACAGGCGCAGAAGCTGCTGGACGGGTTCAAGGCGGCATACCCCGGCATCGACCCCGAATGGAACGACCTTGGAACCACCAGCGCCTTCAACCGGGTCGTGAGCGAGGCGGCGGCGAAGCAGGTGGGCGGCGACATCGCCTGGACCAGCGCGCTCGACCTGCAGCTCAGCCTCGTGGACCGCGGCCTTGCGGCGACATACCGCTCGGTCGAAGCGGCGAAGCTGCCGGGATGGGCGATCTACAAGGACGCCGGCTACGGCACGACGCTGGAGCCTGCGGCGGTGATCTACAACAAGCGGCTGCTGCCGGCGGAGCTGGTGCCGAAGACCCATGCCGACCTGCTGCGCATCCTCCGGGACAACAAGGCCAAGCTGGACGGCAAGACCGCCACCTACGACCCCGAGAAGTCCGGCGCCGGGTTCATGTTCGCCGCCGATGGCCTCGCCTTCGTGCCGAACTACTGGGAGCTGGCAACCGCGTTCGGCGCGGCGCACGGCAAGGTCTATGGCGGGGCCGGCTCGATGCGGGAAAAGGTGATCTCCGGCGAGCACCTGCTGGCCTTCAACGTCATCGGCTCCTACGCGGTGGAGTGGGCCAAGGCGGACCCGAACCTGGGCGTCGCCTTTCTGACCGACCACGTGCCGGCGTTCTCCCGCGTCATGCTCATCCCCAAGGGCGCGCCGCATCCCCACGCGGCGCAGGTGTTCCTGGACTACGTGCTGTCCCCGGCCGGGCAAAAGGCGCTGAGCGAGGGCGGCCTGGCTTCCATACGCACGGACGTGCCCGGCACGGAGAACGCGGACACGCTGGCCCAGCAGATCGGCGCCACGCCAAGCCCGATCCCGCTGAACGCCAAGAGCACCGAGTACCTGGACCCGAAGAAGCGGGCCGAGTTCCTCCGGCAATGGCGCAAGGCGATGCAGGGCTAGGCGCGTGCGCGTCGCCGGCGACGCCGCCCCGTTCCGGGTCGGCGTCATCACCCTGCTGACCCTGGCCGTCATGGCCCCGGTCGGCTTGATCGCCTACCAATCCATGCTCGACAACGCGTTCTTCGACGCGACCGCGGCCTTTGGCCTCGATGCGTTCGACTACGTGCTGACGGACCCCGACTTCTGGCAGGCGCTGCGGACCACGGCGGTCTTCTCCGTGGGCATGGGGCTGGTGGCCACCCCGCTTGGGGCCGGGCTGGCATTCCTGCTGACGCGGACGGATTTGCCGGGGCGGCGCTGGCTGGAGCCGTTCCTGCTGGTGCCGATGTTCATCAGCTCCATCGTCCTCGCCTTCGGCTACACGGTGGCGGTCGGGCCGACCGGCTTCCTGTCGCTCTGGGTCAAAGACCTCATTGGGTTCGTGCCGTGGAGCATCTACGGCATGGGCGGGCTGATCGTCATCGGCGGGCTGAGCCACGTCCCCTACGTGTATCTCTACCTCTCCTCCGCGATGCGAAGCCTGCCGAGCGACCTGGAGGAAGCCGCGCGCACCGCGGGCGCCCCGGTGTGGCGGGTGGCGGTGGACGTGACCCTGCCGCTGGTGCTGCCGGCCCTGGTGTTCAGCATGGCGCTGAACCTGCTGCTGGGGTTCGAGTCGTTCGGCCTGCCGCTGGTGCTGGGCGATCCCAGCGGGCTGCTGGTGCTGACCACCTACATCTACAAGCTCACGACCCTGCTGGGCACGCCGTCCTACCACCTGATGGCCGCGGTGTGCGTGGTGCTGCTGGCGATCACCTTTCCCCTGGTCTGGCTGCAGCGGCGGTTGCTGTCCCGGGCGCGGCGCTTCGCGGCGCTGGGCGGCAAGGGGGCGCGGGCGACGCCGCTGCCGCTGGGCCGCACTGGCCGGGCGCTGGCGCTGGGCGCCATCCTGCTGTGGCTGTTCGTTTCGGTGGGCCTGCCCATCGGCGGCATCACGCTGCGGGCCTTCGTCAAGAGCTGGGGCGAGGGCGTGGACCTGTGGTCGCAACTGACCCTGAACAACTTCCGCCACTTGTTCGAGGTGCAGGCGCTGTTCCGCGGGATCATCAACACCGTGCTGATCGGCGTGCTGGGCGGGGCGGTGGCGGTGCTCGCCTACCTGATGATCGCCCTGGCCAACCACCGCTGGCGCAGCCGGTTCGGCGGTGGGCTGCTGGACTACATGGTGCTGCTGCCGCGTGCGCTGCCGGGCCTGGTGATCGGCCTGGCGTTCTTCTGGGTGTTCCTGTTCGTGCCGTTCCTGACGTTCCTGCGGCCGACCTTGTTCAGCCTGCTGATCGCCTATGTCGTCGTGGGCCTATCGTACGGCCTGCGGCTGATCCAGGCGACGCTGCTGCAGGTGGCGCCCGAGCTGGAAGAAGGCGCCCGCACCACCGGCGCCACGGTCGGCCAGGCGTGGCGCGGCATCGTCGTGCCGATCATCCGGCCCGGCCTGGTCGGCGCCTGGGTGCTGATCATGGTCATCTTCCTGCGGGAATACGCGACGGGGGTGTATCTGATGAGCGCGGGGACGGAGGTGATCGGCTCCCTCATCGTGTCGCTGCTGGCGTCCGGCGCGGTTGACCTCATCGCCGCCCTGGCCTTCATCTCGGTTGTCCTCACGGTGGCGGGCCTCGCCGCCGCCCTTCGGCTCGGAGCGCGCGTCAATGGCTGACCTCACTGTCCGGGATGTCCACCAGACGCTGGGGACCGTCCACATCCTGAAGGGCGCGTCCTTCACGGCGGAGCGCGGCCGGATCACCGCTTTGCTGGGCGCGTCGGGCAGCGGCAAGACCACGCTGCTGCGCGCCGTCGCCGGGCTGGAGCAGCCGCAGCAGGGGCGCATCGAGATCGCGGGCCAGGTGGTGCTGGACAGCGCCGCCGGGCTGGCGCTGCCGCCGGAGCGCCGCGGCATCGGGCTGGTGTTCCAATCCTACGCGCTGTGGCCGCACAAGACGGTGGCGGACAACGTCGCCTATGGCCTGAAGTTGCGGAACGTGCCCGCGGCGGAAAGCCGGCAGCGCGTGGCGGAAACGCTGGACCGGCTCGGCCTCGGGCACCTTGGGGAACGCTTCCCTTACCAGCTTTCGGGCGGGCAGCAGCAGCGCGTGGCGATCTGCCGCGCGCTGGTTTACCGGCCCAAGGTCCTGCTGATGGACGAGCCGCTGTCCAACCTGGACGCCAAGCTGCGCGAGGAAGCGCGCTACTGGATACGCAAGCTGATCCTGGACCTCGAAATCTGCTGCGTGATCGTGACGCACGACCAGGGCGAGGCGCTGGCCATGTCCGACAACGTGATCCTGCTGCAGAACGGCGCCATCGTGCAGGAAGGCCCGCCGCAGCAGATCTACGGCAGCCCGGCCACGCTGTATGCAGCCGAGTTCCTCGGCACCAACAACGTGCTGCGCGGCGCGGTGTCGGACAGCGGGACGATGATCGCGGGGGAGGGCTGGACGCTGCGCGGCACCAAGCAGGGCGCCGGCCCCGCCGCACCCGGCGACGGGACGGCCATCATCCGGGTGGAGCGGGTCGCCATCGCCGACGCCCCCGGCCCCGACCGGCTGCCCATGCAGGTGGAGGCGAGCGTGTTCCTGGGCGACCGCTGGGAATACCGCCTGGCCCGCGGCAACCTCCGCCTCGTCGCCCACGGCCCGGCGCCGCTGGAACGGTCCGAGGTGTGGTGCGAGGTCCCGCCCCGCCACGTGTGGATCTTCCCGCAGGCGGCGTGAGCGGCGGGGAGCAGCCGGCTTTGTCCAACCCGTCCGTTCCGGGCGGTGTCGCAGGAGGAACACATGCGCCTGATCGTCTTGCCGTGCGACGGCATCGGGCCGGAGATCGTCGGCGCGTCGGTGGACGTGCTGCAGTCCGCCAACGACGCATTCGGCCTCGGCCTGAGCTTCGACTACGACGACGTGGGCTTTGCCAGCCTGGAAAAGCACGGCACCACACTGCGCGAGGAGGTCCTGGAGCGGGCTAGGACCTATGACGGCATCATCCTGGGCACGCAGTCGCACGCCGACTACCCCGTGCCGGAGAAGGGCGGGCGCAACGTGTCCGCCGGCTTCCGCATCGGCCTTGACCTGTATGCCAACGTGCGCCCGGCGCGCACCCGGCCCTTTCTTCCGTCCAACCTGCGCGACGGCAAGGCCATGGACCTGGTGATCATGCGCGAAGCGACCGAGGGCTTCTACCCCGACCGCAACATGGCCCGCGGCTGGGGCGAGGTGATGCCCAGCCCGGACATGGCGCTGTCCACGCGCAAGATCACCCGGCATTGCAGCGAGCGCATCGCGCGCCGGGCTTGTGAGTGGGCAATGAAGCGCCGCAAGAAGGTGACGGCGATCCACAAGGCGAACAGCTTCCACATGACGGACGGCTTGTTCCTCGAAGCGGTCCGGCACGTGGCGAAGGAGTTCCCGGAGGTCGCGCTGGATGACCTGCTGGTGGACGCCTCCACCGCGCACCTGGTCCGCGAGCCGGAGCGGTTCGACGTGCTGGTGGCGACCAACTTCTACGGCGACATCCTTTCCGACCTGGCCAGCGAGCTATCGGGCAGCCTGGGCTTGGCCGGGTCCATCATGGCCAGCGACACCCATTGCTGCGCGCAGGCCCAGCACGGCTCGGCGCCGATGCTGGCCGGGAGGGACGTCGCCAACCCGACCTCGATGATCCTTTCGGTGGCGATGATGGTGCAGTGGATGGGCGACCACCACGGCCTCGGCACGCTGCGCGCCGCCGGCGACGCCATGGAGGCGGCGGTGGACCGCGTGCTGCAGGACTCTTCCACCCGCACCGCGGACCTGGGCGGTGCCATGGGCTGCCGGGCGTTCGGCGAGCGCGTCGCGCAGGTGGTCAAGGGCACGGCTTAGGCAGACGCCGGCGGTTGGGCGCTACAGCCAGCCCTTGATGGAGCGCGCCATCGCCTCGGTCGAGATGCCGTAGCGGTCGTGCAATGTCGGCAGCGCGCCGGCGTCCAGGAAGGCATCGGGCAGCGCCACCTGGTGGAACGCCGGCGGGCGCACGTTCCGGCGCATCAGCAGGCCCGCCACCGCCTCGCCCAGACCGCCGACCACGCTGTGGTTCTCCGCCACCACGACCATGCGGCCGGTGCGCCCGGCTTCGCGCAGGATCGTCGCCTCGTCCAACGGCTTGACCGTGGGCGAGTGCAGCACCGCCACCGCCACCCCGTCGGCGCGGAGCCGGTCCGCCGCTTCCAGCGCGCGCATGGTCATGAACCCGGCGGAAATCACCAGCACGTCCGCGCCGTCGCGGATCAGCTTCGCCTGGCCCAGCTCGAATTTGTAGTCGTACTCGTCGAGCACCAACGGCACGTTGCCGCGCAGCAGGCGCATATACACCGGGCCGTCATGGGCCGCAGCCGCATGGGTGGCCTGCTCGGTGTCCAAGGCGTCGCAGGGGTCCACGACCACCAGGTCCGGCATGGCGCGGAAGATCGCGATGTCCTCCGTCGCCTGGTGGCTCGGTCCGTAGCCCGTGGTCAGGCCGGGCAGGGCGCAGCAGATCTTGACGTTCAGCCCTTCCTCCACGATCCCCTGGCTGATGAAGTCGTAGGCCCGGCGGGACGCGAACACCGCGTAGGTCGTGACGAAGGGCACGAAGCCCTCATGCGCCAGGCCGGCGGCGGCGAGCATCAGGTTCTGCTCGGCCATGCCCATCTGGTAGAAGCGGTCCGGGTATTCCTGGGCGAAGACGTGCAGGTCCGTGTACTTGCCGAGGTCGGCCGTCATGCCGACGATCTCCGGCCGGGTTCGCGCCGCCTCGACCAGGGCGTGCCCGAACGGCGCCGGGGCGGTCCGCTGCCCTTCGGACGCGAGCGAGGCGATCATCGCCGAGGTGGTCAGGCGCGGCTGGGTGGGGTCGGCGCTCTGCGCCGCCTGCGCCGCGCCGCCGCGCCAGGGTCCCCGCTTCGTCCGGCTCATGCTGTCCTCCCGGCGCCGCGCGCCACGGTCGCCTCGGCGCCGCGCACCGCGGTCGCCTCGGCGCCGCGCGCCGCGGTCGCCCCGGCGTCCAGCGCCTGGAGCGCCTGCGCCCATTCGTTCCGCTCCACCCGTATGAAGTGCGATTTCTCGCGCGCTTCCAGGAACGGCACGCCCTTGGCCATCCGGGTGTCGCAGATGATGACCCGGGGCCGCGGCTCGTCCAGCGCGCGCGCCGCGTCGAAGGCCCGCACCAGCGCGCCGATGTCGTTGCCGTCCACCCGCTGCGCGTGCCAGCCGAAGGCGGCCCACTTCGGGGCCAGCGGCTCGGAGTTCAGCACCCCCGCCGGCGGGCCGTCGGCCTGCATCCGGTTCACGTCCACCAGGCAGATCAGGTTGCCGAGCTGCCAATGGCTGGCCGACATGGCGGCCTCCCAGGTGGGACCCTCGTTCAGCTCGCCGTCGCTCATCAGGTTGTAAACGAAGCGGTCGGACCCTTTGCGCTTCAGCCCGAGGCCGATGCCGACCGCGATGCCGAGGCCGATCCCGAGCGAGCCGCCGCTGATCTCCATGCCCGGCGTGTAGGACGCCATCCCCGACATCGGCAGGCGGCTGTCGTCGGAGCCGTAGGTGCCCAGCTCGCGTTCCGGGATGATGCCGGCCTCGATCAGCGCCGCGTAGAGCGCGATGGCGTAATGGCCGATCGACAGCAGGAAGCGGTCCCGCCCGTCCCAGTGCGGGTCCTCCGGGCGGTAGCGCAGGGCGTGGAAATAGGCCGTCGCCAGCACGTCGGCGATCCCGAGCGCCTGGGCGATGTATCCTTGCCCCTGCACCTCGCCCATGCGCAGCGCGTTCCGCCGGATGCGGTAGGCGCGCTCCTCCAGGCTTGGGGCGTTGGCGAGCGTTCGCGCTTCCATCCTGCATCTCCTTTCCGCTGCCCGCCGCGGGCCGCCCGCGGCATCGGGGTTTCAGGCTTGCTTTCCCACCGCGCGGCGCGCTTGTCACGGGCGAAGCTCGCGGATGCAAAGCAGGAGGATGCGGCGCAGCGCGTCCCCGTCCGCCGGGCCGAACCCGGCCTGCATCTGGGCCTCGACCTCATCGGTGATCCGCTCGCAGGCGCGCAGCCGGTCCAGGCCGGCCTGCGTGGCCGCGACGGTGAGGATTTGCTTGTTCGTGTCGTGGGCAGTGCGGCGCACCAGGCCCTTGCGCTCCAACTGCCCGATGATCCCCGCCATGGTTTGCGCGGTCACGAGAAAACGCCGGGCCAAGCCGGCCGAGGACTGGCCCGGCTCGGCCGCCGCCAGGGACAACGCCGCATATTGCGGGGCGTTCACGTCCTGCCCGCGCAGCGCCTCGTCCATCCGGGACCGCGCCAGGTGGTGAGCTTGGCTCAGCAGAAAGCCGACGCGGTTGTTGACAGCCATCGCATAACCTCGGAACATTCAGGCCCCTGATAAGCTGTGCGGAGGCCAGGCCTCATTAGCGCAGGTTCAACCGTGGCATCCAGGAGCATCCCGGCAATGGGCGAGACGGCCCGACGCATTGAAGGCTTGCGTGACATCGCCGGCTGTGGCCAGAAGGACGCAGCCGGGGCGATGGACGTGTGGAACAACTTTTGCACTTGCGCAGCGCCGGGTTGATGTTGCCGGCCAAGGAATGCCAAGCTTCCTGCTCCTCCCGCCCCCACGCTTTCGTCAAAGCAAAGAATGCACGTCACAGGACCAAGCCTGACGAGCCTCAACCCCCTTGCCGGCATCCGGCTCCTGGTTGTTGCGCACGGTTTCACGCGGAACTGGCGGCTGGCGCCATACGAAGCAGGGACAATCCATGATGCCGGTTGAGGCGCGTGAAGGCGGGCAGCGCGAGCAGGCCGACGACGACAGGAGGTTCGGCGGACAAGAGCCGGGCACGACAAGGTCCGAGAAACCGCCAAACCGTCCAGGTCGGGAAAGCAAAACCGACAAGGATGATGAGAAGAAGAGCGAGGACGGAAAGAGCGACGAAGACAAGAAAAAGGAACAGGAAGACGAGCGCAAGCGCCGCCGCCGGCGTCCTTTCGTCATCAGCGGCGGGATACTGGCGGCCCTGCTTCTTGTGGGCGGCGGCTTGTGGTACTGGCTGAGCACGCGCGGCACGGAAAACACCGACGACGCCTACACGGACGGCACGTCGGTCACGGTCGCGCCCAAGGTGGCCGGCTACGTCGTGGAGCTGCTGGTCACGGACAACACCCGCCTGCGCGCCGGGGACCTGATCCTGCGCATCGACCCGCGCGACTACATCGCCTCGCGCGACCAGGCGCAGGCGCAGGTGGAGGTGGCGCAGGCCCAGCTCGCCAACGCGCAGGCCAACCTGGACCTCGCCAAGCAGACCTTCCCGGCCCGGCTGCGCCAAGCGGAAGCGCAGCGCGAGCAGGCGCAGGCGCAGCAACTCAAGGCCCAAGCCGACCTCAAGCGCCAGCGCACCGTGGACCCACGCGGCACCACGCAGGCGGACATCGACGCCGCGGTCGCCGCCGCGCGGGTGGCCAACGCGACCTCCGGCCAGCAGGCGGCCAACGTGGAGATCAACCGCCCGGTGCCGCTCAACATCAACCTCGCGCAATCGCAGGTGAAGCAGGCGGAAGCGTCGGTGTCGCAGGCCCGCGCGCAGTTGGAGCAGGCCGAGCTCAACGTGTCCTACACCGAGCTGCGCGCGCCGCAGGACGGCTGGGTGACGCGGCGCAACGTGTATCTGGGCAGCTATCTGACGGCCGGGCAGAACCTGTTCGCCCTGGTGTCGCCGAACGTGTGGGTGACGGCGAACTTCAAGGAAAACCAGTTGGACCAGATGCGGCCCGGCCAGCCCGTGCAGGTCGAGGTGGACGCCTACCCGCACCTCAAGCTGAAAGGGCACGTGGACAGCATCCAGATGGGCTCGGGCAGCAAGTTCAGCGCCTTTCCCGCGGAGAACGCGACCGGCAACTTCATCAAGATCGTGCAGCGCGTGCCGGTGAAGATCCTGATCGACTCCGGCATGGATCCCAACATCCCGCTGCCGCTGGGCTTGTCCGTCGTGCCCACCGTGCAGGTGGGCCAGTGAGCGGGTCGTCGGACGGCGAGGGGGGCTGGAAACCCAAGGCCAACCCCTGGGTGATCGCGCTGGTGGTCACCACCGCGGCGTTCATGGAGATCCTGGACACCACCATCGTCAACGTGTCCCTGCCCTACATCGCGGGCAGCCTCGCGGCCAGCAACGACCAGGCGACCTGGACGCTGACCAGCTACCTGGTGGCCAACGCCTTCGTGCTGGCGATCTCCGGCTTCCTGGCGCGCAAGTTCGGGCGCAAGCGTTACTTCGTCGCTTCCATCGCGGGCTTCACCGTTTGCTCCTTCCTGTGCGGCATCGCGACCTCGCTTCCGGAGCTGATCATCTTCCGCGCGATGCAGGGATTGTGCGGCGGCGGGCTGCAAACCAACCAGCAGGCCATCATCCTGGACACCTTTCCGCCGGAGAAGCGCGGCGCCGCCCTGTCCATCACCGCGGTCGCGACCATCATCGCGCCGGCGCTGGGACCCACCCTCGGGGGCTGGCTGACCTACAACTACTCCTGGCACTGGGTCTTCCTGGTCAACATCCCCGTCGGCGCCGCCGCCGTGTTCGGCGTGCTCGCCGTGGTGGAGGACCCGCCCTGGCAGAAGGCCCAGAAAAGCCTGCATACTGACACCATCGGCATCGCCCTGATCGCGGTGGGCCTCGGCTGCCTGCAGGTGATGATGGACAGGGGCGAGGACGACGACTGGTTCTCCTCCTCCTTTATCGTGACCTTCGCCGTGCTGGCTTATTGCTGCCTGATCGGCGCGGCGTGCTGGCTGCTGACCGCGCGCCGGCCGGTGGTCAAGTTGTCGGTGTTGGGCGACCGCAACTTCGCGGTGGGCGTGGTCCTGGTCTTCTGCATGTTCAGCACGCTCTACGCTTCGGCCGTGGTCGTGCCGCAGCTCGCGCAGCAGCAGTTCGGCTACACCGCGGAATGGGCCGGGTTCGTGCTGTCGCCGGGTGCGGTGGTGGTGGGCATGATCATCCCGGTGGTCGGCGCGCTCAGCAACAGGGTGGAAACCCGGTTCATGGTCGCGTTCGGCTTCGCCGTGCTCGGCGCCGGGCTGATCCATTCCTATTTCCTTTCGCCGCAGATGTCCTTCTGGACGCTTGCCGAAATCCGCATCGCGCAGAGCGTGGGCATCGCGATGCTATTCGTGCCGATCAACGCCGCGGCGTTCCTGACCATCTCCAAGGAGGACACCGGCGACGCTTCGGCGCTGTTCGTCATGTTCCGCAACGTCGCAGGCTCCATCGGCATCTCGCTTTCCACCGCCATGGTGACGGAGCGCACCCAGGTCCGCATGGCGCATCTCGGGTCCAACCTGACGCCCTTTGACCAGGGCTACGTCGATCTGCTGGCGCGCTACACCGAGCCGCTGGTGCAGCTCGGCGTGGCGCAGGGCCAGCTCGGCACAACGGCGAACGGGCTGGTTTACCAGCAGCTCCGCTCCCAGGCGGCCATCCTGGGCAACGCCGACGTGTTCCTGGGCTGCGCGATCCTGGCCTTTGCCGCGGTGCCGCTGGCCTTCCTGCTTTCGGCCGGCAAGGGCAAGGGCGGGGCGGCGGGATGAAGCGCATCCTGGCCCGCTCGTGCCGGGTCGCCGTGCCCGGGGCCGCCGCGTTGTTGCTCACCGCCTGCGCCGTGGGTCCGGACTGGTCGGTGCCGAAGTCGTGGTCCCCGGACACCTGGTTCGCGTCGGGCGCGCCGCACCCGGTCGTGCCGAGCGAGCCGGCCGCCGCCGCCCCAATCGACACCGAATGGTGGAAAGGGTTCAACGACCCCACCCTGACCGGCCTGGTGCGCCGCGTGGCGGCGCAGAACCTGGACGTGCGCTCCGCCGGGTTCCGGCTGGCGCAAAGCCGGGCGCAGCGGGGCGTGACCGCGGCGAGCCAGTTCCTTTCGGTGAACGGGAACGGCTCCTACACCCGGGAAAAGCAAAGCACGCGCGGCGTCATCGGCCTGGTCGGCGGCAACACGGGCACCGAGTCCGGCAGCACGAACGCTTCCACCGGCGGGCTGGCCGGCGGCGCCACCGGCGGCACCGTGTCCGGCGCGCCCGGCAGCACCGCGAACGGCCTCGGCGGGCGGCAATCCGGCATCCCGGCCGGCGGCATCGGCGGCGGGAGCGGAGGTGGCAGCGGCGGCGGGGGCAGCAGCGGCGGCGGCAGCGCGATTGGCGCCCCGTTCGACCTGTGGCAGTACGGCTTCGATGCGTCCTGGGAGCTGGACGTTTGGGGCCGGGTGCGCCGGTCCCTCGAGGCCGCGGACGCCCAGCTCGAAGCGTCCACTGAGGATCGCCGCGATACGCTGCTGTCCGTGATCTCGGAGGTGGCGCGCGACTACCTGCAGCTCCGCGGCACGCAGGAGCAGCTCCGCGTGACGCGGGCCAACCTGCGCACCGCGCAGGAAACGTTGCAGGTCAGCCGGAGCCGGGTACGGTCCGGCCTGGCCCCGGACCTCGACGTGCAGAACGCCACTGCCCAGGCGGAGAACACCGCCGCCTCCCTGCCGCAACTTGAGCAGCAGGAAGAGCAGGGCATGAACGCGCTTGCCCTTCTGCTCGGCGCGCCGCCGGGCGCGCTGCGGGCCGAGCTGGCGCAGGCGCGCCCGATCCCGCCCGTGCCGCCGCGGGTGCCGCTCGGCCTGCCGTCGGAGCTGGCGCGCCGGCGCCCGGACGTGCGCCGGGCGGAAGCGCAGCTCCATTCCGCCATCGCCGACGTGGGCGTGGCGGAGGCGGACCTGTTCCCGCGCATCACGCTGTCCGGCAGCCTGGCCTTGCAGTCGCTGCAATTCAAGGACCTCGGCAACTGGGCGTCGCGCACCTACGCGCTCGGCCCCAGCATCAGCCTGCCCATCTTCCAGGGCGGCAGCCTGCGCGCCACGCTGGACCTGCGCCGCCAAGCGCAGCAGGAAGCCGCGATCACCTACCAGAGATCGGTGCTGCAAGCGTTCCACGACGTGGACAACGCGCTGATCGCCTTTAACGCCGAGCAGCGCCGGCGCGAAGGGCTGCAGCGCGAGGTGGACGCGGACCGCCGCGCGCTGGACGTGGCGCGCAGCCGCTACCGGTCGGGCTTGACGGACTTCCTGAACGTGCTCACCGCCGAGCGCAGCCTGCTGGCTGCCGAGCAGTCGCTTGCGACCAACGCCTCCACCATCGGCACCAACCTGGTCCAGCTTTACAAGGCGCTCGGCGGCGGCTGGGAATCCGAGTATCCCCGGGAGGAGGCTGTGGCCGCCCGCGGCGGGCAGTCGGGTTAGGACGGAGGACGGGGGCGGTTTGGCTTTCCGCCCCGGTCATGGGGCCGCCGCGCGCGGCTCGGCCCGCATGGGCAGGCCGCCGGCCGGCCGCAGCGTGACCAGCAGTTCCGGACGCACCGGGCCGACGCCGGCGTGGCGGAGCCGGAACCGCGGCGCCAGCACCGCCAGCGCGACGAGCATCTCCGTCATCGCGAAGTGGTTGCCGATGCAGGTGCGCGGGCCGCCGCCGAAGGGGAAGTAGGTGTAAGGCGCCACCCGCGTCCCGGGCGCGAAGCGGGCGGGGTCGAAGCGTTCCGGGTCCGGCCAAAGCCGCGGGTCGCGCTGCACGAGCCAGGGACTCAGCACGGCGATGGCCCCGGCGGGGACATGGTGGCCGGCGATCCGGTCGGAACCGGCCGCGAGCCGCCCGAACCACGCGACTGGCGGGTAAAGCCGCATCGCCTCCTCGATCACCGCCTGCGCCAGCTCCAGCCGCCCCACGCCCTCCATGTGCGGCCGGGGGTGCTTCCCGAAGACCTGAACCGCTTCCTCGCGAACCGCGTCGGCGACAGGCGGGTGGCACGCGAGCAGGTGCCAAATCCACGTCAACGTCGCCGCCGAGGTTTCGTGCCCGGCCAGGAGCATCGTCATCGCCTCGTCGCGCACCTGCCGCGCGTCGAGGCCGGCGCCCTCCCCCTGCGCGGCGAGCAGCATCCCGAGGAGGTCATGGCCGGCCTCCCCGGCGGCGAGCCGCTCCCCGACAATGCGCGTGAGCGCCGCGTCGAGGGTGGCCAGCGCGCGTCGGAAGCGGCGGTTGGCCGGGGTGGGCAGGCGCTCCGTCCAGCCCGGGGCGAGGGACCAGAAGCGGCCGGCGAGCCAGTCCTGCGCCTCGTGCACCGCCGCGCTGATCGCGGCGTCCCCGCCCCGGCGCTCCTGGCCGAACATGCAGCGGACCACGATGTCGAGCGCGAGGTCCGACATTTCGCGCGACACGTCCAGAACGTGGCCCGCTGCCGCGGCGGCGTCCCAGCGGTCCGCCAGCTCGGCCGCCGCGGCGCCCATGGTTTCGACGAAGCGGCGGGTCCGCTCGGCGCGGAAGGCGGGCTGCAGCAGGCGGCGCTGCCGATGCCACAGGCTGTCCTCGCTGGTCAGCAGGCCCTCGCCCAGCACGGCCTTGAGCTGGTCGTGGAACGGGGTGCGCCGGTAGTTCGCGTGGTTCTCCTGCAGCACCCGGCGGACGTGCGCGGGGTCGGCCAGCACGAAGATGGGACGGCCCGGCACGGCGAGCCGGACGACATCGCCGAGCGGCCGTGCCCGCTCGAACACCGCAAGCGGGTCGCGGGCCAGCGCCGGCAGCACGCCGAGCAGCGGCACGCCCCCGCGCAGCACCGGGGGTGCTGGGCGGGCTGGTCCGGTCTCGGTCGCAGTGGGCAGTCCCATTGTGCACCTCGCCGTCACGCTGCGGGCCGAGAAACACCTGCGCCCGGCCCCGTGCGCCGCCACGCTACATCAAGGACGACCGGACCCGCCATGGGGCCGAAGCGTGGGGAAACCGGCTGCCCGCGTTATGCCAGCGGTCGAATGCCTTCCATCCATGACGGATAAGCGGAGCGTCATCCGTCACCGGCTGCTGGTATCATACGGGCGGCATCATTGATCGACCCGTATGCGGCTGATGGGTTGCACCCATCCTACGCGACCCATGCCGTAGGATGGGTGAAACCCATCAGCGGTTGACGGTCATTCAACCAAGCCGTCCCATATCACACCTGGTCGTAGTCGATCACCACGCGGGGCGTCGTCGGATGGGCTTGGCAGGTCAGCACGTAGCCCGCTTCGGTTTCCCAAGGCTCCAGGGAAAAGTTCAGCTTCATCTTGACCGCGCCTTCCAAGACGCGCGCCCGGCAGGTGCTGCACATCCCGCCCTTGCAGGCATAAGGCAGGTCCAGGCCGGCCCGCAGCGCCGCGTCCAGGATGGACTCGCCCTCTGCCACCGGCACGTCGGCGCGTCTCCCGTCCACGACCAAGGCGGCCGTGGCATGGGGCGCTTCCGTTTGCGCCGGCACCGGCTTCGGGCGCGGCGTGCCGCCGAGGGCGGACACGAAGCGTTCCACATGCACCTGGTCCTGCCGCATCCCAAGGCCGAGCAGCGTCGCCTCCACCTCGTCGATCATCCCAGTGGGGCCGCACACAAAGGCGTGGTTCACCGTCTCCACCGGAACCAGGTGGCGCAGCAGCAGCCGCACCTTCGCCGCGTCCAGCCGCCCGTTCAGGATGGGGATGTCCTGCTGCTCCTGGGACAGCACGTGGAACACCGACACCCGGCCGAGATGGCGGTCCTTCAGCTCCTCCAACGCATCCCGGAACAGCATGTCGCGGGTCGAGCGGTTGCCGTAGAACAGGAACACGCGGCTCCCATCCTTTCGGCCCAGGATGCCCCGCACCATCGACAGCACCGGCGTGATGCCCGACCCGGCGGCGAAGAAAACGTAGCACTGCGCCGCGTCCAGGCCATGCACGATGCCGAAGCGCCCCACCGGCGTCATCACGTCCAGCATGTCGCCCACATGGATGCCGCTGTTGGCCCAGCCCGAGAACAGGCCGCCGTCCACGCGCTTCACGGCAACCCGCAGCTCCCCGTCGCCGGGTCCGGAGCAGATGGAGTAGGACCGCCGCACCTCCTCCCCCTCCAGCACCGTCCGCAAGGTCAAATACTGCCCGGCGGCGAAGCTGTAATCCTCCCGCAGGTGCGTCGGAACCTCGAACGCGACCGACACCGCGTCAGGCGTTTCCCGCCGCAGGTCGGCGACGCGGAGGCGGTGAAAGCGTGGCGCGGCGGTGTTCAATGGCACTTGAAGTAGTCGAACGGCTCGCGGCAGTCCTCGCAGCGCCACAATGCCTTGCAGGAGGTCGAGCCGAACTCCGACAGCACGCGCGTGTTGACGGAGGCGCATTGGGGGCACTCGACCTCCTCCACGCCGAACAGTTCGCGCCGCCCGCCGCCCGGCTTCGGCGGGGACACGCCGTACTGGCGCAGCTTGCGCCGCCCGTCCTCCGTCATCCAATCGGTCGTCCAGGCCGGGGATAGCACGGTCCGCACCTGCCCGCCCCCGATGCCCGCGCGGTCCAGCGCCATCTCGATCTCGAACTGGATGGTGAACATGGCCGGGCAGCCGGAGTAGGTGGGCGTGATCACCACCTCCACCCGCCCGTCTCTGACAGCGACGGCGCGCAACACGCCGAGGTCGGCGATGGTCAACACCGGGATCTCCGGATCGCACACGACCTCGACCGCGTGCAGCGCCCGCAAGCGCAGCGCCTCGGCCTCCGCTGGCGTCACCACGCGGCTCCGGGATAGGTGCGCTGGACGTGCTGCATGGTGCTGAGCAGGTGGCCAAGGTGCTCGCTGTGCCGCCCGGCCCGTCCGCCGCCCTGCATCCATTGGTTCTTGGGCAGGGTCAGCGTGGCGCGGGACAGCACGGCACTGATCGTACCGTCCCAGGCGTCCCGGAGCGTGGCCGGGTCGATGACCGTGCCGCCGTCCACAAGGGTGCGCTCGGCGGCGTCGCACTCGAACATCTCGCCCGTGTAGGGCCAAAGCAGGTCCACCGACTCCTGCACCCGGACGTGGCTTTCCTCCGTGCCGTCGCCGAGGCGGATCACCCATTCGGACGAATGGCGGAGGTGGTAGGCGCTTTCCTTTTCCGACTTCGCGGCGACCGCGGCGAGGGTGGCGTCACTGCTCCCCGTCATCGCGCGCCAGTACAGGTCGGCAAAGGCGGAGTAGAACAGTTGCCGCACCATGGTCTGCCCGAAGTCGCCGTTCGGCTGCTCCGTCAGCAGCAAATTGCGGTATTGCGGCGCGTCCCGGAGATACGCGAACTTGTCCTCGTCGTTGCCCGCGGCCTCCGCCCCGGCTGCATAGGCGTAGAGCGACCGCGCCTGCCCGATCAGGTCGAGGCCGATGTTGCCGAGCGCCATCTCCTCCTCAAGGATCGGGCCGTGGCCGATCCACTCCGACAAGCGGTGGCCGAGGATCAGCGCGTCATCGGCCCGGCGCAGCAAGTACAGCACAAGCGGGGTCTCGTTGACCTGTATGGATGTGGTGGCCATCGGGAAGCCCCCGCTCACATATGGCCGACCTCGTCCGGCACGTCGTAAAAGGTCGGGTGGCGGTAGGGCTTGGAGACTGTCGGCTCGAACATCATGCCCTTGTCCGCCGGGTCGGACGCGGTGATGGCGTTGGACGGCACGACCCAGAGCGACAAGCCCTCGCCCCGGCGCGTGTAAAGGTCGCGCGCCGCCTGCAACGCCATGGTCGCGTCAGCGGCGTGCAAGGAGCCGACGTGCTTGTGGGCCAGGCCGTTCCGGCTGCGGATGAACACCTCCCACAACGGGGTGTTGGGCGTCTTCACGTCGGACATCGCGTCGTTTCCTCCCTTTGCGTGCGGCGCGCTAGGCCGCCAGCTTCTGCTTGGCCTGCTTCGCCGCAAAGGCCGCTGCCGCCTCACGCACCCAGGCGCCTTCCTTGTGGGCGCGCCGCCGCGCGGCGATGCGCTCGCGGTTGCACGGGCCGTTGCCGGCCAGCACCTGCCGGAACTCGTCCCAGTTGATCGGGCCGTGTCGCCAATGCCCGCGCATCCCGTCCTTCACCGCGTCGCCCTCGCCCGGCGCGAAGCGCAGGCCGGGGTCGGGCAGGGTCAGGCCCAGGAACCCGGTTTGCGGCACCAGCGCGTCCAGGAACTTCTGCCGCAGCTCGTCATTGGAGAACCGCTTGATCTTCCAGCGCGTGGACTGGTCGCTGTGGGTGCTGTCGCCGTCCGGCGGGCCGAACATCATCAGGCAGGGCCAATACCAGCGGTTCAGCGCGTCCTGCGCCATCGCCTTCTGCTCGGGCGTGCCCCGGCACAGCGCGACCATGATCTCGTAGCCCTGGCGCTGGTGGAAGGACTCCTCCTTGCACACGCGGATCATCGCCCGGGCGTAGGGACCGTAGGAGCAACGGCACAGCGGGATCTGGTTCATAATGGCCGCGCCGTCCACCAGCCAGCCGATGGCGCCCATGTCGGCCCAGGTCAGCGTGGGGTAGTTGAAGATGGACGAGTACTTGGCCTTGCCCCCAAGCAGGTCGTCGAACATCTCCTCGCGGCTCCGGCCGAGCGTTTCGGCGGCGGCATACAGATACAGGCCGTGCCCGGCCTCGTCCTGCACCTTGGCGAGCAGGGTGGCCTTGCGCCGCAGCGTGGGCGCGCGCGTGACCCAGTTGCCTTCCGGCAACATGCCGATGATCTCGGAATGGGCGTGCTGGGAAATCTGCCGGGTGAGCGTCCGGCGGTAGGCGTCCGGCATCCAGTCGTTCGCCTCGATCCGCTCCTCCGCGTCAACCCGTTCCTGGAAGCGCGCCGCCAGCCCGGCATCCTCCACGGCTTTCGCAGAGGCGTCAGGGTTGGACAAGCCTTGCGTGTACATGGCGGCCTCCGTTGCTTATCCCTGAGATGCGATACGAAAACTCGGATATCAAGAAAATTCTGTAATATCTACTCTGCCGCAGGCGCTTGCCCGTCCGGCTCGGCGAACCGGCGTTGCAGGCCCATGGCCGGGGGCAGGGGGCCGTCCTCGTTCCGGCCGTTTTGGCTTAGCCAACGCTCGGCGCCCGGCAGCAGGGCCGGGTAAATGGCGGCGCAAAGCTGCCGGGCCGGCACGCCGGGCCACCCGTCCGGCAGCAGCGGCGGCGGCAGCAGGGGATCGCGGAGGACCACGCGGCGATACTCGTGGACCAGCAGGATGCGGGCAACCAGCGCATCGAGGTCGGACAGCCGCCCGTCCTCGCCGACCCAATCCCCCAGCGGCCGGAACGCCTGCAAGAACCGCCCGTAGGCCGCCGCGGTGTCCGCCAGGGTCCAAACCCGCCGGGCCAGGCGCTGGGCCGTGCGGAGGTCCATGCAGCCCTCGATCCGGATCAGGGACGCCGCCTCGGTCGGCACGGGCCTTGTAGTCGGGGCGACCCATAGGCCAGGCTCGGCGGTGCCGAAGCCCGCCTCTTGCAGCGTGGCGTGCGCGGCGTCGTCCTTGGCCCCGGCGTCGGACAGGAGAAGGTGGAACCGGCCATCCCATGGAGGGACCGGCCCGCCGTAAACCCGTTCCGCCGCCGCCGTGAAGCTCGCCAGGCCCTTGCGGGTCAGCCGGTAGAAGCTGCTCCGGCCGACACGGCTGCCTTGCAGCCAATCGTCGGCCGCCAAGCGCGACATCGCGGTGCGGACGACCCCGCCGCCGATGCCCATGGCGGCGAAGATGTCCAGCAGGCACGCGATCCCGATGGACCCGCCGCGCGGCACCACGGCGTCGCCAAACACCGTCACCACGATGGACCAGGTTCGGGAGGGCCTGGTCCGCAGGTGCTCCAGCACCGGCGCGAGCGGCGAGGGCGGCATCACGACAGCCGGTCGATCCCCTCGGCCGTGCTGGCGAGGCGGCCCTGCGCGAGGGTGGCCACCACGCGCGGGCTGTCTCCCTTCGACATAAGCACGATGTCGGCGCGCTTGCCTTCGCCCAGGCTCCCCCGGTCCGTCAGCCCGGCGGCAGCAGCCGGGTTGGCCGACACCAGCGCCCAGGCATCCCGCAGGTCCAGCACGCCCCGGGCGGCCAGCAGGAACGGCGCCTGCCGCAGCGCCGGGTAGTAGTAATCGCTGGTCAGGATGCGGCAGACCCGCGCCTCCGCCATGCGCGCCGCCGAGCCCCAGCCCATATGCGACCCGCCGCGGACGACGTTCGGGCCGGCCATCGCCACCCAATCCCCCGCCGCCGCGGCGGCCTGGGCAACGGCGTCCGACATCGGGAATTCGCACAGCCGGGCGCCGTGCCGGCGGAAGCCGTCGCGCGTGGCGGTGCTGTCGTCGTCATGGCTCGCCATCGGCAGCCCGGCCGCGCGGGCGGCGGCGGCCACCTGCGCCTGCGCCGGCGCTACCTCGGCCCGGCGCGAGGCGGCGCGCTCGGCCAGGGCGCGGAACGCCGCCGCCGGCACGCCCGCGCGTTCGCTGTACTTCGCCAGCGCCGCCGGGTCGTCCAGCTTGCGCAGGATGGCGGGCGTGTGGTCGTTGAACGCCAGCAGATGCACCCGCCCGGCGCCGATCGCGTCCAGCGCCAGGCCGAGCGCGTCGATGTTGAACGCTTCCCACCGCAGATGCACGCGCATGTCGCACCGGCTATGGGGCCGGGCAGCGTCCAAGGCGTCGAGCAGGGCGATCCAGGTCTCCGCGCCGCGCAGCCCGGGTTCCCAGGACAAGGTGACGCCGTGATACGCGGTGGTGATGCCGTTGGCGAGCAACTGCGCTTCCGTGTCGGCGAGGGCGAGCGGGAGGGGGAAGCCGACACCGGGGCGCGGCTGGATCTGCCGCTCGAACGCATCGCCGTGCAGGTCCACGATGCCGGGCAGCACCAGGAGGCCGCTTGCGTCCAGGCGGCGGGACGCCGGGCCGGGCGGCGCGATCAGGCCGTCGGCGATCCGCAGGTCGGCGGGCGCGAACCCGTGGGGCAGCAGGCAATCGCCGCCGGTGATGCTCAGGCTCATGCCGGCTCCTCCGGTTCAAACACGATCTGGACGCGCGGGGTCGGGTAGCGGGCGATGCCGAACTCGATGACGCGGCCGGCGCGGTCCACGTTGACGTTCTCGCACACCAGCAGCGGCAGCCCGCGCGCCATCGCCAGGGCCGTCGCCTCGGATGCCAGGGGCAGCCGGGCCGAAACGCGGGTGGATTGGCGCAGGTAGTCGGCCACGCCCACGCGGGCCAGCGCCGCGGTGATGCTGCTTTCCCGGCGCAAGGCGTCCTCCATGCCGGGCAGGCGGGAGGCGGGGAAGTGATGGCTCGCCAGGCTCACCGGCCGCCCGTCCGCCAGGCCCACGCGCTCCAGCAGCACGACCGGCTCGCCGTTTCGGATGCCCAGCCCGTCCGCGACGGCGGGCGGCGCCGGCATCTCGCGCAGCGCCAGCACGCGGCCGGACGGTTCCCGGTTGTGCCGCCGCACCCATTCGGAGAAGCGGGTGCGGCGGCCTACGACGTAATCCAGCACGTCCTCCGCCACGAAGCTGCCGCGCCCTTGCTCGATCCGGACCGCGCCCTCGCGGGACAGTTCCTCCAATGCGCGGCGGACCGTATGGCGGTTGACGCCGAAGCGGGCGGCCAGGCGTGTTTCGTTGGGCAACTGAGCGCCGGGTTCCAGGGCGCCGCCGGCGATGTCGGCCCGCAACGTGTCCGCGATCTGCCGCCATTGAGCGACGCCGCTGCCCGACGCCGGGCGGTCTGCCCGCGGTGTCATCGCAACTTCATCATGGAGCGGGGCGGGGCCGGGGCACATCGGTTGACAGCTACCGCGTGCTGGCCCTACTTGTCTAGACGTATAGATGACTAACGGCGGGCACATGGACAAGGCCGAAACGGATGGGCGGCGGAAGCACTGGATGGCGGTGCTCGCCCGGGCCAAAGCGGTTGAGGTCGAGGCGCACCTTCCCGAACCGCTGCCCTCGCACACGCGGCTGCGCGGGCCGGAGGTCGGGCTGGCCATGGTGCGGGGCCGGGCTGGCGGCACGGGTACTGCGTTCAACCTGGGCGAAATGACGGTGACGCGCTGCACGGTGCGCGACGAGGCCGGGCGGATCGGCCACGCCGTGATCGCCGGGCGCGACCCGCGGCAAGCCGAGTTGGCGGCGGCGCTGGACGCCGCCTTGCAGGACCCGGCGCGGCAGGACGGGCTGCTGCAGGCCGTGGTTGCCCCGCTCCATGCGGCCCAGCAAGCGGCGCGCGCCGCCGCCGCCGGCAAGGCCGCGGCAACCCGCGTGCAGTTCTTCACCTTGGCGGCCATGCGCTCATGACGCTCGACCGGCCCGGCTTCGCCGACCCCGCTGCGGACGCGCAATCCTGCTTCCGCGCTGTGCTGGACGCCATGAGCCGGCCCGGCACGGTTGTTTCCGCCGGCGCCGGGCTGCGTCCCCCGGCGCCGCTCGACCCGGCGACGGCGGCGGTGCTGCTGACGCTGGTTGATGCCGACACGCCGTTGTGGCTGGACCCGGCGGCAGCGTCCGCGGCGGATTGGGCGGCGTTCCATTGCGGCGCCCCGCGGGCCGAAAGCATCGGGGTAGCGGCGTTCGCCTGCGCCCTGTCGATGCCGGCGCTGTCGGGCCTGCATCTCGGCACCGACCTGGCGCCGGAGGAGTCGGCCACTCTGATCCTGCAAGTGCCGGCGCTGGGGCAGGGGACGCCTTTCCGCCTGTCCGGCCCCGGGCTGCGCGCCCCGGCGCTGTTGCGGGTGCAGGGCCTGCTCAACGATTTCGCGGCGCAATGGGCGGCCAACCACGCCCTGTATCCGTGCGGCGTGGACCTGGTGCTGTGCGCCGGCGAGCGCCTGTGCGCCCTGCCGCGCAGCGTGCGGGTCGAGGAGGACTGACCGGGTGGCCTACGTCGCGGTCAAAGGCGGCGAGCGCGCCATCGACGCCGCCCATGCCTGGCTGGCGGAGGACCGGCGGGGCGATCCCGCGGTCCCGGAACTCGCGACGGCACAGATCGCCGAGCAGTTGGGCCGGGCCGTGGACCGGGTGATGGCGGAGGGCGCGTGCTACGACCCGGGCCTCGCGGCGCTCGCGATCAAGCAGGCGCAGGGCGACTTGATCGAGGCGGCGTTCCTGCTGCGAGCCTACCGCACCACCCTGCCGCGCTTCGCCGACACGCGCCCGGTCGAGACCGGCGCGATGGCGGTGCGCCGCCGGGTGTCCGCCGTGTTCAAGGACATGCCGGGCGGCCAGGTGCTCGGCCCCACCTACGACTACACACACCGGCTGCTCGATTTCGCCCTGGCCGAACCCGGCAGCGCCGTGGCGGAGGCCGGAACCGCCCCGCCGGGCGAGCCGATGCCCGGGGTGATGGACCTGCTGGGCCAGGAGGGCTTGATCGAGCCGGAAACGGCTTCCGATGGCCGCCCCGGCGACCTGACCCGCGAGCCGCTTGCCTTTCCCGCCGGGCGCGACGTGCGCCTGCAAGCCTTGGCGCGCGGCGACGAGGGTTTCCTGCTGGCGCTCGGCTATTCCGGCCAGCGCGGCTACGGCGGCGCACATCCGTTCGTCGGCGAGTTGCGGGTGGGCGAGGTTGCGGTGGAGGTCGAGGTGCCGGAACTCGGCTTCGCCCTGGACATCGGCGACATCACCGTGACCGAGTGCCAGATGGTCAACCAGTTCCGCGGCAGCAAAGAGGTTCCGCCGCAGTTCACCCGCGGCTACGGCCTGTGCTTCGGCCACAGCGAGCGCAAGGCGATGGGCATGGCCCTGGTGGACCGCGCGATGCGGGCGGCGGAGTTGGGGGAGGACGTGACGGCGCCCGCGCAGGACGTGGAGTTCGTGCTGTCCCACTGCGACAACATCGAGGCGACGGGCTTCGTCGAGCACCTGAAGCTGCCGCACTACGTCGATTTCCAGAGCGAGCTTGAGACGATCCGGCGGCTGCGTGCGGAGGCAGGCGAATGAACGGCTACAACTTCGCCTACCTGGACGAACAGACCAAGCGCATGATCCGCCGCGCCTTGCTCAAGGCGGTCGCCATCCCCGGCCATCAGGTGCCGTTCGGCTCGCGCGAGATGCCGCTGCCCTATGGATGGGGCACCGGCGGCATCCAGGTCACGGCGAGCATCCTGGGCCGCGCGGACGTGCTGAAGGTGATCGACCAGGGCGCCGACGACACCACCAATGCCGTGTCCATCCGCCGCTTCTTCGCCCGCACCGCCGGCGTTTCCACCACCACGCGCACAACCGAGGCCAGCGTGATCCAGACCCGGCACCGCATCCCGGAAACCCCGCTCCGCGAGGATCAGATCATCGTGTACCAGGTCCCGCAGCCCGAGCCGCTGTCCAAGCTGGAACCGAGCCGCGCGGAGACCCGGCGGATGCACGCGCTCGCGGAGTACGGGCTGATGCACGTGAAGCTGTATGAGGACATCGCCCGGATCGGCGCCGTCACCATCAGCTACGACTACCCGGTGATGGTGAACGGGCGCCACCTGATGTCGCCCTCGCCGATCCCGGCCTTTGACACGCCCAAGATGGACGGCATGGCGGCGCTGCAACTGTTCGGCGCCGGGCGGGAGAAACGGATCTATGCCATCCCGCCCTACACGGCGGTCAAGCCGCTGGACTTCGAGGACCACCCGTTCCGTCTGACCCGCGCGCCGCACGCCTGCGCGCTGTGCGGTGCCGGGAGCAGCTACCTTGATGAAGTCGTGACCGACGACCGCGGCGGGCGCATGTTCGTGTGCTCCGACACGGATTTCTGCACGGCCCGCCAACCCGCCGGGGCGATATGAGTCCGGACGCGCTGCTGTCGGCGCGCGGCTTGCGGCTGTCGTTCGGGCGCATCGCCGCGCTGGACGGGGTGGATGCGGAGGTGTTCCCCGGCGAGGTGCTGGCCGTGGTGGGGGAAAGCGGGTCGGGCAAGACGACGCTGCTGCACGCCTTGTCAGGCGCCGTGTGCCCGGACGCCGGGGCGGTGTGTTATCGCGGCCCGGACGGCGCCGTGCACGACGTGCACCGGATGCCCGCCCCGGCGCTGCGCGCGCTGCACCGCTCGGATTGGGGCACGGTGCACCAGGACCCGCGGCAGTCGCTGCGCATGGCCGTGTCCGCCGGGGGCAACGTGGGCGAGCGGCTGATGGCGCAGGGCGCGCGGCATTACGGCGGCATCCGCGCGGCGGCCATCGACTGGCTGCGGGAGGTGGAGATCGCGGCCGACCGGGTGGACGACCTGCCGCGCACCTTCTCCGGCGGCATGTTGCAACGATTGCAGATCGCCCGCACGCTGGTGACCCGACCGCGGCTGGTGTTCATGGACGAGCCGACCGGCGGGCTGGACGTGTCGGTGCAGGCCCGGCTGCTGGACCTGATTCGCGGCCTGGTGGCCCGGCTGGGCGTCGCAGTGGTGTTGGTCACGCATGACATCGCGGTGGCGCGTTTGCTCGCCGGGCGCATCGTGGTGATGCGGGCCGGGCGGGTGGTGGAGGCGGGGCTGACCGATCAGGTGTTGGACGATCCTCAGCACCCTTACACGCAGTTGCTCGTCAGCTCGGTGCTGCACGCATGAGCGCCGGGGATGCCGTGCTGCGGACGGAGGGGCTGGGCAAGTCGTTCACGCTGCACTTGCAGGGCGGCATCCGCATCCCCGTGCTGGACGGGGTTTCGTTGGAGTTGCGGGCGGGGGAATGCGTGGTGCTGTCGGGGCCGTCGGGCGCGGGGAAATCGACCCTGCTGCGGACCGTGTACGGCAATTACCGGGCGGAGGGCGGCAAGGTCCTCATCCGTCACCGCGGCGTCTGGCTGGACCTGGCGGCGGCGGAACCGCGGACGGTGCTGGAGGTGCGGCGGGACACGCTGGGCTATGTCAGCCAGTTCCTGCGCGTGGTGCCCCGCGTGCCCGCGCTGCACATCGTGGCGGAGGCGCTGACGGCACGCGGCATCGAGGCGGAAGAAGCACGGGCAGGCGCGCGGGCGATGCTGCTGCGCTTGAACCTGCCGGAGCGCCTGCACGGCCTGCCGCCCGCCACCTTCTCCGGGGGCGAGCAGCAGCGGGTCAACCTGGCCCGCGGCTTCCTGGGCTGCCACCCGATCCTGTTGCTGGATGAACCCACGGCCTCGCTCGACGCCACCAACCGCGCCGTCGTGGTCGGGCTGGTCCGGGCGGCGAAGGCCAGGGGCGTCGCGGTCCTCGGCATCGTGCACGACGCCGACACCCGCGACGCCATCGCCGACCGCTTGTTTCCCGTGCTGCCGTTGCAGGATGCGGCCTGACGGTTCAATCAAACAGCAATGGGAGAACGCGCAATGGCGGACACGACGCGGCAAGGCGGCTGCAACTGCGGCAAGGTCAGGGTTGAGCTTCGGGGCGAACCGCTCCGCGCCGGGCTGTGCCATTGCCTGACGTGCCGCAAGGAGACGGGCGGCCCGTTCATGGCCTTTGCCGTTTGGGATGCAAGCCGGGTGTCGGTCGCAGGCGAGACCAGAAGCTGGACGGCAACGACCGACCACCGCCACTTCTGTCCGGCCTGCGGCTCGTCCTTGTTCGGCACTCACGACAAGGATAACGAGATCGAGGTCCGGCTCGGCGCGCTCGACGACGCGCCTTCGGGCCTCCTCCCGGACTACGAGCTGTGGACGCCGCGGCGGGAGCATTGGCAACAGCCCGTCGCCGGGGCGGCACAGCACGGGGGCAACCGCCCCTGACTACTGCGCCTGCATGACGGCCGAGCCTTCGAGCACGTAAACAAAAACCTACGCGCCATGGCGGTGGAGGGGGTCCACCGCTCCGGGCGCATACTCCACTGTCATCATCGCGCCCTCCTTGCCGGCCACGCCGGTCGGGTCGCGTGAAAGAAGCGGCGCCACCACCGCCGTTTGGGCGGCGCCCGCCCCGGCGATGGAGACCAACGCGCCGATCAACAGCAACCGCTTCATCGGGCGGCACTCTCAGCCAGGGCCGCCCACCCGCCGGGCCGCTCCGTTCCGGGTCAAGCTTTGTTGGCAAGGATTGACAAGACACTCACCTATAAGTTGTAATCCTCCATGTCCGCGCAAACCAAAACCAGGAACGTGTCGCTCACCCCGGAGATCGACGCCTTCATCGTTGGCTGGATCGCCTCGGGCCGCTTCCGCAGCGCGAGCGAGGTGGTCCGCGCCGCTTTGCGGCTGCTGGAGGAGAATGAGCGCCAGCGGGACGCGCCTGGGCGTCACCAGGCCGAGAGCCGTTAGGTTGAACGTTGAGGCCGTCCGCCCGCGAAAGCCCGGCATGGACGACATGGCGCCGGCCTGCCTGAGCACGCCCTCCCCGCCCGTCGCGGCGGGGCTTCGCCAGGCGCTCGGCCTTGCCTCCATGCTGATCGGCGCAGCCGTGCTGGGGGGCTGGGCGTTCGGCTTGCCGGCGCTGAAAACGGTGCTGCCCGGCTTGACCACCATGAAGGCCAACGCCGCGCTCGGCTTCCTCGCCGCCGGCGCGGGCGTGCTGCTGGTGCCGCGCAGCGGCGGCACGGGCGCTGCGCGCTGGCGTTCGCCCTTGGCCTCGGCGGCGGGCGCGGTGTCGTTCCTGCTTGGGGCGTTGACGGTGCTGGAATACGCTTCCGGCAGGTCTTTCGGCTTGGACGAGCTGCTGTTCGCCGACCCGGACACCCCCTCGCCGCCCTACCCCGGCCGCATGTCGCCGGCAACTGCGGCCGGGTTCGCCTGCACGGGCATGGCCGTCCTGCTGCTCGTGCAGGCCGCAAGCGCACCGGGCGCGTCTCGACGCCAGCAGCGCTGCGCTTCGGCTGCGCACCTGCTCGCGGCCGTGCCGGCGGGGGTGGGCTACCTGGGCCTGGCCGGCTGCGCCTACGGGGTCGGGGGCCTGTATAGCAGCGCCCATGTCGTCGTGGCGCTGCACACCGCGGCGGGGTTTGCGCTGCTGGCGCCGGCGATCCTGCTCACGGCGCCGGACGGGGGCTGGCGGCGCGCCTTTGCCGGCCACCCGGTCGCCCGCGGCTTGCTCATGCGCCTGCTGCCCTTGTCGCTGCTGCTGCCGTTCGCCGCCGGCCTGGCCGTGGTCTGGGGCGCCCGCGCCGGCGCGTATGACCCGCTGTATGGCCCGCCCCTGCTCGCGCTGGCCGCGGCGGCAGCCTTTGCGGGCTTGGCCTGGATCGCGGCCATGGCCGTGCGGCGGGCGGAGCAGGCGCTCAGCGAGGGCGAAACGCGCCTGCGCTTGGCGCTGGAGGCCGGGGGCTTGGGCGCCTTTGATTGGGACCTGCGCGCCGACGCCATGCGCCCCGCGCCCCGTGCGCGCGAAATCTTCGCCTTTGCGCCGGGCGAGGGCGAGCGGCCGGCCGACTACTTCGACCGCATCCTGCCGGAGGACGTGGGACGGGCGCGGGCCGAGGTGGTGCGGGGGCTTGCGGCCGGCCGGGTCGCAGTCAGCTACCGCATCCGCCTGCCCGGCGGCGCGGTCCGTTACGTCCTCTGCCGGGGGGACGTGCTGCGCGACGGGAACGGCATGTCCGCGCGCCTGGTCGGGGTGCTGAGCGATGAAACCGAGCGCGAGCGCGTCGGGGCGGCGCTGCGCGAAGGCGAGGAGCGCTGGCGCGCCCTGGTGAGCGCCTCGTCGGAGATCATGTTCTCCATGAACCCCGATTGGACGGAGATGCGCCAGCTCGCCGGCGTGGGCCTGTCCGACATGTGCGGTCCGAACCGGGCCTGGCTCGACGAGCACATCCACCCCGACGACCAGACCCGCATCGCCGCGGCGATGGAGGAGGCGATGCGGACCAAGGACACCTTCGAGCTGGAGCACCGGGTCCGCCGCGCCGACGGAAGCTGGGGCTGGGCGTTGTCGCGGGCGGTGCCGCTGCTGGACGCGGCCGGCGAGGTCAGGGAATGGTTCGGGGCGGCGAGCGACGTGACCGCGCGCCGGGCGGCCGAGGACGCGCTGCGCCACGCGAACGAAAGCTTGGAAACCCGCGTGGCCGAGCGCGCGGCGGCGCTGACCCGGGCCATGGACGCCTTGCAGGCCGAGGCGCGGGAGCGCGAGCGGGTCGAGGAAGCCCTGCGCCAGTCGCAGAAGATGGAAGCGGTGGGCCAGCTCACGGGCGGCATCGCGCACGACTTCAACAACCTGCTGGCCGGCATCTCGGGCAGCCTGGAGCTGCTGCAGGCGCGGCTGGCGCAGGGGCGGCTGGGCGACGGGGAGCGTTACCTCCTGTCCGCGCAAGGGGCGGCCAAGCGCGCCGCCGCGCTGACGCAACGGCTGCTGGCCTTTTCGCGCCGGCAAACGCTCGACCCCAAGCCGACCGACGTGAACCGGCTGGTCGCCGACATGGAGGAGCTGATCCGCCGCACGGTGGGGCCGGCGGTTGCGGTCGAGGTGGTGGGCACGGCCGGGCTGTGGACCACGCTGGTGGACCCGAACCAGTTGGAGAACGCGCTGCTGAACCTGTGCGTCAACGCCCGCGACGCCATGCCCGGCGGCGGGCGGATCACGGTTGAAACCGGCAACAAGTGGCTCGACGAACGCGCAGCGCGCGAGCGCGGGCTGCCGCCCGGGCAATACGTGTCGCTGTGCGTCAGCGACACCGGCACCGGGATCGCGCCGGACGTGATCGCCCGCGCCTTTGACCCGTTCTTCACCACCAAGCCGGTCGGCATGGGCACCGGCCTCGGCTTGTCCATGGTATACGGCTTTGCCCGGCAGTCCGGGGGGCAGGCGCGCATCACCTCCGAGCCGGGCCAGGGCACGCTGGTGTGCCTTTACCTGCCGCGGCATCTCGGCGACGCCGAGCACGCGGAGCCGCCGGCCGAACTGGCCGCGGCGCCCCGGGCAGAGCAGGGCGAGACGGTGCTGGTGGTGGACGACGAGCCGACGGTGCGGATGCTGGTCACGGAGGTGCTGGAAGACCTCGGCTACACCGCCATCGAGGCGGCGGACGGCGCATCCGGGCTGAAGGCGCTGGAGGCGAGCGCACGTCTGGACCTGTTGGTCACGGATGTGGGGCTGCCCGGCGGCCTGAACGGCCGGCAACTGGCTGACGCGGCGCGCGAGCGCCGGCCCGGCCTCAAAGTGCTGTTCATCACCGGCTACGCCGAGAACGCGGTGATCGGCAACGGCCACCTGGACCCCGGGATGCACGTGCTGACCAAGCCGTTCGCGTTGGAAACGCTGGCCAGCCGCATCAAAGCCCTCCTCGGCAAAGCGTGACGGGATGATGCAGCGGCAGGGCGCGGCCGGCAAGGAGGATGGCGGCGTCGGCCGGCAGAACCAGGCCAACAAGCAGGGCCTGGGCGGCGATGGGCCGGCCTCCTGAGCAGCATTGTGCGAGTTGGAACACCCACGCTCAGGCCCGTAGGGCGGATAAGCGGAGCGCCATCCGCCACCCGTTGGTGCCGCCCGGTGGCGCATGGCGCTGCGCTTGTGCGCCCTGCTTGTCTGCGCGATCCCGCTTCCCAGCCCGGCCGCGCGCCCCACCCTGAGACGGCGGCGCCGCGGCTGGGCCGGCGCGCGGCTACTTGTTGGTGCGGCCCACCTTGTTCGGGTTGACGCCGCCGCCCTTGGCGCCGTCGTTCATCACGTCGCCCTCCGCCGTGTTGTCGGCTTCAATCGTTTCCGGGTCGGCGCCGGTGGCCGCGAAGGCGCCCTTGGACGCGCCGATGCCCGGGTTGCGCTCCAGATCGCTGGGCGGGCGCGGCGTGTCGGCGCCCAAGTCGTCCGGACCTTCCGGCGGGCGCTTCGGATGCTTGGATGAAGCCATGCGGGTTCTCCTGTTGGCCTGGCCCGGGCCAGCGGCGCGGGCAAGAAGGGCGGCTGTCCCTGCGACAAGCCGCCCGTGCCGACCCCAACGCCGCAGCCCCGGCGAAGTGCCGCGCCGAACGCACGATTTGCGCCCGGCGCGCCGCCCCGTCCCGCCCCGGCGGCGTCAGCCCACCAGGATGCGCCGTCCTTCGTCCTTGCGTGCCGCCAGTTGCTGCAACATGCTGGCGAAGGTGTGGTCGATGTGCCACAGGCCCCGCGTGCGGATGCGGACGTCGCGGTCGGCTGGCGCGGCCTCCACCGCCGACAGCAGTTGCGGCAGCCGCATAAAGGTGGCGGTGCCGGCCAAGCGCAACTCGGTGCCTGCGCCCGTATCGACCTTGCGAACGCGGAACCCCGGCCGACGCAGGGACGTCACCGACTCCACGACCGACAAGGCGAGGCCCGCCAGCACGCCGGTGAGCAGGTCGGTCGTGACCACGCCCGCGAACGTCGCCACCCAGATCGCCGCCGGCATCCGCCCATGGTTGCGCAGCAGGTCCAGCAGGTGGTGCACGCCGATCAGCCGCCAGCCCGTCACCACCAGCACCCCGGCCAGCGCGGCGGTCGGCACCAGGCGCAGGAAACCCGGCAGCAACGCCACGAAGGCAAGGATCATGATGCCGTGCAGGATGGTGGACAAGCGCGTCGTTGCGCCCGCCTGCACGTTGGCCGAGCTGCGCACGATCACCCCGGTCATGGGGATGCCGCCCAACAAGCCGCTCAGCCCGTTGCCGATCCCTTGCGCGAATAGCTCCCGGTCATAGTTCGTCCGCACCCTGTCCTGCATCCGGTCCACAGCGGACGCGGAAAGCAGGCTTTCCGCGCTGGCCACGAAAGCGAGCGCCAAGGCCGTCAGCATCATGCCGGGATGCAGCATCTGGCTGAACGCCTCGCCGTTTGGCAGGGCGACCGCGTCCCACAGCCGGTCCGGCACGGTGACATGCAGCACCGGCAGCGCCAGCGCCGCCGCCAACGCGGTGCCCGCGCCCACGCCCAGCAGCGCCCCCGGGATCAGGCGGAGGGCGGCCGGGCGCAGCTTCTCCCAACCCAACATGACGCCGATCGTGACCAGGCCGACCAGAAGCGCCGCCTCGCCGCCGGTGCCGTCCAAAGGCAGCAGCTCAAGGAAAGCGCCGGGCGCGGCCAGCATGTTGTCGAGGCCGCTCGCCTGGGGCTTGTTGTCCACCAAGACATGCAACTGCCCGACGACGATCAGCACGCCGATGCCGGCCAACATGCCGTGCACGACGGCCGGGGAGATGGCCCTGAACCACCCGCCCAGCCGCAGCGCGCCGGCCACGCATTGCAGCGCGCCGGCCAGCAGCAGGATCGGCCCCAACGCGCCGAGGCCGTAATCCTCGACGATCGCGAAGACCATGACCACAAGCCCGGCCGCCGGGCCGCTCACCTGCAAGGGCGAGCCGGACAGCAGCCCGACCACGATGCCGCCGATGATGCCGGTCAGCAGCCCCCGCTCGGGGGGCACGCCGGAGGCGATGGCGATGCCCATGCACAAGGGCATCGCCACCAGGAAGACGACGAGGGACGCCGAAACGTCGCGTAGGAGCCAACCGCGCACGGGGCTACTCCGCGGCCAGCGACTGCGCCGCGCTGGCCGCACCGCTACGGGGTGCGACGGCAACCGGGGGCATGTCGTCGTCCATCGGCGAGAACAGGCCGGTGTCGCCGTCATAGGCCAGCACGGCGCCGTGCTCCAACTCGAACAGCCAGCCGTGCAGGGTCAGCTTGCCGGTCGCAAGCCCCGCGGCAACGGAGGGGTGCGTGCGCAGGTGGTTGATCTGGACGACCACGTTCTCCTTGGCCAGGGCGCGGTGGCGCTCCTCGTCGGGGGCGTCGCAGTGCAGGGTTTGCTTGATGATGTCCTGGGCAGCCTGGCTGTGGTGGAGCCAGGCCGCGACGTTCGGCATCCCGTCGAGCTTCTCCGGGTGCAGCAACGCCCCCATGGCGCCGCAATCGGAATGGCCGCAAACGATGATGTCCCGCACCCCAAGCGCCAGCACGGCATACTCGATGACCGAGGCCACGCCGCCGGTCTTCTGCCCGAAGGGCGGCACGATGTTGCCGGCGTTGCGGCACACGAACAGCTCGCCGGGGCCGCATTGGGTGATCATCTCGGGGATGACCCGGCTGTCGGCGCAGGAAATCATAAGCGCCTTGGGCTTCTGGCCGTCATGGACCAGCTTGCGGTAAAGCGCCTGTTCCCGCGGGTAGATCTCGTCCTGGAACCGGGCGACCCCGCGCGCCATGTCGCGGACGGAGTTCGTGGTATCAGAATTGGCTTGATTGGTCATCAGCATGGGCTCCTTGCATGTTTTTGCAAAAGCCGCAGGCGTATGCTGTTTCAACAGGCACGGATTTCCCGTGGGCCATAGACCACCGCATACGCTTACGGTGATCCGACATCGCTAGGTTGGCCGGCGTTTAGCGCCAGCGTCCTGCCAGAGGGGCCCGGATCATTGTTTATAAGCCCTTAATAGGGGCACCAGAGGATGTGGCGCAAGTGGAGAACTATCGAATTCCGCTAAGTCTCAGATTTGAAACAACTAGAAGTTGATTGGAAATTGAGCCAGACTAGTAGTATTTGCACGTGTTTTGAGCGTTAGCGCAAGCGCACACGGCGAGTCGGCTCGCTTTTCATAAATCCGTCGCTCAGCGTGCTGCCCGCCGTCGTGCAGCGCCTGCCCAAGGCGGCATCGCCGCCCGGCAGCCTCCATCTTGCTGTCCCGCATTGCGGACAGGAAAGCCGACGCCCAGTCCAGCCCGTTGCCGACCTCCCGCTCGAACCCGGCGGTGGCTAATGCCGGCGTCAGCCCGCCGCCGTCGCCCGACCCTGACTGGAAACGGCGTAAAGGCCGGGCCGCTCCCGCATCGACACGGTTTGCCGGGCGCCGGTGCGCAGCGCCTCAAGCGCGGCGTCGGACACGGCCGTGGCGGCATAGCCGTCCCAGGCGCTCGGCCCCGCGGCGTTGTCCTGCTCGCTTTCCACCGCCGCCGTGCCCTCGCGGGTGCGCAGCGTCGCGGCCAGGGTGTCAAAGAGATACGTGTCCCGGTCGGTGACGATCAGCTTGTCATACAGCCGGAAGCTCGCGTGGTAGGAGCCGTGGACGAGCAGGGTGCGGTCGTCCTCCGTTTCCACCAGCACCACGCATTCCATGGGGATGCCCGTCGCGTCGTGCAGCGGCCCCAAGTGGCTCTGCACCCGGCGGACGGGCGCGAAGTCGAACAGGAACAGGCCGAGATCGACGAAGTGGGACGCCGGAGAACTACAAGGCGTTCCTCAACCGGTGAACGCCGCAGGCCAGGATCAACGGCGGGCAGGCCGCGTCAGTCCGCCTGGACGTGGTGCGCAGCCTGGTCCGCCGCGTGCCTTGGCGGGCCGACCTGCTGCCACAGCAGGGCGGCGACCAAGCCCATGCCGGACGCGGCGGCAACCAAGGCGAGGCCGCCCATGGCCGTGTTCCGGACACGCGACCGCCGCTGCCTCGCCTGCATCCGTCCCCGCAGCTCATCCGAGTTTCCGCTCACGCCGGTTCCTGTCGTTGCCCGGCCGCCGACCATAGCCGCGGCTCCGGCCATGAAAAGCCATGATTTGTTAGGGGCCAGCCCTCCCGTTCCACGGTGCGGCCCGGCATCCCACATATCTCCGCATGACCACCGCCCCCGTCCTGCCCCGGCACCTGCTCGACATCCGCACGATCCTGCTGGAGCCGGAGGTGGAGAGCTTCGCCCGCGGACGCGAGATCCTGGCCCGCTTCTCCGACGCCGAGCGCGTCCCGGTCGCGTCGCATTGGCGCATCCCGGCGCTGCGCGATGCCGACGCCGGGGACTGGCTGCAAGCCAAGCAGGGCACGCTGGTGCTCGGCACCAAGCGCGGCCTCGCCTTCCGTCCCAACGGGCGCAGCGCCGACTTCATCGCGCCCTCCACCAGCAACGGCTGCGCCATGGCCTGCGCCTATTGCTACGTCGCCCGGCGCAAGGGCCATAGCAACCCGGTCACCGTGTTTGTCAACATCGAGCAGGTCTGCGACGCCATCCGCCGCCACGCCGGGGCGCAGGGGCCGAAGGCGGAGCCGAACCAGGTGGACCCGGCCGCCTGGGTATACGACCTCGGCGAGAACGGCGACCTGTCGGTGGACGCGCTGTTGTCCGACAACGTGCGCGACCTGGTTGCCGCCTTCCGCGCCCTGCCCCACGCCAAGGGCAGCTTCGCCACCAAATGGGTCAACCCGGCGCTGCTCGGCTACGATCCCCAGGGCCGCACCCGGGTGCGCGTGTCGCTGATGCCGCACGCCGACGCCAAGCTGCTGGACGTGCGCACGGCGCCGGTGGCCGAGCGCATCGGCTTCGTCAACGATCTGGTCGCGGCCGGCTACGAGACGCACCTGAACTTCTCGCCCGTGGTGGTGCGGGAAGGCTTCGAGGCGCCGTGGGAGGAGCTGTTCGGGGAACTTGACGACCGGCTGAGCGCCGCGGCCAAGGCGCAGTTGGCCTGCGAAGTCATCATGCTGACGCACAACGCGGCGCTGCACGAGGTCAACCTCGCCTGGCACCCCAAGGCGGAGGCGCTGCTGTGGCGTCCCGACCTGCAGGAAGCCAAGCACAGCGAGAACGGCCAAGCCAACCTGCGCTACCGCACGGGCTGGAAGGGCCAATGGCTCGGGCGGCTGCTGGACCGGCTGCGGGCGCGGATGCCGTATTGCCGGGTGCGCTATGCGTTCTGACCGACCCGGCGCTTATGTTGATGGTCACCCATCCTACGCGGCCCATACCGTAGGATGGGTGAAACCCATCAGCCGCACACGGACTAATTGACGGTGCCGCCCGTCTTACTTTGCCAAGTGCTTGTCGAAGAACGTCGCGATGTCCTCGAACACCTCCTTCGTTTCCGGCGCCGCCGGGTTGAACAGGTATTGCGCGTGGGACAGGCCCTCATACACGTTCAGCACCGCGTCCACCCCGGCCCGGCGCAGCTTGCGGTGGGTGCGGACGGTGTTGGACAGGAACAGGTCCCGCGTGCCGCTGGTCAGGATCGCCGGCGGGAAGCCGGCAAAGTCGCCATAGATCGGCGAAAGCTGCGGGTCCCGCATGTCGTGCCCGGCGGCATACAGCTTGGCCGCGTGGCTCAGGTAGCCGTCGTAGCTGACCAGCACGTTGTCCAGCCATTCGTTGGTCTTGTAGGTGTCTCCCACCTCCGTCAGGTCCGCCCAGGGCGTGCCCGGCGCGATGGCGCCGGGCAGCGGCAAGCCCTCCGCCTTCGCGCGCAGCACCAGGGCCAGCGTCATGCCGCCGCCGGTGCTGGTGCCGACCACGCCGATGCGCCTGGGGTCGGTCGTGGCCACCACCGCGCGCCAGGCCGCCACCGTGTCGTCCATCGCGGCGGGATAGGGGGCGTCCGGCGGCATCCGGTAGTCCACCGCGATCACCCGGTAGCCGCCGAGCGCGGACATCAGCATGGCCTCCGCCGTGCCGGACTCGCCGGGGCCGTACACGTAGCCGCCGCCGTGGATGTTGAACACGAGCTGGTTGCGGTGCGCGTCCGGCATCGTGCGCGGGGTGAACACGAACGCCTTGACGCCGCCCAGCGTGGTGGCCTCCATGGTGACGCCAAGCTGCTCCCGGGCCTTGGCGAGGCCGGGCAGGGCGGCGTCGGCCAGCTTGGCGACGGTGGCCCGCCAGCCGGCGTCGTCCGGCGGGTTGGCGTTCCAGGCGGGCACGCGGTATGGCGCGGCGGCCAGCGCCTGGGCGGCGGCGCTGATATCGGCTTCCGGCACGGGGATCGTGCGGGCCGGCAGGCTGCGCGGGCCGGGCTGGCTGTTGGCGGCGCCCTGGCTGGCTTCCAGCGCCGGGAAGCCGGGGTCGGGCGGCGCGGTCGCGGCCGGTGCGGGCGTAGTTGGTGCGGGTATTTGGGCCAGCGCGGGCGCGGCGAGCGCCCAGGCGAGCAGCGATGCGCTGAGTGGGATGCGGATGACGGCCTCCTGTCGGGAACCACGCCTCGGGGCGGGCCATCTAAGGCCGTGCCGGGCGGGGATGGCAACCGCACCTCGGCGCCATGAGAATGCTGGAACGCCGTTCAGAAAGGATCAGGCCCATGCCGCTGCTCGCTTCCCGCCGCCTCCTGCCGCTGATGGTCACGCAAACGCTTGGGGCGCTGAACGACAACCTGTTCAAGAACGCCCTGGTGGTGCTGATCCTGTTCCGGGCGGCGGAGTCCTCCGGGCCGGCCTTGGTGGCGCTGACGGGGGGCGTGTTCATCCTGCCTTATGCGCTGTTCTCGGCCACGGCCGGGCAGGTCGCAGACCGGTTCGAGAAGTCCCGTACCATCCTCCTCGTCAAGTTGGCGGAGGTGCCGCTCATGGCGCTGGCCGCCGCCGGGTTCCTGCTCGAAAGCCAGCCCTTGCTGTTCGCCGTGCTGTTCGGCCTCGGCGCGCAGGCGGCGTTCTTCGGCCCGCTGAAATACGCGATCCTGCCCAGTCACCTGGCCGAGCACGAGCTGGTCGCCGGCAACGGCCTCATTGAGGCCGGCACGTTCCTCGGCATCCTGGCGGGCACGGTTGCCGGCAGCGCCCTGTTCGCGCTGGAGCACGGCCCGGCCATCGTTTCCGCCGCCGGAATGGCCGTGGCCTTGGCCGGGGTGGCGAGCGCGGCGCTGGTGCCGCGCGCCCCGTCCCATGCCCCGGGCCTGCGCCTGGGCTGGAACCTCGTGCGCGAAACGGCGGCGCTGCTGCGGGCCGCCCGCGCCCACCGGACGGTTTGGCTGTCGCTGCTGGGGCTGAGCTGGTTCTGGACGCTCGGCGCCACCTTGATCGCCCAACTGCCGACGCTGGTGCGGGACGACCTGCGCGCCGGCCCGCCGGTGTTCACCCTCATGCTGACCTTCTTTTCCGTGGGCGTCGGCGTCGGCTCCGTGCTGTGCTCGCGGCTGCTGCGGGGGAAGGTTTCGGCCCGGCTGGTGCCGTTCGCCGCCATCGGCCTGTCCGTGTTCCTGTTCGACTTCGGCTTGGCGGTGCGCCATGCGGAAGGGCTGGCGACCGTCTCCGCCGTGCTGCGCAGCCTGGCCGGCTGGCGTTTGCTGCTCGACCTGCTGCTGCTCGCGGCGTGCGGCGGGCTGTACTCCGTGCCGCTTTACGCCCTGATCCAGGAGCGTTCGCCCAGGGCGGAGCAGGCGCGGATGGTGGCGGCCAACAACGTGGTCAACGCCGCGGCCATGGTGGCGGGCGCCGTGGCGGCGGCGGGGCTTGCCATGCTCGGCGCGACGCCGGCGGCCATATTGATGGGCTGCGCCGGGCTGAACCTGCTGGTTGCCGGGTGGGCCGTCCGCACCTTGCCGCAGGACATGCTGCGGGCAGCCCGGTGTTCGCCGTGAGCGTCCACACCGCCCGTTCAGCGCCAAGGCCATGGTCCGCGCGGTGAAGGACGGCAACAAGGTGGACAGCGCCATTCCCCGGAAGGAGGTCAACGTGCCAAGGCCCGACACAGCCCCGACGCTTGAAACTGAACGGCTTGTCCTGCGCGCGCACCGCGTTTCCGACTTCGCCGAGAGTGCGGCGATGTGGGCCGATCCTTCCGTGGTGCGGCACATCTCAGGCACCCCCCTGACGCCGGAAACCTCCTGGTCCCGCCTGCTCCGCTATGCGGGCCACTGGCGCCTGCTCGGGTTCGGCTACTGGGCCGTCGAGACCAGGGCGGGCGAGTTCGTCGGTGAGGTCGGCTTGGCTGATTACCGGCGTGACGCGCTCCTCCCGCCGCGAGACGGCGTGCCCGAAGCCGGATGGGTCTTGAAGGCGGCGCAGCACGGCAAGGGGTTCGCGTCCGAAGCAGCCAGGTGCGCGCTGGCCTGGGCGGACGCGAACCTTGAGGCGCCGGCCACCGTCTGCCTGCTCAACCCCGGCCACGTTGCCTCCATCCACGTCGCGCGCAAGCTCGGCTATGGCGGGGATGAGCCGGCGAGCTACCAGGGGAAGCCGGCTCTCGTGCTGTCGCGGGGCCGCCATGGTGAGTGCCACAGCCAGCCTTGACCTTATCCATGGTCAGACCGTGCTCGCGCCGGTCGAGGCCGCTCCGGGTTTGCGGGGGTGCGCGTTCACGCAGGAGGACCGCCGATGCTCAAAGCCCTTGTGGCCTTGCGGCGGGGTGCTGCGCCGCGCCGCGCCGCCGCCAAGGCCCGCGCCCAGCCGCGTGCGGCGCGGCCGAAGATCAGGCCCTCATAGGCCGCGAACGCCGCCGCCTTGGACGTTTCAGACCGGGTGGGATACGCCACCACCGTGCCGGACACCGCCCAAAGCGACGCCTTGCCGCGCATCGCCAGGCTCCAGGGCAGCAGCAGCTCCCCCGCGCCGGCGCCCACAACCGTGACGCCCACCAGCCGGCCGCGTGCCCGGATCACCTTGAGGAAGCCGGCGGTCTCGCCGTCCGCCACGGCGCGGTCGTTGTCGGCGAACGCGACCCGGTCCACGCGGACCCGGCCATGCCGCTCCCGCGCCGCCTGCTCCGTCAGGCCGAGCTGCGCCAGCTCGGGATCGGTGAACGTCGCGGCGGGCAGGGCGGCGTCGGCCGCGGCGGGCAGGCCGAGGGCGATGTTCATCACCGCGACCGTGCCCTCATACCCCGCGGCGTGGGTGAGCCGCGGCCCCACCCGGCAGTCGCCGATGGCGAAAACCGCCGGGTTGGAGGTGCGCCGCCGCCGGTCCACGGTGATGCCGTCCGCTTCCGCCGCGACCCCCGCCGCGTCCAGGCCCAGCCCGTCCAGGGACGGCCTGCGCCCCACGGCCAGCAGCAGGTGGCTGCCCGTGACCGCCTCGCCCGGCGATGCCCCATCCTGCGACACCTCGACCCGCACGCCCTCCGGCACGGCGGACACCCGGGTGGCGCGCGTGCCGGTGCGGACCGTCACGCCCTCCGCCGCAAGCTGCTGGAGCACAACCGCGACCGCCTCCGCGTCGTCGCGGGCCAGGGCTTGACCCGCCTCGATCACCGTCACCGCCGCGCCCAGGCGGCGGAACGCCTGCGCCATTTCCAGCCCCACGGACCCGGCGCCGAGGACCACCAAATGCCGCGGCAGCACGGCCAAGTCGAACAGCGTCTCGTTGGTCAGGAACGGCACGCGGTCCAAGCCCTCGATGTCCGGCACGGCCGGGCGGGAGCCGGCGGCGATCACGATGCGGGGCGCCCGGAGCACCCGGTCCCCGACCTCAACCGCCCGGCGGCCAATGAAGCGGGCCTCGCCCTGGATGACCTCGACCCCCCAGGCCCGGAACCGTTCGGGGGAGTCGTGCGGGGCGATGGCGGCGATGGCGCCCTGCACATGGGCGCGCACGCCCGCGTAATCGACGGTGGCGCCACCCCCGGCCACGCCCATCGCGCCGCCGGCCCGCAACAGGTGCGCGCGCCGGGCCGCGGCGAGCAGCGCCTTGGACGGCACGCAGCCGGAGTTGAGGCATTCCCCGCCCATCCGGTCGCGCTCGATCAGCGCCACCCGCAGGCCGAGCCGGGCGGCGCCCCCCGCGGCGGTCAGCCCGGCGGCGCCAGCGCCGATCACCACCACGTCATGCGTCCACCCCATCGTGTTCCCTTTGCCAAACCGGTCCCGTTGGCGCGCGGCGCCCTTCCTCCCATATGCGCGCGGTGCCGCTGCGCCAATGCCGGCGCAGGGGGGACCTCCATATGCGCATCCTCGTCACCGGCGCTGGCGGCCTGATCGGCCGCGAGCTTGTGGGCGTCCTGTCCGGGCGCGGCCACGGCGTGGTCGCCTTGCAGCACCGCAGCACGGCGCTGCGCCGCAACGACGGCGCCCCCGTTCCGTCCGCGCCCTGGGCCGGCCAGGCGCCCCGCCCCGGCGCCGTGCTGACCCTTTCGGGCGACGTGCGCCGGCCCGGGCTGGGGCTGGACGACGCGGCGGGGGCGGCGGTGTGCGACGGGCTGGACTTGGCCATCCACTGCGCCGCCCTCACCAGCTTCAACCTCGACCCCGCGGCCTACCGGGCGGTGAACGTCGAGGGGATCGCCAACCTTCTCGCCCTCACCGACGGCCTGCAAACGCCGCTGCTGCACGTCAGCACCGCCTATGTTTGCGGCCTGCGCGACGGGCCGATCCGCGAGGACGAGCTGGATGCCGGCCAAGCCTTCGCCAACGGCTACGAGGCGAGCAAGGCGGAAGGCGAGCGCGTGGCCGCCGCCGCCCGCAGCCGGGGCCGGCGGATCGCCGTCGCGCGGCCGTCGGTCGTCGTCGGCGCGTCAGGGGATGGCGTTATCGGCGGGTTCGGCAGCTTCTACGGGATGCTCCGGCTGGTGGCGGAGGGCCGCATCCCCGTGCTGCCGGCCCGGCCCGGCGCCAGCCTGGACCTCGTGCCCATCGACCATGTTGTCGCCGGGCTGACCGACATCGCGGAGCGGATGACGGAGGCGGCGGGGCGCACCTTCCACCTCGTGTCCGGCGCGCCGGTCCCGGTGGCCGGCTTGTCGGCGCTGCAGGACGCCTACCCGCAGCTTCATGCCCCGCGCTTCGTTTCGCCGGAAGCGTTCGACCCCGGCGCGCTCACTCCCCTGCAACAGCAGGTGCACGCGCAGGCGACGGGCCTGCTTGCGGGCTACCTCCAGCGCGACCCGCGCTTCGCCGATGCCAACTTGCGGGCCTTGAGCGGGCGCGCCTGCCCGCCGACTGACGGCCGTTTCCTGCGCCGGCTGATCGACCACTGCCTGGCCGCCGGCTACATCCAAGCGCGCAGGGGACGCACGGCGGCCTAAGCAGCCTGCTGCACAGCTTGGGGCTGATGGGTTACACCCATCCTACAGCATGGGTCGCGTAGGATGGGTGAAACCCATCAACGGTTGACAGCTATCCAACCAAGCCGGCCGTGTCAGCGCACGTCCGGGTAGTCCTCGTGCAGCCGCGCCCGGCGGCCAAGCCCCCAGCGGACGCCCACGCTGAAATAAACCCAGTTCGCCCGCAGCGCCCCCCAAGCGGCGACCCGGCGGTCGGAGGTGATCACCACCCGGTTGACCAGCCGGACGCGCCCCAGGCGGCACAGGCGGACGCACAGGTCGGCGTCCTCCATCACGCGCAGCGCCGGGTCGCAGCCGCCCACGCGGAGGAAATCGGCCCGGCGGAAGAACATGGCATGGTCGCCGAACAGCAGCCGCCCCCCGCGCAGGAACAGATGGGGGCGGAACAGCAGCGGCGCATACCAGGTCTTGGCCCAGTTGTGCAGGCTGGTGCCCCAGCGCACCCCGTCCGGCCCGCTGAGCAGCGGGGTGAAGCCGGCCAGCGCGGTCCGCCCGTCCGCCAGCACGCGGCGCATCACCGCCACCGCGTCGTCCGGCAGCAGGGTGTCGGCGTGCAGCACGCAGACCACGGGCGCTGAGGTGGCGGAAACGCCGCGGTTGACCTGCGCCGCCCGGCCGCGCGCGCCGTCCCGGATCACGCGCAGCCCGGCCGCTTCCGCAATGGCAACCGAACCATCGGCGCTGCCGCCGTCCACCGCCAAAACCTCTGCCGGCGCGGGATCAAGCGTTTGGAGGCAGCGCAGCAAGCGGGGCAGGGCCGCCGCCTCGTTCAGCATGGGGATGACAATGGCGACCGCGCTCACCGGCAAGCGCCGCGCCCGCCCGCCGGCGGCCCGCCTTGCGGCGCCCGATGCCCGGCCGCATCTGCCCCTTCATGGCCCGTTTCCTGCCTTCCCTCCTCCTGGGCGCCGCCGCCGCCGCCATCCTCGTCGCCGAGCGCCGCGCCCCGCTGCGCCGGCCCACGCAGCAGGAGCCGGCGCGCATCCTCCGCAACCTCGTCCTCGGCGCGCTCAGCATGGCGGTGGTGGCGGCGGTGGAAGGCCCGGTGGTGCGCCCGCTGGCGCAGGGGGCGGCATCCCGGCGGCGCGGGCTGGCCCAGCGCCTGCCGGGGCCAGCCCCCTTGCGGGACGCGGCGGCGTTCCTGTGGATGGATTACACGACCTATCTTTGGCACGTGCTCACGCACAAGGTCCCGGCGCTGTGGCGGCTGCATCTGGTGCACCATGTTGATCTCGACCTGGACGCCACCACGGCGCTGCGGTTCCATGCGGCGGACATGCTGGTGTCGGTGCCGTGGCGGGCGACGCAGGTGGCGCTGGGCGGGGTGTCGCCGCGGGCGCTTCGGGTTTGGCAGGCGTTCTTTTTCGCGTCCGTGCTGTTCCACCATTCCAACCTGCGCCTGCCGCCGGGCTGGGACCGCCGGCTCGCCTCCGTGCTGACCACGCCGGGGATGCACGGCATCCACCATTCAACCGTGCGGGGCGAGACGGACTCGAACTGGTCGAGCGGGCTGAGCCTGTGGGACCGCCTGCACCGCACGTTCCGCCACGGCGTGGACGCGGGCCGGGTGCAGGCCGGCGTGCCCGCCTTCCGCGACCCCGGCGAGATCGGGCTGCGCCCGTCCCTGCTGATGCCCTTCGGGCCGCAGCGCGATGCCTGGCGCCCGCCGCCGCGCGCCGGAACCCGGACGCTGCAGGCCGGCATAGTTACAGGATCGCTGAGAAAAAACCGGGGACAGGTTGCAACCGTGCGGCAGCAACAACAAATAAGTTGTGCAACAATTCCCGGGATATATTCGTCCTGATAACAGAACGTTAAGAAATCCGACCGTTTCATTGGCTGCCGACCGCCGCGGGACGCGCGGGTACGGTTCGCAGGAGGTTTCTTCCCATGGCATGTGATGGCACCAAGCCCGGCAGCGCCGATGGAGCGCGCCCTCCCCTCGATTCTGGGCATAGCGCGGCCTTGACCGCAGCGCAGGAGGCCGGGGGCCGCCTGGTCGTGGGCGTCGGCGCCTCGGCCGGCGGCCTTGACGCATACAGGGCGTTCTTCTCGACGATGCCGCCCGACACAGGAATGGCTTTCGTGCTGGTGCAGCACCTTGATCCCAAGCACGAAAGCGCCCTGGCCACCATTGTCGGCGGCTACACGGCCATGCCGGTGCGCCTCGCCGAGGACGGCGCGGCTTTCGATCCGAACCGGGTCCATGTCATCCCGCCGGACGCCATCCTGACGGTGGCGGACGGCCGCCTGCGCGTGGCGCGCCCGGCGGCGCCTGCCGCCCGGCGCACCGCGATCAACACCTTTCTTTCCTCTTTGGCGCAGGACCAGGGCGAGAACGCGGTCGGCATCATCCTGTCCGGGTTCGGCAGCGATGGCGCGCTGGGCGTGGCGGCGATCAAGGAGCATGGCGGCCTGACCCTCAGCCAGGCCGAGTTCGACCACCACGCCAAGAGCGGCATGCCGCAGAGTGCCGCGTCCGGCGGCTTCGTGGACCACGTGCTCTCGGCCGAGGACATGCCCGCCGCCCTGCTGGACTACCAGCGCCACCGGAGGGTGTGCGACGCAGCCAAAGGTCCTGACGGCATCCGCCAGGACCTGGCGAGCCACCTGGCGACAATCTGCGCGGTGCTGCACGGCCGGCTCGGCCGCGACTTCAGCCAGTACAAGCCCGGCACGCTGATGCGCCGCATCCAGCGCCGGATGCACGTGCTCGGGACCGACGAGGTGCCCGCCTATGTCGAGCAACTGCGCGCGCTGCCGAACGAGGCGGAGCTGCTGTTCCGCGAGCTGCTCATCGGCGTCACCCGGTTCTTCCGCGACCCGGAAGCCTTTGCAGCGCTTGGAGCCCAGGTCCTGCCGGGGCTGCTGGCGGATACGGGCGGCTCCGACCCGCTCCGGGTCTGGGTCGCCGGGTGCGCCACGGGCGAGGAGGCCTACTCGACGGCGATCCTGCTCCGGGAAGGCCTGGCCCGGTTCGGCGCCTTTCGGCCGGTCCAGGTCTTCGCGACCGACGTGGACGACCGCGCCATCGAGGCCGCGCGGGCCGGCCTTTACCTCAGCACGATCGCAGCCGACCTGTCCGCCGAGCGGCTAGAGCGCTACTTCGTCAAGGAGGACGGCAACTACCGCGTGGCCAAGGAGCTGCGCGAGATATGCCTGTTCTCCGTGCACGACCTTGGCCGCGACCCGCCGTTCTCGCGCCTCGACCTGGTGTCCTGCCGCAACCTGATGATCTACTTCGAGCCGCGGCTGCAGCAGCGGGTTCTTTCGACGTTCCACTATGCCCTGCGCCCGGGCGGGCACCTGTTCCTCGGCCCGTCGGAAGGCGTTTCCAACCAGCCCCAACTGTTCGCGCCGCTCGACAAGCGGCACCGGATCTACGCCCGGCGGGACACGGCGGCGAGCCTGCCCGCCATTTCGATGCCCTACGCCCGCGACCGCCCGGCGCCGGCGGCGCGGGCCGCGTTCTCCGCCGCGAGCGACATCGACCGGCGGGCGGCCCGTGCCGTCGCCCGCTACGCACCCGCGTTCCTGGTGGTGGACCGGGAGCACGACGTGTTGCGGTTCTCCGGCCAGACCGCGAAGTATCTGGAGCCGGCCCCGGGCATCGCAAGCCTCAACCTGTTCGCCCTGCTGCACGCGGACCTGCGGCCCGCGGTGCGCGCCGCGCTCCAGCAGGCCGCCGCGACAGGGGCGCGCGTCCTGCATGGCGCCCTCAGCATCGAAGCGGGCGACCATCACGAGGCCGTCAACGTGATCGTCGAGCCGCTGCCCGGCCCGGAGGACGAAGGCTTGTTCCTCGTCGCGTTCCAGGACGCCGGGCCATTTTCGAGGAGCGCGGCAGCTTCCAGCGCGCCGGGCCAGGCCAGCGACGCCGCTTTCCAAGCCTTGAACGAGGACCTGACGGCGACCCGGGAGCGGCTGCGCAACATGATGGAAGAGATGGAGGCCGCGACGGAGGAGCTGCGGTCCTCCAACGAGGAATACCTGTCCGTCAACGAGGAGCTGCAATCGGCGAACGAGGAGCTGGAAACCTCCAAGGAGGAGCTGCAATCGCTGAACGAGGAGCTGCAAACCATCAACGCCGAGCTGAACGCCCGGAACGACAGCCTGGTGCGCTCCAACAGCGACCTCGCGAACCTGTTCGACAGCACCTCCATCGCGACCTTGTTCCTGGACGGCGACCTGCGCATCCGGCGCTTCACCCCGCGGCTGCTGGACATCTTCAAGGTCCGCGACGGCGACGAAGGGCGGCCGATCAGCGACATCGTGACCCGCCTGACCCGCGACGGGCTGGGAGGGGACGTGCAGCAGGTCCTGCGCACGCTGGCGCCCATCGAGCGCGAGGTGACGATGGCCGAGGGCGGCGCGAGCTACCTGATGCGGGTCCGCCCGTACCGGGACCTGAACAACGTCGTCGATGGCGCCGTCGTCACCTTTGTGGACATCTCCGAGCGCAAGCAGCACGAGCAAGCGCGCACGCGGCTCGCGGCCATCGTGGAGTCGTCGCAGGATGCGGTCATCGGCCACGACCTCCAGGGCGTCATCACGAGCTGGAACGGGGGCGCCGAGCAGCTTTACGGCTACCCGGCAGCGGAGGCCATCGGCCGGCCGCTGTCCATGCTGCTGCCGGAGGGCGCGGCCGACGACTGGCCGCAGGTGCTGGCCCGGCTGCAGGGCAGCGAGCGGATCACGCAGTTCGACAGCACCAGGGTGGCCAGGAACGGCCGGACCATCGACGTTTCGGTCACGATCTCGCCGATGCGGGAGGCCGACGGCCGGGTTTCTGGCGCTTCGGTGGTGGCGCGCGACGTGAGCGAGCGCCGGAAAGCGCAGCACAAGGCAAGCCTGCTGCTCGGCGAACTCGACCACCGCGTCAAGAACATCCTGGCCATCGTGTCCGCCGTGGTCTCGCAAACGCCGAAGCACGGCGCCACGCCCGAAGCCTTCGCCGCCGAGGTGCAGGGGCGCATCCAGGCCATCGGCCAAGCGCACGGCCTGCTGACGCAGGCCGGGCAGGGCGAGGTCGGGCTGCGCGCCCTCGTTGAAACGGAGCTGGCGCCCTACGGACGGGCGGCGGGCCACGTGTCCATCGAGGGCGGCGACATGGCGCTGACGCCGAGGGCGGGCATGGCGCTGGCGCTGGCGATCCACGAGCTTGCCAGCAACGCGGCCAAGTACGGCGCGCTTTCGGTGCCCTCCGGCCGCCTCGCGGTCGCTTGGACGATTGCCGGCGACCCGGGCAGCCGCACGCTCGCCCTCATGTGGACGGAGACCGGCGGCCCCGCGGTGCGCCCGCCGTCGCGGCGCGGATTCGGGACGACGCTGATCGAGCGGGCGCTGAGCAGCGACCTTGACGCCGAAGTGCGCCGGGAATTCCTGACGTCCGGCTTGCAATGCACCATCGCAGTCCCGATGACAGAAGAGGTCGGCCACGTAAAGGCCGCCGGCCACGCAAGGGAGGACGTGCGATGACCGAAGGCGACTTGACGGGGCGGCGCATCCTGGTGGTCGAGGACGAAACGCTCATCGCCGTGGCCATCGAGGAGGTCCTGCAGGACCTCGGCTGCGTGGTGGTGGGGCCGGTGGGCAAGCTGGACGCGGCGCTGCGGCTGGCGCGCGAGGAAACGCTGGACGCGGCCGTGCTGGACGTGACCATACGCGGCGGGGACGTTTACGCGGTGGCCGAACAGCTCCTCGCCCGCAACATCCCGTTCATGCTGGCCAGCGGCTACGGTGGTTGGGCCTTGCCCGAGGACATGCAAGGCCGGCCGCGCCTGACCAAACCCTTCACGGCGCGCGCCTTGAGGGAGCAGGTGAGGGCGCTGGTGGCCGGAGCCGCCGGGCAGCAGGCGCTACCCGCCTGAAGGCTGCGGGCCGTCGGCGCCGGCGTCGGGGTGGACCCATTCCGCCGACAGGAGCTGGCGAACCGCGGCGGCGCGCTCCTTGGCTTCCCCGGCGGCCGTGTCCCATTGCCCCTCGGCGGCGTGCCCGGCGGCATGGGACCGCTCGGCCATCTGCCGGCACAGCTCAGCCCGCTCGCTGAGGGAGCGCATCGCCGCCGCAAGGCTCACTTCCATGGCGGCGAACTGCGCCGCCACCATCACCTCGGCCGTATAGACATGGCCGATGTGGCAGCCGAACTGCACCAAGGTGCCGAGTTCGATCCGGCGCAGCGCGCCGCCGCAATCCGGGCAGGTCACCGCGACGGGCTGATCGATCTTGTACTCTGCCGTCATCTCCTTCCCCTGTGTTTTGGCAGGCGCCGGGCGCGGGCCGGCACGGGAGGCCGCGTCCTTTCCGGCGACCAAGCTCGCGAGAAGCCCCGGCAGCCGCGGCAGCGGCAGGCAATGGTCAACCGCCACGTGGTCCAGCGCGCTGCGCGGCATACTGGGATTGGCGGCGTCGGCCGGGTCCTGGACCACGGCGGTGCCGCCGCGCTGCTTGACCTCGTAAAGCCCGGCCGTGCCGTCGTTCAAGCCGCCGGTCAGCACGACGCCAATGACCCCGGCCCCGTAGGCCTGGGCGGCGCTGCGGAACAGCGGGTCGATGGCCGGGCGCGCCCAGTTCTCGCGCGGTCCCTTGGTCAGGCGCACGCAGCCGGGTTCGACCAGGAGGTGGTGGTCCGGCGGCGCCACGTAGATGTGCCCGGCCCGGATCGGGTCGCCGCTCCTGGCATGGACGGCCCGCAACGGCCCCAACTGGTTCAGCAGCCACGGCAGCTCGCTCCTGTGCGCCCCGATGTGCAGCACGACGAACACGGCGGCGCGGAAATCGGCCGGCAACGCGGCGGCAAGGAAGCGCACGGCTTCCACGCCCCCTGCGGAGGCTCCGACCACGATGATTGCCGGTGCCGCACCCATGCGCAATGTAACGGGACCCGGCCGAATAGTTGCGCCGGGGCGGGCGCGGCCTGCATCACGACATCCCGGATCACGACACGGTGTCCCGCCGGCGGCCGGCCTCCGCGCCCAGCCCTCGCTGTCCCAGCCGTCGCCGCCATATCAGCCACAGCGCGGCCACGGGCGTGACGATGCTGCCCGGCACCAGCACCGCTTCCGCGCCGAAGCACAGGACGAGCAGCGGCAGCGCGAGGATCGCGTCGTCCGGATCGGCCAGCACGCGCCCGCTGCGCCCGGTCCACCCCGGCAGCCTCCCGGGGGCAGCCACGTTGATTTCCCAGAACAGCCCGCCGATCCCGGCGCCGGCCATCACCCCCAACACGACCGCCATCGGCCCCAGCACCCCGCCCGCGGCGCCGATGCCGAGGCCGATGAATGCCATGACCCCGGCCAGGCAGTCCGCCAGCAAGTCGTAGCGGTGCCCATGGCGGCTGAAGCGCCCGGTTTGCCGGGCAAGCTCGCCATCGGCGCGGTCCAGCAGCGCCGAAACGGTGAACACCCCCGCGCCGATGCTGGTCCACGCGCCCGGGCCTTGCGCAAAGATCACGGCCGCGGCGACCGCAGTGGCGAAGCGCAGCCCCGTGAGGTGGTCCGGCGTGACCCTGGTACCGGCCAACGCCCGGACAGCCGGGCGGACGATGCCGTGCAGGACGGTGTTATGACTCATGCTTTTCAAACCTTGAATACATAGATCTCCGGTCCCGTACGCCCAGCATGGGGGGGAGCCGGAGGTGTCCCGTGGAAGCGGGGACTGGACAGAGCATCACGCGGCGACCGCCATGGCAACCTCGCCCGCGCATGACTCAACCGGGGTGCGGCGTGGCGGGCAGGGACCGTGCAGCCCTATGGGAGCGTCCAGCGCAGCCCATCGTCCACCAGGCGGTCAGCCTGCAGCTTCGCCAACGTGTGCAAGCGGACGCGCTGCGACCCGCGGAAATCCGGATCGTCGAACCCGATGGACCGCAGCCCGGCGACCAGGCGCGCAACCGACTCTGCGAGCGTGGTCCGGGGCTGGTGCTCGGGCGCCAATTCCCGGAAGCGCGAGAAATCGACCCGGTAGCTCCGCCGGTCGGGCGGCGCGTCCGGGTTGACCGCAACGGTTGTCCCGGGGCAAGCCTCCGCCACGGCCGCGGCTAGGTCGCGGACCCGGTGGTTCCAGGCGTCGCTGCCCGCATTGACCGAAAGCACCCGGCCGCCGCGGTCGGCATCGCGCCCAATCGCCCATTCAATCGCAAGCGCCATGTCGGCCACGTCGATCAGCGGGCGCCAGGGCGTGCCGTCGCTGAGGATCGAGATGCCGCGGGAAGCCACCGCGCCGGCCGCGAAGTCGTTCAGCACGAGGTCCAGCCGCAGCCGCTCGGAAAAGCCGCAGGCCGTCGCGAAGCGCAGGCAGGTGACCAGCATAGGGCCGTCGAGGCGGCGCAGGCCCTGCTCGGTCTCGATCTTGGACCGGGCATAGGCCGTCAACGGGTTGAGCGGGTCGTCTTCCCGCCGAGCGGCGCCCTCGGCGAAGCCGTAAACGCTGCAGCTCGACGCGAACACGAAGCTGCGCACGCCGGCGGCCTCGGCCAGCTTGGCCAGCCGCAGGCTGGCGCCCCTGTTGATCTCGTCCGTGACCGCCTCGAACCGCTTGCCCATCGGGTCGTTGGAGATCGCGGCCAGGTGGACAACGGCATCGACGCCTTGCAGAAGCTCGGCCGGCAGGTCCCGCACGTCGCCGAAGTGCTGCGCGGTGAGGTGGCGTTCCGGCAGCGGCCCGGGCGTGGTCAGGCAATGGGCGAAGAAGCCGGTGTCGAAGCCGATCAGCGCGGCCTCGGGGAACCGGGCGTGCAGGGACCGCACCACCACCGGGCCGACATAGCCCATGTTGCCGGTGATCAGGATTCTCATTGAGCCTCCACCTTCCGATGGTTGAAGCGCGTTGCCGGTCAGAAAACGCGCAGTTCCGGGATGAACACCACGAACTTGCCGCCCCATTCCCGGATCGCCGCCATCTGGCCCACGATTTCCTCGGACAGGTTCCAGGGCAGGATCACGAGGTAGTCGGGTTTCGTTTCGGCAATCGCTTCCGGCCCCCACACGGGGATGCGGCAGCCGGGCAGCAGGGTGCCCTGCTTGTGCGGGTTCCGATCCACCGTGTAGGCGATCAGCTCGGGGCCGATGCCGCAATAGTTCAGCAGCGTGTTGCCCTTGGCGGGCGCGCCGTAGGCGGCCACGTGGGCGCCGCGCCGCCGCGCCCCGATCAGGAAGCCCAGCGCCTCGCACTTGATGCCGGCCACCTGCGCCGCGAACCGGTCGTAGGTCGCCGGGTCCTGCAAGCCCGCGTCCCGCTCCGCCCGGCGAAGCGCCGCCACGCCGGGCGACACCGGCTCCCGTTCCCCGGCGGCCTGCCGGACGAAGATGCGCAGGGAGCCGCCATGCGTCGGCAGTTCCTCCACGTCGTAAACCTCCATCCCGTGCGCGCCGAACAGTTGCTCGGCCACGCCCAGCGACAGGTAGGAGAAGTGCTCGTGGTAGATCGTGTCGAATTGGTTCTCCCGGATCAGGCGGAGGAGGTGCGGGAACTCGAACGTCGCCGTGCCGCGCTCGCCGAGCAAGATGCGGAACCCCTCCGCGAAGTCGTGGATGTCCGGGACATGCGCCAGCACGTTGTTGGCCGTCATCAGGTCCGCAGGCCCTTGCTCCGCCCGCAGGCGTGCCGCCGTCTCGGCGCCGAAGAAGGCGACCTCTGTGGGGATGCCCTTCGCGGCCGCGCTTGCGGCGACGTTGCGCGCCGGATCGACGCCGAGCACCCGGACGCCCGCGGCCTGGAGGTATTGCAACAGGTAGCCGTCGTTGCTGGCGACCTCGCACGCAAACGAGTTGCCGCCGAGCGCGAAGCGGCGCACCATCGCCTCCGCATACCGCTTCGCGTGGCGCAGCCAGCTTTCGCTGAAGGACGAGAAGTAAAGGTAGTTGCTGAAGATGCCGGAAGGCGTCTCGAACTCGCGCAACTGCACGAGCCAGCAGGCGGTGCAGACAAAGGCATGTAATGGATAGAACGGCTCCATCCGGTCGGCGGCGCCGCCGGGGATGAACGAGTTCGCCAGCGGGGACACGCCGAGGTCGGCAAAGGTCCGGCTCAGCCCGGCGCCGCACAAGCGGCACCGGCACGCGGCGCCGGCGCTCACCACACCTTCCACGGCGCCTGCCCCTTGGCCCAAAGCTCCTCAAGCAGGCGCTTGTCGCGCAACGTGTCCATGGAGTGCCAGAACCCTTCGTGCTTGTGGGCCATCAACTCGCCCAACGAGGCCAGGCGTTCCAGGGGCTGCGCCTCGAATACAGTGTCGTCGCCGTCGATCAGGTCCAGGACCTCGTGCGACAGGATGAAGAACCCCCCGTTGATCCAGATGTCGCCGATGGGCTTTTCCCGGAAGCGCCTCACCCGGCCCTCCTCGATCTCAAGCGCCCCGAAGCGGGAGGGCGGGCGCACGGCCGTGACCGTCGCCATCCTGCCGTGCTCCCGGTGGAACGCCGCAAGGGCGCGGAGGTCGAGCGCCGCAACGCCGTCGCCGTAGGTCAGGCAGAACGGTTCCGTTTCCGGAAGGTGGTCGCGCAGGCGCCGGATGCGGCCGCCCGTCATCGTTTCGAGCCCCGTGTCCACCAGCGTCACCTTCCACGGTTCGGCCGTGCGCCGGTGCATGACGACCGTGTCGTCGGCCAAGTCGATGGTGACGTCGGAAGCGAGCAGATGGTATTCAGCGAAGTACTGCTTGATCAGGTTGCCTTTGTAGCCCAGCGGGATCACGAACTCGTTGATGCCGAAAGCAGAATAGATCTTCATGATGTGCCAAAGGATCGGCCTGCCTCCGATCTCCACCATGGGCTTCGGGCGCGTTTCTGTTTCCTCCATCAACCGCGTGCCGAAGCCGCCTGCGAGTATTACCGCTTTCTTGATGATCATGATGCTCCGTATGGTGACGGGAACCGCGCTGCCCCCCTGGGCTTACAAGGCTGCCCATTGATTATGACCTTTTTGGGCCGTCCTCTTTTCCGGCAACACCGCGCAAGGGCGGCCAGCCGAGGTCCTTGTCGGAGATCGAGGCCGGCGTTGCGGGCCAGCCTATGCCGAAAACCGGGTCGTCATAGCGGAAGCCATGGGCGGAGCCGGGGGCGAACTCGGTCGTCATGCAGTACTGCACCTCCGTGTCGTTCGCTTCCGTCAGGAAGCCATGCGCCACCCCCGGCGGCAGGAACAGCAACTGCCCGGTCCCGGCGGCCAGCCGGAAAGCCTGCCATTGGCCGGCGCTCGGGCTGTCCGGCCGCATGTCCGCCGCCACGTCATACAGGGCGCCGGTCACGCAGCGGACCAGCTTGGCCTCCCCGTGCGGGGCGCGCTGGTAGTGCATACCCCGCAGGGTCCCGGCCCGGTGGCTGACGGACGCGCTCCATTGGACGAACCGGGTGGGCAGCCCGTGCGCCTGGAACGCGGCCTCGTCAAAGATGCGGCCGAACCAGCCGCGCTCATCCGCGATCTGTTCCGCCTCGATCAGCACGACCCCGTGCAGCCGGGTCTGGTGAAAAATCATCTTGGCTTTTCCGGATGCAGCCTCCACAGACAGTACTCTGTAAGCCTTTGTCCATAAAATGAACAGATGAGCCGTATGGTCTTAACCGATGAGATTGGCGAGCGGCTGCACGCGCACGCCGCGGCGCTGTTCCCGACCTGCCGCAGCATCACCGGCGAGGGGCTGCGCCAAACGCTCGCCTATATCGGCCGGCACATCCCGCTGGCGGTGACGGAGGTGCCGTCCGGCACGGAGGTGCTCGATTGGACGGTGCCGCTCGAATGGACGCCGCGGGCCGCTACGATCCGCCGCATGTCCGGGGAGGCGGTGGTCGATTTCGCCGACCATTCCCTGCACCTGCTCCAGTACAGCCACGCGGTTGACTGCGTGGTGCCGCGGGACGAACTCGACCGGCACCTGTATTCCCTGCCCGGCCAGCCCGGCCTGATCCCTTACCGCACCGCCTATTACGCGCAAACCTGGGGCTTCTGCTTGCCGCACCGGACCCGGCTCGCGATGACCGACCCTGAATACCGGGTGGTGATCGACGCCGACTTGGCGCCCGGCGCGCTGAGCTACGGCGAGTGCGTGGTCCCCGGGACCGAGGCGGGCGAGATCCTGTTGTCCGTGCATTCCTGCCATCCTTCGCTCGCCAACGACAACCTGAGCGGCATCGCCGTCGCGATTGAGTTCGCCCGCGCCTGGGCGGCCCGGCCGCACCGGCTCGGTTTGCGGATCGTGTTCCTGCCGGGCACAATCGGCGCGATCACCTGGCTGGCCCGGAACCGGGACCGCCTGCAGCACGTCGCGCACGGCCTGGTGCTGACCTGCTTAGGCGACGCGGGGCCGCCGACCTATAAGCGGTCCCGCCGGGGCGATGCCGGGATCGACCGGGCCGCCGCGTATGCGCTGGGCGAACTCGGCCATGCCGACCGGGTGCAGCCCTTCGTGCCGTACGGCTACGACGAGCGGCAGTACTGCTCGCCGGGGTTCAACCTGCCGGTCGGCTGCCTGATGCGCTCGCCCAACGGCACGTTCCCCGAGTATCACACCTCCGCGGACTCGCTGGATTTCATCCGGCCGGACGCGCTGGCGGGGTCGCTCGCCCTGCTGCAGCGGGTGCTGGCCATCGCGGAAGCCGACCGGAGGTGGCGCAACACGCAGCCGTTCGGCGAGCCGCAGCTCGGCCGCCGGGGGCTGTATGCCAAGATCGGCGGCGGCGCGGAGGCCGGGCCGGGCGCGGGCCGGTTCGACCAGCTCACGATGCTTTGGGTGCTCAACCAGTCCGACGGCGGCGCGTCGCTGCTGGACATCGCCGAACGCTCCGGCAAGCCGTTCGACGCGGTGGAGGCGGCGGCGGCGGCGCTGGCGGAGGCGGGGCTGCTCGTCCCCTTCGATCAGGCCGGCTGAGACGGCCGAATGGTGATGTCCGTCACCTCGGCCCGCCGGGGCAGGCGCAAGGCGGCTCCGACCATCGCGGCCACGTCCGCCGGGTCGAGCAGCGCGCTGCGGTCGGCGGTGCGGTTCTCGGCTGCCAGCACCTCGTCCTGCATCGGCGTGTTCGTGCGGCCCGGGAAGATGCTCAGCACGCGGATGCCGAGCGGGCCTACCTCTTGCCGCAAGACGTCGGCGGCGGCTTTGAGGGCGCTCTTGCCCGCGGCGTAGGCGCCGGCATTGGCGCCGGCGCGCAGGGCGGCCGTGGAGTTGACGAACACCACCGTGCCGCCCGCCCGGCGCAGCGCGGGCAGGCACCGCGCCGTCAGCGCGAGTGGCCCGTGCAGGTTCACGGCGTCGAGCGCCCGCCACACGGCCACCGGCGTCTCGGCCAACGGCCCATACCGGAACGCGCCGGCGGCGTGGACGAGCGCATGGAGGCGGTCAGGCGCGGCGTCGGCAACCGTGCCGATCCCGGCATCGGTCGAAAGGTCGGCGGCCACGGCCAGCGCGCCCGGGATCGCCGCGGCGGCGGCTTCCAGCAAGGCGAGCCGGCGGCCGACAAGGGTGACGCGGTGGCCGTCCTCGGCGAGAACCGCGGCGCAGGCCCGGCCAATGCCGGACCCGGCGCCGGTCACGAGGGCAAAGCGCGGCTCCCCCGTCACGACGGCTGCCCGCGGTGCTGCGGGCGCGACGAAAAGACCCATAACGGCATCCGCGCGTTCAGAACCGTGACGGGGCGTCTGTCAGGGAGGTTCCCGACACCGATCTGCGCAGGGCTGCACGGGATGGCCATGGCGGCGATGCTCCGAACGGAGGCGAGTTCCGGATGCCGGGCCGTCGAAACAGGTCTCGCCGTGCGATGCAGCGTTCGGCAGAACATGCCCGGGTGTCAAGACCGGTCCATCAACGGTGGTATCTCAGTTTGAGCTTCTTGCCATGCTGCTTTGCCGGAAGTGTCCGACGGCACCATCGATTCGAACCCAATCATGTTTCGACTGCTCGAAAACCGATCTGACGGGGGCCGGGTATTTTGGATCGGCGAGCGCGCCGACTGCAACGCCGATCAGCGACGGCAGGTTGTCGGCGTGCCAATAAACCGTCGATCCGCAGTTTGGACAGAAGTAGGCGTGGACCTTCCCGCCGCTTGCCGCATCGCGGGTGAACTCTTTCGCAGTTCCGGAAATCGCGACGGCATCGACCGGGTAAAAGGCGCCGACGCCAAACGGCGCACCGGTTCTCCGTTGGCAGTCAAGGCAATGACAGGCGACAACCAGTTTTGATGGTCCCGGAAGCGTCAGTGTGAGTGCGCCGCAACTGCATCGGGCGTCAGCCATTGGAAAGCCCTCCATTCTCTGAAGTGAGATCGCGTTGAGATTTCAAACTGAGACGCCACCCTACCAACGCATCTTCTGGACCCGGCGGCAGCGTCCCGTGCCGGCAACCGGCATGAGGCAACGGCCAGGCAGTTTGGCGTCAGAGCTTCATTCGGACCCGCGCATCTTTTTTCTGCTTCACGCATTGCGCAGCGTGTCAATAAACATAAAGGTTACACAATATGTTTAGATGTTGGCCCGCGAGGCCGGCAGTAGGTTGTGGAACCCAGATTTCCACCATCACGGACAGAAGGGCGTGACGAGGTTGCGTTGCTTGATCGGCGGGAGCCGACCGCCCCATTGCCCGCCGCCGCCACGCAACAGTTCCGCAATGGCTTCAACCACCGCAAACGGCAGAAGACGTCGCGTTTACCATGGAATTTCCTGCTCCTCATGCGCACAACGCCGTGTTTCCGGTTTGATACATGATGCAGGTTGACCCGGCGCGGCCTGTGGACGGCGCCCATGGCAAGGTGCTGGTCGCCTTTCAAACGCATATCTTTGGATGGCAGGTCAAGCGGGTGTTCCAGGCGATCAGCCGCGCGCTGCCGCGCCATTTCGAGGCGGTGGTGCTCGTCCACCTCCCGCCCGGCGCGCCGGAGCCGCCGCTGCTCGCGACCGTGCCTCACCTTGTGGTCAGGACGCCGGAGATCCGCATCGCCGAGTATGCCCGGAAATCAGGGCTGAACCAGCCGGGCTGGACGATCTGGGACGGCGGCCACACGGACCTGCCCATGATGTGCTTGGCGCGTGCGAAGCCCGGTTACGCCTATTACTGGGGCATTGAGTACGACGTCCGCTACACCGGCTCGTGGCGGGACTTCTTTGAACGCTACGAGGACAGCGACGCGGACTTCGTGGGCGCCGGCATCCGCGATTTCGCCAAGCACCCGAAGTGGGCCTGGTGGAACACGCTTGTTGTCCCGGACGGCGTTCCGCCGCCGGGCGGCGCCGAGCTTCTGTGCAGCTTCATGCCGGTTTACCGGGTGTCCGCCCGGCTCATCCACGCGGTTGACCAAGCCTACCGCGCCGGGTGGTCCGGCCATAGCGAGGTCGTCTGGCCGACGCTTGCGCGCCGCATGGGAATGCCGATCATCGACCTCGGAGGGCAAGGCGCCTACGTCCGGCCTCAGGACCGCGGGCAGGTCTATGCCTGCAACGTCCATGCCTGGGGCCTCGGGCCTGGGACCTTTGTTTACAAGCCGTTGAAGCATGTATGTTGGCAGCGCGACATGCTTTGGCATCCTGTGAAGCCCATCGGTCCCACGCTTCAGGAGGACTACGCCAGGCTCCGCGGCAAGCTCAGAACGGTGGCGAAGAAGGGAGTGAGGGCCTTGTCGATCTGATGGCCGGCCGCTTACTCCTGCTTCATGAGCGGGCGGCGGCCAAGGGTCCGCTTCTTCCTCAAGGCCGGTTTCTCGACCAGGTGCCAGGACAAGGCCGCGATGCAGACCGTCGGCAGGGCGGCAGCGACGCTCAGGCCGTATGGGTCGAGCGCCACGCCCAGCGACAGGCTGGTTGCGACCACGGCCTGCTGCGTTGGCCAGGCGAACAGGTACACCCCGTATGAATAATCCTCGCGCAGCACAAGGCGGGGCGGCGCGTATTTGCCGAGGTAGATGACGCAGAATGCCATGCTGACGACGGCAGGCCATCGCTGGATCGTGACAATGCCGGACTCGGAAAGGTTTGGAACGAAGTAAAGCGCGTGGGGCAGCACCCCCAGCCATCCGTCCGCCCACAGCCCCACGAGCGCAAGGACACCGATGCCGGCTGCCCTCTGCATGTTGATGCCGTCTTCGTAAACGGCGATGAACCCGCCGGTCAGGAAGCTCAACAGCATCGGCAGGATCAGCGCGTAGTCCTCCCCTGGGCCGGGGCTTGCAAGCACCATGACCCATGCCACGGCAAAGATGACGTTGTAGCGGTCGCGATGCAGCAGGCCGATTGCGCCTGCAGCCGCGCACCCGGCGTAGCAGGTGATCTCCCATGGGATCGTCCAAAGGGAGTTGTTCCGCCGAAAAGGCAGCGGGTTCCCGCCATACTGGCCATACCACTCGAACAGCACGTGCCCGAACACGTAAGCGACCAGCAAGGCCGGCACGATGCGCAAGATGCGGTTGACGGCGAACTGCACGATGTCCGGCCTGCGCATGTAGCTCCCAACGATCAGGTAGCCGCTTATGGCGAAGAAGGCGTGCACGGCGTGGGAGCCGAGGTCCCAACCGAGGACCTGCGGCTGCGGCGTGCCCAACACCGCAAACGAGTGCGAAAACAGCACCAGCATGGCCAAGCACAGCCGAATGGCATTGAGATTGTCGTTCACGACGCTTCCTACGAGCGAGGGGGCGGCCGGCTTGCAGGCTTCGTCAGTATCCGCCGGCTGTCAGCGCAACGCCGGATGCGACGAAACAGGTGCGGTCCGCGTTGTCCAGGCGATGCAGGAGGAGACCACCATGGCGCAGCCCACCGACCCGCCGAAAGCAGACGACCTTCCGCCCGGCGTTCCCAAGCCGCCCTCGAAGGCTGATCTGGACCAGATCAGCAAGGACCAGGCGCTGATCACGGATGAGTGGGCGCCCGCTCCCGCGCCGCCCAAGACGGACGCACCCCCATAACGTCGGGATCGGCTGCCTCGCCGCCGCGCCCCACGGTGCTGACGCCCTCCTCAGTGCAGCGGCGCCCGCTCGAGAGCGGGCCGGGATGCCGCGCCGCGGCCCGGGCCACCGCCCGCATCACGGCGTCGGTGTCCCGATTGAGGGTGTGGAGCACCACCATCACCGTCGCCGTGCTGCTGTGGGTTCGGCCGGAACCATTCAGGCGAACGGCGCGGGCGAGCGCGGGTCAATGCTGCGGAATGGGCGGCTGCTTAGGCATGGGGTTGAACGCCCGCCTCCGTGCCCGGCGCCACCGCGGCTCGGGGCGGCGGTCAGCCCGTCCCGCCGTCGTCCGACTTGCCACTGTTCGCCTGCTCCATCAGCTCGTCGCCGGTCAGCCCGGCCGGCACCGAACCGGTCAGCGTGCCATCGCCGGCGTCCTGATGCGCTCCGTCGGTCGGCGCTCCCTGGCCGGTGTGGGTCTCGTCCGCCGTGGGTTCCACATCGGATGGGACCGTGTCCGCGTCGTCCTGGCTTCCGCTCATCATCGCTCGCCGTCCTTGCCGTTCATGACTAGTTCTTCCGGGCTGCCGGGCGAAGTCAACCGCTGCGGCCACGGTGCCGCTGACCGGGAAACGCACGGGAGGCCGGTGCCGCCAGCCCTGGGCCGAGGCGGCAAAGCCGCTTTGGCCGATGATCTTGGGGCATACGGGGGCGAATGCGGCGGTGCTCGGCGCCAAGGCGGAACCCAACACGGCCGCCGGTCCGATAACGCCTTTGTGCGCAGCGGGCCTGGTCACTCCGGCCCCTGTCTCCCCCGCGAGCCGAGCGCCTGTGGGTCAGGCGTCCACCCGCGACAGCGGCGTGGCGACGTCCTCCAAGCCCTTCCGCTCCGCATCCACGCCGTAGATCAGGGCGACGACGCCGCCCGTGACCATGATGGCCGCGCCCACCAGGTAGCCGTAGAACAAGGGCGTGCGCTGCGTGCCGTCGCCGATCAGCAGGCCGTAGATCGCCGGGGCGATGGCGCCGGCCACCTGTGCGACGGCGAAGAAGTAGGAGATCGCCTGGCCCCGGACCTCCAGGGGGAAGATCTCGCTCACGGTGAGGTAGGCGGCCGACGCGGCGGCTGAGGCGAAGAAGAACGCGATGCACCACAGCACCGTTTGCGTGGTCGCCGTCAGCGCGTTGGCATGGAACAGGAACGCCGAGACGGCCAGCACCGCGCCGGCGAGGCTGTAGGTCATGAAGATCATCTTCCGCCGGCCGAGCGTGTCGAACAGCGGCCCGAGCAGGAGCGGCCCGAGCAGGTTCCCGATGGCGAACGGGAAAAAGTAATATTGGGTGGAGGCGGGGGTCGTGCCGTAGAAGTTCTGCAGCACCAACGCGTAGGTGAAGAAGATCGCGTTGTACAGGAACGATTGCGTCACCATCATCGTGATGCCGAGTACCGTGCGGGTCGGGTAATCCTTGAAGAACACCTGCGCCAGTTGCTTGAGCGACACGTCCTCCTTGGCCCGCACCAGCATCGCCTTGCTTTCGGGGACCGGCTCCAGGGTGATGCCTTGCGCACGCACCGAAGCTTCCGTGTCATCGACGATGCGCTCGGCTTCCTTGGCCTGGCCGTGGGTCAGCATCCAGCGCGGGCTTTCCGGGATGTGCTGCCGCAGCCAGATGATGATCAGGCCCATGACGGGTCCGATGAGGAAGCCGATGCGCCAGCCCCAGTCCTCATGCACGTAGGCGGGGTCGAGCAGCCACAAGCTGGCGAACGCGCCCAAGCCCGCGCCCGCCCAGTAGGTGCCGTTGACGGCGATGTCCACCCGCCCGCGGTATCGGGCGGGGATCAGCTCGTCGATGGCGGAGTTGATGGCGGTGTACTCCCCGCCGATGCCCAGGCCCGCGATGAAGCGGAACAGGTACAGGAACCAGACGCTGGTTGCCAACCCTGCGATCCCGCTGCCGATGAGGTAAACGGCAAGCGTGATGATGAACAGCCTCTTGCGGCCCCAACTGTCGGTCAAGCGCCCGAAGGTGAGGGCGCCGACGACCTGCCCAATCAAGTAGATCGTGCCGGCCAGCGCCACCTCCTGCGTGCTCATGCCGAGCGTTTTCTGGAACCCGGCGGAGGCGACGAGCTGGATTTCCAGGCCGTCGAGGATCCAGGACACGCCCAGGCCGATCACCACCATCCAATGGAACTTGGCCCAGGGCAGCCGGTCCATCCGGGCGGGAATGAGGCTGCTCACGACGTCGGGGGAACTGGAACTCGACATGGGCTGGCGCCTCTCCCTTGTGCCGGGCCTTGCTGGATGGACCCGGTTGAGGGCTGGAAGCCTGCCCGCCAGTGGGCGGGCGGTCAATGAGGGCGGCGGCGGGCGGGCGCCTCCGCCGGGCTGGACGGACTTGCCGGGCGGCGTGTTGAACGGGTCCGACGCGGGAAGCGCACCCTGTTCAGATTGCGGACCGGAACTGGTCAGGCGTATCGTAGGCGAGTGCTCGCCTACACTCCGGCCCAAGGTTCGCTTAGCTCCGGCGCGAATGCCACCCCAAGGTGGGCGCCGTGTTCAGCGGGCGGAGCGTCGCTTACGCACGTAGTAGCCAATGACGAGCACGTCGAGAGGAAGGAGCGCCCACCACGCCGCCGTGTTCAGCGGACCCGGTGGCATGAAGATTGTGCAGAACGTGGCTGCGAAGAAAAGCACGGCCACCGCGACCTTGGCTGGCATTGGAACTGCCATGGGCGGAACTCCCCCCTTTCAGCGGCCCGGCTGAAGCTGAACAAAGCCGACGACGACGTTGACATGGATCGCTTGGGGACATGGATCGCTTGGGTCCGCCGTCGTTTATCATGGCATAGCCACGATGGTGATGCCATACGGGTTGGCAGCTTGCGCTTCCCCGATCAAGGCGACGGAGCTATCGTTCAGGGTCTGGAGCGCCGCCTGGCCCGTGGTCGAGGCTGTGCGGGATGGCGGGCAGGGTGCCTGGCGGGGTTTGGGTTGCGGCGGCTTGCAGGGGCGCCCCCCAGCGCCGCTGCCTTCCACGCTTTTGGCCGATGGAGCTTCCCAAGGTGCAGGACACGACCAAACCCGACCAACCCGGCGACGCGCCGATGGAACACCCTTTCGACCTCCGGGGAAGAACCGCCATCGTGACGGGCGGCAACGGGGGGATCGGCTTCGGAATGGCGGCGGGGCTTGTGGCGGCAGGGGCCAGCGTCGCCATCGTCGGCCGCAACCCCGCCAAGAACGAGACCGCCGCGGCCAAGCTCCGCGCCCGCGGCGGGCAAGTCCTGTCGGTCCAAGCCGACCTTTCCCGCGAGGACGATTGCGGCAGGACCATCCGCGAAACCGTGGCGCATTTCGGGGGGCTGGACGTGCTGGTCAACAACGCCGGCACGAACGACCGCAAGCCACCGGAATGCTACAGCCTGTCCGAATGGAACGCGCTCCTGGCCGCCAACCTGACCAGCGCCTTTCTGTGCGCGCAGGCGGCGTTTCCCGAGATGGCGGCGCGCGGGCGGGGAAAGATCATCAACATCGGCTCCATGCTGTCGCTGTTCGGCGCGTCCTTCGCGGCGCCTTACGCGGCCAGCAAGGGCGGCTTGGTGCAGATGAGCAAGTCGCTCGCGTCGGCCTGGGCCAAGCACAACATCCAGGTCAACGCCGTGCTGCCGGGCTGGATCGACACCGACCTGACGGCGCGGGCCAAGCAGCAGGTCGAGGGCCTGCATGACCGCGTGCTCCTGCGGACGCCGGCCCGCCGCTGGGGCATGCCTGGGGACTTCGCGGGCATCGCGGTGTTCCTTTCGTCGCCCGCGTCCGACTTCATCACCGGCGCGGCCATCCCGGTTGACGGCGGCTACTCGGCCGAGGGGTGAGGCAGGCGGCATCATTGATCCGCCTGTGTGCGGCTGCCGATGGGTTTCACCCATCCTACGCGGTCCATGCCGTAGGATGGGTGAAACCCATCAACGATTGACGGTCATTCAACATAGGGCAGGGCCGTGGCGCCGGGCTTACCCGCCGGGCCGCTGGCGGAGCCGCCGCTCCAGCACCGTCCCGGCCAGGGACAGCAGCAGGCAGCAGCCGAAGAACAGCAAGGCGGCAAAGGCGTAGCCTTCCCGCGCCAGGCCGAGCCAGGACTGGTCCTTGAGCGACTGGTTCACCACGCCCATCAGGTCGAACAGGCCGACCACGGACACGAGCGTCGTGTCCTTGAACAGGTCCACCACGACGTTGACGACGCCGGGCAGGGCGATGCGCCAGGCTTGCGGCAGCACGACGGCGAGGTTGGCCTGCAGCGGGTGCAGGCCCAGCGCCGCCGCGGCCTCCCGCTGGCCGTGCGGCACGCCTTGCAGGCCGCCGCGCACCACCTCCGCCATGTAGGCGGACGCGAACAGGATCAGCACCACCAGGGCGCGCACCAAGTTGTCCACCGTGACGCCCTGCGGCAGCACCATCGGCAGCAGCACCAGGCCCATGAACAGCACGCCGAGCAGCGGCACCCCGCGCCAGAACTCGATCAGCGCCACGCACAGCCCGCGTACGAAGGGCAAGGAGGAGCGGCGGCCCAGGGCCAGCAGGGTGCCGAGCGGGATGGCGGCGCCCACCGCCACGAAGGACAGCACGGCGTTCAGCATCAGCCCGCCCCAATCGGCGGTGGGCACCGGGCGGAGGCCGAGCACGCCGCCGGCCAGCAAGAACCCGTCCGCAACCGGCACCCCGACCAGCAGCAGCGCGAACCAAGCGCCCCGGCGCTGCCGCGCGAACAAGCAGCCCCCCAACGCCGCCCCGGCCAGCGCCGCGGCCAGGTTCACCCGCCACTGCTCCGGCGGAGGGTAGCCGCCATACAGGAACAGCCCCAGCCGCGCCCGGATGAACGCCCAGCAGGCCCCGTCCGGGGCGCAGCCGCGCCGGTTCTCGGCGGTCCAGGTGGCGGCGGCAACGGCCCAACGGAGCAGGGGCGGCAGGGTCCAACCGAGCAGAACGGCGATGGCGACCGTCAGCACCGCCGTGCCGGGCGTGCCGAACAAGGCGCGGACGAGCTTCACGGCGGCATGGGACCCGTCACCGCCCTTGAAACGCCAATCGCCGGTCCCAGCGGTTCATCGCCGCCGATACCAGCAGGTTCACCGCCAGGAACACCCCCAAAACCAGCGTCATCGTTTCGATGGCCCGGCCCGACTGATTCAGCACCGTGCGGGCGAAGATCTGCAGGATTTCGGGATACGCGATGGCCGCGCCCAGCGTCGTGGACTTGATGATGTTCAAGTAATGGTTGGTCAACGGCGGCAGCAGCGTCCGCAGCGCCTGGGGCAGCACCACCAGCCGCATGGTGCGGTCGGGCGACAGGCCCAGGCTGCGCGCCGCTTCCCGCTGGCCCCAACCCACGGCGCCGATGCTGGCGCGTATGTTCTCCGACACAAAGGCGGCGGTGTAGATGCCGATGCCCAGCACCAACGCCAGCAGCTCCGGCGGCAGCCGCCAGCCGCCCGCGAAGTTGAAACCGCGCATCGCCGGCAAATCCCACCCCGTCAGCGCCCCGGCCAGCACCGCCGCGCCCAGCAGCGGCGCCCCGGCCGTCAGCATCAAAGGCAAGCGGGGCAGCAGCCGCGGCAAGGTCAGCACCAGCAGGACCCCGGCGCCCAGCGCATAGCCGAACCAGGGCGACAACGGCGCAGGGAAGAACAGCCCGCGCACGTTCAGGAACACGGCGCCGCCCAGCGCCAGGCTGGCCCGCGGCCCCGGCAATACCTGCAGCACGGCGAAATACCAGAACACCACCTGCAGCAGTTGCGGCGTGTTGCGCAGCAGCTCCACCAGCGCCCGCGCGGTCCAAGCGGCGAGCGGGTTGGCCGACAGCCGCATCAGCGCCAGCGCCAGGCCCAGCAGCGTCGCCAGCAGGATGGCCAGCGCCCCCGCCAGCACGGTGTTCAGCCCCGCCACCCACAGCGCGTAGCCGTAGCTGTCCGACGACGCCCAAGTCGTCAGCGTGAACGGGATGTCGAACCCGGCGGGGTTCAGCAGAAAGGCGAAGTCCACGTCGATGTTGCGCCGGGCCAACGCATCCCCGGCGTTGCGCGCGCCCCAGGCGATCAGCGCGGCGACGGCCCCCATCGCCAAAACCTGCCAGGCCACCGCCTTGAAGGACGGCCGCCGGGCCAGCGGCGGCAGTCGAGCGGGCCTGCTGCCGCTTCCAACCGGCAGGGAGGCCGGCGTCGCCACCGATCCTACCGGAACGGCAAGGGGTAGTGCAGGCCACCTTGGCTCCACAGCTTATTCTGGCCGCGCGCCAAGTCCAGCGCCTTGGGGCCGAAGAACTCGTCATAGATTTCGCCGTAGTTGCCCGCCGCCTTGATGGCCTGCAACGTCCAATCGTTGTTCAGGCCGAGCATGGCGCCGAAGCCGCCTTCCACCCCCAGCAGGCGCTTGACGAGCGGGTCCTTGCTGTTCTTCGCCATGTCGTCGGCGTTGCTTTTCGTCACCCCGGCTTCTTCCGCGGTCTTCAGCGCGGCGTCCACCCAGAACACGATGTTGCGCCAGGTCACGTCGCCGCTGCGGATGTGCAGGCCGAGCGGCTCCTTGCTGATGACGCCTTCCAGCACCACCCAGTCGGCGGGGGTCTTGAGGGTGGAACGGACGGCGGCCAGGCTGCCCGTGTCGTCCGTGTAGCCGTCGCAGCGGCCGGCCTCCATCGCGGCCATCGCCTCGTCCGACTTCTCGAACAGCAGGGTGCCGATCTTGGTGCCGTTGGTGCGGGCGAAGTCGGCGATGTTCAGCTCCAGCGTCGCGCCGGTGAGGGTGCAGATGGTCGCGCCGTTCAGCTCGGTGATCTTGCTGACGCCCAGCTTCTTCGACACCAGGAAGCCCTGGCCGGCGTAGAAGTTGACCGCGACCTCATCGAGATGGAGCTGCACGCCGCGGGTCAGGGTCAGGGTGCTGTCGCGGATCAGCACGTCGATCTCCCCGGCCTGCAGCACGGTGAAGCGGGCGGGGGTCGTGGTGGGGACGTAACGGACCTTTTCCGGGTCGCCCAGCACGGCGGCGGCCAGCGCCCGGCAATACGCCACATCGAAGCCGTGCCAAGCGCCCTTGCTGTCCTGGAACGCGAAGCCGGGGATGCCGGTGTCCACGCCGCAGGCCAGGGCGCCACGGTTCTTGACGGCGGTCACGGTGGGGCCGGGCACGGGGATGGCGGTCTGCGCGTGGGCGGCGCCGGCCGCCAGCATCGCCGCGGCGGCACCCGCCCAGAAGCGCATCCTGTTCCAAACCGTCATGCCATGCTCCCTGGCGCACACCGCGCACCTATGAACATCACGGCAGCCGCGCCGCCGGGTCAAGCGGTTCTGTCGGCGTCGGCAACCCGGCCGCCGCTTCCGCCGTTTGCCTTTTTGCCGCGCGACGTTGCGCGTCGTGTTGGATGGAGATTGCATGAGCGGCAGCGCCTTGGCTTCGCAGATCAAGGAACACATGCCGGTGGTCGGCAGCGACGGCGGCCATGTCGGCACGGTGGACAAGATGGAGGGGGACCGGATCAAGCTGACCAAGCAGGACGACCCGGGCGGGCGGGCGCTGCACCACCATTACCTGCCCGTCAGCGCCGTGGCCGCCGTGGACGGGGGCGAGGTGCGCCTCAGCATGGACGCCCGCCGCGCCCGGGAGCTGGCGACCATGACAGGCGCGTCCGAACCCACGCCGGGGATGGGGAGCATGAGCGCCGGGTGAAGCGCCGCCGGGGCAGCCCGGCCTGCTCCGGCCCCATTCCTGCCGCTTCGGCCTCAAGCCGGAGAGGCGGGCGTGACCTGCGCCGCCGGATCGGCACCGTCACGGCATTGTCCCAACAAGGCGCCGGGTGCCGCTGCCCCGCCGCGCCCAACTACCGAAGCGCGGCCACCATGGATGCCGGGGCTGCGGCGACTGCTGGTCCAACCGGCGGGTCGGCCAGGTAAACCCGGCCAGCAAGCAGCAGCAGCGCCACGGCCCAGAACACGGCCACGGCCCGCCGCGTTTCAGCGACGCCTTTGCGGTCAGCCGTGATATCCGTCCGCGCACGCGAAAACCCCGTCGGCTCGCCGAAAGGATCAAACAAGGGCTGGCGCGTATCGGGAACGTTGCTCATGCTGAGGCATGTTGCCCACCTGCCGGCCCCGATCAATGGTTGCATATTTCAAAGTTAGTGCGCGCCGGAGAACACTCCTCCACAAAGGCAATGCGGCGTGGAAGTTTCTTCCAACCACGCTTCAGCCGGGACCTGGAGGCCCAAGATGAACCCTGACATCCCGCCAAAGCGCGCGGCGCCTGCGGGCCTGAAGGGTGCCGCCGTGCTGCCCGGCGTCCTCGTCTGCCTCGCGGTGACAACGGTTGCCGTGAGCCTGCAGGCGCTCGAGCAGCGCGTCTTCGGCCATCCCTACATCGAGGCCCTGGTGATCGCGATCCTGCTTGGCATCGCCGTTCGCAGCGCCTGGCACCCCGGAGAACTGTTTCGCAGCGGGATCGCCTTCAGCGCCAAGCAGCTTCTGGAGGTCGCCGTGTCCCTGCTTGGCGCCTCGCTTAGCCTCGGGGCGATCGTCGCCTCCGGGCCGGCGCTTCTGACCGGCATCGTCGCCACCGTGGTTCTGGCCATCGGCGCCAGCTACGGCATTTGCCGGGCGCTGGCGCTGCCGGTCCGCATGGCGATCCTGGTCGCGTGCGGCAACGCAATCTGTGGCAACTCCGCAATCGCCGCGGTTGCCCCGGTGATCGGCGCTGAAAGCAAGGACATCGCCGCCGCGATTGCCTTCACGGCGGTGCTGGGCGTGCTGATGGTGCTGGGCCTGCCCTTGTTCGTGCCGCTGGCCGGGCTGTCGCAGAACCAGTACGGGGTGCTGGCCGGGCTGACGGTCTATGCCGTGCCGCAAGTGCTTGCCGCGACGGTGCCGGTCGGCCTCCTGAGCACGCAGGTCGGCACCTTGGTGAAGCTCATCCGTGTCTTGATGCTCGGGCCGGTGGTCTTGGTGTTCTCCGTCCTGGTGCGGCTGCGTCCGCAAGGCGGCGCTTCTGCCCCGGGGCCTGGCCGCCTGGGCGTGACCAAGCTCGTGCCCTGGTTCATCGTCGGGTTCCTGGCGCTCGCCTCCTTCCGCTCCCTTGGCCTGATCGGCGACCCCGCCGCAAGATCCCTGACACAGCTCGCCGGCTTCCTCACCATCGTTTCGATGGCGGCCCTGGGCCTCGGCGTGGACGTGCGCGTCCTGGCCCGTGTCGGAGGCCGGGTCACCGCGGCGGTCACCGGGTCCTTGATGGTCCTGATCGCCATCAGCCTCCTGCTGATCCGGATGCTCGGGATCGTTTGACCGCCTGCAGAGGGCCGCGGTTCAGGAGGAGGCGCCAAGGCCCTGGTTGCAGCCCTGCCGCAGCACTGGGGGGCAAAGGTGTTGCGGCCCTTTCGAGCACGCCGGCGGAAGCCTTCAGGGCGTCACGGACCGGATGGCTTCGCCCGCTTGCTGGTCAAGGCGCACCGCGAGGCCCGGCGGAAGGGCCAGGCGATGGGCAAGGGCTTCAAGGTAGGCGCGTTCGGCAGGCTGGTCCGGATCAATGGCGAGGCGTGAAGCAAGGTAGAGTTCCGCCGCCTGCTCGGGCGTGCGTGCCGCGGCTGCGATGGCGGCCACGCTCGCCGGGGCGGCGAGGGCGTCGAACACGAAGGCTTTCGCTTCCGCGTCCAGCCCCAAGCGCTCGACCTGCTCGAAGATGCGTTGCTGCTCGGCAGCGTCCACGTGGCCGTCCGCCTTGGCCGCGCCGATCATGGCGCGCACGAGGGCAAGCTCGAACGCCTGCCCGTCCGCCACAGGCGCGGGCAGAACCGCGGCCGGGTCGCGGGGCGTCGCCGTAGCCGCAGGCGTTCCCCGCTGCCAGTCCTGGTAAGCGCGGTGCGCCATGGCGCCGAGCAGGGCGGCTCCACCATGGCTCAGCACGCCGCCGAGTGCGCCGCCTTTCTTACCCTTCTTGCCGCTGAGCAGCGTTCCAAGCAGCCCGCCTGCCGCCGTGCCGCCCACGAAGCCCCCTGCGCCGCCGGCGCGGTCGAGCACTTGGCGCGCGGCGCCTGCAAGGTCGCCGAAGCCGCCCGGCTTCGCCCCGGAAGTGCCGCCAGAGCCAAGGAACTGGTTGAGCAGGGATTTCGCGTCGATCATGCCGGGCATGTTGCCCGTGCCGGGTAGGCCCGCAAGCCAATCAGCTCACACGTCCGTGTGAATCGGCCAACCGTCACCGAAGCGGCGCGCGGCCGGCGGCCAGGCCGTGCCGAAACGCTACCTGCGATACTGCTCGTCGCCGACCTGCTCCATCCAGTCCACGGGCGAGCCGTTCAGCTTTTCCTGGATCGCGATGTGGCTCATGGCCGTGGTCGCCGTGGCCCCGTGCCAGTGCTTCTCGCCCGGCGGGAACCAAACCACGTCGCCGGGCCGGATTTCCTCGACCGGCCCGCCGTCCCGCTGGGTCCAGCCCATGCCCGCGGTGACGACCAGCGTTTGGCCGAGCGGGTGCGTGTGCCAAGCGGTGCGCGCGCCCGGCTCGAAGGTGACGAGCGCCATGGCCACGCGGGCCGGGTCGGGCGGGCTGTTCAGCGGGTCGATGCGGACCGTGCCGGCGAAGTACTCCGCCGGCCCCTTGCCGGACGGCTGCGAACCCGCGCGCTTGATCTCCATCGTTCATGCTCCTTCTTGCGTTGACACGGGGCCGCTTCGCGGTTTTTGGCAGTGCGTGCCCGGACCGAAAACGGGAGCAAGGCCGAACTCTAGCGCAGCGTCTCGATCCGGGCCGCGCTCCATGTGGTGCCCGGGCCGTAGGACTGCCCGGAAATCTGCCGCTCAACCGTTTTCAGGACGGCGCCGGTTGCGAGGTCCTTCCATTGGGTGATGACCGAATGATACGTGTTGCCCTCGATGCCTTCCCGCTCGTGCGCGAGGCGCAGCGTTTGGCGGGCGGTTCCGCCCATGGTGAGAGTCTCGACGCCCTCGTTCGTGTAGCTGTCGATCCACTGCATACCCGGCACCGAACGGGTCACGAAGCTCGTCCGCGTCCCCACGGAACCCTGGATCGCGGCCCGGATGGCGGGGTAGGCCTGCCCCGCCCCCGGCCAGTCCGAGCGCCACATGCCCAGGTAAAACTCGCCCTCGCCGTCGCTCGTGCGCCGCATACGGCACAGTTCGGGAATGCCGGGCACGTTGCCGAGGTAATCCACCGTGCCGCCGGCCGAGCGCACGACCCGGACAGGATCGGCCGGGCAGGCCGGCGGAGGCCCCGCCGCCGCGGCGGACGCCGGCGCCATGAGGAGCGGGAGGACGCTTACTGCCAAGGCGGCGCCGATCTGCAGAACCTGTTTCATGCTTGTTTTCGCGCTCCCAATGGGCTGATCTTGACCGATGCTCACGGCTTGTCTTCCGGGCCTTGCTCGCCCTGGCCCTGGCGCTTCGAGGGGGCGAGCAGGCGCAGGGTCAGGATGGTGAAGGCGGCGATGACGAGGGCGGAGTCGTAGGCGCCCAGGCCCACCGCGGTGCCGATGGCGCCGATGGCTCACAGGCTCGCCGCCGTGGCCGTGCCCTGCTGCAGGATGGCGCCGCCGATGAAGCCCACGCCGGTGATGAGGCCGCCGATGATCTGCCCTTGGCCTTCGGGGTGGCCGATCAGTTCCTCGGTGGCCTGGATGAAGCTGCAAGTGGCGATGGCGACGAGCGGAAAGGTGCGCAGCCCGGCGCTGCGGTCCGCCCGCTCGCGGTTTCCAACCGATCAACACCGCGAGCGCGTAAGCGGCTGCGAGGACGAACACGTGCGGAAAGATGCGGAAGCTGTCCATGTCAGCCCTTGCTCGTCAGCCGCAACCCGATCACGCCGCCCACGATCAGCGCGGCGCTGGCGACACGCCAAAAGCCGGCCGGCTCGTTCATCAGGACGATCCCGACCACAAAGGTGCCGGCCGCTCCGATCCCCGTCCAAACGGCGTAGGCCGTGCCGAGCGGCAGGCCGCGCATGGAAAAGGTCAGCAGGAAGAAGCTGGCCAGCGATGTCACCACCGTCACGGCGCCCCAGCCCCAGTTGCTGAAGCCCTGGGACCGCTTGGCGGAATAGGCCCACACCATTTCCAGCAGCCCGGCGACCACCACCATGACCCACGCCATTCCGTTTCCTCCAGGCCAGTGTACCCGCCCGGGAAGGGGTGGCCCGTTCCCAGTTTTTTTGCAAATCGCAGCCCATCGGAGGGCAGGGACGCGCGGCGTCAGGCTGCGGCGGCGACGCCGGCGAGGAAAACGGCTTGTGCCCGCATGGCACGCCCCCCACCTCGTGAGACCGTTCCTTTCGGATGGCCGCCGATGCCTCGTGGCCGGGCGGCAGCCCGTGCCGCTTGCGCCCGGGCATGGAAACGGGTTTGTTCCGCTTGGCAACGCCCGAATGGGCGGGAGGAAACATGGCATTGCGGTCACGGCTGAACCACCTGACGCTGGTGTCGTCGGAACAGGACGCCTTTGCGGATGCGCTCTGGCGCCAGTTGCGGCTTGAAGCCGAGCAGGCCTATGCCGGCTCGCCCACGCTGGCCCCGTTGTTCCTGGACTCGATCTTGAACCAGCCGAGCTTCGAGGCGGCGCTGTTCCACCGCGTCGCCGTGCGGCTGAAGAATGACGTCGTGGCGCAGCCGGTGATCCTGCAGGCGTTTCACCGGGCATCCGGCGCGACGCACGAGATCGGTTCGGGCCTCAAGGCCGACATCGCCGCCGTGCTCGACCGCGACCCGGCCTGCGAGCGCCTGATCGAGCCGTTCCTTTACTTCAAGGGCTTCCACGCACTGCAGGCCCACCGGCTCACGCATTGGCTGTGGAACGCGGGCGAGCGGGACTTCGCGCTTTACCTGCAAAGCCGCTCGTCGGAAGTGTTCCAAACGGATATCCACCCCGCCGCCCGGATCGGCCGGGGCGTGTTCCTGGACCACGCGACCGGCCTGGTCGTGGGGGAAACGGCGGTGATCGAGGACGACGTGTCGCTGCTGCAGGGCATCACGCTGGGCGGGACCGGGAAGCAGGCGGGCGACCGCCACCCGAAGATCCGCCGGGGCGCAATGATCGGCGCCGGGGCCAAAATTCTGGGCAACATCGAAGTGGGCGAGCAGGCGCGGATTGCGGCCGGCTCGGTGGTGCTGGCCGCGGTGCCGGCGCGGGCCACCGTCGCCGGCGTGCCGGCCCGCGTCGTCCGCATCGCCTCCGCCGGCAACCCGCCCCGGAGCGCGGACGAGACCCTGCGCGAACTGTCCTACGCCGGGTTCGATTATTCCATCTGAGGGCGCATGAAGCGCCCTGATCGCCGTCTGTGCTCGTCGCCCGGGATGAACCCGGGCGACTGGAGCAGGCAGCGGCGCTGTGCGCTCGTGGCGGGGGAGGCGCCGGCGTCCTGCCCGGCGGCGGCGCGCTTGCTTTAGCGTTTATCCGAGCAATACCAGCGGCCGAATGCCTTGACCCGTCCATGACGGACGACGCTTCGCTTATCCGTCCTACGAAACGGCCTACGCCGCCAAGGCCTTCGCGGCGTCGCCGTCGATCACCAGGCCGCGGACAACGCCGGTCCGCAGCAAGGCCTGAACCGCCGCGGCCTTCTGCAGCCCGCCGGCCAGCAGCACCACGTCGCGGTTCCGCAGCCGCTCGAAGTCCAGGGCCAGGGTGCGGCGGGCCAGCTCGTGATCGACCGGCGCCCCGTGTCCGTCAAACAGTTGCCCAAGCGAGTCCGCAACCGCGCCCTGCGCGCGGACGCTGCGCAGTTCGGCCGCGGACAGCATGGACTGCTGCCGCAGGATGGAGGTTTCCAGCAGCTCGCCGACGCTGATGAGGTAAAGGTCGGCACCCTCCGCGATGGACAGCACCTCGGCCACGGTGCGCTGCGACATCAGCACCGCCCGGTCCGCCGGGCTGTCGGCGATGAACGGCACCGGCAGGAAATACCCCTCGCCGCCGGTGCGGGCCGCCAGCGCCTGCACGACCTCGAACGGGTTGGACGCGGAGTTGCGGGTGAGCGACCCCATCAAGGACACGAAGCGCGCCTGGGGGTTATGCACGCCCGAAAGGTGCAGCGCCATCTGTTCCAGCGTGCGGCCCCAACTGATGCCCACCGTGACCGGGCGGCCCAGCATGAGCCGGCCCTTGAGGAAGGCCGCGGCGGCGCTCCCCACGGCCCGGCGGGCAATCGCCGCCTGGGCGGCGGCCAGCGCCGGCTCGGCGGCCATGTCGTCCATCGCCGGGGTCACGAGGCAGAAGTCCAGGCCGTGGCGGCGCGCGATGGCGTCCTCCGTGGCCAGGTCGCGCACCGCCTCGTGGTTGATGCTGACGCTCACCAGCCCGCGCTCCCGCGCCTCGGCGAGCAGGCGCACGACGCGCGTGCGGTGCACCCCGAGCCGCCCCGCCACCTCCTCCTGCGTGAGGCCGCCGACATGGTAGAGCCAGGCCGCCCGAACGAGGATCGCGGCGTCCGGCTCGTGCGCCGCGTGCAGGGTCAGCATCGTTGGACCGCCATGGACGCGAAATAGCAGTTGACAGCCGTGCCGCCAAATGACGAAGCTGCGCCCGAGAACAATTGTCGCCACGCACGGCATATGTGCAGCGCACAACACGATCAGCCTGTGCGATGCACAGAGGGGAACGGGCCAGGCTCCATGGGGCATGTCATCGGCATCGACGGCGGGACGGAAAGCCTGCGCGCCACCGTGTTCGACGGGGCCGGCCGCAGCGTCGCCACGGCCAAAGCCCCCTACGACACCCAGTTCGCCCCCGGCGCGCGGGCGGAGCAGGACCCGGAGGCATGGTGGTCCGCGCTGGCCGCGGCGGTGCGGGAAGCGACGGCCGCGGCCGGCATCGGCCCGCAGGACGTGGATGCGCTGTGCACGGCCACGACCTGCTGCACCGTGGTGGCGCTCGATGCGGCGGCGCGTCCGCTGCGCCCGGCGCTCCTCTGGATGGACGTGCGCGCCGGGGCGGAGGCCGACGCCGTGCTCGCCACCGGCGACCCGGCGCTCGCGATCAACGGCGCAGGCCGCGGCCCGGTCTCCGCCGAGTGGATGATCCCCAAGGCGCTGTGGCTGGCCCGGCACGAGCCGGAGGTGTTCCGGGCCGCGCACACCGTCTGCGAGTACCAGGATTTCCTCACCTGGCGCCTGACCGGGCGCCGCGCCGCCAGCCTGAACAACGTGTCCATCCGCTGGCACTACCGGGCGGACGCCGGCGGCTGGCCGGACAGCCTGCTCGACCGGTTGAACCTCGGCGAGCTTCGGGCCAAGTGGCCGGCGGAGGTGTTGGCGCCGGGCGCCGTGGTCGGCCCGCTGACGGCACGCGCTGCGGAGCACTTGGGACTGGCCGAGACGGTGCTCGTGGTGCAGGGCGGCGCCGACGCGCTGATCGGCATGATCGGGCTGGCGGTGGCAAAGCCCGGCCAGTTGGCACTGATCACCGGCTCCTCGCACTTGCAGTTCGCCGTGGGCACCGGCGCGGCGCACGTCCCGGGCTTGTGGGGCACCTATCAGGACGCGGTGTATCCCGGCCGCACGATCCTGGAAGGCGGGCAAACCTCGACCGGCTCCATCGTCGCCTGGCTGCGGCGGATCACGGGCGACGCGATCGATCTCGACGCGCTCAACGCCGCGGCGGCGCGGCTCGACCCGGGTGCGGATGGGTTGCTGGTGTTGGACCATTTCCAAGGCAACCGCACCCCGTACACCGACCCGCTGTCGCGCGGCGCCATCACCGGCTTGTCCTTGCACCACACCGCGGCGCACCTGTTCCGCGCCATGCTGGAAGGCATCGGCTTCGGCACCCGCGCCATCATCGACCGCATGGCGGAGGCCGGCTGCGGCGCCGCCGAGATCACCGCCGGCGGCGGGGCCACGCGCTCGCCGCTTTGGCTGCAGATCCACGCCGACACCGCCGGGCTGCCGGTGGTGGTGCCGGAGGTGGCGGAAGCGCCGTCGCTGGGCGCGGCGGTGCTGGCGGCGTTTGGCGCCGGGCAGTTCGGCAGCATCGACGACGGCATCGCCGCCATGGTCCGCCCCGGCCGCCGGATCGAGCCGGACCCGGCCCGCGCCGCCCGCTACGACGAGATCTACCGGCGCTACGCCCAGCTTTACCCCGCCCTCCAACCGCTCCGCGAGGCGCCCACGCCATGACACCGTCCAACACGCCGCTTGCTGACCTTTACCGCACCATGCGCCGCATCCGCACCTTCGAGGAGCGGGTGGCGGAGCTTTACGCCCGCGGCTTGTCCGCCGGCTCCATGCTGCATCTGTCCATCGGCGAGGAGGGCGCCGCCGCCGGGGTGGGCGCCGCCATGCAGCCGCAGGACAGCTTCACCACGCACCACCGCGGCCACGGCATCTTCCTCGCCCGCGGCGCGGAGCCCTCGCGCATGATGGCGGAGATCGCCGGGCGGGACGCCGGGTACTGCCGGGGCAAGGGCGGGTCCATGCACATCGCCGACATGGCGTTGGGGCATCTGGGCGCCAACGCCATCGTCGGCGGCGGCATCCCGCACGTGGTCGGCGCGGGGCTGAGCTACAAACGGCAGAAGACGGGCGCGATCTCCGTCGCGTTCTTCGGCGACGGGGCGATGCAGCAGGGCGTGCTTTACGAGAGCATGAACATGGCGGCGCTGTGGGACCTGCCGGTGCTGTTCGTGTGCGTGAACAACCAGTACGGCATGGGCACGCGCATCGACCTCGCCACCCGCTCCGTCGAGTTCGACCGCCGGGCGGAAGCGTTCGGCCTTCTGGCCAAGATGGTGGACGGCGAGGACGTGGAAGCGGTGTTCCACACGGCGCAGGTGCTGGCCGACGAGGCGCGGGCGGGCCGCCCGGGGTTCATGTCGGTGTCCTGCTTCCGCTTCTTCGGCCATGGCCGCATGGACAAAAGCCCGTATCGCACCGCGGAGGAGGAGGAGATCGGCCGCAAGCGCGACCCGATCGCCCGCGCCCGCGACGCGCTGGTGGAGCGCGGCTTGGCCAGCGCCGCCGCGCTCGACGCGCTGGATGCGGAGGTCGTGCAGGAGATGAACGCCACCATCGACTTCGCCGCCGCCGCCGACGCGCCGCCGCCGGCCAGCATGTTCCGCGACGTTTACGGACCCGGCGAGCCGGAACCGGAGCCGCTGCAGCGCCGCCTCGACCGCATCTTGGCGTCGGCCTGATCCCATGGCGCTGACCGAGATCACCTACCGCGACGCGCTGCGCAAGGCGCTGCAGGACGCCATGCGCGAGGACGAAACCGTGGTCGTCATCGGCGAGGAAGTGGGCGCTTACGGCGGGGCCTACGGCGTCACCAAGGACCTGATCGCCGAGTTCGGCGCCGGGCGGCTGATCGACACGCCGATCAGCGAGGCGGGCCTCGTCGGCGTCGCCGTGGGCGCGGCGATGACCGGGCTGCGCCCCGTCGCCGAGCTGATGTACGTGGATTTCCTCGGCCTGGTGATGGACCAGTTGGCCAACCAGGCGGCCAAGATCCGCTACATGTTCGGCGGCCAGATCGGCGTGCCCATGGTGCTGCGCACCCAGGGAGGCACCGGGCGCTCCGCGGGGGCGCAGCATTCGCAAAGCCTTGAGGGCTGGATCATGAACACGCCGGGGCTGCGGCTGGCGATGCCGGCCACGGCGGCGGACGCCTACCACCTGCTGCGCCACAGCCTGACGCTGCCCGATCCCGTGGTGTTCATCGAGCACAAGTCGCTCTACGTCCGCAAGGAGAAGGCCGACCTCGACGCGCCCGCGGCGCCCTGGGGCAAGGCGGTGGTGCGCCGCGCCGGGCAGGACGCGACGCTCGTGACCTATTCGCGCATGGTGCACGTCGCCCTCGCCGCCGCGGACGCGCTGGCGGGGGAAGGCGTTTCGCTGGAGGTCATCGACCTGCGCACGCTGAACCCGCTCGACATGGACACGGTGATCGCCTCCGTGCAGCGCACGTCGCGCGCCGTGGTGGTCAGCGAGGCCGTGCTGACCGGGGGCGTCGCGGCCGAGCTGTCGGCGCGGATCGGCGAGGAATGCTTCGACTTCCTGGAGGACCCGGTGGTGCGGATCGCCGGAGAGGACATCCCGATCCCGGTGTCGCCCGACCTGGAAAGCGCCAGCATCCCCACGGCCGGACTCATCGCGGCCACGGTGAAGCGGATGCTCCGCCGATGATCGTCGATCTGACCCTGCCGCGCCTCGGCGAGACCATGGAAACCGGCCGCATCGCCGCGTGGCTGAAGCAACCCGGCGAAGCGTTCCGCCGGGGCGAAACGCTGGTGGAGGTCGAAAGCGACAAGACGGTCGTGGAGATGCCGGCGCTGGCCGACGGCGTGGTGGTGGAGATCGTGGTGCCGGCCGGCCAGGACGCCGACGTGGGCGCGGTGCTGTGCCGCTACGACGACGGGGCGGCGGCCCCGGCGCAGGCCGCGGCGCCGGCGCCCGCCGCGGAGGCTCCGCAGCCGGCCTCGGCACCCACGCCAGCAGTCCCGGAGCCTGCGCCCACCGCCGGACCTGCCGCCGGCCATGGCCTGCGCGCGACCCCCTTGGCGCGGTCGGTCGCCCGGCAGCACGGCGTCGCGCTTGCGGAGGTGAAGGGCAGCGGGCGGCGGGGCCGCATCCAGGTGGCCGACGTGCGGGCCGCGCTCCCCTCGGCGTCGGTTCCGACATCGCCGGCCCAGGCTTCGTCGATTGGGGCCGTATTGCACGGGTTCGACCTGCCGGAGGGCCGCATCGCCTACCGGACCTGGGGGCCGGAGGCCGCCATGGGGGCGCGCATCGTGCTGCTGCACGGGCTGGCGGCGGACGTGCAAAGCTGGGCCTCGCTCGCCGCGGCGCTGGCACGGTCGGGCCGCACCGTGGTCGCGGCGGACCTGCCCGGCCACGGCGCGACCGGCATCGAGGCGCCGGACATCGAAACCGTGGCGGGCGCGGCGACGGCGTTCCTGGAACGCCTGGGGGGCGAGCCGGTCGAGTTGGTCGGGCATTCGCTCGGCGGCGCGGTGGCGGCGCGGGTGGCCCGGCGGGCGCCAAGCCGGGTGCGGCGGCTCACCTTGCTGGCGCCGGCGGGCCTGGACCGCGGGATCGACGCCGATTTCGTGCGCGGCATCGTGCGGGTCCGAACCGCCGGGGCGCTGCGGCACCTGCTGCGCCGGCTCACGGTGCGTCCGGCGCAGCTCACGGCGGCGCAGCTCGACGCCCTGGCCTCGGAGCTGTCCCGCGGACGGCTGGTCGCCCTGGCCGACGCGCTGGCGGACGAGGGCGGCCAGCAGATCGACATCACCGGCGACCTCCATGCGGCGGCGATGCCCGTCCGCGTGGTGTGGGGCGTCCAGGACCGCATCATTCCTTGGACGCAGGTGAAGGAGGCGGGCAGCCGCGCGGCGGTGCACCTGATCGGGGATGCCGGCCACGTCCCCCATTGGGACCAGCCGGCGGAGGTGGCCGCGCTGTTCGGATGACGCGCCGTCGGGCCGTGCCGGTTTAACAAAGAACAAGGAGGGAGAAGAACCATGATGAACGATCTGATTGCCCGGCCGACCCGCCGCGGTGTGCTGGGCGGCAGCCTGGGCCTCACCGCCGCCGCGGCGGGCGGCGTGCAGCTTGCCCAGTTCGCGCTCGGCAGCGCCCCGGCGCGCGCCCAGGCGCAGGCCAAGCCGGTGAAGCTCGCCGTGGTGGCGCAGCAGATGTCGGCGCAGTCGGACCAGCGCAGTTGGGCCGGGTTCCAGCAATGGCTGAAGTCAACGGGCCTCGACAAGAGCTGGGAGATCAACCAGACCGACGCCAAGGGCGACCCCGGCGCGCTGGTCAGCCAGATCGAGAACGCGATCACCGCCAAGTCCGACGCCGTTTTGGTGATGTACGGCACGCTGACGGCGGCGCACAGCGCGCTGGAAAGCCTGACGCGCTCCAAGATCCCGTTCTTCAGCCTGGACAGCGGCTGGCAGGCGCCGGCCATCGCCGACATCACCAGCAACAACTGGGTGATGGGCGGGCAGTACACCCAATACATGGTGGATCGGCTGCTGGGGGAGGGCAAGGAGAAGGCGAAGATCTGCGCCGTGATCGCCAACTTCCACCACGGCACGCGCAAGCGCGGCAAGGTGATGCGCGCCGTGCTGTCGGAGAACGAGTGGATCGGCCTGAGCGCCGAGCGGGTGATCCAGTATGCCGGGTTCTACGAGACGACGCAGAACGTGGTGAACGACTGGCTGGCGCGCCATGGCAACGACCTCGATGCCATCTGGTGCCCTTGGGACGAGCCGGGAATGGCGGCCTCCGAGGTCATCAAGTCGCGCAACATGCAGGACAAGGTGTTCGTCGTGTCGGCGGACGGCCATCCCACGGCGCTGGACCGGATGCGCGACACGAGCTACCCGCTCAAGGCCACCACGGCGCAGGCGTTCGAGGCCTGGGGCGCCTACACCGGCTGGCTGGTCAACGAGATCGTGGGCAAGGGCCGCCCGGCCAAGGAGGTGGTGCCGGTGCCCACCGTGGAGTTCCCGGCGCCCTTGCTCGTCAACGGCGTCAACGTGCCGGCCGCGGGCACGCCGACCTATGAAGCGACGGACCTGTATTACATCTACCGCGACCGGGCGCTTGCCGGCATGAAGGGCTGACCGGGATGGCGGGGATGCAGCCCCGCCCGCGCTTGGCGGTGTCGGAGCCGGTGTCGGGGGCGCTCCTGGGGGCCAGCGCCGTGGGCAAGAGCTTCGGCGGCACGCCGGCGCTGGCCGACGTGGACCTCAGCGTGCACGCGGGCGAGATGCTGGCGCTGGTGGGGGCGAACGGGGCCGGCAAGTCCACCCTGGTCAAGATCATCTGCGGCGCGCTGACGCCGGATGCCGGGACGCTCACGGTGGACGGGCGCCCGGCGCGGTTCCGCGGCGTGGCCGACGCGCTGGCCGCGGGGATCGCGGTCGCGCACCAGCAGGTCGCGATCATCCGCCCGCTGACGGGTGCGGAGAACATCATGCTGGGGCGGGAGCCGCTGCGCGCCGGGCTGATCCACAAGCGGCGGCTCCTGTCCGCGGCGCAGGCGCTGGCCGACCGGTTCGGGGTCAAGATCGACCTGTCGCGCGAGTGCGACACGTTGAGCCTGGGCGAACTCAAGATCCTGGACATCCTCAAGGCGCTGGCGACCGGCCCGCGCATCCTGATCCTGGACGAGCCGACCGCCTCCCTGACGCTGGCCGAATCGCAGCAGCTTTTCGCGTTCCTGGCGGACCTGAAGCAGCGCGGCTTGGGCATCCTGTTCATCTCCCACCACATGAACGAGGTGTTCGCCCAATGCGACCGCGTGGTGGTGCTGAAGGACGGGCGGGTGGTGCATGATGGGGCGGTGGCGGACATCACGCTGCCGGAAGTCGTGCGCCTCATGGTCGGACGCGCCATCGAGGACACCGATTGGCACAGCCACGCCGCCGCCGGCGCGGAGAACAGGATGGTGGCGGCGCGCGGCCTGCGCGTCGGCCGGCTGGAGGTGCCGGAGCTGACGGTGGGGCGGGGCGAGGTGGTCGGCGTGGCCGGCGTGCTCGGCGCCGGGCAGACCGCGCTGCTGGAACGCTTGGCGGGGGTGCAGCACCCGGCAACCGCGGAGGAAATGCGGATCGCGGGGCTGGCGCGCCTGCCGCGCAGCGTGGGGGAGGCCATCGACCACGGCATCTTCCTCGTGTCCGACGACCGGCTGCGCAAGGCGATCTTCCACGGCCTGTCCGTGGAGGAGAACGTGCTGGCGGGATCGCTGGCCCAGATCAGCCGGGGCGGCTTCGTGAGGAGCGGGCCGGCCTCCGCCTTGGTGCGCGACATCGTGGCGCGGCTGCGGGTGAAGTGCAGCGGGCCGGGCCAGGACGTGCTGCAATTGTCCGGCGGCAACCAGCAGAAGGTGGTGTTCGGCCGCTGGATCGCGCGCATCGGGCGCATGGACACGCCGCCAGTGCTGCTGCTCGACAACCCGACGGAGGGCGTCGATGTCGGCGCCAAGGCCGAGCTTTACGCGCTGGTCCGCGGCCTCGCGCAGCAGGGAGCGGCGGTGCTGATCGCGTCGGCCGAGTTCCCGGAGCTGATCGCCTTGTGCGACCGCGTGCACTGCATCGCCGGCGGCCGTTTCGCGGCTTGCCTGACCCGGGCCGAGCTTTCGGAAAGCCGGCTGCTCCTTGAGGTGAACTAGCCATGTCCGCCACCACGACCTCCGCCGCCCCGGCACGCCGCATCGAGTGGGGCCAGCTTGCCGCCCGTTACGGCACGCTGGGCGCCGCGGTGCTGATCTTCGCGGTGTTCGCCGCGGCGAGCAGCCAGTTCACCTCGGCCAACAACATCAGCAACATCCTGGTGCAGATTTCCGTGCTGACCGTGATCTCCTCCGGGTTGACCGTGGCCGTGGCGAGCGGCGAGTTCGACCTTTCGGTGGGGCAGGTGGCGGGCTTGTCCGCCGTGCTGGTGGCCGGGCTGATGGTTTGGGCGGGGCTGCCCATCGCGCCGGCCATCGTGCTGTCGGTGCTGGTGGGCGCTCTCATCGGCGTCGTGAACGGGTTGCTGGTGACCCGGCTGCGCATCCCGTCCTTGATCGCGACCCTCGCCATGGGACCCATCGCGCTGGGCGCGAACTACGCCTACACCGGGGGCGACTCGATTTACGCGAGCTTCCCGAAATCCTTCTACACCATCGCCACCGGGCGCATCGGGGGCGTGGTGCCGGTGCCCATCGTGATCGCCGCGGCCGTCGTCGCCGCTTTTTACGTGCTGGTGAACCGGACGCGCCTGGGCCGGGCCGTGGTGGCGACCGGGGCGAACCTGCAGGCGGCGCGGCTTTCGGGCATCAACGTGGACCGTTGCCGCATCGTGGCGCTCACCCTGTCCGCGCTTGGCGCCGCGATGGGCGGCGTCATGCTGACGGCGCGGCTGGGCACCGGGCAGCCCGGCGCCGGCGAACCCTATCTGCTCGACAGCCTGACCGCGGTGTTCCTGGGCATGACCACGTTCAAGCCGGGGCGCGCAACGGTGCAGGGCACGCTGGTGGGCGTGGTCATTATCGGGATGCTCGACAACGGCCTCAACCTGCTCGGCGCGCCGTTCTATTTGCAGAACGTGGTGCGCGGGGTGGTGATGATCGCCGCCGTGAGCTTCGCGGTGCTGCGCGGGGAAATCCGGTTCTTTTGAGGGAGGACAATATGGCAGCAGGAAACGGCCGCACGGCCCTCGTCACCGGGGCGAGCCGCGGTATCGGCCGGGCCATCGCGCTCGGCTTGGCGCGCGACGGCTTCGACGTGGTGGTGAACGACATCGCGCGCCAGGAGGCCGAGTTGGGGGCGGTGGCGCAGGAGATCAGCGGCTTGGGGCGGCGCGGCATTGCGCTCCTGGCCGACGTGAGCGACCGCGCGGCGGTGCGCGCCATGGTGGATACGGCCCTGGCCCAGGCCGGCCAGATCGACGCCGTGGTGAACAACGCCGGCATCCTGATCCCCGGCTCGGTCGAGGCCCTGGGGGAAGATCAATGGGACGCGGTGATGGACGTGAACGCCAAGGGCACGTTCCTGGTGGTGCAGGCGCTGCTGCCGCACATGCGCGGGCGCGGCTACGGGCGCATCGTCAACATCGCCTCCATCGGCGGCAAGCACGGCGCGCCGGAGCAGGCGCATTACTCGGCCAGCAAGGCTGCCATCATGGGGTTCACCCGCGTCCTGGCCCAGGAGGTCGGGCCGTTCGGCATCACCGCCAACTGCGTGTGCCCCGGCATCATCGTCACCGAAATGGGCCGCACCAACCTGTCGGAGCAGGCCAACATCGACAAGTGGGTGGGCATCACCGCGCTGCGCCGGCTGGGCCAGCCGGAGGACGTGGCGGGGCCGGCCTGCTTCCTCGCGTCCGACGCTTCGGCGTTCGTGACCGGGCAATCGCTGAACGTGTGCGGCGGCATCGTGCTGAGCTGACGCCCGCCGCCGACTGCCGCTGAGGACCACGCCTATGTATCTGGAAAAGCTGCGCCTCGATGGCCGCGTCGCCGTCGTCACCGGCGGGGGCGGCGGCATCGGCCTGGCTTGCGCCGCCGCGCTGGCGGAGGCCGGGGCGTCCGTGGTCATTGCCGACCTCGATCCGGCCCTGGCCGACGCCGGGGCGCAAACGGTGGCCGCGGCCGGCGGCACGGCCGAGGGCGTGGAGATCGACGTGACCGACGCCGCCACGGTCGCCCGCGCCGCCGCGGACATCCTGGGACGGCATGGCAGGATCGACATCCTCGTCTGCAACGCCGGGGTGGTCGTGTCCGAGGTCAAGGCCGAGGACATGGAGGACGCGCTGTGGCTGCGGCACATCGACGTCAACCTGAACGGCGTGTTCCGGTGCTGCCGCGCGTTCGGGCGCATCATGCTGGATCAGGGCCGGGGCGCGGTCGTCAACATCGGCTCCATGGCGGGGTCAATCGTCGTGCGGCCGCAGGAGCAGGCGGCCTACAATGCGTCCAAGGCGGGCGTGCACCACCTGACGCGCTCGCTCGCCGCCGAGTGGGCCGGGCGCAACGTTCGGGTCAACTGCGTCGCGCCCACCTACATCGAAACGCCGCTGACGCAGTTCGGCATGGCCAACCCCAGGCTGCATGACCAATGGCTTGCCAACACCCCGATGCGCCGGGTCGGCCAGCCGCACGAGGTCGCGTCGGTCGTCCACTTCCTGGCCTCCGACGCGGCCAGCCTGATGACGGGCAGCATCGTGCATGCGGATGCGGGCTACACGGCTTGGTGAGCGGAAGGCGCTGAGCCGCGGGCCGTCAATGGCGGGCGAGGCGCGCCGGACCCGGCGCCCGTGCGCGGCGCGCATCCTCCTCCGGTGCGGGCAGGAAGCGGCCGGCTTGGGCCAAGGCGGCCCCGACGTCCTCGGCGCTGTGCAGCGCCGCTCCCGCGTCCTGGGCCAGCACGGGGACGGCCATGGGCGGGAGGCAGCGTGGCCCCAAGCACGAGGCGGCACAGGGTGGCGCCAACGATGGTCGGCGCAGTCCCGGCGGCTCAAGGGGGACCAAGAGCCTTTCCCTGCATCACGGGGCGGCGTCTGTGACGCGCCCTGCTTCGCCGAACACCATTGCGCCGAAACAAAGGATGCTGGAGGCCGCCAAGGCGGCAGGCGCGCCGAAGGCGTCATGGAGCGTGCCGAAGGCGAAGGCTCCGACGACCTGCCCGACCGCCAGCATCAGGAACGGGGCGCCGAGGCCGAGCGCGGGACGCGACGGCATCGCCTCAACGCCCCAAACCAGGAGCACGCCCGTGAGCATGACGTAGGCCCCGCCGAACAGCGCCACGGCGAGGAACGCCAGCGGTGCGACACCCGGAAGCAGGGCGAGCGCCAGGAACGAGGCGGCCATGGCGGCGAGCGACAGCCTGTGGACCGCGTCCACTCCGAACGCACGGACCAACGCGCCCGCGGCGGCCCCGGCCAGGCCGGCCGCGCCCACCACCACCCAGGCCAGGCCGACCCGCGCCCCATCCCAACCGGCGAGGTCGCGCAGCAGCCTGCCCCCGAACGTCCAAACAGCCGTGCTGGCCGCCCCTGCCAGGAACGCCACCCCCAGGGCCGGACGCAGCGCCGGCGCGAGGAGGGCGGGCAGGAACGCCAGGGAGCCTCCGTGGCCAGGGCCGGCCCGCGCGGGCACCGTCCGCCAAACGCAGAGCACGACGCCGAGCGAGACGGCGCAGAACGCGGCGTAGGCGCCGCGCCAGGCCCCGGCAAAGAACAGGGCGACCAGCCCGGACAAGACCACGCCCGCGCTCGTGCCGCTGTTGATGGAGGCGTTCGCGGCGGCTTGCCGGGCCGGCGCCACGGCGGCGGACACCGCGGCGGCCAGCGGCGGGGACGCCAGGCCCGTGCTCAGCCCGGCCGATGCCACCGCCAGTCCCAGAAACAAAGGCGACTGGGCCGACGCGACCAGCGCCATGCCGGCGGCGGCGGCCAGGCCCGCAGCGGCCGCCACGGCGCGCGGCCCCAGCCGGTCGCAGAGAACGGACGCCGCGCAGACGGCCGCGCAGTAGGCGGCGAAGGCGCCGGCCCCGATCAGGCCGGCCTGCGTCTGGTTGAGGCCGAGCTCGGCGCCGATGGCCGGCAGGAACAGGCCGTAAGCGAAGCGGGCAAGCCCGTAGCACACGGCGACAAGCGCGAAGCCTGACGCGACGAGGCCGGCCTCTCCCTTATCCACGGCCGCAGCCCTTCGACGCCGAAACCAGAGTGGCCACCGCGTCCTGGGCGGCGGCGACCACCCGGACACCCGCGACTACCGATGCCGCGGTCGCGCCATCGAACAACAGCCATACCTGCGCCGCGACGGCCTCGTCCGTTCGGCCAAGCTCCGCGGCCACCCGTGCCGCGATCACCGCCCGCACGGCCTCCTTGTGCGCACGCACCTGGTCGGCAAAGGCGAGCGCCACCGCCAATGATGTCGGGCGGCTACGCTTCGCCAGCCGCTTCCGCCAGGTTGAACTCGGTCAGCACGGTGTCGGCGGTGAACTCCGCGCTGTGCCAGGCGCCCGGCGCGAAGCGGAGAACGGTGCCGGGCCGCAGCGGCACGGTGCCGGCCTCGCATTCCAGCCGGCCGGCGCCGCTCATCACCAGCAGGAACTGCTCATGCGGGTGGCTGTGCCGGGTGGCGACGTGCCCGGCCTTGACGTGTACCTGCCGCAGCGTGGCGCCGGCGCCGGGCAGGGCGTCCGGGGGCGGGCCGGACAGGTCCCATTGTGCGGTGGCGACGGGGTCCATGGGGGTTCTCCATGCGGGAAGGCGGGCCGGGCGCAACGCCCAAGCCAAGCCGGCCTGCCGCTCAACACCCGGCGAACCGGCCGGTTGCGCCGCCGCCGTGAGGAGTCGTGCTGGGCATTGGCGGCTCGCACCATCTTTGATCGGCGCGCCACGGTGCTGCCCCATGCCGTCGTCGCCATCCGCGCGAAGGGGACCCATCGCACCCCAACATGAACGTTGTGCGGAACATTCTTTAAATGTAACTTACTGCTGGGCAGTTCAAGCAGTCCGCTGGCCGTCAGGCGGCGCCCTGCCCGCAGCGTTCACGCGAACTGCCCCATCTCGGCGGAGGGGCCAAGGTAAAGAGGCGTTGGCACGGGACATGGCACCGGCTCCGCCAGTACTGGCAAGCGGGTAAGGGGCGGCACATGGGCGTGTCCAAATCGGGAGCTTTGGACACGTTCCCCTCGCCGACCCGGCCGATGTTCCGCAACCGGCTCCTGCAAAGGCTTCCCGCCGAGGAGCTTCGGCGCCTCCGGCCGCATCTGGCCCGCGTCCGGCTGGCCCACGGCGATGTTCTGCAGCGCGCCGGCAGCCGGGTCGAGCAGGCGTTCTTCGTCGAGCAAGGCTACGTTTCGCTGGTGGCGGAGGCTGCAAGCGCCGAGGGACGGGTCGAGGTCGGCTTGATCGGGCGGGAAAGCATGGTCGGATCGCCGGTGCTGCTCGCGGCTGGCCCGGCTTCCTCCATGCAGGCCGTGGTGCAGATGCCCGGGACGGCCTATGCCATCCGTGCCGACGCCCTTCACGCCAGCCTGGAACACGCGCCGGTGCTGCGTCGGGCGATGCGGCAGGCCCTGGAAACGCTGGTCGCGCAGGTCGCGCAGGTCGCGGCCTGCAACAGCCGCCATACCCTGCCGGAGCGCCTGGCGCGCTGGCTGCTGATGGCGCACGACCGCGCGGACGGCGACGAGCTGCCGCTGACGCAGGACCTGCTGGCGGCCACCCTGGCAGTGCGCCGGCCCGGCGTCACCATTGCCATAGGCGCGCTGGGCGCGGCCGGCCTGTTGCGGCATAGCCGCGGACGGATCGTGATCTGCGACCGCCCGGGCTTGGAGGCGGCGGCCTGCGGGTGTTATGCCCGGCTGTGCCATTTTACTGCGACACTTACCGAGTCGGTATCATAATTTGTCTTAAGGTACGTTTTCGGACGTCCGAAAGGCCGGTAAACGTTGCATGAGGCCGTCGAATAGTGCGTAGCAGTAGCTCTGTCTGCACTCCTTTTCAACCGCCTTTCCTGGAACCAGCGATGCCCATCGTGCCCGCGGCCGAAAACATCGGTTTTCGCAATGAACTGCTGCGCGCCCTGCCAGCCGATGAGCTTCAACGGCTGCGTCCGCACTTGGCGCCGGTGACCCTTGTGGTGTCGCAGGTCCTGCACGAGGCCGAAGCCCCGATTGACGAGGTGTTCTTCCTTGAGTCCGGCCTGGCGTTCCTGACCGCGGACACCCGGGATCACGGCCTGGTGGAGGTCGGCACGACGGGACGCGACGGCTTCGTGGGCCTGCCGGCGCTGCTCAGCCCCGAGCCGGTCAGCGTGCATCGCGCCTTTGTCCAGATACCGGGCCGCGCCCACCGCCTCCGCGCCGCGGTGCTCCGCGACATGGCGGAGGTGCTGCCGACGCTGCGCGACCGCTGCCTGCGCTACGTGCAGGTCATGCTGATGCAGAACTCGCAGATCGCGGCCTGCAATGCCCGGCATGAGCTGCCGGAGCGGTTGGCGCGCTGGCTGATGATGAGCCGGGACCGCATCGACGGCGACGACCTGCCGATGACCCAGGAGTTCCTGTCCGCCATGCTCGGGGTGCGCCGGGCCGGCATTTCCGTGGTGGCGAACGCGCTGCAGGCGCAGGGCTTGATCCGCCAATCGCGCGGACGCATCACGGTGCTGGACCGTGCCGGGCTGGAAGGCAAGGCTTGCACCTGCTACTGCATGATCGAGCGCAACCGCGCCAGGATCATGGGCGCGTCGCCGCGCGCCCTGGATGCGCCGCCGGATGCGGAGCGGGGGACGTGCCGCTCCCAGTAAGGCCGCTCCCAATGAGGCCGGCATGACCGAGGACGACACCGCCCCGTTGAGCGACGCCCAGGCAGCCCTGAGCCGGCTGGCCGCCGCCGGGGCGTCGCCGGCCCGCATCGCGGAGGAGGTCGGCGCCATCGTGGCCGGATGGGCGTCCGAGCCGGACATGGCCGGCAGCACGGCGCAGGCCCGGATCGAATGCCTATGGGACGGCTTCACCCGGGACGCGGCGGAACTGCAGGAGCAGATCGGCGACGCCGCCGGGCCGGACGCGCAGGCGTTGGCGCTGGCCCGGCGCCAGCTTGCGGCGCTGCGGGCCGTGGCCGTCGCCCTGCTCGCCGCGCACGGGCGGCTTGCCGGTTCGCCGGATTGAGGGAGGCGCATCTCCCGCCTTGCAACACGAACCCCGCCCCGACATAACGAAGCCCAACAGGGTATGTGGCAGCACCTGCCTTTCATAACGGGAGACGTCGCGATGTGGGTCTTGCTGTTGCTTCCCTTTATCGGGTTGCTGTGGGTGCCGTTCTACAACACGGCCACGCCCTCCTTGTTCGGGTTCCCCTTCTTCTATTGGTACCAGCTCGCCTGGGTGCCGCTGACGGCGATCCTGACCTGGATCGTCTATCGCAGCGCCGGTCATGGGGACGAGCCGTGAGCGTTTCCGCCAATCTCGACTGGACGGCGCTGTCCGTCTGCATCTTCTTCTTCGCCCTCGTTACCATCATGGGCTTCGGCGCGTCGCGCTGGCGGAGGGGTACGGCCGATCACGCCCACTTGGACGAGTGGGGCCTGGGCGGGCGCAACTTCGGCACCTGGATCACTTGGTTCCTGGTCGGCGGGGACTTCTACACAGCCTACACCGTGATCGCGGTGCCCGCCCAGGTGTATGCCATCGGCGCGCAGGGCTTCTTCGCGCTGCCCTACACCATCGTCGTGTATCCCATCGTGTTCGCCATCATGCCGCGGCTTTGGACGTTTGCGCAGCGGCACGGCCACGTCACCGCTGCCGACGTGGTGTATGGCCGCTATGGCTCCCGCGGGCTGGAGCTTGCGGTCGCCGCCACCGGGCTGCTGGCGACCATGCCGTATATCGCGCTGCAGCTTATCGGCATGGAGGTGGTGATCAAGGCGCTGGGCCTCACCGGCGAGCTGCCGCTGATCGCGGCGTTCGCGATCCTGGCGCTTTACACCTACTCGGCCGGGCTGCGCGCTCCGGCGCTGATCGCGTTCGTCAAGGACATCATGATCTACATCGTCGTGATCGTGGCGGTGGCGTTCATCCCCTACAAGCTCGGCGGCTACAGCGCGGTGTTCGAGGCGGCGGGCCAGGCTTTCGCGCAGAAGCCGCCCACGCCGCCGTCGGGATTGGTGCTCCAAGCGTCGCAGTACTGGCCGTATGCCACGCTGGCGCTCGGCTCGGCGCTGGCGGCGTTCATGTATCCGCATACGCTCACCGGCATCTTCGCGTCCAAGTCGGCCAACACGATACGCAAGAACGCGATCCTGCTGCCGGCCTATACCTTGCTGCTGGGCCTCATCGCGCTGCTCGGCTACATGGCGCACGCGGCGGGGGTGAAGCCCGCGACGCCGAACGACACGGTGCCGCAACTGTTCCGCAGCCTGTTCCCCGGATGGTTCGCAGGTTTCGCCTTTGCCGCCATCGCCATCGGCGCGCTGGTGCCGGCGGCGGTGATGTCCATCGGCGCCGCCAACCTGTTCACCCGCAACGTTTGGAAAGCCTACGTCAACCCGGCTGTCACCCATGCCGGGGAAGCGCAGGTCGCCAAGATCACCAGCCTGCTGGTCAAGCTGGGTGCGCTGCTGTTCATCCTGTTCGCGCCGGTGCAGTACGCGCTCGATCTGCAACTGCTTGGGGGCTTGTGGATTCTGCAGACCTTCCCGGCTGTCGTGTTCGGGCTGTTCTTCAACTGGTTCCGCGCCCCGGCGCTGCTGCTCGGCTGGGCTGTGGGCTTTTTCGGCGGGAGCTTCATCGCCTACATGGACGGGTTGAAGCCGCTGCATACCGTCGTGATCGGCGGGACGAGCTACACCGTTTATGTCGGGCTACTGGCGGTGCTGGCGAACATCGTGGTGGCCGCGATTGCCAACGTGGCGCTGCGCGCGACGGGGGTCGGCGCCGTGCGCACCGCGCAAGGGTTGTGACGGGACCTGGCCGCCAGCCGCGCCCTGAGCGAGCATCCCGGCGCAGGGTAAGGGAGGGGCGCGTGGTTTGGCGAGGTTGGGCGCTTGCGGGCCTGTTGACGGTGGGCGGCGCCGCGGCCTGGGCCGAGACCCCCGTGAAGTTGGGCGTGCTGACCGACCTGTCGGGCGTTTACTCGGACGCGACGGGCACGGGATCGGTCGTGGCGACGCGCATGGCGGTCGAGGACTGCTTGGCCGCCGAATGCCGGGGCATGGCCATCGAGGTGGCCACCGCGGACCACCAGAACAAGCCGGACGTGGCGCTCGCGGTCGCGCGGGAGTGGGTGGACACCGGGCACGTGGACGCGCTGGTGGATATGTCCAACGCGGCGATCCAGCTCGCAATCGCGCCGTTCGTGGCGCAGAAGAACCGGGTCGCGCTGTTTGCCGGCGGCACCGCCCGGCTGTCCGGCGACGCCTGCCAGCCGGAGCACATCGTGCAATGGATGTGGGACACCTACGCGCAGGTCGGCGGCGTCGCGCGCCGCCTGACCCGGCCGGGCACGACGTGGTTCCTCTTGACGGCCGACTACGCATTCGGCACCCAGTTCGAGGCCGATGCCAAAGCGATTGTCGGCGCCGCAGGCGGCCGGGTGCTCGGCTCGGCCCGCCACCCGTTCCCCAGCACCGACCTTTCGTCGCCCATCCTGCAGGCGCAGGCGTCCGGCGCGGACATCGTGGCGCTGGCCAACGCCGGGGCCGACACGTTGAACGCGATCAAGCAGGCGCACGAGTTCGGCGTGGGCGCCGGGGCGCAGCGCCTGGTGGCGTTCTACCTGTCGGTGCTGGACGTGAAGGGGCTGGGCCTTCCCGCCGCGGCGGGCACCGTGCTGACGGAGGGGTTCTATTGGGACATCGACGACGGCACGCGCGCCTTTTCCCGGCGCTTCCTGGCCCGGCAGGGCGCCATGCCGTCGCAGATCCAGGCCGGGCTGTACTCCGCCGTGCGCCATTACCTCAAGGCGGTCGCGGCGTCCCGCGGCACCGAGGCCCGCGCCGTTATCCGCAAGATGCACGAGCTGCCGATCTCCGACGAGGTCGTGCGCCACCCGGAGTTGCGCCCTGACGGCCGCATGGTGCACGACTTCTACGTGTTCAGCGTGAAGCAGCCCGGGGAGTCGCGCGGAGCCTGGGACCTTTACACGCTGCTGGACACGATCCCGGGCGCCCAGGCATTCCGCCCGCTCGCCGACGGCGGCTGCCCGCGCCTGCTGCAATGATGCGAGGCACCATGGCTCACCGGCTCATCGACCTGTCCGTCCCGCTGCGCGGCGACATCGCCAGCGACCCGCCGGACATGCTGCCGAAGATCGAGTACATCGACCACCACCAGTCCGCCCCCGGCATCGCCGAGTACTTCGGCGTCCGCGTGGACCAACTGCCCGAAGGCCAGTATGCCGCGGTCGAGCGTTGCGCCATCAGCAGCCACAACGGCACCCATGTGGACGCGCCCTACCATTACTTCTCCCGCATGGACGAGGCGACCACACCCGGCGGTGTGCCGTCCATGCGCATCGACGAGGTTCCGCTCGACTGGCTGTACCAACCCGGCATCAAGCTGGATTTCCGGCATTTCCCGGACGGGTATGTGGTGCAGCCCGGGGACATCGAGGCGGAACTCGCCCGCATCGGCCATGCGCTGCGGCCGTTGGAGATCGTCGTCGTCAACACCCGCGCCGGCGTGCGCTACGGCGAGGCGGACTACATCGACAGCGGCTGCGGCATGGGGCGCGCGGCCACGCTTTGGTTGACGGAGCGCGGTGTCCGCGTGGTCGGCACCGACGCCTGGAGCTGGGACGCGCCGTTCAGCCATACCCGCCGCCGGGTGCAGGACACGGGCGACGCCGGGCTGATCTGGGAAGGGCACCGCGTGGGGCGGGACCGCGCTTATTGCCAGATCGAGAAGATGCACAACCTGGAGGCGCTGCCGCCGGACGGGTTCCTCATCTCGGCGTTTCCGGTCAAGCTGCACCGCGGTTCCGCCGGGTGGACCCGGGCCGTGGCGATCCTCCATGCCTGACGGCAAGGGCCGTGCCTGTTTGGCGCTCCTAGCGCTGGGGGCCGTCCTGGCACTGGCCGCGCCGTCCCGTGCGGAACCGGCGTCCGAGGAGCCGGCCTATGGCGCCGAACTGGAGGGCTTCGCCTACCCGTTCCCGGTCCAGCATCGGCGTTTCGCCTCGCAGGGCCAGCAGCTTGCGATGGCCTATATGGACGTGCAGCCCGACCAGCCGAACGGCGGCACCGTCGTGCTGTTGCACGGCAAGAACTTCTGCGCCGCCACCTGGGAGCAAACCATCGTGGTGCTGCGCCAAGCCGGCTACCGGGTGATCGCGCCGGATCAGGTCGGCTTCTGCAAATCGACCAAGCCCGGGCACTACCAGTTCAGCTTCCAGCAGCTCGCCGCGAACACCCATGCCTTGCTGGCCGAACTCGGCGTGTCCCGCGCGACGGTGCTCGGCCATTCGACTGGGGGGATGCTCGGCATCCGCTACGCGCTGATGTATCCCGGCGCGGTCGAGCAGCTTGTGCTGGTGGACCCCATCGGGCTGGAAGACTGGAAGGCCAAGGGCGTGCCGTGGCAGAGCGTGGATGACTGGCACCGGCGCGAACGGGCCGCCACCGCCGACCGGATCAGGGATTACGAGCGCGCGACCTATTACGCCGGCACCTGGCAGCCGGAGTACGAGCGTTGGGTGCAGATGCTGGCTGGCATGGCGCGCGGCGCCGGGCGGGATCGGGTCGCCTGGAACTCGGCCTTGCTGTACGACATGATCTTCACCCAGCCGGTCGTTTACGAACTGGGCCAGCTTTCGATGCCGGTGTTGCTGATGATCGGCGCCAAGGACACGACGGCCATCGGCAAGGACCTGGCGCCCCCATCCGTGCAGGCGACGCTGGGCGACTACCCCAAGCTCGGCCGGGCTGCCGCGGCGGCGATCCCGCAGGCCCGGCTGGTCGAGTTCCCCGATCTGGGCCACGCGCCGCAAATCCAGGCGCCCGACCGGTTCCACAAGGCGTTGCTGGACGGGCTGCGCCGCGGCGGCTCGGCGCCGGGGCGCTGACCCCGCCATGCACGGTCCCATCCACGACTTCCTACGGGGCGCCGGCCGCGACGGGCGCGGACGCCGTTTGGCCGACGTGCTCGCCTTCGACGACGCGCGGATCGAGGCGGTGCACGATTTCATCCAATGGCTGTTTCCCTTGGCCGAGGCCAGCCGCGCCGTGCCGGGCGCGCCGGTGCTGAGTGCTGTGGAGGCGGCGGCGATCCGCGGCGACCCGCAGGCCCAGGCCGGGTTTCGCGCCGGGCTGGCGCGCATGGGGCGGTTCTATGCCGACACGGACGGGTGGCTGACCGGGCACGACCACAACCACCTGCGCATCACCCGGATCATAACCGCGACGCGGGACTTGCTCGGCCTGGCGGAGGCGGCTGCCTTCCATGCCGAGGTCATGGCGCGGAACACGGCGGCGGGCGCCCCGGTCAACCGCGAAAGCCTGCGATATTGGAGCGCGGCACTGGGCTGACGCGGGTTGCGGCGGGGTCAGGTCTTGCTGTTCGCTGCCATCACGGCGGTGACGGAAGGCATCTGCCGGGTCCGTTCCGCGATCCGCATGAGCTTCGGCGTGTTCTGCTCGAACCACGGCGTGCGTGGCCGCCACGCGACCATGGTGGCGACGTAGATGTCCAAGGCGCATGGCGCATCGCCCAGCACGAACGGCTCGGCAACCTGCTCCTCCAGCCAGCGAAACAGCGTTTCGCGGTATCGGTCTGTGCTCGCCACCAGTTCTTCGGCCGCCGAGGGCGCCCAGCGTTCCGGATAGTCGCCGTAGGTGAACGTCGGATACACGTTCGCGACCAGCCAGATCAGCAAACGGTAGAACCGGTCCCGCTCCGGCGTGCCGATTGCGGGCGCGAGGCCGGGCGCGCGGTCCGACAAGTAGAGGGCAATCGCCGCCGTTTCCGTCATCACCGTGCCGTCGTCGAGCACGAGGGCCGGCACCTGGACCAGCGGGTTGACGGCGGCGAGCCGGTCCCGGGCCGGTCCTGGACGGTCGAAGCCCTCGACATCAATGAAGTCGTAGCCCTGGCCCGCCAGGGCGAGCAGACCCTCGGCGATTGCAGACCCCCAGCCTCGGACACCATACAATCGCATTCCGTGCTCCCTCCGCCTCACTCCCCCCGCCAGTTCGGCACCCGCTTGCCCAGGAACGCCTCCATCCCCTCGCGGAAATCGGCGCTCATATAGCACGTCAGCAGCAGGTCGTGGTCCGCATCGCCCGGCGCCGCCGAGCGGTCCCGGATGCGGCGCAGCGCCTCCTTGGTGGCGCGGAGCGTCAGCGGCGCGTGGGCGGCGACCAGCCGGGCAAGTTCTTCCGCCCGTGCGGCCAGCGCCGCCGCGTCCGGCAGGATTTCGCTGACCAAGCCCATCGCCCGGGCTTCCTCCGCCTCGATCAGCCGGGCGGTGAACACCATGTCCTTGACCCGGGCCGGGCCGATCAGGGCGGCCAGGCGGGCGTAGTTGGCGACGCTGAGGCAGTTGCCCAGCGTGCGCGCGATGGGAAAGCCGAAGCGCAGGGTGCCGGCCGCGATCCGCAGGTCGCAGCACGCCGCCATGCCCGCGCCGCCCCCGGTACAGGCGCCGGCGATGGCCGCAATCGTCGGCACGCGCAGCCGCTCCAAGACGCCCAGCACGCGGTCGATCCGCGCCTCGTAGTCCAGCGCGTCCTCCGGCGTTTGGAACGCCCGGAACTGCGAGATGTCGGTGCCGGCGGCGAACGCCTTGTCCCCGGCGCCGGTCAGGATCAAGGCGCGCACCGACCGATCCGCCTCGATCTCCGCGCAGATTTCGGCCAGGCGCTCATACATGCTGAACAGCATGGCGTTGCGCGCCTGCGGGCGGTTGAAGGTGACGCAGGCGATGCCGTCGCGGACCTCGTAGAGCAGGTCGTCCCCCGCCATCAGCTTTTCACCAGGCTGCACCCGCCCTCGCTCACCGGGCGGAAAGCCTGGTCGGGGGGCGTCGTCGCGGCCAGCTTCAGCACGTCGAGCGGTCCCTGGCTTTCCGCCAGCGTCTTGACCTGCATCAAATAGGACGGATGGACCTTGCGCCCGTCCTCCCGGATGCGCCCGGCGCCGAAGCAATCGTCGTCGGTCGGCGTCGCCTTCATGTGCGCAACCGCCGCCCGCCCGTCCGCCTTCGCCGCCGCCGGGCCGAGCGACGCGGCTGTCTTCAGGTAATGCAGCGTCGCCGCGTAGCACCCGGCCTGGATCATGTTGGGCGGATGCGCCGGGGTTTTCGGCTTGACCCGCTCCCAGAACATCCGCGTGCGGTCGTTCAGGTCCCAGTAGAAGCTTTCGGTCATCACCAGCCCCTGGCTGTCCTCCAGCCCAACCGAACGCACGTTGCCGTCATACATCAGCATCGCCGCAACGCGCATGAACTTGGTCAGCCCGAACTCGTGCGCCTGCTTGATGCAGTTCACCGTGTCGTTGCCGGAGTTGCACAGGCCCAGCACCTTGGCGCCCGAAGCCTGCGCCTGCAGCAGCAGCGAGCTGAAATCCGTGGTGTCCGGGAACGGGTAGGACCGCGCGCCGAGAACCTTGCCGCCGGCTTCCTGCACGAAGCGCGCGGTGTCGCGCTGGAGCTGCTGGCCGAACACGTAGTCCGCGGTGATGAAGAACCAGGAATCGCCGCCCGCCTTCACCACCGCGCCGCCCGTCGATTTCGCCAGCATAAAGGTGTCGTAGGTCCAGTGCACCGTGTTTGGGCTGCACTGCGCGCCGGTCAGGTCGGTGGTGGCCGCACCGGAGTTCAGATAGACCTTGTTCTTCTCCCGGCAGACGGTGTTCACCGCGAGGGCCACGGAACTGGTCGGCACGTCGATGATCGCGTCCACGCCGCCCTCGTCGAACCAGCGCCGGGCGATGCCGGCGCCGATGTCGGGCTTGTTCTGGTGGTCAGCCGACAGCACCTCGGCCTTGACCTCGGGATGCACCCGGGCGAACTCCTCCACCGCCTGGCGCACGCACAGGACGGAAAGCGGGCCGGTGTCGTCGCGGTAGGTGCCGGACTGGTCGTTCAGCACGCCCAGGCGGATCGGCGCATCCTGCGCGGCCGTGCGGCGGGACAGGACGGGAAGCAGGGCCGATGCAGCGGCGGCGGCGCCGAGCGCCGCGCGGCGGGTGACGGTCATGGACGATCCTCCTCATGGCTTCATATGCGGCCAAGCGGGGATCGTGCGTGGGAACGCCCTCGCGTTCAAGTCACGCTTCCGGGTCGGGCGCGGCTGCCTCCTTGGCATCGCCCTCCCGCGCCGGCCGCAGGCCGCCGTAGCCGTGCCAGGACCCGGCGACCAGCCAGCCGGCATCCACCGGCAGGGTGATCCCGGTGATCGCCGAAGCGTCGTCGGAGGCGAGAAAGCTGCACGCCCGGGCGACCTCCTCCGGCGCCACCAGCCGGCCCATGGCGGAGTTCTCCGCCAAGGCCGCCGGGTCCCGCTGCCCGTCATCGGCGGCGGCCTGCAACGCAGGCGTCATGACGAAGCCCGGCGCCACGGCGTTGACCCGCACGCCGGACCGGCCCCACTCGGCGGCAAGCGCCCGCGTCATGCCGATCACCGCGGCCTTGGCCGGCACATAAGCGTGCAGCGGCATCGAGCGGAGGCCGGCGACGGAAGCGACGTTGACCACCGCGCCGCCGCCGCGCCGCGCCATGCGCTTGCCGAAGGCGACGCAGCTCAGGTACGCGCCGCGCTGACCGACGGCGATGACATGGTCCCAGGTTTCGATTGTCAGCTCCTCCGGCGGCAAGGGCGGCTGCAGCACGCCGGCGGAGGTGACGAGGATGGCGGGCGGGCCGTATTCCCGCTCCACCCAATCCGCCACCACCTCCACGTCATCCGGCTGGGTCACGTCGAGGCGCCCGGCCACGGCGTGCGGGATGCTGAACGCCACGGCCTGGGCGCGCGGCTCGTCGATGTCCGCCACCACCACCAGCGCGCCGCGTGCGGCCAGGTCGCGTGCGCAGGCTTCCCCGATGCCGCTTGCGCCGCCGGTGACAATGGCGATGCGTCCTTGGAGCGAGCTTGTCACGTTCGGCGCCTCCCTGATGAAGCCATGGGCCGCAGAAACGGCTGGCCCGGCGCATCGTGTCGATAACGCAACGCTACGGGCCGCGGGCGGGCGCCGTCAAGCGAACATGAGAACCGGGGACGCTTCGCGGATGCTTGGCCGACGGGCTGGCGGGGGCAGCCCAGCTTTGGCCCGTGCCCGGCCGTTCCATCGGGAGCCGCGAGACCGCACGGCTAAGTTGATGCGTTATGTCAAAGGTCAACAAATATAGGCGTGTTATCGACCAAAATTGTACGTTTGACAACTCTAGCCTTGCCCTCACCTCAGACGAAAGAATGACCAGGATAGAAGGCGCAGAAACCAAGTGTCAGGCACGATCAGGCTTCTAATACGGAAATTGGAACGGTTTGGTAAGCTGTCTAGTAATGAGAGACAGATTCTCGAAAACCTTCCCATCGATGTCCGACAGGTTGGCCCTGACCAAAACTTGGGATGGGAGGGCCAGCGGCCGTCGCATTGCCTGCTGTTGCTGAATGGCATGGTGTGCCGCTATAGGACGATGCAGGACGGACAGCGGCAGATCATGAGTTTTCATTTTCCAGGCGATATTCTCGACCTCAGCGGCCTGTTGCTGGGCAAGCTCGACCACAACATTGGAACGCTTACCCCGGTCGAGGTCGCGCCCATCGCCCACGCGACGTTGCTTGACTGGATCGAGCAGCATCGGGGGCTGGGCCGCTTGTTGTGGCAGGACACCCTGGTGGACGCGGCGGTGTTCCGCGAATGGGTGGTCAACGTCGGCCGGCGTCCGGCCTTTGCCCGCACCGCCCACCTGCTTTGCGAGCTGGCGACGCGGCTGCAGGCCGTGGGCTTGGAGGACCAAGCGTCCAGCCTGCCCATCACGGCGCTCGAATTGGCCGACTCCACCGGCTTGCCGGTCGTGCACGTCAACCGGGTGCTGCAGGAACTCTGCGCCAAAAAGCTGGTTGAGGTGCGCGGAAGGGTTTTGGCGGTGCTGGACTGGGACGGGCTGAGGCGCGTTGCGGGCTTCGACCCGGACTACCTGCACCAGCGTGCGATGCCCAAGGCTGCATAAGGACCAAGGCAAGAGGAGCCGATGATGGCATGTCGGTAGAACTGCTGCTGCGCCCGGTGCCTGTGCATACCGGCAGCGGCGACCAGGATGGCCAACTGGTGCTGGCTGATGGCCGGCTGGTGGCGGTGCTGGTGCGTCTCGACGACATGTCCCATGCCGGGCTGGTCGGCACCTGGTTCCTGGAAGCAGGGTTCGGGCCGTGCGCCCATGTGGCCGCGCCGATCTTCGGCGACCTTGCCGCCGCGCAAGGCTGGATACGGCAGCAGTTCGAGGGGTAGGCGCGGCGCCATGAGCCGCCGCAAGCCTGCTGCACCCAGGGCAGCGCGTTTGATCCAGCGTGGGCGTAACCGGGCCGGCTTCGTTGCCGGCAGCCATCGTCGCCGCCGCGGTCAGGCTGCTTGCCGGGCTGCGCAGCGGGGCAAACTCCAGGTCTGGCCGTTCAGGGGATCCTACACTCCATACGCGGCCGTGGATAACAAGATCAGCAGCTTCGTATAACAAATGTTTTGTCGCGCATTGCCAAAAGCAAATGCAGACGACATCAAATATCATTTGTAGGCCTAATGTTGAGTAGGCCAAATCCCAGCCAAAGTTAGTGTGAATCGTGATCCCACATTGCACTTACGGGATTGGGTTGCGGCAACAACTCACGTATCATCGGTGCATGGCCCAGTTCAGGCCTTGCCGGTAAAGTCAGCCGCACAACTTTCAGGTTGAGCGGCTGTAATGATGCTGTCTTAAGCATTTTGTGTTTCTGGAGTTTCAGTATGAGTGGAACCACGAATTCCCTGGATCAAACCAGTACTTCCGGTGCCGCCGTGGGCGGCGGCGGCAGCGGCTCGACGTCCGTGGGCGGCAGCACCGTCGGCGTGACGGGCGACCAGTCCACCCTTCCGCCGCAGTATTCAACGGGCAACGAGGGCTTTTTCACCCGGCAAACGGAAGCCGTGCCCACCGCCGTGACAGTGGGGCCGGACGGCGCGCTTTATGTCAGCGAGTTGAACGGCATCCCGTATCCCACGGGCTACTCGAGCATCATCCGCATTTCCGACCCCACAGCCACTACGGGCTTTGACGGCAAGACGCCCAGCGGCGTGCCCCAGGCCTATGCCAGCGGCTTCAGCGAGGTCAACGGCCTCGCCTTCAACAACAGCACGGGCGACATGTTCGTGCTGGAGTACGTCAACTCCAACGCGATCTACGACCCGACCATCCCGCCGGCCGACCTGCCGCCCAGCCTGCTGATCCAGGTGCAGCCCGACGGCACCCGCACCACCATTTCGGGGCCTGAGCTTCACCTCGGCAACTACGTCACGGTGAACCAGAGCACGGGCGACGTGTATGTTGCCATCGACAACCAAGGCCCCGCCACCGCGACCTCGCCGGGCACGGGCCAGGTGCTGGACTACAAGCAGGACCCGGCCACCGGCACGTGGAGCAGCACGGTCATCGCCAGCGGCCTCAACAGCCCGCGCGGCATGTCCATCGGCCCCGACGGCAACCTGTATGTGCTGGAGCAGGGCACCGGCACCCCCAACGGCGCCGAGGGTTCCGACACCGCGCCGGTGATCCCGTTCATCCCCGGCCTGGTCAGCGAGCGCGGCGGCAGCACCGGTTCGATCACGCGCGTTGACCTCAACGGCGACGGCGGCCAGCAGACCGTGCTTTCGGGCCTGTCCTCGTTCCGCGAGTTCAACCCGACGACGGGCGAGGACCGCGTCATCTCCATCGGCATGAACGGCATGACCATCGCGCCGGACGGCACGGTGTACATCGCCGCCGGCGGCGGATTGGCGCCTGAGACCGCAGCCGTTGTGGGGCCGCTTGCCGACCAGCTCCAGGGCGTGCTCAAGGTCGATGGGCTGTTCGGCGCCGACCCGTCCCAGGCCACCGTGACGCCGCAGTTCAACTCGCTCCAGTATGCGCAGGCGAACGGCCCCGACGGCGCGACGACCCTGTACAACACCGAAAGCAACCTCAACGACATCGTTTACAACCCCACGGACAACAAGCTCTACGCCGTGGACGCCGCGCGCAACGACATGTATGGGCTGACGGACGACGGCTCGACGGTGGACAGCGTCACCGTGATACAGAAGCAGCCGCCTGTGCTGACGCCTCCGCAATACGCAGCCGTGGTCGCGGCCGGCGGCAACCCCACAGAGCAGTACGCGGCCGAGATCGACAGCTACACCTTCAAGGCTTCGAACGGCGTGCCGGACGTGCCCGGGAACGTGCCTCTTGCGTCGCTTGCCGCCGCTGCTGCGGCGTCCGGCCTCACGGGGACCGACACGACTGACACCTCGGCCACCGTTGCCGACGCGGCGACCGCCACCGACAGCTCGTCCATGGTTCCGCCGCGCGGCGAGGATGGGACCGGAAGCGGCGTCACCAGCACCTCGGGCGTCAACCTGTCCACCGACCTGCCGACCCTTCCCATTGGCGCCAGCTTCGCGCCTGCCCTTCCCGGGGCAACCGATCCAGTCGCGCCGCCCGTGCTCGCCAACAACCCTTACGCTAACAACTACGCGCCGTTCTTCGGCAACTACGCCCCGGCGCCGTCCGACCCGCTCGACCTGCCTGCCGGCAACGGCGCCACTTACAACGTGTCCAAGCTCGTCGTGTTCGGTGACCGGCTTGCCGACAACGGCAACACGGCGGCGCTCCAGAAGTCGCTCGGCCAGGTGCCGGGCACCTCGGCGGCGCCTTACTCGAACACCGGCAACTTCTCGGACGGGCCGCAGTGGACCACCGACCTCGCCCAAATCCTGGGTGCGACGGCTCCCGGGCAGCAGCAGAACTTCGCTTACGAGAGCGCGACGGCGCGGGACCTGGGCGTGCCCAACCCGTTCGATCCGAACACCAGCCAGACCACCCTCGACACGTTCGCGGGCCAGGTCCAGCAGTTTGCTAAGCAGGACGGGTCATTCGGGTCGAACGACCTGGTTTCGGTGACGTTCGGCGGCAACGACCTCTCGCTGCCGAGCGCCGAGACGCCGGACCAGGGCGTCACGGACAGCGTCAACGCGATCATCTCCGGGCTGGGCCAGTTGGCCGATCTCGGCGCCAAGCACTTCCTAGTGTCCAACCTGCCGGATATCACCCTGGCGCCGCTGTTCAGCAACCCGGACTTCCTCGCGGCGACGGGCGCCACGCCGGATCAGTTCCAGGGTCTGGTCAGCGCCTTCAACACCCAGCTCGCAGCCGGCCTCGACAACTTCGAGCAGCAGACCGGCCTCGACGTCAAGACGCTGGACCTGAACACGCTGTTCAACGGCATCACCGCCGACCCGCTCGCCTACGGCTTCACTAACACCACCCAGCCGGTTCTGGTGAGCACCCCGACCGCCGGGACCACGCCGACCTACAACCCGGCAATCGTGGGAGAGGACCCGCAGGTGCAGCACGGCTCGCTGTTCCTCGACCCCTACTTCGACCCGACGGCGCTGGGCCAGGCGCTCATCGCCCAGACGGCGCGTAGCACGCTTACGACCACGCCTACGGTCTAACGGCAGCTCGTTCGACCGCGGCAGTCCATCCCTCAAGGGGATAAGGGCAAGATGGCGGCTTTCGGGCCGCCATCACCCGCCGCGGCGGCGCAAGACAATGAGGACCAGGGTGCCGAGAACAGCAACAAACCGCACGCTGTCCGTCACCACCGCGTCCCGTTTGCACGGCTTGGCGGCGTCAGTCGCCGGGCCGGGCAATTCCAAGTGCATTCAAGCCCGCGTGTCCCGGTGCCGCGCGGCTTCAGATGGAGATCCCGGACATGACGGCTGAGAGCCTTACCGAATTCGGCGGCGACCTCCTGGAAACGGACGAGATGCCCGCCGCCCCAGCGCCAGCGGCGGCGCCCGGCCCGTCAACAGTCGCAGAAGGCCTCGCATCGTCGCTCCGCGGCTTGGGCGTGGCGCACGCCCTGGGCGTTTGCGGCGGCGCAATGGCGCTGCTGTGGGCGGCGTTCTCGAAGCATCTGGACGTGCTGCATTTCCGGCACGAGAGTGGCGCCGCCTTTGCCGCCACGGAAGCGCACTTCGCCAGCGGCCGTCCCGTTGTGGTGTTCACCACCACCGGACCCGGCATCACCAACGTCCTGACCGGCACGCTCGCAGCGCGCACGGAAGGCGCCAAGCTGATCCTCGTGTCCGCCTACGGCTCCGCGCCGATGCGGGGCCGCGGTGGCATCCAGGAAACCAGCAGCTACACCATGCCGACGAGCGGCATCTTCGAGGCGGGTGCCTGGTTCGACGACGCCGTCGTGCTGGAAACGCCGGAGCAGTTGCCGACCGTGCTGCGCCGCATCGCCGCCGGGCTGCAGCGGCCCGGCGCCTACGTCGCGCACATCAGCATTCCCAACGCAGTGCAGGGCGCGCCGCTGTCCCAGCCCTTGCCGAAGCTGTCCGTGCAGACCAAGCCCTCGGCGCCGGGCGCGTCCACCCGCCCCGGCGTGAACCGCGCGGCGGTGGCGCATTGCGCGGAGGTGCTTTCCGCCGAGCCGTTCGTCATCTGGGCGGGCTTCGGCGCACGGGACGCCGCGCCGGCCATACGCGCCCTGGCTGAGCGCGCGGGCGCGCCGGTGATGGTGTCCCCGCGCGCCAAGGGCATCTTCCCTGAGAACCACCCGCTGTATGTCGGCGTGACCGGCATGGGCGGGCACACCGCGGCGGCCGTCGCCTTTATGCGGGACTTCGCCCCGCGGCGCGTGCTGGTGCTGGGGACGCGGCTCGGTGAGCCGACCTCGTTCTGGAATCCGGGCCTGGTGCCGGAGGGCGGCTTCATCCACGTCGATATCGACCCCGCCGTGCCCGGCGTCGCCTATCCGCACGTTGAAACCTATGGCGTGCAGGCCGATGCCGGGGATTTCCTGGCCGAACTGCTGGAAGCCTGGCCGGCCGTGCGTGCCCAAACTGCGGCGCCGTCGCCGGCGCGTCCGCATCCCAGCCACCCGACGCCGGGCGGCGCGGGCCGGGTGCGGCCGAGCGCGCTGATGTCGGCCATCCAGCGCACGGTGGTGGACGGCTCGGACGCCGTGGTGCTGGCCGAGTCCGGCAACTCCTTCACCTGGGCCACGCACTACCTGCGCTTCGCGCAGCCGGGGCGGTATCGCGTCAGCACCAACGTCGGCTCGATGGGGCACGCGGCGACGGGCGTGCTGGGCGCGGCGCTGGGCCGCGGCGGCAAGGCGGTGGCCATCGTCGGCGACGGCGCGATGTTGATGAACCTGGAGGTCAACACCGCGGCCAAGCAGAACCTGCCGGCGGTGTGGATCATCCTGAACGACGGCCGTTACAACATGTGCTACCAGGGCATGGCCGCGCTGGACATGGCGGGCTGCGCCGACGCCGCCTTCCCGCCCACGGACTTCGCCATGCTGGCCCGCGCCATGGGCGCAGACGGCTTGCGCGTCGAAAGCGAGGACGAGCTGGAAGCCGGCCTGGCCCGGGCGCTTGCCGCTTCGGGACCCTTCATCCTCGACGTGCTGATCGACGCGGACCAGGTCGCGCCGACCAACGGGCGCAACGAGGGGCTGCGCGTGGCCAAGGCGGGCCAGCGTCAGGAAGGCCTGAGCTTCCCGGTCATCGCAGCCAATTGAGCACGGAGTTTAAACCGTCATGGAAAGCAACACCTTCGCCACCTCGACCTACATCGCGACCACCATGAAGGATGCGTCCGACTACGTGCGCGACCTGCGCAACCTCGATGAGTGGACGCTTTACAGCCGCATGATCGAGCAGATGGACGAGAACACCTGGCGCGGCACGGCGTCAGGCTACCAGCACGACCTGTTCTACCATGCGCGCCCGGTGGAAACGCCGAGCTTCGGCGGCGTCGAGTGGCATTGCGGCTACAAGTACGGCGAGTACTTCCAGTGCTACCCGGCCCTGCTGTTCCCGTCGAGCTACCTCGGCTCCGACGAGCCAGGCGTTTACTTCCACTGGCTCAGCTTCATCGGCCCGGAGCGCCGCACGACCATGCTGATGCAGGGCATCCATTGGGTGCACACCGCCGAAATCCGGTCGCTGAAGGGCGCGCTGGAGCGCAGGGCGGGCCACGACCGCGCCGTGCAGGGCCGGTTCGAGATCCAGACCAGCGCCATCTACGTCGATGCGCCGCCCGACATGGCGACCGAGTACCTCGGCGATGTCCGCAACCTCGGCGAGTGGGGCTACTTCCTGAAGCCGGACGGCGAGGCGGAGGCGGCCAAGGGCCAGTTCATGGACGAGTACGGCCAAAAGCTTGAAGTGACGGCCACCAAGCATGACCTCGGGAAATACATGATCTTGGAGTTCGAGCATCGCTACCGCAGCTCGAATTGGACGCAGCGGAGTCTCTTGGTTCTCATGCCGTGCGACTACGCTTTCAGCAACCCGAAGGCCCGCGGCTTCATCGCGCACCGCATTGTGTTCTTTGAGAAGGGCGTGGTGCCACTACATGGCAAGTTGCAGATTGAGGACTACGGCGCGGAAAGCATGAGCCTCAAGCGCGTGCTGGAGAACAAGGCGGGCAACCTGTCTTCGTTCAACAAGGGAATGAGCTACCTGCCGGAGGCTGCCGCATGACCACCGCATCCGAGGGCCTTCTGGCCGACCGACCGGTTCACGGCGTCCTTGCCTCAGCCGGCCAGCAGGCATTGCCTGAATGGCAGAAAAACGACTTCGCCCCGACGCGCCGACTCTTTCTTTTAGACAACTACGACAGTTTTACGTTTAATTTATACCACAGACTTGGCGAACTCGGCGCGGAAGTCAAGGTCATTCGCAACGACGCGCTCACGCCGGCGGATGCGTTGGCGTTTGGCCTCGATGCCGTGGTGATCTCGCCCGGGCCGTGCGATCCGGACCGGGCCGGCATCTCGCTCGCCTTGATCGAGGCGGCGGCGGCGGTCTGCCCGGTGTTCGGCGTTTGCCTGGGCCACCAGGCGCTTGGCCAGGTGTATGGCGGCACGGTGGTGCGCGCCCCGGCGCCGATGCACGGCAAGATCAGCTTGATCCACCACGACGACACCGGCCTGTTCGCCGGGCTGCCCAACCCGTTCCCGGCGACGCGCTACCACAGCCTGATCGTGGACCGGAACAGCCTGCCGGACGTGCTGCACGTCAATGCATGGACGGAGGACGGCCTCATCATGGGGCTGCGCCACAAGAGCCTGCCCGTGCACGGCGTGCAGTTCCACCCCGAAAGCATCGAGACGGAGGCCGGCCACGCGCTGCTACGCAACTTCCTCGACATGGTGCCAGAGCGGAGGGCGACATGAGCGACGCGCTCCGACCGATCCTGGCCCTTCTGGGCAGCGGCGCGCGGCTGACCGCGGAGCAGACCGAGGCGGCCTTCGACGCGATCATGGAGGGGGCGGCCACGCCGTCCCAGATCGGCGGCCTGCTGATGGCGATGCGCGTGCGGGGCGAGACCACCGAGGAGATCGTGGGCGCCACCCGGGCGATGCGGGGCCGCATGGTGCGGGTCCGCGCGCCGGACGGCGCCATCGACACCTGCGGCACCGGCGGCGACGGGGCGCAGACGCTGAACATCTCCACCGCGGTGGCGCTCGTCGCCGCCGGGTGCGGGGTGCCGGTGGCCAAGCACGGCAACCGGGCGCTGTCGTCGAAGTCCGGCGCGGCGGACGTGCTGGAAGCCCTGGGCGTCAACGTCGATGCGCCGCCGGACGCGGTGGGCCGGGCCTTCGAGGAGGCGGGCGTGGCGTTCCTGTTCGCGCCGCAACACCACGGCGCCACGCGCCATGCCGGCCCAGCCCGGCGCGAGCTGGGCACCCGCACGATCTTCAACCTGCTTGGCCCGTTGTCCAACCCCGCGGGGACCCGGCGGCAACTGCTCGGCGTGTTCGCGCCGCAATGGTTGACGCCGTTTGCCGAGGTGCTGCGCGAGCTCGGCAGCGAGCGGGCCTGGATCGTGCACGGCCATGACGGGCTGGACGAGCTGACCACCACCACCCATTCCTCGGTCGCCGAGTTGCACGACGGCGAAATCCGGCGGTTCGAGGTGACGCCGGAGCAGATCGGCATCCCGCGGGCGACGCTGGACGATCTACGGGGCGGCGACGCGCGGGACAACGCGGCGGCGCTCCGGGCGCTGCTGGACGGCGAAGCCGGGCCGTATCGGGACATCGTGGTGCTGAACGCCGCGGCGGCGCTGGTGGTGGCCGACCGGGCGGACGGGCTGGCGCGCGGCGCCGAGTTGGCCCGCCGCGCCATCGATTCTGGCGCTGCGGCGGCCCGGCTGGACGCGCTGGTGCGCGCCACGAACGGGGTGCCGGCATGAGCGACCGATTGGCGGAAATCTGCGAAGTCAAGCTGGAGCACGTCGCGCGCTGCAAGGCGCGCAGGCCGCTGGCCGAAATCGAGGCTGCGTTGCCGGGGGAGCCGCCGCGCGGCTTCGTCCGCGCGCTGCGCTCGAAGGCCGCGGCAGGACAGCCCGGGCTGATCGCCGAGATCAAGCGGGCCAGCCCGAGCAAGGGCCTGATCCGCGCCGACTTCGACCCGGCCAGCTTGGCGCGGGCCTACGCGGCAGGGGGCGCCGCCTGCTTGTCCGTGCTGACCGACGTGCCGTTTTTCCAGGGCGCCGACGCGCACCTGGGCGAAGCGCGCGGCGCCGCCGCCCTGCCGGCGATCCGCAAGGACTTCATGCTCGACCCCTACCAGGTGGCGGAAGCGCGCGCCCTCGGCGCCGACGCGATCCTGCTGATCGTCGCGGCGCTGGGCGACGCGCAGGCGGCGGAGCTGGAAGCGGCGGCCGAGGGCTTTGGCCTCGACGTGCTGATCGAGGTGCATGACGAGGCGGAACTGGAGCGGGCGCTTCGCCTGCGCTCCCCCTTGGTCGGCATCAACAACCGCAACCTCAAGACGTTCGAGGTCGATCTGGCCACCACCGAACGGCTGGCCCGGCTGGCGCCGCCCGACCGCTTGTTGGTGTGCGAAAGCGGCATCGGCTCGCCCGCGGACATTGCCCGGATGCAGGCCGCGGGCGTCCATTGCTTCCTGGTCGGCGAGAGCCTGATGCGGCAAGCCGACGTGACGGCCGCGACGGCAAACCTCCTTGGCAAAGTGCCGGCATGAGCGTCGATGCAATGAATTTCATGAACCACGAGCAGCCAGCTCGCACCGACTGGCGAGGACCAAGGATGCAGGTCTCGACTCAACGAAAGGGCTTCGCCGAAGCCTACGACCGCGGCGAGCCGCAGGTGGTCTGGACCACCCTGGTCGCGGACCTGGAAACCCCGGTCGCGGCGATGATCAAGCTGGCCGAGGGTCAGCCCTACGGCTTCCTCTTGGAGTCCATCGAGGGCGGCGCGGTGCGGGGCCGCTACTCCTACATCGGCTTGAAACCCGACCTGATCTGGCGCTGCTACGGGGAGCGGGCCGAGATCAACCGCCATGTGCAGGTCGGCAGCACCGAGTACGAGCCGCAGCCCTTGCCGGCGCTCGCCAGCCTGCGCGCCCTGATCGCGGAATGCCGCATCGAGCTGCCGCCGGGCCTGCCGCCCGGCAGCGCCAGCCTGATCGGGTTCTTCGCCTACGACTTCGTGCGGCTGATCGAGCGGCTGCCGGACGGCAACCCGGACGAGCTTGGCTTGCCCGACGCGATGCTGATGCGTCCCACGGTGGTCGCGGTGTTCGACAACGTGCTGGACCGCATGACGGTGGTGACGCCGGTGTATCCGACGCCGGGCTTGTCGGCGGAAGCGGCGCATGACCGCGCCTGCGAACGCTTGGCCGGGGTGGCGTCCGACCTGCGCCGGAGCCTGCCGCACCAGTTGGCGCCGGTCGGGCACGGGGCGGTGGCGGAACCGACCTCCAACCTGACCACCGAGCAGTATTACGCCATGGTCGAGCAGACCAAGGCGTATATCCGGGCCGGGGATGCGTTCCAGGTCGTGCCGTCCCAGCGTTTCTCCTTGCCGTTCAAGCTGCCGCCGCTGTCGCTTTACCGCTCGCTGCGCCGGCTCAACCCGTCGCCGTTCTCCTTCTACCTCAACCTCGGCGATTTCGCCTTGGTCGGCTCCTCGCCCGAAATCCTGGTGCGGCTGCGCGACGGCACGGTGACGGTGCGGCCCATCGCCGGGACCCGGCCGCGGGGCCGCACCCGGGCGGAGGACGTGGCGTTGGAACAGGACCTGCTCGCCGATCCCAAGGAGCTGGCCGAGCACCTCATGCTGCTCGACCTCGGGCGCAACGACGTGGGCCGGGTCGCCCGCGTCGGCACGGTGCGGGTCACGGAGAAGATGATCGTGGAACGCTATTCCCACGTCATGCACATCGTGTCCAACGTGGAGGGCGAGCTTGATCCCGCCCGCGCCGACGTGCTGGACGTGCTGTGCGCCGGCTTCCCGGCCGGCACCGTGTCCGGCGCGCCGAAAATCCGCGCCATGGAGATCATCGACGAGCTGGAACCGACCCGGCGCGGCTTCTACGCCGGCGGCATCGGCTACATCGGCGCGGACGGCAACCTCGACACTTGCATCGGCCTGCGTACCGGGCTGGTGAAGAACGGCACGCTCTACGTCCAAGCGGGCGGCGGCGTGGTTGCGGACTCGAACCCGGACGCGGAATACCGGGAGTCCTGCAACAAGGCCAAGGCCCTGCTGCGTGCCGCAGAGGAGGCGATGCGGTTCGACGGCACGGGGATCGCGCATCACACCGACTATGGGATGGCTGACTGATGCGGTCACGGCCAAACTCCTGACATATGGATTTCTGCCATGGATGACTTCGCGCATTACGCGGCGGACGGGACCATCGCTTCCGCCGCCGTGAACTACTCGCCCGCCTGGTCCCCCGCGTCGTGGCGCAGGATGCCGGTCCAGCAAATGCCGGCCTATGACGATCCCGGGCGCCTCGCCGACGTCGAGAGCCGGCTCGGCCGGCTGCCGCCTTTGGTGTTCGCGGGCGAGGTGCGCGAGATGCGGCGCAAGCTGGGCGAGGTCGCAGCCGGCCAGGGCTTCCTGCTGCAAGGGGGCGACTGTGCCGAAAGCTTCGCCGATTTCCACGCGGACAACATTCGCGACACGTTGCGCGTGCTGCTGCAGATGGCGGTGGTGCTCAAGTTCGCCGCCGGCGTGCCGGTGCTCAAGGTGGGGCGCCTCGCCGGGCAGTTCGCCAAGCCGCGCTCCTCCGATACGGAGCAGCAGGGCGACGCGGAGCTGCCGAGCTACCGCGGCGACATCGTGAACGGCTACGCCTTCACGCCCGAAGCCCGGCGGCCCGACCCCGAGCGGCAGATCCAGGCCTACGCGCAGTCGGCGTCCACGCTGAACCTGCTGCGCGCCTTCGTCGAAGGCGGCTATGCCAGCCTCGCCAACATGCACAAGTGGAACCTCCACTTCGTCGCCAACTCGGCGCAGGGTGCCCGCTACGAAGACCTGACCAACCGCATCTCGGAGGCGCTCGCCTTTATGACGGCGTGCGGCATGTCGGACCTGACCACGCCGGCCATGGCGCGCACCACGTTCTACACCTCGCACGAGGCGCTGCTGCTCGGCTTCGAGGAGGCGATGACCCGGACCGACTCGGTGACGGGCGGGTGTTACGACACCAGCGCGCATTTCGTATGGATCGGCGACCGGACCCGCGACCCCGGCGGCGCGCATGTCGAGTACATGCGCGGCATCAACAACCCGATCGGCCTCAAGGCCGGGCCGAGCCTGCAACCTGACGCGCTGCTGCGCCTGCTCGACATCCTCGACCCCGGCAACGAGCCCGGCCGCATGACGCTGATCGTGCGCATGGGGCACGACAAGGTGGGCGCGCACCTGCCGGCGCTGGTCCGCGCCGTGCAGCGGGAAGGGCGGTCGGTGGTCTGGTCGTGCGACCCCATGCACGGCAACACGGTGAAGGCGGCGTCCGGCTACAAGACCCGGCCGTTCGACCGCATCATGCGCGAGATCGAGACGTTCTTCGCCGTGCATCACGCGGAGGGCAGCCACCCTGGCGGCATCCACATCGAGATGACGGGCCAGAATGTCACCGAATGCACCGGCGGCGCGCAGGCCATCACCGACGCCGCGCTGTCCGACCGCTATCATACGTATTGCGACCCGCGCCTGAACGCGCAGCAAAGCCTGGAAGTGGCGTTCCTGCTTGCCGAACGGCTCAAGGCGACGCGGGGGGAGCGGGCGGCCGCCGGGCCGGGCAGCCCGTGACGCTCGACCTTGGGACGGAGGACGGGAAGGGGCCAGCGGGCGGCCCGTCCCGTCCGGGGCGGACGCCGTTGTTCCGGCAGGTCGCCTTCGTGGGCCTGGGCCTGATCAACGGGTCCATCGCCCGCGACGTGCGCCGCCTGGGCTTGGCGGAGCGGCTGGTCGGCACGGCGCGCCGGGCGGAAACGCGCGACGAAGCCTGCGCCCTGGGCCTGGTGGACGAGGCGGTGCCGGACGCCGCCGCGGCCGTGCGGGATGCGGACCTGGTGATACTGGGCGTGCCGGTCGGCGCCAGCGGCGACGCGGCGCGGGCGATGGCGCCGGGCTTGCGGGCCGATGCGGTTGTCACGGATGTCGGCTCGGCAAAGGGCAAGGTCATCGAACTGGTGGCGCCGCACCTCGACATGCGGCGCTTCGTGCCGGGCCACCCCGTCGCGGGCACGGAGGAGTCCGGGCCGGCAGCGGCCGTGGAGCGGCTGTTCGACAACCGCTGGTGCATCCTGACCCCGCAGGCCGCCACCGATCCGGAGGCCGTGGAACAAGTGGCGGCGCTGTGGCGCGCCTTGGGGTCCCGGGTCGATGTGATGGACGCGGCGCACCACGACAAGGTGCTCGCGGTCACGTCGCACTTGCCGCATCTGCTCGCCTTCAACATCGTCAACACGGCGGACGACCTTGAGGGCGTGCTGAAGGGGGAGGTGCTGAAATACGCCGCCGGCGGGTTCACCGACTTCACGCGCATCGCCGCATCGGACCCCACCATGTGGCGCGACGTGTTCCTGCACAACAAGGAGGCGGTGCTGGAGGTCGTCGGGCGCTACATCGAGGACCTGATGGCGCTGCAGCGGGCGATCCGCTGGGACGAGGCCGACGCCTTGTACGAACGGTTCAAGAGCGCGCAGGCCGTCCGGCGCGAGGTGGTCCGGGCCGGCCAAGCCTATAAACGGGTGCCGAGCGCCCGGTATGGGCGCGACGGGAGCGTGCGGCATCTGAGCCAGACGGTGAGCTGAGGCCGCTTGGTGATCGCCGCAGCCGAATGTACAATTACATAAATGTTTCTGTATGGTTCAATGCTAAATTTTGATGCAGAGAAATTACAAATACTTTATCAGTATTAGACTAGCATATAGCTGAGAAATAGTCGATGTAGTCTGCGCCGTGCCAGGATGCGCGCGTCGTAAGCAGAAGCCCGGTGAACCGTGTTGGTCGCTTGAGCGGCAATTCATCCATCGGACAGCCAACCGCGCGGTCGCCACAGAGCGCCGACCGCCACAGGAGGAGTTACCCATATGGCAGATGACAGTGCGGGCGCCATGGCGGCCGACCCGAATGCGCCCGGCCTCTACGGCCCCGGCGTGACTGGCCAAAGCAGCTCGGTGGGCAGCAACAACGCGGGCGTCGTCGCGCCCGGCAGCGCCAACGTCAACGTCGGCAGCTCCGCCGACACCAGCGCCGCCTATGCCTCGACGGACCAGGGCGCGGCTGGGCAGGACACCAATGTCAGCGTCCTCACGCCCGGCAACTCGGACGTGACGATCCAGGGCGGCAATCAGCGGATCGTCATCGACTACAGCCAGCCCTCGCCGACCGACGGCTCGATGAGCACCGGCGGCAACACCGTGCACATCACGGGCGGCAACAACCAGTTCGTGGTCAAGTTCGCGCCCGGCACGTCGAGCGGCGACGCGACGGATGCCGGCGGCAACTCCGTCCTCGTCGATGGCGGCAACAACCAGTTCGTCGTCGCATACGACTACTCGGCGTTCAACAGCGGCACCCCGTCCGGCAACAACGTCACCGTTGATGGCGGCAACAGCGCGTTCGTTGTCAGCTATAAAGGCCCCAACGACAGCGCCGCGGCAACCAGCAGCGCAGTGAACGTCGGCGGCGACAACAACCAGTTCGTCGTGGCCTACGGCGACGCTTCAGGCTCGGGCGGCGGGTCCGGCAGCGACAGTTCCGGCAGCAACCCGTTTGCCAGCATGGGCAGCAGCGACGGGTCCAGCGCGGGCGGCAACCCCTTTGCCAGCAGCGGCTCGGCAAGCGGCGGGGCGCCCGCCGGAAACGGCAATCCGTTCGCCAGTTCGGCGGGCGGCGACTCTTCCGGCGCTGCGATCAGCGCCGATAGTTCAGGAGGCAGCATGAGTGGCAGCATGAGTTCAATGGGCATGTCAGGCGGCAGCGCCAGCACGGGCAGCTCCGACATGGCGGCCTCGCTTCGGCAAAGCCCGTTCGGCGCCCTGCTCGACCTGCCGGGCGTCACGCCCGAGACCATCTTCGGCAACATCAACCCGGACGACTACGCGTCGCTGAACAACGGCAGCGGCGGCAACCCGTTCGGCAATGCTGCACCGGGTAGCGACCCGTTCACCAACTACCCCGGACAGGACAGCATCTTCTCGGCCGCGACCAATGCCGGGGCCGCATCGGGCGGCGCTCCGTCTGGCATGGGCGGCGCTCCGAGCAGCAGCGATGGCAGTCCCTCTGCAGCCTCGACCGACAGCAGCAGCGCCAGCGCCAGCAACCCCTTCGCGGGCGGCGCATCGTCCGCGGCGTCCGGCATGGGCAGCGCCTCGACTGACGGCGAGCAGGCAGCCAACATGTCCTCCAACGATCCGACCGGGGCGGCTGGCAATGCGGTTGCCGGCGCCGGCAGCATCGACTTCAACAACCTGAGCAGCGACGACGCCGCGTCCCTTCTCGCAGCAAGCCCGTTCGGTCCGTTGATCACCGAGGCCGGCCTTGACGCCAGCACCCTGCTGGCCAGCCTGAGCGGCGGCGGCGCCAACAACTTCCTTGCTCTCCAGGGTCTTGGCGGCGCCAACAACCCGTTCGGCGACCAGGCCAGCAGCGCCGGCGGCGCCAGCAGCATCCCTGCCACCGATGACAGCGGCAGCCAGTATGCGTCGGCGACCGACATCACGTCCGGGGTTTACGCGCAGATCACCGCCGATGGCGGCTCGGTGCCGGACACGATGATCCCCACGACCTAAACCGGGCGTGAGGCTTGGGCCGGTGGCATGCTCGTCATGCCACCGGCCTTTCTTTGTTTGCGGCGGTTTGCCGCTGCAGCGTGGTTGCCGGGGTTGGCCGGGCGGCGCAGGCAAGCAACCATCAAGACGGGCCGCCGTGCGGCAACGGCGTGATCTCAGCCCGGCCGGTTCCGCCGCGGCAGCGCCCGCTCAGCGACCCTGCAATGACGAGGCCAGGCGCGCGGGCAGGCTGCGCAAGGCGGCATGAACCCGGGCCGTTGTCTCGTCCGGGTCCTCGTCCATGCTGTCGAACGCCAAATCCGCCTCGGCATAAACCGGGTGGCGCAGCGCCATCAGCCGCCGGAGGGTTTCGGCGGGATCGCCGCCCCGCAGCAAGGGCCGGTCCGTGCAGGCGGCAAGCCGTCGCAGCAGCAGCGGCAAGTCGCAGCGCAGCCAGATCGACACCGCCCTGTCCCGCATCGCCCGGCGCGTTTCGGCGTCCATGAACGCGCCGCCGCCGGTCGCCAGCACGATGGGACCCTCTGCCAGCAGCCGCCCGATGACCCGGCGCTCCCGCTGGCGGAATGCCGCCTCGCCGTCGCGCGCGAACATCTCCGCGATGCTGCACCCCGCGTCCCGCTCGATCTCGGCATCCGCGTCGCGGAACGGCAGGCCGAGCTTTGCCGCCAGGCGGCGTCCGACGTTGGTCTTGCCGACGCCCATCATGCCGACCAGCGCGACGCTGCGCCCGGCAAGGGAAGCGGACAGACTATCCATGGGCAGAACTTGGCCGTTCAACGCTTGCCTCGATGCCGTGAAGTGACGACGCTGCTGGAAGCGGCCTTAAAGTCAAACGAATTCATGCCGGTCAATATCATTAGTTAAAAATGCAGTTGATCGCCAAGATAAAGCAGTAGGTTAAACTAACTCCGAAGCCTGGGGGTGGGCGCCGCCGGCCGCCGTGCTACCTTTCCGGCACCGGGCGCTCTACGGCCGCGCAGCGCGTCCTGGGCTTCCGCCGGACCTTGTGCCGGTTTTCGCAAAGGAACACGCCACCATGACCGCCGCGATTGCCCGATCTCCCGCAGTGACCGTTGTTCCGCCGGGGCGCGCGCTTCGCGGCCGGGTCGTCCCGCCGGGATCGAAGTCGATCACCAACCGCGCCCTGCTGCTCGCGGCGCTGGCCCGGGGCACCAGCCGCCTGACCGGCGCGCTCAAAAGCGACGACACCGCCTTCATGGCGGCGGCGCTGCGCAGCATGGGCGTTTCGGTCGAGGAGCCGATGGCCACGGGCTTCACCGTCACCGCCACCGGGCGCTTGGCCGCGCCGGGCGTCCCGCTCAGCCTGGGGAATGCCGGGACGGCCACGCGGTTCCTGACCGCCGCCGCCGCGGCCGTGGACGGCGAAGTGGTGATCGACGGCGATGCGCACATGCGCAAGCGGCCCATCGCGCCGCTCGTCGCGGCCTTGCGCCGCTTGGGCGTGGACGCCACGACCGACACCGGCTGCCCGCCCGTTGTCGTGCGCGGGCGCGGCGGCTTCGCGGGCGGGCAGGTCGAGATCGACGGCGGGCTGTCCAGCCAATACGTTTCGGCCCTGCTGATGGTCGGCGCCTGCGGGCAAGGGCCGGTCGAGGTGGCGCTGACCGGGCAGAACATCGGCGCCCGGGGCTACGTCGATCTGACCCTCGCCGCCATGCGGGCGTTCGGCGCGGTCGTCGAGCCAATGGGCGACGCGGCCTGGCGGGTTTCGCCGACCGGCTACCGCGCGACGGACTTCGCAGTGGAGCCGGACGCATCGGCCGCGACCTATCTATGGGCGGCGGAGGCGCTGACCGGCGGCGCCATCGACCTCGGCTTCGCGCCCGAAGCGTCGAGCCAGCCCGACGCCCGCGCGCGCGATCTCATCGCCCGCTTCCCGCATTTGCCGCCCGTGATCGACGGCTCGCAGATGCAGGACGCCGTGCCGACGCTGGCCGTGCTCGCCGCCTTCAACACGGCGCCGGTCCGCTTCGTCGGCGTCGCCAACCTGCGAGTCAAGGAGTGCGACCGGCTGCGGGCGCTCGCCACCGAGCTGTCGCGCATCGCCCCGGGCCTCGGTCGCGAGGACGGGGACGACCTGATCGTGGCCAGCGACCCGGCGCTGTCCGGCACGACCCGGCCGACCCGCATCGAAACGTACTCCGACCACCGGATCGCCATGAGCTTCGCGCTGGCCGGGCTGCGGATCCATGGCATCACGATCCTCGACCCGGGCTGCGTGGCCAAGACCTATCCCGGCTACTGGGCCGACCTCCTGTCGCTCGGGATCGGCTTGACCGAAGGCGCGTGACGGGACCTTACCGGTCTTATCTAACGAAGTGATGCGTCAGTATTAACAAAGTTTAGCGACAATCCCCGTAGTGCAATGCCAGTTAGTGCCTCGTGATCCGTGTTCAGCCCTCATTCCGTGCGGCTGGTGTTTATCAAGGGGCTCAGCCATGGCTCTCCTCGCCAACGTTTCCACGCCGCTCAATCGCCTGCTTGCGTCGTTGCCGGCCCATGAATACGATCAGTTCAAGGCGTGCCTGGTCCGCGTGTCCCTTGTCCGCGACCAGGTGCTGGTGGAGCACGGCCAGCCGGTCGAACATGCTTACTTCATCGAGCACGGCGTCGTTTCGGTCGTGTCGGACGCCACGGACGGGGAAGGCGGCATCCAGGTCGCCATGATCGGCCGGGAGGGCATGGTGGGCGACGTGTCGCTGATGAACGTGCGGAACGCCGCCTGCGCCAACGTCGTGGTTCATATGCCCGGCAGCGCCCTCCGCTTGTCGAGCAACGACCTGCGCCGCGCCATCGAGCGCAGCCCGGCGCTGCACCTCGCCTGCGCCCGCTTCGCGCAGTCGCTATTGGTCCAGGTCATGCAGACCGCCGTTTGCAACGCCCGGCGGAGCCTGACCGAACGCTGCGCGCGCTGGCTGGTGATGACGCATGAGCGGGTGGAGGGCAATGAGGTGCAGGTCACGCACGAGGCGCTTTCGGCCATGCTCGGGATGCACCGGCCCGGCGTCACCGTGGCGGCGGCGGCGCTGCAGCAGGCCGGGCTGATCCGCACCGGCCGGGGCCGCTTCACCGTGCTGGACCGGGCGGGGCTGCAGGACGTGGCCCAGGGCGCGCGGCCCGCGCTGCGCGTCGCAACGTCGCGCACCCGCCCGGGCGAGGCGCGTCACGGCCTGCGCTCCCCGGTCGCGGGCGCCGCCTTCTGATGAGCGCGGCGGCGGACGAGGACGCGGTGGACGGGGGCGCAATCGGGCGCTACCAGATCGTCACCATCGGCAAGGAGGGCGCGGTGCTGCTGGACACCGCAACCGGCTCGTCGTGGTCGCTGGCCCGGGACATCGACACGCTGCAACTGGGATGGAGGCCGCTTGACGGGTGCCCGTCCGCCGTCCTGCACGAAGCGCCCGGGCACGCCCTGCTGCCATCCCGGGACGAGGCCGGCGAAGCGTCGGCGGCCTGGTGGCGGCCGCGCCGCGGATCGAAGTCGTGGGCCACGCCGACGCTGACCCCTCCTGACAGGAATTGCCCGTAACGATGTTCCAAACCCTGCTGCCGCAGCCGCCCGACGGCCTGCTCACCCTGATCGGCCTGTTCCGCGACGACCCGCGCAACAGCAAGATCGACCTCGGCGTCGGGACCTACCGCAACGCGGCCGGGATCACGCCCGTCATGGAGGCGGTCAAGGCGGCGGAGCGCATCCTGCTGGATGGGCAGCAAACGAAGGGATACCTCGGGCCGGAAGGCGACCAGCGTTTCGTGGAGTTGCTGACGCCGATTGCGTTCGGTGCCGCGGACGCCCATGCCGGGCGCTTGGTGGGCGTGCAAACGCCCGGCGGCAGCGGCGCGCTGCGCTTGGGCGGCGAGCTGATCGCCGCCGCCCGGCCCGGCGCCAAGATATGGCTTGGCACGCCCACCTGGCCCAACCACCGCCCGGTGCTGGAAGCGGCCGGGCTGACGGTCGCCGAGTACCGCTACTTCGACCCCGCCACGCAAATGCTCTGCTTCGACGACATGATGGCGGCGCTGTCCGCGGCGGACCCCGGCGATGTCGTCCTGCTGCACGGCTGTTGCCACAACCCGACCGGCGCCGAGCTTGACCCGGCGCAATGGGATGCGGTCGCCCAGCTCCTGGCCGAGCGCGGCCTCATGCCGCTCCTCGACCTCGCTTACCAGGGCTTGGGCGGCGGCCTCGACGCCGACGCCTACGGCACGCGCCGCGTGCTTGCTGCCGTCGAGGAAGCGTTGGTCGCCTACTCCTGCGACAAGAACTTCGGCCTTTACCGCGAGCGGACCGGGGCGCTGTTCGCCCTGGCCCGCGATGCCGATGCCGCATCCGTCGTGTTCGGCAACCTGCTGACGCTTGCCCGGGTGAACTGGTCGATGCCGCCGGACCACGGGGCGGCGGCGGTGCGGATCGTGCTGGACTCCCCCGAGCTGTCCCGGCTTTGGCGCACGGAGCTTGACGGCATGGCTCGGCGCATCAACGCGGTGCGGGCGGCCTTGGCCGATGCCGAACCGCGGCTCGGCTTCCTGTCGCGCCAGCGCGGCATGTTCTCGCAACTGCCGATCACGCCGGAAACCGTGGCGGCGCTGCGCCGCGACCACGGCATCTACATGGCCGGCAGCGGGCGCATCAACCTTGCGGGGCTGCAGGTCGCCGATGCCGGCATCTTCGTCAGCGCCTTGAAGGCCGTGGACGGCTTGCCGGGGGAAGGCTGAGCGCCGGCGCCCTGAACACGATTGCCGGGTCTGCCCTCCCGGGTTCTGCCCGGGTCCCCATCTCATTCACTTGATCCATTAGGAGTGTCGGCCTTGAACCAGATCCTGCCCAACAGCCTGCGCAGCGGCCCGGATAGCCGCGGCCGGTTCGGCACCTTTGGCGGACGCTTCGTCGCCGAAACGCTGATGCCGAACGTGCTGGAGGTCCAGCAGGCCTACGACGACGCCCAGAACGACCCGGCGTTCGAGGCCGAATGGCGCCGCCTGCTGAAGGACTACGTGGGCCGCCCCAGCCCGCTTTGGCTCGCGGAGCGGCTGACGCAGCACTTCGGCGGCGCCAAGATCTACTTCAAGCGCGAGGAGTTGAACCACACCGGCGCGCACAAGATCAACGCCGTGCTCGGCCAGATCCTTCTGGCCCGGCGCATGGGCAAGACGCGCATCATCGCTGAGACCGGCGCCGGGCAGCACGGCGTCGCGACCGCCACGGCCTGCGCGCTGTTCAACCTGCCGTGCCTCGTGTTCATGGGCGCCACCGACGTGGAGCGGCAGCAGCCCAACGTGTTCCGCATGAAGCTGCTGGGTGCCGAGGTGAACGCCGTGACCTCCGGCGCCGCGACGCTCAAGGACGCGATGAACGAGGCCCTGCGCTACTGGGTCGCCAACGTCGAGGACACTTATTATTGCATCGGTACCGTGGCCGGGCCGCATCCGTATCCCACCATGGTGCGCGACTTCCAGTCGGTGATCGGCGACGAGACGCGCGAGCAGATCCTGGCCGCGGAGGGCAAGCTGCCGGACGCCATCGTTTGCGCGGTGGGCGGCGGGTCCTCGGCCATGGGCATTTTCCACCCGTTCCTGGACGATCCCAGCGTGAAGCTGTACGGCGTGGAGGCCGCCGGGCGCGGCCTGGACAGCGGCGCGCACGCGGCGGCGATCAACGGCGGCACCCCCGGCGTCCTGCACGGCAACAAGACCTACCTGCTGCAGGACCGCGACGGCCAGATCACGGAAGCGCATTCGATCTCCGCCGGCCTCGACTACCCCGGCATCGGGCCGGAGCATTCCTGGCTGCACGACATCGGCCGGGTCGATTACGTGGGGGCGACGGACAGCGAGGCTTTGGAAGCGTTCCAGCTTTGCTCCAAGCTTGAGGGCATTATCCCCGCGCTGGAGACGGCGCACGGCTTGGCCTACATCGCCAAGCTGGCGCCCACGATGAAGCCGGACGAGACCATCGTGCTGAACCTGTCGGGGCGCGGCGACAAGGACATCTTCACCGTGGCGCAGCATCTGGGCCAGGCGCTGTGAGCGGGGGCGGCGTGAGCGAGGGTGGCGCCGGGCGGATCGCCGCCCGTTTCGCGAAGCTGCGGGCGGAGGGGCGGGGCGCGCTGATCCCGTTCCTGGAAGCCTATGACCCCGACGGCGCGACTTCCATGGAGATCCTGCGCGGGATGCCGGCGGCCGGCGCCGACCTGATCGAGATCGGCGTGCCCTTCACCGACCCGGCCGCGGACGGCCCGACGATCCAGCGGGCGGGCCAGCGGGCGCTCAAGGCGGGCGGCACGTTGCCGGGCACGCTCGATATGGTGAAGGAATTCCGGCGCGAGGATGGCGAAACGCCCGTGGTGCTGATGGGCTATCTCAACCCGATCCTCGCCTACGGCCCCGAGCGGTTCTGCCGCGACGCCGGAGCGGCCGGCGTGGATGGCTTGATCGTGGTCGATATGCCGGCCGAGGAAGCGGACGAGTTGATGGCCCACATCGACAGCGCCGGCTTGGACCTGATCCGCCTGGTGGCACCCACCACGAACGACGAACGGCTGCCGATAGTGCTCAAGGGGGCAGGGGGCTTCGTGTATCACGTGGCCATCGCCGGCATCACCGGCACGCGGTCGGCGGCAGCGGAGGACCTGGCGCTCGCCATCCCCCGGGTGCGCGCCCATACCGACCTGCCCGTCGCCATCGGCTTCGGCGTCCGCACCCCGGCCCAGGCGGCGCAGGCCGTGCAGGTCGCCGACGCCGCGGTGGTGGCAAGCGTGCTGATCGAAACGCTCGCGGCGTCGCTCGACGAGCACGGCCAGGCCCAGCCGGACACGGCGCGCAAGGTGCTGGACCAGGTGCGCGGCTTGGCGCAGGCGATCCGGGAAGCCCGGGTCGGCGCCGTCGCGGCGTGAGGCTGAACCGGCCCGTCACCCGCGGCGGGCCGGCTCAACGCCGGCCACGAGGACCGCGCCCGCGATTACCAGGACCAAGGGGAACGACGCCGGCAGCAAAGCCTGGCTCGCCCCCGGGCGTCTGCACGGCCGATGCCGGCGCCCACGGCAGTGGCAATGCCCTGCCAGCGAGTGGACGCCTCCACTTGGACGGGCGCAGCCGGTCATCCGATGGCTCGGCCAAACCGTTCAGCAGGTAAAGGCTGGACGCCCCAACCGCCATCCGCCGCCATGCAAACTTGCCGCAGAGATTTCGATAACACCGTAGAAAGGGATGGGCCGGCCAGGACCCATCCGGCGGGCGCGCATCAGCGCCGCGGCGGCTTCGCCCACGGCATAATACGGACGGCTTGGTTGAATGACCGTCAATGGCTGATGGGTTGCACCCATCCTACGTGATCCATGCCGTAGGATGGGTGCAACCCATCAGCCGCACGCGGGTCGATCAATGATGCCGCTTGTGTAAGATACGCTTTGTCCGTCCGCGCCCAACCGACAGATGCCGCTGCCCCGCAAGGAACCCGCGCCCCATGACCGACTGGACATGCTTCGCCGCCGGGCTGCCGGCCTAGACACCGGGATGGACCTGCCCGAAATCCGCGCCGTCGCCCGGCCCCGCACGCGGGACGAGCTGCCGCCTTGCGGCGCGGGATCGGCCTGGCTCGCGGGCGGCACCTGGCTGTTCTCCGAGCCGCAGCCGGGGCTGGATGCGCTGATCGACCTGGCCGGCCTCCGTTGGCCGGCGCTGGAGCCGTCCGCGGCCGGGCTGCGCATCGGCGCGACCTGCCCCATCGCGGCGCTGGAAACCTTCGCCGCCGCCGCGGACTGGCCAACCGCGCCGCTGTTCGCCGGGTGCTGCCGGGCGCTGCTGGGGTCGTTCAAGATCGCGGCGGTGGCGACCGTGGGCGGCAACGTCTGCTTGTCCCTGCCGGCCGCGCCGATGCTGGCGCTGACGGTGGCGCTGGACGGGGTGGCCCGGGTGTGGCGGCCGGACGGGACGGAGCGGGAGGTGCCGATGGCCGGGTTCACCACGGGGCCGCAGCGCACCGTGCTGGCGCCGGGCGAGCTGCTGCGCTGCATCGACTTGCCGGACGCGGCGCTGCGCCGGCGCGGCGCGATGCGGCAGGCCTCTCTCACGGCGCACGGGCGCTCCGCGGCGCTGCTGGTGGCGACGGAGGCGGCGGGGCGCTTCGCCCTGACGATCACAGCCAGCACCGTTCGCCCGGTGCACGCGGCCTGGCCGGCGTCGCCGACGCGGGGGACGCTGGACACCCTCATCGCGGACTTCCCGGCCGAGCTATGGCACGACGACGTGCACGGCGCCCCCGCCTGGCGCCGTCACATGACCCGGCGGCTGGCGGCCGAACTGCACGAGGAACTGCTGGGATGACCGTTCTGCACGTCAACGGCCAGGCGCAGGAGTGCGACCCGGCGCCGGGCCAATGCCTGCGCACGCAGCTTCGGGCGCTGGGCTGGTTCGGGGTCAAGAAGGGCTGCGACGCCGGCGATTGCGGCGCCTGCACCGTGCTGCTGGACGGGGAGGCGGTGCAAAGCTGCCTCCTGCCGGCCTGGCGGGCCGAGGGCCGGGCCATCACTACCATCGAAGGGCTGGGCGAAGGCGGCCTGCACCCGTTGCAGCAGGCGTTCATGGACGCCCAGGGCTTCCAGTGCGGCTTCTGCACCCCCGGCATGGTGCTGACCGCCAGCGTCCTGGACCCGGCGCAGCAAGCGGACCTGCCGCGGGCCATGAAAGGCAACCTGTGCCGCTGCACCGGCTACCGCGCGGTCGCGGATGCGGTGGCCGGGTTGCGCCATGTCGGCGCCCTGCCGGGCAGCGACGCCGCGCCGGATGCGGAGGCCGTGGTGACAGGGGCCGCCCGCTACACGCTGGACCTAGACATGCCGGGCCTGCTGCACATGCGCCTGTTGCGCTCGCCCCACGCCCATGCCCGCATCCGTGCCATCGACCGCGCCGCCGCGCTGGCCGTGCCCGGCGTCGCTGCCGTGTTCACGCATGAGGACGCGCCCGCGCGGCTCTACTCCTCCGCCCGGCACGAGGACTTCCGCGCCGACCCGGACGACACCCGGCTGCTGGACGACGTGGTGCGCTTCGTGGGCCAGCGCGTCGCCGCCGTAGTGGCAGACAGCGAGGCAGCCGCCGAGGCCGGCTGCCGCGCCCTCCTCGTCGATTACGACATCCTGCCCGCCGTGTTCGACCCGGCGGAGGCCATGCGGCCCGGCGCCCCCGTCCTGCACGACAAGCCCGCCCACCGCATCGTCGATCCCACCCGCAACGTCGTGGCCAGGCTGCACGGTGGCCACGGCGACATCGCGGCCGGCTTCGCGGCGGCGGACCGGGTGGAGGAAATCACGTGCGACCTGCAGCGGGTGCAGCACACGGCGATGGAAACGCACTGCGCCCTCGCCTTCATGGAAGGCGACCGCCTGGTGGTGCGGAGCAGCACGCAGGTGCCGTTCCTGGTGCGCCAGGCGCTCGCGGACCTGTTCGGCTTGCCGCCGCACCGGGTTCGGGTGCTCTGCGCCCGGGTGGGCGGCGGGTTCGGTGGCAAGCAGGAGATGCTGGTCGAGGACATCGTGGGCCTCGCCGCCTTGCGCCTCGGCCGTCCCGTCAGGCTGGAACTCACGCGCGCCGAGCAGTTCACTGCCGCCACCACGCGCCACCCCATGCGCGTCACGGTGCGCGTGGGCGCCACCTGGGACGGCCAGCTCACGGCGCTGGCGGTGGACGTGCTGGCCAATGCGGGCGCCTACGGCAACCACACGCAAGCCGTGCTGGCCCATAGCTGCAACGAGCTGATGAGCCTGTATCGCTGTCCCAACACGGCGGTGGAGGCGGTGGCGGCCTACACCAACACGGTGCCGGCCGGCGCCTTTCGCGGCTACGGCATGGGGCAAACGCTGTTCGCGCTGGAGCAGGCGGTGGACGCCCTGGCGCGCGGCCTCGGCATCAACCCGTTCGCGTTCCGCCGCCATAACATGGTGCGGCCCGGCGACCTTTTGCACGAGCCGCACGGCTTGCTCGACGACGTGGAGTTCGGCAGCTACGGCCTGGACCAATGCCTGGACCTCGTGGAGCGCGCGCTGGGCGCCGACCCCGGCCTTCCGGCGCCGGACGGGGCGGAGTGGTGCGTCGGCCAGGGCGTCGCGATGGGGATGCTGGCGACGGCGCCGCCGTTCGGGCACAGGGCGGAATCGCGGCTGTTCCTGGCGGCGGACGGCGCGTTCGACCTCCATGTCGGCACGGCGGAGTTCGGCAATGGCACCTCCACCACGCACCGCCAGGTGGCCGCCGCCGTGCTGGGGACGGCGCCGGGCCGCATCCGGCTGCGGCAGTCCGACACCGATCTGATCGGCCACGACACCGGCGCGTTCGGCAGCACCGGAACCGTGGTGGCGGCCCGGGCGACGGAAACCGCGGCCTTGGCGCTGCGGGAACGCATTCTGGGAGCCGCCGCCGCGCTGACCGGCCATCCCGCGGCGGAGTGCCGGCTGATCGAGGGCGCCGTCTTGTGCGGCAACCGGGCGGTGCCGCTATCGGACCTGCCCGGCGCCGGCGCGGGCCTCGCGGTGATGCGCAAGGCGGACGCGGCACCGCGCTCCCTCGCGTTCAACGTGCAGGGCTTCCGGGTCGCGGTGAACCGCGGCACGGGGGAAATCCGGACCTTGCGCAGCGTGCACGCCGCCGACGCCGGCCGAGTGATGAACCCCATGCAGTGCCGCGGTCAGGTCGAGGGCGGCGTGGCGCAGGCGCTCGGCGCCGTGCTGCACGAGGCGTTGCGGATCGGGGAGGACGGCGCGGTGAGCAACCCGGCGTTCCGCCATTACCACATCCCCACCTGGGCCGACGTGCCGCGCACGGAGGTGCTGTTCGCCGACACGTTTGACGCCTTCGGGCCGATGGGTGCGAAGTCCATGAGCGAAAGCCCGTTCAACCCGGTCGGCCCGGCGATGGCCAACGCGCTGGCGGACGCGACCGGGGTGCGCTTCACCGCCCCGCCGTTCACCGCGGACCGGGTTTGGGCGGTGCTGGCCGTACGGGATGGCGAGGGCTGAGCGTTCGGTCAGTCCTGTGCCGGGCAATGAATCCGTGTAGGGTTCCCACATGTCCGAACCAAACGCTTGCACGGGCTTCCGTGCCGGCCATGTTCCGCCGTGTTGACCACCCCACGCTTGCTGCTGCGCCCGCCGCGCCCCAGTGATGCGGCTTCCTTTGCCTTCCTCGGCGACCCCGCGGCCATGCGCTTCACCCACTGCCATGCCTCGGTGCGCGAGTGCCGCCGACGGTTGGCCGGATTTGAATGGCAGCGGCGCCGGGCGGGCTTTGCGCCGTGGGCGGTGCTGACGCGGGGCAATGACCAGCTCGTGGGATGGGGCGGCTTGTATGAGGACCCCTTCGATCCGGGGTGGGGCGTAGAGCTGGGCTACTCGCTCCATCCTGCGGCTTGGGGCCAGGGCTACGCGACCGAGTTGGCACGCGCGTGCCTGGACTGGGCTGATGAGAGCCTGGAAACCCAGGAGGTGTGGGCGTTCGTGCACCCTGACAACATAGCGTCTCGGCGCGTGCTGGATCGGGTGGGATTTGCAAACGTCCGGTTTCTTCCGGACAAGGAACGCATTCTGCTCCGCCGCATGAGGGGTGGATTGTCTCGCCCAGGCGCGCGATCCCAGGGAACGTGAGCCGATTCAGGCCGAATGGTGCGTGGCCCGGCCGCGGATCGCTGTGGGCCACTATGGATGTGCTGCCCGACGCGAACCGCGACGGCGGGGTTTTGCGATGATGACGCGCCCTTCACGGCGGACCGGGTTTGGGCGGCGCTGGGCGCACGGGATGGCGAGAACTAGCGCCGGGCCAGTCCTGCGAACCCGGCATAGCGTCTTGCACTCATCCGCGGCTGTCGGAGATGACGAGCTTGACGGCGAGCGCGCCCATGATCGTTGCTGCGAACCACCGCGCCGCCTGTCCGACCCCTTTCACGCCGCGCAGGCCGGCTGCGGCGCGAGCCGCCATGAGCGCCACGACGGCGAGCACCATCGTTCCGCACACGTTGAACCACAGGCCCAAAAGGAGGGTCTGCACAGCGGCCACCCCGGGAAACGGATCGACGAACTGGGGCAGGAACGCGAGGAAGAACAGCCCTACCTTCGGGTTCAGGATGTTGACCAGCGCGCCCGCGCGGAAAAGCTCGACGTCGGAGCGCGCCGGGGCGGCCGCCCCGGCCTGGGGCGGGCCGCTGCGCAGCAAGTTCAGGGCGGTGTAGATCAGGTAGGCCGCGCCGACCCACTTCAGGATCGTGAACGCCGCCTGTGAAGAGGCGATCAGCGCCGAAAGGCCCACCACCGCCGCGGCAAGGTGAACCAGCGAGCCGGCGCCCACGCCGAGCGCGGCCGCGATCCCACTTCTGGCGCCGCCGCGCGCCGAGGTGGCGGCCACGAACGTCATGTCGGCGCCCGGCGTGATGTTGAGCGCGAAGGCCGCAAGGGCGAACGTGAGCAAGCGTGGAAGGTCGGGCAGCAGGGGGTGAGTGCCTAAGAGTTCAAACATCATGCGTCTCCAATCGGGCACGAAGCCAGGATGGCTTGACAGCTTACCATGCGGCGGGACCGGGATCGCTGATGATGCGACCTTGCGGACCGAGGCTCCCGGTTGGCACGCGGGATGCTTCTCAATCGTGTCGGGTGCGGGCATGGTGCCGCAATCAGGAGAGCATCGAGCATGGATCGTGTGAACAAGCGATGGCCCCGGCGCCTTGTGCTGCAGGCTGGCGGCCTCCTCGCGGCCGGGCCGCTGGTCCGCCCGGCGCGGGCGGCGGGCTTCGCCGCCGTGAAGCCCGAGCAGGCGGTGATCGCCTTCGGCCATGTCGGGCCGATCTCGGACGAGGGCTGGACCTCCTCGCACCATCAGGGCCTGCTCGCGGTCAAGCAGGCCTACCCGCAAGCCAAGTTCCTGGAAGTCGAGAGCATCCCCTACTCCGCCGACGCCACCCGCACCTTCCGGCAGTTCGTGGCGCAGGGCGCCAACATCGTGTTCGTGACCTCCGAGTACGGCGACCTGCTGCATGGCGTGTCCGACCGCACGCCCAACATCGCTTGGCTGGAATGCAACGGCCATTCGGTCGCGGCCAACCGCAGTTGGTACTACGTGAAGCATTGGCTGCCGTCCTACGTCACGGGCGTGGCCGCCGGGCTGATGAGCAAGACGGGCAAGCTCGGCTATGTCGGCTCCATGCCGGTGCCGACTGTGTATTGCGGGGTGAATGCCTTTCTCATGGGCGCGCGCTCGGTCAACCCGGCGGCCACCATGCAGGTCATCGTCATCAACTCCTGGTTCGACCCGCAGGCGGCGGCGCAGGCCGGCACGGCGCTGATCGACAACGGCTGCGACGTGCTGTTCGGCGTGATGGACGAGGCCGCCTACCTCCAGGTCGCCGAGAAGCGCGGCGTGCCGGCGGTGATGTGGAACACCGACGTGCGCCGCTACGGCCCGAAGTCTTACGTCAGCTCCATCGTCCTCGACTGGACCAAGTTCTACGTCGCCCAGGCCAAGGCGCGCATCGAGGGCGCCTGGACGCCGGGCCAGCCGGTGCTGCTGGGCATGGGGGAGGGCGTGGACCGCGACGCCTGGGGCGAGAGCGTGCCCGGCCCGGTGCGAACACAGGCGGACGCGATGCGGACCAAGATGATGGCCGGCTACAACCCGTTCGTCGGCGAGATCAAGGACGCCACCGGCCGCGTCCGCATCCCCGCCGGCCAGGCCATGACGGATGGGGAGCTATACGGCTGGAACTGGCCCATCGAGGGCGTGTCCGGCCTGCGCGGCGCCTGACGGCCTCCATGCCCGGCGCCGCCGTCGAGCTGCAGGGGATCACCAAGGCGTTTCCCGGCCTCCTCGCCAACGACGCCATCGACCTGGACCTGCGCGCGGGCGAGATCCATGCGCTGCTCGGGGAGAACGGCGCGGGGAAGTCCACGCTGATGAACGTGCTGACCGGCATCTACCAGCCGGACGCCGGGCGCATCGCCATGCACGGCACGCCCGTGCGCTTCGCCTCCCCCAAGGACGCCATCGCAGCGGGGATCGGCATGGTGCACCAGCACTTCAAGCTGATCCGCGCCTTCACGGTCGCCGAGAACATCCATCTCGGCTGGCCGGACACGCCGTTCCGCACGTCGGCTGCGCTGTTGGAAGGGCGCACGCGCGCCGTGTCGGAGCGGTTCGGCCTCCCCGTCCGGCCGGACGTGCGGGTGGAAGACCTGTCGGCCGGCGAGCAGCAGCGGGTGGAGATCCTGCGCGTCCTGGCCCGCGGCGCCCGCGTGCTGATCCTGGACGAGCCGACCGCGGTGCTGACGCCGGGGGAGGCGGCGGCGCTGGTGCGGGCGCTGCGCGGCTTCGTGGCAGGGGGCTATGCCGTCATCTTCATCAGCCACAAGCTGGACGAGGTTTTGGAAGTCGCGGATCGCGTCACCGTGCTGCGCGCCGGGCGCAAGGTGGCGACCTTGCCGGCAGCCGAATGCAGCCAGGCGCAGCTCGCGGCGCTGACGGTGGGGCGGGAAGTCGGCGCGCGGCGGCGCGGGAGTGCCGGGCCGCGCCAACTTGGCCCCATCGTGCTGCAACTCGCCGGCGCGTCGGCGAACGACGAGCGGGGCGTGCGGGCGCTGGCCGACGTGGACCTCGCGGTGCACGCCGGCGAGATCGTGGGCGTCGCGGGCGTCGCGGGCAATGGCCAGCGGGAGCTGACGGAGGTGCTGACCGGCCTGCGCCCGGTGACGGAGGGCCAGGTCCGCATCGGCGGCCGGGTCATGTTCGGCGCCGACCCAGCCGCGTTCCTGGCCGCCGGCGTCGGGCACATCCCGGAGGACCGGCTGCGCAGCGGCCTGGCACCCTCCATGGCGGTTTCGGACAACGCCGTGCTGCGCGAGTACCGCCGTCCCCCGGTGGCGCGCGGCGGCCTGTTCCGCCCGGGCGCGGCGCTGGCGCTGGCCCGGCGCATCGCGGCGGACGCGCAGGTGCTGGTGCCCAACATGCGCGCCCCGGTCCGCAACCTGTCCGGCGGCAACCAGCAGCGGCTGGTGGCCCGGCGCGAGATGCGCGTGTCCGCCCAGGCGCTGGTTGCGGCCTACCCGACGCGCGGCCTGGACATCGGCGCCATCGACACGATGCTGCGCTGCATCGCGGAGATGCGGGACCGCGGCGTGGGCGTGCTGCTGGTGTCGGAGGAGTTGGACGAACTGCTCGGCATCGCCGACCGGGTGGCGGTGCTGTTCGGCGGACGCATCATGGGCGTGTTTCCCGCCGGGGAGGCGGAGCCGGAGCGCATCGGCCTGCTGATGGGCGGCCGGGCGGAGGCGGCGTGATCCGGCTGCAGCGCGTGTCCGCCATCGGGCCGTGGGCGGTCGTGGCGGCGCGCGTGCTGTCGGTCGCGGCGGCCTTGGGGGTGGGTGGGGCGGTGTTCGCAGTCGCGGGATACGACGTGCCCACCCTCGCCGCGAGCGTGGTGCAAAGCTCGCTCGGCAGCCTGTTCGGGCTGCAGGATCTGGGGCTGCTGTTCTCGCCGCTGATCCTGACCGGCCTCGCGGCGGCGGTCGCGCTGCGCATCGGGCTGTGGAACATCGGAGGCGAGGGCCAGTTCTATGCAGGGGCCATCGCCGCCACGCTGGTTGGCCTCAGCGTCCACGGCCCGGCGCCCCTCATGCTGCCGCTCCTGGCGCTGGCGGGCTTCGTGGGCGGCGCGGCCTGGGTGCTGGTGCCCGCGCTGGCCCGCGCGTTCCTCCTCATCGACGAGATCATCACCACGCTGCTGCTCAACTTCGTCGCGGTGCTGCTGGTGAACTACCTGTGCACCGGGCCGCTGCGGGACCCGGCCCAGGCCGTGACCTCCGCCAGCGCGCGCATCCCGTACGAGATGCCGCCACTGCTGGACGACCTGCATTGGGGCCTGGGCGTGTCCGTCGCTCTCGTGGTGGTCATGGCGGGGCTGTCCGCCTTTACCCGTTGGGGCTTTGAGGTCCGGCTGGCCGGGGCCAACCGGTTTGCCGCGCATTACGCTGGCATCCCGGTGCGGCGGCGGCTCGTGCAGGTGATGCTGCTGTCGGGCGGGCTGGCCGGGGTGGCGGGGATGCTGGAGGTGGTCGGCACCGTGCACCGCTTGCAGGGCGGCATCTCCAACAACTACGGCTATCTCGGCATCATGGTCGCGGTGCTGGCCGGGGGCGTGCCGTGGGCGGTGCTGCCGGCGGCGCTGCTGATGGCGGTGATCCTGAACGCGGGCACGGTGCTGCAAGCCTACGGCGTGTCCAACTACGAGGTGATGGCCTTGACCGGCCTCGTGCTGTTTTTCACCGCCGTGGGCGAGCGCATTGCCTACTACCGGCTGGCCCGCCGCCCGGCGCGCGCGGCATGATCGACCTGCTGACCGGCGTGCTGTCCACCGCGCTGCTGGCGGGTGGGGTGCTGGCGTTGGGCGCCCTCGGGGAAGTGCTGGCGGAGCGGGTGGGCGTGTTCAACCTGGGGCTGGAGGGCTTGTTCGCCCTGGGCGGCGTCACCGCGATCATCGCCGTGGCGCAGGGGGCCAGCCCGGCGGCGGGGCTGCTCGCGGCCGTTTTGGTTGGGGCCGCGTTCGGCGCCGTGTTCGCGGGCGCGGTGGTGGGGCTGCGGGCGAACCAGACCTTGTGCGGGCTGGCGCTGACCATCGCCGGGTCGGGCCTGGCGTCGGCGGTGGGCCGCCCGTATTCCGGCCAGCCGGCGCGGGCGGTGTTCGAGGGGGTGGCGATCCCGGTCCTGTCGGACCTGCCCGTGCTGGGCCGGGCGGTGTTCTCGCAGAACCCGCTGATCTACGTCATCTGGATCGTGCTGCCGCTGTTCCTGCATTGGCTGCTGTTCCGCACCCGGCACGGCATGAACCTGCGCGCGGTCGGCGAGAACCCGGCGGCGGCGGACGCGGCGGGCGTGAAGGTCGGGCTGCTGCGTTTCGCCTACGTGGTCGCGGGCGCCGGGCTGGCCGGGGCGGCGGGGGGCTATTTGACGCTGGCCTTCGTGCCGTCGTGGTCGGACGGCATCACCGGCGGGCGCGGCTGGATCGCGGTGGCGCTGGTGATCTTCGCCGGGTTCCGCCCGTTGAACGCGGCGCTGGGGGCGTTCCTGTTCGGGCTGATCACCGCGCTGGGCTTCGTGGGCCAGGCGCGCAACTGGCCGGTGCCGCCGGCCTTCTTATCCATGCTGCCGTATCTCGGCACGGTCGCCTGCATGATCGTTCCCGCCCTGCTCGCCCGCCGCACGCGGCGGCTGCTGGCGCCCGCGGCGCTGGGCGTGCCTTATTTCCGTGACGAGCGTTAGGAGGGTTGCGGTGGACAGCATTCCGGTCATCGACGTGTCCGGCCTGCGCGCGAGCGGGCCGGGGCCGCGCCGGGCCGCCGCGGCGACGGCGCTAGGCCGGGCGTGCCGCGAGGTCGGGTTCTTCTACGTCACCGGCCACGGCATCCCGGAGGCCCTGCGGCGGGACGTGTTCGACGCCGCCCGCCGCTTGTTCGCGCTCTCGGCGCCGGAAAAGGAGCGGGTTTCGGTCAAGCTGTCGCCGCACAACCGCGGCTATGTTGGCTTCGGCACCGAGCGGCTGGACGAGGCTGCGGCGGCGGACCAGAAAGAAGCGTTCAACGTCGGCCTGGACCTGCCGCCGGACGATCCGGAGGTGCTGGCCGGCGCCCCGTTCCGCGGGCCGAACCTGTGGCCGCCCGTGCCGGGCCTGCGGGGCACGCTGCTGGCCTACTACGCGGCGTGCGAGCAGTTGCAGGATAGCATCCACCGCGGCTTCTCGCTCGACCTGGGGTTGCAGGAGGATTTTTTCAGCGGCAAGCTGGCGCGCTCCGCCTCCACCTTGCGGCTGCTGCACTACCCCGCGGGGCCAGAAGGCGGCGCGGGCGAGCTGGGCGCGGGCGAGCACACGGACTACGGCAACCTGACGGTCCTGGCGACGGACGGCGTGGCGGGCCTGCAAGTGCGGCGGCGCGACGGGGTTTGGCTGGACGCGCCGTATATCGAGGGGGCGTTCGTGTGCAACATCGGCGACTGCCTGATGCGCTGGACCAACGGCGTGTACGTGTCCACCCCGCACCGCGTGCTGCGCCCGGCGGCGGAACGCTTCTCCGTCGCGTTCTTCGGCGACGCCCACCCGGACGCCTTGGTCGAGGCGCTGCCCACTTGCCTCGCACCCGGCGCCCAGCCCCGCTACGCGCCGATCACGGCGGGCGCCTACCTGACGCAGCGGCTGACCGCGACGTACGATCATCTGAAAGCGCCCGCATGAGCCATACGCTCGATGCCTTGAACGCCGCTTCGGCCGCGGACTTCACCGCCGCCCTCGGCGCGGTGTTCGAGGACGCGCCCTGGGTCGCCGAGCAGGCCGCCGCCGCCCGCCCTTTCGCCACGGTGGCGGCGCTGCACGAGGCGATGCTCGCGGTTGCACGCGTCGCGCCGACCGAGCGCGTCCTGTCCTTCCTGCGCGACCATCCGGAACTCGGGGGCGCCGCGGCGGCGGCGGGCGCCATCGGCGCGGCCTCCATGGCGGAGCAGTCGGCGCTGGGCCTGCAACGCCCGGAGGACGATGCATTTGCCGCGCTGAACCGCGCCTATTCCGACCGCTTCGGCTTCCCGTTCATCCTGTGCGTGCGCCGCCACACCCGGGCCTCGATCCTGGCCGAGTTCAAGCGCCGGCTGGACGACGATCCCGCCGCCGAGCGGGACACGGCGCTGCGGGAGATCGGCTTCATCACCCGGCTGCGCCTCCTGGACCTGGTTGCCGGTCCCGGCAAGCCGGCGGTGCATGGGACGCTCACCACGCACGTCCTGGACACGGCGGCCGGCCGGCCCGCCGAGGGCGTTCCCATGGAACTGCTGGAAGTAGGGGGCAGGCACGCCGTGTCCCTGGCCAGCAGCGTCACGAACGCGGACGGCCGGACGCCGGCGCCGCTGCTGTCCGGCGCGCCGCTGCGGATCGGGGTGTATGAGCTGCGCTTCCAGGTGGGCGCGTATTTCGCCGGGCAGGCGGCGGGGCGCCTGCCGTTCCTTGACGCCATCCCCGTCCGGTTCGGCATCTCCGAGCCGGAAGCGCACTACCACATCCCGCTGCTCGTCAGCCCCGGCGCCTACTCGACCTATCGCGGAAGCTGATGGGTCAGCGGCCGACGGTGCACTCGATCTGGCCGTGCGGCTCGTCCGTGGGGATGAACACCATGTTGTCCGCGGACAGCCCGAACGGTTCCAGCCTCGCCGGCAAATAGTGCTTGTTCGGGCACGCCATGCGGATCGTTTCCAGTTCCGGCACCGCGGCGAGCGCCGCCTCGCCCATCCGGTAGAGGCTGTCCTGGATGCCGCGGCTATAGGTCGTGGCGAACACCTCCAGCATCGTGGACAGCACCCGCGCGTTCGCGTCGCCGTAGTCCGCGGGCGGTTGCCGCCAGGTCCAGCGTGCATCCATCGCCGTCGCGGCGATGCGGTCCTGCGTGGGCGGCAGGGTCGTGTACTCGTCCATCACGTAATCGGTCCAGCCGGACTCGGTCGTTTTCATGAAGGTGTAGCCCGCGATGCCGGAGGCGATTGTCGCCCCGTCCCGCGTGGCGGCGACCTCCGCCGTGGGCTGCCCGTTGGCATCCAGCACGAAGCTGTGGGGGTGCGGCGTCCCGCCGAGGCTTGCCCGCGTCCACCGGGTTTCGCTTATGGACACGCGCACCCGCTCGACCTGGGGGTAGCGTCCGAGAAAGCGCGCGGCCAGCGCCTCGCCGTACTGCTCCGGGCTGGCGGTCATGTTTTCCCGCGCAACGATGTAGGCGATGTTCTTGATCGTGTCGGTCGCGACCACGGCGCGGTTGTCGCCTTCGGTGTAGGCGGCGGCGAAACCGCCATCCAGCATGGTTTGTATCGTAAGCTCGCGCGCCTCGTGGCGCTCGCCGCCGCGGTGCACGCGCATCACCCGCACGCGGCCCTTGCCGTAGGTGTTCTGGATCAGCGGCATGGGCGCTTCCTTTCAGGCATGGTCGGCCACCACCAGCGGGGTGGCCCGGGCCCCCGCGGTGATCTGGTCCGGGTTGAAGAACGCATTCAGCGCCACCGCCGTCACGGAAGCGATCAGGATGCCGCTGTCCAGCACCGTCTTGAGCATCTCCGGCGCCGCGTGGAACAGCGTGGGCGCCACGAGCGGGATCATGCCGAGGCCGATGGACACCGCCACCACGAACACGTTGCCCCGGCGCCCCTCGTAATCCACGGCGGCGAGGATGCGGATGCCGGTCGCCGCCACCATCCCGAACATGACTACCCCCGCGCCCCCCAGCACGCATTGCGGCACGGAGGCCGCGATGAACGCCAGCTTGGGCGCCAGACCGAGCAGCAGCATGATGCCGCCGCCGGCCACGCAGACCATGGGACTCGTCACCCCGGTCACGCCCACCAGCCCCACGTTCTGCGAAAAGGAGGTGTAGGGGAACGTGTTGAAGATGCCGCCGATCAGCGTGCCCACGCCGTCCGCGCGCAGCCCGCGGGCCAGGTCGCCCTCCGACACCGGGCGGCCGACCATGGTGCCGAGGGCCAGGAACATGCCCGTGCTCTCGATCATCACGACCACCATCACCAGGCACATCGACAGGCACGCCACGAGATCGAAGCGCGGCACGCCGAACTGCAGGGGCCAGACGATGGCGAGCCAGGGCTGCGCGTCCAGCCCGTCGAGGTTGCCCCAGCCGAGCAGGAGGGTGAGCAGGTAGCCCGCCACGATGCCGGTCAGCACGGCGGTGTTGCGCAGAAAACCGGCACCGAAGCGCAGCAGCAGCAGGATAACGAGCAGCACGAGGCCCGCCACGCCCAAGTAGCCCGGCGCGCCGAAGTCCGGGGCCGCCGGGCGCCCGCCGCCGATCCAGTTGATGCCGATCCGCATCAGCGTGATGCCGATCACCGTGATGATCGACCCCGTGACCACGGGCGGGAAGAAGCGCAGCAGCCGGCTGATGAACGGGGCAACCACGATCCCGAACGCCCCGGCGGCGATCACCGAGCCGAAGATCCCCGGCAGGCCCAGGGCCGGGTTGTCCGCCATCGCCAGCATCGGCGACAAGGACGCGAAGGTGACGCCCATCATCACGGGCAAGCGGATGCCGACTGGCCCCACCCCGTAAGCCTGGATAAAGGTCGCGACGCCGCAGGCGAACAGGTCCGCATTGATCAGCAGCGCCACTTGGTCCCGCGGCAGCTTCAACGCCGCGCCCAGGATCAAGGGAACCGCCACCGCGCCTGCATACATCACCAGCACGTGCTGGATGGCCAGGATGACGAGGCGGAGCGGCGGGGGCGTGGCGGATGCGCGCGTCGGCTCTGTCACGTCGCTCTCCTGTCCTGGCATCGGACCGGGCGTGGCAAAACTCGTGCCATCCAGCCGGCCGGACGGCGGACGCCGGGTAGGGGCTACGCCGCCGCCCCACCCTGCTCCATGGACGCCCGGCCCGAACCCGGCGCGTTCCGGTCCAGCAGGTGCTGCAGCCTGGACGTTGCGCGGATGCTCCGCATCCCTTGCGGCGAGAACGTCCTTTCGTTGAACATCGCGGGCGCCAGCAGCGGGTTGGTCAGCGCGTGGGAGAACGCATCGGCCGCCACCATGCGGCCGATCAAGCCCGGCACGGCCGACCGCGGCGGCACGTCCTCGGCGAGCAAGCCGACAAAGAACTCGATGCGGTCCACGTCGCCGTAGGTGCGGCGCAGGCCCTCCACCACGCGCGGGTCGCCGCTGATCTGCTCGAACCGGGTGACGCGAGGATAGCCCATCGCCACCCGGTAGTCGTTGTAGCCGGCAAGCTGGTTGTCCCGCCCTTGCTCGATGCTGGCCCGTTCCACCGGAAGCAGGAAGTCGGCCGTGTTGAACAGCCCGATCCGCCCAGCCTCCGTGCGGCTCGCCTCGGTGAAGGCGGCGCCCAGGCCCGCTTGCAGCAGCGGCCGGTTGTCGAGCCGCATGTCCGCGACCGGCCGAAGCCGCCCGGCCCATGACACCCGCTCCGGCACCAGGCTGTGCCAGCGGTAAAGCAGGTTGAACTCGACGGGGATCCAGTTCTGCCGATTCCAGCACGCTTTGTAGCAGGCATTGGGATCGGCCAGCAGGTTGAACCAATACGGCGAGATGTGGTTGACGTACTCCTCGACCGCGATCCTGATGAGCTGGGCGATGTTGACGTTGCGCGCCGTCTCGAACACGCGCGCGTCGTCCCAATCGGGCCAGGCCCGTTCCAGCATGGCGCAGAGCCGGTTGTGTTCCCGCAGGAACAGCGTGTTGAGCGCCGCGGTGAACGGGGTGGTGTTGGCGCGGTCGCCGCCAAAGGCGAACAGCCCGGCCCGCCGTTCCGCCGGCAAGCCGTCCGGCAGCCGGGACGGCGTGGGCAAGGCCGCGAACTCCGGGGTGCGGCGTCCCTCCGCGTCGAACAGCCGGGGCGCCCATTCCTCGCCGCCGGCCACCACCTCGGATTTCAGCCGCCCCTTCTGCCCCGGCTGCTCGGAACGGCGGCGCAGGGCTTCCGTCACCTCCGGCCGCAGCCCGTAAAGCTGGCTGAGGTCGATCTGGTGGTTGGTCGTGGTGCGGCGGCGGTCGGCGTCGTTTGTCATCAGGAAGCCGTCGGTGAACCACTGCGCGAAGCACGGGAACAGCAGGGTGGACTGCGGCGATGGGCGCAGGCCGTCCGCGCCGGGCTGGAACAGGGCCAACACCTCGTCGAGCGGCGGCAGGTCCGCGCCCTCGCGCGGCGGCAGGTAGCGGCCGAAGAAGCTGTGGTCGGTGAGCGACGCCCAGGAGGTGTAGGCCGCCGCCGTGCTCAGCGCGAGCGGCCGGACCGGCACCTTCAGCACCGCGTTGTTCACGATCACCCGGTTGCACAGCCGCGCGAGCGCCGGCCAGCGGTTCACGAAGCGCCAGGCCGGGCGCAGGCTGGTCAGCAGCGCGACCTCGATCCGGTTGCGCAGCCCGTCCCGGCTCCTGTCGCGCGTGCCGGTCCTGCCCGTGGGCGGCGGCCCCGGCTGAACCGCGGGCGCGGCCTCGCCCGGCGCCGCATCGGAACTTCCCAGCACTTCGCCCATCGACATCCCTCCCTTGACTGTGCGCAGTATGCGATGGCGTACCCCGGTATCCTGTGACCTGCGTCACAGCAGTGCCGGCGTTGCGGCGCAACGTTCACCTGTTTTGAACAGCGAGCCATCCATGCCCTTCCGCGCCCGTCCCGCAAGCATCCGCCACGCCCATGGATGAGCTTGCCTTTTTGCTGGAAGCGCTCGGCTTGCAGCGTTACGGCCCCGCCTTTGCCGCGAACGACGTGGACCTCGCGGCGCTGCGCCTGCTGTCGGAGGCCGACCTCAAGGAGATTGGCCTGTCGCTCGGCCATCGGCGCAAGTTGATGGCGGCCTTGGCCGGCGCCGCGCCGGACACCGCGCCGCCCGCCGTGCCGGAGCCGCCGACTGAACGGCGGCAGCTCACCGTGATGTTCTGCGACCTCGTCGGCTCCACCGCGCTCACGGCGGCGCTGGACCCGGAGCGCATGGAGCGGCTGCTGCGCGACTACCAGGACCTGTGCGCCGGCGAGATCGCCCGCTTCGACGGCTTCGTGGAGCACTTCTTCGGCGATGGCGTGCTGGCCTATTTCGGCTATCCGCGGGCCAGCGAGGACGCGGCGGAGCGGGCGGCGTGGGCCGGGCTGGGCGTGGCCGAGGCCGTGGGGCGGCTACCCGCGCCGCTCGGCACGCCGCTGGCCGTGCGGATCGGCATTGCCAGCGGCCTCGTGGTCACGCGCGGCCGGGTGCTGCGGGGCGGGGTGAACGAGCATCCCGTGGTCGGGCAAACCGTCCAGCTTGCGGCGCGCCTGCAGGCCTGCGCGGCGCCGGGCACGGTGGTCGTGGCAACCGGCACGCACCGGCTGATTGCCGGGCTGTTCGAGTTCGAGGCGCTGGGCGCGTGCACGCTGAAGGGCCTGCCGGCCGCGGAGCAGGTGTGGCGCATCACGGCGAAGCGGGCGGCCGCGACGCGGTTCGAGGCAACCCACCCGGCGGGCGCTGCGGCGCTGGTCGGCCGCGATCAGGAACTGGCCCTGCTGCTGGACCGCTGGGAATTGGCGCGGGCGGGCGACGGCCAGGCGGTGGTGTTGTCCGGCGAGGCCGGCATCGGCAAGTCGCGGCTCAGCCAGGCCTTGTGCGAGCAGGTCGTGGCCGGAGGGCGCCACTGCACCGTGCGTTACCAATGCTCGCCGTTCGACGGCAACAGCGCGCTGCGGCCGGCGGTCGCCCACCTGCAGCGCGCCTGCGCCATCGGCCCGGACGACCCGGCCGATGCGCGGTGGGACAAGCTGGAACGTTGGGCCGCCGCGAGGTCGGAGGCCGTGCGCGCGGGCCTGCCGCTGCTGGCGGCGCTGCTGGAATTTCCCGCCCAAGCGAAACCCACCGACGCGCCCGCATGGTCGCCGGAGCAGCAGAAGGAACGGCTGCTCGGGCTGTTGGCCGAGCTGCTGACCGGCGGGGGCAAGCCGATCCTGTTCCTGGTCGAGGATGTCCACTGGATCGACCCGACCACCTTGGAACTGCTGGAGCTTTGCATCGAGCGCGCGCCGGCGTCCCGCTGCATGGTGCTGCTGACCTGCCGGCCCGACTTCCAGCATGGCTGGGCGGGGCGCGCCGGGGTGACGGCGCTGGCGCTGAACCGGATCGGCCGCCGCCAATCGGCCGCGCTGGTGGAGAACGTGGCGGGCGGGGCGCGGCTGCCGAGGGAAGTGCTGGAGCAGATCGTCGGCAAGACCGACGGGGTGCCGCTGTTCGTCGAGGAGCTGACCAAGGCCGTGCTGGAATCGGGGCTGCTGCGCCGGACGGAGGACGGCTACGCCCTGGCCGGGCCGCTGCCGCCGCTGGCGATCCCGACGACGCTGCAGGACAGCTTGCTCGCCCGGCTCGACCATTTGGGCGCGGCCAAGGAGCTGGCGCAGGTCGGCTCGGTGATCGGGCGGGAATTTTCCCGCGCGGCCGTGGCGGCGCTGTCGTCGCAGGACGCCGGGGCGGTCGATGGGGCGTTGCAGCAGCTCGTGGCCGCCGGGCTGATGCACCAGCATCAGCGCCCGGCGGGCGTCGCCTACACGTTCAAGCACGCCCTGGTGCAGGAAGCGGCCTACGGCACGCTGCTGCTGAGCCGGCGTCAGCAGTTGCACGCGCGTTGCGCCGAGGCGCTGCAGGCCATCACGCCCGGGTTGGCCGAGCGCGAGCCGGAAGTGCTGGCGCGCCATTACACGGAAGCGGGGTTCGCCGAGCGGGCGGTCGAGCTGTGGCTCGTCGCGGGCTGGCGCGCGGTGGAGCGGTCGGCGAACCTTGAAGCGGTCGGGCACCTGCGCAAAGGCCTTGCGGTGCTGGCGGCGCTGCCGGAGGGGGAGGCCCGTGCCCGCCACGAGATGCTGCTGCAGATCAGCCTCGGCATCCCGCTCATGGCCTGCCGGGGCTACACCGCGCCCGAAACCGGCGAGGCCTTCCAGCGCGCGAGCGACCTTGCGGAGCAGCTTGGCGACAACGTGCAGCAGGCGCGCGCGTTCTACGGGCTGTTCGCCTACTACTGCCAGTTGGGTGAGAACCGCGTGGCGGAGTCCCTGGCAGCGCGCTTGCTGCGGCTCGCGACCGAGACGGGGGACCGCGACGTGGCCGCTGTCGCCCGCCGCACCCTGGGCACGACGCGCTACCTGCTGGGCGACCATGCCGGGGGCCGCGTCGAGATCGAGGCCAGTCTTCGGTTGCATGACGCCGCCGGCCACCGTCCCCTGACCCTGGTGCACCGGTTCGGACAGGACCAGCGCACGGCTGGGCTGGCAACGCTGGTGACGATCCAATGGATCGAGGGGCATCCTGACACGGCCTCGCGAACCAGCCTCGCCGCCATCGAGGCCGCACGGGCGAGCGGGCACGCCAACTCGCTGGGGTTTGCCCTCGCCTATGGCGCGTGCCCGATTGCCATTCTCCGGGGCGATTGGAACTTGGCGGAACAGTGGGTGGACACGCTGCTCGGCCATGCCCGGGACCATCGGCTCGGCCTTTGGCACGCCCATGCCCTCGCTTACCGCGGCGAGGTGCTGGCCGGGCGCGGCGCGTTCGCCGCGGCGGTCGTGGACTTCCGCGCGGGCCTGCTGGAGTTCCAGGCGGTGGGGTCCGGCATACGGCTGCCGGCGCATCAGGGCGCCTTTGCCGAGGCCCTGGGCCGGGCCGGGCAACTGGACGAGGCGCTCGCCACCGCCGAGGGGGCGGTTTGCCTGGCCGAGCGGCGGGAAGAACGTTGGTGCCTGCCGGAACTGCTGCGGATCAAGGGCGACATCCTGGCGGCGCGCGGCAGCGCCGACCTGGCCGAGACCACGCTCCGAGAGGCCGTCGGTGCCAGCCACCGCCAAGCCATGCCTGGGTGGGAACTGCGCGCCTGCCTCAGCCTCGCCCGGCTGTGGCGCGGCTCCGGGCGCGGCGCGGAGGCTGCCGGCCTGTTGGCCCATGCCCTGGCGCCGTTCACCGAAGGGGAAGCAACGGCGGACGTTGCCGAGGCGCGGCGGCTCGCGAACGTGTCGCGCCGCGCGCTGCCGGACGGCGAGGCTCAGCGGGCCGAAAGCGCCGCGAACCAGGCGGCATAGGGCGTGCCCCGCGCCATGCGACGGTTGTAGTCCGGTGCGCCGTCCGTCCACCAAACCGGCCCGCGCTCGCCCAAGCTCCGCTTGGCCGCGTCGATGCGCGCCCGTGCCGCCTCGGTCGCTGCGGCATCCGCACGGCGCAGCGCCGCCCCCTTCGCCCGCCGGGCGGACATCAGTTCCCGGGTCAGCGCCACCCGCGTCGCGGGGTCGAGCGCCGGGTTCGTGCAGCGCCACAACCGGCCGCGCACGACGAAGTAGCGGCCGTCCGGGGTCGCGGGGTGGCGGGTCGGCCCGTGTTCCTGGTCGGGCGCCACGGCGTCACGTTGGAGGCAAAGGGGGCATCGAGCGATGGATATGACAAGGCTGGCGCAAGCGGAACAGGCTCCCAAGCCGATCAGTTGGGAGGCCGCCTTCCAGTACGAGCTTGCGGCGCTCGGCCCGGCGGCGCGGCCCGACCGGCTCCATGCCCTTTGCCTGTCCGGCGGCGGGGTGCGCAGCGCGGCCTATTGCCTCGGCGTGCTGCAAGCCTTGGCCCGCGCGGGGCGCCTCACCGGGTTCCATTACCTGTCCACCGTGTCCGGCGGCGGCTACATCGGCGCTTGGCTGCAAACCACCATCCGGCGGCACGGCGCCGCGGCGGCGCAGGACCGGCTGGCGCAACGCGACCCGGCCGCGCCCGGGCAGGACCCGCCGGAGCTGCAGCGGCTGCGCCGCTACACCAACTGGCTGACGCCCAATGGCGGGCTGATGTCGCTCGACGGCTGGGCCGGGGTTGCGATCTACCTGCGCAACGTCCTGCTGAACTGGCTGGTGTTCGGGCCGCTGTTCCTGCTGGCGGCGCTGCTTGCGGTGGCGGCGCGCACCGGGTTCTTCGTGTTGCAAGGCGTCCCGGACGGGCCGCAGCGGGCCTTGGCGCCCCTTCATCTGCAGCCGTCCGTGGTGGTCGCGTTCCTGTTCCTGCTGGCGGGGCTGCTGGGGTTGGGGTGGGGCAGCGTGGAGTCCTGCAAGGGCCTGCCGAGCCGCCGCCCGCGCCGGGCTGGGGTGCCGGATTATTGGGCGTCACGGGCCATCCTGCGCCGCATCGTCGTGCCCTCGCTGGTTTGGGCGTTCTGCATTCCCTTTGCGATGGCGCCGGTCTGGGGCTGGGTGCTGCAGGGGCCGGCCTGGGCGCGCGGGGCGCTGCCGCTGCTGTTCGCCGGGGGCAGCATTGCCGGATACCTCGTCGCGGCCGTCACGCGGACCGCGGGGCCGTCGTACTGGAACAACCTCTTCCCATGGTGCCTGGCCAGCCTTGCCGGGGCGGGCATGATCCACGCCGGGCTGCTGATCGCGCAGGCGCTGCCGGACAACCGGGCCGGGGAGGTCATGGTGATCGCGGGGCCGGCCTGGCTGCTGCTGTCCTGCGCCGTGCTGTCCGCGGTCCATGCCGGGCTGCGCGGCGCGCCCGGCACGCCCTGGAGCCGTCATGCGGCCGATGCGCTCTCCGACCTGGATGTCGAGTGGATGGCGCGCATCACGGCCATGCGGCTGCGCATCGGCTTGGCGTGGGGCGCCGTTGCGTTCTGCGCGCTGACGCTGGAGCGCCTGCTGATCGACCCGGCATCCCGGATCATGCCGCTGCAGCCTGCGCTGCTCGCGGCGCTCGCCGTCGGGCCGGCGTCGGCCTGGCTGGCCAAGCAGGCGTTCAGCCGGGTCGATGCGCTGCTGAGCGGCAAGCCCAAGCCGATCACCTGGGACCTGTTGCTGCGCGCCGCCTCGCTGGTCTTCGCGGCCGCGGTGCTCGCCGGGTCCAGCGTGGTCGTGGCCACCGTGCTGACGCGGCTGCAGGAGCGGATCGTCGCCGAGGGATACGGCAACCCGCTGATCTGGATGGCGGGCGCCCAAGCCGCGTTCGGCGGCGCCATGCTGCTCGTCCTTTACTGCGCCGACAATTGGATTCGGACCAACCGCTTCTCAATGCACGGCGTTTACCGGGACCGGCTCGTGCGGGCCTTTGTCGGGCCGGCACGGGCGGAGCCGTCCGACTCCGGGCCGGGCGACGATCCGCGCCACCCCGACCCGTTCACCGGGTTCGACCCGGGCGACAACCCGCCGCTGGGCGCGCTGATGGCGGATGGGGGACCCCGGTGCCTGTTCCCGGTGATCAACGTCACGCTGAACCTGAGCGCGTCGCGGCGGGCCGACTGGGCGGACCGCAAGGCCGCGCCGTTCACGCTGACGCCGCTGCATTGCGGGGCGGCCCACCTCGACCGCCGGTCCGGCCAGTACGTCGCGACCGGCCGGTATGGCGGATCGGGGTCCGACGGCATCTCCCTGGGCACGGCGATGGCGGTGTCCGGCGCCGCGGTCAGCCCGAACTGGGGCTACCACTCGTCGGGCCTGACGGCGTTCATCATGACGTTGTTCAACGTGCGCCTCGGCGCCTGGCTGCCCAACCCGGCACGCCCGCAACGCGCGTCCGACCGGCCCGCGCCGGGATGGCGGATGCTGCTGGACGAGTTGTTGGCGCAGACGGATGACGACCGCGACTACGTTTACCTTTCGGACGGCGGGCACTTCGACAACCTGGGCCTGTACGAGATGCTGCGCCGGCGCTGCCGGCTGATCGCCGTGGTCGATGCGACGCGGGACCCGGGTGGCGGGCAGGCGGACCTGGGCGCCGCCATCGGCAAGGCGCGGATCGACATGGGGGTGCAGGTCCGCATGGAGCGCGCCGGCCCGGGCGCGGACGGCCTGAGCCTGGGCCTGATCCGCTACCCCGACGGGGCGCGCGGCGTGCTGCTGGTGCTGAGGCCGGTGCTGACCGGGAACGAGCCGGCGGACGTGCGGGCCTACGGCGCGCAGGACCGCAGCTTTCCCAACGAGGCGACCACCGAGCAATGGTTCACCGAGGCCCAGTTCGAGAGCCACCGCGCCCTCGGCGCGCACCAGGCGGGGCTGGCCCTGGACCGCTTGCAGCGGCACGCGGCGAGGCGGTCCCTGCTGGCGTTGCGGGCGGGGTGCTGAGGCCCGCGGCCGTCCCGTCGCGATCCACCTCAAGGGGCGGGACCGGCGGGGCGGGACCGCTTCAACGGGGTTTGGCGCGGCGTTCGGCCCGGCCGCGATGGGGGCGGCCGGGCCTGCCGGCTTTGGTCATCCGTGGCGATACGTGCCCCGGGCGACATCGGGGATGTCGGCGCGGCTCAGGCCAAGGTCAGCCAGATGGCGGTCGTCGCACCGTTCGAGTTCCTGCGTGATGCGGAGGATCCGCTCGCGCTCCGCCTTTGCGCGCTGCCACTTGAGGCTGAGCTCGCGCTGCTTGAGCTTGAGCGCGGAAACGCCGCGGAACGCCATTGTGCTCGGCAGCAAAGCTGAGAGGGTAGCCATGAGAGAGTTCCTTTGCAGTGGGCGGACCCTTCAACGCCAACTGACTGAAGGGCCGCATGGTAAGATACAAGTGTAGAATGTAATGATCCGTTAAAGCAGGGCTGAACAATGCGGCCCAGCCAAGCATGTCCTGCCCGGTCAGGCGCAGCCTGCGCGGACGCGGGGGCCGGGCTGGGCGGCCGCATGACGGCCCGCGGTCAGGACGAGGGTGCGGTCGGAGCGCGGTGAAAGGTTCCGGCCAGCAGCTTCGGCAAGCGTCGAAGCCAAACCCGCACGCTGTTGGCCAGCGCAGAAGCGAGCTGTTGGCTGCCCTCGTGCTGCTGCAGCATGGCCGTGCCGTAATGTTCTAAGATATTCATTGTTCAAGTCCTTCTCGATGTGCAGCCAGTACAGGCCGCGCTGAAGGACGTTTCCGTTTCTATTGTTTCAGGGCGCACGCGAGGCCGCGTGCAGCCAATGCAGGCTCAGTGAGTTCCTGCGTCCGTCAGCGGCGCTTTCGGGGCATTGATGCCAAGCCGCCGGGCGGACCCAAACCGCTGCGAAGTCATGGAGCCATGCTCGCTTCGCGGGACAACTGACTTTGGTGCAACTGCTTGTCCTTTCCACATCGGGCTTGGCCCGGCCTCGTCGGAAGGACGCTTCCATCTATTGTGCAGTGCAACATGCGCCTCTTGCCTGTGCGATGCAAGCGGCGCATCCGCTTGAATTCACGCTGGGCCGCAAGCGTTGCAACTTCGCAACACAGGCCGCCGGGACGCTGGGGCCATCGGCCCGGATCAGCGCGACCGCTGGCCCGCGTCCTGCAGCGCCGCGGTGAACTGTCGGAGCACCGAAGCGTAGAACGGGCTGGTCACGGCGGCAGCCAAGCGCGAACGGTTGGACATCAGCGCCGGCGAGCGGCGCTTCACATACGGGGAAAGGGGCACCGCCAGCCCCCTCCGTGCTGATCGGAGTTCAGGAATGAGCATTCTGTCGTCTTTGGGGATCACGTCGGGCAAGAAGGTCCGCTATGCGCTCGTGGGCTTGGGCGACATCACGCAGGAAGCGATGCTGCCCGGCGTCAAGCACACCGGCAACTCCGAGGTGGTCGCCTTCGTGACCGGCGACGCCGAGAAGGCCCGCCTGGTGGGCGAGCAGTACGGCGTGACGATGAGCTACCATTATGACCGGTTCGAGGAGATGCTCCGCTCCGGCACCGTGGACGCGATCTATCTGGCCACGCCGAACTGGCGCCATGCCGAGTTCGCAGTCCCGGCCCTGAAAGCGGGCATCCACGTGCTGGCCGAGAAGCCGCTGGAAGTGTCCACGGCCAAGGCCGGGGAAATCCTGGACGCCGCAAAGGCGTCATCGGCCAAGCTGATGGTGGCCTACCGGCTCCACTTCGAGCCTGCGACGCTGTCCACAATCGACACGGTGCGGAGCGGCGACATCGGCGATGTCACCTTGTTCACCTCCACCTTTGCCCAGATGGTGGACCCGGAGAACCACCGCGCGCAGAACGGCGACCTGGCCGGTCCCGTGCTCGACATGGGGCCGTATCCCGTGAACGCCGCGCGCTACGTCTTCGGCGGCGAGCCGGAGGAGGTCGTCTCCGCGGTGGGGACCCGGCACCCCGAAGCCGGGCTGGGGGATTTCGACGACACGGTTGCCGTCACGCTGCGCTTCCCCGGCAACCGCCTCGCGCAGTTCACGGTGTCGTACTACGCCAACACCCTTGACGCCTTCTTCGCCGTCGGCACCAAGGGCAGCGTGTACCTGAACCCGGCATACATGTACGGCCAGCCCTTGGAGCAGACGGTCACGGTCGGCGAGAAGAAAAGCCACAAGAGCTTCAAGAACACCGACCACTTCGGCGGCGAGTTGAAGTATTTCTCCGACTGCATCCTGAACGACAAGGACCCGGAGCCTGACGGGGAAGAGGGATACGCCGACGTCCGCGTCCTGGAAGGCATCTTCCGCGCGCTGAAAAGCGGCAAGCCGGAGAAGCTTGAGCCGTTCACGCGGAGCAAGCGGATCGACACCGCGAGCCAGGAGCAAACGCTTTCGGCCCAGAAGCCGCCGGAGTTGGTGAACACGTCCAATCCGGGCAAGGGCAAGGAAAAGGCCCCGAAGAACTGAGCCGCTACGCGCGGCAGCACTCGCCAGGCGGCTGGCCGCGCGGCTAGGCTCCTTCCCAACAAGAACGGGGGAGGTCCGCTGCCATGCCGGCCATTGTCACGGCGACGCCGAGAGTGAAGTCCATCCAACGATCCGCCCTCGCCATGCTGGTGGTGGCGGGCGCGGTCAACTACATCGACCGCGCGACCTTGGCGGTGGCCAACCCGCTGATCCGGGAAGAGCTGGGCCTGTCCATCTCGCAGATGGGCTACCTGCTGTCCGCGTTCCTGTGGTCCTATGCGTTCGCCCAGCTTCCGACCGGCGCCATGGTGGACAAGCTCGGGCCGCGGCGCTTGCTCACGGTCGGGCTGTCGGTGTGGTCGCTGGCCCAACTGCTGGGCGGGCTGGTGCAAAGCTTCACCCAGTTCTTCACGGCGCGGCTGCTGCTGGGCGTCGGCGAGGCGCCGCAGTTCCCGACCGGGGCGCGGGTCGTGCGGGACTGGTTCAACCCGCGGGACCGCGGGCTGGCGACCGGCATCTTCAACTGCGCGTCCACCCTGGGCACGGCCATCGCCCTGCCGCTGCTCACCTTCCTGATGCTGGCCTTCGGCTGGCGCGCCACCTTCGTGATCATGGGCGTCGCGGGCTTGGGGGTGGCGGTTGTCTGGTTCGCGCTCTACCGCGACCCCAAGCAGGTGGCGCTGACCGCGGAGGAGAACGCCTACCGCACGGAAGGCGACCCGCCGGGCCAGCGGACGGAGGTGACGTTCCGCGAATGGAAGCTGCTGTTCCGCTTCCGGACGACCTGGGGGATGATCCTGGGCTACTTCGGCTGCATCTACCTGACCTGGATCTACTCGGCGTGGCTGCCGGGCTACCTGGAGATCGAGCGGCACATGAGCGTCAAGGCGACCGGCATCGCCGCCGCGATCCCCTTCGCCTGCGGCGTGGTGGGGGGCGTGCTGGGCGGCTATCTCGCCGACGTGTTGGTGCGCCGCGGGGTGTCGCCCGTGAACAGCCGCAAGTATCCGGCCGCCGCGGCGCTGCTCGGCACCTCCGCCTGCACGCTGGCGGCGGCCTACGTCACCAGCAACGTGCTTGCCGTGGCGTTCATCTCGGCGTCCTTGTTCCTGGTCTATGTCACCAGCACCTGCGCCTGGGCGCTCAGCTCGGTCGCGGCGCCGACCAACTGCACGGCGTCCATCGGCGCGATGCAGAACTTCGGCGGCTACCTGGGCGGCGCGCTGGCGCCCACCGTGACCGGGTTGATCGTGCAATCGACCGGATCGTTCGTGCTGGCCTTGGTGGTGGGCGCGGTTATCGGGGTTGTTTCGGCCGCGTGCTACCTGTTCGTTGTCCAGGACCCGATCACGGCGGCGAGCATGGACCAGGTGTCCGGGCCGGCCGTGCTCGGCTCCGCTTAAGCGCTGTTCTGGGTTCTTGCGCGTCCGCTGCGTAATTAATTCGTAACGATTTGGGCCATAAGATGACGGGCGTGCCTCCTGCCTGTCCCTGTAAACGGGGAGATGCCCGGCCACGTGCGTCGCACGGAGGAACGACCGCTTGCAGCCCACGCGCCCTAGATAGGCAGACCATCCCATGCCTTCGATGCTGGACGAACCGGAACCGCGCGAAGGCGCAATCGACGGCAAGGCGCCGCCTGCCGTGCCGCCGACGCTGGGCCATGCCGGCGAGGCGGCCCGGCTTCGCACGCTGGAGTCCTACGGCCTGCTGCAAACGCCGCCCGAATCCGACTTCGACCACTTCGCGTCCATCACGGCCGGCCTGCTCGGCCTGCCGGTCGGCCTCGTGAACCTGGTCGGCGAGGATCAGGTCACGGTGAAGGGCCGGGCAGGCCTGGATATCGAGACCGCGCCGCGGGATGTCGTGTTCTGTTCCCACACGCTTCTCGCCGACACCATCCTGTCCGTTCCCGACCTGGCGCAAGACCCGCGCTTCGCCGACAACCCGTTGGTCCGGGAGGACCCCCGTTTCCGGTTCTACGCCGGGGCGCCCCTGGTCAGCCCGCGCGACGGCCACCGGATCGGCGCGCTTTGCGTCATCGGATACGAGCCGCGGCCGCCCTTGGCGGAGCGCGAAGCCCGGCTGCTGCAGGCCCTCGCCTCGCTGGTGATGGACCGCATGGAACTGCGGCGGCTGGAAAAGGCGGTCCGCGACAGCCGCGCCCAGTTCGAGCGCATGTCCGCCGCGGCGCCGGGGGCAGGCGTTTGCGCCGACAGCAACGGCGTCATCACGCACTGGAACGCCGCCGCCGAGCGCCTGTTCGGCTGGTCCGCCGCCGAGGCGGTCGGACGGTCGCTGGAGCTGATCGTGCCGCACGAGATGCGTCCCGCCCACACTGCCGGCCTGTCGCACCGGGCCAGAACAGGAAGCAGCGCCTTTCCCGGGCGCGTGACCGAGCTGCCCGCCTTGCGCCGGGACGGCACGACGTTTCCGGCCCACGTCTCGCTGTCGCGCTGGCAGGACGGCGACAAGCTGGTGTTCGGGGCGACCATCCACGACATCACCGAGCGCCGCGCGGCGGAGGAAAAGCTCCGCTACCTCGCGCATTACGACCCGCTGACCGGCCTGGCCAACCGGGCGCGCTTGACCGAGATGATGGACGAGGCGGCGGCTTCGGGCCGGGCGGTCGGGCTGGTTCTCCTCGACCTCGACGGTTTCAAGCACGTCAACGACGTTCTCGGCCATGGCGCCGGGGATGTGCTGCTGGCCGATGTCGGGCAGCGGCTGGCCGGGGCCGTGCCGGAGGGCGGCACCGTTGCGCGCCTGGGAGGAGACGAGTTCGCCGTGCTGCTGCCGGATTGCGCCGACGCCGCTGCCGCGGCGCGCTCGGCCGCGCTGTTGCAGGCAAGCTTCGAGCAGCCGTTCCTGGTCGGCGAGGGCAGCTTCCATGTCGGAGCCTGCGCGGGGGTGACGCTGGCCGCCGCCGCCGAGATCCGGACCGCCATGGCCAATGCCGACCTGGCCCTGTATGCGGCCAAGGCCGCGGGACGCGGGGCGGCCCGCGTGTTCCAGCAGGACATGCGGGACGAGTACAACGCCCGGCGCGCGCTGGAAGGCGAGGTGCAGCAGGCGGTGGACCGCGGCGAGTTCGTGCTGCATTTCCAGCCGCAAGTTGGCCTGGCCGACCATCGCTTGGTCGGCGCCGAGGCGCTGCTGCGCTGGCAGCATCCCCGGCGCGGGCTGCTGTTGCCGAGCGCCTTCCTGTCGGTTCTGGAAGCCGGCCCCTCGGCCGCCAAGCTGGGCGACTGGATCATCGGCGAGGCGTGCCGGCACGCGGCATCCTGGCGCCGCCAGGGGCTGGCGCTCCGGATCGCCGTCAACCTGTTCGATGCCCAGTTGCGGGCCGGGTCGCTGGCGGGCGTCGTCCGGGATGCGCTGGACCATTGGAACCTGCCGCGGACCGCGCTTGAGCTTGAGGTGACCGAGACCGTCACCCTGGACGGGAACAGCGCCCTGCTCGCTCCCTTGCGCCACCTGCACGCCGAAGGGGTCAACATCGCGTTCGACGATTTCGGCACCGGCTTCGCTTCCTTGTCCACCTTGAAGCATTGCCCGCTCAACCGCCTCAAGATCGACCGCAGCTTCGTGTCCGAGCTGGGAACAACGGGCGTCATCGGGGGCGCAGCGGACCGCGGCAACGTCGCGGTCATCGACGCCGTGGTGGCGCTTGGCCGCGGGCTTGGCCTCAGCGTCACGGCGGAGGGCATCGAAACGCCGGAACAGGCGGTGTTCGTCGCGTCCAGAGGGTGCGACGAGGGCCAGGGACTGCTGTTCGGACGCCCGGCGCCTTCCGCTTCCCTGCTGCGTTGGCCGGGCTGAGCGCCCATGGTGCCCTCCGGCCAAGGCGCGCTGTTGGCAGCGCGACACACCCAATCCCTATTCATCTGCCAAGCGAGTGGAGCGGAACCGGGGCGGGGTCAGCGACGTTGGGATCGGCTCTACGACCCTTCCCATTAACGAACAACAAAGGAACGCCAACCATGAAAATGCTGATCGCGGCTTTTGCTATCCTGGCCGCTGCCCCGGCCTTCGCGCAGAACTCGTTCACGACCACCCAAACCCCCCCGGCGGGAAGCTCGAGCCAGTCGACGCCGAATACGACAAACGGCTTGCCGCAAGCGGCCGGCACGGAGCGGCCGACCAACCAGCCCGGCTCCACCGTCGGCGAAACGGCGACGCAACCCTCGGCGACCGCCCCGTCCAAGGGCGCAGCCACGGCCAACCCGTCGGCCAACCGGTGAGCGGCTGGCCGGCCCGAAACGCCGCTTGGCGTTGCGGGCCGGCCAGCCTCCGATCACCCCGCGGAAAGCCGGCCCTCAGTGCTGGATGATGCAGCCCGTGGGCACGGCGACCCGGCCAAAGCCGCCTCGCAGCCCCAAACAGCCTTGGCGAGCTAAGCGAGGCCGCCGGGGCCTACGATTAACCCGCCATTCCCCGTGACGGCGCGGACAATCCCGCCCCACCTGGCTCACGCCTTCCGGGTGGAAGCCTGGTAGATTTCGTCAATGGACGCCGCCAGCGCCGCATCAAACGCGGCATCGTCCATCGAGTGCTTGAGATCCTCGGTCAGCGCCCGCGAGAAGCTTGCCACCATGTCGTGGTTGGCAGCCAGGCGCTTGCAGGCATCGGCCCGCGTGTAGCCGCCGGACAGCGCGACAACCCTGGCCACGCGCTCATGGCGGATCAGCGGCGCATAAAAGTCCGGGACCTCCGGGATCGTCAGCTTGAGCATTACCTGGCGGTCGTCCGGCAAGGCATCGAGGTTCCTGGTCAGCTCCGTCAGCAGGATAACCTCCGCGCCGGCCTTGTCCGGGCTTTTGATCGAAACCTCCGGCTCGATGATGGGCATGAGCCCGTGCCCGGCGATCTGCGCGGCCACCCCGAACTGCTGCTTCACTACCGCCGCGATCCCCTCCTTCGAGGGCAGGTTGATGACCGAACGCATCTTGGTCCCGACGACGCCGAGCTTCACGGCGCGGGCCAGCAGCGGATCGAGCGCCGGCATCGGCTTCATCAAGCTTACGCCGTCCTTCTCAGCCTCCAGCCCCTTGTCCATCTTCAGGAAGGGAACCACGCCCCGGTCCTCCCGCAAAAAGGCCGGAACCGGCTTCCCCTGCGCCTGCCCGTCCATCGTCGCCTCGAACAGGATGGCGGCCACCACCTTGTCGCCGTTGAAGGCCGGCGCGGTCATGATGCGCACGCGCATCTCGTGGATGAGCTTGAACATCTCGGCGTCGCCGCTGTAGGCGCTGTCCGGAATGCCGTAAAGGCGCAGGGCGCCGGGCGTCGATCCGCCGCTCTGGTCAAGCGCGGCGATGAAGCCGTCCTTCTTGGCGACCTGCGCCATCATCGTCGTGTCAGCCACCATCGTCGTTCCCACCTGAAACCCGTGCGCTCGGGGAGAGCGCGTCCATCCTCGGCCAGCCGCCCCCAACCGCTGGCATGGGGAGCATCCGAGACCCGTGCATCTTCGGCCCGGATGCCCGCCTTGTCACTGCCGCGTCGGCCGGGCGCCGCTTGCGCGTTCCGCATGTGTCGTCGGCGTCACCCGGCGCGGTATGGCTGAAGCGGGCGATTCCGCCAAGCGGGCAGGCGTGCCCAGGCCATGCCGGTCCCGGCGCCGATCCGGCCTGCCGCTTGCGGAACCGGAACCATTCATGTTCCAAGCGTTGATGCTCCTGACATGCAGCCGGCCAACGCCGGTGGCTCCTGGGGAGGATGAGACATGGACGAAAGCCAAATCAACACGCTCGGCAGCAAGATGCGGGACGTTTACGCCGACCTTGCCACCGAGGCGCCCGTGCCCGCCACGGCCGCGCCGAAGCACCCTTCCCGCCGGCTGCGGAGAAACCGGAGCTTCGCCAGGGCGGGGGCGCGCGGAACTGCTTCGGGGTCCGGCAATGTCGTGACGCAGCATCCCGTGGCGTCGCTCTTGATCGCTGCCGGCGTCGGCTACCTGCTCGCCCGTCTTTGACGGCGTGGGGTGCCGCGGCACCCTGCTTGCCCGCGCGAGGCGTGCGGATCGCCATGCATCAACCAACTGGAAGCTGCGTCTTGCTCGTGGATTTCTACTTTGGCGTCGGCAGCCGCTATTCCTACCTGGCCTCGACCCGGCTCGGGGCGCTCGAAGCCGAGACGGGCGTGCGGTTCAACTGGCTCGCCGTGGACAGCGCCCGGCTGATCGCGGCGCGCGGGCACGACCCGTTCGCCGCCCCGGCCGGCGCCGGCCAGTACGACTGGGCCTACCGGCAGGCCGACGCCGAGGCCTGGGCGGACCTGTACCGCGTGCCGTTCCGCGAGCCGCAAGGGCGCATCGCGCTCGACCCTGACCTGCTTTCGCTGGCCTGCACCGCCGCGCGCCGGCTCGGCGCGGCGGAGGCCTACGCACGGGCGCTGTTTCGCGCCGTGTTCATCGACGACCTGCCCGCCGTGGACCGCGCCGCGTGCGTGGAGCGCGCCGCGGAAGCCGGGTTTGACCGGGCCGCCTTTGCCGACGCGCTCGACGACGCCGGCACCCGGGCCGAGCGCGAGCGGGTCATGCAGGAAGCGGCCGGGCGGGGCGCGTTCGGCGTGCCGACGTTTGCCTTTGGCGGCCGGCTGTTCTGGGGCAATGACCGCCTGCCGCTGCTCCGCCACGCCCTGCTGCAAGCCCGCCGGGCCGCGCCGCCTCCGTGACCTTTGCCGTGGATGGGCAGCGGGGACCCTGGCATCATCCGGGGGTGCCGCACGATGCCGACCCGTTCCCCGCCATCGACACGCCCCGGCTCCGCCTCCGCTGCGCCCGGGCGACGGACGCGCCGCGCATCGCCGCGTTGATGACGCCGGCGATCAGCCGCTGGCTGGCGTCCTGGCCGACACCCTACACACCGGCCATGGCGGGCGAGCGCATCGCCGCCTGGGGCGCCCTGGCCCGGGATGGGCACGGGATGCCGTGCGTGGTGGAGGAACGCTCCGAAAGCGCCGTGGTCGGGTGGGCGCATGTCCTCCGCTTGCGGGAGGACCCGGGGCGGGCCACGATGGGCTACTGGATTGGCGAGGCATATCAGGGCCGTGGCTACATGCGCGAGGCCGCGGCGGCGCTGGCGCTGGCCGCGTGGGGGGTCCTGGGCATCGAGGTGATCGAGGCCGGGGCGCAGCCGGGCAACGCCGGCTCGTTCGCGGTGATGCGGGCGCTCGGCATGAGGCCGTCCGGCGAGCGGACCGTGTTCGCGTCGGCCCGCGGACGCGAAGAGCTGTGCCTGTTCCACGAGATGACCCGTGGTTCCGGCCAAGCCGGGACGGCCCGCCGCGGGGCGGAGTGATACGGATGGCTTGGTTGAACAACCGTCAGCCGTTGATGGGCACCCATCCTACGGCATGGGTTGCGTAGGATGGCCAGGCCTTACCCGTCCTGCAAACGCTTGAGCCGCTCGGCCGTGGCGTCGTCGGCGGGGTAGAAAGCCTCGATCGCCTGCTCCCCCCGCCAAACCGTGGCATGAACGGCGGTCGCGGTGAGGCTGCGCCGCGCTACGCCGCCGCGGCGTCGCAGGCCGCCAGCGCCGCACGCACCTCCGCCGGTGTCGCGGGATCGCCACCCGCGGCGCGCACCGCCCGCGCCGTTTCCTCCACCCAATCCCGGTTCGACAGCGGCGACCCCCACGGCGCGTCCTCTAGCCCGACCCGGACGTGCCCGCCTCGCGCCACCGCCGTCCTGACCAGCGGCCGTATGTCCACGCCCAACCCGGCCACCATCCAGGGCGCGCCCGGCGCGGCCTCGGCCAGCAAGGCGAGGTGCGCGTCGAGATACGGCGCACGCGGGGGAAAGCCCCAGGCGAACTCGTCGGAGAACATGAAGCGGTAAAGCGGCACAGGTAGGCCGGGCGCCGCCCGCGCCAGCGCCGCGCCCAGCCGCGTGAAGCCCGGCTCGTAGATCGCAAAGCCCGGCCGGACGCGGTAACGGGCGCAGACCTGCAGCCCCGCGCGCACCTCCGCGGGCGCGTTGCGGTAAACGAAGCCGGTCCCGGGCCGGTCCGCCTCGTCGAAGCGCAGGAAGTCCACCGTGCCCGGGTCCACGACGGCCACCTCGATCAGACCGCGCCGGGCCAGCTCCTCCGTGTGGGCGAAGCGCGCGTCCGGCGCCGGCTCGCCCGGCTTGTCGGCGTAACCCGAACCGGCGAGCGGGATCGTGGGATAAACCAGCGCGTCGCTGCGGGCGCGGATGCCCTCGATGATGCGGGCGTAGGTTTCCCAATCGTCCCGCTGCCGCCCCGTCGCCGGGTCGTAGGCGTGCAGGTGCAGGATGGCCGCGCCCGCCGCCGCCGCGGCCAGGCCGTCCGCCACGACCTCCTCGACGGTCACGGGAATGCCGGGCTGCCGTTCCCGCCCTCAAGGGCCGTTCAGAGCGGCCTCGATCCAGGTTTTCGGCATGGCCAACCCTCTGGCCCCGCGGCCTTGGCTCAAACCCTGAACGTGTAGGTGCCGGTCCCGCTGCGCTCGACATCGGGCGGGAACGAGGCCCGCTTGTCCGCGAAGTATTGCACCCGGTGATCGCCGTGCTCAGCCGCGTTGTAGGTCAGGTAAAGGATGCGCCGGGGCGAGCCGGTGAGGTTCGCCTTGCTGGCGTGCGGCGCGAAGCTGTCGAAGAAGATGACGTCGCCGGGCAGCGTCGGCACGGGATGCAGGTCGAGTCCGTCCTCGCTCAGCGGGTTCCATTCCTCGCCGATCAGCCCCTCGCGGTGACGCCCCGGCACCATTTCCAGGCAGCCGTTCTCAATGGTTGCCGGGTCGATGGTCACCAGCGCGGTCACGAAGATCGGCGCGTAGCGGGTCCAGCCCGCCTGCTGGTCCTGGTGCGCCTTGAAGCCCGGCGCGCCCGGCATCTTGAAGTTGATCTTCTCCTTGAACAGCACGACGGGCGCGCGCATCAGCGCGGCCGTCCAGTCCAAGAGGCGGCCACGCCGCACCAGCGCGTCGAACTGCGGATGGAACGGGCAGAAGTTCTCGATGCGCTGCACCACGCGGCGGCCCGGCTCCGTCAGGCTGTCCTCGTAATACACCATGTGCCGGTTCGGGACCTCGGGCGCCGTGGAAATCTCCTCCGTCCAGCGCAGCACGTCGGCGGTCTCGGCCGCATCGAAGAAGCCCGGGACGACGAGGTAACCGTCGCGGTCCATGGCGGCCAGGTCGTCCGCCGTCGGGCCGGCGGTGCGCACGCGGTCGAGCATCACGCCGCCAGCCGGGGCAGCAGCGCCTGCGCCTTGGCGACATCGGCCGGGAAGTCGATCTCCGTCCAGGGCAGGCCGGTGATGTCCTCGAACCCGAAGCGGGATGGGGCGGACTGGATCATGTCGCGTATCGGCTCCTCGTATTCCATGTGGCGCTGGCCGCCGGTGGCGTAGTCCGAAGCGCGGCGCGCCAGCTCGGCGGCCGTGTCGGGGTTGAAGCGGAAGAAGCCGACGCTTTCGCCGTGCCATTGGTGCGGGGCGGTGGGCTTCTTGTGGAAATCGACGATGGCCCCGTCCCGGATGCACAGCTTCACCGGCTCGTCCCCCGGCTCGATGTCGCGGTCCAGCAGCAGCGCGTTCGGGTGCGAACTGTGGAGGAGGCGCAGCAGCAGCCGGTCGTCGTACAGCACGTCCGCATCCATCAGGACCACCGGCGCTTCGGACAGCAGCGAAGCGCGCGCCGCCCATAGCGAAACGACGCTGCCCTCGCGGAAGTCGGGGTTGAACACCAGCCGCACCCCGGGCAGCGAGGCCGCGGCGGCGCGCATCTGGTCGGCCTCGAACCCGGCCACCACGGTGATGTCGGACACGCCGCACCGGTTCAGCGCCCCGACGTGCCGGGCCAGCAGCGTGCGCCCGGCAAACGGCAGCAGCGCCTTCGGCACGGACCCGGCCGTGCCGTGAAGGCGCCTGCCGACGCCTGCGGCGAGAAGAATGGCCTGGGCTGCGTTGGTGGTCATCGCGGAACTGTAGCCTTCCAGACACTGCTTGCCAACGCAGGGCACCAGGCCGAATGGCGGGGGTTGCACGCCAGGAATGTCCGCGCTCTAAAGGCCGACGCGCCGCGGCGTAACCTGATTGACGCAATCCTGCGGGTCATGGCGTCAAGTCGGCATCGCGACGGCTTGCCCACGTCCAACAGGAGAGTTCCAACTGCCCGACACGCCGCTTCGCAATTTCCAGCCGGCTCCGCCACCGGCCACGGCCCGCGCCGAGGCGCTGCGCGACCTGCTGCATGACCCTTCGCTTTCGTTCCTCATGGAAGCGCATAGCGGCTTGTCGGCCAAGGTGGTGGAGGAGGCCGGGTTCGCCGGCATCTGGGCTTCGGGCCTGTCCATGTCGGCCATGCTGGGCTTGCGCGACAGCAACGAAGCGTCCTGGACGCAGGTTCTGGACATGTTGGAGTACATGGCGGATGCGGCCAGCATCCCGATCCTGGTCGATGGCGACACCGGCTACGGCAACTTCAACAACGTCCGCCGCCTGGTGCGCAAGCTGGGCGAGCGCGGCATCGCCGGGGTGTGCATCGAGGACAAGCTGTTCCCCAAGACCAACTCGTTCCTGGGCGAAGCGCAGCCGCTGGCCGACATCGCCGAGTTCTGCGGCCGCATCCGCGCCGGCAAGGACGCGCAGACGTCGGATGCGTTCTGCCTGGTGGCGCGCATCGAGGCGCTGATCTCCGGCCACAGCATGGACGAGGCGCTGCGCCGGGCGGAGGCGTACCATGCGGCCGGGGCGGACGCGGTGCTGATCCACAGCAAGAAATCGGCCGCGACCGAAATCCTGGAGTTCGCGCGCCTGTGGGGCGACCGCTGCCCGGTGGTGATCGTGCCCACCATGTACTACGCGACCCCCACGGACGCCTTCCAGGCGGCCGGCATCTCCACGGTGATCTGGGCCAATCACCTGCTCCGGGCCTCGCTCACGGCCATGCGCGACACGGCGCGGCAGATCGCGGCCGACCAGAACCTGCACCAGGTGGAGGGCCGGATCGCGTCGGTAGCCGACATCTTCCAACTGACCGGCAACGAGGAGCTGGAAGAAGCGAACCGCCGCTATCTCCCGGCCGTCGTCCCGGCGCGCGCCGTCATCCTGGCCGCGGCGCGCGGCGAGGGGTTGGACGCGCTGACGGCGGACCGGCCGAAGTGCATGGTCGATGTGCGCGGCCGGCCGCTGCTGCAGCATTTGGTGGACACGCTGGCCGGCGCCGGGGTGCGGGACGCGACCGTGGTGTGCGGCTATGGCAAGGACGCGGTGCGCTTGCCCGGCATCCGCATCGTGACCAACGACGACTACGCCACGACCGGCGAAGCGCAGTCCTTGGCGCGGGCGGCGGACCGGCTGCTCGGCGACAGCGTGGTGGTTTATGGCGACGTGCTGTTCCGTCGCCACATCCTGGACGCGCTGATGGCGGCGGAAGGCGACATCGTGATCGCCGTGGACCCCCGCGCCGCGGAGCGCCCGCCCAACCCGCGCGACCTGGTGCGCGCGGACCGGGCCTATTCCGCGCTCGACATCGAGGAGCAGCCCGTGCGCCTGCTCCAAATGGCGGCGGCGCCCGGCATGGGCGGCGAATGGATCGGCCTGCTGCGCGCGACCGCCCGGGGCAGCGCCCTGATCCGCGAGGAACTCGCGGCGATGGAGGCGGACGGCTTCTTGCGGGAGGCCGACATCCCGGCGCTGCTCAACCGCCTGCTCGCCCGCACGCCGGTGTCGGTGCTTTACGTGCTCGGCCATTGGCTGGACGTGGATACGATGCTGGATCTGGCCGAGGCGAGGAACTTCCCATGATCGAGGGCGCCGCCTTTCTCGATGAGGCGGCGGCCCGCGGCTTGCGGTTCTACACCGGCGTGCCGTGCTCCTACCTCACGCCGCTGATCAACGGCGTCGCCAGCAGCCGGGCTTTGTCCTATGTCGGCGCTGCCAGCGAGGGGGAGGCGGTGGCGATTGCCGCCGGTGCCTGGCTCGCCGGGCAGGATACGGTTGTGATGTGCCAGAACTCGGGCCTGGGCAACGCGGTCAACCCGCTGACCTCGCTGAACCACCCGTTCCGGATCCCCACCCTGCTGATCTGCACCTGGCGCGGCGAGCCGGGCCGCAAGGACGAGCCGCAGCACGCGCTGATGGGACGCATCACGCCCGACCTGTTGCGGACCATCGACGTGCCGCAGGGCGTGTTCCCCCGCACGGAGGCGGAGATCGGCCCGGCGTTGGATGCCGCCTATGCCGCTATGCACGACGGCACGCCCTTTGCGCTGATCATGCACGAAGGCAGCGTGGCGCCCACGGCGCTGGACGAGCCGAGCCGCGCGCCGCTTCCGCCCGGCCAATTCGAGGACCATCGCGGGGGCGGCCTCCCGGCCCGCGTGGCCGTGTTGGAACGTCTGCTGGCCGTCATCCCGGACAGCGCCGCGGTGGTCGCCACCACCGGCAAGTGCGGGCGCGAGCTGTTCACCCTGGCGGACCGTGAGCAGCATCTTTACCAGGTCGGGTCCATGGGCTGCGCCACGGGCATGGGCCTCGGGGTGGCGCTGCACACGCCGCGGCGCGTCGTGGTGCTGGACGGGGACGGCGCGGCGCTGATGAAGCTGGGCACGCTGGCCACGGTGGGCGCTTATCGCCCCGGCGGGCTGATACACGTGCTGCTGGACAACGGCGTGCATGACAGCACGGGCGGGCAGGCGACATCCTCCCCCGTTGTGGACTTCCCGGCCGTGGCCCTGGCCTGCGGCTACCGCGCCACCTTCGCCTGCGACGACGTGCCAGGGTTCGAGCGGGCGTTCCGCGCCGCGCTTTCGGCCGAAGGCCCGGCGCTGCTGCATGTCCGAATCCGCCCCGGGTCGATGGAAACCCTGGGCCGGCCCACCGTGGCGCCGCATGAGGTGGCCCGGCGGTTCCGCGCTTTCCTGGCCCAGCCGATCCAGGCCCAGGGACGCGCGGCCTAAGCGTGGCGCGCTCAGTCCGCGGCGGCGCTGCGGGCCGCCTGCGCCCGCATGAACGCGCCCACCGCATCCAGCGTACGCCGGATGTCGGCCAGCGTGATCGCGCCGATGCAGCCGATGCGGAAGCTCGCCTCCCGCGTCAGTTTGCCCGGGTAAAGCACGATCCCCTCGGCGGCCAGCGCGGCATACAGCGCGGGGAAGCTGAACGCGCCGCCCGGGTCGCGAAGGGTCAGGATCACCGGCCCCTGCACGGCCGGGTCGAGGTAGGGGCGGAAGCCGAGTTGCTCCATGCCAGCAACCAGCGCGTCCATGTGCCGGCGGTAACGCGCGCCGCGCGCCGCCACGCCGCCTTCCTCATCCAGTTGGTCCAGCGCGGCCGACAGGGCCGCGACCACGTGGGTCGGCGGGGTGAAGCGCCATTGGCCGTCCCGCTCGAACCCGCGCCACTGCGCTTCGAGGTCCAGCACCGTGCTGCCCGCGTTGCCCGCCATGGCGCGGAGATGCCCGGCTTCGGCGATCACGAACGACACGCCCGGCACGCCTTCCAGGCACTTGTTGGCCGATGCCATCACGGCGCAGCACGGGGTCGCGCGCAGGTCGATCGGCACGGCGCCGAACGAACTCATGGCGTCGAGCATCAAGCGGCGTCCGGCGGCGGCAACGACGGCGGCAATCGGCTCCAGCGGGTTCAGCAGGCCGCTCGTGGTTTCCCCATGCACCAGCAGCACATCCGTCACCGCCGGGTCGGCGCGCAGGGCGGCGGACACGGCTCCGGGGGTAAAGGCTTCGTTTTCCGGCAATTCCAGGGTCGTCACGCTGCGCCGGAGGCGGGCCGCGATGGCGGCGGCCCGCTGGCCGTAAGCGCCGTTGGCCAGCACCAGCAGCTTGCCGTCGCGCGGCACCAAGGTGTCGATGGCCGCTTCCACCGCGTAGGTGCCGGCGCCTTGCAGCGGCACGGCCGCGTGCGTCGTGCCGGCGCCGGCCAGCGCGCCGAGCCGGGCGCGCACCGCCTCGCTCATGCGCACGAAGGCGTCGTCGCGCGATCCCCAATCCCGCCCCATGGCCGCCCGGGTGCGGTCGGAGGTGGTCAACGGGCCGGGCGTCAGCAGGATCGGGCGCATGGGCCGCAGTGTATCGGCGTGATGGCTCCCGGCAAGCGGTCCGGCACGCCGGGATGACGCTGCGTTGGGGCATGGTGCTCGGCACGCTGGCCGGGCTTGGGCTGGCGGCGTGGCTGCTGGTGAGCACCGGGCTGCACGCGATTGGGGCGTTGCTGGCGCAGGCCGGGTTGGCGGGCATCGCCGCGCTGATCCTGTTCCACCTCCCGCAGGTGCTGTTCTCCGCGCTGGCCTGGCGGGCCGTGGCTGGGCCGGCGCAACCGCAGCCGAGCCTGCTGCAGTACGTGGGCCTCCGCTGGATACGGGAAGGGGTCAACAACCTGCTGCCCGTGGCCCAGATCGGCGGCGAGGTGGTGGCGGTGCAGTTGCTGCGCCGCCGCGGGCTTCGGATGGCGGATGCGGTGGCCGGGTCGGTCGGCGATCTGACGATGGAGATGGTGACGCAGGTTGGCTACACCCTGCTCGGCCTTGGCCTGCTGGTGCTGCTGGTGGGGGGCAGCGGGGTGGTGGGCTTTGTGGCGGTCGGGGCGGGGCTGGGGGCGTTGAGTGCGGCCGGGTTCGTCGCGGCGCAATGGTTCGGGCTGGCCGGGCTGATCGAGCGCGGGATCATGCGCTTGTCGCGCAGCTTCGGCTGGGCGCCGCTGGGCGGGATCGCCGGGCTGGACGAGGCGATACGCGGCGTTTACCGCCGGCCTGGGCGCGCTGGCCTTTCTTGCTTGTATCACACGGCATCATGGCTGCTGGGCGGGGTGGAGGTGTGCCTCGCCTTGCACCTGCTGGGCACGGAGGCCGGGCTGGCGGAGGGCACCGTGATCGAGGCGTTGGGCCAGGCGACCAAGGCGGCGGGGTTCGTGGTGCCGGGCGCGTTGGGCGTGGCGGAGGGCGGCTACATCCTGACGTGCCACCTGTTCGGCTTGCCGCCGGACGTGGCGGTCGCGCTGGGACTGATGAAGCGGCTGCGCGAGGTGGCGCTGGGCGTGCCGGCGCTGCTCGCCTGGCGGTGGGTGGAGGGCCGTCCGGCCGTGGGGGTGACGACGTGAGTCGCGACAGTTGGACGCACCTCCTTGCGCGCCGGGCCGTACGGCCGTTGCTGGGAACGCGGGTCACGCCCAACCACCTGACCACCGGGCGGCTGTCGCCGGTGGTGGTGGGAACCGCGATTGCGGCGACGGGGATCATGACGGGGATGCGCCTGCGCCGGCTCCCGATGGGTGCGCCGAGGCTTCTCATGCAGGCAGCATCATTGATCGACCTGTGTGCGGCTGATGGGTTTCACCCATCCTACGGCATGGATCGCGTGGGATGGGTGACCATCAGCGGTTGACGGTCATCCAACCAAGCCGTCCGTATCAGAAGCCGTAAAGCTGCTTCGGGTTGTCCACCAGGATCTTCTTCCGAACCGCCGCGTCGGGCGCCCACTCCGCGAGCAGGTTCAGCACCCGCCCGTCGTTGATCGGCTGCGCCGGGGCCAGGTCGGTTGCGGCCCGGCCCGGCTTCGGCGTGCTGTCGGGATGCGGCCAGTCGCTGCCCCATACCAGGCGGTCCGGGTTGGCGGCGATCAAGGCCCGCGCCAGCGGGGCGACATCGGCGTAGTCCGGCGCTTCCTTCGAGGCACGGTAGGCGCCGGAGATCTTCACGTAGGCCCTGCCGGACCGCACCATGTCCAGCACGGTCCCGAACCCCGGCTGCTGCGGGCCAAGCGCCGCGTCCGCGCCGGCGAAGTGGTCGAACACCAAGGGGACCGGCACGGCCGCGAGCTGCGTTTTCAGCGCCTCGATGACCGGGAGCCGGGTGTATATCTGCAGGTGCCAGGGGCGCCCCCCAATCTGCTGCACGGCGGCGTCCAGCCGTTTGGCCGAAGCTTCGGGATCGACGACCCCCGCCTGTTCCAGGTTCACCCGGATGCCGCGCACCCCGGCGCGGTCCATCGCGTCCAAGTCGGATGCGCTTGTTTCCTTGTCGATCACCGCGACGCCGCGCGCCCGCTGCGGCCCCAGTTGCCGCATTCCGTCCAGCGTGGCCGCGTTGTCGGCGCCATAAACGCTGGGCGTCACGATCACCACGCGGTCCATGTGCAGGGCCTTCTGCAGCGCGAGCAGGTCGTCCGCGGTGGCGACCGGCGGCGTGTAGCCGCGTCCGCTCCAGAACGGGAACCGCGCCGGGTCGGGAAACACGTGGACGTGGCAGTCGCACGCGCCCGGCGGCACCGCGAAGTCCACTGGCGTCTTCACGGTGAGGGCCGTTTCGGCGGCATCCGCGGCCCGCGCAGCCGGGCTGCCGCCCAGCGCCGCGGCCGAGGCCGCCAGCTTCAAGCCGTCCCGGCGCGAGACGGTGTGACTTGACTGCATAGGTGTGGTCCTCCCCGATTGTTGGGCCGTGTGCCGTGAGCCGCCCCGGCTTCCATGCTCCGACCGTTTGGATGGACCATAGCCCGGTCCTCGCCTGTTGCATCCCCCCGTCCGTCCCGCTAAACCCCGCGCTTCGTTTGCGCGCCGGGCCTGGAATGGGCATGCCCGGCCGCGACGCCTGTTCGGCAGCCACCGGGCCGCCGCAGGTCAGCCACAGGAGGCCCAAATGCCCAAGTTGAAGACCAAAAGCTCCGTCAAGAAGCGGTTCAAGATCACCGCCACCGGCAAGGTGCTCGCCGGACCCGGCAAGAAGCGGCACGGCTTGATCAACCGCTCGCAGACGATGAAGCGCAGCAACCGCGGCAGCCAGGTGCTCACCCATGCGGACGGGCTGACCGTCAAGCAGTGGGCGCCGTACGGCCTGTCGTAAGGGAGCGCGCAGATGGCACGAGTGAAACGGGGCGTCACCACCCACGCCCGGCATAAGAAGGTCCTCAAGGCCAGCAAGGGCTTCCGCGGCCGGAGTTCGACCAACTACCGCATCGCGCTGGAGCGGCTGGAAAAGTCGCTGCAATACGCCTACCGCGACCGGCGGCAGAAGAAGCGCGACTTCCGCGGCCTGTGGATCCAGCGGATCAACGCGGCGGTGCGGGAGCATGGCATCACCTATAGTCGGTTCATCGCCGGGCTGAAGGCGGCGGGGATCGAGATGGACCGCAAGGTGCTGGCCGCCATCGCCTATGACGACCCGGCGGCGTTTTCGGAGGTCGTGCAGCAGGTGCAGGCGGTGATCGCCGCCGCCGCGGCCCCTGAACCCGTCGCTGCCGAGTAGCCCCGGGCGCCAGGAACATGACAGAAAGGGCTGCCCCAACCGGGCGGCCCTTTTTGCTTCTTTTCGGACAGCCAGCCATGACCGACGACCTCCACGCCCTCCGCGCCGAGACCAAGGCCGCGCTCGCCGCAGCACCCGACCTGCGCGCCTGGGACGCCGTGCGGGTGGGCGTGCTCGGCAAGCAGGGGCGGCTGACCGGGTTGCTCAAGGAACTCGGCAAAGTTCCGCCGGAGCAGCGGCGGGAGCGCGGGGCGCAGCTCAACGTGCTCAAAGACGATCTGGCCGTGGTGATCGAGGCGCGGCGCGTGGAGTTGGACGCGGCGTCGCTGGATGCGCGGCTGGCGGGGGAGCGCACCGACGTGTCGTTGCCGCCCCCGCCCCGTCCGCACGGCCTGGTCCACCCGATCAGCCGCACGATGGAGGAGATGGCGGCCATTTTCGGCGCCATGGGCTTCACCGTCGGCGAGGGCCTCGACATCGAGACCGACTGGTTCGCTTTCAGCGCGCTCAACGTTCCGGCGCACCACCCGGCGCGCACCGACCACGACACGTTCTATTTGCCGGGCGAGCGCGACGGGCGGCCCCTGTTGCTGCGCACGCAGACCAGCGACGTGCAGATCATCTCCATGCTGCAAACGCCGCCGCCGCTGCGGGTGATCGCGCCGGGCCGCACCTACCGCGCCGACCATGACGCGACGCACAGCCCAATGTTCCATCAGTGCGAAGGGCTGGTAATCGACCGCGACATCACGCTTGGGCACCTCAAGGGCTGCCTGACCGATTTCCTGCGCGCCTTCTTCGGCATCGCCCACCTGCCGATGCGCTTTCGCAGCAGCTACTTCCCGTTCACCGAACCGAGCATGGAGGTCGATATCGGCTGGAATCGGCGCACCGGGGAATTGGGCGGCGGCGGGGATTGGCTGGAGATCCTGGGCAGCGGCATGGTCCATCCGCGCGTGCTGGCGAACTGCGGGCTGGACCCGCGGGAATGGCAGGGCTTCGCCTTCGGCATGGGGGTGGAGCGGGTGGCCATGCTCAAGCACGGCATTCCCGACCTGCGCCCGTTTTTCGAGAGCGACCTCCGTTGGCTCCGGCATTACGGCGCAAGCCCGCTGGCGCCCGCGTCGCTGCATGAGGGCATCGCGCCGTGAAGTTCTCCTGGAGCTGGCTGCGCACCCACCTGGACACGGATGCCGGGCTGGACGCCGTGACCGACTGCCTGACCGCCATCGGCTTGGAGCTGGAGGGCGTGGAGGACCCGGGCGCGGCGCTGGCGCCGTTCCGCATCGCCCATGTGGTCGAGGCGGTGCAGCACCCCAACGCCGACCGCCTGCGGGCTTGCCGGGTGGACACGGGGGCGGGCGTCGTGTCCGTGGTGTGCGGCGCGCCCAACGCGCGCGCGGGGATGCGCACGGTGTTCGCCCCGCCCGGCAGCACCATCCCGGCAACCGGCGCCGTGCTCAAGGTGGGCGAAATCCGCGGCGTCGAGAGCGCCGGCATGTTGCTGAGTCTGCGCGAGATGGGCCTGGGCGAGGACCACGACGGCATCGTGGAACTGCCGGACGACGCGCCGGTGGGCCAGTCCTACGCCGCCTGGGCCGGGCTGGACGACCCGGTGATCGAGATCAGCGTGACGCCCAACCGCGGCGACGCGCTGTCGGTGCGGGGCGTCGCGCGGGACCTGGCGGCGGCGGGCTTCGGCAGGCTTAGCCCTTGGGCGCCGGCGGCGGTGCCGGGTGTGGGCGAGAGCGCCGTGTCCTGGGCCATCGACATGCCGGACGCCTGCCCTTGGGTGCTAGGCCGCACCGTGCGCGGGGTGCGCAACGGTTCCAGCCCCGAATGGCTGCAGCGGCGGCTGCTGAGCATCGGCCTGCGCCCGATCAGCGCCTTGGTGGACATCACCAACTTCTTCACGGTCGACCTGGGCCGCCCGCTGCACGTGTTCGACGCGGACCGGGTGCAGGGCGGCGTGCTGCGCTTCCGCCCCGGCGCGGGCGAGAGCTTCCGCGCGCTGAACGGCCGCGACTACGTGGCGGACCCGGCGGATTGCGTGATCGCCGACGCTGCCGGGGTGCAATCGCTCGCCGGCGTGATCGGCGGCGAGGCGACCGGCTGCACGGAGGCCACAACCGACGTGTTCATCGAGTGCGCCTTGTTCGACCCGGTGCACGTGGCGCTCACCGGACGCCGCCATGCCATCGCCTCCGACGCGCGCCAACGCTTTGAGCGCGGGGTGGACCCGGCCTTGTTGCCGCAAGCCATTGAGGCTGCGACGCAGATGGTGCTCGACCTGTGCGGCGGCACGCCGAGCGTCGTGGTGCAGGCCGGGTCCGAGCCGGCCTGGCGGCGCAGCGCCGCGATGCGCTTCGACCGGCTGCGCAGCCTGGGCGGCACCGCCGTGCCGCCGGACGAGGCCGTGGCGGCGCTGACTGGCCTGGGTTTCACCGTGGAAGCGCGGACGGCGGAAACGGTGCGGGTGGCCGTGCCGTCCTGGCGCAACGACATCGCCGCGCCGGTCGTGCTGGACCAAGCGTCGGGCCTCGATCCGGAGCGCGCCCGGGTTGCGGCGGAGGGCTGCGCCGAGATGGAGCCGGAAGCGGACCTGGTTGAGGAGGTGCTGCGGCTGCGCGGCCTGGACCATGTGCCCCCAGTGTCCTTGCCGCGCATCGCCCCGGTGCCGCCCGCGGTACTGACGCCGCGCCAAGTGCGGAGCGCGCTGGCCCGGCGCACGCTCGCCGCGGCGGGCCTGATGGAGTGCGTGAGCTTCAGCTTCCTCGACCACGCCCAAGCGGCGCTGTTCGGCGACGCGCCGGAAGCGTTGCGGCTGCTCAACCCCATCGCCTCCGACCTCGACCAGATGCGGGGAACCCCGGTGGCGACCCTGGCGCTCGCCGCGGGGCGCAACGCCGCGCGGGGGCAAACGGAAGCGCGGCTGTTCGAGATTGGCCCGGCGTTTCGCGAGGGCGGGCAGGAGACCGTGGCCGCCGGCGTACTGGCAGGAATGACGCCCCGGCACCCGCTCGCGCCGTCGCGCGGGCTGGGCGCGACCGACGCAAAGGCGGCGGCGACCGAGGCGTTGCAGGCGCTCGGCCTGCCGATGGACAGCCTGAGCGTTTCCGCCGACGCGCCCGGCTTCTACCATCCTGGCCGGTCCGGCACCGTGCGGCAGGGGCCGCGGCTCGTGCTGGCGACGTTCGGAGAACTGCACCCGCGCGTGCTGCAGGCCCTGGACTGGACCGGTCCGGCGGCGGCGTTCGAGGTGTTCCTCGACCGCGTGCCGGAGCCGAAGCGCCGCCGCCGGGCGCCGCCGGACCTGCCGGCGTTCCAGCCGGTGCGGCGCGACTTCGCGTTCCTCGTGGGCGCGGAGGTGCCCGCCGACGCCGTGCTGCGCGCGGCGCGCGGGGCGGAGCGCGGGCTGATCGCCGCTGCCCACGTGTTCGACGTGTACGAGGGCGACAAGGTGCCGCCGGGCCGGAAGTCGGTGGCGGTCGAGGTGGTGTTCCAGCCGCGCGAACGCACGCTGACGGATGCGGAGATCGAGGCGGCGGGTGCCAAGGTGGTCGCCGCCGTGCTAAAGGCGACGGGAGGAACGTTGCGGTAGGGGGAGCCCGGCGATGCTGAGCCATGTGACGGTGGGCGTGAGCGACCATGGCCGCGCGGCGGCCTTCTACGACGCGGTATTGCGCCCGCTTGGCCTCGTGCGGCGCCCGTCGCAGGATGAAAGCCCGCGGGCCGTCGCCTGGCACGCGCCGGGCCAGGAGGTGCCGGTCCTTTTCGCCGGCACGCCGTTCGACGGCCAGGCGCCCGGTCCCGGCAACGGCGCCATGGTCGCGTTCCTGGCGCCCTCGCAGGCCGCGGTTGACGCGGCCCATGCCGCCGGCCTCGCTGCAGGCGGCACGGATGAGGGCGCGCCCGGCCTCCGCCCGCAGTATGGCGACGGATACTACGGCGCTTACCTCCGCGATCCCGACGGCAACAAGGTGCACGTCGTCCACCGGGGCGACCTTTAGCTGCAAGCGGGCGAATTGCAACGAGACCTGACTTTTCGCGCGGATTGGCCTACATCGGAGGAATGACCGACACCCCGCTCAGCCTCATCCGCAACTTCGCCATCATCGCCCATATCGACCACGGCAAATCGACGTTGGCCGACCGGTTGATCCAGGCGTGCGGCGGGCTGACGGATCGGGAGATGTCCGCGCAGGTGCTCGACAGCATGGAGCTGGAGAAAGAGCGCGGCATCACCATCAAGGCGCAGACGGTGCGCCTGGCCTACAAGGCCCACGATGGGCTGACGTATGAGCTGAACCTGATGGACACGCCGGGCCATGTGGACTTCGCCTACGAGGTCAGCCGAAGTCTGGCCGCGTGCGAGGGGTCCTTGCTCGTGGTGGACGCGAGCCAGGGGGTGGAGGCGCAGACGCTGGCCAACGTTTACCAGGCCATCGACGCCGGGCACGAGATCGTGCCGGTCTTGAACAAGATCGACCTGCCAGCGGCCGAGCCTGACCGGGCGAAGCAGCAGATCGAGGACGTGATCGGCCTGCCCGCCGACGACGCGGTGATGATCAGCGCCAAGACCGGGCTGAACATCGAGGGCGTGCTGGAAGCCTTGGTGACCCGGCTGCCGCCGCCCAAGGGCGAGGCCGACGCGCCGCTCAAGGCGCTGCTGGTGGACAGTTGGTACGACCAGTACCTCGGCGTGGTGATCCTGGTGCGGATCAAGGACGGGCGGCTCAAGCGCGGGCAGAAGATCCGCATGATGTCGAACAACGCCGTGCACAGCGTCGAGCAGGTCGGCGTGTTCACGCCCAAGATGGTGCCGACCGGCGACCTCGGCCCCGGCGAGATGGGGTTCATCACCGCGTCCATCAAAACCGTGGCCGACTGCAACATCGGCGACACCATCACCGACGACCGCGTGCCGGCGGCGGCGGCGCTGGCCGGGTTCAAGCCCAGCGTCCCCGTGGTGTGGTGCGGCCTGTTCCCGGTCGATGCCGACGATTTCGAGCACCTGCGCGACAGCCTGGGCAAGCTCAGGCTGAACGACGCGAGCTTCCATTACGAGGCGGAGACCTCGGCCGCGCTGGGCTTCGGCTACCGCTGCGGCTTCCTGGGCCTCTTGCACCTCGAGATCATCCAGGAGCGGCTGAGCCGCGAGTTCAACCTGGACCTGATCGCGACGGCGCCGAGCGTGGTGTATCGCATCCATACCACCAAGGGCGCGGTCGAAGAACTGCACAACCCGGCCGACATGCCGGAGCCGATGAAGATCGACCACATCGAGGAGCCGTGGATCAGGGCCACCATCATGGTGCCGGACGACTATCTCGGCAGCGTGCTGACGCTGTGCAACGAGCGGCGCGGGCAACAGGCGGACCTCACCTATGTCGGCAACCGCGCCATGGCGGTGTATCGCCTGCCGCTGAACGAGGTGGTGTTCGACTTCTATGACCGGCTGAAATCGGTCACGCGGGGCTATGCCAGCTTCGACTATGCCATGGACGGCTACGAGGAAAGCGACCTGGTGCGGATCAGCATCCTGGTCAACCAGGACCCGGTGGACGCCCTGTCCTTCATCGCCCACCGCAGCGCCGCCGAAAACCGAGGGCGGAGCATCTGCGCCAAGCTGAAAGACCTGATCCCCAAGCAGTTGTTCAAGATCGCGATCCAGGCGGCCATCGGCGGCAAGGTGATCGCGCGGGAAACCATCAGCGCGCTGAGCAAGGACGTGACGGCGAAGTGCTACGGCGGCGACATCAGCCGCAAGCGCAAGCTGCTGGACAAGCAGAAGGAAGGCAAGAAGCGTATGCGCCAGTTCGGCAAGGTGGAGATCCCGCAATCCGCCTTCCTGGCGGCGCTGAAGATGGATGCGTGAGCGGCGACGTGTAGCCAGGGCAGCACCGGCTTGCATCGCTGCCCGGCGCTGCTATTGATGCGCCCGCGCTGGAGAGATGGCCGAGCGGCTTAAGGCGCACGCTTGGAAAGCGTGTGTGCGTGCAAGCGTACCGTGGGTTCGAATCCCACTCTCTCCGCCATCGTAATAAACACTCTGGATTGTTCTAAGAAAACAGGCACTTACAAGCCATCCGACAAAGCCCGCCACCCCACGTCACCACCCCACGTTGCCCCCTCACATTTCGGTGTGCGGCCCCGGCGTTCCCCGAACCTCCCATTGCGGTCTCCGCCGCGCTTCCGTCAATGGTCCGGGGAAGGGAGCGCCTGCCGCTAAACGCGAGGCCCGCGGTTCCCGGCCATGGTGCTGCCCGGGCCGCCCACGGGGAAACTCGGTTCAGCCGTGCCGGGCCGCTGGCCTCGCAGGTTTGTGGGCAATCCTGAAAGCTCCCGGCCCCGTCCACCGGACAGCCTTGCCCCTTATGCGCGTCCAGCCGCGGCAAAGTGCACCTGCAAGTTACCAATGCCAAGGAGACCGCCTATGGGGGTGGAACTGCCAAAGTGGGACATGCAGCGGGGAAGCCCCCGAAAGTGCACCCGCAAGTTACAGACATGAAAGCCTCTCAAGGCCCGCTATCGCGGGAGACCAAGCCACGCGCCTTCTTCACGCCACGCAAGCTATAGCCGCCCAAGTCAGCAAGCGCCTGATCGGGAAGGTGGTGATGGTGGGACAGCAGCCACCGCATCCGCTCCCGCTTGCCCTTGATCGCCGCGGCGTCTCGCTTGATGCCTTCCCAATCCAGCATCCATAGGATGTCCGGCACCGCATCAGGGTAGAACACGGGGAACACGCTGGACCGGGCATGGCCGTCCAAGCGGGGACTGCGGATGGCCCCCGGGTCAACGTTGTGTCCCAACCCTGCATGGAACGCTGCATCCGTCACCAGCCGCCGCCGCTGCCTGCCGCCATAGGAGACCAACTCAAGGATGCCGTGATGTTCCATGAGGGAGGCCAGCGTTTCCCGGTCCATGCCGGCCTGCTTGGCGACTTCCCCTAGCGGCAACCCCGCCTTGTCGCGCTTTGGAAGGGGCCGCCGAAGTTCCCTCATGCGGGCCGCCAGCAAGCCGTGACAGCTTTCCGGCTCACGACATGGCTCCCCGTCAAGTCCGCCGAAGATCATGGCGTCATAGGCTTCCGTGATGGCTTCCGGCGGTTCCCGCCAGAGACGCCCCATGATGGCGTTCAGCCGGCGCTTGTCGGGGTCCGGATCGCGGAGACAGTCAGCAACGGCGAACTTGAGGCCCGTGGTTCCAAGGTGAAGCGGGCTGCACCATGCGGCTGTCACAGTGCCGCCCCCAACGGGGCCGCGTCCCGCAGCGCATCGTAAAACGCCTGCCTTTCCGCCGCCCGGGCCGCTGCTTCGGCTTGCGCCTGCTTGGCGAACCACTCCCCGGCCACGCCGAACGCTTCGGTCAGCCACTCCCCAACGAGTAGGGCAGCCCGGGGTGAAGCGTCCCGGAACACCCGCTTGAACCGCCCTTCGGCGGGGTTCCAGTAGCTCTGCCGATTGCCCCCCGCCAAGTGCCGGACGCGGCGCCCAAGCTGGACCTTGAAGGCTTGTTCGGTGGGGAACAGGCGGGGGTCGTCCTCCCGCAAAAGGAACATGGCGACTGCCACCCGCCAGGCCGCTTCCGGCGCGGCTGCTTCCGCCACCTTGACGATTTCCCCTGCCGCTTCGAGGGTCCAACGGCTCATCGGCTGGCCGGTCTCATAGACCGCCAGGGTGTCTCGGCAGGCTTTGACCAAGCCCTGCCAACGGGCCTCCAACGCGGCCCATGCGGGGGCATCCGGCCTGATTGCTTGGCGGTGCTTCAACGCTTTCAAGTGGGGGGCAACGTGCCCGGCCCGTATGGGCATCTGTGAGGCATCGCCGTGCCGCCTTTGACGGTTCCGGTGACGGTCGCAAAGGTTAGTCCAAGAGAGTGCGCGGCGTCCCCCGCCGGAGCGGGAACCGCAGCCTGGAACTCTGCACATAATGGCAGTTTCCTTCTGATTGCTGATTATGGATGTGGCCGCACCCCCTCGCAGACAGACGCGGAAACGCGAGGCTGCTGGATGGGCTGGGCGGGCAAGTAGCGGGGCACCCTGAAGGGCACACCCCGGGGGAGGGGAGAAACGGGCTAGAACGCGCCTTCGTTCTCTGTGGTCTCCGCCAGCGCGGCGGCCTCATTGCCCTTCGACGCGCCCTCTCGCACAACCAGGTTGCTGCGGCGCAGGTCCAACGGGCTGTGATTGCGGTAGCGCACATGAATTCCCTGCGCCCCTCCCAAGATCAGGCGGGCGACGGTGAAGGTCGTGTTCGGGAAGTTCGGGTGCGACGTGCGGAGGTAGGAATGCTCCCGACCATTCGAGTGCATCCACATCTGATCGGAGAAGCCGCCCTCCATGATCGGGTTGAAATCTTCTAGGTCGATCTGTGCCACGGCACCGCCCGGCGTCGGGACGTTGACGACGGCAACTGAGACCGTCTGGCCGTCATTGGCCGGATCGGGGCGGGTCTCATGGGTAAGGAACGGCCTGCGACGTTCCTGAAACGGAACGATTGAGGGCTTGATCGTGTGCATGGCGTGCATGGTCTAGCTTTCAGGGATTGATTGTTGGGGTTCAGCCTGCCCCGCTTCGGTGTGCCTCCAATCCGGGCTTGGTGCCGGTGGACAAGCGGGCGGCGCCGGGGCGTAGGCTGATAGTGTCTGGAAATGCCGCTTCCACTTTGTCGAAAAGGGGGGAGCGGTCTGGTGGGTGTAGTCGGCTGCACTTATGCCCTTTGGTGCAACCCGCTGGGGACAGCCGCCGCTGCCCCGCCCCATGCCCCTGCCGTGCCCTTGCGGCTCACTGTGAGGCCCCTGCCATCGCCCGCTTGACCCGCTGGACAGTGCCCACGCCCACGCCCGCAATCCCCGCCACCTTCACGATGCCCGTCCCCGCTGCCAGGTGATCCCGGATGACGGCTTCCTTGTCGTTCCCCACCTTGGGACGCCCGATGGCCTTGGCACCCTTGCGGGGGTTCACCTTGGCCCGTGCCAGCCCAGCCTTGACCCGTTCCACGATCATCGCCCGCTCAAGCTCCGCGAACACGGAAGCCATTTGCAGCATCGCCCGCCCGTGCGCGGTGGTGGCGTCCATGCCTTCCTTGTCGGCGTAGAAGCCAACGCCCATCGCCCCAAGCTCCGCCATGACGGGTGCCACGGTGGCGGTGCTGCGTCCCAGCCGGTCCACGGCCCACACCATCACCAGGTCAAAGCGGCCTCGGGCTGCATCCTTCATCATGGCGTCCAAACCCGGGCGCTTGTCCCGGCCCTTGGTCCCGCTGATCGCCGCATCCTCGTAGGATTGGACGATGCGCCAGCCGCGCCGTTCCGCCACGGCCTCTAGCTCCCGCCGCTGGTTGTCCACCGTCTGTCCATCCGTGCTGACCCGCAGATAGACCGCAACCCGCTTCGCCTTGTCCATGTTATGCTCCCATGTTGGTTGCGCAACTAAGCCCCAAGCTCATACAGAAATCAACTGGTTTCTGTATGTCTGGATGGGGCTGCGGAAAGTCCCGACTTTGCTGGGTTTGAAAGGGGTCGTTTGCGACGGGGTTTCTGTATGGCCTTGGCGGGGCTGGACAGGTCACGCTTTGGCCTTGGTAGGTTCCGTTCGGTATCGGAAGGAAGTTGCCAGATGGACGTTCTAGCGGAGGCGCATGGCACATTGGTTCGGGCTGTTGCCCGTGGTGCGTTGCGCTTGCGGGCTGACAACTCCAAGGCGGGCTTCCTCTACGGAGACCCGGGCTTGCTCCCCCACCGCTTGCGCGTGCAACAAGCGCGGCGGCGCACCCTTGGCTTTGCCCTGTTGATCGCCGGGCCGGTCAGCCTCTTGTGGTTGCCGTGGTGGGCCTGCATGGGGCTGCTGCTGTCCAGCGGCTTCGCCATGCGCTCCGCCCAACGTGCGGCAGGTGCGGGGGTGATCCAGGCGGCGCTTGCCGACCCCCACGTATTGACCATGGCGATTGCCCGGGGTGCCGTGCGGATTGAGCCTGTCCCGTCCAAGGCCACCTAGCAGCCCCCACCTTGCTCCGTAGCGGCCCGCCTATGGCCCTGGACGGCCCCCGGATGGGGGGAAAGCTGCGGGCGCGGCCTATGAGCTGGGCGAACAGAAATTTTTGCCAGTTCTAAAGGTCTCTGTTGGTTCCCCTTACGCGGCCTTTGGCGGGGCCTCTGAGGCGGTCTCCGGTGGGTCGCTGGGCAGGGCCACGGCTTCGACGCACGCCCGCAGTTGCGCCGGTAGGTCCCCGCCGAAATAGACCCCCATGGTCATGCCTTGGGGCTGGTGCCCGACAAGCTGCTCAACCACCCGGAGCGGTTGCCCGGCCCGGGTCGCTTCCGTGATGAACCAGCGCCGGAACGAATGGAAGTTGACCAGGGATCGGCGCTTGCCCTCCGCCGCCTCATGCACCGCCACCCCGGGCCGCTGCCGGTAATGGCCGAACCGCTTGGACACTGCCGCGGATCGCTTGTGGCCCGCCTTGAGCGGCCCCGCTTCGTGGAACAGGTAGGCTTTGGGGTCCTTCCCCTTGGACCGGCTGGCAACAATAGCGGTCAACGCCGGATGGATGGGCACCTGGCGAATGCCCGCCTTCGTCTTGGACTTGCGGATGTTGAACGCATCCCCGGCGCAGTCCCGAACCTCCAACAGACAGATTTCCTCGATCCTCATGCCGGACAGCGCCGCCACCCGCATCAGGTCCCCCAACTCCGCATCCGCCGGCCCGGCCAACAAGCGGCGCATCTCGGCATCCGTGAAGGGCCGTTCCGTGTCCTCCGAAACCCCTTTGAGCGATCCCTTGTGGGGGGCTTGATGGTCCCACGGGTTTTTGTCACCGGGCGCGATGCCCTTCCGCAACAGGTAGGTCCAGTAGCTTCGGCACGATGACACGATGCGGGCGATGGTTTTGCCCTGCCTCCCCGACCGGGCCAGGCATTCGGTCACGAAGCGCCCCGCGGCGCGGCGGTCAACAGCTTCGACGGTGGGGGCAAGCTTGGCCTGCTTCATCCACTCGACAAGCTCCGCAAGGGTCCGCTCATGCTGGACCTTGGTTCCCGGCTCAAACGGCCCCTTGACCCCGCCCTCATGGAGCCAATCGGGGACATGAAGCATGAGTGGTGTCGCTTCGCCGAGTGCCAACCGCCGCAGGGTGCTGCCCGCCTCCGCCCCGTGCCGCTTGCCGGCTTGCTCCGCCCATTCGGTGATGTGGTCCCGGTGAAACGCTTCCGGTCCTTCCTCTTCGTCCCAGCCGGACCCGATGCTCCCTTCGCCCCGTTTCAGGCGCTCGTGGTCCTCACGCAAGCGGATCGCCGTCGCGGTCAGTTCATCCATCGCGGACCCAGCGGGCGCCCCGCGGGCGGCATCCTCGATCTGCTTGCGGAACTCCGCAAGGACCCCGAACCGCCTCCGATGGGCTTCCATCAGGTCCCGCGTGCCAAGCGATTTGCGGAGCTTCTTTCCCAGCGCGGGTTGAAGCGGCGTCGGCACATAGAGAACCGCATACCAAGTCTGCCGCCGCTGTTCCAACCAGCGCACATCTCGCTTCGCCACCGCAACACCACCCCACGTCACCACCCCACGTTGATACCCCACAAGGCATTGCGATGCCTCGTTTTTATTTGTTATCAGGGGCTTGGGATGGGTGGTGCGGAGGGTCCCACTCTCTCCGCCATCGCACGTCGCCCCCTCACATTTCGGTATGCGGCCCCGGCGTTCCCTCAATATCCCGTTGCGGTCTCCGCCGCGGTCCTTTCGATAGTCCGGGTAGGAGGGCGTTTGCCGGTGGACGTGCTGCCCGCGGTTCCCGGCGATGGTGCCGTCGTGGGGTGCGCGGTAGGGGTGGTGCAAGGGCGCCCCTTGTATGCGCTTCCAACCGTGGCATCACGCGCCCAAGTGTCGAATACGCCCCATGCAGCACCCGTTCGGCCACCTTGACCCGGCTTGCTGGCACGATCAGCGCGTCGTGCACGGGCAGCACTGGCACGCCGTTGGCCATGCAGCAGGACATTGCAGCAGCAATGATCGTCGCCTCCCGCTGGACCACATGCTGCCCGGCCGCCCAATGGAGCTTTTCGAGCGGCACCGTAACCAGAACATCTGGCGGCACCAGCGGCGGCAGGTCCGCCAGGAACGGGCAATGCGGGCGCAACGCTTCCCACACCGCGCCGCCCCCTGCTGAACGCGCCCCGGCTGCTGCTGGGCCGCATGTCCCCTCCGACACATCGCAAACCCATTCGCTCCCTGTGTTCCATCACCCAGGATAACCCCGCCATGCCCGTCGCCTTCTATGCCCGCGTTTCAACCGAACGCCAAGAACGCCAGCAAACCATCGGCAGCCAACTCGCCGCCTTGCGCGCCTGCGCCGCCGCGCAAGGCTATCCGGTAAGCGACGAACAGGTCTTCCGCGACGAGGGCTAGAGCGGCAGCCGGCTTGACCGGCCAGGCCTCGATGCGCTGCGCGATGCCGTGCTGGCGTGGTTGGAATGCAGCAGCACCGACAACTCCCGCCGCAGCGCGTTGAACTCGGGGGAGGACACGTCGCGCGGCCGGGCCAGGGTAATCGGCACGTCGCGCACGATGCGGCCGGGGCCAGGCGACATGACCACCACGCGGTCGGCGAGGAAGATCGCCTCCTCGATGGCGTGGGTGACGAACACGACGGTGAGGCCGGTGCTGGCCCACAGCGCCAGCAGCTCGTCCTGCAGCCGTTCCCGCGTCATGGCGTCCAGCGCGCCGAATGGCTCGTCCATCAGCACCACGCGGGCGTCGTTGGCCAGCACGCGGGCTATGGCGACCCGCTGCTTCATGCCGCCAGACAGTTGGTGCGGGTAGGCATCGGCGAAGTCGGCGAGGCCGATCATGTCGAGGAACCGCTGCGTGGTGGCCGCGACCTCCGCCCGCCCCTTGCCGCGGCTTTCCGGGCCGAAGCCGATGTTGCGGCGGACCGACAGCCAGGGGAACAGGCCGTAGTCCTGGAACACCATGCCGCGCTCCGGCCCCGGCCCTTCCACCCGCTTGCCGCGCACCTCGACCTCGCCTTCGCTCGCGGTCTCGAACCCGGCGATGATGCGCAAGAGCGTCGATTTACCGCAGCCGGAGGCGCCGATCAGGCACACGAACTCGCCCCCGGCGACGCTCAACTGCGTGTCCTGCAACGCCACCACCTCGCCGCCGGGTCGGGCGAATCGCTTGGTGACCGACTGCACCCGGATGGCGTCGGGCATGGGCGTCATCCGTGTTGCGGGCTCCAGCGCAGCACCCGCCGGCCGAGCCGCAGCACCGCCTGGTCCGACAGGTAGCCCACGGCGCCGATGGTGACCATGCCGGCGATCACGATCTCGGTGCGCGACAACTGCCGGGCGTCCATGATCATGGCGCCCAGGCCCGTTTCCACCCCCGTCATCTCGCCCACCACGATGACGACCCAGGACAGCCCGAGGCCGAGCCGCAGGCCCGTGAAGATGCCGGGCAGCGACGCCGGCAGCACCACGCGCGTGAACATGGCGGTGGGCGTCGTGCCCAGCATCGCCGCCGCCTCGAAGAGCCGCGGCTCCACGCTGCGCACGCCGAACACCGTGTTGACCAGGATGGGGTAAAAGGCGCCGAGCGCCACGAGGAAAAAGGCCGAGCGCGGGCCGAGGCCGAACACGATCATGGACAACGGCAGCCACGCCGTGACCGGCACCGGGCGCAGCACCTGCAGCACCGGGTCGAGCAAGGCGCGCGCCAGCCAGACGCGGCCGATGAGGAGGCCCAGCGGCAGCGCCACGGCGGCAGCCAGCAGGAACGCGCCGTACACACGGGACGCGGAGGCGATCACGTGGGTCAGCAGCATCCCGCTGAACGCATCGTCGTTGATCCCGCCGAATGCCAGGTCCCACAGCGCCAGCCCGACCTCGCCCGGCGCCGGGATCAGCCGGTAGCCGCTGCCGCGGGTGGACGCCCACCAGGCCCCGAGCGCCAGCACGGGCAGCGCCAAGGCGAGCGGCAGTTGCAACCGCTGGAGGCGGGACGGCGCCATGTCCGCTATGCGGCCGCGACCTGGTCCGAGAAGCGGGGGTCGAGGAAGGCGAAGTCGGGCAGGGCGCGGATCTGCTTCGCTTCCAGCATGTGCTCGGCGTAGGTCTTGGCCTGGGCGATCATTTCCGGCGTCATGCGCCAGTTCAGCTCGACGTTCGGCAGGGAGACGGCGATGGCGTCCCGCTTCTGGCCGAGCTTGGCGACCACCATGGCGACCGTCTCGTCCGGGTGGCCCGTGGCGAACTCGGCCGCCTTGCGCTGCAGGCCCACCATGGCCCGCACCAGATCCGGGCGCCCGGCCACGGTATCCCGGTGGGTGGCGAGGATCTGGTTCAGGCTGCCCATGGGCGTGGAATAGGGATACTCGACGATCTTGCCGATGCCCGTGCTGACGGACACGCCGGGCGCCGGCTCCGCGCCCACATAGGCGTCCACGTCGCCGCGGGCGAGGGCCGTGTGCATCTCGCTGAAGCTGACGCGGACGGGGGTGATGTCGCGGACCGACATGCCTTCCATGCGCAGCCGGTCCAGGATGAACACCTCCTGGGTGGATCCGGGCCAGATCGCCACCCGACGCCCGCGCAGGTCCTTCAGGCTGTCGATGCCGCCATCCTTCCGCGCCACGACGCCCATGCCCTTGTTGCAAACGGAGCCGACCACCGTCAGCGGCTCCCGCGCCGCTGCGCCCTGGATCGCGGCGGCGATGCCGAAGGTGCCGAAGTCGATGGACCGGGTGACGACCGCCGCCTTGCCGTCGGTGGGGCTTTCAAAGGCGATGACCTCGACGCGCAGGCCGTCCGGCACGAAGCGTTCGTAGAAGTAGGGGGTGATGGCGTGGATCAGCTTGAGGGTGCCCATGCGCACCACGGTGTCGGCGCGGGCGATGCGGGATACGAACGGGGCGGACAGGCCAGCCGCGAGGGCGGCGCGGCGGGTTGGGGGCATGGCGAGGGGTCCTTGGTGAGGGCGTGGGTTGGGTGGTGCAAGATGGATGCCACAGTGACGAGTAATGTTTGCTTACGTTTGGTTTCCGGCCCCAATTGGATATTCAGCCTGCCAGGGCAAGCGGTATGACCACAACTGGCTGCAGTGGCGGGGACAGACTGAGTTTTTGTTGCAATTCCGCAGTCATGCGGCGAACAGATTTTTGTGCTCGGCTGCGAGGGTGAAGCTGCTATTGAGGAACGCGCATCAATGATGGTACCGGATGCCAGGAAAAATTCCTCAACCTACGCTAATCATCCATATGACCCATACAGACAATCTGGCGAGCGTTGTGGCGCAAGGCGGGCTAAGGGTTCATCCGGAAACAAGCGCTCGGATTGTTGGGCTGGTTGGTTGCAAGGTGTAGTTCCACTCGCCGTGGAAGGCATCGCGGCTGATGTTGAGGCCGTCCATCTCCCGGTCGGACACGACGATCCCCTTGGGATAGTCGGCGCTGTCCAGCTCGCAGCGCACGGTCAGCCCGGTGTCGGTCGTCGTGGCGCCGATCAGGTCGACGATGACGCGGTAGCTGACCAGCGGTCGGGCCTTCCAGTTCATCGTGACGAACGAGAACAGGCGGTGCTCGATCTTGTTCCACTTGCTGGTCCCGGGTGGCAGGTGGTGCACGGCGACATCGATGCCCAGTTCGTCGGCAAGGCGTTGCAGCTCACGCTTCCACAGCCGGACGCGCGAGCCGTTGCTGCCGCCGCCATCGGCGGTGATCACCAGCCGCGTAGCCTCCGGATAGCGCGTGCTGCCGATCTCGGCCCACCAGCGGCGGATCGTCTGCACGGCGAACGCCGCCGTATCACAGCTCATGCCGACGCTGACCCAGCCCGTGTTGGCGGCGAGATCGTAGACGCCATACGGCACCGCCCGGCCCAGCTCCTTGATCAGGAAGTCGTGCACCCGAACCTCCTCCGGCTCGCCCCGGGGACGCCAGGCCTGGCCGGCGTTCTTGAAGTCGCCCACAAGCTCCTTCTTCTTGGTGTCCACCGAGATCACCGGCTGGCCTGCTGCCAGCGCCGCCTTGACGCTGCCGTTGATGTGCACGAACTGCGCATCCCGATCCGGGTGGCTGTCGCCTTCGCGGGTCTTGCGGTTGGCCTGCAGGCGGAACTTCTGCTGGTGCAGCAACTCGCCCACCACCGTGCGGCCGATCCGGTGGCCCTGGGCGACCAACGCGGTCGTCAGCTGCGACAGGCTCTTGCAGGTCCAGCGCAGCGGCGACATCGGGTCGCCACGCTCGCTCGGCTCAACCAACGCCAGCAAGTCGTTGAGCAGCGTCGCATCCTTCTCGACCAGCAGCTTGCGCCCGCCACCGGATCGGCGGACCCGATTCGAGTTCAGCGTGTCAGGGGCCGTCAGTTCCTTCAGGCCGCGGCCGATCGTGCTCGTTGCAATGCCCGTCGCCGCCGACACCGCGGCAATGCCGCCGTATCCGGCGGCACGTGCCTCGGCCGCAGCAAACAGGCGGCGCTCGCGTTCGCTCAAGTGCGGGCACAGCGATGCGAAGCGCTTACGGATCGGGTGCGGATCAATCATCCGAACGGGGTAACAAACTCCTCAAGCAACGGAAATCCGCAACCGGGCCAATCTCATGCCACTCGATTCGGATATTCCCGGATGGGCCCTAATGTCAACTGCTGCCTTACAGGCAGCCGGCCTGGGACATGCGAATATCGCGTACAGCTCGATCCAGCAGCAACGCGCCGCAAAGCTTGTTCGCTGCGGTCCCGGCGGTTCGGTCCACGATTATGTACCGTTCTACTTCACGCGCAAAAGTCCCATGCTATATACCATCAACAGGGGAAGCGTCCGTTGCGCGGGAGGGCAGGAGAACATCGTCCATCTTGTATCGACTGCGCAGCGCGTAGCGCAATTGGGGCTCGGCTTCGCTTTCACGGACGGCCATGGCATCATGGCTTATACCAGCTTCTATGACGACCTCGCGCAGCTCGGCCAAATTGACTGGAACATGATCGGCGCCACCTATTGGTATGACACGGCTGAGGATGGCGACCGGAAGCGGCGCAAGCAAGCCGAGTTCCTGATATGGAATCAGTGCCCGTGGACCTTGATCTCGCATGTCATCGTGCGCTCGACGGTGCGCGCAATACAGGTCCGCGACATCATTGCAGCGTGCGCGCACCAGCCACTTGTTATAGTAAAGCCTGACTGGTATTATTGAGGAAAAATGCTGAAGTTCACAGAAGGAGACCTTCTTAAAGCGGAGACTGAGGCAATCATCAACACGGTGAATTGCGTCGGCGTTATGGGCAAGGGTATCGCTTTACAGTTCAAGCAAGCGTTTCCGGCAAACTACGAGGCGTACCGCCGGGCTTGCGAGGCCGGCGAAGTCAGACTTGGCGAGATGTTTGTATTCGACACCGGCAGCATGATTTTTCCACGCTACATTATAAATTTCCCTACTAAGGACCACTGGAAGACGCACTCAAAACTTATCGATGTTGCCAAAGGTCTAAACGACTTGCGACGGGTGCTTGTCGAGCGCGACATCAAGTCGGTTGCAGTGCCACCGCTTGGATGCGGCAATGGCGGACTGGATTGGAATGAAGTCGAGCCACTCATTTGCGAGAAGCTTGGCGACATCAAGGGCGTCGAGGTGCAGTTGTTCGCGCCCTCCGGCACACCAAGGTTTGATGAGATGCGGGTCGCGACCAAGAAACCGAGTATGACGCGGGGCCGGGCGCTAGTGCTTAGGCTATTGGGGCTATACGGTGCCGCAGGCTATCGGCACAGCCTGCTCGAAGTGCAGAAGCTGAGCTACTTTTTACAGCAGGCAGGAGAGGATTTGCGGCTTGCGTTCAAAAAACACCACTATGGGCCGTATGCGGAAGAGCTGAACCATGTGCTCCAGCGGATCGAGGGTCATTTTATTCGCGGTTATGGTGATCGCAGCAAAGACGCAGAGATTTACCTGCTCGATGGCGCGAGTGACGAAGCGGACCAGTTTCTCAAAACGGATGCAACGGCGCGCGAGCGCCTCGACAAGGTGGCCAACCTGATAGAGGGCTTCGAAACGCCCTATGGTCTGGAACTGCTTTCGACCGTGCATTGGCTCGCCACCGAGGAGAGTGCGGTGCGCGAGCCGGGCGAGGTGATCGAGGGCGTACGAATATGGAACAAGCGCAAGGCGAAGCTCATGAGGGAGCAGCATATTCATGCCGCCTTCAATCACCTCAGCGCTCAGGGTTGGTTTAAGGCGCACACTTAGAAGCATACTTGGAACTTGATGTTTGATGAACGGTTGCGTCTAGACCCTTTGGCGACCGTCATAGGCGGGCTGACCCCGGCCGTGCTGCCGACGCTGTTTGGTAAGACAAAACTGTATTCTCGACTCAGCAGATGAAGGGGCCTCACGTATAAACGAGCGTCTGCTTCTGAGTTTGGGCGCGGACATTTCGCAGGCCTGCGATGGGCGCAAACCGGCTAAAAGCGCCGTTATGATCCAAGGTCAGCTCAACAATTACAGAAAACTCGAAGCAGGCTTCTTCGCCAGACCGCTTGCAGCCAAGATCGTCAGCATGCTTATAAATTAAGCATGGATCACCCCCACCCGGCGGCAGACACCATCCCAGAAGGCATCGGCGCCTCCGTCCTCCGTGTAGAGGACGACCGCCACCTGCGCGGCCAGGGCGAGTTCATCGCCGACCTGCGCCTGCCGGGCATGCAGAACCTCGCCTTCGTGCGCAGCCCGCTGGCCCACGCGCACATCCGCGGCATCCACAAGCCGGCCGGCGTGGAGGACCAGGTTTTCACCGCCGCCGACCTGACCGGCGTGGGAGCAATCGTCGCCAACTCCGCCCTGCCGGGCTTCAAGCCCTCGGCGCAATACGCGCTCGCAACCGACCGGGTGCGCCATGTCGGCGAGGCCATCGCCGTTTGCGTCGCCCCGACCCGCGCCGCGGCGGAGGACCTGGCCGAGCAGGTCGTGCTGGACTTGGAAGAATTGCCCGCGGTGTCCGACATGCTGGCCGGGCGCGAGCCGGCCGCCCCGCAACTCCACCCGCACTGGGGCGACAACGTGTTCCTGGAAACCCGCGTGGACCTCGGCCCGGCCTCGGCCCGCGACGCCGCCCCCATCACCGTCCGCCGCACGCTGCGCACCGCCCGGCAGCACATGGCGCCCATCGAGGGCCGCGGCTTGGTCGCGCACTGGGACCGGCGCATGGGCCAGCTTGTCCTGCACAGCAGCACGCAGATGCCGCACATCGTCCGCACCGGTCTGGCCGGGTGCCTCGGCCTGCATGAGGAGGCGGTGCGCGTCGTGGCGCCCGACGTGGGCGGCGGCTTCGGCTACAAGGGCATCCTGTTGCCGGAGGAGGTGGTCGCCGGCTTCCTGGCCCGGCGCCTCGGCCATCCCGTCCGCTGGATCGAGGACCGGCGGGAGGGCCTGACCGGCAACGCCAACTGCCGGGAGCACCATTACGAGCTGACCGCCTACGCCGACCACACCGGGCGGCTGCTGGCGCTCGATTGCGAAGCCACGGTGGATGCCGGCGCGTACTCGATCTACCCGTTCTCCGCTTGCCTGGAAGCGGCGCAGATCGCCAGCATCCTGCCCGGCCCCTACGACTTCGCGGCGTTCCGCTGCACCACCTGGTCGGTGGCGACCAACAAGCCGCCGATCCTGCCGTATCGCGGCGTCGCGCGGTCGGGTGTCGCCTACGCCATGGAAACCCTGATGGACGCCATCGCGCACGAGGCCGGGCTGGAGCCGGACACGGTGCGGCTGCGCAACCTGGTGCCGCCGGAGGCCATGCCGTTCAACAACATCACGGCCAAGCACTTCGACAGCGGCGACTACCCGGAGGCGCTGCGCCGCGCCGCCGCCGCCATCGGCCTGCCTGCCGTGCGCGCCCGGCAGACGGTGGAGGCCGGACCCGTGCGGACCGGCGTGGGCCTGGCGATCTTCTGCGAGCAGGGGGCGCACGGCACGTCCGTCTATGCCGGCTGGGGCATCCCGATGGTGCCGGGCTGGGAGCAGGCGGCGGCGCGCGTCACCCCCGATGGCGGGCTGGAGCTGCGGGTGGGCGTGCAGTCGCACGGCCAGGGGCTGGAAACCACCTTGGCGCAGGTCGCGCATGAGGTGCTGGGCATCCCCGTCGCCCGGATGCGGGTGGTGCACGGCGACACCGCGCTCACGCCGTACTCGACCGGCACCTGGGGGTCGCGCTGCATGGTGGTGGCCGGCGGCGCGGTGGCCGCCGCCTGCACTGCGCTGGCGGAGCGCATCGCCCGGATCGGCGCGCACCTGCTGCAAGTCGATCCTGCCAGCGTCACCGTCGCGGGCGGGGAGGTGCGCGGTCCCGGCGGCAGCGTCACCATCCAGGAGGTCGCGCGCACCTGGTACCGCTGCCCGCAGGACCTGCCGGACGACGCCGATCCCGGCGGGCTGGAGTTGACGGCCGGCTACAAGGCCCTGCGCGACAGCGGCACCTTCAGCTACGCCGCCCATGCCTGCACCGTCAGCGTGGACACCGAGTCCGGCCAGGTCCGCATCCTCGATTACGCCATCTGCGAGGACGGCGGCGTGCTGGTGAACCCGATGATCGTCGATGGCCAGGTCGCCGGCGGCGTCGCCCAGGGCATCGGCACCGCGCTGCTGGAGGAAATGGCGTTCGACGCCGCCGGCCAGCCCGGCGCCGCGACGCTTTCCGACTACTCGCTGCCCGGCGCCTCCGAGGTGCCGGCGCTGCGGATCGAGCACATGCAGACGCCCTCGCCCTACACCCGCTTCGGCCAGAAGGGCATCGGCGAGGGCGGCGCCATCGGCCCTCCGGCCGCCATCGCCAATGCGGTGAACGACGCGTTGCGCCCCTTGGGCGTCCGCATCGACCGGCTGCCGATCACCGCGCAGCGCGTGGTGGCGGCCGTGCTGGGGGCCGGGTGAAGGCGGCGGCGTTCGGTTGGGCGCGTCCCGCCGGGCTGCCCGACGCCGTGCGGCTGCTGGGGGCGGAGGGCGCCTGCGCCATGGGCGGCGGGCAGTCGCTGGGGCCGATGCTGAACCTGCGCGCCGCCCGGCCCGGCGCCGTGGTGCCGCTGGCGGGGCTTCCGGAACTGCACGGGGCGGAGGACGCGGCGGACGCCCTGACCCTGGGCGCCGCGACCACCCATGCCGCCGTCGCGGACGGGCGGACCCCGGACATCTGTATCGCCGGCCAGCCGGTCCTGGCGCGGGTCGCCGAGAGCATCGCCTACCGCGCCGTCCGCACCCGGGGCACGATGGGCGGCAGCCTGTGCCATGCCGACCCGGCGGCGGATTGGCTGGTCACGCTGACTGCCCTGCGGGCCGTCGTGTTGACGACCGAGCGCGCGGTGGCGCTGGACCGCTTCGTGACCGGGCCGTTCCGCACGGTGCTGCGGCCGGGCGAGGTGGTGCGCGCCGTCCGCATCCCGCGGCCCGGGTCGGGCGCGCGCTGGGGCTACAGCAAATTGTGCCGCAAGCCCGGGGAGTTCGCGCACGCCATGGCTGCCTGCCTGCTGGACGGGGAAGCGCGCATCGTGATCGGCGCCCTGGGCGGCCCGCCGGCGGTGCTGGCCGGGCCGGAGGACGCGGAAGCGGCGCTCGGTTTCTTGGGTCCCGTGGACCGGCATTTGCAGATCACCGCCATGCGTCGCGCCATGGCGATGGCCGGCGCATGACGCCCGTTTCACTCCAGGTCAACGGACGGCCGGTGGCGGCGGAGGTGGAGCCGCGAACCCACCTGGCGGATTTCCTGCGCGACCACCTGCTGCTGACCGGCACGCACACGGGCTGCGAGCACGGCGTGTGCGGCGCCTGCACCGTGCTGATCGACGGCGCGCCGGCGCGCGCCTGCATCCACTTTGCCGCCGGGTGCGACGGCATGGAGGTGCAGACGGTTGAAGGGTTGGCGGAGGACGCCGTCACCGCCCGCCTGCGTGACGCCTTTACCGCCGAACACGCCCTGCAATGCGGCTACTGCACGCCGGGGATGCTGGTCACGGCGCGCGACATCGTGCACCGCCTGCCGGACGCCGACGACGAGGCGATCCGGCTGGAGCTTGCGGGCAATTTATGCCGCTGCACCGGCTATGCCGGCATCGTGCGCGCGATCCGCCGCGTGCTGGACGAGCGGCTGGACATCGCCCGTCCCGCTCTCATCCCGGTGCCCGCCGCGCGCTTCGGCCCCTTGCAGGACCCGGATGCCGCCCCGGCCGCGCCGGCGACGGAGGGGCTGAATCAGCGGCTCCGCTTCGCGCAGCCGGCCGAGCGGGTTTGGGCGGCGCTGCACGACCCGGCCCTGATCGCCGCCTGCGTGCCGGGCGCGCAGCTCGACGTGGCAACGCCCGACAGCATCGGAGGCGCCATGGTGGTGGCGATCGGCCCGGTCCGTGCCCGCTTCGGCGGGACCGCGGCGATTGCCTATGACGAGGCGGCGCGCAACGGCACCGTGCAGGGAACCGGGCAGGACCAGGCCAGCGGCACCCGGCTCAACGCGGCGGCGCGGTTCCAAGTGGTGCCCGACGGAGACGCGGGCTGCGTGCTGCTGGTCGCGGTCGAATACGGCCTGCGCGGCGCGCTGGCCCAACTGGCGCGGGGCCGGGTGGTGGACCTGCTGGCCGGCGAGGTCGCCGCGATGTTCGCGCGCAATCTGGCGGCGCGGCTGGCCGGTGGGGCCGCGGCCGGGCCGGCGGCGCTGTCGGGCGGACGCCTGCTGCTGCGGGTGGCTTGGGCCTGGCTGCGCCGGTCGGTCGGGTTGGCCAAGCCCTAGGCATCACCGGGCGGCGCTGCCCAGTTCCGGGGCAGCCGTCAGCATACTGACGGTCGAAGCTGGGTGCGCCGCTCATGGCATGATCCTTGCTGACCTCACGGCCATGGCATCAAGCTCTGCTCTGCAAGATCGCTTCGGCGCCGCTGCCCCCGTGCTTCCCATGCCGGACCTGCCATTCGTGGCCGCCGTGCTGGCCCGGCGGACGCACCGGCGCTACACGGACCAGCCGGTGCCGCAGGCGCTGGTGGACTTGCTGTGCCTGGCCGCGCTGTCGGCCTCCTCCAAGTCGGACTACCAGCAGGCAGGCATTCTGCAGGTGCAGGACACGCAAAAGCGCGCTGCCCTGGCCGCGCCGTTTCCCACCATGCCTTGGATCGGCGCCGCCCCGGTGTTCCTGGTCTTCCTGGGCGACACCCGCCGCCTGCAGCGCCTGGGCGAGTTGCGCGGCCACCCGGCGCCGAACACCGGGCTGGAAGGCTTCTTCAACGCCGCCGTCGATGCCGCGCTGGCTTTGCAGACCTGCATCCTGTCGGCGGAAAGCGCCGGGCTGGGCTGCTGCCCGATCAGCGTGCTGCGCAACCAGGCGCCGCTGGTGGGCGAGGTGCTGAACCTGCCGGACGGCGTGTTCCCCATGGCCGGGCTGTGCCTGGGCTGGCCGGCGGACGCCGGATACGTCAGCCTGCGCTTGCCGCCTGCCGTCACCCTGCATCGGGACCGCTACGATGACGCGGCGATGCCCGACGCCGTGCGCGCCTACGACGCCGAGCGCGAAGCGCGCCATCCCACCCCGCCGGCCAAGCAGCGTGCGCCGGAGCGGTTCGGCACCGCTGCGCAGTACGGCTGGTCCGAGGACAAGGCGCGCCAATCCGCCCAGGGCGAGGGCGCCGCTTTCCCGCCCTGGCTGCGCGTGCGCGGCTTCACGTTCGATTGACTCGCCCCACCCAACGGAGGACCCGCCCATGGAGTTCACGCGACGCGGCTTGCTGAAGGGGGCTGCGTCCGGTGCCCTGGCACTGGGCAGCGCCGGGCTGTCCGGGCGGGCGGCGGCGGCACTCGCGGACATCAAGGCCCGCGGATACATGGTCGTTGCCACCGAGGACGACTTCAAGCCGTTCGAGTTCATCCAGGACGGCAAGCCAACCGGCTACGACACCGAGCTTTTGGAGCTGATGCGCAAGGCCGCGCCGTTCCCGATCCGGCAGGAGACGATCCCCTGGACCGGCCTGCTGCCTGGCGTCGGCAGCGGCAAGTACGACGCCGCCGTGACTGCCGCGCTGATCACGCCGGAGCGCGAGAAGTTCCTCGATTTCTGCAGCCCCGTCGCGGAGTCCACCGACTACTACGTGAAGAAGCGGGGCAACGCCGCAATCAACGGCATCAAGGACCTGGCCGGCAAGAAGTGCGGCGTCCAGGCGGGCAGCGCCATGCTGTCCGCCTTGCCGGAGCTGGAGGAGATGCTGAAGGCCACCGGCGGCAAGATGGGGGAAGTGGTGCAGTATGTGTCCTACCCCGAGGCCTACCAGGATCTGGCCATCGGGCGCACGGACTACGTGGTGAATACGCAAATCAACCTGCAAAGCCTGGTGCAGGACAAGCCCAAGCTCTTCGAGCTGGGCCAGGCAGTGTCCAAGAAGATCTACATCGCCTGGGCCGTGAAGAAGGGCAACGCCGAGGTCCGGGACATGCTGGACACCTTCCTCCTGGGCGCGCGCAAGAGCGGCGAGATGGCGGCGCTGCAGCAGAAATGGTTCGGCCTGACCTTCGACATGCCGGAGCATTGGACGGCCAGCTAGGCCCCATGGAAGCTGCCGAGGCAATATGACTGCCGCCGACTTCGCGGCCCTGCTGCGCGGGGCGGCGTTCACCGTGCTGTTCTCAGTGGGAGCCGTGGTGATCGGTGTGCCGGTCGGATTAGGGCTAGCGCTGATCCGCTGGGCGCAGGTGCCGGTGCTGTCACCATTGGTGGCGTTCTTGGTCAGCATTCTGCGCGCCGCCCCGGCCGTAACCCTGGCGCTGCTGATCTTCTTCGCGCTGCCGCGGATCGGGCTGTCGCTCGATCCCGTGCCGGCGGGCATCGCCACGCTGACCCTGTCCACGGCGGCGTTCAACTGCGAGATTTGGCGCGCGTCGCTGCTGGCACTGCCACGGGACCAGGTGGACGCGGCGCTCGCGATGGGCATGCGGCGCGGCGTGCGGTTCCGCCGGGTCGTGCTGCCCCAGGTAGCCCGCGCCGCGCTGCCCGCCCTGGTCAACGAGTTGACGTTGCTGGTGAAGGTTAGCCCGGCGGTCGCCGTCCTCGGCGTCGTGGACATTACCCGCGCCGCGGTGCGGATCGGCGCGCAAACCTACGAGCCGTTGCCGCCGTTCCTTGCGGCGCTGGTGATCTACGGATTCATCGTGTTCCTGTTCGTGCGGATGCAGCGCCTGGTCGAGCGGCGGTTCGCGTGATGGAGGAGTTCGCCGTCGTCTGGCAGCAGCGGGCGCTGCTGCTGGACGGGTTCCTGACGACGCTGTGGATCTCCGTCCTCGCCTCTGCCGCGGCGCTGGCCTTGGGCGCCCTGCTGTCCACCGGGCTGATGTCGCGCCGCCGTGCGGTGGCACGGGGGGCGGAGGCGCTGGTGGACGCCATGCGCTGCGTGCCGTTCCTGCTGTTCGCCTACCTGATCTACTACGGCCTGCCGTCGCTGGGGATGCAGCTCGGCAACTGGACGTCGGGCCTGCTGGCGCTCGTGGTCTACCACATGGCCTACATGGCGGAACTGCTGCGCGGCGCATGGCGCGGCCTGCCGGCGGAAACGGTCGAGGCCGGGCGGGCCTTCGGGTTCCATGGGTTCGGCCTGTTCCGCCGGGTGATCCTGCCGCCGGTGCTGTTCGCGGCGCTGCCGACAATCGGCAACCAGGTGATCCAGGTGATCAAAGACAGCGCCTTCCTGACGGTCATCGCGGTGCAGGAGCTGACGCACGCCGCGACCACGATCCAGGCGACCTACTACGTCCCGTTCGCCTCCTTCATCGTGGCGGTCGGGCTGTACTGGCTGCTGTGCCTGGCTGTAGAGGGTGCGGTCGGCTTGGCCGGAGCCCAGGCGGAGGCGCGGCGGTGACGCCGCCGGTTCTCCGCGTCCGCGGCCTCGGCAAGGCGTTCGGCGCCCATACCGTCCTGGATGGCATCGACCTCGACGTAGGCCGTGGAGAGACGGTGTGCGTGCTGGGGCCGTCCGGGTCCGGCAAGTCCACGCTCTTGCGCTGCATCAACTGGCTGGAGCGCCCGGACCACGGCCAGGTCCACCTGGGCGGCGTGCAGGTCGGCCTGCGCCCCGGCGGCCACATCGCCATGTCGGACCGGGAACTGGCGCAGCTCCGCACCCGGGTCGGCATGGTGTTCCAGCATTTCGCCTTGTGGCCGCACATGACGGTGATGCAGAACATCACCGAAGCGCCGCTGCACGCCCAGCGTCGCCCCCGCGCCGAGGTGCTGCCGGAAGCGGAGGCGCTGCTCGCCAAGGTCGGCCTGCTGGATAAGCGGGACGCCTACCCCGTGCGCCTGTCCGGCGGGCAGAAGCAGCGCGTCGGCATCGTGCGCGCCCTGATGATGCGCCCGGAGCTGCTGCTGTTCGACGAGCCGACCAGCGCCCTCGACCCCGAGCTGGTGGGGGAGGTGTTGGCGGTCATGCAGGCCTTGGCGCGCGACGGCATGACCATGGTGGTGGTGACGCACGAGATGGCTTTCGCCCGCGACGCCGCGACCCGCATCGTGTTCATGGACGGGGGCCGCATCGTCGAGACGGCGGACCCGCACGCCTTTTTCACCGCACCGCGGACCGAGCGCGCCCGGCAGTTCCTGCTGCGCTACGCCAAGCCCGCCCACCAAGGAGCCTCCGCATGACCGGCCCGATCTTCCACATGATCCCCGACGCGCCCAAGCCCGTGGCGCCCTACAGCCACGTCGTGGAGCAGGACGGCTGGCTGTTCGTCACCGGGCAGCTTGCCACCGACCCGGCGGACGACGCGCAGGCCTTGCCGGACGGGATCGAGGCGCAAACGGCCAAAGTGATGGATAACCTGCAGCGCGCCCTGCGCGGCGCCGGGGCCAGCCTCGCGGACGTGGTGTGCGTCCGAGTCTACCTGACGCAGTTCGACCGCGACTACGCGGTGATGAACACGCTGTATGCCAGCTACTTCCCGCCGGACCGGCTGCCGGCGCGGACCACGGTGGGGGTCACCGGCCTGGCGCGCAGCGGGATTGTGGAGATCGACATGATCGCTAAACGATAGGCGCCCATCCCTCCGCCACACGTCGAAAACACGGGGTCTGGAAAGCGTAGGCCACCGGAAGGGCATCGGGCCAGGCGTCCCGCCAGGCCTTTCCCTGCACCATGGCGACGGCCAAGCCCACCGGCGCGATCCCGGCCGCCCGCAGCAGCGCCAGCCCGGCCTGGGCCGAGCTGCCGGTGCTGATCACGTCATCGACCAGCAGCACGCGCCGGCCCAGCAGCCGGCTCAGCAGCCGCGGGTCCAGCCACATGCGACGCGCCGCGTTGGCCCCGGCGGCAGGCGCCGTGATGGAGCCGAGCGGGGCCGACAGCGCGTCGTCGTACCAGCGCTTGCGCGTGGTGGACGGCGCGACCCAGTGCTCATGCCCGAGCGCCCGCGCGACTGCCGCGCCCACAGTATGCCCCAGGGTCGGCAGGCCCACTACGACCTCCGCCCGCAACGGCGCGGCGGCGGTGGCAGTCCAGGCCGCAAGCTGGTCCAGCACCGCGAACGACGCCTGGTTGGCGATCAGGCCCGCAACCGCCATGTCTCCAAGATCCCGCAGCGGCAGCACCAGCCGGCGTCCGTCCGGCATGGCGGCGGGGTAGCGGTCCGTCCAGGCCGGCTGCTCCGGCGCGTGGTCCACGAAGCCTTGCCAGAACTGCATTCCCGTCCTCCATGGCCCGACGCCCGCGCCGCTGGTATGCAGCCGCCATGCCCGACGACTCCGCGCCGACCGCCCACGACCTCGCCACCCGGCCCGGTTTCCTGATCCGGCGGCTGCACCAGATCCACGTGGCGCTGTTCATCGAGGAGTGCGCGGCCTTCGACGTGACGCCGGTGCAGTACAGCATCATGTCCGCCGTGCAGGCGCACCCCGGGCTGGACCAGGCCCGGTTGGGAGGGGAGGTCGGCGTGGACCGCGCCACCCTGGCCAACGTCGTGGGCCGGCTGGACCGGCGCGGTCTGGTGCGGCGCCGGGCCAGCGCCGCGGACCGGCGGCTGCGCCTGGTGGAGATGACAGAGGATGGCGCCGCCCTGCTGGCCCGCATGGACGCGCCGGCCCGCCGCGCCCACGCCCGCACGGTCGAGGCGTTGCCGCCCGCGGATCGCCGGGCCTTCGTGCAGGCGCTGGCGCAGCTCGTGCAATTCGGCAACGCGCACGGCCGGGCGCCGCTGCGGCTCGGGTAGCGGAGGTTACGCCGCAACCGCCATTGGGCGCGGCACCAGAGGGCTGCGCGCGTCGTGACGCCGCCCGGCGCGCAACGCGAAGGCGGGGACGATCATCTGCTCCGCCGTCACCCGCTCCCCGCTGTTGTCCGCAAGCTCGAACCGCCCGTCCAGCAAGTCCAGCACGGTGATGTCGGCTTCCCGGCCCACCTGCAGGCTGCCGATCGTGTCCTCCATCCGCAGCATTCGGGCCGGGTTGCTGGTGACGGTCGCAAGCACTTGCGGCAGGGTCATGCCGAGCGCCAGCAGCTTGGACATGGCGTTGGTCAGGTTGAACGGCGCCACGCCGAAGAACGGGTTGGCCGCCCGCGCCGCGCCGTCGCCCGCTGCGCCACGACCCGCGTCCGGCACGCGCACGTTGTAGCCGTGCATGTCGGCGCCCAGAGTGTGGGGCACGATCCCGGCGGCCAGCACCTTGCGCGCCATGTCGAAGGAGAAGTGGGAGCCGTGGCCGACATCCACCGTCACCCCGCGCTCCAGGGCCGCCCAGACCACCGGATGCACTTCCCCGGTGGCAGCCGAGATGAAGCCGCCAGGGTGGCGCGTGAACGGATGGGCCAGCACGTCGCCCGGTTCCATCAGTGGCACCAGCTCCCGCACCACCTCGTCCGGGTCGATGGAAACGCCGTCCTTGGCGGGCCAAAGCTGGCCCAGGTGGATATACAACGGCAGCCCGGCGCCGCGGGCGATCTGCTTGCCGATCTTGATCACCTCCAGCCCCCAGCGCGACGCGCCGCCGATCTCCGCATGGGCCTTGATGCCGCGCACCAGGTCCGGGTTCTCCCGCGCCGCCCGCACGGTGTGCTCGACGTTCAACTGGCCCGGGCCGTACAGGTCAGGGTACAGGTGCCCTTCCAGCCCGCCGACCAGGTAGGCGGAGATGAAGCACAGCACGCGCGTCCGCGCCGGCTCGGCGATGAAGGCGCGGAAGCCGGGGATGGTCATGCAGCTCGGCCCGCCCTGGTCCACCACGGTGGTGACGCCGGAGTCCACGCCCACCATGTCCGCGTTCAGGCCGAACTTGCCGGTGACATGCTGGTAAACATGGCCGTGCGTGTCGATCAGCCCGGCGGACACGACCTTGCCCGACACGTCCACCACCTCGCGCGCCGCCTCGTTCGGCAGGGCCGGCTCGACCGCCGCGATCCGGCTGTCCCGGATGCCCACGTCCGCCACGCCGTCGCGCCCGGTTGCCGGGTCGATGACCCGGCCGCCGCGTAGGATGGTGTCCAGCCCTGAAGTCATCCCGGCCTCCCTGCCAACAATGCAAGCCGTCAGTATGCTGATGACCTCGGCCATGCGCAAGGACAGCCTGCGGCTCTACCCGACATCGACCCACACGCGGCCGTCCCGCACCCGCACAGGATAGGTCCGGAGGTCCGGGCACTCGGGGCCGCGGGTCTTGCGGCCCGTGGGGACATGGAACTGCCCTTGGTGGCGAGGGCAATCCACCCGGTCGCCGTCCACCCCGCCCTGGCTTAGCCAGGCCGCATGGTGCGGGCATACGGCTGCCGTGGCGTAGGCCGTTCCCGCAATGTCGTACAGCAGGAGGGCCGCGCCTCCGGCCTCGACTTCCAAGAGCCGGCATCGGGTCAGCTCGTCGCGGGACGCGGCATCCGTCCAGCTTGCCATGAGGTTGAACTCCTTTGAGGGTTCGCGGCGGGATAGCCCTGGCGCTCGGCAGCACTCCGTCATTCAGGCTGAGCAATCGTCGCAGACAACCGGGTTGCCTTGCAAAGACGAAGGCGAGCATTCACGGCCCAGCACGCCCGCGTTCGGCGGTTGCCCCGGCCTCGCGGCCAGGACGGACGCGCGGCCGAGGCCGTCGCGGGCTGTGGCGAAGTCGCAGAAACCAATTTTGCCGAGTGATAGCCGCCTGTGGACGGGCAGGATTTTCCGGTATGCTCTTCATGGGCACGTCGGCGTCCACCGACGTGCCCGGCGTCAAGAGGCGGAGCGGGCGCTCGCCGGCAGGCTCGACGGGCTGCTTGGACACGGCGACCTTGCGCCCCGCGGCGAGCAGCCGGGCGATGGCCGCTCCGACGGTGCCGGCGGGGATGCCGCACCCCGGGATGTCGGGGGCGTCCTTCTGGCGGCGGCGCGTCAGTTGGATACCGAGCAAGCGCGACACGATGGCGGTGTCGTCCCGAGCGCCTCGTAGAACTCGCCGACGGGGCAGAGTACCAGGTGGCCGGGTGCCGCGGCATGGACTGTGTTGGCAGCTTGCGACGCCAAAGCAACGTAGAACGACCTTGGTGCAAAAACTGCGGTCTGACGGCTTTGGCCACACGAGGAATGGGCGTAGGGGGCCGCTCCTTTGTTCTCCTGTTCTCCGGATGACCGATGCCCGACAAGGCCAATGAGCCGCGCCGCACCGGCCAGCGCGGTCGCCCGCGCGACTACTCGGACGTGGCGATCGAGACCGGGCACCTGCTGAGTTTGGCGTTTGGCCGTCCGTGGCGCCAGACCGAGGGACTGCTGCGCTCGATCACCACCCTGCTCGGGATCGACGTCGGCGTGCCCGACCACACCACGTTCTCGCGGCGCAGCGCCGGGCTGGCGCTCGCGGCGTCGCTGGCGCAAGCGCAGGCGAATGAACTTCCGTCGCTTTGGTGGACGGGTTACGCTATGCGTGCTGCCCGCCGTTCTGCCTGGTCGGACGTATGGTAGCCCAGGCCTGAATGAAGGCGCTGGTGGTTGTAGAAGCTTTCCACATAGGCGAACAGGTCGCGCTTGGCCTCGTCGCGGGTGGCGTAGGTCCTGTGGTGGACCAGCTCGGTCTTGAGCGTGTGGAAGAAGCTTTCCATCGCGCGTTGTCCAGCGGGTTGGCGCACCGGCTCATGGACGGGGTGATGCCGGCGCGGGCCAGTGCTGCCTGATAGGCTCAGCAGCGTATTGGGTCGATTCAAGTGGTTGTCGCAACATGGATGGCGGGTGGTTGGGATGGCGGGTTGGCGGCGTTCGGATCGGGCTTTGCGGGGCGAGCTAAGACTGCCGGGGCGGCCTCCCGTGGCGCGGCAGGAGCGCGGGCGGCGGTTTTGGGCGTTTGTGGCGGCGGAATTGTTGAGCGAGGACGCGGCGATGGAGGTTGGAGCATCGCAGCCGGTTGGGTTCTGCGGGTTCCGAACGGCAGGCGGGATGCCGCCGTCGCGACTGTCGCGTTTGGCCGAGCCGCTTTTCGGGACGGCATCTTTGGTTTGCTGGGCGGGAGGAGACCGCGCTGTTGCGGATGCAGGGTTTGGGCGTGCGGGAGGTTGCACGCCGGCTGGAGCGGGCGGCGTCCGCGATTTCGCGCGGGCTGCATCGCAATGCGGCCACGCAGGGCGGCAGGCTCGCCGAAACGCGCAGCGTTTGCGGCTGGAGCATCGGGCCGCCACGGCGCAATGGCACGCGGAACGGTCGGCACCTCGGCCGAAGCGGGCGAAACTGGCCCCAACCCGACATTGCAGGCGTATGTGCAAGACCGCCTGTCTGCGCACGGGTCGCGCGTTGCGCGCGCCGCACGCGCGAGCGGAGCAGGTCGTTCAGTGTTCGCCCGCACGGACGATCTTTTTCTCGGCGTGCTGGAGTCCCGGTTTCACAAACTATGGGCTAGTGAGACGCACAACCCGCTCGAAAACCGGCCGCACTATAGGATCGGGCACAGCTTCGAAAGCTTCCCATTCCCGAATGGTATGGCCCCCAACCGGTCGCTCAATGAAGTAATGGCAAACCCGCTGGCTGTGGTGATCGCGAACCAGGCACGGGCGCTCTATGCGGCACGCAAGGCAGCTCTGACAAGCGGCTCCAGCCGTCTCGACATGACCGAGCTATACGATCTGCGGGACCGGGGCGGAGCCACTTGGCTCATCACCGCGCATCGGCAACTCGATGTCGCAGTTGCTGCGGCCTACGGCTGGTCGCCTGATCTCACCGATAACGAAATTTTGGCCGTGCTCGGTGAGCTTCATCAGCGTCGGCATGGCGAAACACTAGGCAATGAGGATGAAAATACGTAGAGTGCAATCAACTCTCACGCTCGGTGTGGTTGCTACCTAATACCGCAACTCCGTCAGCTCGAGGCCAAGCACATATTTCCAGTCGATGCGGGCGCGCACGGCGTCGGCCACCTGCCGGTCGCTCAGGTGCTCCAGGAACTGGAACACCGTGACCAGCGCCAGACACCACGGCGCAAGACCCGGCCGACCCCGGGCGGGGTAGAGCTTCCGGAAATCCTCGTCCTCGTAAGGGTACTGAACTCGTCGCGCAGCCGCGTGACCACCGTGCCCTTGGGAAACGCCGCGCGGGCCGCGCACGCGGTCTCGGCAGGAACCTCGCCAGTCGGCTGGGGATGCAGGCTCATGGATCACCTCTATGCCGATGCTAACCCACCGCCTGAACTCGCCGACAGTATCAGAGCCTGTTTAACCGGATCGACCAGTTGCGCGTTGTCCATTGGCAAGGAGGCGAGCGATGTGGACTGACGAAGCGCGGGCGCGATACAAGGATGACGGGCGGCGTTACCCGAGCGACTTGACGGACGCGGAATGGCGGACAATCGAGCCGGTGCTGCGCAGCTATGTGACGCTGATGGTTGACCTTTGCGAGATGGTCAACGCTTGCCTTTACTTTGAGAAGGCGGGCTGCCCTTGGCGCTTCCTGCCCAAGGAGTTCGGGCCGTGGCAGACCGTGCGCGCCTGGCACGACCGCTTCCGGGCCGACGGGCTGTGGCCCGATATCGCAGCCCTGCTCACGCGGGCGGTGCGGGCCAGGCAGGGCCGGAAGCCTGAGCCGGCAACGGCCATCCCGGCGAAACCGCTTGGTTTGCGCCGGGACAGCCAAAGCGTTCCATCCAGGCCGCAGGCTCGCCGAAACGCGCAGCGTTTGCGGCTAGGGCCGCGCGGCGTGGACGGCAACAAAAAGGTGCGCGGCATCAAGCGCCATGTGCTGACGTGCTCGCTGGGCTTCGTGCTGGCGGTTCTGGTCACGGCGGCCAACGCGCACGACACGCAGCCGGTGGGCGCTGCGCAAATCGCTTGCGATTTCGCTGCGCTGCTGGCCCGTGCGGTTGGGCCGTCGAGCGCGTCAAGGTCGACGGCATCTATGTGGGCCCACCCATCGCGCAGGCGGCACAGGACCACAGCGTGGACGTCCAGGTCACGACCTGCGACGCGGACGTAAAGGGCTTCCAGCCGCTGCCGCTGCGCTGGCGCATTGAGGCCACGTTCGGCACGCTGAGCAACCGCTGGCACCGCCTCACCCGAAACCTGGAGCAAAGCCCGGCTGCTGCCGAGGATGCCGTGGCCATCGCCAACTGCCACCGCCTGCCAGGGCCCTTCAGTTCTGCCGTAGCAGCCTGGGCGTGAACGGCGGCGCGGTGAC
>CAXSAZ010000005.1:0-204892 GCA_964235485.1 uncultured Acetobacteraceae bacterium | reverse complement strand
GTGAAGTCGTAACAAGGTAGCCGTAGGGGAACCTGCGGCTGGATCACCTCCTTTCAAGGATGCGGGCTGAGGCTTCGGCTTTGGCTTGCACCGTAAAGTCCTCTGGCGGATGCCGGGGGCGGCTGACGCAGGCTGGCTTGGACTGATGGTGGCGCGGACTGTTTGTCGGGCGCCGTCAGCGTATCCTTTTCCATATGACATCGCGGTGCGGCCCTGTTTTTGGCGGGGCCGTGCTTGCGGGCGCGCCAACGCAGGCGTTGCGCGGAGCGCGCCAACCAAGTGGTTGCGCCGGGTCGCTGGCGAAGGCGCCACGGCGGGCTAGTAGCTCAGTTGGTTAGAGCACACGCTTGATAAGCGTGGGGTCGGAGGTTCGAGTCCTCCCTGGCCCACCACGGGCTGGCTCGTCACGGGTTGGCCTGGTGTGGTTTGGCGTGCGGCGTGTCCTGGCATGGGGGCGTAGCTCAATTGGGAGAGCGCCTGCTTTGCAAGCAGGAGGTCGTCGGTTCGATCCCGTCCGCCTCCAGGTGGGCGGCGGCGCGCGGTGTCATGGGATGGATGGAGGTTTAGGCGTCAAAGGCTGGACCACTGCCGTTGGGCAGGGTTTGGCGCTTGGGGCCTGAAGCGTGTTGTTCTTTGTGGATTGTGAATCAGGTTCTGGTGCGTTTTGGACGCGCGGGACGACTCGGTGGGTTTGGTCTGGATGCGCAAGCGTTTGGGCCGGGCTGGCAGGGGTGGTCCGTGGCGGGTTGGCCTGGGTGTCTGACCTGGGTGTTGGGGGCTGCGTGAGCGGCGTCTGATCCCAAGGGTCAATCCCGTTGCAGCGTTCAAGACGTTTGAGTGTGTGCTGAGCGAGGGCTTTGCTGTGGCCTGGGGTTGTTTGCCGTGGAAGCGGTGGATGGTTCCTGTGCATGGCGGGGCTTGGGTTAAGCGCGCGCCTTTAGGTGCGCGTGGGAATGAGCAAGAGAAGGGCATCGGGTGGATGCCTTGGCGCCAGGAGGCGATGAAGGACGTGGCACGCTGCGAAAATCCAGGGGAAGCCGCGAGCGGGCGTTGATCCCTGGGTGTCCGAATGGGGCAACCCACCCTTATGGGGTATCGCCATCTGAATACATAGGGTGGCGAGGCGAACCCGGGGAACTGAAACATCTCAGTACCTGGAGGAACAGACATCAACGGAGATTCCGCGAGTAGTGGCGAGCGAAAGCGGAACAGGCCAGTGGTGATGGTGGTTGAAGCGGAAGGGTCTGGAAAGGCCGGCCGGAGCGGGTGATAGCCCCGTATGCGTAGGACCACGATCATCCTTGAGTAGGGCGGGGCACGTGAAACCCTGTCTGAACATGGGGGGACCACCCTCCAAGCCTAAATACTCCCTGGCGACCGATAGCGAACCAGTACCGTGAGGGAAAGGTGAAAAGCACCCCGATGAGGGGAGTGAAAGAGACCTGAAACCTGATGCCTACAAGCAGTCGGAGCCGCTTTTGCGGTGACGGCGTACCTTTTGTATAATGGGTCAGCGAGTTTCTGTTGGCAGCGAGCTTAAGCCGTTAGGTGGAGGCGCAGCGAAAGCGAGTCTGAACAGGGCGTTCAGTTGCCGGCAGAAGACCCGAAACCGAGTGATCTAGCCATGGCCAGGCTGAAGGTGGGGTAACACCCACTGGAGGGCCGAACCCACGCCTGTTGAAAAAGTCGGGGATGAGCTGTGGCTAGGGGTGAAAGGCCAATCAAACTCGGAGATAGCTGGTTCTCCGCGAAATCTATTGAGGTAGATCGTCGCGTGTTCGCCCCGGGGGGTAGAGCACTGGATGGGCTAGGGGACCCCAAAGGTTTACCAAACCCAACCAAACTACGAATACCCGGGAGCGCAGCGCGGCAGACAGACGGTGGGTGCTAAGGTCCATTGTCGAGAGGGAAACAGCCCAGACCGCCGGCTAAGGCCCCCAAATCGTGGTTAAGTGGGAAAGGATGTGGGAACTCCAAAACAACCAGGAGGTTGGCTTAGAAGCAGCCATCCTTTAAAGAAAGCGTAATAGCTCACTGGTCTAATAGAGATCCTGCGCCGAAGATGTAACGGGGCTTAAACCACGTGCCGAAGCCGCGGGTTTTGGATGTGTAGCACACGTCCAGAGCGGTAGCGGAGCGTTCCGTAGGCCTGCGAAGGGATATCGGGTGACCGGTCCTGGAGGCATCGGAAGTGCGAATGCTGACATGAGTAGCGACAAACAGGGTGAGAAACCCTGTCGCCGCAAGTCCAAGGGTTCCTGCGCAAGGTTAATCCGCGCAGGGTGAGCCGGCCCCTAAGGCGAGGGCGAAAGCCGTAGTTGATGGGAACCAGGTGAACAGTCCTGGGCCTGCCAGACGTGACGAATGCGAGGTGTTGTTCCGGCTTACTGGATTGCCGGGGCTTTCGGAGCATTCCGGGAAACAGCGCTGGCATAGAGACCGTACCCGAAACCGACACAGGTGGACTGGTAGAGCATACCAAGGCGCTTGGGAGAACGATGCCGAAGGAACTAGGCAAATTGCTCGCGTAACTTCGGGATAAGCGAGACCCGCGTTTGGGCAACCAGATGCGGGTGGCACAAAGCAGGGGGTAGCGACTGTTTAGTAAAAACACAGGGCTGTGCGAAGTCGAAAGACGACGTATACGGTCTGACGCCTGCCCGGTGCCGGAAGGTTAAGAGGAGAGGTGCAAGCCTTGAATCGAAGCCCCGGTAAACGGCGGCCGTAACTATAACGGTCCTAAGGTAGCGAAATTCCTTGTCGGGTAAGTTCCGACCTGCACGAATGGCGTAACGACTTCCCCACTGTCTCCGGCATCGGCTCAGCGAAATTGAAGTCCCCGTGAAGATGCGGGGTACCCGCGGTCAGACGGAAAGACCCTATGAACCTTTACTGCAGCTTTGCAGTGGCATTAGGAGAGCGCTGTGTAGGATAGGCGGGAGGCTATGAAGCGGGGGCGCTAGCTCTCGTGGAGCCATCCTTGAAATACCGCCCTGCGCGCTTCTGATGTCTAACCGCGTCCGGTCAGCCCGGACCGGGACCCTGCATGGCGGGCAGTTTGACTGGGGCGGTCGCCTCCCAAATGGTAACGGAGGCGCGCGATGGTGGGCTCAAGCCGGTCGGACATCGGCTGTTGAGTGCAATGGCATAAGCCCGCCTGACTGCGAGAGCGACAGTTCAAGCAGAGACGAAAGTCGGCCATAGTGATCCGGTGGTCCCGCGTGGAAGGGCCATCGCTCAACGGATAAAAGGTACTCTAGGGATAACAGGCTGATCTCCCCCAAGAGTCCACATCGACGGGGAGGTTTGGCACCTCGATGTCGGCTCATCACATCCTGGGGCTGGAGCAGGTCCCAAGGGTTCGGCTGTTCGCCGATTAAAGTGGTACGTGAGCTGGGTTTAGAACGTCGTGAGACAGTTCGGTCCCTATCTGCCGTGGGTGAAGGAGACTTGAAAGGAGCTGTCCCTAGTACGAGAGGACCGGGATGGACGCACCTCTGGTGCACCGGTTGTCGCGCCAGCGGCACCGCCGGGTAGCTATGTGCGGAACGGATAACCGCTGAAAGCATCTAAGCGGGAACCCGACCTTGAAACCAGGTCTCCCCGAGGGCCGTGATAGACCATCACGTGGATAGGCCAGAGGTATACGGGCAGCAATGCCCTCAGCTGACTGGTCCTAATCGCCCGAACGGCTCATCCCAACCCAACCCAAAGCCGGCCCACAACGCCGGCCCGCCATGCACAGCAGCCATCCACCGCAATGGCCCTCCAACCGCACACACGCAAAACCAGAACCTGACCCGCGCCAATGCAAGCGTTGCGGAACGCGCTGATGCAAGAGCATCACGCGGGACGACAACGCAAGCGTTGCGTAGGGTTGGCTGAGACGGTCTGGTGGCCATGGCGGCGGGTGCACACCCGATCCCATCCCGAACTCGGACGTGAAAACCGCCAGCGCCCATGATACTGTGCCCCAAGGCACGGGAAAGTCGGTCGCCGCCAGACCCTCCCAACCAACCCCGCGTGATGCAACGCATCAGCGCGCAACGCAATGACCGCGTTGACGCGCCGCGTGATGCAAAGCAACGCACCGCGCGACGCAGCAGCATACACCACAACACACACGCCACCGCACCAACACACACACACCCAGCGCGGGGTGGAGCAGCCCGGTAGCTCGTCAGGCTCATAACCTGAAGGTCACAGGTTCAAATCCTGTCCCCGCAATCCCCCCCCCTAACTGAACCGATACAGCCCAAAACGTCACAGCATACCTCGTGCCGTGACGCATCGGCGCATTGCCCCCCTTCACCGCCGAGCCTTGCGCGCCGCATAACGAGCATCCCGTTCGGCCTTGCGCTGAGCTTTGATCTCTTCGTCCCGCACCGCCTGTTCAGCCTTGCGCTGCGCTTCGGCCGCAGCTTGCGCCGCCAGTTCGGCAAGACGCGCTTGGTCCTCTGCAAGGCGACGCGCCTCCTCGGCCTCCTTGATGCGCCTACGTTCCACTGCACGGACCTCGCGTGCTTCAGCAATCGCCTTGCGTTCCGCTGCGCGCGCCAACACTGCGGGATCGTCCGGCGCCGGCTTGGCGCGGAATTTCTCAAGCATCGCCTTCTTGGCCGTTGCCGCCGCCTCGGCGCGATCGGTAAACTTATTGCCTTTAAAGCCACTCATAAACGTCGTTTCTCCTGAAACCCGGCCTGAACGACCGCAACTGATAAAATGAACGGCTAACGCCGGCGCGATCCCGCCTCAAGCAAGGCCAGGTTCTGCTGCGCCAGATCACCCGTTGCATTGTTGGGTGCCAAAGCGATGGCGTGTTCCCAATCCTGTCGAGCCCCTTCACGGTCGCCCTGGTGCTGGCGGAGAATGCCACGCTCCAGCAGCATGTCTGCATTATCCGGGTCCAAAGCGAAGGCGCGGTCGATGTCGTCCTGCGCCAACCCCATCTGGTTCAGATGCCGCCACGCCGCGCCGCGGAACACCAACGCATCAGCCCGGCGCGGATCGAGGTCGAGCGCGCGGGTTAGATCATCCACCGCGTCGTCATACCGTTCAAGGCTGGCCGCCGCGATGGACCGGTCAATCAGCAAGCCCGGATCATCCGGGGTCAACGACAAGGCGAGCGTCGCCGCGCCGAACGCCCGTCCGGGTTCTCCCGCCATCAACCAAGCTTGGCCAGCCTGCCCGTAGAGGCTGGCCCGGGCTACCGCCTGTCCCTGGCTGGCATTGGCCAGCTTTTCCATGCGTTCCGCGCCCTTCTCAGGCGTGCCCAGCGTGATCTCGGCAAGCGCGCGGCAATGCGTGGCGCCCTCGCCACCGCCGGTGGCCTCCCAAGCATCAGCAAAGGCATACGCTTCTTGCGGATCGGAACTCAACATGCCGAGGCAGCGGTCATAATCCGCACCCTGCGCGACACGCGGCAGGCTTTGCTTGGCCGATCCTGGCAAGCTTTCTGCCCTGCTCACCGGGATGAGCCTGTAATCGCGATGTGAACCGAGGCCCATCGCGGCCAGCATGGCCAAGACCCCGCCGCCGATGAATGCAATCCGTTTACCCATTCTGAGGTAAATATATGCCGGCTCGCACGTATGGGCAAACCGGTTAGGATGCAGGATGGCTGAAGCACATCTGATCCTGTTCGGGCTGGGCTACACGGGCACAGCCGTTGCTGCGCGCGCGGCGGCGTTGGGCTGGCGCGTGACGGCAACCAGCCGCAACCCCTTTGGCCGCCGGGCGCCTCCAGGTGTTGCCCTGGTGGACTTTGCTGATGCTGCGGCGTCGTTGAACGAAGCCACGCACATCCTGCAAACGGCCGCCCCGGATGAGCACGGCGACCCGGCGCTGGCCCGCTACGGCGCGGCGATCCGCACAAGCCCGCGGCTGCGCTGGGCCGGATATCTTTCGACGACCGGCGTTTACGGCGACCGCGACGGCGGTTGGGTGGACGAGGACACGGCGGTGGCGCCCACGGTGCCGCGGGCGCAGCGCCGGGTGGAAGCGGAACAAGCATGGGTCGCGGCATTGCCGGGCCGCCCGGTTGACCTGTTCCGGCTGGCCGGCATCTACGGCCCCGGCCGGTCGGCGTTCGACGACCTGCGCAACGGGCAAGCGCGGCGCGTGCTGAAGCCCGGACACCTGTTCGGCCGCATCCACCGCGACGACATCGCCGCCGCCGTGCTGGCCGCCATGCAGCAGGCGCGCGCGCCGGGTCCCCGCGTGCTGAACCTGGCTGATGACGAGCCGGCGGCCAGTGCGGACGTGACCGCCGAGGCCGCGCGCCTGTTGGGCGTGCCGCCGCCGCCGCTGGTCCCCTTCGCTGAGGCCGTGGGCGGCATGAGCGCGATGGGGCGCAGCTTCTGGAACGAGAACCGCCGGGTCCGCAGCGAGAAAACGCAGGCGCAGCTTGGGCTGCGTTGGCAGTACCCGACCTACCGGGACGGGCTACGCGCCATCCTGCAGCAAGAGGCCGCCGAGCGTCCGCCTCAGTAGCGCCAGGTCGGACGGGCGGGACAGCCGGTGGTCGCCGTCCTTGATCAGCGTGACCTGCACGTCGTCGCCTTCCAGCCGTTCCGTCAGGCGCAGCGCCGTTTGCCACGGCACGTCCGGGTCCCGCTGCCCGTGCAGCAGGCGCACCGGGCAGCGCAGCGGGATCGGCCGGTCCAGCAGAAGCCGGGTGCGGCCGTCCGCGATGAGGGCGGCCGTGACCGGGGTGGGATCGCCATACTGGCTGGGGAGGTGCAGCACGCCGTCACGCTCCAGCCGTGCGCGTTCGTCCGGCATCATGGCGGACCACATCAATTCCTCGGTGAAATCTGGCGCGGCCGCGATCCCAATCAGCCCGGCGATGCGCCCGGGCCGGGCAAGCGCCGCGAGCAGCGCGATCCAGCCGCCCATGCTCGATCCGACCAGGACCAGCGGCCCCTCGGTCAACCGGTCGATCAGCGCCAGCGCATCATCCGTCCAGCGCCCGACCGTGCCGTCCGTGAACACCCCGCCGCTGGCGCCGTGGCCGGAATAATCCAGCCGTAGGCACCCTGTCCCGTGCTCCGTGCAGAACGTCTCGGCCAGCATCGCCTTCGTGCCGGTCATGTCGCTTCGGAAACCCGGCAGGAACACAGTCGTCGGCCCGCGCCCCGGCGTCCGCACCCAGGCCAGCGCCACCCCGTCGCCGCGGTCCGTTTCGCCAACCTGCTGCATACGCCGCCTCCAAGACACCCGCGTGTTATACGGCCCCCATGCCCGTCCTTCCACCCGGCGCCGCCGTGCTGCAAGTGCTCCCCTCGCTCGACACCGGCGGCGTGGAGCGGGGCACGGTGGAAATGACCCAAGCCATCACCGATGCCGGCGGCGCCGCGCTGGTGGCGAGCGAGGGGGGCCGTCTGGTGGCCGCGGTGGAGCAGGCCGGTGGGCGGCACATCCGGTTGCTGTTGGCGAGCAAGAACCCGGCCACGATCTGGCGCAATGCCGGCCGGTTGGGCCGCCTGATCCGAACCGAGGGCGTCGCCATCGTCCATGCCCGGTCCCGCGCGCCCGCCTGGTCCGCCCTGCTCGCGGCCCGCCGCACGGGCGCGCGGTTCGTGACCACGTATCACGGCATCTATAACGAGGACGTGCCCGGCAAGCGGCACTACAACGCCGTCATGGCCAAGGGCGAACGGGTGATCACCGCCAGCCGCTTCGTCGCGGCGCTGGTAGCCGCACGGCACGGCGTCGAGCCGTCCCGCATCCGCATCATCCCGCGCGGCGTCGATCCCGCGCTGTTCAACCCCGGGAGCGTCGCCGGTCCGCAGGTCGCCCGGCTCGCCGCGGCTTGGCAGGTGCCGGAAGGCGCGCCGCTCGTGATGCTGCCGGCGCGCCTGACCCGGTGGAAGGGCGCAACCGTGCTGATCGACGCAATGGCCCGGCTCGCCCGCACGGATGCCTGCTGCGTCCTGGTCGGCGCGGCGCAGGGCCGGGAGCGGTTCGTCGAGCAGGTCCAAGCGCAAGCGCAGGCGCTCGGGGTGGCGGGACGCCTGCGCCTGGCCGGCCATTGCGACGACATGCCGGCCGCGCTCGCTTTGGCGGACGTGGTGGTCAGCGCCTCGCTCGAACCCGAAGGCTTCGGTCGCGCGGTGATCGAGGCGCAGGCGATGGAGCGCTTGGTGATCGCGACCGACCACGGCGGCGCCGCGGAAACCGTCGAGCACGGGGTCACGGGATGGCGCGTGCCGCCGGGCGACGCGGGCGCGCTGGCGGCGGCGCTGGACAATGCGCTGTCCATGCAGCCGGCGGACCGCCGGGCGATGGGGGCGCGGGCGCGAAACAGCGTTCTGGCCCATTACACGACCGCCGCGATGCAGGACGCCACCCTGGACGTGTATCGGGAACTGCTGGCCTGACACGCGCGGCTCCGGGGTTGCGGCGGTGCCGGGCGAAGGCCATAGGAAGCATCCTATCCGTTCACGAGAGGCCCACGCCATGCCTGCCATCACCCTGCCCGACGGCTCGGTTCGCCGCTTCGACGCACCGGTGACCGGCACCGCCGTCGCCGCCGCCATCGGCCCCGGCCTGGCCCGCGCGGCGCTCGCCATGAAGGTGGACGGCCAGCTTTCCGACCTGTCCCGCGCCATCGAGGCGGACGCCGCCGTCGTGTTCGTGACCCGGCGCGACCCGGAGGCGCTCGACATGATCCGCCACGACGCCGCGCACGTGCTGGCAGAGGCGGTGCAGGGCCTCTACCCCGGCACGCAGGTCACCATCGGCCCGAATATCGAGAACGGTTTCTACTACGATTTCGCTCGCAACGAGCCGTTCACGCCTGACGACTTCGCCGCCATCGAGGGGCGGATGCGGGAGATCGTGGCCCGCAACGCCCCGTTCGAGCGGGAAGTCTGGGACCGCGAGGAGGCGATGCGGTTCTTCGGCGCCCGCGGGGAAGCCTACAAAGCCGAACTGATCCGCGACCTGCCGCCGGGCGAGACCATCACGCTGTATAAGCAGGGCGACTGGATCGACCTGTGCCGCGGCCCGCACATGCGCGGCACGGGGGACGTGGGCACGGCGTTCAAGCTGATGAAGGTCGCGGGCGCTTATTGGCGCGGCGACCACCGCAACGCCATGCTGAGCCGCATCTACGGCACCGCCTGGCGCGACGGGAAGGAACTGGATGCTTATCTCCATCAGCTTGAGGAGGCGGAGCGCCGCGACCACCGCCGCATCGGCCGCGAGATGGACCTGTTCCATATCCAGGAGGAGGCCACGGGCAGCGTGTTCTGGCATCCCAAGGGGTGGACGCTGTATCGGACGGCGGAGAACTACATCCGCCGCCGGCTGAATGCGGCCGGCTACCAGGAGGTGCGGACGCCGCAACTGGTGGACCGCCGGCTGTGGGAAGCGAGCGGGCATTGGGACAACTACAAAGAGAACATGTTCATTGCCCGGGTGGAGGACGAGGACACGACGCTCGCCTTGAAGCCGATGAACTGCCCGTGCCACGTTTTGATCTTCCGTCACGCGCTGCGCTCCTACCGCGAGCTGCCGCTGCGCATGGCGGAGTTCGGCGCGTGCCACCGCTACGAGCCGTCCGGCGCGCTGCACGGCATCATGCGGGTGCGGGCGTTCACCCAGGACGACGCGCACATCTTCTGCACGGAAGCGCAGATCGCCGGGGAAACCGTGGCCTTTGTGGAGCTGCTGTCCTCGGTGTATCGCGATTTCGGGTTCGATAGCTTCCGCGTGAAGTTCAGCGACCGTCCGGCCGCGCGCGCCGGCACGGACGCAACCTGGGACCGGGCCGAAGGAGCGTTGAAGGAAGCCTGCGTGATGGCCGGGGTGGAGTATGAACTCAACCCGGGCGAAGGGGCGTTCTACGGCCCCAAACTGGAGTTCGTGCTGCGCGACGCCATCGGCCGCGATTGGCAATGCGGCACCTTGCAGGTGGACTTCGTACTGCCGGAGCGCCTGGACGCCGAGTACGTGGCGGAGGACGGCACCCGGCAGCGCCCGGTGATGCTGCACCGGGCGATCCTCGGCAGCTTCGAGCGGTTCCTCGGCATCCTGATCGAGCAGTATGCCGGGCGCTTCCCGCTTTGGCTCGCCCCGGTGCAGGCCGTGGTCGCTTCCATCGTGTCGGACGCGAACGACTACGCGGCCGATGTGGCACTGGCCCTGAGGATGCGCGGGCTGGAAGTCCGGGTGGACACGCGGAACGAGAAGATCAACGCCAAAATCCGCGAGCACAGCCTGGCGCACGTCCCGGTCATCGTCGTGGTGGGCCGCCGCGAGGCCGAGCAACAGACCGTGGCGCTGCGCCGGCTGGGCGGGGACGCGCAGGAGGTGTTGGGCCTGGACGAAGCCGTGACCCGGCTTGCAGCGGAGGCGACGGCTCCCGATTTAAGAAATGGGCTTGCGCCGCACTGATTTTCTTGATCCGCGCCCGGCGCTGGTCCAATACTACGCTTTGCGACTGAACCACCAAAGGAGAGTACAATAGCCCGAGGACCCATGACTGCCGCAGCCCCGTCCCGCGACGGACCCCGCGTCAACGAGGATATCCGCGTTCCTCAAGTCCGCTTGATCGATGAGGCGGGCGAGATGCAGGGCGTGATGAGCGCCCGCGACGCTATCCAGCGCGCCTACGCAGTGGGCCTTGACCTGCTTGAGATCAGCCCGAACGCCGATCCGCCGGTCGTCAAGATCCTGGATTACGGCAAGTTCAAGTACGAGCAGCAAAAGAAGAAGAACGAGGCCAAGAAGAAGCAGAAGGTCATCGAGATCAAAGAGATCAAGGTGCGCCCGAACATCGACGAGAACGACTACCAGGTGAAGATGCGCGCCATGAAGTCCTTCATCGAGGAGGGCGACAAGGTCAAGGTGACGCTCCGCTTCCGTGGCCGCGAGATGGCGCACCAGGATATCGGCATCAAGGTGCTGGAGCGCATCCGCAACGAGCTGGAAGTGGCGACAAAGGTAGAGCAGATGCCGCGCATGGAAAATAGGCAGATGATCATGGTGCTGGCGCCGCGCTGATGCGGCGATCCGGGCCGCCGGCTGTTTGACAGCCGGAACCGGTGGGGGCTAGGTAGGCACTTGGTTATGACGTCGCTCCGCGAAGGTTCGCGCAGCGACGCCTTTTCTATTGGGGTGACGTGATGTTCGACACGCTGTCGGGCAAGTTGACCGGGGTGTTCGACCGGCTGCGCAGCCGCGGCGCGCTGAACGAGGCCGACATCGCCGACGCGCTGCGCGAGGTGCGCCTGGCCTTGCTCGAGGCCGACGTGGCGCTGCCCGTGGTGCGCGACTTCGTGAACACGGTGCGCGAGCGCAGCCTGGGCGCCGAGGTGTTGGAAAGCGTCAGCCCCGGGCAACTCGTCATCAAGATCGTCAACGACGTGCTGGTGGAAGCGCTGGGCGGCGCCGGGGCCGTGCCGCTCAACCTGACCGCGGCGGCCCCCGTGCCGGTCCTGATGGTGGGCCTGCAAGGCTCCGGCAAGACCACGACCTCCGGCAAGATCGCGCTGCGCCTGCTGCGGCGCGACCGCAAGCGGGTGCTGCTCGCCAGCCTCGACACCCAGCGCCCGGCGGCGCAGTTGCAGTTGCAGCAGTTGGCGCAGCAGGCCGGCGTCGCATCCCTGCCCATCGTGGCCGGCCAGACCCCCGTGGAGATCGCCCGGCGCGCCATGGACACCGGGCGGCGCGAGGTGTTCGACGTGGTGATCCTGGACACCGCCGGGCGGCTGTCCATCGACCAGGCGCTGATGGACGAGGTGCGCGCCGTCCGCGAGGCGACCAACCCGGCGGAAACCCTGCTGGTCGTGGACGCCATGACCGGCCAGGACGCGGTGAACACCGCCCGCGCCTTCAACGAGGCGGTGGGCGTGACCGGCATCGTGATGACCCGCATGGACGGCGATGCCCGCGGCGGCGCGGCCTTGTCCATGCGGCAGATCACCGGGGCGCCGATCAAGCTGACCGGCTCCGGCGAAAAGCTGGACGCCTTGGAGGAATTCCACCCCGAGCGCGTCGCCGGCCGCATCCTCGGCATGGGCGACATCGTCGGCCTGGTGGAGCGCGCCGAGGAAACGCTGGACGAGGAGGAAGCGGAGAAGCTCGCGCGCAAGATGGTGCGCGGCACCTTCGACCTCGACGACTACGCGAAGCAGCTCAAGCAGATCACCAAGATGGGCAGCCTGTCCGGCATTCTCGGCATGTTGCCCGGCATCGGCAAGATGAAGGCGCAGATCGAGGACGCGAACCTCGATCAAGGCATCCTGAAGCGGCAGGCGGCAATCATCTCCTCCATGACCCCGAAGGAGCGGCGCACGCCGGACGTGATCAAGGCGAGCCGGAAGAAGCGCATCGCCGCCGGGTCAGGCACCAGCGTGCAGGAGATCAACCGCCTGCTCAAGCAGTTCGACGACATGTCCACGATGATGAAGCGCATGAACAAGCTGGGGCAGAAGGGGCTGATGCGGCAGGGCATGGGCGCGCTGATGCCGAAGCAGCACCAGCGCCGTCCTTATTAACGAACAAAGGAATAGCTGAATGGGTCTCAAGATTCGCCTTGCACGGGCCGGCGCGAAGAAGCGTCCGTACTACCACATCGTCATCGCCGACAGCCGCAGCCCGCGTGACGGGCGTTTCCTGGAAAAGGTCGGCAGCTACAACCCGATGCTGCCGGCGCAGCACGAGGACCGCGTGCGCCTGGAAGGCGAGCGCATCCAGCATTGGGTCAGCCAAGGCGCGTTGCCGACCGAGCGGGTGGCGAAGTTCCTCGGCCATGCCGGCCTGGCGCCAATGCCGGCCTACCGCGAGCAGCCCATCCAGTCCGCGCCCAAGAAGAAGGCGCAGGAGCGCGCGGCGAAGGCCGCCGGCTGATGTGACAAGCCGCCGCATCCTGATGGGCGTCGTCGGCCGGCCGCATGGGGTGCGGGGGCTGGTGCACGTCCACAGCTACACCGCGAACCCGGCGGACCTCGCGGGCTACGGGCCGCTGCTGGACGACGGCGGCCGGGCCTGGACGCTCGCGTGGCGTGGGGAGGGCGTCGCGGCGCTGTCCGACGCCGAGGGCCGCACCCTCGCGGACCGCAGCGCGGCGGAGCGTCTGACCAACACGCGGCTTTACGTCGAGCGCGACCGCCTGCCGCTGCCGGAGCCGGACGAGTTCTACCTGGCGGACCTGGTGGGCATGGCGGCGCTGGACCGGTCGGGCCGCCGGGTCGGGCGCGTGGCGATTGTGCACGACTACGGCGCAGGGACGAGCCTGGAGATCGAGCGGGACGATGCGGCGCCGCTGCTGCTGCCCTTTACTGAGGCCTGTGTGCCGGAGGTTGACCCGGCGGCCGGAACGCTGGTCGTGGCGCCGCCGGGCGAGGTCTCGGTGCCGGACGAGGCGCGGGCCGCGGAATGAGCTGGTTTGCCACCGTCCTCACGCTGTTTCCGCCGATGTTCCCGGGGCCGCTCGGGCAGTCGCTGGCCGGGCGCGCGCTTGCGGCCGGGCTGTGGCGGCTGGAGGTGCGGGACATCCGCGACGCGGCCACGGACCGGCACCGCACGGTGGACGACACCCCGTTCGGCGGCGGCGCGGGCATGGTGATGCGCCCGGACGTGCTGGATGCGGCCATCGGACCCGATGATGACCGGCCACTGCTCTACCTTACCCCGCGCGGCCAGCCGTTGGCGCAGGACCGGGTGCGCGCGCTGGCCGGGGGTCCGGGGGTCCGGCTGCTGTGCGGGCGCTACGAAGGCGTGGACCAGCGCGTGCTGGACGCCCGCGACGCCGAGGAGGTCAGCATCGGCGATTACGTGCTGTCCGGCGGTGAGCTGCCCGCCCTGGTGCTGTTGGATGCCTGTGTCCGCCTGTTGCCCGGCGTCATGGGCGCCGAGGCCAGCACGGAGGAGGAAAGCTTCAGCACCGGGCTGCTGGAATACCCGCACTACACAAGGCCCGCCGAGTGGCAAGGCTTGCGCGTGCCCGACGTGCTGCTGTCCGGCCACCACGCCGCCATCGCGGCCTGGCGCCGGGCGCAAGCCGAGCAGGCCACACGCCTACGCAGGCCGGACCTGTGGCGCGCCCGCGTGGACAGCGCGCCCGCCGGGCCGTAACTGACTATCCAGAAAGGACGACACCCATGAACATTATCCAGCAATACGAGGCGGAGCAGGTCGCCAAGCTCACCGCCGCCCGGCCCGTGCCCCCGTTCCAGCCCGGCGACACGCTGAAGGTCATGGTCAAGGTCGTCGAGGGCGAGCGGACCCGCGTGCAGGCCTATGAGGGCGTCTGCATCGCCCGCTCGAACAAGGGCCTGAACAGCAACTTCACCGTGCGCAAGATCAGCTACGGCGAGGGCGTGGAGCGGGTGTTCCCGCTGTATGCCCCGACGATTGCCGACATCGTTGTGGTGCGCCGCGGCGACGTGCGCCGGGCCAAGCTGTATTACCTGCGCGGTCGCAGCGGCAAGTCCGCCCGCATCGCGGAGCGCGCGCGCGAAGTCACGTCGATGGCCACCCCGCCCGCCACGCCGGCACCAGCGGCAGCCGAGTAATCAAGCGCAGGAGGGCGCCGCATGGCCAACACAGCCAAGACCCTGTTCGACAAGGTTTGGGACAGCCACGTCGTCGAGCGCCTCGATGACGGCACCTGCGTGCTGTATATCGACCGGCACCTCGTGCACGAGGTCACCAGCCCGCAAGCGTTCGAGGGGCTGCGTCTGGCCGGCCGTGCGGTGCGCCGGCCCGACGCGACGGTCGCGGTGGTGGACCACAACATCCAGACCAGCGACCGCAGCGAGGGCATTGCCGAACCCGAAAGCCGCATCCAAGTCGAGACGCTGGAGGCCAATGTCGCGGAGTTCGGCGTGCCGTACTTCCCCGTGCGGGACGCGCGCCAGGGCATCGTGCACATCATCGGGCCGGAGCAGGGCATCAGCCTGCCCGGCATGACCATCGTGTGCGGCGACAGCCACACCAGCACCCACGGCGCGATGGGCGCGCTCGCCTTCGGCATCGGCACGTCGGAGGTCGAGCACGTCCTCGCCACCCAAACGCTGCTGCAGAAGCCCGCGAAGAACATGCTGGTGCAGGTCGATGGCCAGTTGGCGCCCGGCGTCACCGCCAAGGACCTGGTGCTCGCGGTGATCGGCCGCATCGGCACGGCGGGCGGCACCGGCCACGTCATTGAATACGCCGGGGAGGCCGTGCGCGGGCTGGACATGGCCGGCCGCATGACCGTGTGCAACATGAGCATCGAGGCCGGGGCACGGGCCGGCATGATCGCGCCGGACGAGACCACTTTCGCCTATATCAAGGGCCGTCCCTACGCGCCGAAGGACGAGGCATTCGACCATGCCGTGGAGTACTGGCGCACCCTGCCGTCTGACCCCGGCGCGCAATACGATCGGGTGGTGACGCTTCATGCGTCGGAGATCGCGCCCATGGTGACATGGGGCACCAGCCCGGAAACGGTGCTGCCGATCACCGGCACCGTGCCCGACCCGTCCGCCGTCGCGGACGAGGCCGCGCGGGCGCAGATGCAGCGCATGTTGGACTACATGGCCCTGACGCCGGGCCAGGAGCTGTCGAGCATCCCAGTCGATGTCGTGTTCATCGGCAGTTGCACCAACGGCCGCATCGAGGACATCCGCGCTGCCGCCCAGGTCGCCCGCGGCAAGCGCGTCGCTCCCGGCGTGCGGGCGATGGTGGTGCCGGGCAGCGGCCTGGTGAAGCAGCAGGCGGAGGCGGAGGGCCTGGACCGCGTGATGCTGGATGCCGGGTTCGAGTGGCGGGAGGCCGGGTGCTCCATGTGCCTGGGCATGAACCCCGACAAGCTCAAGCCCGGCCAGCGCTGCGCCAGCACCAGCAACCGCAACTTCGAGGGGCGGCAAGGCCCCGGCGGGCGGACCCACTTGCTGTCGCCCGCCATGGCCGCCGCCGCCGCCGTCACCGGCCGTCTGACCGATGTGCGGGAGATGGCGTGATGCAGCCCTTCACCGTGCTCACGGGCATCGCGGCGCCGCTGCCGATGGCCAACGTCGATACCGACAAGATCATCCCCGCCCGGTTCCTCAAGACCATCAAGCGCACCGGCTTGGGCGTGCATCTGTTCGACACGCTGCGCTTCGACGGTAATGGCGCCGAGCGCCCGGACTTCGTGCTGAACACGGAGCCATACCGTCACGCCGAGGTGCTGATCGCGCATGAGAACTTCGGCTGCGGCTCCTCGCGCGAACATGCGCCCTGGGCGTTGCTGGATTTCGGCATACGCTGCGTGATCGCGCCGAGCTTCGCCGACATCTTCCACACTAATTGCTTCAAGAACGGCATCCTGCCCATCGCCCTGCCGCGCGAGGTGTGCGACCAGTTGATGGAGGACGCCCGCATGGGCAGCAACGCGCGCCTGACCATCGACCTCCCGCGCCAGGTGGTGGTGCGGCCGAACGGCGAGGAGATCCCGTTCGCCGTGGATGCGCTGCGCCGCCACCTGCTGCTGAACGGCCTCGACGACATCGGCCAGACCATGCAGCGCGCCCCGGCGATCAACGCCTACGAGGCGCGCCTCCGCCAGCAGGCGCCTTGGATGCCCGGCATCACCGCGACTTAGGACACGTACGACATGGCTGCCAATAAGAAGCTGCTGGTGCTCCCCGGCGACGGCATCGGCCCGGAAGTGATGCGCGAGGTCCGCCGGGTGATCGACTGGATGGAGCGCCGGCGCAGCGTCAGCTTCGACATCAGCGAGGATTTGGTCGGCGGCGCCAGCATCGACGGGCGCGGCACCCCGATCACGGAGGAAGTGGTCGCCAAGGCGCAGGCCGCCGACGCCGTGCTGTTCGGCTCGGTCGGCGGGCCGCGCTGGGACAAGCTGGGCTTCGACATGCGGCCGGAGATCGCCATCCTGACGCTCCGGCGGGAGCTGGGCCTGTTCGCCAACCTGCGCCCGGCCATCGTGCTGGACCCGTTGGCGGACGCCAGCACGCTGAAGCCCGACGTGATCCGCGGCCTCGACCTGATGATCGTGCGGGAAAGCACGGGGGGCCTGTATTTCGGCGAGCCGCGCGGGATCGAGACCCTGCCGGACGGCCAGCAGCGCGGCATCAACACGGAATCCTACTCGACGCACGAGATCGAGCGGGTGGCGCGGGTCGCCTTCGAGCTGGCGCGCAAGCGGCAGGGCCGCGTGTGCAGCGTGGAAAAGGCCAACGTCATGGAAAGCGGCTTGCTGTGGCGCCAGGTCGTCACCGCCCTGCATGAGCGGGAGTATGGTGACGTGTCGCTGGCCCACATGTATGCCGACAACTGCGCCATGCAGTTGGTGCGCAACCCCCGGCAGTTCGACGTGATCGTCACCAGCAACCTGTTCGGCGACCTGCTGTCCGACCTGGCCTCCATGCTCACCGGCAGCCTGGGGATGCTGCCGTCCGCGACGCTCGGCGCCCCCGACAGCTCCGGCCGGCGCCACGCACTTTACGAGCCGATCCACGGCAGCGCGCCCGACATCGCGGGCAAGGGCATCGCCAACCCGATGGGCCAAATGCTGAGCTTCGCCATGCTGCTGCGCTATTCCTTCGACATGGAGGATGAAGCCCGGCTGATCGAGCGCGCCTGCACCAACGTGCTGGCAAGCGGCCTGCGCACCGCGGATGTCATGGGGCAGGGCACCGCCAAGGTCGGCACCTCCGTCATGGGTGAAAGCGTGTTGCGCGAGTTGGAGAAGCTTTCGGCCTGACGGGAGGCTCGCGGCCGGGCCGTGGCGCCCGGGGATGCGGTCAGGGCGTCCGGTTTTTCAGCGTGCGCTGCAAATCCCGCTCGATCGGCTGCAGGTCCGCCGAGAACTGCGCCCCCGCGACGTCCCGCCACTCCGCAACATCCGGAACATGGGTCGGGTTGTCCCGCAACAGTTCGCGCTTGATGAACGGAAACTGCGTTTGCAGCAGTTGGCGCCACAAGTCGCTGGTCGGATTGAGCGGTTGGCGGGCCACGGCAAGGTTGCGGATGTGCCGGGCATGGTACTGCCGTATCCGCACGGCTGGGTCCGCAAGGTTCGGGCCGCCCTCCGTGTGGTCGGTCAGCAGCTCAGGGTCCAGGTCGTTGACCAGGCGCTGATACGGCCAAATGGCGCGGCAGGTGAAGCCTGCCTTGAGCAAGGATTGCGTCAGGCCGATCTCATACAGGCGGACCAGCCACATCTTCGACCACGTTGGCCGCACGGTTGACCAGAACGCGCGCCAGGCGTCGCTCGCCACCACGCGGGGGCTGAACGCCACCAGGTAAGATTGCAGGTGGTAGCGGGTCTGCCAGCTTTCGGTGCAGCCCCAAATGTCGGCTTGGGCAAAATCGAACGCGCCGATCAGGTCGTGCAGCGGGCGCATCGGGCCGTAAACGCTGTCGTTCGCCATCACCACCATCTCGGTGTTCGGGCGCGGCAGTTGCAGGATCTCGAACCCTTCGCGCCACGCGCCGAAGTCGTAGCCCACGTTGCTGCGGATCAGCACGCCGGCGCACACGCCCTGCAGCGCGGCCATGGCGGCAGGCCGCAAGAAGCCGGCGTTCGTGACGAACACGACGGACAGCCCGGCCTCCGCCAGGCTGCGCACATGATGCAGCACGTGGTCCCGCACCTCCCCGGCGCCGTCCCAGTGGACGTAAACGCACACCTTAGGGCCAAGCACCATCTCGCCCTCCGGCCAGCGGCTGAGCAGGCGGTGCGGGCTGCGGCGGCTCATCGCAAGATGGCCGAGGGAGGGCAGCAGTTCGTATCGCACATAGCGGTAGGGCGGCTTGAGAAGCTGCCGCATGATGCTGTTGGCCACGTCAGGCGCGCCTGGCCTCTGGGTCCGGCGGCGCGATGCGGGCCGCGATGTCGTCTGGCAAGGGCAGTCCGGGATGCGCCGCCGCGGTCTCGGCCGTCAACGCGGCCGCCTCGTCCTGCGCGTCCAACAGGTCGAGCGATTGCAGCTCGCCGCGCAGCGCCGCCCACCAAAGGTCCGAACCCGGCGGCGTCGCGGCGCGCACGCGGGCGAAGCGGCTGCGGCCCACCGCCGGCTGGCCCGCCGCGCGGCCGTTCGGGCCGATCTGCGCGTCCAGGACGGCCAAGAAGAACAAGCAGTCCCGGTCATGGGCATCAAGCGGCAAGGCGCTGCCGGGCTGGGCAAAGCCGGCCTCCAGGTCCGAGCGGCGCACCAGCTTCCGCGCGGCGTCGTGCTGCCCGGCGCTCACCAGGCGCATCATCTCGGGGTAGCCCAGCTTGACCTCCGGATGGTCCTCGATGACCGAGGCGATGAGCGCCGCCATTCCAGGCTCGTCGTCGGATTGCTCGAGCGCCTGCAGCTCGCCATGGAACGCCGCCCACCAAAGCGGCAGGCCCGGCGCGGTCGCCTGGCGCACCCGCGCGAACCGGCGCCGGGCCGCGGCACGCGCTTCGCCCGGCGGCTGCGGCCCTTGCAGGTCCAGCACCGCCAGGCAGAACACGATGTCGCGGTCCTGCTCCGCCAGCGGCTGCCCAGCCGCGGGTTCGGCCAAGGCGCCCGACTGCTCCACCCGCCGCGCCGCGTCGTAACGCCCGGCGTTGACCAGCGTGGGAAACGCCCACCGGGCCACCTCGGGGTCGGGCTGTGCAGCGAGAACGGCGGAGGCCAGCGCCTCCACATGGCCCACCGCGGGCGCGAGGTCGATGGCCAGCATCTCGCCCCGCACTGCCGCGCGCCACAGGTCCGATCCCGGCGCCGCCGAGGCCCGGACCCGCATGAAGCCGCGCCGCGCCGCCGCCGGGTCGCCGAGCGCGTGCCCATCCGCTCCTGTCTGCACCGCCAGCACGGCGAGGCTGAACGTGAGGTCCCGATCGGCGTCGTCCAGCGGCGCATCGTCGGATGGAATGCTGAAGCCTGCCGATTGCGCGACCTCGCGCGCCTGGTCGTAGTGTCCCGCGTTGACCAGATTGCCGACGGCGCGGCCCAGGATGGCCCGGCGCCGGGCTGCCCCGTCCGCCGGCGCCGGGGGCAGCGCGGCCAACCGGGCGGCAGCGTCCTCGTCACCCTTGGCAGCGGCGCAAAGCAGCGCCTCCGCCGAGGCCGTCCAACCGATGTCCTCGGTTTGGCCGTCCTCCATGGCCCATGCGTTCAGCGTGCGCCGCAGTGCGGCGGCGGCCTCGGCGGCGAGGGCAAACTGCTTCTCAAGCGCAGGTCGTGCAACGCCTTCCTTTAAGCGCTGAATGCCGCGTGCATACAGCAAGCCACCCAGGTTCAACGGAACCAGGCACACCATCTCTTCAAGGTCGCAGGTTGCAAGCGGCGGTAACTCGTCAAGTTGGTCGAGATCAAAGCCAAAGCGGTCGCGGCAGGCTGGCACCAACAAAGTCCAGGCATAAGTGGCCGCGTCCATGTCGTTGTCGTTCACGCTTTCCAGGAACAAGCGCCCGGCATAACCCAGGAAAATATCGCCCGAAGCGTCAAACGCCTTCGCCCGTTGTGCGAGGTACGCGCGGTATGAGCGCCGCAACGCAATCTGGTCCTGCTCCAGCTCCAAAGGAACGTCACTCGCGAAGGCGACCAAGGAATGACCATCGACCTGCACGTCCACATGGGCAAAACCAGCCTGGCGGAGCAGGGCAGTCAGGCTTGCAGGGTTCTGGATCACGAGATGCAGCATCGGCGACAAGAGGGAAACGATGATGCCTGGGGATGTCGTCGGAACGATGTCGTCGCCGTTTGGGGTGGTCAGCACCAGCATTCCGCCTGGTCGCAGCATGGCACGCAGCGTGCGGACGAAAGCGGCGGGGGAGGGTACGTGCTCAATGGTCTCGGATGCCATGACGACATCTATTGTGCCGCGGGCCTCGTCGTCGTCGCGCAGGTAGCGCAACTCGATGGCAACGCCTAGCGCCTCGCGGCCGACCGCGGCAAGCGGTGCTGGGTCTATGCCAACGCTGTTCCACTTACGGCTGTGAATGGCAAAATCGAGGCCGAAGCCGTAGCCGCAACCAACCTCCATGTAGTTGCTGCCAGGCGGCGCGGCGGCTTGCGCCAACGGGCGCGTGATCAGTCCTATTCCCGCACCTTGCTGTACGTAGAACGGCACCCGGCCGTAGTCGTTCATCTCAGGGTCGGTGTAGTCGGGGGGACTCTGATTGTCGTAGAAATGGCAGGCGCAGGCCGGGCAGCGCAGCACGTTCAACGGCTGCATCGCAAGCGTTCCGTGTGGCCCGTCAAAGGTCAGCACAAGCGTTTTGGCATCGCCCGACTCGCAGTTCGGGCAAGACATCGTTTCAAGGCCAGAAGGAATGCCGCTTGCGGGGGCGGCCCAAATGATTTTGGCCGGCCGCACGGTGAAGGGCAGGGACGCTGCAAGGTCTGGCATCAACCGGATATCCAACAGCCCGGCGCCCAACGCAAGCGGCGCCGGCCATGGGCCTACCGGGTGGAACGGCGCCGCGATGGCCGGGCTTCGTCGCGGGAATGCCCCCTTGCGTCGCGCTACCGCGACTCCGTTTGGCGCCCGGCCTCGTCCAGTTCGGCCTGGCTGCGGCGGTCGCGCTCCTTGGCCTCAGCCTCCCTGCGCTGCGCCAGAAGGGCTTCCACGGCTTCATACGCGGCGCGGCTCGCGGTCAGCACGGCGCGGAGCCGGGCGACCTCGGCGCTTGCGCGCTCGCAGGCTTCCCTTGTGTCGGCGGCGTGCTGGCGCGCGCCGGGCAGCCAGGCGGCGAAGGCTTCGACGGTGGCATCGGTTCCGGTCAGGCTCGACGCTACGGCGGCCTCCTCGGCGATCTGCCGTGTGGCATCGTCGGCGCGGGCGGCGGCGGCGGCTTCGGCAGCCAGCGCCCGGGACAAGGCCTGGCTCGCATCGTCAAGCGCGAGGCGGCGCAAGCGCGACACGGTTTGAATGGCCTTATGCTTCATTCGGCTCCTCCAAAGCTATGCGCAGCGAGTCGAAGGCTTCATCCAGCGCGCACCACTCGCCCTTGCCCTGTTGCAGCACAGCTTCTATTGCGGGAGCAAGACGAAGCGCCTCGTCGGAGGCGGCGTCCGTGCCCGGACGGTAGGCGCCCAGGCGAACCAGGTCGGCCAGCTCCGCGTGGAGCGCCAGGATGCTCCGCGCGCGCCGGGTCCAGCGGTTCTCGGTCGGGCTGTTGCAGCCGGGCACCGTCCGCGACAAGGAACGCAGCACGTCCACCGCCGGGTAACGCCCGGTCTCGCCGATCCTGCGGTCCATCACGACGTGGCCGTCCAGGATGCCGCGCACCGCGTCGGCCACCGGCTCGTTGTGGTCGTCGCCCTCCACCAGCACGGTGAACAGCGCCGTGATGTGCCCGGTGTTGGCGCCCCGGTCCGGGCCGGGGCCGGCGCGCTCCAGCAGGCGCGGCAGCTCGGCGAACACGCTGGGCGGGTAGCCGCGGGTGGCCGGCGGCTCCCCGGCGGCAAGGCCGATCTCGCGCAGCGCCAGGCAGAAGCGGGTCACGCTGTCCATCAGGAGCAGGACGGACTTGCCCTGGTCGCGGAAGTGCTCGGCAACCGTCATCGCGGTGTAGGCGGCTTCCCGCCGCATCAACGGGGGCTGGTCCGAAGTCGCGACCACGACGACCGAGCGGGCCAGACCCTCTGCGCCCAGGTCATCCTCCAGGAACTCCCGCACCTCCCGCCCGCGCTCCCCGATCAGGGCAAGCACGACCACGTCGCAGTTCGCCCGCTGCGCCAGCATGGACAACAGGGTGGATTTGCCGACGCCGGACCCGGCGAACAAGCCCAGGCGCTGGCCCTGACGCATCGTGGTGAACAGGTCGAGCACGCGGACGCCCAAGCCGACACGCGGGCCGAGCCGCGCCCGGGTCGCAGCGGAAGGCGGCGCGGCGTTGACCGGGCACGGCACCGTGCCGGCAGGGAGCGGCCCCAGCCCATCCATGGCGCAGCCCATGGGATCAACCACGCGGCCGAGCCAGCCGTCATCCACGGCAAGCTGCGCGCCCCGCACGCCGGAATGCGGCGTGGCCGCCGTGCAGCCCGGCCCGATGCCGGTCAGCGTGCCGAACGCCAGCGCCCGCGCATGGCCGCCGCGGAAGCCGACGATCTCCGCCGGGATGCGGGCCGCGACTTGCGCCTTGCCGTGCTGCGGGCCGGGCTGCGGCGCCAGGGTGATGCGGTCGCCCACGGCGGCATGGCCGGCCAGCCCGGCAACCTCCACCATCATGCCGGAAACCGCGGCGACCCGTCCATGCAGGCTTAACGCCCCAGCTTGACCGACCACGGCCGGAGCCGCCTGCAACCGCTGGATAAGGCCGCCATGCGGCGTCGCGTTAACTTGCGCTTGGCTCGGCATCATCGAACGTTTCGCATTCTGCTCATCGCCAAGCTCGATCCAACCTAATTAAATCTGTGTCTCACTCTTTATACGCCATAAAGGTGAATTTTGTATAGACATTTTCACGCATAAGTTGCATATTCTTTTTCACGGACGAGGAAGGAACAACCCATGCGTGTGCTACTGGTTCAAAACGAACTCGCGACCGCCCGCAGCGTGATGCAGGTCTTGAAGGCGAATGGCGGCATCGTCGATCACATCGACACCGGGGAAGAGGCGCTTGAGCTGGTGCGCCACTACGACTACGACATCGTGCTGCTCGACTTGGCGCTACCTGACATGGATGGCTACGAGGTTGTGCGGCGGATGCGCTCCAACCGGATCGAGGCGCCGGTCATCGTCATGTCCGGCCTGAGCCGGCCGCAGGACAAGGTGAAGGCGTTCGGCGTCGGCGCGGACGACTTCATCACCAAGCCGTTCGACAGCACCGAGCTGGTCGCGCGCATGAAGGCCATCGTGCGCCGCAGCAAGGGCTACAGCCAGCCGACACTGCGAGTCGGCGCGCTGCAGCTCAACCTTGAGAACCGCGAAGTGCTGGTGTCCGGCGAGCCGGTCCACCTGACTGGCAAAGAATACGCGATGCTGGAGCTGATGGTGCTGCGCAAGGGCACCGTGCTGACCAAGGAAGCCTTCCTCAACCACCTTTACGGCGGCATGGACGAGCCGGAGGTGAAGATCATCGACGTGTTCATCTGCAAGCTGCGCAAGAAGTTGGCGGCGGCGGGCGCCGGCGATGTCATCGGAACCGTTTGGGGGCGCGGCTACACGGTGCGCGACCAGGCCAAGCCCGCGGTGCCGGTCGTCCTGAGCCACCTGCTGGCGTCGGCGCCGAGCGAGGCGATGAGCGGCATCCTGCCGCGCCCCGCGCCGGCGATGAGCGCCGTGGCTCTCGCCGCCGCTTGACGGGAGCGCACGTCACGGCCGGACGACACGGCGCATGGGTGGAAGACAGGAGGATGCCGGAGCAGCCAGGTCGCTGCAGCTTCGGCGTCCCCGGACTCACACGGTAAACTGTTCGGCGACGATCCGCTCGGACAAGCCCTGCTCCGGATCGAACAGGATCGTCGTGACGACCGTCCGGTCCTCGCTGACCGCGACGGAGGCGACGTTGCGGACCTCGGTGAAGTCTGCCACCGCCGCCACCGGCCGCTTGTCCAGCTCCAGAATTTCGAACAGCACGTCTGCGGTGCTGGGCAACAGGGCGCCGCGCCAGCGGCGGGGGCGGAAGGCGCTGATGGGCGTCAAGGGCAAGAGGTTGGCGGACAGCGGCACGATTGGGCCGTGCGCGGACAGGTTGTAAGCGGTCGATCCCGCCGGCGTGGACACCAGCACGCCGTCGCAGATCAGCTCTGGCAGCCGCACCCGGCCGTCCACCGTGATGCGGATTTTCGCCGCCTGGCGCAGTTGGCGCAGCAACGCTACCTCGTTCAGCGCCAAAGCTTCCTCGACCGCGCCGGTATGAGTGACCGCGTGCATACGAAGCGGATGCAGTACCGCCGCCTGCGCCCGGCCCAGCCGGGCAGGCAGGTCGTTCTCAGCAAAAGCGTTCATCAGGAATCCCACCGAGCCGCAGTTCATCCCGTAAACCGGCGTCGCCACCTGGCTGGCCATGATGCGGTGAAGCGTTTCCAGCATGAAACCGTCGCCGCCGAGGCAAACGACGACATCCGCGTCCTGCAGGGGGCAGTTCCCATGCAAAAGCGTCAGGCGCTCGCGGCTTTCCGTCGCCAGGACGGTCGGGGACGCGATGAACGCGATGCGCCTGACCGGGTTGGAGAAGTATGCAACTCCGGGCGTCCTCGGCATTCCGAGCAGCGGCCCGGCGTCCGACATCAAGCCCGCGCCTTCATGCCGGCTGCAAGCCTCTCGAGCCGAAGATGTCGTCGCGCCGGTGCTCAAGCGCGGGCATGTCCCGGCGGACCCGGCCGAGCAGCGCCGGATCGATGCGCGCCGTGGTCCAGCCCACGCCGTCCGACACCGTTGCAACCACCTGCCCCCAAGGGTCGCGAACAAGCGAGCGCCCGTAGGTGAAGCGGTCCTGCCCGGCGCCGTCGCGGTAGGTGGCCGGGGCCGTCATCCAGCACTGGGTTTCTATGGCGCGGGCGCGGATCAGCACCTCCCAATGGTCCCGCCCGGTCGCCACCGTGAATGCGAAGAGCAAAAGGATCAGCGCCGCGCCGGCCTGCCGCAACGCCAGGAACAGCTCGGGAAAGCGCAGGTCGTAGCAGATCGCGCAGCCCATCCGGATGCCGTCCGCCTCGAACGTCACGACATCCGTGCCGCCGCCGTAGCTGGCGCTTTCCCGGTAGCCTTGACCGCCGGGCGTCGTAATGTTGAACAGGTGGATCTTGCGGTAGCGCGCGACCTCGGCGCCCTCCGGGCTGAACACCACCGTGGTGTTGAACAGCCGGCTCCCCTCCGCCGTCTGCTCGCCCAGCAAGCCGCCATGGACGTGGATGCCGCGCTCCCGCGCGACCCGGCGCAGGAACTCGTAGGCGGGGCCGCCCGGCGCGTTCGAGCCTTGCGGCGGCAGCACCTCGGCCGCCGCCTGCTTCGTGGCGCGGTCGCCGCCGAGGCAGGTCCACATCTCGGGCAGGCCCACCAAGTCGGGGCGGTCGGCCTCCATCGCGCCGTCGATCAGCCGGGCGGCCTGGGCGATGTTGGCGGCCTTGTCGGCGCCGGGGTTCATCTGGACGACGCTCACGCGCATCGGCGGCTGCTCCGCATGGTTCGGTTTCCTATCAAGCACCGCGCGGCGTTCCCTGCGCAAGCGGCAGTTCAGTAAAGCCGCGGCTCCATGCGGGCACGGGATGGGCCGGGCGGCGGGCGGCGGTCCTGGGGCGCGGGCGGGATGGGGGGACGCTGGACCGTGTAATCCCCATAGCCCGGACCGGCATGACGGCCCGAAGGAACGTAGCCGCCGTGGCCGCTGCCAGGGGGCGTCCTGTTGCTGGGAGGCGCGGGGGCGTCGTCCCCGTCCGGCTCCGGCAGGCGCAGGGCGAGGCTGCGGATTTCGCCCTGGATCTCGTCGAGGCGCACTTCCAGCAGGTCCAGCCGCCCTTTGACGCCGAACACGGCGAACGGCATCAGCAGGAACATGAGGCCAAACAGCAGGGCGGCGACCAGGATAGCCAGTTGAGCCCAGGGCGGAACCCAATCCGGCAACGGCAGGGGCGATGTCATGCAGCGGTTCTAGCAAGAACGCAGGCCCTCTGCGATGCTGGTTCCCACGGGACATCCCCATCCAACACCATAGGCCCCATGCCGCCATGCTCCTTCTGATCCCAGGACCCGTCACCACCCACCCTTCCGTACGCGCCGCCGCCGCCGTGGACTATGCGCCCTGGGACCTGGAGTTCCGCGCCCTGCTGGCCCGGGTGCGGGAGCGCGTGCTCGCCATTGCCGGCGGCCGGCCGGGCGAGCACGCGGCGCTGCCGCTGCCGGGTTGCGGCCACTTCGCGATGGAAGCGGCCATCCGCGCCTTCGTAGCGCCGGGCGGGACGATCCTGGTGCCGCTGACCGGGCAGTATGCCGACCGGCTGGTCCGGCTGGCCACCGAAGCGGGCCGCCGAGTCGTCACGCTCCCCGTATCGCCGACGGAACGGGTCGATCCCGCCGCGGTGCAGGCGACGCTGGCCGCCGACCCGGCGATCACCCACCTGGCGGCTGTTTACAGCGAAACCGCGACGGGCATCGTGCACGACGCGCCGGCCTTGGCCGAGGCCGCCGGGCGGGAAGGCCGGCGGGTGCTGATCGACGCCATATCGGCGTTCGGGGCCATGCCGCTGGACATCGGCCGGCTGCCGATGGTGGACAGCGTCACCTTCACCTCCAACAAGTGCATCGAGGGGCTGCCTGGCATGGCGCTGACCGTGGCGCGGGTGGACAGCCTCCGGGCCGGCGCCGGGCGGGCGGGGAGCTGGTCGCTGGACCTCCTCGACGTTTACGAGAACGGCGAGCGGTGGGGCCTGGGCACCTCCCGCTTCACCCCGGCGGCGCAGGCGGTCGCGGCCTTCGCCGTGGCGCTCGACCGGTTCGACGCGGAGGGCGGGCAGCCGGCGCGGCTCGCGCGCTACACGGCGAACATGCGCGCCCTTTATGATGGCGTCCTTGGCCTTGGCCTGACACCGTGCCTGCCGCCGGGCATCCAGGGGCCGGTGGTCGTCAACGTCCAAGCACCGTCCGACCCGGCCTGGAAGCTGCAAGCCTTCGTGGACCAACTGAAAGCGCGCGGGGTGCTGATCAGCAACTTCTACAACACGGCGGCGCCAAGCTTCCGGGTCGGCTGCATTGGCGCGGTCACGCCGGAGGACATGGTGGGCGCGGTGCGGGCCATTGGAGACGCCATGGCCGCTCTGGGCCTGCGCACCCGGGAAGCAGCCTGATGCCCAGCGACCTGGAGATCGCCCGCGCCGCGCAGCTGCGCCCGATCCGCGAGGTGGCGGAGGCCGCCGGCATCCCGGCCGAGGCGTTGGAACCATACGGGCGGTTCAAGGCGAAGGTCGGCCTCGACTTCATCCAGGCCCAGGAGGACCGGCCGGACGGCGCGCTGGTGCTGGTGACGGGCATCAGCCCGACCGCGGCCGGGGAAGGCAAGACCACCACGACCATCGGGCTGGGCGACGCGCTGAACCGCGTGGGGCGCCGGACGATGATCTGCCTGCGGGAGCCGTCGCTGGGGCCGTGCTTCGGCGTGAAGGGGGGTGCCACCGGCGGCGGGCGGGCGCAGGTGGCGCCGATGGACGAAATCAACCTGCATTTCACCGGCGATTTTCACGCGATTACGTCGGCGAACAACCTGCTGGCGGCGCTGCTCGACAACCACCTGTATTGGGGCAACACGCTGGGGATCGACCCGCGCCGGGTCACTTGGCGGCGGGCGCTGGACATGAACGACCGGGCGCTGCGCATGGTCGTGAACGGGCTGGGCGGCGCCGTCAACGGGTCGCCGCGGGAGGACAGCTTCGACATCACCGTCGCGAGCGAGGTGATGGCCGTGTTCTGTTTGGCGCGGGACCTCGGCGACCTGCAGGACCGGCTGGGGCGCATTCAAGTGGCGTCGCGCCGGGACGGATCGGCGGTGACGGCGCGGGATTTGCAAGCGGACGGCGCCATGGCGGCCCTGCTGCGGGACGCGCTGGCGCCCAACCTGGTGCAAACGCTTGAAGGGTCGCCGGCGCTGATCCATGGAGGGCCGTTCGCCAACATCGCCCATGGCTGCAACTCGGTGATGGCCACCCGGCTCGGCCTGAAGCTGGCCGAGGTCGTGGTGACGGAGGCCGGGTTCGGCGCCGACCTGGGCGGCGAGAAGTTCCTCGACATCAAGTGTCCCAGCGCCGGGCTGGTGCCGCGATGCGCGGTGGTCGTGGCGACGTTGCGGGCGCTCAAGATGCACGGCGGCGTGGCCAAGTCCGACTTGGGGCGGGAGGACCCGGGGGCGGTAAAGCGCGGCCTGGTCAACCTGGCCCGGCACGTCGAGAATTTGCAGAAGTTCGGGCTGCCCGTCGTGGTGGCGCTCAACCAGTTCGCGTCGGACACGCCGCGCGAGTTCGCAGTCGTGGAGGCCGCGATGACGGACCAGAGCGTGGAGACGGTGCTGTGCACGCATTGGGCGGACGGCGCCGCGGGCGCGGAGGCGCTGGCCCGCGCCGTCCTGGCCCGGATCGAGGCCGGCGGGGCGCGCTACCAGCCGCTATACCCGCCATCCCTGGGGCTTGCGGACAAGATCAGGACGGTGGCGCAGCAGATCTACCGGGCAAGCGACATCGCGCTCGCGCCCGCGGTGGCGAAGCGGCTGCTGGCGTTCGAGGCGGCGGGCCACCGCGACCTGCCTGTGTGCATCGCCAAGACCCAGTACAGTTTCAGCGCCGACCCGACTGCCATGGGTGCCCCGGTGGACCACGTGCTGCCGGTGCGCGAGGTGCGGCTATCCGCGGGCGCGGGCTTCGTCGTGGCGGTGTGCGGGGACATCATGACCATGCCGGGCCTGCCGCGGGTTCCCGCCGCGAACTCGATCCGGTTGGATGCGGACGGCTTGATTGAGGGGCTGTTCTGACGGCGTGGGCGCGATCAGCGCGTCGGGCGCGGCGGCGTGGCCGCGTAGTCGTAGAAGCCGCGCCCGGTCTTGCGGCCCAGCCAGCCCGCCTCGACATACTTCACCAGCAGCGGGCAGGGGCGGTACTTGCTGTCCGCCAGCCCCTCGTGCAGCACCTGCATGATGCTGAGGCAGGTATCCAGCCCGATGAAGTCGGCCAGCTCCAGCGGCCCCATCTTGTGGTTGGCGCCCAGCCGCAGCGCGCCGTCGATGGCGGTCACGCCGCCGACGCCCTCATACAAGGCGTAAACCGCCTCGTTGATCATCGGCATCAGGATGCGGTTGACGATGAAGGCCGGGAAGTCCTCGGACACCGCCGTGGTCTTGTCGAGCCGGGCGGCCAGGGCCTGCACCGCCTGGAACGTCGGCTCGGCCGTCGCGATGCCGCGGATGACCTCGACCAGCTTCATAACCGGGACCGGGTTCATGAAGTGCATACCGATGAAGCGTTCCGGCCGGTCGGTACTGGCGGCCAGGCGGGTGATGCTGATGCTGCTGGTGTTGCTCGCCAGGATGCAGGCTTGCTTCAGGTGGGGGATCAGGGCGCGGAAGATGGCGCGCTTGACCTCCTCCTTCTCCGTCACTGCCTCGATCACCAAGTCGGCATCGGCGAAGTCCGCGTAGTCGCCGCTGGGCGTGACCCGCGCCAGCGCATCCGCCTTTTGCCCGGCGGTGATCGCGTCCTTGGCGACCTGGCGGTCCATGTTGCGCGCCATCGCCGCCATCGCCTTGTCCAGCGCGTCCGGCTTGGTGTCCAGCAGCACGACGGGCAACCCGGCCAGCGCGCAGACATGCGCGATGCCGGCGCCCATCTGCCCGGCGCCGACCACGCCCACCGCCCGCACGTCGGGCGACGCAGCCTGCTCCAGGTCGGCCGTCAAGAAGCCCGCCCCAGCTCCGTTTCGAGTTCTGGCAGTGCGGTGAACAGGTCGCCCACGAAGCCGTAGTCGGCCACCTGGAAGATCGGCGCGTCCTCGTCCTTGTTGATGGCCACGATGACCTTGCTGTCCTTCATGCCCGCCAGGTGCTGGATCGCGCCGCTGATGCCGATTGCGAGGTAAAGCTCCGGCGCCACGATCTTGCCGGTCTGCCCCACCTGGTAGTCGTTCGGCACGTAGCCCGCATCCACCGCCGCCCGCGACGCGCCGACGGCCGCACCCAGCTTGTCGGCGATCGGCTCCAGCAGCTTGAAGTTCTCGCCGTTCTGCATCCCGCGCCCGCCGGAGATCACGATGCGCGCCGCGGTCAGCTCCGGCCGCTCGCTCTTGGACAGCTCCGCCGACACGAAGCGCGACGTGGCCGGGGCCTCAGGCGCCGAGACCGGCTCGATGGCGGCATCACCGCCTTCCGCCGCCACCGGGTCGAAGCTCGCGGCGCGGACCGTGATGACCTTCTTGGGGTCCGAGGACGCGACGGTTGCCAGGGCGTTGCCCGCATAGATCGGGCGGACAAAGGTGTCGGCATCGACGATCCCGGCGATGTCGCTGATCGGCTGCACGTCCAACAGGGCGGCGACGCGCGGCATCACGTTCTTGCCGGTCGCCGTGCTGGCCGCCAGGATGTGGTCGTGGTGCCCGGCCATCGAGACCAGCAGCGCCGCCAACGGCTCCGCCAGGCTGTGGGCGTAAGCCGGGCTGTCGGCCACGTGCACCTTGGAAACGCCCGGCAGCTTGGCCGCGGCCGCGGCGGCGTCGCCCACGTTCTCCCCGGCCACCAGCGCGTGGACCTCGCCCAAAAGGGCCGCGGCGGCGACGGCGCTGCGGGACGGCTGCTTGATCTGGCCGTGGTCGTGGTCGAGCAGGACAAGGGACGCCATGTCAGATCACCTTCGCTTCGGTTCGCAGTTTCTGCACCAGCTCGGCCACCGAGCCGACCTTGACCCCGGCGCTGCGGCGCGGCGGCTCCGCGACTTTCACCAGGCGCAGCCGGGGCGCCGGGTCCACGCCGAGGTCGGCGGGCTTGACCGTCTCGATGGGCTTCTTGCGCGCCTTCATGATGTTGGGCAGCGACGCATAGCGCGGCTCGTTCAAACGCAGGTCGGTGGTGACGATGCAGGGCAGGTCCAGCTCCAGCGTTTCCAAGCCGCCGTCGATTTCCCGCGTCACCACTAGCTTCTCGCCTTCCACGGCGACCCGGCTCGCAAAGGTGCCCTGCGGCCAGCCGAGCAGGGCGGCCAGCATCTGCCCGGTTGCGTTCATGTCGTCGTCGATGGCCTGCTTGCCCATGATGATGAGGCCGGGCTGCTCCTTGTCGGCCAGCGCGCGCAGCAGCTTGGCAACCGCGAGCGGCTGCAGCTCCACGTCCGTTTCCACCAGCACGCCGCGGTCGGCGCCCATGGCGAGCGCCGTGCGGATCGTTTCCGCGCAGGCCGCGATGCCCATGGACACCGCGACGATCTCGGTGGCGACGCCCTTTTCCTTGAGGCGCACCGCTTCCTCGACCGCGATCTCGTCGAAGGGATTCATCGACATCTTGACCCCCGCCGTTTCCACGCCGGAGCCGTCCGCCTTGACACGCACCTTCACGTTGTAATCGACGACGCGCTTGACAGGGACGAGGAGCTTCATGGGACTGCCATTGAGTTACGGGTGAGGGGGCGCACGCCGGGCGAGGCCAGGCCCGGCAGCCCTCCGCAGCACGGCAAAAATCGGTCGGACCTTATGGGGCAGGCCACCGGAATGTCAAACCGGGCCGGTTCCTGCCGTCAGCCCCGCAACAGCGAGAGCAGGATCACGAACAGCACCAGCGCCACGGCCTGCAGCAGGACGCGCCAGCGCATCAGGGTGTTGGACAAGCGCGCGTTTTCTCCGCCGCGCGCCAAGCCGAACAGCCCGGCGAACAGCACGCCCACCGTCCCCAGCATCGCCAAACCCACCAGAATCGTCAGCAACGTCGTCATAAGCAGCACCTGACCATGCCACCAAGCTGGGCGTTCCGTCGGCGATGTCACCCCCGGGCCGTTCCCCAGCCCGCCATTGACACGGTTTGCGCACGGGTGTTCGACGCTTCGCATGCAAACGCGCTTCCTGCCCTTGATCCTGCTTCCGGTTCTTGTGCTCGGCCTCGCGTCGCCCGGGCACGGTCAAACGCCGGCATCGCCGGCCCCAGCCGCCCCGCAAGCCACCGCCGCGCAAGCCGCCGCGCCCGGAGCCGCGCCGGATCAAGCGCCCCCGGCGCTGGCGCCTGCGCAAGCCCAGCAGGTGCTGGACCTGCTGCGGGACGACAAGCGCCGGGCCGAGTTCACGACGGTGCTGGAAAGCCTGGCCAAAGCCGCGCCGGCCACGGGCACGGCCACGCCTGCCCCCGAGGCGTCGGCTGCGGGAACAGCCCCGGCCGCATCGGCTGCCCCTGCGGCGCCGGCTGCCCCCGCCGTTCCGGCCGCCGCGCCGAGCCAAATCCTGCCGCTCAAGCCCGACAGCCTGGGCGCCGAGGTCGTTGACCAAACGGTGACGGCGATTGCCAAAACGGGGTCCCAGCTCGCCACCGCGATCCACTCGGTGAACGACCTGCCGCTGCTGTGGCGCTGGATCGCGACCCAGGTCGAGACCCCGGATTTCCGTGCCCGCCTGCTCGACGCGCTGTGGCGGCTTGCAGCCATCGTCGGAAGCGGGCTGGTCGTCGAGCTCGCCGTGGTCCGCCTGCTGCGCCGGATGCGCGTCGCCCTGGGCATGTGGACCCCCGCGGTGGCGGACCCAGTTGCCGCCGTCTTGCCGGTGCTCGAGTCCGGGCTGGCCGCGGCCGAGGCCGGCGAAACCGAGCAAAACCAAAGCCGCCAGCTCAACCAGACGGTGGGCACGCTGCGGCGGCTGCCATACCTCCTCGGACGCCTGCTGCTGGACCTGCTGCCCATCGCCGCCTTCGCCGCCCTATCCTTTCTGCTGCTCGGCACCGAGCTGGGCGGGCCTGCGATCTCCCGGCTTGCCACCCAGGAAGTGCTCAATGCCTATGTCATCAGCCGGGCGGTGCTGAGCGTCACGACGATGCTGGTGTCCCCAGTCGCGCCCCGGCTGCGTTTGCTGACCGTTTCGGATTGGGCGGCGGGGTTCCTGACCCGGTGGATACGCTGGCTCCTTGCCGTGGGCGTCACCGGCTACGTGCTGGCCGAGGTCGGGCTGCTGTTCGGCATGTATCAAACCGCGCACGACGCGCTGCTGAAGCTGTTCGCGCTTGTTCTTCACGGCGGCCTGATCGTGGCCGTGCTGCAGTCCCGGGCGCACGTGGCGGCCGCGATCCGCGCGATCCGGCTCGTGCCGGGCGTTTGGGCGTCGGTGCTGAACCGCCTGGCCAACATCTGGCACCTGATCGCCATCTTCTTCCTTGCCGCGCTTTGGCTGGTTTGGGCGGCGGAGTTGCGCAACGGCTACGCGCGGCTCATCTACTTCTCCCTGGTCACGCTCGCCGTCCTGCTGGCGTCCCGGCTGGCCGCGGTCGTGCTGCTCGGCGGCCTCGACCGCCTGCTGCGCTTCGACCCGGCGCTGCTGGCACGCCACCCGGGATTGGCCGAGCGCGCCACGTTCTACCGGCCCGTGCTGCGCACCGCCATCACCGCCGTGCTCGCGGTTGCCACCGTCCTTGGGCTGCTTGAAGTGTGGAACCTCGGCCCGGTGAATTGGCTGGTGCGCAACGGCCTGGGCGGGCGCGTCGCGTCGGCGTTGACGGTGATCGTCGTCACGGTCCTGCTCGCGGTGCTGGTGTGGGAGGGTGCGAACGCCGCGGTTGCCCAGCACCTCGCGCGCTTGTCGGCGGAAGCGCACCTGGCGCGCGCCGGGCGGCTGCGCACGCTGCTGCCGATGTTCCGCACGCTGCTGCTGGTCGCCATCCTGCTGGTGGTCGCGCTGGTCGTGCTGAGCGAGCTTGGCGTCAACGTGGCGCCGCTGCTGGCCGGCGCCGGGGTGATCGGCATCGCCGTCGGTTTCGGGTCGCAGACGCTGGTGCGCGACTTGATCACCGGCTTGTTCCTCCTGCTGGAGAACACGATGCAGGTCGGCGACATCGTGACGCTCGGCGGCCTGACCGGCACGGTGGAGGCGTTGTCGATCCGCACCATCCGCCTGCGCGCGCTGGATGGCGCCGTGCACATCGTTCCGTTCAGCGCGGTGACGACCGTCACCAACCAGACCCGCGACTACGGCTACGCGGTGCTCGACATCAGCGTGGGCCTGAACGAGGAGCCGGCGCACGTCATCGAGGTGGTGCGCGACCTGGCGGCCGAGATGCGGCGCGACCCGAAATGGGCCTCGCTGGTGCTGGACGAGCTGGATGTCATGGGCGTCGAGAAGTTCGTTGATTCGGCCTGGGTGCTGCGCGTGCGGATGAAGACGCAGCCCGCCAGCCGGTGGTCGGTGGGCCGCGAGCTGAACCGCCGGGTGAAGGTGCGCTTCGACGAGCTTGCGGTTGAAAGCCCGCTTACGTCCTACCGCGTGCTGAGCGCGGCGCCGGCGCCTGCGGCGGACCCGGCGGCTCCAGTCCAAGAAGCGGTCAAGGAGAAGGTGGCATGAATAGTCTTGATCCCTCGGCGGCGCTGCGCGACCGCGGCTACGCTTTCGTGCAGGCGCCGGAGATGGCCGAAGCCTTGCGGGTGGTCGGGCTGTCCGATTGGGACGGCTTCGCCCGCACCTGGGACGACCTGGGCCTCGACACCTACATGGCCGACGGCGGACGCTATCGGAAGCGCCGCCATGCCGCGTTCCTGGTCAACGCCGCGGGCGCCGCACGCAAGCCGGACCAGCCGCATTACCAAAGCCGCGACTACAACGCGCTGAACGGCGGCATCGCCCGCTGGTTCGATCCGGTCACGCCCGCCGCCGCCGGGTCCGCCGCGTTCGGGGCCATCCTGCGTTTCTGTCATGATTTGTTCGACGGCCTGACCCCCGCGCCCGCCTGGCACGTCGAGGCGCACCAGTTCCGCATCGAGGCGCGTCCCGGCCAGGCCGGCCAGCCGACGCCCGAAGGGATGCACCAGGACGGCGTGGATTGGGTGCTCGTGCTGATGGTCGGCCGGGTCAATATCTTGTCCGGCACCACCAGCATCCATGGCCTGGACCGCACGCTGCTCGGCAGTTTCACCCTCGAAGCGCCGATGGATGCGGCGTTGGTGGACGACCACCGGGTGTTCCACGGGGTCACGCCCGTGCAGCCCCTAGATCCGGAGCAGCCCGCGCACCGGGACGTTCTGGTGGTCACCTTCCGGCGCGAAACCGCGCTTCCGGGCGTCTGACATGTCGAACGACGATTGCCGGCTGGCCGGCAGCGTCAGCAGCGCCTGCAGCCCCGGCGCAGCATCCAGCAGGCGCAGGACGCCGCCGTGCAGCTCCGCCACCGCCCGCACCAGCGTCAGCCCCAGGCCGTAGCCCGGCGTGTTGCGCGCCGCCTCCCCCCGAAAGAACCGGTCGGTCGCGCGGGCCTGGTCCAAGGGCGGGATGCCCGGCCCGCCGTCGAGCACCGCAATCTCCAGCGACTCCGGCCACGCGCCGGGGACGCGGCGCGCCCGCAGCGTGACCGAGCCGCCGGGCGGCGAGAACTTGATCGCGTTGTCCAGGAGGTTCGCCACCGCCTGCTGGATCAGCTCCCGGTCGCCCCAGACCGGCAACGGCTGGGCGGCCTGCAGCGCCAGCGTCAGCCCGCGCTCCTCCGCCACCGCGCCGTAGAGTTCGGCCAGGCCCGCCAGCAGCGGGCCGACATCCAGCGCCGCAAAGGCGTAGCGCCCGGCGCCGGCCTCGATCTCCGCGATGCGCAGCAACGCCTGGAACACCGCGGTGACGCCATCCAGGTCCATCACCGCGCGGTCCACCGCGGCGCGAAGCTCGGCGGTGCTTCCGGCATGGGCTGCCGCGTCCTCCAGCCGGGCGCGGGCGCGGGTGATCGGGGTGCGCAGGTCGTGCGCGATGGCGTCCGACACCTGGCGCACGCCGTCCATCAGCCGGCTGATGCGGTCCAGCATGTCGTTGAACGTCGCCGCCAGCCGGTCGAACTCGTCGCCCCGGCCCGACAGCCCGATGCGCGGCGGCAGCTCGCCCGCGGAGATCGCCGCCGTGGTTTTCGTGACGTGCCCCATCATGCGCGTGAACACCCGCCGCACCGTGAGCGCCCCCGCCAGCCCCAGGATGCCGACCGGCACCAGTGCCCAGGCCATCATGGCGGCCAGCAGGCGCTGCAGCGCGGCGCGGGCCTGCACGTCGCGCCCGACCAGCAGCGCGGCGCCGTCGGGCAAGGCGAAGCGGCGCAGCCGCGCCAGGCTGGCCTCCCCGTGATGCCGGGTCGGCAGCTCGTAAACGACGCCCTCCTCCGCCACGGCCGCCGGCCAGGCCGCGAGGCTGCCGCCCAGGCGCTGGCCCACCGGGTCGAGCACGAGGTAAACGGCGTCGTCGTCGGCGTCGCCGGCCAGCCGGGCCTCGATGTTCGCCAGCAGCGCCGCTTGGCCGCCATCCTGCCACCGCTTGAACAGCACTTGCGCGTCGGCGCGGATGGCGGCATCCACCTGGGCGTTCAGCAGGCCGATCGTGGCCCACCACATAAGGAGCATCAGTATCAGCACGGTGGAGGCGAACAGCCCGGCATAGGCCAGCGCCAAGCGGGCGCCTGCCGAGCGGAGCAGGCGGCGCAGCCCGGCGGTCGTCCGCACCGTGCCTATTCGCCGCGCAGCATGTAGCCGGCGCTGCGGACGGTCTGGATGGACGCCGCGTCGAACGGCTTGTCGATCTTCTGGCGGAGCCGGGATACATGCACGTCGATCACATTGGTTTGCGGATCGAAATGATAATCCCACACGCCTTCCAAAAGCATGGTGCGCGTCACCACCTGCCCGGCGTGCCGCATCAGGAACTCCAATAAGCGGAACTCCCGCGGCTGCAGGTCGATCTTCTGCCCGCGGCGGCGCACCGTGCGGGACAGCAGGTCCATCTCCAGGTCGCCGACCACGAGCAGGGTTGCACCCCGCGTCCCCCGGCCCCGGCGCATCAGCGCCTCCACCCGGGCGAGCAGCTCGCTGAACGCGAACGGCTTGGTCAGGTAGTCGTCGCCGCCCGCCTGCAACCCCCGCACCCGGTCGTCCACGCCGACCATGGCCGACAGGAACAGCACCGGGGTCTGGTTGTCCTGGGCGCGCAGCGTTTCCAGCACTCCCAGGCCGTCCAGCCCGCCGGGCAGCATACGGTCCAGGATGATGGCGTCGAACGGCTCCCTGGTGGCGAGCGACAGGCCGTCCACGCCGTTGCCCGCCTGCGCCGCCTCGTGCCCGGCTTCGCGCAGGCCCTTGGTCACGAAGCCGGCCACGTCCGAATCGTCCTCAACCACCAGGATGCGCATGGCTCAACTCGGTGCTTCCTGGGCGCGGCGTCCAACGGTGACCGGCAGCTCGAAGCTTTGCCCGCTGCGCCGCACGGACAGCTTGACGGCGCTGCCGGGCTGGGCGGCGGCGACCGCGCGGATCAGGCCGCGGGCGCTGTCCACCCGGTCGCCGTTCACGGCCAGCACCACGTCGCCAGGCCGCAGCCCGGCGCGCGCCGCCGGGCCGGTGCGGTCAATGCCCGCGATCTCCACCCCGGTGTGCGCCACCCGGCCCGGCGCGTCCTGCACGGACACGCCCAGCCAGCCGCGGTCGATCCGCCCCTTGTCCCGCAAATCCGACACGATCCGGATCGCGATCTCGCTCGGCACCGCGAAGCCGATGCCGACCGACCCGCCAGTGGGCGACACGATGGCGGTGTTCACCGCGATCACCTCGCCGTCCAGGTTGAAGGTCGGCCCACCGGAGTTGCCGGGGTTGATCGGCGCGTCGATCTGCAGGAAGTCGTCAAACGGCCCGGCGCCGATGTCCCGCCCGCGCGCCGACACGATCCCCGCCGTGACCGAGCTGCCCAGCCCGAACGGGTTGCCCGCGGCCATGATCCAGTCGCCGACCTCCACCGCGCGGCTGTCGCCCCATTTCACGTAAGGAAGCGGGGTCGGGCTGCTGACCCGGATCACCGCGATGTCCGTCAGGTCGTCCGAGCCGATCAGCCGCGCCGGCAGCTCCGTCCCGTCCGCCAGCGCGACCGTGATGCGGTCGGCGCGGCCGACGACGTGGTTGTTGGTGACGATCAAACCGTTCGGATCCACGATGAAGCCGGAGCCTGCGCCCAGCACCTGCTCCCGCCGGTTGCGGAACCGCTCGCGGAACTGCCGCTCAAACGGCGTGCCGCGCAGTTCCGGCGGGATCGCGGCGACATCGGTTGGGCTGCGTCCTTCCGTCACTGCGATGTTGACCACGGCCGGCACCACGCGCTTCACCAGCGGCGCGAAGCTCTGCGGCGCGGCGCCCGCGGCGCGGGACCCGAGCGACTGCGCCCGGGCCGGGTCGTTGGAGCAGCCGGACAGCACGAGCGCCGTCGCAGCCAGGACAGCGCGAAGGCCGGGGTTCATGGTTGGAAGCTCCTTGACGAGTCTGCGGCTAAGATGGGGCGAAAACGCACGGCGCAAAAGCTCAATCGCCGGATGGACGCTCCGGCCAGTCGTGCCGGGGGTAGCGGCCACGCATATCCTTGCGAGCGTCGGCCCAGGCGCCGCGCCAGAATCCCGCGAGGTCCGCGGTGATCGCGATGGGCCGGCCGGCCGGGGACAGCAGCGCCAGTTGCAGCTTCACCCGCCCGCCAGCCAAACTTGGCGTCGCCGCCAAGCCGTAGAATGCCTGTGCCCGCGCGCTCGCGAGCGGCACCGGCTGCGCGTAGTCCACCGCGGCCCGCCCGCCCGGCAGCGCCAGATGCGTCGGCAAGTCCCGGTCCAGCCGCGCCGCGCGCTGCGGCCCCAACAGGCCGCGCAGGACGCCATGGAGATCGAGGCCCGCCACGTCCGCCAAGCGCGACGATCCCAGCAAATGCGGCGCGAGCCATTGCCCGACGCTCGCGGCCAACCCGGCGTCGGACAGGTCGGGGGTGTCCGGGTCCAGCTCCCGCAACCGGGCGGCGCGGGCCTGCAACTGCCGGGCGGCGTCGGTCCAGGGCAGCGCGTCCAGGCGGCGGCCCACCGCCTCCGCCAGCGCGGCGGCAGTGGCTTCGGGGTCAGCGGCCACGGTGCGGTCTTCCAGCACCAGCGCGCCCAGCCGGCGTCGGCGGCGGGACAGCACCGCGCCGGACGCCGGGTCGAAGCCGCTTTCGACGGTTTCGGTGACTTGCGCCTCCACGCTCGGCGGCAGGGCAGCCGGGTCGAGCGGGGCGGCGAGGCGGATGCGGGCGGACGCCTTGAGGTCCAGGCTGGCCACCGCCAGCAGCGGCGCGTCGGCCAGGCGGTCGTTGCGCGGCAGCCGCGCGCCGCCGCCGCCGGACAAGCGGAACGACCCCGGCTCGCCCCGCCGCTGCGCGATGCGGTCCGGGAACGCCGCCGCCAGCAGCGGGCCGGGGTCGCCGGCGGCGCTTCCCTTCGTGCCGAGGCGGCGGCGGTAAGCGGCGGATTGCTGTCGGATGCGGCTGATGGCGCCGCGGTCCACGTCGCCTCCACCCTCGGCCAGCGCATGGAGCCGTAGTTGCAAATCAGCCGGCGCGTCGCGGCCCCGCAGCGGGTCGCGCTCTTCCAGCAGCGCCGCGAGGTCCGCCGCCAGCGCCGCCTGCTCCGGCCCGTCCGCCGACAGCATCATCGCCGCGAGGCGGGGATGCGCCCCGAGCGCCGCCATGCGCCGTCCGAGTGGCGTGATGCGCCCCGCCGCATCCACCGCGCCCAGACCGGCCAGCAGCGCCCCCGCCGCGGCCAGCGCCCCGGCGGGCGGCGGGTCCGGGAACGGCAGGTCGCCCGGCGCCGTGCCCCAGGCGGCGCAGTCGAGCAGCAGCCCGGACAGCTCGGCTTCCAGGATCGCCGGGCGGTCATAGGGCGGCAAACCACGGTGCAGCGCCGGGGTCCACAGCCGGATTGCCACCCCCGGCGCTTCCCGCCCGGCGCGGCCGGCCCGCTGGTCCGCCGCGGCGCGGCTGATGCGCAACGTGGCGAGCCGGGTCAGGCCGGTCGCCGGGTCGAGCCGCGGCGCGCGCCGCCAGCCGCCGTCCACCACGACCCGCACGCCCGGCACGGTGAGCGAGGTTTCGGCGATGCTGGTCGCCAGCACCACGCGGCGGCCCTCCGCCGCCGGGCGCAGCGCCGCGTCTTGTTGCCCGGGTGGCAAATCGCCGTGCAGCGGCAGCACCAGCGCGCCGCACCCGGCAAGCGCCGACTCCGCCCGGCGGATTTCCCCCATGCCGGGCAGAAAGGCGAGGATGTCGCCCTCGTGCTCCCCGAGCGCCGCGCGGACGGCGCGGGCCACGGCGTCCGGCAGGTCGCGCACGTCCGCCACGTCGCGGGGGGCATGGCGCACATCCACCGGGAACATGCGCCCGGCGCTCTCGATCACCAGGGCGTCCATCAGGCCGGACAACCGCGCGCCGTCCAGCGTCGCCGACATGGCGAGCAGCCGCAGCTCCGGCCGCAGCACCCGCTGCAGGTCGAGGCACAGCGCCAAGGCAAGGTCGGCTTCCAACGCGCGCTCGTGCACCTCGTCCAGCAGCACGGCGGCGACGCCGTCCAAAGCCGGATCGCCGAGCAGGCGGCGGACCAGCAGGCCCTCCGTGATGACCTCGATCCGCGTGGCATCGGACACGGCGCTGTCGAGCCGGGTGCGGAAGCCGACGGTTTGGCCCACCGGCTCCCCGATCAGCGACGCCATGCGGGCGGCAGCGGCGCGGGCGGCGAGGCGGCGCGGCTCCAGCACCAGGATGCGCCCATCCCCGCGCCAGGCGGCGTCCATCAGCGCCAACGGCACGGTTGTCGTCTTGCCGGCGCCGGGCGGCGCGGCGAGCACGGCGTTGGGCCGACGCGCCAGGGCGTCCAGCAAGGCCGGCAGCGCCTCGGCGACGGGCAGAACAGGAAGCATGAGCGACCTTATAGCGGATCGGGGGACATCTCCTTAGATATAGGCCATACCGGGTGGTGGCGAGGAGAGCTGGATGATCCGTGCCGGAATGGTTCTGACGGCGGCCATGCTGCTCGCCTTGCCCGCCGCCCATGCGCGGGAAAGCGCGGCGGTGACAAGCCCGCGGATGACCGCCACGCTGGTGTCCGACACGGACGCGGCGGCGCCGGGCACGCCGCTGCACGTGGGGCTGCGGCTGCGGATCGCGCCGGGCTGGCACACCTATTGGCAGAACCCCGGGGACGCCGGCGCGCCGCCCGAGCTGACGCTGACGCTGCCCGAGGGCGTCAGCGCCGGGCCGATTGCCTGGCCGACGCCGCGCCGCATGGCGGAGGGTCCGCTGATGACCTACGGCTACACGGGGGAGGTGCTGCTGCCGCTGTCCATAACCCCCGGCGCCGGGCCGCTGCGGATCGAGGCAGCGGCCAACTGGCTGGTGTGCGAGCGCATCTGCGTGCCGGAGGAGGGGCGTTTCACCCTGGACCTGCCGCCTGGCGCCCCGGCGCCGTCCGCCGAAGCGCCGTTGTTCGCCGCCGCGGCTGCCAGCGTCCCGCGCCCGTCGCCGTTCGAGGCGCGGATCGCGCCCGACGGCACCCTGTCGCTGGCCGGGGCCGGGCTGTCATCGGCGACGGTGCGCGACGCCTGGTTCTTCCCGGAGGCGGCGGACGCCATCGAACCCGCGGCGCCCCAGGCGCTTGCTGTCCAGGACGGGCGGGTTGCCCTGGCGCTGAAAACGGCGCCCGGGTTCAACGGCCGGGCGCTGGCCGGCGTCGTGGTGCTGCAGGACTCCGGCGGGCAGGAAAGCGCGCTGGAGGTGGAGGCCGCGCCCGGGCCGGCGGCGACGCCGGGCACGCCGTTGCTGCAAACGCTGCTGCTGGCGGCGCTCGGCGGGTTGATCCTGAACCTGATGCCCTGCGTGTTCCCGGTGCTGGCGATGAAGGCGGTGGGCATCGCCCGCATGTCCGGCGCGGAGCGCGGGGCGGTGCGGGCACACGCCCTGTCCTACACGGCGGGCGTCCTCCTGGCGTTCGGCGCGCTGGGCGCTCTGCTGGCCGGGGTGCGGGCGGCGGGGGGCGCCGTGGGGTGGGGGTTCCAGTTCCAGTCGCCGGCCTTCGTGGCGGCGCTGGCCTCCGTGCTGTTCGGCGTCGGGCTGAACCTGTCGGGCGTGTTCGGCGTCGGCGCGCGGCTGGCCGGGGCCGGCCAAGGGCTGGCGGCGCAGGGCGGCCATGCCGGCAGCTTCTTCACCGGGCTGCTGGCGGTGCTGGTCGCGACGCCCTGCACCGCGCCGTTCATGGGAGCCGCCGTCGCCACGGCGCTGGCCGCGCCCCCGGCGGTGACGATGGCGGTGTTCCTGGCGATGGGGCTGGGCCTCGCCGCGCCCTATGTCGCGCTTGCAGTGCTGCCCGGCGCTGCGCGCCTGCTGCCACGGCCCGGACCCTGGATGGACGTGCTGCGGGGTGCGCTGGCCTTTCCGATGTACGGCGCGGCGGCCTGGCTGGTCTGGGTCGTCAGCTTGCAGGCCGGGTCCGATGGCGTGCTGGCGACGGTAGCCGGGCTGGTGCTGGTGGCGCTTGCCGCGTGGTCGCTCGGACTGGCGCAGGCGGCGGGCCGGCGCGGGCGGCGGCTCGGCGGCGGCGTGGCGCTGGCTTCGGTGCTCGGCGCCGTCGCCATCCTGGCCGGCATCGGCATGGCGCCCACAGCGCCCGCGCAGGCGGCGTCCGAGGGCGCGGAGCGGTTCTCCGCCGCACGGCTCGCCGCCCTTCGCGAGGAAGGCCGCCCGGTGTTCGTGAACATGACCGCTGCTTGGTGCGTGACCTGCCTGGTGAACGAGCGCGTGGCCCTGTCCCCGGCCCCGGTCCGCCGCGCCTTCGCCGACCACGGTGTGGCTTACCTCAAGGGCGACTGGACCCGGGGAGACCCGGAGATCACCGCATTCCTGCGCGGGCACGCCCGGGACGGGGTGCCGCTGTATGTGCTTTACCCGCCGGGTCCGGCCGCCCCTTCGGTGCTGCCGCAGATTCTGACGGAGGGCACGATGCTGGACCAGCTCGGCAAGCTTGGGGGGTGACGCAAGCTCTCCTCTCGGCGCCGCCTTAAAATTGCCACGCGCGGTGCCCAGATTGCGAGCTGTTGGGGCGATAAGCCCCGTCACGAACTTCAGGTGTTACCATGACCCGCAACGGTCGCATCCTCCTGGCGCTTCCCATCCTTGCCACCATGGCGCTCGCGCCCGCCGTGGCGAACGCCCAATACTATAATCGTGGTTACGGTGGCTATCGTGGCGGCTATGGGTATGGCCACGGATACGGCCACCGTGGCTTTGGTGCCGGCCCGTTCCTTGGCGGGGCCGTTTTGGGGCTTGGCCTGGGTGCCGTGATCGCCGGCGCACCGCGCTACTACGCGCCGCCGCCGCCGGTGGTTTACGCGCCGCCGCCCGTCTATTACCCGGCTCCGGTTTATGCCGCGCCGGCTTATCCCCCGCCGGGCTACTACGCACCTGGCTATTACGTCCGCTGACGCCGACGGCCGGATCTTCTGATCCGGCCGCGTCCCTTCCTCAGGCGATGCGCACCCGCACGCCGCCGACCCCGCCCACCACGCCCTCCAGAAGGTCGCCGCGTTCCACAGCCGCCACCCCTTCCGGCGTGCCGGTGAAGATCAAGTCGCCGGCCTCCAGCCGGACCAGCTTCGACAGGTAGGCGATGGTCTCCGGGATGCTCCAGATCAGCTTCCCGACATCGCTGGATTGCCGCACCACGCCGTTCACCCGCAGCTCGATGCGGCCCGGCGTCACGCCCTCCGCGGGCACCATGTCGCCGATGGGCGCCGAATGGTCGAAGCCCTTGGCCATGTCCCAGGGACGGCGGGCCTTCTTTGCAGCGTCCTGCACGTCGCGCCGGGTCATGTCGAGGCCGGCGGCATAGCCCCAAACGTGGCGCATCGCCTCGGCTTCTTCGATGTCCGCGCCGCCGGATTTCAGCGCCACGACGAGTTCCATCTCATGGTGCAGGGCCACGGTCATGGGGGGATACGGCATGTCCGCGCCGCCCGTCACCAGGGCGTCGGCCGGCTTGGCGAAGAAGAACGGCGGCTCGCGGTCCGGGTCGTGGCCCATCTCCCGCGCGTGCTCCGCGTAGTTGCGACCCACGCAGTAGATGCGCCGCACCGGGAAGCTGCCGCCGCCCGCGACGGGCACGGCGATCTGGACGGGCGGGGGGATGACGTAATCGGGCATGGTTGGCGTCCCTGCGTTGCGGAAGCGCAGCCTACCCGCCCGGGCCGGCGTTAAAAAGGGTCGCCAACCCTGCACGCATCCGGTATCGCCAGGACCGGTCAAGGGAACGTCGCATGGTCGTCACAGGCTCGAAATCACTCTACATCCAGGTCCTGGTTGCCGTGGCGGCCGGCGTGGCGCTGGGACACTTCTACCCCCAGCTCGCGGTGCAGATGCAGCCGCTGGGCGACGCCTTCGTCCGGCTGGTCCGGATGCTGATCGCGCCGATCATTTTCCTCACCGTCGTGGTCGGCATCGCCAAGCTGACCAACACCGCGGGCGTCGGGCGCATCGGCCTCAAGGCGATCATCTACTTCGAGGTGCTGACGACGCTGGCCATGCTGATCGGCCTCGTTGTCGGGCACTTCGTCGCGCCGGGCGTCGGCGTGAACGCCGATCCCAAGAGCCTCAGCGCCGGCTCGGTCGCCCGCTACATCGACCCTAAAGCCCACGCGAGCACCACCGAGTTCCTGATCAACATCATCCCGGACCAAATCTTCAACGCCTTTGCCAAGGGCGAGATCCTGCCGGTGCTGTTCTTCTCCGTGCTGTTCGGCGTGGCGCTGGCCAAGATGGGGGAGCGTGCATCGGGCCTGGTCCGCGGCCTGGATCAGGCCAACGCCGCGTTCTTCGGCATGGTGTCGCTGATCATGCGCGTGGCGCCGCTCGGCGCGTTCGGCGCCATGGCGTTCGCCATCGGGCGCTACGGCATCGGCACGCTGGGCAACCTCGTTTACCTGATGCTCGCCTTCTACGCGACCTGCATCGTGTTCGTGTTCGTCGTGCTGGCGGCCGTGATGGCGTATTGCCGCCTCAGCCTGTTCCAATTGCTGCGCTACCTGAAAGAGGAGTTCTTCATCGTCCTCGGCACCTCCTCCTCCGAGGCGGCACTGCCGACCTTGATGGAGAAGCTTGAGAACATGGGCTGTTCCCGCCCGCTGGTGGGCCTCGTCGTGCCGCTTGGCTACGCCTTCAACCTCGACGGGACCAGCATCTACTTCACCATGGCCATCGCCTACATCGCGCAGGCGCTCAACATCCCGCTCAGCCCCACGGAATGGGGCGGCATCCTGCTGGTGCTGCTGCTGACCTCCAAGGGCGCGGCAGCGGTGACAGGCGGCGGCTTCATCACGCTGGCGGCGACGCTTGGGACGCTCGCCGGCAAGATCCCGGTGGAGTCCATCGCGCTGGTGTTCCCCATCGACCGTTTCATGTCGGAAGCGCGGGCCATCACCAACCTGTTCGGCAATGCGGTCGCCACCATTTTCGTCGCCCGGTGGGAGGGCCAGCTCGACCACGCCCGCGCCCGCGCCGTGCTGGCCCGGCACACCGCGCCGGAGGTGCTCAGCCGGGTCTGATCCCATGTGGTCCCCGACCTTGTGCCGGCCCGGCGGCGCGTGGCAAACCGCGGCATGACCCCCATCCTTGCCATCCATGGCGGCGCCGGCACCATGTCGCCCGGCAGCATGACCCCGGACGCCGAGCGCGCCCACCGCGCCGGGCTGCACCGCGCTCTCCTGGCCGGGCACGCAGTCCTCGCGGCGGGCGGCCCGGCGGTGGAAGCCGTAACCGCCGCCGTCGCCGCGTTGGAGGACGATCCCCTGTTCAACGCCGGCCGCGGCGCGGTGCTGACCCGCGACGGGCGGCACGAGATGGACGCGGCCGTGATGGACGGCGCGACGGGGGCCGTGGGCGCGGTTGCCGGCATCTGCGGCCCGCGCAACCCGGTGCTGGCGGCCCGCGCCGTCATGGAGCGGTCGCCGCACGTCCTGCTGGCCGGGCCCGGGGCGCTCGACTTCCTGCGCGCGGAGGGCGTGGCGTTCGCGGACCCCGAGTACTTCGACACGGCCCGGCGCCGGGACGCGCTGCGGGCCATGCTTGCGGCCGAGGCCGATTTCAATCCCAACCTCGACGACGCCGACCGCCATGGCACGGTGGGCGCGGTGGCGTTGGACGGCGCCGGGCGCCTCGCCGCCGCCACCAGCACCGGCGGCATGACGGGCAAGCTGCCCGGGCGCGTCGGTGACACGCCGTTGCCCGGCGCCGGCACCTGGGCGGACGCGGCCTGCGCGGTGTCGGCGACCGGCCATGGCGAGAGCTTCATCCGCATCGCCGCCGGGCATGAGCTGTCCGCGCGGATGCGGCTGGCGCGGAAGGATCTCGACGCCGCCGCGGCCGTGGTGATGGCGGCGCTGGAAGCGGTGGGCGGCACCGGCGGCCTGATTGCGGTGGACCGCGCCGGGCGCGTGGCGCTGCCGTTCAACACGCGCGGCATGTATCGCGGCACCGTGGGCGCGGACGGCGTGGCGCGCACCGGGCTTTACCGGGAGCCGCTGCAGCCGTACCCTGCCTGGGAGTGACTGGTTCCTTCGGTGCTTGCGCTGGGTTATCTTGTTGCTTCATTTTGTTTTTGTTACAAACGGGCAGGGGTTGCATGATGGGCTATCGGGTCGCGGTTGTCGGCGCCACGGGTGCGGTCGGGCGCGAGATCCTGAAGACCCTGGCGGAGCGGGACTTCCCGGTCAGCGAGGTCGCCGCCGTTGCCTCCGCCCGGTCCGCCGGGCAGGAGGTCAGCTTTGGCGAGAAATCCGTGTTGAAGGTCAAGAACCTCGATACGTTTGACTTCGCCGGCTGGGACATCGGGCTGTTCAGCCCCGGCGCCAGCGTGTCCGCCGTGCACGCGCCGCGCGCCGCCGCCGCCGGGTGCCTGGTGATCGACAACACCAGCCAGTTCCGCATGGAGCACGATGTGCCGCTGGTGGTGCCGGAGGTGAACCCCGGGGCGCTGCGCCGCATCCGCCGCGGCATCGTCGCCAACCCGAACTGCTCGACGATCCAGATGGTTGTAGCCTTGAAGCCGCTGCACGACCGGTTCCGCATCAAGCGCGTGGTGGTCGCGACCTACCAATCCGTGTCCGGCGCCGGCAAGGACGGCATGGACGAGCTGTGGGCGCAGTCCCGCGCCATGTACGTGAACGACCCTGTGACTACGCAGGAGTTCACCAAGCCCATCGCCTTCAACTGCATCCCGCACATCGACAAGTTCATGGAGGACGGCTCCACCAAGGAAGAATGGAAGATGGCCGTCGAGACGCGGAAGATCCTGGACCCCGACATCCTGGTGCACGCGACCTGCGTGCGGGTGCCGGTGTTCATCGGCCACAGCGAGGCCGTGAACGTCGAGTTCCACGAGCCGGTGTCCCCGTCCGACGCCCGCGCCCTGCTGCGCGACGCGCCCGGCGTGGTGGTGATGGATACGCGCGATGACGGCGGCTACATCACCCCCGCCGATTGCGCCGGGGAAGACGCGGTGTTCGTGAGCCGCATCCGCCGCGACCCGACGGTGGAGCATGGCCTGTCGTTCTGGTGCGTGTCGGACAACCTGCGCAAGGGTGCCGCGCTGAATGCGGTGCAGATCGCGGAGGCTGTGGTAGCGCAGGGGTTGCTCAAGAAGGCGGCTTGACGCTCGGGAACTATAAGTTTCAGGGGCGCGGCCGTTCGGGCTGCCGCGCCGAGTGCAGCCGTCACGTCGGGCCGCAGCAAGTGCAGTGCGGGGAGTCGGCGTGGGTCGTCGCTATAATCCATGTCGGGTCCTCAAGGGCTGGTTCTGAAACGTTTCGTTTTCGCTTGCCTGTTGTTGCGAACAAATAGAGAACATTTGCCGATGAGGAGGCAAGCGGCAAATGGCTTTGAACATCTCAGGACTGAATGAGCTTCGAGAACGCCTCGAACGCTTGCGCGCCGAGGAGGTGATGGCGCGGGCGCTGGCCGAGCAGGCTGCGCGTATGGCGGTCCGGGTGCGGGACGGCTTGTCGGAGCCGCCGGGCGGGGGCGGGCACGACGAGCCTTGGCTCCGGAGTGGCGCGCTGCGGGACAGCGTGGGGGCGCAGGCGGACGGGCTGCGGGCCGTGGTCGGCAGCCGCGACCCGGCGGCTGTGCCACAGGAACTGGGCACGGCGCGGATGCCGGCCCGCCCGTTCCTGGCGCCGGTGGCGGGGAGCATGGGGGAGGAGGTGGCCCGGGCGGTGGGGGCTGCGGTGGCGGCGGCGATCAGGGGCGACAGCCCGGACGCCAACGGCATGGATGCTGACCTGAGTGGGGGTGGCCTGGGCAGCGACAACTTTTTGGGTCGGGACGATGTGAGCGGTAGCAACGCCTCGAATTTCCTCACCAACACGGTCGCGCAGGGTGCCGCGCAAGGCGTCTCCAACCCAGATGTTTCTAACGTCACCAACGCCGCAAGCTACTCCACTCCTGATGGCGTAAACTACGGCGATAAAATCAATAGGCAGATGACGACCAGGGACTGGACACCGCAGGAGATTGACGATGCGGTGAGAAATGGTCAGCGTATTGATGCGATCAACAAAGCTAACGGCAATCCTGCGACCCGGTACGTCAATCCGCAAACTGGCAAATCTGTTATTATTGATGATGTGACCAACGAAGTGATACAAGTCGGAGGTAGAAACTTTAGTTTCGGCCCAGCTAGCGGCGATAAGCCCGGAGCAGTTTTAAGGCCACCGCCTGCTTCTGCTCCCGGCACTCCGCCGTCCGCTCCTGAAGGTGCTCCAGAGATGCCCGAAACGTCTGTCCTCGAGGTTCCGGAAATTCCCGAGCTTCCCGAACTCCCGATCATTATTCCCGAGGCTTGAAAGATGCGCACGAACTCACACGGTAATCTGCCGGACGAGCTGGTGAAGTCGGCTTATAGGTCTGGCGTTGAGTTGGCGTGGCCTCGCGATCAAGCCATTGAAGCTGTGAAGGCTCTCACGTGCAGCGGTAGTAAGCTGCTTGGGGTTGATACTTGGTTACTCACGGACGATGATCCGCCGAAGCCTATACCGCTCATGCGCGACTGGAGTGCAAATCTTCAAGCAAGCGCGGACGCGATTGCCTCATCGGCTACGGCTTTTATAGCCGATTTTCGTTGCCGCACGGATGATTGCAATCCGGACAATAGACCGGTCTACTTCAATTTAGTGGTCGAATAACATTGCGGGAAACGGGCCGGTTCTTAATTCATTCGTTTTTCGGATTACATTCTCAAACTCGGCCTATGACGCTGCCTGTGCTTGACGCTGAAACGGCGTTACGCATCGGCCTGCGCGCGATAGAGGAACGTTTTGGCCGGGCTATCCTGGAAAAATACAAGCCTTATGAGGCAGTCCAGATACACAAAGAGTGGTTAGTGCTGGGAAACTACGATCTGGATGGAAGCATCGCGAAGCTGCGGGAGGCGGTCGGCCCTGACAGCTTCGTCAGCGTCCGGGGCGGTGGCGGTGCCCCTGACGTTTCCATCTCCGCCGAAGACGGGCGGGTTCTGTCAGTGGGCCGTGGGCGGTAGATGAATTCCGGCGTCCGTGCCAAGCCTCATGACATCGGGCGGACGCTGGATTTACGTTCAGCCACGCAAAGCAGAAGTGCCGGACGGAATTGAGCTGTCTCAAACGCCGTGGCGCGCGGTTGGGGCGACAAAGTGGTGTACTGGCCATGACCGATGATCGTGACGGCCTCCTCCAGCGCCTCCACCAGCACCGCCTTTGGGCCGAGTCTATCGGTCGAAGCGGGACGCGGCTCGCGGTCGAGGATCTGGACCTGTCCGACCTGGACCTGTCGGGCCAGGACCTCAACGGCATCGAACTGCCGGGTGGTCGGTTCGCGGGAACCACGCTGGCAGGGGCGGACCTGTCCGGTAGCAACCTGGCGTCGGCCGAGTTGGCCGGCGTGGACCTGACCGGCGCGCAGTTCGTCAAGGCCAACCTCGATTACGCGAACCTGTCCCGTGCCCGGCTCGCGGGCGCCAACCTGCGCCGGACCAGCCTGTTCCAGGCCAAGCTGGTCGGCGCGGACCTGCGCGGCGCCGACCTGCGCGGCGCGGACCTCACCGGCGCTTCCCTTGCAGAGGCCGATCTGGAGGGCGCGTCGCTGGACGGCGCCATCTTGGACGGTGCGCCGGCCGCGCCATAAGGGGCTAAATCTCACCCTTTCTGATGCCGGAAGGGCCTGAGTGAGGCCGAGATAAAGCAAGCCGCTCAGTAGCGGCTTGTTTTCCATGACTGAATGAGAGTTCTGCTCTCTGTCAGCGGCCGTCCCATCCCGGCCGAGGCGCCCTTGACGGAGGCGGCGCTCGGTTGACGGTGCGTTGACCCTGCCCACCTCAAGCCATAAGGAACGCGCAAACTTCCACAGGCTGGAGCCGACAAATCCCATGGCCGCATTATGAAGGATGTCCGGGACGCGCTGATGGTGGCATACACCAGCGACGGCAAGACCGTGCGCCGCCCGCTGTCGCCGCACCTGCAGGTTTACGCGCCGCAGATCACGTCGATCCTGTCGATCATGAACCGCGTGACCGGGATTGCCCTTTCGGTCGGCACCTTGCTGCTGGTGTGGTGGCTGGTCGCCGCTGCCAGCGGGCCGGGCGCGTTCGACACCGTGCAGGGCTTCGTCGCCTCGCCGGTCGGGCTGTTCGTGCTGTTCGGCTGGACGGCGTCGTTGTTCTTCCATTTCTTCAACGGCATCCGGCACCTGGCCTGGGACGCCGGCTTCGGCTTCGACCTGCCGCAAACCTACGCGAGCGGCTGGGCCGTGGTGATTGCCACCGCGGTCAGCACCGTGCTGGTTTGGGCCGTCGGCCTTTGGCTGCTGTGAGGGGCTGAACCATGCGGGAAGGCATCTCCATCGACGTGCGCCGCAGCCAGCTCGGCCGGGCGCGCGGCGTCGGCGCCGGGCATTCGGGGGTTGGGCATTGGCGCAGCGAGCGGATCACCAGCATCGCGCTGGTGCCGCTGACGCTGTGGTTCATCTACGCCATGCTGCATTTGGCAGGCGCGCCGCAGCCGGTCGTCGCGGCCTGGGCCGGCAACCCCATCAACGCGACCTTGCTGCTGGTGCTGATCCTCGTGACGTTCCAGCACATGCACCTGGGCTTGCAGGTCGTCTGCGAGGATTACGTGTCCAACAAGTGGCAGATGACCCTGATGATCCTGGGCGCCAAGGCGGCCTCGCTCGTGCTAGGGCTGCTGGCCAGCATTGCGGTTTTGAAGCTGGCGCTGACCTGAGCCGCGTCTGGCTGTACCCGCATTCGACGCCATATTGCGGTTATCTCCACTGAGGCGAGTCCCATGAACGCGATCACCATGCCATCGGCGCGGGCCTACAATGTCATCGACCACACCTATGACGTCGTGGTGGTGGGCGCGGGCGGCGCCGGGCTGCGCGCGACGCTCGGTATGGGCGCCGCCGGGCTGCGGACCGCGTGCCTGACCAAGGTATTCCCGACGCGGAGCCACACCGTCGCGGCGCAGGGCGGCATCGGTGCGGCGCTGGGCAACATGGGCGAGGACGACTGGCGCTGGCACATGTACGACACCGTGAAGGGGTCGGACTGGCTGGGCGACCAGGACGCCATCGAGTACATGTGCCGCGAGGCGATCCCAGCGGTCTATGAGCTGGAGCATTACGGCGTGCCGTTCAGCCGGACGGAGGACGGCCGCATCTACCAGCGCCCGTTCGGCGGGCACATGAAGGAATACGGCAAGACCCCGGCGATGCGCGCCTGCGCCGCCGCCGACCGCACCGGCCACGCGATCCTGCACACGCTGTATCAGCAAAGCCTCAAGCACGAGGTCGAGTTCTTCGTCGAGTACATCGCGCTCGACCTCATCATGGACGAGGAGGGTGCCTGCCGCGGCGTCATGGCCTGGTGCCTGGAGGATGGCTCCATGCACCGCTTCCGGGCGCAGAGCGTCGTGCTCGCCACGGGCGGCTACGGTCGGGCGTATTTCAGTTGCACCAGCGCGCACACCTGCACCGGCGACGGCAACGGCATGGCGATCCGCGCCGGTATCCCCATGCAGGACATGGAGTTCGTGCAGTTCCACCCGACCGGCATCTACGGTTCCGGCTGCCTGATCACCGAAGGGTCGCGCGGGGAAGGGGGGTATCTCACCAACTCCGAGGGCGAGCGGTTCATGGAGCGTTACGCGCCGACCGCCAAGGACCTGGCCAGCCGCGATGTGGTATCCCGCTCCATGACATTGGAGATCAACGCCGGCCGCGGCGTGGGGCCGAACAAGGACCATATCCACCTGCACCTCGAGCACCTGGGCGCCGAGCTGCTGCACGAGCGCCTGCCCGGCATCAGCGAGACCGCCAAGGTGTTCGCCGGGGTGGACGTGACCAAGGAGCCGATCCCCGTGCTGCCGACCGTGCACTACAACATGGGTGGCGTGCCCACGAACTACCGCACGGAGGTGCTGCGTCCCACAGCGCGCGACCCGGATGCGGTTGTGCCCGGCCTCCTGGCGGTGGGCGAGGCCGCCTGCGTGTCCGTGCACGGCGCGAACCGGCTCGGCACCAACTCGCTGCTGGACCTCGTGGTGTTCGGCCGCGCCGCTGCGCACCGGGCCGCCGAGATCATCAAGCCCGGCTCCAGCCAAGCGCCGCTGCCGTCCCGCGCGGGCGAGGCGGCGCTGGACCGGTTCGACCGCACCCGCAACGCTGGCGGGGCTACCAAGGTCGCCGCCATGCGGTTCGAGCTGCAGAAGGTCATGCAGTCGCACGCGGCGGTGTATCGCAACAGCGAGAGCCTGAAGGAAGGCGTGTCGAAGATGCGGACGTTGTGGTCCGGCATGGGCGACATGCAGGTGAGCGACCGCTCGCTGATCTGGAACAGCGACCTGGTGGAGGCGCTGGAGTTCGACAACCTCATGGGCAACGCCATGACCACCATGGTCAGCGCCGAGAACCGGCATGAAAGCCGCGGCGCCCACGCCCATGACGATTACCCGGAGCGCGACGACAAGGAGTGGATGAAGCACACCCTCGCGTGGTGCGACACTCAGGGCAAAGTGGACCTGGGCTACCGCGAGGTGAAGATGCAGACGCTGACCAACGAGGTCTCCGTGTTCCCCCCGAAGAAGCGTGTTTACTAGAATTGAGACGCATCATCTTGCCCGCGGAGCGCGAGCGCGCTTTGCGGGATGATGCTTAGCGAAAGAAGCAGGAACGATGGCCACCTTTACGCTGCCCAAGAACAGCAAGATCGGGCAAGGGCAGACCTTCAAGGCTGCGCCCGGCGCGACCCGGACCAAGGAGTTCAAGGTCTATCGTTGGAACCCCGACGACGGCGCCAACCCGCACATCGACACCTACGAGCTTGACCTCGACAAGGTGGGGCCGATGGTGCTGGACGCCTTGATCTACATCAAGAACGAGGTCGATCCGACCCTCACCTTCCGCCGGTCCTGCCGAGAGGGAATTTGTGGCAGTTGCTCGATGAACATCGACGGCGCCAATACCTTGGCCTGCCTCAAGGCGCATGACGAGGTGAAGGGCGCGGTCCGCATCTACCCGTTGCCGCATATGGCCGTGGTGAAGGACCTGGTGCCTGACCTGTCCCAGGCCTACGCCCAGCTTCGCTCCATCGAGCCGTGGCTGAAATCCGACACGCCGCCGCCGCCGGACGCCGAGCGGTTGCAAAGCAAGGAGGAGCGCGCCAAGCTCGACGGCATGTGGGAGTGCATCCTGTGCTTCTGCTGCACCACGTCCTGTCCCAGCTATTGGTGGAACGGCGACCGTTATCTCGGCCCGGCGGTGCTGCTCCAGGCTTACCGCTGGATTGCCGACAGCCGGGACGAGTACACCGGTGACCGGCTGGACGGGCTGGAGGACACCTACAAGCTGTATCGCTGCCACACGATCATGAACTGCACCAAGACCTGTCCCAAGGGCCTCAATCCCGCCAAGGCCATCGGGGAGATCAAGCAGATCCTGGCCGACCGGAAAGGCTGACCACTCCCGGAGCCTCCTGAAGTGGCGTTCAACGGGTCGCTGGACACGAGGCTTGGCCGCACGGACGCTTGGCGCGACAGCCTGCTGGTTGATCACGCCGTGTTCCGCACGGTCTGGACCAACTTCGCCGAGGTGATCCCCGGGCGGCTTTACCGCTCGAACCACCCGACGCCGGGCCACCTGGCGGCAGCCGCCCGGCGGCTCGGCCTGCGCACCCTGATCAACCTGCGCGGACAGCGGAAGTGCGGGTCTGACGCCTTGTCGCGCGCCGCCGCGGCCCGGCTCGGCCTGGTGCATGTCGATATGGCGTTTGAAAGCCGCGGCGCTCCGCACCGGGACCGCATCCTGCGCTTCGCCGACATCTACCGGACGCTGCAAACCCCGGCGCTGATGCACTGCAAGTCTGGCGCCGACCGGGCCGGCCTGGCCTCCGGCCTCGCCATCATGTTCGAGGGCGGCACGGCGGCGGAAGCGTTGAAGCAGTTGTCCTGGCGCTTCGGCCATTGGCGCCGGGCACGCACCGGCGTGCTCGACGCCTTTTTCCTGCGCTACGGCGCAGAGGCCGAAGGACGCCTGCCGTTCATGGATTGGGTGCGCACCGAGTATGACGAGGTTGCGCTGAAGCGCGACTTCGTGGCGGGCGGCCTGAGCAGCTTCATCACCGACCGCGTGTTGCGGCGCGAATAAGGGCTAGGCCGCGCGGGTCAGCCGTTTCATGAACGCCGAAACCTTGTGCCGCCGCAGCTCATACCGTGCCTTGTCGTCCGTGGTCATCCAGTTCAACTGGATCACGTAGCGGCGGCCGACGAACTGCTTGTGGCCGTGCCAGGTGGTCGGGCCGTTCGGGAATACCAGCAAGGTGCCGTTCACCGGCGGCACCTCGACGGCATAGTCCTCGATGTCGTCGGGGCCGCGCAGCAGGCGCAGGCAGCCTTCCTGCTTGGCCCAGGCTTCCGTGTCGGGGTTGAGATACAGCAGCACCGTGACCCGCTTGGCCGTGCTGTCGCAATGGATGCGCCCGTCCTTCTCGCGCGATTGGCCACGCAGCGTGACCATCACGGGCGCGTCGTCCAGCGCCAAGCCGAACTTCTCGGCGACCACGGTGCGGAATTGCTCGCCTTCCAATTCGTCGATCAAGGCGCGGGCGGCATCGCCGAGGCGTAGGCCCTCCGTCGGGAACGAGCCGCCCTTGGACAAGGCCGGCAATCCCCCCACCACCTGTCCCAAGACGGGCGCCGGGACGAAATGCGGGACCACGACATGGGTGAACGGGTCGGAGCCGATGGGAGCGGCGGCAAGGGCCGCGTAATCAAGGATGTTCATGCAATGAAGCTAGGCGGACCCGCCCCGCCGTTCAACCGCGGCGCCTCCCGGCGTCAGGTGCGCGGGTCGCGCGCCGCCTTGAGCACGCCGCCGGTCGCCAGGAACTGCGCGCATCGCAGCCGCCCCTCGCAGCATGGCTCCGATGCCCGGGTTGACACGCGCAGCCGCCCCTCCGCAGCGCAGGTAAAGAGTTGCTTTGCCGCCGGGGTGCGGTATTCGACGGCGGACGCGGAGCCGACGAGGAACACGCCCATCGCGAATGCTGCCAAAACCGTCCGCATGGCCCGTTTCTCCTTTGAGTTGCAATTCTCGGACAAACGGGCCGCCCAATCCAGAGATTGATTACCAACTCGCAATTTCTTGATGGGTGGCTTTAATGCCGCACCGACGCCCCAGCGCCCGCCTCGGCGCGCAACCCGGAGCCATCGCATGACCCCGCCCTCCGATGCCGCCGCAGGCGGGCCGCTGGCGTCATACCGCGCCCGGCTCGCCGCGGGCGAGTTGTCCACCGACCCGTCGCAAGCCCTGGTTGCCGAACGCTTGCAGGCGCTTTGGGCGCGGCTCCGCGGTTACGAGGCGCGGTCGCCGGCCGAGCCGGGCTTCTTTGGCCGCATGTTCCGCCGGCGGGACGACATGCCGGAGGACTTTCCGCACGGACTCTATCTGGTGGGCGACGTGGGCCGCGGCAAAAGCATGTTGATGGACCTGTTCTTCGAGGCGGCCGACGTGCCGCGCAAGCGGCGCACCCATTTCCATGCCTTCATGCAGGATGCGCACCGCCGCATCTACGCTTGGCGCCGCGCCCCGCACCGCCTGGCCGACCCGCATTCCGATGACCCGATCCCGCCGCTCGCCGACGCGATCAGCGCCGAGGCTTCCCTGCTGTGCTTCGACGAGTTCCAGGTGAACGACATCGCCGATGCCACCATCCTGGGCCGGCTGTTCAAGGCGCTGTTCGCCCGCGGCGTGGTCGTGGTCGCCACCAGCAACACCCGGCCGGACGACCTGTTCGCCGGGCAGCCCGGGCGCGACGCCTTGCTGCCGTTCATCGCGCTGCTGAAGCAGCATCTGGACGTGCTGGCGATGGCGGGAAGCCGCGACTGGCGGCGGCAGCGGCTGCGCGGCGTGCCGACCTGGCACGTGCCGGCGGACAACCGCGCCGACCGTGCGCTGGATGCAGCCTTTCGCGAGCTGAGCGGCGGCGCCAAGGCCCGGCCCGAGCGGCTGATGGTGATGGGCCGCATCCTCACCGTGCCGCTCGCGGCGCAGGGGGTCGCGCGCTTCGACTTCGACGCGCTGTGCGGGCAGCCGCTGGGCGCCGGGGACTACCTGGCGCTGGCCACGCACTACCAGGCGCTGGTGCTGGACGGCGTGCCCCGGCTGTCCCCGGACAACTACGACCTCGCCCGGCGCTTCACCGTGCTGATCGACGCGCTGTATGACCACCGCGTCAAGCTGGTCGCCAGCGCCGACGCGGTGCCGGACCAGCTTCATGAGCGGGGGGAGGGTGCGCGCATCTTCGAGCGCACCGCGTCCCGGCTGGAGGAGATGCAGAGCCAGGACTACCTGGGGCTGCCGCATCTGACGTGACACAGTGTTGCAGATTGGCCATATGGCTGCGCCATCATAACAGCGACATCAGATTGTAATCCCGCAATTAACATGCTCGGGCCATAAATTGAGGCATGTTTAATTGGTAGGTTGAGCATGGCTCGCGGTTTCATCCGTTTCCTTTTGGCTGGCAGCGTGCTTTCAGCAGCCACTGTCCCGGCGCTGGCGCAGGAGGACCCTCGCCTGTCGGCCATCGAGGCGCAAATCCGCGCCTTGCAGGGGGAACTGGCCCGCGTCCGGCGCGACCTTTCGTCCCGCGACGCGGAGGTCCGCGCCGCCCGGCAGGAGGCCGCCCGTGCGCGCGCCCAGCAGGAACGCCAGACGGCTCAGCAGGCGTCGGCGCCCGGCGCCGGGCAGCCGGCGAATCCGCCCGGGTCCAACGTTGGCCAGACGAACCGGACTAGCAGCACCGCCGAACCCTCCACCAGCGCGCCCGCCGCCCCGGCGAACCCCGGCGGCCTCAGCTTCCCGAATGGCCGGCCGACCCTTGCGTCCAATGACGGCCGCTACTCGCTCGCGGTCGGGCTGCAGCTTCATTATGACATTGGCGGGTACTTCCAGGGAAACCGGACGCCAGACACGCGGCTGGTGCCGCGGCTGAACACGTTCGGCGAGAACTTGCGCCGTGCGCGCGTCCCGTTCGTGTTCAAGTATGAAGATTTCCAGGTCAACTTGACGCCGGATTTTGGCAACTCTCCCGATGGGGTCGTCAGACTCTACGAGGCGAATATCAACTACACCCCCATCAAGCCGCTCACGCTGACAGCCGGCTACTTCAAGCCGTGGCTGACGCTACAGGACAGCATGAGCTCGAACGATTTCTTCTTCCTTGAGCGGCCCAGCATCGTCGAGGCATCCCGCAACATCGTCGCCGGCGACGCACGGTCGTCGGCCGGCGCGCGCTGGGTGGGAGACCGCTATTTCATCGCGTCCTACCTGACGGGCGCTCCCTATGGCAGCCAGAGCACGTTGCCGGCCCAGCCGCAGCAGACCGGGGCCACGCTCCGTGTTGCCGGGCGGCCGGTCGCGACCGGCGACTGGGACGTTCACGCCGGCTTCTCCGCCTCCGACGCGTTCCGCATCCAAAGGACCAGCGCCGGGCAGACGCTCACCGTTTCGGACCGGCCGGAACTGCGAATCGACAACAACACATTGGTCAGCACCGGGGCGCTCAACGCCCGCAGCGCCTACACCTATGGCCCGGAGTTCGCGCTGCGCTGGCGCAACTTCCTGCTGCAAGGCGAGTACATCACGATCGGCGTGGACCGGACCAATGGCGGCGCCACCGTGCGCACGCCAGGCCTGCAATTCAGCGGCGGCTACGCGGAGGCAAGCTGGGTGATCACCGGCGAACCCCGGCGCTACGTCAACAGCGGCGCCGCCTTCGGCAGCCCGCACCCGGCCCAGCCCTTCACATTTCGCGACGGCCGCTTCGGCGGCTTTGGCGCGTTCGAAGCGGTGGCCCGCTACAGCACCATCGACCTCAACGACCGCGTGACGCGCGGGCGGTCCGCCGCCAGCACCGGCGGCGTCTATGGTGGCAGCCAGGACATCTATGCCGTCGGCCTGAACTGGTATCCCAACGATCAGTTCCGTTTCATGCTGGACTACGACATCATCAACGTGGACCGCTTGAACGCGGCGGGCACGACGCAGGCGGGGCAGCGGATTCAGGCGGTGGCGCTGCGGGCCCAGGCTGCGTTCTGATCCGGCGTTCTGACGCGCGGCGCCGCCGGCGCGCGTCTTGCCGGCCTGCACGGGATGGGTTATCGCACCGGGCGTCTCGGCTCGGTGGGCGGTTTGGTTGGCGCTGCCTGCCCGCCCCGGCATACCGTCCAACCAGGAACCCACCATGGCACGCAACAAGATCGCACTGATCGGCGCCGGCAACATCGGCGGCACCCTCGCCCACTTGATCGGGCTGAAGGAACTGGGCGACGTGGCGCTGTTCGACGTGTTCGGCGGCGTGGCGGCGGGCAAGGCGCTGGACATCATGCAGTCCGGCCCCGTGGACGGCTTTGACAGCCACATGCTGGGCGGCAGCGACTATTCCGCCATCGCAGGCTCCGACGTGGTGATCGTGACCGCCGGGTTCCCCCGCCAGCCCGGCATGAGCCGCGACGACCTGGTGGCCAAGAACGCCGGCGTGATCGCAACCGTGGCCGAGGGCATCAAGACCCATTGCCCCGGCGCTTTCGTGATCGTCATCACCAACCCGCTCGACGCCATGGTGTGGGTGATGCAGCAGAAGTCCGGCCTGCCGCCCCACATGGTGGTCGGCATGGCCGGCGTGCTGGACAGCAGCCGCTTCCGCTTGTTCCTGGCCCATGAGTTCAACGTGTCGGTGGAGGACGTGACCGCCTTCGTGCTGGGCGGCCACGGCGACACCATGGTGCCGCTGGTGCGCTACAGCACCGTCGCCGGCATCCCCGTGCCCGATCTCGTCAAGATGGGCTGGACGACGCAGGACAAGATCGACGCCATCGTCGCCCGCACCGCGAACGGCGGCGGCGAGATCGTCAAGCTGCTGGAAAAGGGCAGCGCCTTCTACGCCCCGGCGGCCAGCGCCGTCGCCATGGCCGAAAGCTTCCTGCGCGACAAGAAGCGCGTGCTGCCGGCGGCGGCGCACCTGTCCGGGCAATACGGCGTGAACGGCCTGTATGTCGGCGTGCCCGTGGTGATCGGCGCGGGCGGCGTGGAGCGCATCGTCGAGATCGCGCTGGACGGGGCCGAGAAGGCGGCGTTCGACAAAAGCTGCGCCTCCGTCCAGGAGTTGATCGACGCGAGCCGCAAACTGGTGGGCTGACCCCGCCGCCAGTCTGATGCCCCGCCCCTCCCATGCAAGACCGGCCTATGCAAGACGGGCAACCCTGGCAACCCGCCAGGTCGGATCGGCCATGCCCATGTTCCGATCAGCGCCCCGGCGCCCGATGACACCATGAGGGAACGTCCATGCCCGGCGTAGATGTGCTCGCCCAAGTGTTCAACGGCGGCAACGCCGCCTTTGTCGCCGACCTTTACGCGCGGTGGGCGGCCAACCCGGCCAGCGTCGATGCCAGTTTCGCCGAGCTGTTCAGCGCCCTGAACGACGAGGCCCGCGGCATCCTGATGGACGCGAGCGGCGCGTCCTGGGCGCCCCGGCACTTCGATGTGTCCGAGCCGGAACCGGCGAAGGGCGGCGGCAAGGCCGCGCCGGCGCTGGGCGCCGCAGCCCCCGAGCAGGTGCGCGCGGCGGCGCTCGACAGCCTGCGCGCGCTGATGCTGATCCGCGCCTACCGCGTGCGCGGCCACCTGGAGGCGAAGCTCGACCCGCTGGGCCTGCAATTGCCGAAGTCGCATCCCGAGCTCGACCCGGCCAGCTACGGTTTCGGGCCGGGCGACATGGACCGCCCGATCTTCATCGACAACGTGCTCGGCCGCGAAAGCGCCACGGTGCAGGAGATCATGGGCATCGTCCGCGCCAGCTATTGCGGGCCGATCGGTGTCGAGTTCATGCACATCCAGGACCCCGAGCAGAAGAACTGGATCCAGCGCCGGATCGAGGGCGCGCCCTGGGTGGGGGGCTTCGATCCCGCCGCCAAGCGCACGGTCCTGGCGCAGTTGACGGAGGCGGAAGGCTTCGAAACGTTCTGCCAAAAGCGTTACGTCGGCACCAAGCGCTTCGGCTTGGAAGGCGGCGAGGTCACGATCCCGGCGCTGCACGCGATCATCGACACGGCGGCGCGCGGGGGCGTGCAGGAGATCGCCATCGGGATGCCGCACCGCGGGCGGCTCAACACCCTGGTCAACATCGTCCGCAAGCCCTTCACCGCCGTGTTCAGCGAGTTCGGCGGCAACAGCACGCAGCCGGAGGACGTGCAGGGGTCGGGCGACGTGAAGTATCACCTCGGCACCAGCACGGACGTGGAGATCGCCGGGCACGACGTGCACATCTCCTTGCAGCCGAATCCGTCGCATCTGGAAGCCGTCGATCCCGTCGTGGTCGGCAAGGTGCGGGCGCGGCAGGACATGCGGGGCGACACCAAGGCCCGACGCAGCGTCATGGGCATCCTGATGCACGGCGACGCTGCCTTTGCCGGGCAGGGGCTGGTATACGAGACGCTGGCGATGAGCCAGTTGATCGGCTACCGCACCGGCGGCACCATCCACCTGATCGTCAACAACCAGATCGGCTTCACGACGGTTCCCGCCCACGCCTATTCCGGCCTGTACTGCACGGACATCGCGAAGTCCGTGCAGTGCCCCATCCTGCACGTCAACGGCGACGAGCCGGAGGCGGTGATCTTCTGCGCCCGCCTCGCGGCCGAGTTCCGGCAGACGTTCGCCACCGACTTCGTGCTCGACATCGTTTGCTACCGCCGCCACGGCCACAACGAAACGGACGAGCCGGCCTTCACCCAGCCGATCATGTATCGCGCGATCAAGGAGCGGCCGACCACGCGCACGCTGTATGCCGGGCGCCTGGCCGCCGAGGGCAGCGTGAGCGCCGAGGACGCCCAGGCGCTGTGGGACGGATTCCAGGCCACGCTGGAGGACGCCTACAAGGCGGCGCAGGCTTACAAGCCGAATAAGGCGGATTGGCTGGAAGGGCATTGGGCCGGGCTGTCGCGGTCCGACCAGTTGGACGAGCGCCAGGAGGACACGACGGAGCTGTCCACCGAGCAGCTCCGCCGGGTCGGCCGCGCGCTTTACACCCCGCCGGACAACTTCGACCTCAACCCCAAGATCGCCCGGCAGCTTGAAGCCAAGCGCGCCATGATCGAGACCGGCGAGGGCATCGACTGGGCGACCGGGGAGGCCTTGGCGTTCGGCGGCCTGCTGATGGAGGGCAGCCGGGTGCGCTTGTCGGGCGAGGACTGCCAGCGCGGCACCTTCAGCCAGCGCCACGCGGTGCTGACCGACCAGGCCAACCAGAACGAGTACGTGCCGCTCAACAACATCCAGCCGGACCAGGCGAAGATCGAGATCTTCAACTCGCTCCTGTCGGAGCAGGGGGTGCTGGGCTTCGAGTACGGCTACACCCTCGCCGACCCCAAGGTGCTGGTGCTGTGGGAAGCGCAGTTCGGCGACTTCGCCAACGGCGCCCAGGTCATCATCGACCAGTTCCTGGCGAGCGGCGAAACCAAGTGGCTGCGCATGAGCGGCCTCACCCTGTTGCTGCCCCATGGCTACGAGGGGCAGGGGCCGGAGCACAGCTCGGCGCGGCTGGAGCGGTATTTGCAGCTTTGCGCCGAGCGCAACATGACGGTGTGCAACCTGACCACGCCGGCCAACTACTTCCACGCGCTGCGGCGGCAGTTGAAGCGCAACTTCCGCAAGCCGTTGGTCATCATGACGCCGAAGTCGCTGCTGCGGCACAAGCTCGCGGTCAGCAGCCTGGCCGACATGGCGGAGGGCAGCCATTTCAGCTTCGTTTTGCACGAGCTGGACGCGCTGGCGCCGGCCGATCAGGTCCGGCGCGTGGTGGTCTGCTCCGGCAAGGTCTACTACGACCTGCTGGCGGAGCGTCGGGACAAGGGCATGAAGGACGTGGCAATCCTGCGCCTGGAGCAGATCTTCCCGTTCCCGGAGCACACCCTTGCCGCCGCGTTGAAGCCGTATGTCAACGCGGACGTGGTGTGGTGCCAGGAGGAGCCGGCGAACATGGGCGCTTGGAGCTTCGTGGACCGCCGGATCGAGCGGGTGCTGGCCGGCAACGGCGGCCGGGCCGCGCGTCCGAGCTATGCCGGCCGGGTGGAGGCCGCAAGCCCGGCCACCGGACTCGCCAAGGTCCATGCCGCGGAGCAGATGGCGCTGGTGCGCGACGCGCTCGGCATGAATGGGTAAGGACAAGTAACGAATGGCCACCGAGATCAAGGTTCCCACGCTGGGCGAGAGCGTCACCACCGCGACGGTGGCGCGCTGGCTGAAGAAGGCGGGCGAGAGCGTCGCGGCGGACGAGCCTTTGGTCGAGTTGGAAACCGACAAGGTCACGGTGGAGGTCAACGCGCCCGGCGCCGGTACCCTCGGCGACATCGCCGCGGCGGAAGGCGCGGAGGTGGAAGTGGGCGCGGTTCTCGGCACCCTGGACGCGGCCGGCGCGACGCCCGCGCCCAAGCCGCCGGCGACGGCGGGAGCGCCGACCGCAACCGCGTCCTCCACTGCCGCCAACCCAAGTCCCGGGGTGAACCCGCCGCCGCGGCCGCTCGGCCCTGTGGCCCGGCCGGCCGCGCCGCCGCAAGCCTCCGCCACGGCAGAAGCGCCGCGAGCTTCTGCCCATGCCCCCATGCCGTCCGCGTCCAAGCTGATAGAAGAAAAGGGCCTGGCACACGCCGACATGGCCGGCACCGGCAAGGACGGTCGGATCACCAAGGGCGACGTGCTGCAGTTCCTTGCGCGCCCGGCAGCCGCGCCGGCGCCCGCCGCCGCCGCGCCGCAGCAGGCCCGCGCCCCGGAAGCCGGGGAGGAGCGGGTCAAGATGACCCGGCTGCGCCGCACCATCGCCCAACGCCTCAAGGAAGCGCAGAACACCGCCGCCATGCTGACCACCTTCAACGAGGTGGACATGACGGCCGCGATGGCGATGCGCGCCGAGTACCGCGACGCCTTTGAGAAGCGGCACAAGGGCGTGCGTCTCGGCTTCATGTCATTCTTCGTGCGCGCCTGCGTGGCCGCGCTCAAGGAGTTCCCGGCGGTCAACGCGGAGATCGACGGCGACGAGATCGTCTATAAGAACTTCGTCCACATGGGCATCGCGGTGGGCGGCCCGAACGGGCTGGTGGTGCCGGTGCTGCGCGACACGGACCGGCTGGGCTTTGCCGAGATCGAGAAGGGCATCGGCGACTTCGGCCGCCGGGCGCGCGACGGCGCGCTGAAAGTGGACGAACTGTCCGGCGGCACCTTCACCATCACCAATGGCGGAGTGTACGGCAGCCTGATGAGCACGCCCATCTTGAACGCGCCGCAGTCCGGCATCCTGGGAATGCACAAGATCCAGGAGCGCCCGATGGCGGTCGGCGGCAAGGTCGAGATCCGCCCGATGATGTACTTGGCGCTGTCCTATGACCACCGCATCGTGGACGGCAAGGAGGCGGTGTCGTTCCTGGTCCGCGTGAAGGAAGGCGTGGAGGACCCGCGCCGCCTGTTGCTGGACCTTTGAGGATCGCACGCCATATCAGTGGCGTGAACCAAGGACCTGAAATGCCTGACTCCTACGACGTCATCGTCATCGGCGGCGGACCCGGCGGCTACGTGTGCGCCATCCGCGCCGCCCAGCTTGGCCTGCGCACCGCCTGCGTGGAGAAGCGCGCGACGCTCGGCGGCACCTGCCTCAACATCGGCTGCATCCCCAGCAAGGCGCTGCTGCAATCCAGCGAGAACTTCGCGGACGCGAGCCATTCCTTTGCCGACCACGGCGTGATGGTGGAAGGCGTGAAGCTAGACCTCGCCCGCATGATGGCCCGCAAGGACGAGGTGGTCAGCGCCAACGTGAAGGGCGTGGAGTTCCTGTTCAAGAAGAACAAGGTCGATTGGCTGAAAGGCCACGGCCACGTCGCCGGGCCGGGCCAGGTCGATGTGGACGGCACCCGCTACGCCGCCAAGCACATCGTCATCGCCACCGGCAGCGAGAGCATCGCGCTGCCCGGCGTCGAGCTGGACGAGTCGGCCATCGTCAGCAGCACCGGCGCGCTGGAGTTGGACCAGGTGCCGGAGCGCCTGGTGGTGATCGGCGGCGGCTACATCGGGCTGGAGCTTGGCAGCGTGTGGAAGCGGCTGGGCGCCGAGGTCACGGTGGTCGAGTACTTGGACCGCCTGGTGCCCGGCATGGACGCGGAGATTGCCAAGACGTTTGAGCGCGTGCTGGGCAAGCAGGGCATCAAGTTCCGCTTGTCCACCAAGGTGACGGGCGCGGTCCGCGGCAACGACGGCGTGACGTTGACGGTCGAGCCGGCCAAGGGCGGCGAGGCCGAGCAGGTCAAGGCGGACGTGGTGCTGGTCGCCATCGGCCGACGCGCCCATACGGGGGAACTGGGCCTGGAAGAAGCGGGCGTCGCGCTCGACGAGCGCGGCCGGGTGCAGGTGGACGCGCATTATGCGACTAGCGTGCCCGGCATCTACGCCATCGGCGACGTGATCGCCGGCCCCATGCTGGCCCACAAGGCGGAGGAAGAAGGCGTGGCCCTGGCCGAGCGCATCGCCGGGCAAGCCGGCCACGTTAACTACGACGTGATCCCCGGCGTCGTTTACACCTGGCCCGAGGTCGCCAGCATCGGCCGCACGGAGGACGACCTGAAAAGGCAGGGCATTTCCTACAAGGTTGGCAAGTTCCCCTTCACCGCGAACGGCCGCGCCCGCGCCATGGGCAGCACGGACGGCTTCGTGAAGCTGCTGGCCGACAAGGACACCGACCGGCTGCTCGGCGCCCACATCATCGGCCCCGACGCCGGCACCCTGATCGCCGAGCTTGCCACCGCCATGGAGTTCGGCGCCAGCAGCGAGGATGTGGCCCGCACCTGCCATGCCCACCCCAGCCTCAGCGAGGCCGTCAAGGAAGCCGCCTTGGCCGTCGAGGGCCGGGCGTTGCACATCTAGGCGGCGCGCATGGCAATCCCCTCGAACCGCGAGCACACCTACGTCGTCACGGTCAACTGGACCGGCAACCGCGGTACTGGCACCTCCGGCTACCGCGGCTATGCGCGGGCGCACGACATCGGCGCGCAGGGCAAGCCGCCGATCCCCGCGTCCTCCGACCCGGCGTTCCAAGGCGACCGGACCCGCTACAACCCCGAGGAACTGCTGGTCGCCTCGCTGTCCTCCTGTCACATGCTGTGGTACCTGCATCTGTGCTCCGCCGAAGGCATTCTGGTGCAGGCGTACGAGGACATCGCGGAGGGCGTGATGGCCGAGCGCCCGGACGGCGGCGGCGCCTTTGTGGAGGTGGTACTCGCGCCGGAGATCACCCTGAGTCCCGGTTCGGACATGGAGCGCGCCCGGGCGCTGCACGCGGACGCGCACCGGAAGTGCTTCACCGCTAATTCCGTGAACTTCCCCGTGCGGCACGAGCCTGTGTTCCATGTTGGGTAGCGCATGATCGCGCTGACCATGGGCGACCCGGCCGGGATCGGCGGGGAACTGACGGCCAGCGCCTGGCGTGCGCTTCGCCAAGGCGGTCCGGCCTTTGCCGCCATCGACGACCCGGCGCGGTTCTCCGGCGTCCCGGTCCGCGCCGTGGAAACCCTGGCTGAGGCCGCCGCGGTGTTTCCGGACGCTCTGCCCGTGCTGTCGCAGCCGCTCGCCGCCGCCGCCGTGCCGGGCCGCCCCGACAGCGCCAACGCCGCCGCCACCATCGCCAGCATCGAGCGGGCCGTTCGGTTGGCACAAGCGGGCGAGGCCACCGCCGTCGTCACCAACCCGATCAGCAAGGCCGTGCTCTACGCCGCCGGCTTCCCGCATCCCGGCCATACCGAGTTTCTGGGCGTCCTGACCGGATGCGCGCATCCCGTGATGATGCTGGCCAACGACTTCCTCCGCGTGGTGCCGGTGACGGTGCATGTCAGCCTGCGCGCCGCGCTGGATGGGCTGACCGCCGAGGCCATCGTCGCCACGGCCCGCACCACCGCCAAAGCCTTGCGCGACCAGTTCGGCATCGCGGCGCCCCGGCTGGCGGTGGCCGGGCTGAACCCGCACGCCGGGGAAGGGGGTGCCATGGGCGGCGAGGAAGCGGCGCTGATCGCGCCCGCCATCGCGGCGCTGCGGGACGAGGGCATCGCCGTCACCGGGCCGCACCCGCCGGACACAATGTTCACGCCCGCCGCCCGCGCCGGCTACGACGCGGCGATCTGCATGTACCATGACCAGGCGCTGATCCCGTTGAAAACGCTCGACATGGCAAGCGGGGTCAACGTGACCTTGGGCCTGCCGATCATCCGCACCTCGCCGGACCACGGCACGGCGTTCGACATCGCGGGCCAGGGCTGCGCCGACCCGGCAAGCCTGATCGCCGCCCTGCGGCTCGCGGCAACCCTTGCTGAAAGGCGCAGCGCATGAGCACCCCTCGTCTCGGCGTCAACATCGACCACGTGGCGACGGTCCGCAACGCCCGCGGCGGCCAGCACCCCGACCCGTTCGCCGCGGCGCTGCTGGCCATCGGCGCCGGTGCGGACGGGATCACGGCGCATCTGCGGGAGGACCGGCGCCACATCCGCGACGCCGACATGGAACGCCTCGCCGCGTCCCCGGAGATTCGGCTCAACTTCGAGATGGCCGCGACCGACGAGATGGTGGGCATCGCGCTGCGCCTGCGCCCCGCCGCGTGCTGCCTGGTGCCGGAGCGCCGGGCGGAGGTCACGACGGAGGGCGGGCTGGACGCCGCCGGGCAGGCTGAGGCATTGGGGCCGCGCATCCGCGCGCTGCGCGGTGCCGGCATCCGCGTGTCGCTGTTCCTCGATCCTGACCCGGCGCAGCTCCATGCAGCGCGCGACCTGGGCGCGGAGGTCGTCGAGCTGCATACAGGCGCCTACGCCGAGGGGCGACCCGGCGAGTTCGACCGGCTGCGCGATGCCGCCGCGCTGCTGGCCGGAATCGGGCTGGAATGCCATGCCGGCCACGGCCTGACCTATGCGAACGTGCGGCCGGTCGCGCTGCTGCCGCAGGTCGAGGAGCTGAATATCGGCCATTTCCTGATCGGCCAGGCGATCACCGACGGCCTGCCGAACGTCGTCGCGACGATGAAGGCGATGATCGCCCGGCCGTGATCCTGGGTCAGCTTGTAGGGCGCATAAGCGAAGCGCCATGCGCCGATGCGCTGCGTAGTGGCGGAAGGCGCTGACGCTCTTCTGCGAAACGAGAGCCTCAGCCGCCAAAATGGTCAAAGCAAACGCTTGATATCATATGGGCGGCATCATCGATGACCCGTGTGCGGCTGCTGATGGGTCGCACCCATCCTACGCGGTCCATGCCGTAGGATGGGTGCAACCCATCAGCAATTGACAGTCATTCAACCAAGCCTCCCGTATCAGTCCCGCCCCCGCGGGTGGGCGCGCTGCCACACGGCCCGCAGCCCGGCCGCATCGACGCCCGTGTAACGCTGCGTCGTGGACAGGCTGGCGTGGCCCAGCAACTCCTGGATGGAGCGCAGGTCGGCGCCACCGGCCAGCAGGTGCGTCGCGAAGCTGTGGCGCAGCGCGTGCGGCGTGGCGTGCGCCGGCAGGTCAGCCAAGGGCCGGAACGCCTCGATGACGCGCCGGGCCACCCGCGCATCGAGCCGCCCGCCCTTTGTGCCCAGGAACAGCGGCGCGTCCGGCTGGCGCCGCGGATGCAGCCGCAGCCAGGCGGCCAAGGCTTGCCGCACCGCCGGCAACAGCGGCACCAGGCGCTGCTTGCCGCCCTTGCCCTGCACCAGCAGCGTCTCCGCACCGTCCGGCACGTGGCGGACGTCGAGCGACAACGCCTCGTTGATGCGCAGCCCGGCGCCGTACAGCAGCGTGAACAGCGCCGTGTCGCGCGCCTGCAGCGCCGGGTCGTCCGCCGCTTCCCCGATGTCGTTCGCGACCGTCAACGCCTCCGCGGGCGTCAGCGCGCGGGGCACGGAAGGGCGGGCGCGTGGCGTGTGCAGGAGGCCCGGCGCCGGGTTGGCCACCCCGCGCTGCCGAGCCAGGAAGCGGAACAGGCTGCGCACCGCGGACAGGTGGCGGGCACGGGTCGCGTTCACCGTGCCCCCCGCGGCCTCGTGCGCGAGCCAGGCGCGCAGGTCCGACTGGGTCAGCGTTCCCAAGTCGGCGAGCCACGGCTCCCGGCCCAGGTGCCCCGTCAGGAACGCCAGAAACGCGCCGAGGTCGCGGCCATACGCGGAAACGGTCAACGGCGAGGCCTGCCGCGCCCGCGCCAGCCAGTCGAGGAACCCGGCCACGGTCTCGGCCGCCGGCTCCGGCGTCATGCCCGCGCGACCGCCACCGCGATGACCTGGCCGAGAAACGCCAGCACCGGCGTCGCGGCCCCGGCCAGCGCCCGGCCGTCCCGGCAAGCCAGCGCCAGCAGCGCCGGGGCGTCCGGCAACGGCACCCGCACCAGCGCCTCTCGCCCGGCCAGCGCGGCGGCCTCCCCATGCAGCAGCGGCGTGCGCACGGCATCCCGCACCACGGCGCGGCGGCGTCCGAGCGTCAGGGCCACCGTGCCGGGCGGCACCCGCATGGCGCCCGGGATGGCGGCCGGGCCGTGGCGCTGGCCCAGCTCGGCGCATAAGCGGACGCTGTCGAGCCACAGCAGGCCCGGCAGGTCGTGCTGCAGGCACCAGGCCAGGTCCTTCGCGCCCATCACCGCCAGCACGGCCTCCTGCACCCGCTCGGCGAACCCGTCCGCCGCCCGGCGCTCATGCGTGGCGTGCGCCAGCGCCGCGGCGCCGGCCCGGGCGCGGTCCAGCATGGCCGCCATGTGGTCGGCCATCCGCTCGCCGTGCACGCGGGCGGGCGGGTGCAGTGCTGCGTAAAGCTCGGGGTTGGCCGCGAGCCAGCCGGGGTTGGCGCGCAGAAACGCCGCCACGGTGGCCGCGTCCGTTTCCCCGGCCTTATGCCCGCCTTGGGCCGGCGCCCGTTGCATTCCGACGCGCGATTCCTCATCTCGCAAGATGTTCACTCTCCGTTCATCTGCCGGGTCGGAGCCGGCCAGCATCGTGATTGGGCACATGCGAGCCAGCCGGCGCAAGATCGAGCATGATGGCCTCATGCCGGGCCACCCCATACTACTCTCTGCCGCCGCCTCTCGGAAGCGCGTTGCCGTACTGCTGCCGCGTCCGTTCCAGGGCACCTTCGACTACGCGGTGCCCGACGACCTCGACCCGCGGCCCGGCGATGTCGTGCTGGTGCCGCTCAACCGGCGGGAGGAGGTCGGCGTGGTCTGGGACGCGCCCGCCGGGCCTTCGGTTTCGGATGCCAAGCTGAAGCCGGTAACGGCGGTGCTCGACACCGCGCCGATCCCCCCGGCGCTCCGCCGCTTCATCGACTGGGTGGCCGGCTACACCCTCGCCTCCCCCGGGGAGGTGCTGGCCATGGCGCTGCGGGTCAACGCCTTGCAGCCCGAAACGCCGGCAGCCGGGTGGCGCATCGCGGGCACACCGCCCGGCACGCCGCTGACGGAGGCGCGGGCGCGCGTGTCGGCGCTGCTGGCCGATGGCGCGCCGCAGACGACCAGCGCCATCGCGCGCGGTGCCGGCGTCAGCGCCGGGGTGGTGCGCGGCATGGCGCAGGCCGGGCTGCTGCTCCCGGTGGCGCTGCCGGCCCGCGCGCCGTTTCGGGCGCCCGACCCGGCCCATCCCGGCCCCGCGCTGTCCGGCGCGCAGGCGGCCGCCAGTGAAACCCTGCGCGGCGCCGTGGCCAGCCGGCGCTACAGCGTCACGCTGCTGGACGGCGTGACCGGATCGGGCAAGACCGAGGTTTACCTGGAAGCGGTCGCCGAGTGCATGGCGCAGAACCGCCAGGCGCTGGTGCTGCTGCCGGAGATCGCGCTGTCGTCGCAGTGGCTGGAACGGTTCGAGGTGCGGTTCGGCGTGCGGCCCGCGGTGTGGCACTCGGACCTTGCGTCCCGCACCCGGCGGGTCACCTGGCGGGCGGTGGCGGACGGCGCGGCGCCGGTGGTGGTCGGCGCGCGCTCGGCGCTGTTCCTGCCGTTCCCCGACCTGGGCCTGCTGGTCGTCGATGAGGAGCACGAGACCGCGTTCAAGCAGGAAGACGGCGTGGTGTATCACGCCCGGGACATGGCCGTGGTGCGGGCGCGGCTGGCGGGGGCGCCGGCGGTGCTGGTGTCGGCGACGCCCAGCCTGGAAACCCTGGCCAACGTGGAGGCCGGGCGCTACCGCCGCGTGACGCTCGACAGCCGGCACGGCGGCGCGGCGTTGCCGACGGTTGCGGCCATCGACCTCCGCATCGCGCCGCCGGAGCGCGGGCGGTTCCTGTCGCCGCCCTTGGTCGCGGCGGTGCAGGACACCTTGGCGCGGGGGGAGCAGGCGATGCTGTTCCTGAACCGCCGGGGCTACGCGCCGCTGACCCTGTGCCGGGTGTGCGGCCACCGGATGCAGTGCCCGAACTGCACGGCCTGGCTGGTGGAGCACCGGGCGCGGCGCGTGCTGACCTGCCATCACTGCGCGCACACGGAGCCGATCCCGCCGGTCTGCCCGCATTGTGCCGCGGAGAACAGCTTGGTGCCCATCGGCCCCGGCGTGGAGCGCATCACCGAGGAGGTCGCAGCCGTGTTCCCAGAGGCGCGCCGTCTGGTGATGGCGAGCGACACGCTGCCGGGTCCGCACGCCGCCGCGGAGGCGGCGCACGCCATTGAGCGGCGGGAGGTCGATCTGATCATCGGCACGCAGATCGTCGCCAAGGGCTGGCATTTCCCGCATCTGACGCTGGTGGGCGTGGTGGATGCCGATTTGGGCCTCGCGGGCGGCGACCTGCGGGCGGCGGAGCGGACGGTGCAGTTGCTGCACCAGGTCGCCGGCCGCGCCGGGCGGGCGGAGGCGCCCGGCGCCGTGCTGCTGCAAACCTTCAGCCCCGACCATCCCGTGATGCAGGCGTTGATCGGCGGCGACCTGCAGGCGTTCATGGCGGCGGAGGCGGAAGGGCGCAAGCCCGGCCATTGGCCGCCCTATGGTCGCCTCGCCGCCCTGATCGTCAGCGCCGACACGGCGCAGGCGGCGGACGAGGTGGCGCGCGACCTGGGTCACGCCGCGCCCCGGGCGGAGGGCGTGCTGGTGCTGGGTCCCGCGCCGGCGCCGCTGGCGATCCTGCGCGGGCGGCACCGCCGCCGGCTGCTGCTCAAGACCCGGCGCGACATCGCCGTGCAGCCCTTGCTGCGGGATTGGCTGGACCAGGTGCGGGTGCCCGGCTCGGCGCGGGTGGACGTGGACGTGGACCCGGTTTCGTTTCTTTAAGACGCCGAGCGGCGCTGTGTTAAAGCAGGCACCATGCGGCACCTAGTCGGCAAGACGGCATTCGTGACGGGCGGGGCGAGCGGCATCGGGTTCGCGCTCGGCCGGGTCTTTGCGGAAGCGGGCATGAACGTGATGCTCGCCGACATCGAAACCGAGGCGCTGGCTGTCGCCGTCGAAAACCTGCAAGGCCGTGGACCGGATGCGCGCGGCGTCGCCTGCGACGTTGCCGATCCCGCAAGCGTCGAGCGTGCGGCCGGGGCGTCATATGAGGCCTTCGGGAACGTCCACGTGGTCTGCAACAACGCCGGGGTCGCTGGGGGAGGCGGCATCGACGACATCTCGCTCGACACGTGGCGGTGGGTGCTCGATGTCAATCTCATGGGGGTCTTGCACGGTGTCCGGACCTTCCTGCCGCACATCCGTGCTCACGGCGAAGGCGGCCACATCGTCAATACCGCCTCCATGGCAGGGCTGAACAGCGGGCTTGGGCTCAGCCCCTACTCGGCCAGCAAGTTCGCGGTGGTCAGCATGTCCGAGGGATTGTCGAGGCAGGTCGCGCCGCTCGGCATCGGAGTGACCGTGCTTTGTCCGGGGTTCGTGCAAACCCGCATTTCAAACAGCGGGCGCAACCGGCCTGGGCGCTATGGCCCGGCGCCAATGCCCGACCCCGCCAGCCCTGCGGGCAAGCTGACCGCCCGGCTCGCCGACCTCGGGCGGCTGGGCCTCGACCCTATGGATGCCGCCTCTCAGGTGCTAACCGCGATCCGCGCGGACGAACTCTACGTGTTCACGCACACTGGTGCGGAATGGCGGGCCGAGTTGAAGGAGCGGTTCGACGCGATCTTGTCGGCAATGGACGAGGCGGCTGAGCGCCGGGGCACATGATTGCACTACCTAAACTGCGACTGCGCCGCCGCGCCCGTTGCAGCACAAAGAACCCCATGGTAGAGGCCGTGCGCCCGCGATGCGAGCGGGCGATCTTGTTGAAAGTGGGCGCGTGGCTTCTGGCTCGAACTCCTCCGGCGGCACCCTTGCCGGCCGTTACGCGGCGGCGTTGTATGCGCAGGCCGACGATACCCGTGCGCTCGACGCCACGGTGGACGAGATGCAGGGGCTGGGCCGCATGATCGACCAAAGCCCCGAGTTCCGCCGTCTGCTCGACAGCCCCTTGATCGACGTGACCCAGGCCCGCACGGCCGCTGTCGCGGTGCTGAAGCAGGAAGGGTTCAGCGAGCTGGTCCAGCACTTCGTGGGCGTGGTGGCCAACAACCGCCGGCTGGGCGCGCTGCGCGAGATCGTGGCGAGCTTCGCCGCCCTGGTCGCCAGCAAGCGCGGCGTGGTGGTGGCCAAGGTCGTGAGCGCCCACCCGCTGTCGGACGTGCAGCGCGAGCAGTTGCGCGCCCGCATGATCGAGGCCGGCTACGGCACCGTGAACATCGAGGACAGCGTCGATTCCAGCCTGCTGGGGGGCCTGGTGGTCCGCATCGGCGCGCGCTTGTACGACACCAGTTTGAAATCCCGGCTGCAACGTTTGCAGTATGCCATGAAGGGTGCCGCCTAAGATGGAAATCCGTCCCGCCGAGATCTCGGAGATCCTGAAGAAGCAGATCGCCGCGTTCGACACCGAGCAGAACGTCGCCGAAACCGGGCAGGTGCTGTCCGTGGGCGACGGCATCGCCCGGGTGTTCGGCCTGCAGAACGTCCAGGCCGGCGAGTTGGTCGAGTTCCCGTCCGCGGGGATCAAGGGCATGGCGCTGAACCTCGAAACCGACAACGTGGGTGTCGTGGTGTTCGGCGACGACAGCCGCATCCGCGAAGGCGACACCGTGACCCGCACGGGCGACATCGTGTCCGTGCCGGTGGGCCGTGGCCTGCTGGGCCGCGTGGTGGACGGGCTGGGCCAGCCCATCGACGGCAAGGGGCCGCTCGCGGACGTGACGCAGAGCCGGGTCGAGGTGAAGGCGCCGGGCATCATCCCACGCCAGTCGGTGCACGAGCCGATGCAGACTGGCCTCAAGGCCATCGACGCGCTGATCCCGGTCGGCCGCGGCCAGCGCGAACTGGTGATCGGCGACCGGCAGACCGGCAAGACGGCGGTGATCATCGACGCGATCATCAACCAGAAGGGCGCCAATGCCGGCACGGACGAGGGGGCCAAGCTCTACTGCATCTATGTGGCCATCGGGCAGAAGCGGTCCACCGTGGCGCAGTTGGTGCGCACCCTGGAAGAGAACGGCGCGATGGAATACTCCATCGTCGTCGCCGCCACCGCCAGCGACCCGGCGCCGATGCAGTTCCTGGCGCCCTACACCGGTTGCACGATGGGCGAGTACTTCCGCGACAACAAGATGCACGCGATGATCTGCTACGACGACCTGTCGAAGCAGGCGGTCGCCTACCGCCAGATGTCCTTGCTGTTGCGCCGCCCGCCGGGCCGCGAGGCGTATCCGGGCGACGTGTTCTACCTGCACAGCCGCTTGCTGGAGCGTGCGGCCAAGATGTCGGCGGCGCACGGCGCCGGCAGCCTGACGGCGCTGCCGATCATCGAGACGCAGGCCGGCGACGTGTCGGCCTACATCCCCACCAACGTCATCTCGATCACCGACGGCCAGATCTTCCTGGAAACCGAGCTGTTCTTCCGCGGCATTCGCCCGGCGGTGAACGTGGGGCTTTCGGTGTCCCGCGTCGGGTCGTCCGCGCAGATCAAGGCGATGAAGAAAGTCGCAGGTTCGATCAAGCTGGAATTGGCGCAGTATCGCGAGATGGCGTCCTTTGCCCAGTTCGCGAGCGACCTGGATGCGTCCACGCAGAAGCTGCTGGCGCGCGGCGCGCGGTTGACCGAGCTTTTGAAGCAGCCGCAGTTCAGCCCGATGCCCGTGGAGGAGCAGGTCATCAGCCTGTATGCCGGCACCAAGGGCTACTTGGATGGCATTGCTGTGGGCAAGATCGGCGAGTTTGAGCGACGGATGATCTCCGAGCTGAAGGCCCGGGAGCCGAGCGTGCTGGAAGGCATCCGCGACAGCCGCGAGATGAAGCCCGAGGTGGAAAAGACGCTCCAGTCCTTCATGGACGGCTTCGCCAAGAACTTCGCCTAATGGCGAGCCTCAAGGCGCTTCGGGCGCGGATCAACAGCGTCAAGTCCACCCGCAAGATCACGTCGGCCATGAAGATGGTGGCGGCGAGCAAGCTGAAACGGGCGCAAACGCAGGCAGAGGCCGCGCGGCCCTACGCCGAGCGGATGCAGCGCATGTTGGCGGCGCTGGCCGCGAGCGCCGCCGGGTCGCCGAACGCGCCGCGTATGCTGATCGGCACCGGGCGCGACCAGGTGCAGTTGCTGGTCGTGGTGACGGCCGACCGCGGATTGGCCGGGGCGTTCAACACCAACGTCGGCCGGGCCGCCCGCACCGCCATCCAGCGGTTGGAGGGCGAGGGCAAGACGGTCCGCGTCATTACGGTGGGGCGCAAGGGCCGCGACTACCTGCGGCGCGAGTATGCGGACCGCCTGATCGGCGAGTATAGCTTCGCCGGCAAGAAGCGCGTCGAGTTCTCCGACGTGGACGAGGTGGCGGCGCGCATCACCGCCATGCTGGCGGCGGGCGAGTTCGACGTGTGCACGGTGGTCTATAACCGCTTCGTGTCGGTGATCAGCCAAGTGCCGACTGAGGCCCGGCTGGTGCCGTTGCCGACCCCGGAGGCCGGTACGGCAGAGACGCCGGCTGGTTCGCAGGCACAGTACGAGTTCGAGCCGGACGAGGAGGCGATCCTCGCCGCCCTGCTGCCGCGCAACATGGCCATCCAGCTTTTCCGCGCCTTGATCGAGAGCGCGGCCGGGGAGCAGGGCGCGCGCATGTCCGCCATGGACAACGCGACCCGCAACGCCGGCGACATGATCAACCGCCTGACGCTGAACTACAACCGCACGCGCCAGGCGAACATCACCAGGGAACTGATCGAGATCATCTCGGGCGCCGAGGCGCTTTAGGGCTGGTCAGGGAAGGAAAGCAAACATGGCGAAGAACAACGTCGGCAGCGTGACGCAGGTGCTGGGCGCCGTCGTGGACGTGCAGTTCGAGGGCGAGCTGCCCTTCATCCAGAACGCGCTCCACGCCAAGAACGGCGATGCCACGCTGGTGCTCGAGGTGGCGCTGGAAATGGGCGAGAAGACCGTGCGCTGCATCGCCATGGACAGCACGGACGGCATGGTGCGCGGCAGCGAGGTGGTGGACACCGGCGCGCCGATCAGCGTGCCGGTCGGGCCGGAAACCCTGGGCCGCATCCTCAACGTCATCGGCGAACCCATCGACGAGCGCGGCCCGGTGAACAGCGCCATGCGCTACCCGATCCACCGCATGGCGCCGTCCTTCGAGGACCAGGCGACCAGCTCGGAAATCCTGGTCACGGGCATCAAGGTCGTGGACCTGCTGGCGCCTTACCTCAAGGGCGGCAAGATCGGGCTGTTCGGCGGCGCGGGCGTCGGCAAGACGGTGCTGATCCAGGAACTCATCAACAACATCGCCAAGGCGCATGGCGGCGTGTCGGTGTTCGCGGGCGTCGGCGAGCGCACCCGCGAAGGCAACGACCTGTATCACGAGATGATCGACGCTGGCGTCATCAAGCTCGGCGAAGGCACGACCGAGGGCAGCAAGGTGGCGCTGGTCTATGGCCAGATGAACGAGCCGCCGGGCGCCCGCGCCCGCGTGGCGCTGTCCGGCCTGTCGCTCGCGGAGTACTTCCGCGACGAGGAAGGCCAGGACGTGCTGTTCTTCGTGGACAACATCTTCCGCTTCACCCAGGCGGGCGCGGAGGTGTCGGCGCTGCTGGGCCGCATCCCCTCGGCCGTGGGCTACCAGCCGACGCTCGCCACCGACATGGGCGCGCTGCAGGAGCGGATCACCAGCACCAAGAAAGGCTCCATCACCTCCGTGCAGGCCATCTACGTGCCGGCGGACGACCTGACCGACCCGGCGCCGGCCACGAGCTTCGCCCACTTGGACGCGACCACGGTGCTGAACCGCGCCATCTCCGAGAAGGGCATCTACCCGGCCGTCGATCCGCTCGACTCCACCTCGCGCAGCCTCGACCCCCGCATCGTCGGCCAGGAGCACTACGAGGTCGCCCGCGAGGTGCAGCGCGTGCTGCAAACCTACAAGAGCCTGCAGGACATCATCGCCATCCTGGGCATGGACGAGCTGAGCGAGGATGACAAGCTGGTCGTCGCCCGCGCCCGGCGGATCGAGCGGTTCCTGTCCCAGCCGTTCCATGTCGCCGAGGTGTTCACCGGCAGCCCCGGCATCTTCGTGCCGATCGCCGACACGGTGCGCAGCTTCAAGGCCATTGTCGATGGCGAGTACGACCACCTGCCGGAGGCCGCGTTCTACATGGTCGGCACCATCGAGGACGCGGTGAAGAAGGCCGAAGGCATGAAGGTCGCCGCCTGATGCCGACGCTGCTGGAGATCGTCAGCCCCGACCGGCTGCTGCTGTCGCAGCCGGTCGATATGGCCGTGATCCCGGCGGCCGAGGGGGAAATGGGCGTGCTGCCGGGCCATGCGCCGATGATCGTGCTGCTCCGCGGCGGCACGATCACCCTGCATGAGGGCGGCCGTCCCACCAGCCGTCTTTACGTCAGCGGCGGCTTCGCCGAGGTCACGCCGGAACGCTGCACCGTGCTGGCCGACGAGGCCATCCCGGTTGCCGAGGTGTCCCGCAGTGCCGCCGCGGCGCGGTTGGCGGAGGCCGACGCCGCTTACGCCGCGGCGGACAAGTCGGACATCCCCGCGTTGGAAGCGGCGATGCAGCGCCAGCAGGCTGCCCGTGCCATGCTGGCCGCTGCCGAAGCGGCCTGAGCGCCCACGCCGCCTGACGCCTTGCCCACGCTTCGGACAAGGCGACCGTGCCAGGGCTTGTCACATTGCTGCAACACCCGGTCTGGCACGATGAGGTGCCAGTCGTCTGGTGCTGCGTCTTTTATTAACGTGGCCACCAGGGCTGCCTATGGTGGCCGTTGCATCATGGCGAGCAGCATACCGGATGAAGCATTGGCGGATTGAGGACATTTCCTGGGACCGTTTTGACCCGGCCTCCGTTGATCCCGACATCGTGCCGCTTGTGAAGGCTGCCGCGATGGTCGAGCGGAACGGGATGGATTACGCCGTTTATCTCGGCCGCGTTTTCCAGGACGACCCGGATTTCCGCGGCGCCGCGGACAACTGGGCAGTGGAGGAGGTGCAGCATGGTGACGCGCTCGGCAAATGGGCGATGCTGGCCGATCCCGGCTGGGATTTCGAGGCGGCGTTTGCGCGCTACCGCGCCGGCTACAAGCTGCCGCTCGACGCCGATGCGTCGATCAGAGGCTCGCGGACGGGGGAGTTGATTGCCCGGTGCATGGTGGAAACGGGGACCAGCAGCTACTACACTGCGCTGGCCGACGCCGCGAAGGAACCTGTGCTGCAGCAGGTCTGCCGCTTGATAGCGGCCGACGAGTACCGGCACTTCAAGCTGTTCTATGACCACATGCGGCGTTACCTGGTGCGGGAGAACCTCAGCCTGCTGACCCGGCTGCGCATTGCCGCGGGCCGCATCACCGAAAGCGAGGATGACGAGCTGGCCTACGCTTTCCATTGCGGAAACGAGCCGGAAAGTCTGGCCTACGCGCATGACCGCTGCATCGCCGCCTATATGGGCCGGGCGATGGGGTTCTACCGCCTGCGCCACATCGAGCGCAGCATGGGTATGGTCCTGAAATCGGTGGGCCTTCCGCCCCGGGGCAAGCTGTCCGTGTTGAGCACCAAGCTGGCCTGGACGCTGCTGCAGCGCCGGTTGCGCAAGTTCACCGGGCATGCCCCGTTGCCGGCCCGACCAGTGCCGGCCTAACGGGCGCTGCCAAGGTTGGCAGGCGGCGTCTCGGTTGCTACACCGTCGCACGACGCCGGGTTAGCTCAGATGGTAGAGCACCTGATTTGTAATCAGGGGGCCGCGGGTTCGATCCCTGCACCCGGCACCGATTTGAACCGCAATCCGCCCCCTCAGTGCCGCCTCGCGTCCGTTACGGGCTGCCCGCTGGTGGCGCGGATCACCGCGGCGAGCAGGCGCAGGGCATCCGGACCGCCTTGGTCGGTCAACGATCCTCCCTCCATCTCGGTTGCGAGGCTTTCGGCCTGCCCGGCGATGGTCTCGGCGGCGCGGCTCAGCGCCTGCTCGGCCAAGGCGAGTTGCAGGTCGTCAGACAATGCGGTCCATTGGATGCGGCGCTTCGAGGCAGGAACGGTGGACATGGCGTCAATCCCAGGTGGCGGTTCGCGTGCATTCTCCGCTTTATAAGTTAAAACAATCTTTCTAAATTTACACCAAGGACAAGGTAACGCTTGGCAGCGGGGCGAACTGCACCGTGATCTCCGTCGGGCCGTCCAGCCAGATCGGCGGGCAGACGCTGCCCAGCATCACGACCTGCCCAGCGCGCAGCCCGCCGAAGGCCTTGGCCTCCTCCGACGCGGCGAGCCAGGCCAGCGCGGCGATGGGATCTCCCAACAGGTCGGCGCCGGTGCCGGCGCCGCGTTCCTGCCCGTCCACTAGCAGGCGGCCGGGCAAGCTGCAGAGGTCGAGGCCGCGCCAGTCCGGAAAGGGCGCGCCCAAGACCGCCTCGGCGTGATACACTTGGTCGGCGACCAGCGTGGGCGTGCCGAGCACATCGAGCAGACCGTAGCGGTTCTCGACCACCTCGATGCCCGCCATCACCTCGCCCACCGCGGCGGCAGCCTGGGCCTTGCTGCACGGACCGGGCGGAAGGTCCTGCGCCAGGACCACGGCCAGCTCGCACTCGACGCCGGCGTTCAGGAAGGATTTGAAGCTGAGCGTGCTGCCGCTGCCATGCAGCCCGGCCTCGGCGACGAACCCGGCGAGCGGCCCGGGCAGTCCCAAGTACTCCTGCATTCGCCGGGCGGTCGCGCCGATCTTGAACCCGGCGGGAGGATAAGCGCCGGCCCGGCGGGCCACGGCGAGCTGGGCCGCAATCCCGTCCGCCAGCGTGCGCGGCGCAACGTCGGGCGGCAGCCGGTCCAGCACGCGCCGGCTCCGCCGGGCCGCGATCAGCGCCTGGGCGGCGCGCTCCGCGTCGAACAGGTCGGCCATCAGGGTCGCCCCAATTCGTAAAGCGCCACGGTCGCGGCGGCCGACACGTTCAGGCTTTCCATCAGGCCCGGCGTGGCCAGCCCGGCGATCTCGTCGCAGGTGTCCCGCGTCAGGCGGCGCAGGCCGGCGCCCTCCGCACCCAGCACCAGCGCCACGCGCCGCTCCACGAAGGCCGCGCCGCGCAGCGAGGCGCCCCCGCTGTCCAGCCCGACGACCCACAGCCCGGCGGCTTTCAGCGCCACCAAGGTCCGGGCCAGGTTCACGGCGCGCAGCAGCGGCACCTGCTCCAAGGCGCCCGACGCGGCCTTGGCCAGCACGCCCGTTTCCTCCGGCGCGTTGCGGTCCTGGGTGATGACGCACGACGCGCCGAACGCCGCGGCGCTGCGCAGCACGGCGCCGATGTTGCGGGGATCGGTCACCTGGTCCAGCACCAGCACCGGCCCTGGCCGTTCCAGCACGGTCGACAGCGCGGGGGGCGTCAGCAGGTCCGCAAGCAGCGCGGCGCCCTGGTGCACGGTGTCCCGGCCCAGCAGGTGATCCAGCTTGGCGCGGTCCGCGCGTTCGGTCGCCAACGGCCAGGGCTGCGGCAGGCGGGCCTGCAGCGCGGCCTCCGCTTCCTCGGTCAGCAGCAGGCGTTTCAGGCGGCGGGCCGGGTTGGCCAGCGCCGCCGCCACGGGGTGCAACCCGTGCAGCCAAACGCTGCCCCGCGGCGCCGCCGGGCCATGCGCGGCCGGAGGTGGAGGGGAGGGGCGAGCGGCCGGCGGCGTGGCCGCGCGCAGGGTGTTGGGTTCGGGGGCCGCCGCCGGGGGCGGCGCTGCCGGGCGCGGCTGTCCCAGGCGCGATTTCAGGGCCGCCGCGGCGCGCGCCTCGGGCGTTGGCGGCCGGCTGGGGCGGGGGCCGGACGAGCGGTCAGGCGGCGGTTGGCGTGCTGGCTTGGCAGGGCCTCGGGCCGGCTCGCGCGGGGGAGCACGCTCGCTGTTCCGCGGAGGGCCGGGACGGGCGCCGCTGCCAGGTCGGGCCGGGCCAAAGGGTTTCGCGCCGGCGGGCCGGTCGGGAGGTTTGCTGCGCATCCCGACCCTATACAGTTGAGCGGCCCCCATTGACAGCCAGTTGACAGCCATCCCGGTTCGGCGCTAATCCGCCCGCCCTGCGGCCTTGCCGCGGCCCGGCGGAGGGGTGCCCGAGTGGCTAAAGGGGGCGGACTGTAAATCCGCTGCTGTAACGGCTACGTTGGTTCGAATCCAACCCCCTCCACCAGCAGGCTGCCGCCGATGCTTTGGCCAATATTGGCCTTGCATTCAGTTTGATATCAAATCGAATTGTGTGGTTTCTGTCTGCCCATTGACTTGCATTAGTGTTATCTCGTTGCCGCGTGGGACGGAGGATGGCATGGGCAGCATGGCGGCGAAGGTCCAGGCACCGCAGGACGAGTTTGCTGCCCGGCTTCGGCAACAGGAGATGGTCGCCGGTTTCGGCACCTTCGCGCTCAAGGCCACGGAGTTGGAGCCTATCCTGACGGAGGCTTGCCGCGTCGCGTCACAAGGCTTGCAGACCCGGTTTGCCAAAGTGCTGCGCTTCCGGCCAGACTCTGACGACCTGCTGATCATTGCCGGGATTGGATGGCGGCCCGGCGTGGTCGGCAGCATGGTGTTGAGCGCCGGGCTGGGCAGCCCGGCCGGCTACGCCCTGCGCACCGGGGAGCCGGTCCTGTCCAACAACCTCGGCAAGGAGGACCGTTTCCAAACGCCGGACGTGCTGGTGGAGCACGGGGTGCACAGCGCCATCAACGTGGCGATCGACGCCGCCGACGCTTCGCTCCCGTTCGGCGTGCTGGAGGTGGACGGCACGGCCCGCGGCGAGTTCGTCGCGGCCGACACGGCGTTCCTGCAATCCTTGTCGAGCGTGCTCGCGGCGGCGCTGGTCCGGCACCAAACGGAGCAGGCCAAGGACGCCCTGCTGCGCGAGAAGGACCTGCTGATGCTTGAGGTGCATCACCGGGTCAAGAACAGCCTGCAACTGGTGCGCGCCCTGCTGCAGTTGCAAGCGCGGTCCGCGAGCGAGGAAACGCGGGCGCAGCTTGAAGCCGCGGCCGGACGGATCATGACGATCAGCGCGGTGCACCGGCACCTCTACGAAGGGGGATCGACGGCGCGGACCGACGCCGCCGCCTACCTGCGCGCGCTGGTCGCCGACATCCAGGCCATGGTGGATACGCCCGAGAACCACCGCGAGATCACGGTGCAAGCCGACCCGCTGAGCCTGTCCGCCGACCAGACCACGCCGCTGGGTTTGATCACCTCCGAACTTGTGGCCAACGCCTTGAAGCACGGGGCCGGCCGCGTGCTGGTCAGCCTTCGCGACGTGCCCGGCGGCTTGCAGGTGCGGGTGGAGGACGAAGGGCCGGGCTTCCCCTCGGATTTCGCGCCGCGCTTGTCGGGAAGCCTGGGCATGAGGCTGGTCACGGCGCTTGCCAAGGGCGACCCGGCGCAAGCCTTGGTCATCGACGGGTCGGCCGGGCACGGCTGCGTGGTCGCCACCTTGAAGCTTTAAGCCTCACGCAAGCTCGACGACGACCGGCACGTGGTCGGACGGCTGCGGCTGGCCCCGCTCGTCCCGGTCTGGCTTGGCCGAAATCAGCCGCTCCGCCAGGTCCGGCGACAGCAGCACATGGTCGATGCGTAAGCCCCGGTCCTGCGGCCAAGCGCCGTGCTGGTAGTCCCAGAAGGTGTAGGCCGGCCCGGACGGCTGCAGCGCGCGCACCGCGTCCGTCAGGCCGAGCCATTGCAGGGCACGGAACCGGGCGCGGGTTTCCAGGCGCACGAGGGCGTCGGACGCGGACAGCGTGCGGGGCGCGAAGTCCGCGTCGGCCGGGCACACGTTGTAGTCGCCGGCAAGCAGCACCGCCTGGTCGTCGGCCAGCAAGGCGGCGGCGTGGTCGGCCAGCAACTCCATCCAGCGCAGCTTGTATTCGTAGCCCGCGTCGCCGCCGGAATTGCCGTTCGGCAAGTACAGGTTGCCGACCGTGACCGGCCCGGAGGCGTCCTGGACCCGGGCCTCGATGTAGCGGGCCTGGCCATCGTCGTCGGGCAAGCCCGGCAGGCTGCGATGCGTGACCTCGACCGGCACGCGCGACAGGACCGCGACGCCGTTGTAAGACTTCTGGCCGACGACGTGGGCCGCGTAGCCGGCGGCCTCGAACGCGGCGGCGGGGAAGCTTGCCGCCTCGCACTTGATCTCTTGCAGCAGCAGCAAATCAGGCTGCACCCGGCGCAGCCAGTCCGCCACAAGCTGCTCGCGCATACGGACCGAATTGACGTTCCAGGTTGCGATCCGCATGGGTGCGGCCGGCTCGGCTTCAGTCGATGGCGAAGCTGGCGCCGCAGCCGCAGCCCGACGTGGCGTTCGGGTTGCGGACCGTGAAGTGCGCGCCCATCAGCTCGTCGGTGTAGTCGAGCTGCGACCCGGCCAGCAGGTCCAGGCTCACGGGGTCCACCAGCACCCGGGCACCCTGCGCCTCCACCACGAGGTCATCCGGCTGCACCGCCTCGTCCAGCTCGAACTTGTACTGAAACCCGCTGCACCCGCCGGCCAGCACGGCGACGCGGAGCGCGGCCGGGCGGGATTGCGCGGCCACGATCTCCGCCACGCGCTCGGCGGCGCGGTCGGACACGGAAAAGCGCGTGATGTCGCTGATGCTGTTCATGGGCGGAACATAGCGCGTGCCGTCCCCATATTGAAGATGCCAGTGCCGCATGGGGCGCGCGATCCCTTATAGTCGGGTCCATGTCCCACGCCCCCTACGCCGTCCGGCCCGAAACTTCCCGCGGGCGATTGCATCCGGAACCGGAAAGCCCGGGCCGCAGCCCGTGGCAGCGGGACCGCGACCGGGTGATCCACAGCGCCGCCTTCCGCAAGCTGCAATACAAGACGCAGGTGTTCGTCAACCACGAGGGCGACTACTTCCGCACCCGGTTGACCCACAGCATCGAGGTCGCGCAGATCGCCCGTTCCGTCGCGCGGGAGCTTGGGCTGGACGAGGACCTGACGGAGGCGCTGGCCTTGGCGCACGACCTGGGCCATCCGCCGTTCGGCCATGCCGGGGAGGAGGGGCTGAACAACCGCATGAAGCCCTTTGGCGGCTTCGACCACAACGCGCAATCCTTACGCATCGTGACCAAGCTGGAAGACCGCTACGCCGCGTTCGACGGGCTGAACCTGACGTGGGAAACGCTGGAGGGCTTGGCCAAGCACAACGGCCCGCTGCGCCACCCGCCGCCCTACATCGCCGAGTATAATGCGCGCCATCCGCTCGACCTGCACAGCCAGGCAGGCGGCGAGGCGCAGGTGGCGGCGATGGCGGACGACATTGCGTATCACAGCCACGACCTGGACGACGGGATGCGCGCCGGGCTGTTCGGGCCGGACGACATCGCGCATTTGCCGGTGGTGGGGGCGTCCTTGGCGCTGGCCCGGCGCTCCTCCCTTGACGTGCCGCCGGCGCGGCTGCGGCATGAAACGATCCGCCGGGTGATCAACAGCTTCGTCACGGACCTGACGACGGAAAGCCGGCGGCGCATCGCGGCGCTCGATCCCGCCGACGCCGCCGCGATCCGCCACGCGAAGAAGCCGGTGATCGCGTTCAGCCCGGCGATGGCGGAAGCGAACCGGGCCGTCAAGGAGTTCCTGTATGCCCACATGTATCGCCATTGGCGGGTGAACCGCATGAGCAACAAGGCCCGCCGGGTGACGGAAGCCCTGTTCACCCTGCTGCATGAGGACACCAGCATGTTGCCGGACGGCTGGCGGGCACGCGCCGGGGCGGACGGGCCGCGTGCGGCGCTGACGGTTGCGGACTATATTGCCGGGATGACGGACCGGTTCGCGCTCGACGAGCACCGCCGCCTGACCGACCCTTTCACCATCGGCTGACAGGAATCCGCTTTGCCAGAGAACATGGTGCCGGAGAACATTTTCGCCCGCGTGCGCGCCGCCGTGGTGGACGCGCTGCGCCAGGCCGTGCCGGACCTGCCGGAGGACGTCGCCGCCCGGGTGGAAGTCACCCCGGCGCGGGACCCCGCCCACGGCGACATGGCGACCAACGCCGCCATGGTGAGCGCCAAGGCGGCGCGCCAGCCCCCGGCCCGCATCGCGCAGGCGCTCGCGGCGGCGCTCGCCGACGGCGCGGACGTGCTGCGGGCGGAGCCGGCCGGGCCGGGCTTCGTGAACCTGCACCTGCGTCCGGACAGCCTGCGCGCGACGCTGCCGGCCATCCTGCGGGAAGGAGAGGCGTTCGGGACGGGCGACGCCGGGCAGGGGGCGCGGGTGAACGTCGAGTATGTCTCGACCAACCCGACGGGTCCGCTGCACGTCGGCCACGGCCGGGGCGCCGTGGTGGGCGATGCGCTGGCGAACCTCTTGGCCAAGGCCGGGTTCGCCGTGACCAAGGAGTATTACATCAACGACGCCGGCGCGCAGGTGGCGGCGCTCGCCTGGGCGGCCTATTGGCGCTACCTCCAAGCGGTCGGCACGGCGATGACGGAGGACGAGTTCGCCGCCGTGGCGCCCGGCGGCCTGCAATACCGGGGCGAGTACCTGATCGCGGTGGGCGAGGCGCTGCGAGCGGAGCACGGCGACGCGCTGGCTGGACCCGGCAGCACCGTGGCCGACCCCGTGCTGTGGTTCGACCGGGTGCGCGCCTTTGCCGTCGCCGCGATGATGGCCGCCATCCGGGCGGACTTGGCGCAGTTGGGCGTCCAGTTCGACGTGTTCACCTCCGAGCGGGCGCTGGTGGAGGCGGGCGCGCCGGACCGGGTGATCGAGCAGTTGCGTGGGCAGGGCTTGATCTACGAGGGCACGTTGGAGCCGCCGAAGGGCAAGACGCCCGAGGATTGGGAGCCGCGGGAACAGACCCTGTTCCGCGCCACCCAGTTCGGCGACGACGTGGACCGTCCGCTGCGCAAGTCGGACGGCTCCAACACCTACTTTGCCAACGACATCGCCTACCACGCCGACAAAATTGAACGCGGCGCCGAGCTGATGATCGACGTGTGGGGCGCCGACCACGGCGGCTACGTGTCGCGGATGAAGGCGGCGACCCGGGCGGTGGCCGGCAACCGCCCGGCGCGGCTGGAAATCGTGCTGTGCCAGATCGTGCGGGTGATGCGCGGCGGCGAGCCGGTCCGCATGTCCAAGCGCGCCGGCACCTACGTGACGCTCGCCGACCTCCTCGATGAGGTCGGGCGGGACGCGGTGCGCTTCACCATGCTGACGCGGAAATCCGACGCGCAGATGGATTTCGACCTCGATGCCGTCGTCGCGCAGACGCGGGAAAACCCCGTGTTCTACGTGCAGTATGCCCATGCCCGTTGCCGGTCGGTGCTGCGGGCCGCAGTCGAAGCGTATGGCGCGTCCGCGGTCGCCTCGGACGCTTTGGCCACCGTGCCGCTGGACAGTTTGCAGAACGATGCCGAGTCGGCGCTGATCCGCCGGCTTGCCTCCTGGCCCCGCACCGTGGAAAGCGCGGCTTTGGCACAGGAACCTCACCGAATCGCGTTTTTTCTCTATGACTTGGCAGGCGACTTTCATATGCTGTGGAACCGCGGACGGGACGATGCAACCTTGAGGTTCCTGCAAGCGGACCGGCCGGCCGAGACCATGGCCCGGCTGGCCCTGGTGGCTGCAACGGCGATTGTGCTTCGCTCCGGCCTGGCGGTGCTTGGGGTGGAGCCTGTGGAGGAGATGCGCTGAACCGTGTCCGACGACCTGCACATTCCCGCCGCCGGGCGCGGCTCGGCTCCGATCCGCACGTATTACCAGCCGCGCCGTCCCGGGATGGACCGGGGCACGAAGGCTCTGCTGGCCGCGGGGGCGGGGCTGGGCGGGTTGCTGCTGGCCGGCGTGGGGGGCTGGGCGCTGTCCGGGCGCCATGCCGCGGTGGTCCCGGTCATCGAGGCCGACAGCCGGCCGGTGCGGGTCAAGCCGGAGAACCCCGGGGGGTTGCAGGTCGCCGGGGCCGATGAGCAGGTGATGGGCGGCCAAGGTTCCAAGACACGGGGCTTGGCCCCACCCCCCGAGGTCCCGGCGGCACAGGCATTGCGGGCGCAGATGCCGCCCCAGGCCGCCGTGCCGCCGCCCGCCCCGGCGTTGCCGGTGCTGCCCGCTGCCCCGCCCCCGGCCGTTGTGCTGCAGCCGCCGGTGGCCCCGGCGCCGGCCGCTACCCCCCAGGCCCCGGCGCCAGCCCCCGCCAGCACGCTGGTGCAGTTGGCGGCGGTGGACAGCGCAGGCGCGGCGCAAACGGAATGGCAGCGGCTCGCCAAGCGGATGCCGGACCTGCTCGGAGACCGCCAGCCGGTCGTGCAAAAGGCGGAGCGCGACGGGCGCGCGGTGTGGCGCTTGCGCACCGGCGGTTTCCTGGACATCGCCGACGCGACCGCCTTCTGCGCCCGCGTGCGTGCCAAGGGCGGGGCTTGTTCCATCACCGGCTCCTGACGGCCCGGGCGTGAGGGCGGCCATTGTCGGCATTGCCGGGCCGGTGCTCGACCCGGCGGAGGCCGCGCTGTTTCGCCGATACCAGCCCGCGGGCGTCATCCTATTCGCCCGCAACGTTTGCGATCCCGGGCAACTCCGGGCGCTCACGGCGTCGCTGCGCGACGTTCTGCCGCCCCATGCGGTGCTCGCCATCGACCAGGAAGGCGGCCGGGTCGCCCGGTTGCGCCCGCCGCACTGGCGCGCCCACCCTTCGGCCGCCCGGCTCGGCGCGGTGTTTGCGCGGGACGAGGACGCCGGCCTGCGCGCCGCCTGGCTGAGCGGGGCGTTGATCGGGCTGGACTGCGCCGGCGCCGGGCTGGACGTGGCGTGCGCCCCGACGCTCGATTTGCGGGTGCCCGGCGCGCACGAGGCGATTGGGGACCGCGCCTACTCGCACGATCCGGACGCCGTGGGCCGGATGGGCCATGCGGTGGCGGATGGGCTGCTGGCGGCCGGGGTGCAGCCGGTGGCGAAGCACGCGCCGGGGCATGGCCGGGCCACCGTCGATAGTCACCTGGACCTGCCGCGGGTGGGCGCGGCCCAGGACCTGGCCGACGACCTGCGCCCCTTCGCCGCCTGCGCCGGGCTGCCATGGATGATGACGGCGCACCTCCTATATGAAGGGTTTGACCCCGACTGGCCGGCCACGTTGTCGGCGGTCGTGATCCGGCACGTCATACGCGGCCGGATCGGCTTCGGAGGAGTTCTCGTGTCCGACGACCTTGCCATGAACGCCCTGTCCGGCACGCCGGGCGCGCGGGCCGCCCAAGCCGTCGCGGCCGGCTGCGACATCGCCATGCACTGCAGCGGGGCGCTCCCGGACACCGCCGACGTGTTCCAAAGCGCCCCAAACCTTTCGGATGCGGCGCTGGCGCGGCTGGCCGCGGCGCGGCACATGGCGGATGCCGCCCGGCGGGTGCTGGACGGCGATGCGCTGGCGGCGGAACGGGACGCGCTGCTGGCCGATGGAGCGGTCGCGTGACCGACCTGCTGCTGTCCATCGTCATCGCCGCCATCCCGGTGATCCTGGCGATCACCTTGCATGAGACCGCGCATGGCTACGCGGCACTCGCCCTCGGCGACGATACGGCGCGGAGCATGGGCCGGCTGTCGCTCAACCCGTTGCGGCACGTGGACCGGGTGGGCACGCTGCTGGTGCCCGGCTTCCTGCTGGTAAGCCAACTGCTGACGATTGGGCGGGTGCTGTTCATGTTCGGCTGGGCCAAGCCGGTGCCGGTGTCCGCTTGGCGGTTCGCCAACCCCCGGCGCGGCATGGCGCTGGTGGCGGCGGCCGGCCCGCTCGCGAATTTTATCCTCGCCTGGCTTGCCGCCCTCCTGACGCATGGAGTTGCGCTGCTGCCGGAGAGCATGGGCGAGGTCGCGGACACGATGCTGCAGACCTTCATCCTGGCCAACCTCGTGCTCGGCCTGTTCAACCTCCTGCCGATCCCGCCTTTGGACGGGGGGCGCATCATGGTCGGCATCTTGCCGGAGCGGCTCGCCTTCGCCTGGGCGCGGCTGGAGCGGGCGGGGCTGGTGATCGTTCTGCTGCTCGTGTTCCTGCTGCCCCGGCTGTTGGCGGAGTTCGGCATCCGGTTCGACCCGGTGGGCAACGCCTTGAACACCGGCCTGCCTTGGGCGTTCGACCTCGTGTACCGGCTGTCGTTCCACGATGCCTGACGTTGGGCCTGACCTTGGGCCGAACCTCGCCCAGCCGGACGCGGAGCCGGGTCCGATCCTGCAGCTTGACGGTTTCGAGGGGCCGCTGGACCTGCTGCTCGACCTCGCGCGCCGGCAGAAGGTGGACCTGGCGCGCATCTCGATCCTGTCGCTCGTGGAGCAGTACCTCGCCGTCGTGGAGGGCGCGCGCCGGGTGCGGCTGGAGCTTGCGGCGGATTGGCTGGTGATGGCGGCTTGGCTGGCTTGGCTGAAATCCCGCCTGCTGCTGCCGCCGGGCACGGACGAGGCGGGGGAGGCTGGGCTGGCCGCCGATGTCCTCGCGAGCCGGCTGCGCGACCTGCAAGCCATCCGCGCCGGCGCGGCCTGGCTCGCGGCCCGGCCGCAACTCGGCCGCGACGTGTTCGCCCGCGGAATGCCGGAGCGTCTGCGCGAGTTCGACCGGTCCCGCTTGGCAGCCGACATGCCCGGCCTCCTGCGGGGCTACCTGGCCGCGATGCGCCGGGCGGGGGCGCAGCGGCAGTATCAGCCGCGGCGCCTGACGCTGTGGAGCGTGCAGGCCGCATTGGCGCGGCTTGAGGCGATGCTGGGCGGCCGGCCCGGCTGGACCGCGCTGGAGCTGGCCTTGCCGGAGGCCGCAACGCCGTTGCAGCACCGCGCGGCGCTGGCCAGCGCCTTCTTGGCCGGGTTGGAACTGGCGCGGGGCGGTCTGGCCGATATCCGGCAGGATCAGCAGTTCGGCCCCATCCTGTTGCGGGCCGGTACGTGACGGAGGACGCGGCGGCGCGCTTGGCCGAGGCGTTGGTGTTCGCCAGCGCCGAGCCGGTCAGCACCGCCGCCGTCGCGCGCCTGCTGCCGCCGCCCGTGGAAGCGGCCACCGTGCTGCGCGCGTTGCAGGCGCGGTATGCCGGCCGGGGCGTCGAGCTGGTGGAGGTCGCCGGCGGTTGGCAGTTCCGCACCGCTCCGGACCTGGCGCCGCGCCTCACGCAGGTCGTGCCGCAGCCCCGCCGCTTGCCGCGCGCCGCGATGGAGGCGCTGGCCGTGATCGCCTATCACCAGCCGGCCACGCGGGCGGATGTCGAGGCGGTCCGCGGCGCCAGCCTGGGGCAGGCCACCATCGACGCGCTGCTTGAGTCGGGGCTGATCGAGCCGAAGGGGCGCAAGGAAGCGCCGGGCCACCCGACGCTTTGGGGCACCACGGCGGCGTTCTTGGCGCAGTTCGGCCTGCGCGGCATCGGCGACCTGCCCCGGCGCGAGGACATGCTGCGGGAGGAGGGCAGCCCAGAGGTGTCCGGCGCACGGTGACGCGCGTGACGTTTGGCGCGCGGTGAACGCGCGGCACCCGATGCGCGGCGACACGCGGTTCCCCATGTACAGGCCCCGTGCTACCAACGCGCCAAAGGGACGCAGCCTGCCATGTTTGATCTAGCCTGGTCTGAAATTGCCTTGATCGGCGTGGTCGCGCTCATCGCGATCGGGCCGAAAGACATGCCTGTTGCCATCAAGGCCGTCGCTCAGATGGTCAAGAAGGCCCGGCGCATGGCGGCCGAGTTCCAGACCCACGTGGACGAGATGGTGCGCGAGGCGAACCTGCATGAGGTGCGCGACCAGATCAACGACATCCGCAGCATGGACATCAAGGGCAAGATCCTGAACGCCGTGGACAATGACGGCTCGATCCGCCGCACCATCAACGAGCGCCCCTTCAACGCGGCGCCGCCGCCCGTGACCCCCGTGGCGGACGCGCCGGCGGACACCGCGGCCCCGCATGTGCCGCGCACCGTCACCGTGTCCGACCCGGCGCCCGCCGCCCTTTCCAACGAAGCGGTGCTGGCAGAGGCCGCGGTCCCGGCCGAGCTGCCGGCCGCCGCGCCCGCCTACACCGACCCTCGCGGCGCGCCGCCCGTCCAGCACGAGCCTGCGACCCACCCGACGCCGCACGCCTGAGCGCCGCACTCCAGGATAGCATTGTGGATACGCAGCCGGCGCCCGCCGACGACCCGATCAACGACAAGCCCATGCCGCTGCTCGACCACCTGGTCGAGTTGCGCACTCGGCTGCTGTGGTCGGTGGGCGCGTTCCTGGTCTGCTTCGCCATCTGTTACTATTTCAGCCGGGGCATCTACTCCTTCCTGGCACAGCCGCTGGCGGACATCCTGGTCACCAAGACCGGGCAGAACCGCCGGCTGATCTTCACGGCGTTGTACGAGGCGTTCTTCACGTACCTGAAGGTGGCCTTCTTCGGCGCGGCGTTCATCTCCTTTCCCGTTGTCGCGTCGCAGGTCTGGCTGTTCGTGGCGCCGGGCCTGTATCGCAGCGAGAAGCGGGCGCTGCTGCCGTTCCTGGTCGCCACGCCGGTGCTGTTCGTGGCGGGGGCGGCGCTCGCCTATTACTTCGTGTTCCCCGCGGCCTGGACGTTCTTCCTGAGCTTCGAGTCGCCCACGGGCGGCGGCGGCCTGCCGGTGCAGTTGGAAGCCAAGGTGAGCGAATACCTCGGCCTCGTCATGCGGCTGATCTTCGCGTTCGGCCTGGCGTTCCAGTTGCCGGTGCTGCTGACACTGCTTGCCAAGGTCGGCATCATCTCGTCGCGCGGGCTGAAGAAGTATCGGCGCTACGCTTACGTCGGCATGTTCGTGATCGCGGCGATCATCACCCCGCCCGACGTGATCACGCAGACCGGCCTGGCGATCCCGCTGATCGTGCTTTACGAGATCTCCATCCTCACGGCCGGTTGGGTCGAAACCAAGCCGGTCGATACCTGATGCATGACATCCGCGCGCTCCGCGCCGATCCCGACGCTTTTGACGCCAACATGGCCCGGCGCGGCTTGCCGGCGGTGTCGGCCGGCCTGCTGTCCGTTGATGCCGAGCGCCGCGCGGCGCTTGCGGCCGTGCAGGACAAGCAGGCCCGGCGCAACGCGCTCGCCAAGCAGATCGGCCAAGGCCGCCGCGCCGGCGACGACACGGCGGCGATGGAAGCCGAGGCCACGGCGCTGCGCGACGAGATGGCGGCGCTGGAAGGCCGGGCCGACGCGCTCGACGGAGCGATCCGGCGCGAGTTGGAGTCGCTGCCCAACCTGCTCGACCCCGGCGTGCCGGAGGGCTTGGACGAGGCGGCCAACGTGGTGGTCAAGCAGGTGGGCCACCCCCCCGCGTTCGACTTCCCCCCGCTGGAACACTTCCAACTCGGCGAGGCGCTGGGCCTCATGGAGTTCGAGCGGGCGGCGCGCATGTCCGGCAGCCGGTTCACCATCTTGCGCGGCGGCTTGGCCCGGCTGGAGCGCGCGCTCGGCCAGTTCATGCTGGACCTGCACACGACGCAGCACGGCTACACCGAAACCCAGGTGCCGCTGCTGGTGAACGACGCCGCCGCGTATGGCACCGACAAGCTGCCGAAGTTCGCCGACGACCTATTCCGCACCACGGACGGCCGCTGGCTGATCCCCACCGCCGAGGTGCCGCTGTCCAGCCTGGTGATGGACGAGATCGTGCCGGCGGACCGCCTGCCGATGCGGGTCACGGCCTTGTCCGAGTGCTTCCGCAGCGAGGCCGGCTCGGCCGGGCGCGACACCCGCGGGATGCTGCGCCAGCACCAGTTCCGCAAAGTGGAGCTGGTCAGCATTACCCATCCGGACGCCAGCGACGCCGAGCATGAACGCATGACCGCCTGCGCGGAGGCGGTGCTGGAGGCGCTCGGCCTGCCCTACCGCCGGGTGCTGCTCTGCGCCGGGGACACCGGGTTCGGCGCGGCCAAGACCTATGATTTGGAGGTTTGGCTGCCCGGGCAGGGGGCGTGGCGGGAAATCAGTTCCTGCTCCAATACCCGCACCTTCCAGGCCCGGCGCATGGGCGCGCGGTTCCGCGGCGCGGACGGCAAGGCGGCGGGGTTCCTGCACACGCTGAACGGATCGGGCGTCGCGGTCGGGCGGGCGCTGATCGCCGTGATGGAGAACGGCCAGCAGGCGGACGGCACGATCCGCGTGCCGCCGGCGCTCCTGCCCTACATGGCCGGGGCGGCGGTGCTACACGCTGCCTAGCCAGGCATCGGACACCAGGGCGTAGCCCTCCGCCCGCTTCACGACGTGCGAGAAGGCCGGGAAATGCAGGTGCATCCCGGCCACCATCAGCCGCTCCTGCGCCGCCATGTCGAGCACGCGGAGGCGGCTCCGCACGGCCTCCTCGGGGTCCGTGTCGAAGACCACGCCCACCTCGGGCCGGCGCGCCTGCACGTCCGGCACATGCAGCACGTCGCCCCAAATCAGCAGCGCGGCGTCGCCGGATGTCACGAGGTATCCCGTATGCCCCGGCGTGTGGCCCGGCAACGGGTGCGCCTGAAGGCCCGGCGCCACGTCGGCGCCGTTGAACAAGCGCATCCGCGACCGGTAGGGCGCGACCGCGGCTTGCGCCCCGGTGAAGTACGGCTTCCGTTCATCGGGCGCGGCGGCGGCCACGGCTTCGTTCAGCCAGAAATCCGCTTCCTGCTGCGCCACGACGAACTCGGCCTTGGGGAACGTCGCCAAGCCCGCCGGGCTGGCCAGGCCGCCAGCATGGTCGGGGTGCAGGTGGGTCATCACGACCGCGTCCACATCGCCCGGCGCGACCCCGGCCGCCGCAAGGCTGGACTGCAGGCGTCCCATGGTCGGCCCCATCCCGTCGCCCGCCCCCGTGTCGATCAGGACCGTGGACCCGGCGCCCTGCACCAGAAAGGCGTTGACGCTCGACCGCGGCGCGGGGGCGCGGAACGCTTCCTGCAGCATCGCCGAGGCGGCGTCCGGCTCGATGCTGCGCATGGCGCTGAGCGGCAGGTGGATCATCCCGTCGTTGAGGGCGGTCACCAGGACATCGCCGACACGGCGGCGGTAGAATCCGGAAGCCTGCGGGGTCTCGGTCATGTGGTATTCTCCTGCGGGCGGGCCACGCCCAGGCGGCCGGCCAAATCTTCAATGAACTGCCAGGCCACCCGGCCGGACCGCGCGCCGCGCGTGACCGACCATTCGACGGCCTCTGCGTGCAGCGCGTCACGGGCGATGGGCAAGGCGAGCTGGTCGGCGTAGCCATCGACCATGGCGAAAAAGGCGTCCTGGTCGCAGTTGTGGAAGCCGATCCACAGGCCGAAGCGGTCGGACAGCGAGACCTTCTCCTCGATGGCCTCGCCCGGGTTGATCGCCGTGGAGCGCTCGTTGTCGATCATGTCGCGCGGCATCAGGTGGCGGCGGTTGCTGGTGGCGTAGAACAGCACGTTGGCCGGGCGCCCCTCGATGCCGCCGTCCAGCACGGATTTCAGAGCCTTGTAGTCGGCGTCCTCCCGCTCGAACGACAGGTCGTCGCACAGGATCAAGCAGCGGCGAGGGCGCCCGCGCAGCAGGTTCAGTAGGTCCGGCAAGGTGCGGATGTCTTCCCGGTGAATCTCGATGAGCGCCAGGGCGCCGGGCGCGTCCCGGTTGGCGGCGGCGTGCGCGGCCTTGACCAGCGACGACTTGCCCATGCCGCGGGCGCCCCACAGCATGGCGTTGTTGGCCGGCAGCCCGCGGGCGAAGCGCCCCGTGTTGTCGAGCACCTGCCGCTTCTGCCGCTCGATGCCTTGCAGGAGGCCGATGTCCACCCGGGACACGCGCGGCACGGGAACGAGGTGCGCCGGCGACGGCTGCCATACATAGGCGTCGGCGTCGGCCAAGTCCGGCGCGGGCGGCGGCGGCGGCGCCAGCCGGTCCAGCGCGTCGGCGATGCGGGTCAGCAAGGCTATGTCCAACGGAACTCCTGGGGCTGATGGCGGGGCAGGTCATGGCTTGACGGGGCGGGGCCTCAAACTATGGTCCCGGCGCAACCACGGCAACCCAGGATGACCATGCTGATCTCCCCCGCTTATGCCCAGGACGCTGCCGGCTTGACGAGTGCCGTGCTGAACTACCTGCCGATCATCCTGATCTTCGGCGTGTTCTACTTCCTGCTGATCCGGCCGCAGCAGACCCGGGCCAAGGAGATGAAGGCGATGCTGGCCGCGCTGCGCCGAGGCGACCGCGTGGTGACGGCGGGCGGCATCCTCGGCACGGTGCAGCGGGTCAAGGAAGGCAGCAACGAGATCGAGGTCGATATCGCCCCCAATGTCCGTGTGACCGTGGTACGCGACACCATCACCACGGTGCTGAAGCCGGTCGCCGCGAACGACGCGAAGCCCGGCTGAGCGCGCTCCCTCCCCCCCCGCGTGGGGAGGAGGGAACCCGGGTGCTCAGCCCATCTGGCTCGCGGCGAACTCGTAATTGGCCAGCTTGTCCAGCCAGTTGCTCACGTAGTCCGGGCGGCGGTTGCGGAAGTCCAGGTAGTAGCTGTGCTCCCACACGTCGCAGCCGAGCAGCGCGCGGCCCTCGCCGGTCGCCAGCGGGTTGGAGCCGTTCGGCGTCTTGGTGACCTTGAGCTTGCCGTCGCTGCCCAGCACCAGCCAGGCCCAGCCGGAGCCGAACTGGCCCACGGCGGCGGCCTTGAACGCATCCTTGAACGCTTGGACGCTGCCGAAGTCGCCCGTGATCTTGCTCTCTAGGGCGCCGGGGATGCCGCCGCCCTGGGGCGACATGTTCTGCCAGAACAGGATGTGGTTCCAATGCTGCCCGGCGTTGTTGAACACCGGCGCCATGTCGGCCTTGCCGTTGCTCATCTGGATGATCTCGTCCAGCGACTTGCCGGCCAGCGCCGGGTTCTTCTCGACGAAGCCGTTCAGCGCCGTGACGTAGGCTTGATGGTGCTTGTCGTGGTGCAGCTCCATCGTTTCCTGGCACATGCCGCGCTCGGCGAGCGCGCTGTGCGGATAGGGGAGGGGGGGAAGTTCAAATGCCATCGGTCAATCCTCCTGGTGACGGGGCGCAGATTGGTCGCGCGGCGGCCAGGGCGTCAAGGTTGGGCGCGTCAAGGTTGCGCGGCGCGGCGGTTGGGGCCACACACCGCCGCCATGCCGCCCGATGCCCTGTCCCCTTGCGCCGCCATCGTGCGCCGCCACGACCCCGACCGCTTCCTCACCGCCCTGTTCGCGCCGCCCACCATGCGGGAGGCGCTGTTCGTGCTGTATGCGGCGAACCACGAGCTGGCCCGGGCGCGGGAGGCCGTCTCCAACCCGATGGCGGCCTCCATCCGCTTGCAATGGTGGCGGGAGGTGGCGGAAGGCGCCCGGCGGCGTCACGAAGTCGCCGGGCCGCTCGGGGATGCGCTGGACGCGGGCCGGCTGCAGGCGGCGGACCTGCTGGCGATGATCGACGGGCGGGAAGCGGAAACCGAGCCGATGGAGACCGAGGCCGCGTTCCGCGACTACCTGCAGGCGACGGCGGGCGGCGTGGCGGCGGCGGCGGGACGCGCGCTCGGCGCCGATGGCCCGGCACTCGACGCGCTGCGGAACTTGGGCGCCGCCTACGGCGCGGCGGGGGTGCTGCGCAGCGTTCCGGTCCTGGCCCGGCAGTCCCGCTGCGTGCTGCCGGAAGACCTGCTGGCGCGGCACGGCCTCCGTCCCGAGGATGTCGTCGCCGACCCGGGCCGTGCCGCCCTGGACGGGGTGCGGGCGCACGTCGCCGCGACCGCCTCCGGATGGCTGGAGGCCGGCCGGGCGTGCTGGTTGCCGAAGCAGGCCATCGCCGCGGCGCTGCCGGCCGTGCTCGCCGCGCGGGACCTGGCGCGGCCCCGCCATGGGGCGCGCGGCCTGGCCGACCGCTTGGCGGTGACGGCCGCGGCCGTGCGGGGCCGGGTTTGACGGGAGGGCGCCGCCTAGTCGGCTTGGCCGGCTGCGTCGGCGCTGGCCTGAACCTTGCCGGTGCGGCGCTGCCCCATAAGGCGGCCGGGCATCAGGATGGTGTCCCACACGCGATCAACTGCAGCCAGGATCGGTTTCTTGCGGACAAGGATCGGCTTCTCGATCCAGGTCCAGGACAGCCAGGCGCAGAATATCGTTAGCGGCAACGAGATCAGCATCAGCAGCCACGGGGAATGATTGCTCTGGAACATGTGCACGGTCGATTGCTGGATCGGCCAATGGAACAGGTACACGCCATAGGACAGGTCGCCGAACGGGATTGCCGGGGGGCGCATCAGCCCGAGATAGACGGTCAGATAAGCCGCCGGGAAGGCGGCCAGGTATGAAAGATTGGGTATCTGCAGGAACACCGCCGTCGCAATTGCTGAAATCACTCCCAAAAAATTGGAGTAGGGAATGCGGTCGCGACACAAGTAAAGGCTGACGGCAGCCAGGAAGCAAACGACCAGCACCCGGCCCGGCAAATGGGTGACGCCACTGATAGGAGGGCCGGTCAAAGCCCGCACGGTGAACGCAAGCGAAAGCGCGGCGGTGATGGCCAGAAAGGCAAGCGGCCGCCGGGTCACCTTTGAAATGGCCAGCAAGACCAATGCCAAGTAGCATTCAAGCTCGAACGGGATGGTCCATAGCTGCCCATTCATCAAGCCCTGGAAAGGCTTGTCGTCGAACACGCCTGGAAGGAAGTAGTGGATGTCACCGACGATGTTGAGGAAGTAGCCATAGAACTCTGGGCTGCTGAGGTACTGCGATGCGGGCAATGTGGTGAAGATCAGCCCGATGATTACGGCGGACAGCGTGATCTCGACCGCCAGGGCGGGGATCAACCGGATGAAGCGCAGCGTGACGAACTGGTGCAGCCGGGTCCGGCCCAGGCTTCCGGTCACCAGGAATCCTGACAAGGCGAAAAAGAGAGGAAGGATCGCGGCGAGAATGAACCGGAATGGCCCCGACCACCATTCTGAATCGAATTCAGGCGAACGCGCGCTAAGCGCCATGGCGTGCCAGGTAAAGACGGCAAGGGACAGGCCAATCCGAAGATAGTCGAACCCGGTTGTTACACCGCCCGCGCTTTGCATTTTGTCTTGAAGTGTAAGGACCCTGGCCACGCCGACCTCTCGCGTTGAAGCGGGAGGTGCTACGGGAAGGCAGGGCCGGGCGCGCTAAACTTTGTTATGTCAAGGGGCCAATGGCCGCCCGCGCTACTCCTCAGGCTCGGTGGTGAACAGCAGCGGGTAGCCCTTGGCCCGCCCCGCGTCGGTCGCGTTCGTCGCCTTGGCCTCGGCGATTTCCTTGGTGTAGACGGACACGACGCAGGCGCCGCGCCGGTGCGCGGTGATCATCACCCGCTGTGCCTGGTCGTCGCTCACGCGGAACTCGGCTTTCAGCACCCTGACGACGAACTCGCGGGGGGTGAAATCGTCGTTGACCAGGATGACCTTGTGCAGCTTTGGCCGTTCGACCTTGATCTCGATCTTGGTCTTCGGGGTGGTGACGGTTTCATTCATCGGAGAAGCTGCTCCAGATGGCGGCATGGCCTTGCTGGCGCGTTCTACCGCATCGCCCGGCTTCCGTCACGCCCGGACCAAGGCCAAGACGATCTCAACCGCGATCAGCACCAGGATCAGGAACTCCATCAGCCCGGCCCGGCTGCTGTTCGCCTCGTCATACAGCGCCGTGTAGGTGTCGCGGATGATGGAAAGCTTGCGGTCCACCGCGGCGCTCACGGTCGGCACGCGGAACAGGCCGAGCGCGGAAGCGTAGATGCGGGCGAGGTACACGTCCTCCGTCACCTGCAGCGCGTTGTCGGCCTTCTCCGTCAATTCCGTGACCTCGGCGACCAGGGTGTAGAGCCGCCGGGCCAGGGTGGCGAAGCGGCGGGGCGCCAGGATGTTGGTGGCGGTGCGGCGCGTGGTCTGCACCAGGCCATACATCCGCGGCAGCTCGTCGTCGAGCAGCTCGTCGTAGTAGCGCATTTCCAGGAGCTGCGCGTTGGCGACCTCCAGCACGTCCGCCACGTCGCTGTCGCCGCGCGGCTCGTAGATGAAGGCGCGGTCCCAGGTCAGCACCACCAGGTCGTCGGCGTAGTAGGAGAAGCTTTGCCGCAGCAGGTCGCGCCGGGCGTCGTCGGACAGGGCGCGCTGCTCGCCGGACAGCAGCGGCGCCAGGTCCACGCGGTCCCGCAAAGCGGCGGCGGTCAGCGTTTCGCTGAAGGCGTGCACGGTGCCGATCAGGTAGTCCTCTTCGATGGCAGAGTTGGTGGGCCGTTCCAGCGCCTCCGCCAACAGGGTGCGGACCCGGGCCAGCAGGCCATCCCATAGCCGGCCGTCGCCGCCGTCGCCGACATGGGCGTCCACCGCGTTCAGCAGCGCCGTGTAGTCGGGCCAGCTCAGCTCCACCGCCGGCACACGCAGCGCCAGCGCCACCACGCCGAAATCGTAGATGCGCGCCGTCACCGCCGCGACCACGGCGAGGGGGCCGAGCTGCAGCGGCACGGCGTCCAAGGGGAGCGCCACCGGCGGCACGCCGAACGTCACCGCCTTGGCGGGCGTGGCGCTCAGCCGGCTACGGCTGCTCGCCGTGCCGGCGTGGCGTGCCCAGATGGCTTCCACGCGGCCCAGGTCGATGGCGTAGGCAACGTCGTAGAGCCGCAGGGCGGTGACGTGGCCCGAACGGACGTGGGGCTCGGTCGCCACACTCAGGCGGACTTGCGCAGCTTGGGCGCCGCCGCTTCCGGCAGCAGGGGGCGGAGGAAGCGGCCGGTATGGCTGGCCGGGCTGGCCGCGATGTCTTCCGGCGTGCCCTCCGCCACCACGCGCCCGCCGCCCTCGCCGCCTTCGGGTCCCAGGTCCAGCACCCAATCGGCGGTCTTGATGACCTCCAGGTTGTGCTCGATCACCACGACCGTGTTGCCTTGGGCGACCAGCGCGTGCAGCACCTCCAGCAGCTTGCGCACGTCTTCGAAGTGCAGCCCGGTGGTGGGTTCGTCCAGGATGTAGAGCGTGCGCCCGGTGGCGCGCCGGGCCAGCTCCTTGGACAGCTTGATCCGCTGCGCCTCGCCGCCCGAAAGCGTCGTCGCCTGCTGTCCCAGCTTGATGTAGCCGAGGCCCACTTGCTGCAGGATGGTCAGCCGGTCGCGGATGCGGTTCACGGCGCTGAAGAACGGCACCGCCTCGTCCACCGTCATGTCCAGCACGTCCGCCACCGACTTGCCGCGGAACTTTATTTCCAGGGTTTCGCGGTTGTAGCGGGCGCCCTTGCAGGCGTCGCAGGTGACGAACACGTCCGGCAGGAAGTGCATCTCGATCTTGATCAGCCCGTCGCCTTGGCAGGCTTCGCAGCGCCCGCCCTTGACGTTGAAGCTGAACCGCCCGGACTTGTAGCCGCGCGCCCGGCTTTCCGGGAGTTCGGCGAACCAGTCGCGGATGGGGGCGAACAGGTCGGTGTAGGTGGCCGGGTTGGACCGCGGGGTGCGGCCGATGGGCGACTGGTCGATGTCGATGATCTTGTCGAGCAGCTCCAAACCTTCCACCCGGTCGTGCGGCGCGGGCGCTTCCCCCGACCCCATCAGGCGGCGGCTCGCGGCCTTGAACAGCGTATCGACCACCAGCGTCGATTTGCCGCCGCCAGACACCCCGGCGACACAGGTGAAGGTGCCGAGCGGGAACTCCGCCGTGACCGATTTCAGGTTGTTGCCCCGGGCGCCTATGACGCGGATGACGCGCGCCGGGTCGATGGGGCGCCGGTCGGGGATTGGGATGTGGCGGCGGCCGGACAGGTAGGCGCCGGTGATGCTGTCAGGGTGGGCGGCGACCTCCTCCGGCGTGCCCTCCGCGATGATGTGGCCGCCATGCAGCCCGGCGGCCGGCCCCATGTCGATCAGGTGGTCGGCGGCGCGGATCGCGTCCTCGTCGTGCTCCACCACCAGCACCGTGTTGCCCAGGCCCTTGAGCCGGCGCAGCGTGCCGAGCAGCCGCTCATTGTCGCGCTGGTGCAGGCCGATGCTCGGCTCGTCCAGCACGTACAGCACGCCGGTGAGGCCGGAGCCGATCTGGCTCGCGAGGCGGATGCGCTGGCTTTCGCCGCCGGACAGCGTGGTGCTGCCGCGGGCCAGCGTGAGGTAATCGAGGCCCACGTCCACCAGGAACTGCAGGCGCTCGACGATCTCGCGCAGGATGCGCCGGGCGATCTCCTGGCGCTGCGGCGTGAGCGTGGCGTCTGCGTCCTGGAACCAGGCGAGCGCCCGGCGGATCGGCAAATCGGCCGCTTCTGCCAGGTTGCGCCCGGCAATCTTCACCGCCAGCGCTTCCGGCTTCAGCCGCGCGCCGTGGCATACGGCGCAGGGCTTGTCGGCCTGGAACCGGCTCATCTCTTCCCGCACCCAGGCGCTGTCGGTTTCCTGCCAGCGGCGTTGCAGGTTGCGCAGCACGCCCTCGAACGGCTTGGTCACGCTGTAGGACCGCACGCCGTCCTTGTAGGCGAACTCGATGTCTTCCTTGTCGGTGCCGAGCAGGATGGCCGCGCGCACGGGGTCCGGCAGTTCGTGCCAGGGCGTACGGGTGCTGACCTTGAAGTGCCGGGCGAGGCTGGCGAGGGTTTGGTCGTAGTACGGGCTTTGCGCGCCGCTCCAAGGGGCGATGGCGCCCTCGGCCAGGCTCACGCGCTCGTCGGGGATGACCAGGCTGGGATCGAAGAACTGCTCCAGGCCCAAGCCGTCGCAGGCCGGGCAGGCGCCGTGCGGGCTGTTGAAGGAGAACAGCCGCGGCTCGATCTCCTCAATGGTGAAGCCGCTGACCGGGCAGGCGAAGCGGCTGCTGAATACCGTGCGGGCGCCGGTGTCGGCATCTTCGGCATAGACGACCCCATCCGCCAGGCCGAGCGCGGTTTCAAAACTGTCGGCGAGCCGGGTCTGGATGCCGTCGCGCACCACCACGCGGTCCACCACGGCGTCGATCTCGTGCTTGACCTTACGGTTGAGCGCCGGCACCTCGCCGATCTCGTGCAGCTTGCCGTCCACCTTGACCCGGGTGAAGCCCTTGCGCTGCAGCTCCGCCAGTTCCTTGCGGTATTCCCCTTTGCGGTCCCGCACCACGGGCGCCAGCAGCAGCAGGCGGGTGCCTTCCGGCATGGCGGCCACGCGGTCCACCATCTGGCTCACGGTCTGCGCCTCGATGGGTTCGCCGGTCGCGGGGGAGTAGGGCACGCCGACCCGCGCCCACAGCAGGCGCATGTAGTCGTGGATCTCGGTCACGGTGCCGACCGTGCTGCGCGGGTTGCGGCTGGTGGTCTTCTGCTCGATGGAAATGGCGGGCGACAGGCCCTCGATGCTGTCCACGTCGGGCTTGCCCATCAGCTCCAGGAACTGCCTGGCATAGGCCGACAGGCTTTCGACGTAGCGGCGCTGGCCCTCGGCATAGATCGTGTCGAACGCCAAGGACGACTTGCCGGAGCCGGACAGCCCGGTGATCACCGTCAGGCTGTCGCGCGGGATTTCAACGTCGATGTTCTTGAGGTTGTGCTCGCGCGCCCCGCGCACACGAATCGAGCCGGCCATGCGCTGCATCCTAGCGTTCTAGTACTGTTCACCCCATATGACAGCATGGGACGGCGTTGGAAACCCTGCCCTGGCTCGCCCGGGGGACAGGGAGTATAACGCCGGACCGGTGCGAGTCCGGATAGCGGAGGGTGGCGGAACATGGCGGGCAGCGTCAACAAGGTGATCCTGATCGGCAACCTGGGCAAGGACCCAGAGGTGCGCAGCTTCCAGAACGGCGGCAAGGTGGTCAACTTCACCCTGGCCACCAGCGAAAGCTGGAGCGACCGCGGCTCGGGCGAGCGCAAAGAAAAGACCGAGTGGCACAACGTCGTCATCAAGAACGAGAAGCTCGGCGAGATCGCTGAGAAGTATCTGAAAAAAGGCAGCAAGGTTTACCTTGAAGGCCGGGTTGAGACGCGGAAATGGCAGGACCAGTCCGGCCAGGACAAGTACACGACGGAAGTCGTCATCCCAGCGTTCCGCGGCGAACTGACGATGCTGAGCGGCCGAGGCGAAGAGGGCGGCATGGGCGGCGGCGGCTACCAGCCGCGCGAGCGTGCCCCCACGTCCGAGCGGTCCGGCGGCGGTGGCGGCAGCCCGTCCTGGGAACCCAGCAAGGGCGGCGACCTTGACGACGAGATCCCCTTTTAACCCACCCCGATAATCCCAGCGAAAGCCTTCCTTGTCAGACCTCGACCCCCCCGAGACCCCCGCCCCGCCCGGCGTGCCTGGCGCTCCCCAGGTCACGCTCGAAGAGGAGATGCGGCGCTCCTACCTCGACTACGCCATGTCCGTCATCGTCAGCCGGGCGCTGCCCGATGCGCGGGACGGGCTGAAGCCGGTGCACCGCCGCATCCTGTATGCCATGCAGCAGGCGGGCTACACTTCGGACAAGCCATACCGGAAGTCCGCGCAGACCGTGGGCGTGGTGATGGGCAACTACCACCCGCACGGCGACGCCTCGATCTACGACGCGCTGGTGCGCATGGCGCAGACCTTCTCCATGCGCGTGCCGCTGATCGACGGCCAGGGCAACTTCGGCAGCGTCGATGGCGACCCTCCGGCGGCGATGCGCTACACCGAGTCGCGGCTGTCCCGCGCGTCCAACTTCATCCTGCTCGACATCGACAAGGACACCGTCGATTTCACGCCGACCTACGATGAAAGCAACGAGGAGCCGCGGGTGCTGCCCGCCAGCTACCCGGTGCTGCTCATCAACGGCGCCAACGGCATCGCCGTCGGCATGGCGACCAACATCCCGCCGCACAACCCGACGGAAATCATCGACGCCGCCCTTGCGCTGATCGCCGAGCCGGACACGACGCTCGACGACCTCATGCGCATCGTGCCCGGCCCGGACTTCCCGACCGGCGGGCTGATCCTGGGCCGCGCCGGCATCCGCAGCGCCTTTGAAACCGGGCGCGGCAGCGTCGTGGTGCGCGCCAAGGCGGCCATCGAGGACATGAAGGGCGGGCGCCAGGCCATCATCGTCACCGAAATCCCCTATCAGGTGAACAAGGCCACCCTGCTGGAGCGCATCGCCGAGCTGGTGCGCGCCAAAGCGGTCGAAGGCATCAGCGACCTGCGCGACGAGAGCGACCGCGACGGGATGCGCATGGTCATCGAGCTGCGTCGGGAAGCGACGGCGGAGGTGGTGCTGAACCAGCTTTACCGCTTCACCCAACTGCAAACGAGCTTCGGCGTGAACATGCTGGCGCTGGACGCTGGGCGTCCGCGGCTGATGGGGTTGAAGGAGGCGCTGGAGGTGTTCGTCGCCTTCCGCGAGGACGTGATCCTGCGCCGCAGCCGCTTCGAGTTGGCCCGCGCCCGGGAGCGCGCGCACCTGCTGGTCGGCCTCGCCATCGCGGTCGCCAACATCGACGCGATGATCCGGGTGATCCGCGAAAGCCCGGACGCCGCCACCGCGCGGGCCACCATGATGGACCGCGCCTGGCCCGCGGGCGACGTGTCGGCGCTGCTGGCGCTGATCGACGACAGCGGCAACCAGATCGTGGACGACGCCGTGCGCCTGACGGAGGCGCAGGCCCGCGGCATCCTGGAGCTGCGCCTGGCCCGGCTGACCGGGCTGGAGCGCGACAAGATCCAGGCCGAGCTGGCGGAGGTCGCGACCCGGATCGGCGACCTGCTGGACATCCTGGACAGCCGGCCGCGGCGGCTTGAGGTGATGCGCGAGGAGCTGCTGGCGGCGCGGGCCGAACTCGACAGTCCGCGCCTCACGTCCATCGTCGATGCGGCCGTGGACCAGGACGACGAAAGCCTGATCGAGCCGGGGCAGATGGTCGTCACCATCACCCGAGACGGCTTCATCAAGCGCACGGCGCTGGAAATCTTCCGCCAGCAGAACCGCGGCGGGCGCGGACGGACGGCTGCCGGCACCCGCGGCGACGACATCGTGACCCGCAGCTTCAACGCCCACACCCACCAATGGGTGCTGTTCTTCAGCAGCGGCGGCAAGGCGTTCCGGGAGAAGGTCTGGCGCTTGCCGGAGGCCAGCCCGACTGCCAAGGGGCGTGCCTTGGTGAACATGCTGCCGGAACTCGGCACGGACGGGATCACCACCGTGCTGCCGCTGCCGCAAGACGAGAGCCTGTGGGAAAGCCTGCACCTCGTGTTCGCGACCGCCAGCGGCAACGTGCGGCGCAACAAGCTGTCGGATTTCCGCAACGTCCGGGCCAGCGGTCTGATCGCCATGAAGCTCGACGACGGCGACCGGCTGATCGGCGTCGCGACCTGCCGGGACGGCGACGACGTGTTCTTGGCGACGCGGGCCGGCCGCTGCATCCGGTTCCAAATCCGGGACGACAACCTGCGCGTGTTCAGCGGGCGGGACAGTTCGGGCGTGCGCGGCATCCGCCGGGCGGCCGGGGACGAGGTGATCAGCCTGTCCGTGCTGCGCCATGTCGAGACGGGCGATGCGGAGGACGCGGCGGCCGAAGCGGACGAGGATGGGGGCGCGGCGGAGGCCGAGGAGGCGCTGGACGAGGCGGAGCCGGCGCTGTCCCTCGCGGCAGTGGCGGAGATCGCCGACGCCGGGGAGATCCTGCTCACGGTGACGAACGCCGGCTTCGGCAAGCGCACGCCCGCCTCCGAGTATCGCGTGACCCGGCGCGGCGGCCAGGGGATCAGCAACATCAAGCTGTCGTCGCGCAACGGCCGCGCGGTGGTGGCGAGCTTCCCCGTGCGGCCCGGCGACGACGTGATGCTGGTGACGGACGAGGGCCGGCTGATCCGCGTGCCCGCCGATCAGGTCCGCGTGACGGGCCGGGCCAGCATGGGCGTCCGGATGTTCCGCCTGGGCGATACGGAGCATGTCACCAGCGTGTTCCCGGTGGTCGAGGTGCCGGGCGCGCAAACGGAGGACGCCGGGGGGCCGGAGCCGTCCGATGCCTGAGCCGCGCCCCGATCCGGCGGTCCACGGCCCGGTGCGGCATGTCGGCCTGTATCCCGGCACGTTCGACCCGGTGACCAACGGCCATACGGACATCATCGCCCGCGCCGCCCGGGTGGTGCATCGCCTGGTCATCGGGGTTGCGGAGAATGCCGGCAAGTCGCCGCTGTTCCCGCTGCAGGAGCGCGTCCAGCTGGTGCGCGCCGAAACCGACGCCATCGCCGCGCGTACCGGCACCGAGATCGAGGTGGTCAGCTTCGACTGCCTGCTGATCGACCTGGCCCAGCGCGTCAACGCGGGCGTGATCGTGCGGGGGCTGCGGGCCGTGTCGGATTTCGACTACGAGTTCCAGATGGCCGGAATGAACTACCGGCTGGACCCGCAGGTGGAAACGGTGTTCCTGATGGCGAGCGAGCGGCACCAGTTCATCTCGTCCCGCTTCGTCAAAGAGATCGCCCGGCTGGGCGGCGACGTGTCCAGCTTCGTGCCGAGCCTGACATTGGAACGGACGCTGGCGCGGGTGCGCCCGGCCTGACCGGCCCGGGCTTGACCCACCCGGGCTTGACCCAGATGAGTTTGGCCATCAACGGAGAACGCCATGAGCCTCGGCCTGCGCCGCCGGCACTTGCTTGCAACCATCGCGATAGGAACACTGATGTCTGACCAAGCCTCGGCCCAGCAACCGGCCCTTGATCCCGAGAACACGCTGTATATGGATCTGAAGGATGGCCGAGTGGTCATCCGCCTGCGCCCGGACCTGGCGCCGAAGCATGTGGAGCGGGTCAAAGCCTTGGCGCGCAAGGGGTTCTACGACGGCACGGTGTTCCACCGCGTGATCGAGGGCTTCATGGCCCAGGGCGGCGACCCGACCGGCACCGGCACCGGCGGCAGCGACATGGGCAACGTGCCGGCCGAGTTCAGCCGCGACGCGCACTTCCTGCGCGGCACCGTCGGCGCGGCCCGGACCGGCGACCCCAACAGCGCGAACAGCCAGTTCTACATCATGTTCGCCCCGGCGCCGCATCTGGACGGCCAGTACACGATCTGGGGCCAGGTCGTGCAGGGCATGGAGTTCGTGGACAAGATCAAGCGCGGCAGCGGCGGGGGTGGTCAAGTGTCCAACCCGGACAAGATCATCCGCGTGCAGGTGGCGGCCGACGCCAAGTCGTAATAGGAATGCGCCGCGGCCTGCAGACGGGTCGCGGCATTGGCATGGGCCTGTAGCTCAGTTGGTAGAGCACGGGACTTTTAATCTTGTGGTCGTGGGTTCGAGTCCCACCGGGCCCACCATGCTTCGTCAACAATGGCAATGCGTCGCGCGGCCCACATTCTTTGGTTCAGCGTCCCCCCTGCAGCAGCTCATCCAACGTGAGGCGGCAAGTGGGATCAACCGGCATTGGGGGCTGCCCGTCTATTTCTTCCGGCAAACCATCCAGCGCATCGGCCTACAAACCGGCCACGTCGATCTTGCGTCGCATGGAGTTCGTGAAGCGGCGTCGTGCATTGCCCCGGAACGTCCGTGCCTCGGCCCGCCAGTGGGGCACGTGGGACGCCAGCGGCCACGCTTTGCACTTAAGGTCATGGATCAGCGCCTGCACGAGGTTGCTTTCGACCGCGTGAAGTTGTTCGCTGCCTACGCTCTCGATTTCCTCGATGATGTTGGCCCAGTCGGGCTGTTCAGCGAAATCGTTTTGCGATTTGCGCGGGTTGATCGGTTTGCCGGCCACATGCTGCCGGAGCAACCGAGCCTGATGCTCAGACCATTCCAGCACGTCGGCGTCATAAAGGTCGCTCATCGACACCTTTCCTTGCCGCTGCATCACGCAGCCTCGTTGAAAAACTCCGCATAGCCGAACAGCCCCGACGACCCCCCGGTGTGCAGGAACACCACGTTCTCCCCCGGCGCAAAGGCACCCCGGCGAATCAGGTCGATCAGCCCGGCCATGCCCTTCCCGGAATACACCGGGTCCAGGAAGATTCCCTCAAGCCGCGCCAGCATCCGCACCGCCTCCGCCATGCCAGGCGTCGGCACGCCGTAGCCCCCGCCCACGTAGTCGCAGTTGGCCTCGACCGCATCGTCCGGGATCGGGCGGTCCACGCCCATATGCGCCGCCGTCGCCCGCGCCAAGCGCATCACGTTCGCCTCCTGCGTCGGCTTGGGCGCGCGGACGCCGATGCCCAGCACGCGGACCGGGCTGCTGAGGGCGTGCAGCCCGGCCACCAGCCCGGCTTGCGTCCCCGCGCTGCCGGTCGCGTGCACCAGGCGGTCGATGCGCAGGCCCAGCTCGTTCGCCTGCGTCACCAACTCCAGCGCCACCGCCGCATAGCCCAAAGCGCCGGTGGCGTTCGAGCCGCCGCCGGGGATCAAGTAAGGCTTGGCGCCCTCGGACGCCAGCCGCGCGCCGACCTCCTCGATGGCGGCCTGCATGTCGCTGCCGCCGGGCCGGTACTCCAGAGTGCAGCCCAGCAAGCGGTCCAGCAACACGTTGCCGCTGCCGAGATAGGCGCCGTCGTTCGTCTCGATCCGGTGCTCCAAAACGGCGGTGCAGGCCAGGCCAAGCTTGGCGGCCACTGCGGCGGTCTGGCGCACGTGGTTGGACTGCACGGCGCCTTGGGTAACCAGGTGGTCGGCGCCGCGGGCCAGCGCGTCGCCCACCAGGAATTCCAGCTTGCGCACCTTGTTGCCGCCCCCTCCCATGCCGGTCAGGTCGTCCCGCTTCATCCAGATCTGCGGCCCGCCCAACGCTTCCGTGAGGCGCGGCAGCGGCTCCAGCGGCGTGGGCGCTTGGCATAGCCGGGTGCGCGGGAAAGCGGCAAGGTTCATCGGCGTTCTCCATCCGGACGGCGCGCGGGCAGCCTCGGTCGGACCCTTGCAGACCGACCCGGCGAAATCAACATAACGCCCAACCTGCCGAGGAGCGGCAGGCGTCGATGCCCGGCGCGCGCACTGGGCACTCTCACGGAGGGCGTTGCCTTGCTGATCAAGACAGTTCGCGGCTGGGAGACACCGGAGCGGAACGCGACTTCAGAGTCGCTGATGCTGGAGCGCCGCAGCCTGTTGGCCGGGGCGGCAGGCGCGGCCCTGCTCGCGACGCCCCTGGCCGCCCGGGCGCAGGGCGCGCCGCGCAACGCGAAGTACGACGCCGGCCGGGAGCTGACGCCCGAGCGGGACGTGACGACCTACAACAACTTCTATGAGTTCGGCACGGACAAGTCGATTTCGCGCGCCGCGCAGAAGCTGCCGGTGTCGCCGTGGTCCATCAAGTTCGAGGGCATGGTCGGCACGCCGCGGACGATGGATTTCGATGACATCCTGAAGAAGGTGCAGCTTGAGGAGCGGGTGTGTCGCCACCGCTGCGTCGAGGGCTGGGCGATGACGATGCCCTGGACCGGATTCCCGATGCGGGAGCTGGTCAGCCTGGCCGGCCCGACCTCCGGTGCGCGCTATGTCGTGATGGAAACCTTGGCCGATCCCAAGGTGATGCCGGGCCTGCGCTCCCCCACCTTTGAATGGCCCTACGTCGAGGGTGTCACGATGGCGGAAGCGAACAACGACCTTGCTTTCATCGCGACCGGTCTTTATGGCAAGGCCTTGCCGAAGCAGAACGGCGCGCCGATCCGCTTGGTGCTGCCTTGGAAGTATGGGTTCAAATCGGTGAAGTCGATCGTGAAGGTGACCTTTACCGACAAGCGGCCCACCACGTTCTGGCAGGGCATCCAGCCCCAGGAATACGGTTTCTGGGCCAACGTGAACCCCGACGTGCCGCACCCGCGCTGGAGCCAGGCCACCGAGCGGCTGATTGGCACGGATCAGCGCGTGCCGACACGCATCTATAATGGATATGGCGAGTATGTGGCCGGGCTGTATGCTGGGATGACGAACGAAAAGCTGTTTGTATGATCGCATCACGCATTCTCGCCACCTTGGCGGCGTTGTTCCTGGTTTCCGCGGTCGCCATCGCCGCGCTGACGCCGCTCGGCATGACGCTTGGCCAGGGCTTGACGCTGATGGATGGCACTTGGCTGTCTTGGCTGCAGAAGCAGAGTCCGTCTTGGAGCTGGGCCTGGCTGGAGCTGCCGTTCCTGCTGCGGCCGCTTTGGCTGATACCCGCGGGAATCGGCCTGATCTGCGCCGGCGCCGCGGTCTCGCTCAACTTCGGCCGGGCGTCGCCGTCGCGCCGGAAGCGCAGTTGAGCAGCCGCCGGGCCGCGTCGATGACCCGGTGCGCTTCGCTCCAGAGTTCGTAATGGTCCAGCTCATCGAGCGGGGCGAACAGCGCGTCGGTGACATCGCCGCCGGCCACCGGCACGCCGCCCTGCCAACAGGCGGCAAAGTCCAGGATCGTATAGTGATACTCGACCCGGCCTGCCGCGTCGTGGTGGATGCTGTCCACGTTCGCCGCCAGGATCAGCGGACCACAGGCTAGGCCGGTTTCCTCGGCCAGCTCGCGCCGGGCGGCGTGTTCCGCCGTTTCGCCGAGGTCTTGCGCGCCGCCGGGCAGGCTCCATCGGCCCATGGCCGGCGGCTTGCCGCGGCGCACCAGCAGCACCGCGCCGGCTGTTGTTGCGCCCGGCGGCTTCAGCAGCACCACGCCGATGCCGACGAGCGGACGGGTGGGGTAATCGCGTTTGATCACGTTGTGTCCTCGGTGTGGGCGGCTCGCACGGACGCCGCGCCGCCCGGCATCTCGGCTCGAACTTGCGTCGGGCATGGGGGCAGCGTATCCATCCCAAAAGCCACAAACAAGAAACTGCGGAGCAAACGATGTTGATCACCCGCCGGACCGCGGTAAGCGCCGCGCTGGCCGTCCCGGCGCTGTTGCGCGCTCCGGGCACGCACGCCGCGACCCGCACGTTGAAGATCAGCCATCAGTTCCCCGGCGGCACGGCGGAGCAGGGCGACTTCCGCGACCGCTTGGTGCGCCGCTTCGCTGCCGCCGTGCAGAAGCGCACCGATAACGAGTTGGCGTTCGAGATTTACCCGGGTTCATCGCTGATGAAGACCGTGGCGCAGTTCTCCGCGCTGCGCCGCGGCGCGCTGGACCTGAGCCTTTACCCGCTGGCCTACGCCGGGGGCGAGGTGCCGGAGGTCAACATCGGGCTGATGCCCTGCCTGGTGACGAGCTACGAGCAGGGCCTCGCCTGGAAAGGCCAAGCCGTGGGGCAGGAACTGGAGCGCGTGCTGGACAAGCGCGGCGTCAAGATCGTCACCTGGCTGTGGCAGGCGGGCGGCACGGCGTCCCGCGCCGGGCCCGTGGTCCAGCCGGACGACGTGAAGGGCCTCAAGGTCCGCGGCGGGTCGCGGGAGATGGACCTCATGCTCAAGGCCGCCGGGGGCATCATCAGCTCCGTGCCGAGCAACGAGATCTACGCTGCGATGCAGACGGGGTCGCTGGACGCGGCGGTGACGTCCTCCACCAGCCTGATCTCCTTCCGCCTGGAAGAGATCAGCAAGGCCGTGACCACCGGGCGCACCGGCAGCTTCTGGTTCATGCTCGAACCTCTGCTGATGTCCAAGCAGATTTTCGACAGCCTGCCGGCGGCGCATCAGGCCGCGGTGGCGCAGGTTGGCGCGGAGATGGAAGCCTTCGGCCTGCAGGCGGCGAAGGCGGACGACGAGGACTTGGCGCGCGTGTATCTCAAGGCGGGCATCACGGCGCGGGACATGGACCCGGACGCGCTGGGCAAGTGGCGCGCGGTCGCGCAGGACACGGCGTGGAAGGACTTCGCCGCCCGCAACGCCGCCTGCGCCGCCATGCTGAAGCTCGCCGAGAGCGTCGCTTGAGCAGTCACGGCATCGACGCGGCATCGGGCGCGATCCCGACGGCGGACGTGCCCCGGCTCGGCGTGCTGGGCAGGGCGCAGGGCGTGCTGGGGGCGGTGAACGCGGCCATGGCGGTGCTGTCGGCGCTGGCCATTGCCGCCGCCGGGGCCGTGCTGACCTGGGAGGTCGCGGGCCGCTACTTTTTCAGCATCCCGAGCGATTGGCAGGACGAGTTGAGCACCTTTCTGCTGATCGGCGCGACCTTCGCCTCCGCCGCCTGGATTCAGGCACGGCGCGGCCACGTCGCCATCGACGCGCTGGCCCACGTCCTGCCGCCCGGCATCGACCACGCGCGCCGGGTGCTGGCGGACCTGCTGAGCTTCCTGTTCGTGGCGTTCTTTGCCTGGAAAAGCGTGGCGCTGCTGCTTGAGGCAGTGGAGGACGGGCAGACCACGCCCTCCGCCTGGGGGCCGCCGCTGTGGATACCCTACGGCTGCATGGCGGTCGGCATGATCCTGTTGGCGCTGCAACTGCTGCTGCAGGTGCTGGGCAGCCGTCACGGCGACAGCCAGCCCGCGCACCTCGCGCCCGCCCGGTCCTAAGCCCGAAGCATGACCACGCTGCAGATCGGCCTGCTGTATGGCGGCGCGACCCTCGCCGCCCTGTTTTCCGGGATGCCCATCGCCTTTGCGCTGGGCGGGGTCGCCACCTTGTTCATGGTGGCGTTCATGCCCGTGGCGTCGCTCGATACCGTGGCGCAGAACGTCTATGAGGAACTGGCCAGCATTACCCTGCTGACCATCCCGCTGTTCATCCTGAAGGGCGCCGCCATCGGCAAGTCGCGGGCGGGCAAGGACCTTTACGACGCGCTGCACACCTGGCTGCACCGCGTGCCCGGCGGCCTCGGCGTCGCCGTCGTGCTGGCCTGCGGCTTGTTCGCCGCCATGGCCGGCAGCAGCCCGGCGACATGCAGCGCCATCGGCAGTTCCGGCATCCCCGAGATGCGCCGCCGCGGCTACTCGCCGGGCTTCGCGGCCGGGCTGGTGGCGGCGGGGGGCACGCTCGGCATCCTGCTGCCGCCGTCCATCGTGCTGATCCTTTACGCCGTCGCGGCGGAGCAGTCGCTGGGGCGGCTATTCCTGGCGGGCATCGGCCCCGGCATCCTGCTGGTCGCCCTGTTCGCCGGCTACGCCGTCCTGCGCTGGAAGCAGGAGTTCGGCCAGGCCACCGCCGACGCCGCGGGCGGCGCGGTGCGCAGCGAGATCCTGCGCCGGGACAGCTACACCTGGGGCGACAGGCTCGCGGCCCTGCCGCGGGTGCTGCCGTTCCTGGTGCTGCTCACCGGGGTGATGGTGGCGCTCTATGGCGGCATCGCCACGCCGAGCGAAACGGCGGGGCTGGGCGCGGTGCTGGCGCTGCTGCTGATCGCCCTCATCTACGGCGCGTATCGGCTGCGCGACCTGAAGCCGATCTTCATGGGCACGCTGGGCGAGAGCGGGATGCTGCTGATGATCATCGGCATGAGCCTGCTTTACAGCTACGTGATGAGCTACCTGCACATCAGCCAGGCCGCGGCCAGTTGGATCGTGGGCCTGCACTTGTCCAAGTGGCTGCTGCTCCTGGCGATCCTGCTGCTGGTCGTCGCGCTCGGCTTCTTTTTGCCGCCGGTGTCGATCATCCTGATGACCGCGCCGATCATCCTGCCGCCGCTGCGCGAAAGCGGCTTCGACCTGATCTGGTTCGGCGTGGTGATGGCCGTGGTCATGGAGATGGGGCTGATCCACCCGCCGGTCGGACTCAACATCTTCGTCATCAACCGGATCGCGCCCGATATCGGCCTGGGGCCGATCATCTGGGGCACGCTGCCCTTTGTCGCGATCATGGCCGTCGCCGTGGTGATCCTTTCGGTCGTGCCGGGCATCGCCATGTGGCTGCCGAACCTGGTGTATTCCAAGTAGCGCCACCGCAGGTCGCTTGCGCCGGCGGCCCGGCCCGGTGATGCTGGCGCCATGGACACGCACGCCTTCGACGCCATCGTGATCGGCGCCGGCATCGCCGGAGCCACCGCCGCCGCCCACCTGTCGGCCGACCGCCGCGTCGCGCTGATCGAGGCGGAGGAGGCCGCCGGCTATCACAGCACCGGGCGCTCCGCTGCCATCTGGATTCAGAACTACGGGCCGCCGGACGTGCGGGTGCTGACTGGCCTGTCGCGCGGCTTCTTCGAGCATCCGCCGGAAGGGTTCACCGACGCGCCCATCCTGGCGCACCGCCCGGTCCTGTTCCTGGCGCCGCCTGAGCAGCGCGAGCATCTCGGCCGCCTGCTCGCCGAAGGCACCGGGCTGCGCGAAGCGTCCATCGACGAGGTGACGGCGCTGGTCCCCGCGCTGCGCCCGGGCTACGCGGCGCAGGCGGCCATCGAGGACGATGCGTTCGACATGGACGTGGCCGCGCTGCACCAGGGCTTCCTGCGCCTGCTGCGCACGCAAGACGGGGTGCTCGCGCTGCGCAGCCGCACCGGCCAGATCGAGCGCCGCGGCCCCCTGTGGCACGTGCAGACCAGCGCGGGCGCCCTGTTCACCGCGCCGGTGGTGGTCAACGCCGCCGGGGCCTGGGGCGACCAGGTTGCGAAGCAGGCCGGGGTGGCGCCGCTCGGCCTCGTGCCCAAACGCCGCACCGGCGTCGTCATCGACCCGGCGCCGTGGCAGGCGACCCGTTGGCCCATGGTGAACGACGTGGATCACACCTGGTACATCCGGCCGGAGGCCCGCACCAAGCTCATGGTCAGCCCGGCCGACGAGACCGACACCCACGCGCACGACGTGGCGCCGGACGAACTGGACGTGGCCATCGCCATCGACCGGATGCAGCAGGCGCTCGACATCGAGGTGCGCCGGGTCGAGCATAGCTGGGCGGGCCTGCGCACCTTCACCCCGGATCGCAGCCTGGCTTTTGGCTGGGACGGCACGGATGACGGCTTCTTCTGGTGTGTGGGGCAGGGCGGCTACGGCATCCAGACCTCGCCGGCGGCCGGCAAGCTGGTGGCGGACGTGATCGCCGGGCGCGACCCGGGGCCGGCGGGCGCGATCCTGCCCGCCATCGACCCGCGCCGCTTCGCGTCTATCGCGGCGGCGTCAAGCCCAGTTTAACCCCCGTCGCCTGGATCGCCGCCCAGGTTTCCGGCTGCAGCGGCACGCCGTCGCGGAGCCGGGCGGCGCGGGTGCGGCTTTCCGCGTCGCCGGGCACCAGGACCTCGCCGCCGGGCGCGGCGGGGCGGGAGTTCCTTACGTGCTCGGCAAAGCTCCGGGCCGTTTCGGCGAACCCGGCGGCGCCGAAGTGCTGCGGGTGGAGGTAGATGGACACCATGCCGTTGACGATGCCGCCCCGCTTGCCCCCGGGGACCGGCCCGGCGGTCGGGCTGCCCGCGAAGCAGCCGGCCAGGATTTCGCACATGAAGGCGATGCCGGAGCCTTTATGGTCGCCGAACGCCCGCAACGCGCCTTCGCCGTTGCCCGGGTCGCGCACGACCGTGTTCTCGATGGGGCCGTACAGCGTGCGGGGATCGCTGGACAGCGCGCCGTCCGGGCCGATCAGCGCGCCGTGCGGGACGGGCTTGCCGCCGTTGCTGGCGACCAGCACTTTGCCCTCCGCCACGGTGCTGGTCGCGAAGTCCAGCAGCAGCGGCGGCGCGTCCGGCTGCGGCACGCCGATGCAGAACGGGTTGGTGCCGAACCGCCGGTCCACGCCGCCGAACGGCGCCACGATCTCGCCCAAGCCGACGTTCACGAAGTGGATGGACACCAGCCCGGCCTCCGCCGCGCGCTCCGCCCAATCGCCGATGCGGCCGATGTGGCCGGAGTTGCGCAGCGTCACCACGGCCAGCCCCGCCGCCTGGGCCTTGGCGATGCCCAGGTCCACGGTTGCCGGGCCAATGGTCTGGCCGAAGCCGAGGTTGCCATCGACCACCGCGTGGTTGGCGCTTTCCGCCACCACCGTCGGCGTCTGGCCGGCGCGGACCTTGCCTTCGCCCAGCCATTGCACGTAGCGCGGCACGCGGATCACCCCGTGGCTGTCATGCCCCGCGAGGTTCGCGGACAGGAGGTGATGGCCGATCCGCCCCGCTTCCTCCGCGCCGCACCCGGCGGCCACGAAGATGCGCGCGACGAAGTCCCGCAACGTGTCGGCGGCCACCATCGTCGCTGGCAGCGCGGTCATGGGCGCCGCGCCCCGGCAATCGCCTGCGCCGTCGCGCGGTAGAACTGGTTGTCCGTGGGCGTGATCGTCATCTCCGCCATGCAGGTGCGCGGCGGCATCCGGGCGGCGAACACGGCGGCGGCGGCGATGTCCTCCGGCTGGATCATGATGGCGCGCTCCTCGGCGCTGGGCGGCTTGGGCCGGGTGTCGAGGATCGGGGTCGCGACCTCGCCCGGGTTGATGCACACGCTGCGGATGCCGTGGATGCCTTCCTCCGCGTTGATGGTGGCGGACATGGCGCGGGCGGCGTGCTTGGAGGCGGTGTAGCTCGGCCCCGACACCGCGAAGATGCCGGTCCCGGCGACGGAGGCCACGTGGATCAGCAGCCCGCCGCCCTGCGCCCGCATTGCCGGCAGCACCGCGAGCGCGCATTGGAACGGCCCCTTCACGTTCACATCGACGACCGTTCCCATGTCGGCGGGCGACAGCTCCGCCCAATGGCGCTTGCGGGTGTTGGTGCCGGCGTTGTTGACCAGGATCTGCACGTCGCCCAGGGCTTCCACGATCTCAAGATGCGCGCGGATCACCTGATGCGGGTCGGCCACGTCCGCGAGCGACAGCATGGCCTGGCCGCCCGCCGCTTCAACTTGGATATGCGTCTCCGCCAGCGTTTCCCGTGAGCGACCGGTCAGCGCGAGCCGGCACCCGGCCTCGGCGAACGCCAGCGCCATCGCGCGGCCGATGCCGGTTCCGGCGCCGGTGATCCAAACGACGCGCCCGGTCAGGTCCTGCATCACGGCTTTCCTCCCCCCTAAAACGTATCCTGACGATGGCCCCGTCAGGCCCCATGCCGCCGGTGGCGCCACGCGGCGGTCCGGATCGTTGGCGTGGAGTGTGGCCGCTGCGGGCGAGGTCGGCAAGCCGTGCGGGTCACGTTCCCGCATGGGCGGCGCGGGCAAGGGCATCGCCGCCGGGCTGCCGGCGGCTGCGAGGCTCCCGTTGCGATACCGTTGCGACTTCGTTATGCAGAGTTCCGGGAGCCTGCTGACACGGTGCGGGCGCTTCAAGGCGGGAAAAAGAAGCAGGACGCCGGGAACAAGCAGCGAATGGAACTCCGGCAAGCAAGCTTCATCCATTTCTTGCGAAACGCGCAATGGCTGACCGCGACGCGGGCAAGAACATACCACCGCATCCTGGCGGTGCAGTTGGCCATCCTGTCCGTAGCTTGGATCGGGCTGGCGGTCTTTTATGGTGAGATCACCCCCAGCGGCAAACCAATTGGGCCAGACTTCGCGCCGTATTGGACCGCTGCGAAGCTTGCCGCCGCTGGCGATCCGAGCGCGGCCTACGACCCCGCAATCCATTATGCGCGCGAGCGCGAGCTGTTCGGCGGCGCGTCCCTGGGCGGCAGCACTCCGTTCTTGTACCCGCCGCTGTTTCTTCTGGTCTGCCTTCCGTTCGCGATGCTGCCCTACCTGGCGGCGCTTACGGCTTGGCTCGGCCTGGGCCTTGCTGGTTACTGGCGGAGCGTGCGTGCCATCTGGCCCCGGAAAGGCTTGGCCCTGCCGGTTCTCGTTTACCCGGGGCTGATGATCAATCTGCTGGACGGTCAGAACGGGCTGCTCAGCGCCGCGCTGCTCGCGGCGGCGACGCTTCAGCTTGACCGCCGACCCATCGTTGCCGGGGCCTGCTTCGGGTGCCTGGCCTACAAGCCTCACCTCGGGATCATCATTCCCTTCGTCCTGCTGCTTTCCCGGGAGTGGACGGCAATCCTGTCCGGGGCGGTGACCATTGCCCTGTTCCTGGTTGCCAGCCTCGTCGTCTTCGATCCTGCGGTTTGGGCGAGCTTCCTTTCGGCATCAGAGCTTGCCCGGACATTGCTGGAGCAAGGGCTGGCCGGCCCGCACCGGATGGTGAGCGTCTTCGCGGCGGTTCAGCTATGGCACGCCCCCGTTTGGGTGGCCTACACGGCGCAGGCCGTCAGCGGCCTCTTTGTTCTCGCTGCCTTGGCAGCGGTCCCGAGGAAGCCTGCGCCGCTGGCGAGAGGGGCGTTGATCTGTGCCGCGGCCCCCTTGGTCAGCCCTTATATGTTCGATTACGACCTGGCCATCCTTGCGATCCCAATGGCTTGGGTGGCCGGGGAGGCTGACGGCTGCTTCCTTCCGTGGGAGAAGTCCGTTCTGCTCGCCGCTTTTGTCCTGCCCTTGTTCGCGCGTCCGGTCGCGACGTGCCTGGCCTTGCCCATCGGGCCGGTCATCACCGTATCCCTGTTCCTGGTGGTGCTGCGGCGGGCCGCGATGCGGAAAGAGGCAATGCCCTAACTCAAAGCCAAACTGACCCGCGGCCCGGTCACGCCGTCCGGGGCAGCGCGTCCAGCAAAGCGGCGGCCTTGGCGGCAACCGCGGCGGCGCCGTCGCCCGGCTTGTAGATGGCGGAGCCGATGCCGAACCCGGCAGCCCCCGCCTCGCGCCATGCCCCCATCGTGCCCGCATCCATGCCGCCCACCGGCAGCACCAGCGTGCCCGGCGGCAGCACGGCCCGCAGCGCCTTGAGCATGGCGGGGTTGCCGGCCTCTGCCGGGAACAGCTTCAGCGCATCCGCACCAGCGTCGAGCAGGCTGAACGCTTCCGCCGGGGTAAAGAAGCCGGGCATGGCGGCCATGCCGCGTGCCTTGGCGGCGCGTATCAGGGCCGGATCGGCGTGCGGCGTCACGATCAGCCGGCCGCCGGCCTCGGCCACGCGGTCCACGTCGGCCGGGCGCATCACCGTGCCGGCGCCGATCAGCGCCCGGGTGCCGAAGCGTTGCGCCAGACGGGCGATGCTGTCGAACGGGTCGGGCGAATTCAGCGGCACCTCGATGATGCGCAGCCCGGCCTCCACCAGCGCGTCGCCGATGGCGCCCGCCTCGTCGGGCCGGATGCCGCGCAGGATGGCGACCAGGGGGCAGGCGGTCAGGAGGGCGGGGATGTCCATTGGGCCTGTTCTCCAATCAGCGCGAGGCCCTGCGCCGCAGCGTCGGCCTCCGCGGGGGTGGCGCTGCCGCCGCATAGTGTGATCGCCTGGCCATACAGCCCGCACAACGCGGCGGCGCCGATCAGCAGGACGGGCGTGGCGGGTGCCGCCGCCCGGACCTCGTGCCCGATCAGCAGGCCCGACATGTAGGACGCCGCCGCGGCCTCCGGCAAGCGGTCGAACAGGCCCAGGGTGCGGACGCCGAACAGGTGGTGCAGCAGGCCGCCCGGATCGGCCGAACGCAGAACGCCCTGGTGGAACGCTTCCGGGTCGGGCGGCGCGTCGGCCTGCATCAAGCGGCCCAGGATGGTGTGGCCGCGCAGCGCCGCGAAGGCTTCCCCGGTCAGGTGGGTGCTGAACCCCTCGACCCGACCGTTCGCGACCCGCGCCCATTTCGAGTGGCTGCCCGGTAGGCAAATCGTCATGTTTCCTGGCGCGTCCACCGGAGCCGTGCCGAGCGCGCCGAGGATCTGCACCTCCTCCCCGCGCATCACCTCGGGCACGCCGGCCCCGTCGGCGGCGGACAGGCCAGGCACCAGCAGCGCCTCTGCCGGGCCGAACGGGACCGGCAGCAGCGCCCGGGCCAGGTCGGCGGTGGCGGCGGGGCAGGGCAGGTAGGGCGCCTCGATCCAGCCCTGGCGGCTGCCGACCATGCCGGACATCAGGATGCGCCGCTCCCCGTCGGCGAGCCAGGGTGCCACGGCGTCCTGCAACGCCTGCGCGAACCCGCCCGCGGCAACGTTCAGGATGCCGAGCGGCAGCGCCACCCGGTCCAGCACGGCCCGGCCGCGCAGGCGGTAAGCGCGGAAGCTGGTGGTGCCCCAATCTATCCCGATCATGGCCACACCCATCGCACGGCGGCCCTCATTCTGCCAACCGCCGATCCGGGACACCCGGTCAGCGGTAATCGTTCCAGGCGGTGGTGAACGGCTTTCCGAAGTAGGTCGCCCAAAGGTAGTTCGCGCTGTAGCGCACCCCGGTCATGATCAGGCCGTCCCCGCGGAGCCGCCGACCCGACGACTTCGCGGTGAGCGCGTAAGTGAACCGGACGTCGCCCACCCGGCTCATGCGGCTCGCGATGTCGGTGTCCTCGCCGTAAAAGGTGAAGCGGTCGCTGTAGCCGCCGATGCCGGCCAGCACGTCCCGCCGCAGCACGAAGTTGCCGCCCTGCACCATCGACCCCACCCCGAGCACGCGCTTGTTGAAGACGTAGGTGGCGAAGCCCACGGCGTAGAAGACGCGGGCCGCCGTACGGATGTGGATCGGCACGTCGTAATAGTCGTAGGGGCCGCTGAGCACCACCAGCCGCGGGCTGCGCGCGAACTCCGCCAACACGCGGTCGAGCCAGCCCGGCGGCACCAGCGTGTCCGCGTCGATGTTGGCGACCAGCTCGCCCGCCGCCGCCGCGAACCCGGCGCTGCGCGCCTGCACGAGGCCCTTCAACGGCTGATCCACCACGACCACCCCCGGCGTTTCCGCGGCGATGCGGCCGGTGTTGTCCGTGCTGGCGTTGTTCACCACCAGGATTTCGGCATCGCAGCCGCTGCGCGCGACCTCGGCCCGGATGGCGGCCAGGCAGGCTGGCAGCAGGCGCTCCTCGTTAAAGGCGGGCACGACGAAGCTGACGCGCGGACGGCTGGTCATGGGTCCGGTTCTCCCGATGGGGGTGTCGTCGGCTGACACTGGCGCCGCAAGAACGTCCAGCGACAATTCCGTGTCAGCCGGGCGGCTGGCCGCGCCGCCCGGGTTGGGGGTAGGGTGGCGCCGAGCACGGAGAACCCCATGGCCTACCTGCCCCCGCCGCATTTGACCCAGCATTGGACCGTGGGGAAACCGGCGGCGGCCGGGCGGCGCGGCATGGTGGTGTCGCAGTCCCGGGATGCGGCGCTGGCCGGGGTCGCGGTGCTGGACGCCGGCGGCAACGCGGTCGATGCCGCAGTGGCGGCGGCGCTGGCGCTGGCGGCGGCCGAGCCTTGGAACAGCGGCCTGGGCGGCATCGGCTTCGCGCTGGTGCACCGCGCCGGGCAGGCGCGGGCGGAGGTCGTGGACTTCGGCCCGCGCGCCCCGGCGCGGCTCGACCCGGCGCGCTTCAAGCTGACCGGGCGCGACAAGATGGACCTGTTCCCCTGGCCCGAGGTGGAGGGCGACGCCAACATCCACGGCCCGCTCTCCTTTGCCGTGCCGTCCGCCGTCGCGGGCTACGCGCTGCTGCATGGCCGGTTCGGGACCTTGCCGTTGCAGGAGCTGATGGCGCCGGCGGTCGCGCTGGCGCAACGCGGGCTGCCGCAGGATTGGTTCACCACGCTCAAGGTCGCCAACGCCGCCGCGGTGCTGCGGCTGTATCCCGAGACCGCGCGCATCTACCTGCCTGGCGGCCTGCCGCCCGTGCCGCCCTACCAGGGCAGCCCCGGCGCGTTCCGGCTGGGCCGGCTGCCGGATACGCTGGAACGGCTGGCCCATGCCGGGCTGCGCGACTTCTACGAGGGCGACGTGGCCGCGAGCATCGCCGCCGACGTGGCCGCAATGGGCGGCGTGCTGGACGCCGACGACCTGCGCCGGTGCGAGGTGGCCCTGCTGCCCTGCCAGGACGCGCCGTGGCAGGGCCGGACCTTGCAGCTCGCCGGGGGGTTGACCGCCGGGCCGACCTTGGCGCGGGTGTTGGAGGGCATGGCCCCGCCCTCGGGCGGCGCGCCGGATGCCGCGTGGTTCGTGGCCTTGGCCCGCGCCATGAAGGCCGCCTACGCCGAACGCCTGGCCGGCCTCGGCGACGCCGAGCCGAAAGCGGCCGAAAGCTGCACCACCCACCTGACGGTGTGCGACGAGGGGGGCACGATGGTCTCGATGACCACCACCTTGCTGTCATCCATGGGCAGCCGGGTGGTGCTGCCGGGTTCCGGCGTGCTGATGAACAACGGGGTCATGTGGTTCGACCCGCGGCCCGGCCAGGCAAACTCGGTCGGGCCCGGCAAGCGCCCGCTGACCAACATGTGCCCGGTGATCCTGCGCGACGGCGCCCGCCCGGTGCTGGCGGCGGGCGCATCCGGCGGGCGGCGCATCCTCGCTGCCGTGGTGCAGATGCTGGCCTTCGTCGATGACTTCGGCATGGACCCGGACGCGGCTGCGCTCCACCCCCGCATCGACGTGTCGGACGCGGAAACCGTTCACGCCGACGGGCGGCTGCCGGAGGACGTGCTGGCCGCGCTGCGGGCGGACGGCCCCGTCGAGGTGATGGAGCACGCGGTCCTGCCGGTCAACTTCGCCTGCCCCAACCTGATCCGGTTGGACCGGGACGGCCTGCGCACCGGGATCAGCGACGCGCTGTCCCCTTGGTCCGCCGCGGTGGCCCAGGCATGAGCGACGACGCCGTGACCGACCCGGCCCTGATGTCGGCAGAGGCGCTGCTGGCGCACTATGCCCGCGGCCGACTCAGCCCCGTCGAGGCGCTGCAGGCGGTGATCGAGCGGGTGGCCCGGCACAACCCGGCGGTGAACGCCTTTGCCGTTATGAACCCCCGCGCCCTGCAAGCGGCCGGCGAAAGCGCGCAGCGGTGGCGTGCCGGCCGTCCCTTGGGCGCGCTCGACGGCGTGCCCTGCACGGTGAAGGATCTGGTGGACCTTGCGGGCTTCCCGACGCGCCGGGGCAGCCGCACCACCTCGCCCGATCCGGTGCCGGACGACGCGCCCGCCGTGCTGGGCCTCAAGGCGGCGGGCGCGGTGATCTTGGGCAAGACCACGACCACGGAGTTCGGCTGGAAGACGCCGGGCGACTGCCCGCTGCACGGCATCACCCGCAACCCGTTCGACCCCACGCGCACGCCGGGCGGGTCGTCGTCGGGTGCTGCGGCCGCGGCGGCGGCCGGGTTCGGGCCGCTGCACGTGGGCACGGATGCGGGCGGCAGCATCCGCATCCCGGCGGCCTGGTGCGGCGCGGTCGGGTTGAAGCCGACGTTCGGGCGCGTGCCGCAATGGCCGATCGGCGCGTTCGGCGCGGTGGCCGTGGCCGGGCCGATCACCCGGACCGTGCGGGACGCGGCGCTGATGCTGTCCGCGCTGGCGCGCTTCGATGCGCGCGATCCCTACAGCTTGCCAGACGATCCCCGGGATTGGCGGGACGGCATCGAGCAAGGGGTGGCGGGCCTGCGCATCTCGGTGCTGCGGCGTCCGGGGTTCGACGCGCCTGTCGATGCCGAGGGCATCGCCGCCGTGGAACACGCCGCCGCGGTCCTGGCCGACGCGGGCGCCATCATCGAGGACGAGGACCCGGGCCTGCCGGACGCCGCCGCCGCGTTCGGCCGGGTTTGGGGCGTGGCGCTGGCGGCCTTGGTCGAGAGCCTGCCGCCTGAAAAGCGCGGCCTGCTCGACGCGGGCATCGAGGAGGTCGCGGCGGAGCAGGCCGGGCTATCCGCCGCGGCCATGCTGCAGATCGAGGCGCTGCGGGTGGAGGCCGCGCACCGGATGGCGCTGTTCCATCGCCGGTTCGACCTGGTTCTGTGCCCCACGGTGCCGGGTCCGCCCATGCTGGCCGACGCGCCCACGGCCGAGCCGTCGCAGGCGCTCATGCAGCACTGGGCGCCGTGGACTGCGCTGTTCAACCTAACGCGCCAGCCGGCGATCACCGTGCCGCTCGGGCTGGGCGCCGCCGGGCTGCCGCGCAGCGTGCAGTTGGCGGCGGCGCTGTACCGGGACGACCTGGCGCTGCGCGCCGCCCGGGTGCTGGAGCAGGCCGTGCCCTTCCCGGCGGCCCGGCTGGACGGACCTGGTTAGGCGCGCGGGCCGGCGAGATAGGCGGCGCGCATCGGCTTCAGCAGCGTCAACGCCAGCACGGCCGTGAGCAGGTCGGCGCCGATGGCCAGGCCGAACACCGGGGACCAACTGCCGGTGGCTTCATGCAGCAGCGACGCCATCGGGCCGCCGAAGATCGCGCCGATGCCCTGGGCGATATACAGGCAGCCGTAGTTCTTGGTGGCGTGCGTGGTCCCGAACGTGTCGGTCAGCGTCGCGGGGAACAGCGAGAAGATCTCGCCCCAGCCGAAGAACACGAAGCCGGACAGCAGCACGAACAGCAGCGGGTGGCCGGCCGTCGCGAGCCAGGCGGCCATCGCTAGGCCCTCCAGCCCGAAGGCGAGCGCCATGGTGTTCTCCCGCCCGATGCGGTCCGACACCCAGCCGAAGAACGGCCGGGTCAGGCCGTTGCAGAAGCGGTCCACCGTGAGCGCGAGCGGCAGGGCGGCGAAGCCCCAAACGGTCAGCGTGGTGATGCCGAAGTCCCCGGCGAACGCGCCGATCTGCGATGTCACCATCAGGCCGGAGGTGGACATCATCGCCATCATGGCGAACATCAGCCAGAAGACCGGGCTGCGCAGCATGGACGCGGTGCCCACGTCCGCGGTTCCGCCGGCCAGCCGCGTCGGGGCCACAGCCGGCGGCGGGCGGAGGCCGAGGGCCGCCAGCACCCCGACCGCGCCGAAGATCAGGCCGAACTTGAGCAGCGTCGCCCCGTAGCCGTCCGTGGCCAGGCTGTCGGCGATGGGGAAGGTGGTCACGATGGCGCCCATGCCGTATCCGGCCGCGACCACGCCGACCGCGAAGCCGCGCCGGTCCGGGAACCAGCCCACCATCTGCCCGACGACGCCGATGTAAACGATCCCGGTGCCCAGGCCGCCCAGCAATCCATAGGTCAAATAAAGCCCGGTCAACGAGGTGGCGGAAGCCGCAAGCACCCAGCTCAGCCCGGTCAGCCCGGCACCGAACGCGATCAGCCAGCGCGGGCCGAACCGTTCAACCAGCCAGCCCTGGAACGGGCTGAAAAAGGTCTGCAGGACGATGAGGATGCTGAACGTGACCTGCACGCCGGCAGCCGAGGCGCCCAGGGCGCCGCCGAGCGGCTTGGCGAACAATGCCCAAACGTATTGCGGGCTGGAGATCGCCATCATGCAGATGAGGCCCAAACCCAACTGCACCCACCGGGTGCTGGCAACGGGCGTGGCGGTGGTCGGTCGAAGCGTTGCGCTCATAGTGGTTTCCGAGACGGTTCGCCTCGGAACAAGCAAGACTGATGCCAGAATGCGCGTGGGGCAGAGCGCGAAGAGAAAGGCCCTGGGCGCCGTGGTTCCGGGCGCTGCTCCGGAGCCGCAGCTACGGACTACTCCGCAACTGTGGCCGCGGCGGTCAGGCGCTTCGCCATGCTGCAGATGTTCGCCAGCGTGTAAGGCTTGCTGATGAACACATCCCGTGCAGAGCCATCCGTTTCCTCGTCCGGGCCGCCCGTCATGAAGATGATAGGCAGGTTGGGCAGGTTCTCGCGGGCCTTCAACGCCAGGGCATGGCCGTTGATCGTCCCCGGCAACTGGATGTCGGTCAGCAACAGGCTGATTTCCTGGTAGTCTTGCAGGATCGGCAGCGCGGCGTCGCCGGTCTCGGCTTCAAGCACCTGGAAGCCTTCGTCGCTGAGCGCCTCAACCAGGGTCAGACGGACAAGGAATTCGTCCTCGACGACAAGTACCTTGGATTGCTTGCCACCTGCATCCGACATTCCTGCAACCTTACGAATTAACGGTGCGTTGGCAAGTCGTTCGCACCCTTCTCACGATCAAGCGGCCGTGACCAAGAATCTGTGCATAACGATATCGAAACAAGTTTGGAATCGATTTAAGAACGCGGTTGTGGCAATCCATCCCGGCGTGGTTGGCAGCACAGCCCGGCGCGGAAGTTGCACCTCGGCCGGATCAGCCATGGTAGCCTGCGCCCCACGCCGGTGCCAGGTGACGTCGGCATGGAGTTTTCAATGCGGCTGCTTTCGGCGTTCATCTTGCCCCTGGTGTTCTTGGCGTCGATGGCCGGCTCGGCATGGGCCGGCGGTCTCGCCATCGTGCTGAATTCCGGCGACGCGACCCTGAGCGTCCTCGACATGGCGCGTGAAACCGAGCTGCGCCGGGTGCCCGTGCTGCGGGAGCCGCACCACATCGCCCTCAGCCCGGACGGGGCCGACCTGCTGGTGGGCGATGCGGGCGCGAACGAGATGCTGTTCCTTGATCCGCACACCGGCGACATCCGGCGCCGCGTGCCGGTGGCCGACCCCTACCACCTGGCGTTCAGCCCGAACGGCAAGTGGCTGACCGTGACCGGCCTGGCGCGCAACCAGGTCGATGTTTACGACGCCGCCACCATGGCGTTGGTCAAGCGCTTTCCGCTCAGCTCGATGCCGAGCCACGTGGCCTATGCGCCGGACAGCAGCATGGCCTACGTGACCCTGCAGGGCACCAACCGGCTCGCCGCCATCGACATCCGGCGCCAGGCGGTGAGCTGGACGGCCGAGGTCGGGACGACGCCGGCGGGGGTGATCTGGCTGAACGGCAAGCTGCTGGTGGCCAACATGGGGTCGGATCACGTCGCGGTGGTGGACCCCGTCGATGGCCGGGTCGAGCAGCGCATCCGCACGGGGCGCGGGGCGCACCAACTGTTCCTGTCGCCGGACGGCAAGACGCTGTGGGTCAACAACCGGGTGGACGGCACGACGGTGGCGCTGGATGCGGCGACGCTTGCCACCATACGCAGCTACCGGGTGCCGGGCGGGCCGGACTGCATCGACTTCGCGCCGGACGGCAAGCTGTGGATCACCCAGCGGTTCATCCAGAAGGTCGGCGTGCTTGACCCGGCGACCGGCGCCTTGCAGTCCATCCCCGTCGGGCGCTCGCCGCACGGCATCTTCCTTACAGCGGGTGCGCGATGATGGACCCGTTCAGCCTGGCGGCCGGCTGGCTGACCGAGACCGTGCTGCTGCCGGCGCTCTATGCCGTGGGCGGGATGGAGTGGGAGGAGATCGCCTTCGGCTGGGCGCTGTTCGCCTGCTACGGCGTGGCGCAGGTCGCGGTGACGTTCGCCGTCTGCCTGCCATTGGAGCGTTGGCGCCCGGTCGAGCGGTGGCCGGACCAGAAGGCCGTGTGGGTGGACGTGCTCTACACCCTGCTGTCCCGCGTCGGCGTGCTGCCGCTGGTGACGTTCGTGCTGTTCTACCAACTCCAGGTGACGCTGAACGGGTGGCTATCCGACCACGGCTGGGTGCCGCCGACGCTGGAACGGCTGTTTCCGGCGCTGCTGGGCCAGCACTTGCTGACGTTCTTCCTGTATGCCGCCATCCTGGATTTTTCCGAGTACTGGCGGCACCGGCTGTCGCACCGGTTTGGCTGGTGGTGGGCGCTGCACTCGCTGCACCACGCGCAGCGGCAGATGACGTTCTGGTCCGATGACCGGAACCACCTGCTGGACGACCTGATCGGCTTTGTCTGGTTCACCGCGGTCGCGCTGCTGATCGGCATTCCGCCTATGCAGTTCCCGTTGCTGGTGCTGGTGCTGCGCTTCCTGGAAAGCCTGTCGCACGCCAACGCCCGGCTGTCGTTCGGCTGGCTGGGGGAGCGGCTGCTGGTGTCGCCCCGGTTCCACCGCTCGCACCACGGCGTGCTGGCGGCGGGGCAACAGAGCGCCAACTACGGCGCAATCCTGCCGTGGTGGGACATGCTGTTCAGGACGGCGGATTTCGACCGCGCCTACGTCCGCACGGGGGACCCTTCGGCGGAGGAGGCCTTGGCGACCGGGAGCTACGTCCAGCAGCAATGGGCCGGGCTGCGGCGCATGGCGCGGATGGCGGGATGGACCGGTCCCCGCCGGGCCGGAGGCCTCAAGCGGGGACATTGAGCGGCGGCTACGGCTTGGCCGCGGCCACCGACTTGCGGATCACCTCTTCCGCCGCTTCGCGTCCGGCCCAGCCGGTCACCTTGACCCACTTGCCGGGTTCCAGGTCCTTGTAGCGGGTGAAGAAGTGCTCGATGGCCGCGCGGGTGATGGCCGGCAGGTCCTCGACCGCGTGGACGGTGGTGAACTGCGTGTGGATCTTGTCGTGCGGGACGCAGATGATTTTCTCGTCCTGGCCGCTCTCGTCCTCCATCTGCAACATGCCGATGGGGCGGCAGCGGATCACGGCGCCGGGCACCATGGGAGCGGGGGCGAGCACGAGGGCATCGGCCGGGTCGCCGTCGTCGGCGAGGGTGCCGGGGATGAAGCCGTAAGCCGCCGGGTAGGCCATGGGGGTGAACAGGAAGCGGTCCACGAACACGGCGCCGCTGTCTTTATCGACCTCGTACTTGACCTGGCTGCCTTGCGGGATTTCGATCACCACGTTGATGTCGTGCGGCGCGTCCTTGCCGGTCGGGATTTTGGAGACGTCCATCGTGCGGTTCCATCATATGTTTGGGGCGGCGGGACCATAGCCGCGCGTCCGGGGCTTGCCAACGCGAGGGGGGATGGCTCGGTTTGGATGTCGGCTCACAACTCGAATCGGTCATGCAAAACTGTCAGGGGCGGCGTGTCAGCTTGTTACGCTTGGGTTGGTGGCCATTGTTGGGCGGCATGAAGGACGCGCAGGATCGATATCGCGCGAGCGTCCTCGGCGTAGATCACCACATAATTTGTCCGCACAACCATTTCCCGTGTGCCAACGATTCGACCTGCTCTGTAGAGCTTCGGGTGTTCGGGCAACCTAGCCGTGTTGGCTTCGATGTCGTCTTTGAGACGTTGGGCAGCCTCGGGATTGTCGTCGGATATGTAATCAATAATCGCCAACAGATCGGCGCGGGCTGTCTGTCGTCATTCAAGCACCAGCACGGGCACGGCGCTTCCTGTCGATCAGGGCTTGTGCTTCATCCATGACTTGCACGTGCGGCGCCGACGGTCTGGCATCCTCAAGCGCTTCCAGCACCTTGGCTCGAAACCATGCATTATAGACGTCAGGATCAGTCGTCAGGGCGGCTGGCAGCCCGCCCTCCTTGGTAACGCGGGTCAGCAAGATGCGCACCGCGTCCGAGACAGTCAGGCCGAAGTTGGCGAGCTTCTCCGCCGCTTGTGCTTTGAGCTGGTCATCAATGCGGACGTGAAGCATCGAGGTTTGAGCCATCGTAGCCGGTCCTTTCGTGGCGGAACCGATCAGACATATGTATCTCATTTGAGATGCAGTCAAGCGGCCGTCGCGCCGCTTCTGAAACCTGCTACGGCCTATTTCGATCCAAAGCAGACCCTAGCTTCTGCCAAGCGCCTCCAATGCCGCTAAGGTAGTGACGTGATGGTAGGTCGCGGCAACAGGACACCGTTTAAGCATTTCCTGAAGCTGTGGTTTTAGAACCTGATCCACACGCCAAATCATTTCAAAGAGGCGTTCCGTCACGGCGAGTTGGTCACAACCTTCCAGCGGATCGGCCCGGCTCTCTCCTCGGGCGGCGGATATTTGACGCTCGGCGGCAAGCCAAAAGTGCATCCAGAGTGGGAGATCGACGAAGATGATAGTGTCTGCCACTGCTAGCCGTCGCTCGACGCTGGGCCAAGGACCCCAACCATCTACAATCCAGCTCTCACCAGTTGCTATCTTCCAGTTGCTATCTTATCGAGTTTTCGAGCGACTACATCTTCGTGTGCCTGTATCCAACCGGGAAGCCACTGGATTTGATCAACTGAAAAGAATGGCAGGTCGTGTTGCCTGGCCAATCGCCTGCCCAAGGTGGACTTACCACCTCCGGCGTTGCCGATGATCGCTACCCGCTTCATGCATCCAGATTAGGCACCAGATGCTACTCTTGGAAGGACTGCTTCGAAGGACTGCTTCCCGCCAACTGCGGTCATCTAGACCGAGCCACAACTCGTTGGATGCCCGCCTTGAGGGCCGACGCGAGAGCGTGGTAAACGAGGCATGGGCGCCTGTAGCTCAGTTGGTTAGAGCGGGCCGCTCATAACGGCTTGGTCGCAGGTTCGAGTCCTGCCGGGCGCACCCGCTTGTCCCCCGATCCCAGCCCCCCTAACGTCCAGATACACGCCTCCAGGAGCCTGCGCCATGGCCAGCTATCAATACGTCTATGTCATGAAGGACGTGACCAAGAACTTCCCCGGCGGGCGAGAGGTGTTCAAGGGCATCACCCTGTCCTTCCTGCCCGGCGTGAAGATCGGCATCCTCGGCGTGAACGGCGCCGGCAAATCGACGCTGCTCAAGATCATGGCGGGGATCGAGACCGAGTACGGCGGCGAAGCCTGGGCTGCCGAAGGCGTGCGCGTCGGCTACCTGGAACAGGAGCCGAAGCTCGACGAAAGCAAGACGGTGGCGGAGAACGTGCTCCTGGCCTTCGGCCCGCTGACCGCGGCGCTGGCGCGGTTCAACGCGATCTCCGAGGAGTTCGCGGAACCGATGGACGATGACAAGATGACCGCGCTCCTGGCCGAGCAGGCGGAGCTGCAGGAGAAGATCGACGCGGAAGAGGGCTGGGACCTCGACCGCCGGGTGGAGATCGCGCTGGACGCGCTGCGCTGCCCGCCGCCGGATGCCAACGTGGCGCGGCTTTCGGGCGGCGAGCGGCGCCGGGTGGCGCTGTGCCGGCTGCTGCTGGAAAAGCCGGACCTGCTGCTGTTGGACGAGCCGACCAACCACCTGGACGCGGAAAGCGTCGCCTGGCTGGAGCGCACGCTGCGCGAGTTCGCCGGCACGGTGATGATCGTGACGCACGACCGCTACTTCCTGGACAACGTGACCAACTGGATCCTGGAGATCGAGCGCGGGCGCGGCTACCCGTTTGAGGGAAACTACTCGTCCTGGCTCGCGCAGAAGCTGAAGCGGCTGCAGCAGGAGGAGAAAGAGGAAAGCTCCCGCCAGCGCGCCCTGGCCGCCGAGGAGGAGTGGATTCAGAGCAGCCCGCGCGCCCGGCAAACCAAGAGCCGCGCCCGCATCGCCAAGTACGAGGAGATGCAGCAGAAGTCGCTGGAAATGCAGACCGGGGTGGCGGACATCGTGATCCCGCCGGGTCCGCGGCTGGGCGGCCTGGTGATCGAGGCCGACAAGGTGCGCAAGGCCTATGGCAACCGGCTGCTGATGGACGAGCTGGACTTCAAGCTGCCGCCCGGCGGCATCGTCGGCGTGATCGGCCCGAACGGCGCGGGCAAGACGACGCTGTTCCGCATGATCACCGGGGAGGAGCACCCGGATTCCGGGGCGCTCAAGGTGGGCGACACGGTGAAGCTCGGCTACGTCGATCAGTCGCGCGACAGCCTGGACGCCTCGAAATCGGTGTGGGAGGAGATCAGCGGCGGCACCGACGTGATCTACCTCGGCAAGCGCGCCGTGCCGTCCCGCGCCTACGTCGGCGCGTTCAACTTCAAGGGGTCGGACCAGCAGAAGAAGGTTGGCATCCTGTCAGGCGGCGAGCGCAACCGGGTGCACCTGGCGAAGATGCTGAAGTCCGAAAGCAACGTCATCCTGCTGGACGAGCCGACCAACGACCTGGACGTGGACACGTTGCGCGCGCTGGAGGAGGCATTGGCCGAGTATGCCGGCTGCGCCGTGATCATCAGCCACGACCGCTGGTTCCTGGACCGGCTGGCGACGCACATCCTGGCCTTCGAGGGCGACAGCCACATCGAATGGTTCGAGGGCAACTTCCAGGCCTACGAGGCGGACAAGCGACGACGGCTCGGCGCCGAGGCGACCGAGCCGCACCGGATCAAGTACCGGCCGCTCGCCCGCTAAGCCGCACCTGGCGGCGCTGTCGTGAACCCGGCCTGGGTGATCCGGACCGGGCGGATGGTGCTGTCCCCCGTGGGCTGGCAGGACCTGCCGGACCTGCAGGCGTTGAAGGGCAACCCGCTTGTGTTCGCGCACATGCTCGGCGGCGTGCGGTCGCCGGGCCAGGTCGCGGAGGAACTGGCGCAGGACGTCGCGTTCTGGCCGGCGCACGGAGTTGGCATGTGGCTGGCGCGGGACGCGGCAGGCGGCCGGGCAGCCCTCGGCCTGACCGGCGTGCATGAGCGCCCGGACGGCCGCGGCATGGGGCTTCGCTTCGCGTTCCGGCCAGAGATGCGGGGGCGCGGGCTGGCGCGGGAAGCCGCCGGGGCGGCGCTGCGGTTCGCCCACGAGGAGGCCGGGCTGCGCCGGGTGATCGCGGTGGCGCGGGACAGCAACTTCTCGTCCCGCGTCCTGCTCGGCGCCATCGGGATGCGGCCGTGCGACGCATTCGAGCGCGACGGCCACCCCATGCTGGTGTTTGAAAGCGTGGCTACGCGGCCGCCTGCTGGCGCATGGCGTTGATCAGGGCGCCCACGTCGTTGTTGTTGCGGGAGATGAAGGCCGCGTAGTCGCTGCGCTGGGTCACGCGCAGGCTGATGCCCTCGGCGATCACGTCGATGATCTTGGGCCGGCCGGTCGCCTGGCTGACCACCCATTGCACGTTGTTCGGCTGCTGGTTCGGGCGGCGGATGGTTGTTCCCACCAGGCTGTTGCCTTCCTGCTGGGTCGTGGTGGTCGGGGCGAACGTGACGCCCTGGAACTGGCCGAGCCTGCCGCCGATGTTGTTCAGCAGCACGGCGTGGAAAAGCTGGGTGAACTGCTGCTGCTGCTGGGGCGTCGCGGTGCGCCAGTAGCGGCCGAGGCAGAAGCGGCCGATGCCCTCCACGTCCACGGACTCCTCGATCAAGGGACCGAGCCGGCGCTTCTTCTCCTCGTAGGAGCCGGGGCCATTCACGATGCCCACCAGCGCGTTGCCGAGCTGCATCACGAAGCTGGTAGCGTCCCCGGCCGGCTGCGCCCAGGCGCTTGCCCAGGGCCGGGTGGCAAAAACCGCCGTGGCGGCCACGGAGTAGGTCAGGAGGTCGCGGCGTGTCAGCATGGCTCTGCTTTCGATGATCATGTGGCGGTTCTACGGCATACGGTCTATGGTCCCATAGACAGTTCTGCGGAACGTGCAGCAACGTATGGCGTTGCGCGAGGCCCGCTGTTTCCTAAATGGGCGTGGACGGAGCGCCGCGCCAGCATAGCCGGGATTGCATCATGAACCAGATCACCGCCCATCCCCCCGAGGCCGAGGCGCCCGCGACGCTGGAGCGTTGGCTGACCGGTCCCCGATTCGCCGGGCTGCCTGCCCGCTCTGCGGCCTTGCCGGCGCCGGCGCTGTCTTTCGAGTTCTTCCCGCCGAAGAACGACGCGCTGGAAGCGCAGCTTTGGACCTGCATACGCCGGCTGGAGCGGTTGGCGCCGCGTTTCGTGTCCGTCACCTACGGCGCAGGTGGCTCGACCCAGGCCCGTACCCACGCGACGGTCAGCCGGATCGTGAAGGAAACCGGGCTGACGCCCGCCGCGCACCTCACCTGCGTCGGCGCGTCGCGCGGGGAGGTCGATGACGTGGCCCGGCAGTACTGGGATGCCGGCGTGCGGCACATCGTGGCGCTGCGCGGCGACGCATCGCCGGGCCAGGACTACGCGCCGCATCCGGAAGGCTACGCCTATGCCGCTGACTTGGTGGCCGGGCTGCGCCGGGTGGCGGAGTTCGAGGTGTCCGTCGCGGCCTATCCCGAAACGCACCCGACGGCGCTCAACGCCGATCACGACCTGGACAACCTGAAGCGCAAGCTCGACGCCGGGGCGACCCGGGCGATCACGCAGTACTTCTTCGACGGCACGATCTTCCTGCGCTTCCTGGACCGGGCGTTGGCAGCCGGGATCACGGCACCCATCGTGCCCGGCATCATGCCGGTGTCCAACTACGCCCAGGCGGCGAAGTTCAGCGCCATGTGCGGCACCAGCGTGCCGGACTGGCTCGGCGAGATGTTCGAGGGCACGGAGGACGACCCGGAAACCCGGCGCATGATCGCCGCCATCGTCGCCGCCGAGCAGGTGCGCCTGCTGCAGGCGAACGGGGTGGACGAGTTCCATTTCTACACGCTGAACCGTCCGGACCTGACCTATGCCATCGCCCACCTGCTCGGCGTCCGGGCCAAGCCGGCCGCAGCGGCGGCGTAAGGGCGAGGGCCGCGCGTCCTGAGCGGGGTGGCGACGGGCTGGGCGGGTTGGCGGCGTTTGCCATCCGTTCTATAGCGCCGTGATGCCCGCCCCGACACCCGCGCCGTGACCGAGTACCTCGCCCGGCTCAACCCCGAGCAGCGCCAAGCGGTCGAGGCGGTGGACGGTCCCGTGCTGGTGCTGGCCGGCGCCGGCACGGGCAAGACCCGCGTGTTGACCACCCGGTTCGCCCACATCCTGCTGACCGGCCGGGCAGCGCCGGGCCAGGTGCTGGCGGTGACGTTCACCAACAAGGCCGCCCGGGAAATGCGGGAGCGCGTCGGCGCGATCCTGGGCCGTCCGGCAGAGGGGCTGTGGCTCGGCACCTTCCATGCGCTGTGCGCGCGGATGCTGCGACGCCATGCGGATCTGGTGGGGCTGACCTCCGGCTTCACCATCCTGGATTCCGACGACCAGTTGCGCCTGCTCAAGCAGGTGATGGAGGCGGCGCGGATCGACGCGAAGCGTTGGGCGCCCCCGGCGCTGATGGGCATGATCCAGCGCTGGAAGGACCGCGGTCTGACGCCCGACCGCGTGACCGCGGCGGAGGAAGGGGATTTCGCGGGCGGCCAGTCCCGCAACCTGTATGCAGCGTATCAGGCGCGGCTCAAGCAGCTCAACACCGCCGACTTCGGCGACCTGCTGCTGCACATGACGGAGATCCTGCGCGGCCATCCGGAAATCCTGGCGCAGTATCACCAAAGGTTCCGCTATATCCTGGTGGACGAGTATCAGGATACCAACCTGGTGCAATACTTGTGGCTGCGCTTGCTGGCGCAGTCGCACAAGAACATCTGCTGCGTCGGCGACGACGACCAGTGCTTGGCGAGCGGAACGCCCATCATGCTGCCCGACCGCAGCCAGCAGCCCATCGAGGCCATCAAGCAAGGCGACCAAATCCTCGCCTGCTACGGCAGCGGCGAGTTCCGCCCGGCGCGCGTCACGAACACGCTGACCCGGCGCAGCAACCAACCGCTCGTCCGCATCCGGCTTGCGGACGGGCGCGAACTGGTCAGCACGCCGGGTCATGTCCACTTCGCCGACGTGATCCGGGGGGAAAGCCCGCAGCGGTTCTACACCTACCTCATGCGACGCGGGGACCGATACCGGATCGGCACGTCCCAAATCTACACGCAAGGGCAGGCCAAGCCGATGATCGGCTACAAGCAACGCTGTCTGCAAGAGCACGCCGATGCCGTGTGGCTCATCGACGCCTTTGCGTCCGAGGTTGAGGCGCGCGAGTGCGAACACGTCCTCAGCCTTCGCTACGGCGTGACGACGCTGCCGTTTGTGGCACGGCCGACAGGGCGTATGACGGGCTTGGTCGGCGATCAAGGCCGGCTTGACCGCATACACGCCAGCTTGACGGGCGGTGACGGCGCGGCGCGGCTCATGCACGACCATGGCCTCGATGCGGATCAGCCCCACCATGTGCCGCAGACCGCACGGGGACGGCGGCGTAACCTAACCCTTACCTTGTTCGCAGATCGGCGGGGCCGCACGCCGATGCACCGCGTCGCGGTCAGCGGCAACGATGCGAGTGGATTGGAGGCCGTGCGAGCCGCCGGGCTGAACGCGCGGCTCTACGCACGCAACCCGCAGAACTGGCGGTACGAGTCGAGCTTCAAGGATGTGGCCCGGGCTGATGCCGTCCGGGCGAGGCTGGAACCGTTCATGCCGCTCACGGTCCTCCGTAAGGCCAGTCTGCTCGGCAAGCCGCTCACGCTCCGCCCGGCGTCGCAGGTCCGGCCTGGCATGATGCTGGCCGGCGCGGACGGGCGGCATCACCCGGTCGTGGCCGTCGAGACCGTGTCCGACGCGATCACCGTTCACGACCTTGATGTCGAAGGCGTCCACAACTTCGTGGCCAACGGCATCGTCACGCACAACTCGATCTACTCGTGGCGCGGCGCGGAGGTGGAGAACATCCTGCGCTTCGAGAAGGATTTCCCCGGCGCGCAGATCGTCAAGCTGGAGCGCAACTACCGCTCCACCGCGCCGATCCTGGCCGCCGCCGCCGGGCTGATCGCCAACAACGAGGGCCGGCTCGGCAAGACGCTGCGGTCCGGCCGCAACGACGCCCGCGGCGAGAAGGTCAGCGTCGTCAGCCTGTGGGACTCGGACGAGGAGGCCCGCATGGTCGGCGACCGGATCGAGGCGCTGCGCCGCGAGGGGCATCCCTTGGCAGAAGTGGCGATCCTGGTCCGCACCGGCGCGCAGACCCGCGCCTTCGAGGAGCGGATGATCACGCTCGGCCTGCCGTATCGCGTGGTGGGCGGCCTGCGCTTCTACGAGCGCGCCGAGATTCGCGACGCCATCGCCTACATGCGCGTGCTGCACCAACCCTCCGACGACCTGGCGTTCGAGCGCATCGTCAACGTGCCCCGGCGCGGCGTGGGGGACGTCGCGTTGCGCGCCATGCACGTGGAGGCGCGGACGCAGCAGGTCCCACTCGCCTTGGCCGGCGAGCGGCTGGTGCAGTCGGGCGGGTTGAAGGGCCGGGTCGGGGCGGCGCTGAAAGAGCTTTTTCAATCCTTCGCCCGCTGGCGCGAGGAGCTGCCGCGCGACGGCCACGTGCTGACGCTGGCAAAGATGCTGGACGAGAGCGGCTATACCGAGATGTGGAAGCAGGACAAGTCGCCGGACGCGCCGGGGCGGCTGGAGAACCTGAAGGAACTGGTGCGGGCGCTCGCCGACTTTGAAACGCTGGCCGGGTTCCTGGATCACGTGTCGCTGGTCATGGAGAACGAGCAGAACGCCGAGGGCGACCGCGCCAGCATGATGACGCTGCACGGCGCCAAGGGGCTGGAGTTCGACACGGTGTTCCTGCCGGGCTGGGAGGAGGGCCTGTTCCCCAGCCAGCGCACCCTGGACGAGGGCGGGCTGAAAGGGCTGGAGGAGGAGCGGCGCCTCGCCTATGTCGGCCTGACCCGCGCCCGCAAGCTCGCCGTGGTCAGCTACGCCGCCAACCGGCGCCTTTACGCCAACTGGCAGAGCAGCATCCCGAGCCGCTTCGTGGACGAGCTGCCGGACGCGCACGTGGAGCGTGCCGGCTCGGCGGCGATGCAGCGGGAAGCGCGGCTGGTGTCCGCGCCCAGCGTGTTCGCTGGCGGCCCTCTTACGGCCTGGCGTCCGGCGGCGTCGCGCGTCGTCGAGGCTTGGGAACAGCCGGCACGGCCTGCCCGGCAGGATGCCATCGCGGTGGGCAGCCGGGTGTTCCACCAGAAGTTCGGCTACGGCCAGGTGCTGGCCGTCGATGATGACCGTCTGGACATCGTGTTCGAGAAGGCCGGGCAGAAACGCTTGCTGGACCGCTTCGTGGAAAAGGCATGAGGCGGCACGCAGCACCCCTGGAAACCCTGTCCGTCGAGGTGCCGGACGCGGCGGTGGAGGCATACGAGGCCGCGCTCGGCACGATCTGCGCGACGGTGGGCTTCTTCTTCGCCGACGAGGCGCGCGGCATCTGGCGGGTGGAGGGCGTACACGACGCCGGCGCGGACGAGGCCCGGTTGCAGGATGCGCTGGCGCTGGCGGCCCTGGTCAGTGGCGTTTCCGCCAGGCTGCGCCGGGACGCGACGGAGGCGGAAGGCTGGCTGGCCCGCACCCGGGAGTCCTTTCCGGAACAGCGCGTGGGCCGGCGGTTCGCGGTGCGCGGCACGCATGAGGCCGGCCCCGCGGCGCCGGGCCGGCTGACGCTGACGCTCGATGCCGGGCTGGCGTTCGGATCAGGGGAGCATGGATCGACGCGCGGTTGCCTGCGCGCGCTGGAGGTCGTGGCCCGGCGCCGGCCGCGGCGGGTGCTCGACCTGGGAACCGGGTCCGGCATCCTGGCCATGGCGGCGGCGAAGCTCTTGCTGCGGCCCGTCCTGGCGACGGACATCGAACCGTGGTCAGTCAGGATCGCGGGTCAGAACGCGGCGGCGAACGGCGTGGGGCGGCTGGTGCGGCCCGTGCTGGGCGACGGCTGGCATTCGCGCGCCGTGCAGGCGAGTGCGCCTTATGACCTGGTGTTCGCGAACATCCTGGCCCGGCCGCTTTGCCGGATGGCGCGGAACCTGGCGCTCGGCTTGGCGCCCGGCGGCACGGCGATCCTGGCGGGGCTGCTGGCGAGCCAGGCGCGCACCGTGCTGGCGGCGCATCGCCGCCAGGGACTCCAGTTGGAGGCGACCTGGCGGGAAGGCAACTGGGCGACGCTGGTTGTACGGAAGTCAGGGCGGGCAGGCTGAGCCGGCCCGCCCCGTTGCGTCAGGCTGCGGCGATGTGGCCGACGCCCATCGCCGGCCTGCGCATACGCGCCTCGGCGAACCGCGGGTCGAACACCCGGCTCAGCTCGCTGCGGTTCAGGCCGATGTCGGCCAACTCGCGGTCGCTCAGCGAAGACAGCTCGTCCAGCACCGCACGGCGGCGCGGCATGGCGAGCAGGCGGGAGACAAAGCTGCCGATGCGCTGGGCCAGGCTGGGCGCCGCCGGACGGGCATCGTTGATCGTGCCGTCCGTGCCCTCGACGACCGGACTCCGGTACGTCAGACTGTCGGACATCAGGAGCGCAATCTGCTCCTTGGCAAGCGGGGCGTTCATTTCACTATCCTCAAACACTCACGTGCGCCACGATCCGAGCCGGCACATCCAGTGCGTTGCTCCCGTGGCGCACCCGGAATATGCGCCTGTTATGCTGCAATGCAGCGTGCATTGTTACGCTGTCTGATATGCGTGAAACGCGGTCAAAATGCCTGAGCTATGACAAAATATGAAGATAGTGTGACCAAGCCGGCGGAGCGGTTGGCCCTTGTGCGGCAGGCGATGGCGGCGCAGGGCCTGGACGGGTTCATCGTGCCGCGCGCCGACGAGCACTTGGGCGAGTACGTGCCGCCCGCCGCCGAGCGGCTCGCCTGGCTCACGGGCTTCACCGGCAGCGCCGGGGTGGCCGTCCTGCTGGCGGACCGGGCGGCAGTGTTCACGGATGGGCGCTACACGCTGCAGCTCGCGGCCCAGGCGGACGCGGCGCTGTATGAGGCCTGCCACATCATCGAGCAGCCGCCGCCGGTTTGGCTCAAGGAGCACGCCGCGCCCGGCGCCCGGATCGGCTACGACCCTTGGCTGATCAGCCAGGACGGGTTGAAACGCTTTTCCGACGCCGGGCTGCAGATGGTGCGGGCCAAGCCGAACCCGGTTGATGTCGCCTGGACCGGGCGTCCCGCCGCCCCGTCGGCGCCGGCGGTGCCGCACCCGCTGGCCTATGCCGGTCGGTCCTCGGCCGAGAAGCGGGCGGATGTGGCGGCGGCCTTGCGGGCGGACAATCAGGATGTCGCCGTCATCACCGACCCGGCCTCGCTCGCCTGGCTGCTGAACCTGCGCGGCGGCGATGTCGATTACACGCCGTTTGCCTTGGGCTTCGTGCTGCTGCGCGCGAACGGCACGGCGACCCTGTTCATGGAGCCGGAGAAGCTGCCGCCCGAAACGCTCCATTGGCTGAGACCCGACGTGACGACCACCGGCGGCGCCATGCTTGCGGGGGCGCTTGCGCAGTTGTCCGGGCAGCGGGTCCGGGTGGACGCCGCCGGGTCGCCCGTGTGGTTCGCCCAAACGCTGGAAGGGGCGGGCGCCACCGTCCTCGACGGCACCGATCCTTGCCAACTGCCCAAAGCCTGCAAGAACCCCACGGAGCAGGCCGGCGCACGGGCGGCCCATGCGCGGGATGCGGCGGCGGTCTGCCGTTTTCTGCATTGGCTGGACGGCGCTGACCGTTCATCGCTGACCGAAATCGCTGCCGCCCGACAACTGCTCGCGTTCCGGCAGGCGGCGGCGGAGTTCCGGGGCGAGAGCTTCCCCGCGATCTCCGGCGCCGGGGAGCACGGCGCGGTGATCCATTACCGCGTGGCGCCCGAAACGGACCGGCCGATCCGCGACAACGAGGCGTACCTGATTGACAGCGGCGCGCAGTATCCGGACGGCACGACCGACATCACCCGCACGGTTTGGACCGGGCCGGATGCACCGCCGGACGAGTTGCGCGACCGGTTCACCCGCGTGCTGAAAGGCCACATCGCGCTGGCGACGACGCTGTTCCCACAGGGCGTGGCCGGCCCGCATCTGGACGCCTTCGCCCGGCGCGCGCTGTGGCAGGCCGGGCTGGACTATGACCACGGCACCGGCCACGGCGTGGGCAGCTACCTGTCGGTGCACGAGGGTCCCGCAAGCCTGTCGCGCGCCGGGCGCACCGTGCCGCTGGCGCCGGGCATGATCCTGTCGGACGAGCCGGGCTACTACCTGCCCGGCGCCTACGGCATCCGGCTGGAGAACCTGCTGATGGTGCGGACGGCGGATCGCCCCGCGGCCAAGAAGCCGTTCCTGGAGTTCGAGACCCTGACCCTGGCTCCATTCGACCGGCGGCTGATCGACCCGGCGCTGCTGACGGCTGAGGAGCGGCGCTGGATTGATGAGTACCACGACAGGGTCTTGGCGGAGGTTGGGCCAGCTTTGGATGGGCCGGCGGAGAACTGGCTGGCCGCCGCCTGCGCGGGGTTGAGCTAGGCCGTGCGGACGATGGATGTGGCCAGAACATAACCCAAGCACCTTAGGCAAGCTGTCGAAGCGAGTTAAAAACGAATCCGAAATTTTAATGACGCGCGCAAGAGGCAGGGTGTGGCAAACATCCATAGTACATCAGGCCGAGAGGCGCTGCACAATGGGGATCTTTACATCGTCGAAGCGCCGCGCCGAACAGTTGGCCCAAGCTCGCCTGACCCAAGCTCAAGCCACCGCAAACAGACTGCGCACATTCCTAGCAATCACCGCCGCAGGCTTGGACTCCGAAGGTTATCGTTACGCGCAGCGTGCCATTGGCGTGTTTGTAGCTGTAGCCGGCTGGCCTTCGCTCGTAACGTTTATCTATCAGCTTGGTAGCTTCGAGTGCGACGCGGCCCAAATCACCAACCAAACCGAGGGATGGGCCAAAGATTGCGCTATCGCTAAAACCGCAACGCATCTTCTTCTTAAAGCTTATGCTGAACCAGTTACGCTCGCCGACGTGAAAGACATGCAGACAGTCGCTTGCATGCTCATGGTATGGTGGGGATTCAGCGACCTAGCCGAACCCCAACATCCTGTTACCCGCCTTTTGCAGCACTTCGGTGGCCATCCTTTCAATGCGGTCAGCATTGAGGTGATAAAAAGTCGCTTGGATCAGATACAAAGCCGCATCACGCCAGAGGCGTGTGATGTATGGAAGGATGCCGAGCGAAAGATGAGCACATACGGTAACGGACTACTATCAATATGAATTAGCAGGCAGAACCCTGTTGTGCCATTTGGACGCGCATCAACCCCCTTTGCCTGACTCCATAAACTGGGATCGTACACCCGGAAGATTAGTTGTTTGCAGGCGTAGCCTGAAACCCAGCCATCTCCCGCCACTCCGCCTCCGTCACCGTCGCCACGCCCAGTTCCGCAGCCTTCTTCGCTTTCGACCCCGCATCCGCCCCGAGGATCAGCAAATCCGTCCGCTTGGACACGCTGTCGGTAACGCGGGCGCCCAACGCCTCCGCCCGCGTTTTGGCCTCCGGGCGGCTCATGGTTTCGAGCGTCCCGGTGAACACCAGGTTCTTGCCGGACAGCGCGCCGTCCGCCGCAGCAGTGGGCCTGGTGTCCTGGATGGTGAGCTGCGCCGCCAAATTGTCCAGCGCCGCCAGGTTGCGCGGCTCGACGAAGAACGCCGCCAACTCGTCCGCCAGGGCCTTGCCGACCCCCAGGATGCTGCCGAGGGCCGAACGCTCATCGCTGCCCACGACCGTCGCCGCCAGCATCTGCGCGCGCCAGGCGGCGAAACCGACGTAATGCCGGGCCAGCAGCTTGGCATTGGTGTCGCCGACCCGGCGGATGCCGAGGGCAAAGATGAAGCGGTCCAGCGGCACGGTGCGGCGGCTCTCGATGGCCTGCATCAGGTTGCGGACGGACTTCTCCTTCCAGCCCTCGCGGGTCAGCAGCTCGGCGCGGTGCCGTTCCAGTCGGAAGATGTCGGCCGGGCCATGCAGCCAGCCGAGGCCGTGGAACTCCTGGATGGACCTCTCGCCCAGCCCTTCGATGTCGAAGGCGCCGCGGGACACGAAGTGGATCAGCCGCTCGACGGTCTGCGCCGGGCAGATCAGGCCGCCGGTGCAGCGACGCACCACCTCGCCCGCGGGGCGCACCGCCAGGCTGCCGCAGGCGGGGCAGGTCTCCGGCGGCACGAAGGGCGCGGCGTCGTCCGGGCGGCGGTCGGGCATGACCTGCACGATCTGCGGGATCACGTCGCCGGCGCGCTGCAGCAGCACGGTGTCGCCGACGCGCACGTCCTTGCGGGCGATCTCGTCCTCGTTGTGCAGGGTGGCGCGGGTGACGAGCACGCCGCCGACGTTCACGGGCGCCAGCCACGCTACAGGGGTCAGCGCGCCGGTGCGGCCGACCTGGATGCGGATGTCCTCCAGGACCGTGGCGGCCTGCTCCGCCGGGAACTTCCAGGCGATGGCCCAGCGCGGCGCGCGGCCGACGAAGCCGAGGCGGCGCTGCAAGGCGAGGTCATCCAGCTTATAGACCACGCCGTCGATGTCGTAGCCCAGGCCGGCGCGGGCCAGGGCGGTTTCCGCTTGGAATGCTTCTGCTTCGGCTTCCCCGGCCAGCGGGCGGGACAGCGGGTTGACCTGGAAGCCCCAAGCGCGAAGCTGCTCCAGGTAGGCGGAGTGGGTGCCGGGGATGCTCCCCTGCACGTCGCCCAGGGCGTAGGCGAACAAGGACAGCGGGCGGGTCGCGGTGATGGCCGGGTCAAGCTGGCGGAGCGACCCGGCGGCGGCGTTGCGCGGGTTGGCGAACACCTTCTGCCCCGCCGCGGCCTGCGCCGCGTTGAGCGCCAGGAAATCGGCCTTGGTCATGAACACCTCGCCGCGGATCTCGATCAGGGCGGGGCAGGGGCCAGGCAAGCGGTCGGGCACCGTCCGCATGGTGCGGAGATTGGCGGTCACGTCCTCCCCTTCCGTGCCGTCGCCCCGGGTCGCGCCGCGCACCAGGGCGCCGTTCTCGTACAGCAGGTTGATGGACAGGCCGTCGATCTTCGGCTCGGCAACGAAGGACAAGGCGGCGTCCTCCGGCCAATGCAAGAAACGGCGGATACGGGCGCAGAACTCCGTGAAGTCCGCGGTGTCGAAAGCGTTATCGAGGGACAGCATCGGCACGCGGTGGCGCACCTTGGCGAAGCCGGCCGTGGGCGCCGCGCCCACCCGGCGGGTGGGGCTGTCGGGACGGATCAGATGCGGGAATTCAGCCTCAATGGCCGCGTTGCGCTGCCGCAGCGCGTCATACTCCGCGTCGGAAATCAGCGGCGCGTCCTGCTCGTGGTAGGCTTGGTCGTGCCGGGCGATTTCCGCGGCGAGGGTCGCGAGCGCCTGCGCCGCCTCCTCTTCCGTCACGCAGCGGTGCCGAGCAAACTGTCGGCGGCGGCGCGGGCGGCCTCCGTCACCTGTTCCCCGGCCAACATGCGGGCGATCTCCTCCCGCCGGGCCGGCAGGTCGAGCGACAGCACGCGGGTTTCCGCCCGGTTCTTGGCGGCGATCTTGGCGACCTGCAGGTGGGCGGCGCCGCGCGCCGCGACCTGTGGGCTGTGGGTGACGACCAGCACCTGCACCTGGTCCGCGACGCGCGCCAGCCGGTCGCCCACCGCCGCCGCCGTCGCGCCGCCGACGCCGCTATCGACCTCATCGAACACCAGCGTCGGCACCGACCCGCCGCTGACCAGCACCACCTTCAGCGCCAGCATCAAGCGGGACAGCTCGCCGCCCGACGCGATCTTGTCGAGCGCGCCCGGCGTCTGGCCGGGGTTGGTGGCGATCAGGAACCGCACCGCATCCGCCCCGGCGACGCCCCAGCGGGCCTCCTCCAACGCTGCAACCTCCACCGTGAACCGCGCCTTGTCGAGCCGGAGCGGCGGCAACTCGCCCGTGACCGCCGCTTGCAGGCGCTTGGCGGCGACCTGCCGCGCCGCGGTCAAAGCGCCCGCCGCGGCGGCATAGGCCGTGCGGGCGTCCGTGGCCGCGGCCTCCAACGCCGCGATCTCGGCCGCGCCTGTATCGAGCGCCGCGAGACGCCCGCGCAGGCTGGCCAGCAGGGTGGGCAGTTCAACAACGGTTGTGCCATGCTTGCGGGCCGCAGCGCGCAACGCGAACAGCCGTTCTTCTGCCTGTTCCAACAGGCGCGGGTCGGTGTCAGCGTCGTCGGCCAAGCGGCTGAGCAACGTTTCGGCCTCGGCCAACGCCTCCTCCGCGCGTTCCAGCGCGGCCAAAGCGGGGGCGGCGGGGTTGTCCGCGTCCGGCTGGTTGGTGGGCACGAGCTTCTGCAAGGCGCGGGACGCATTGCGCAAGGAGGCAGCCGGGCCGGCGCTGCGCCGGTCCTTGGGCGCGATGTCCGACAGGGCGGACGCAATCGCCTCGGCCCGGCGCTCGCCCTGCTGCAGCCGCTGGCGCTCCGCGGCCAGGCGGTCCTCCTCCCCTTCGACCGGCGCCAGGGCCGAAAGCTCCTCCACCGCGTGGCGCAGCCAATCCTCTTCCCGCTGCGCTTCGGCGATGGCGGTTTTGGCTTCCTGCAGCCGGGCGCTGGCGTCCCGCAAGGCGCGCCATGCAGCCCCCGCCCCCGAACGGACCGGGCCATACCCGCCGTAGGCATCCAGCAGCGCCGCGTGCGCCGCCGGGTCGGCGAGGCCCATCTGGTCGCCTTGCCCCTGCACCTCCACCAACAGCGACGCGGCCCGGCGCAGCAGCGCCACGCCAACCGGCTGGTCGTTGATCGCGGCGCGGGACCGCCCGTCCTTGGACACCACGCGGCGCACCACGATCTCGTCCTCAAGCGCCACGCCCTGCTCGGCCAGCAGGTCCAAGGCGGGATGGCCGGGCGGCGGGGCGAAGCAGGCGGTGACGCTGGCCTGCTCGGCGCCTGCCCGGACCAGGCCCGAATCAGCCCGCGCCCCGAGCGCCAGCCCCAAGCTGTCCAGCAGGATGGACTTCCCCGCGCCGGTTTCCCCGGTCAGTACGGTCAGCCCGGTGCCGAACGCCAGATCCAGGCGCTCGATCAGCACCACGTCGCGGATCGACAGGGCGGTCAGCACTTGGGGATGCTAGAAAACGCTGCCCAGGGTGCGGGCCAGGAAACCGCTGCTGGCCCGTTCCGTCGCAGGCGTCGGCGGCGCGATGCCATTCTCGGCAAGCTGGGCGTAGCTGTCCTCATACCACGGGCTGCCCGGGTAGTTGTGGCCCAGCACGGCGGCGGTTCGCTTCGCCTGGTCGGTCAAGCCCAGCAACAGGTAGATCTCGGTCAGCCGGTGCAGCGCCTCGGGCGTGTGATTGGTGGTCTGGTAATCTTCGATGACGCGCTGGAAGCGGCCGATGGCCGCCGCGTACAGCTTCTGCTGCTCGTAATAGCGGCCGATCTCCATCTCCTTGCCGGCCAGGTGGTCGCGGCACAGGTCGATCTTGAGCCGGGCATCGCGGGCGTAGGCGCTTTCGGGGAAGCGGTTCACGACATCCTGCAAGGCGACCATGGCCTGCTCGGTGCCTTTCTGGTCGCGCTGGATATCGGCGATCTGCTCGTAGAAGCTCAGCGCGCGCAGGTAGTAGGCGTAGGAGGCATTGGTGCTCGTCGGGTGAAGCTGAATGTAGCGGTCGAGCGCGCCGATGGCCTCGGTGTAATGGTTCTGCAGATACTCCGCATAGCCGTGCATCAACTGGGCGTTCACCGCCCAGGACGAATAGGGAAAGTTCTGCTCAACCGCGTCGAACTGCGAAACCGCGGTGGCGTAGCGCTTCTGGTTGAGCGCATCCACTCCGTTGTTGTAGAGTTCCTCGACCGTCTTCGCCGCCGGATCGGCCTTCGCCTTCAGATCCTCGGACTTTCCAGTCCAGGGCGTGACCGAACTCAGCGTTTCGCAGCCTTGCAGCACGCAAAGGGCGAGCAGCCCGGGCAAAAAGCGCGCGAACAGATAATGGACTCGGGTGCGTTGCTTCATGACAACGGCCCTATAGCACGCCGACGCGGTGGCGCGGAATGCGTTATGCGGCCTGCAGAACCGGCGCCGCGGCCTGCTCCTGCGGCGTCGCGTCCCGCCAGTTCGACCGGTCCGCGAATAAGGCGCGGAGCACGCGGTTGTTGAGCGTATGGCCGGAACGGTGCCCGATGAACCGCCCTTGCAGGATGGCGCCCGCCATCGCCAGGTCGCCCACGGCGTCGAGCATCTTGTGCCGCACGAACTCGTCCGACATGCGCAGGCCGCCGGGGTTCAGCACCCGCGCGCCATCGACCACGACGGCATTGTCGAGGCTGCCGCCCCGTGCCAGCCCCGCCGCCTGCAGCCCGGCGACCTCGTGCGCCAGCGTGAAGGTGCGGGCGTCCGCCAACTCATGCCGGACCGCCGGGCCGCTCGCCGAAAGGGACAAGGCCTGCCGCCCGATCGCCGGGGCGTCGAAGGCGATCGACATGGACATCTCAAGCAAGCCGGACGCGGCGGGCCGCAACTCGGCGAAGGCTTCCCCGTCCTGCACCCGAACCGTCCGCAGCACTTCGATGACCCGGGCCGGCGCGTCCTGCTCCACCGACCCCGCGCAGTCCAGCAGGAACACCCATTGCGCGGCGGACCCGTCCAGCGCCGGCAGCTCCGGCCCGTCCAGCTCGACGCGGACATTGCTGATGCGGCAGGCCGACAAGGCCGCCATCAGGTGCTCAACCGTGCCGATCCGGGCGTCTGGACGGTCGGGAGATGCCAGCACGGTGCAAAGCCGCGTGTCCGACACCAGGTCGAACCGGGCGGGAATGTCGATGCCGAGGTCCGTGCGCCGGAACACGATGCCCCCATGCACGGGGGCTGGCTTCAGGACGACGTTGACGCGCTGGCCGGAATGCAGCCCGGTGCCGACGCAGCAGATGACCGACTTCAACGTGCGCTGCACCGTGCTGGGCGCAGGGGACGTCAGCTCGTGCGCCAGCGGTGACAAGTCGGGCAGTCCGTCCATGTAAACCCTCAACCAGCCAGCAGGCTGGAGTGATCACGCCGGACGCCCAGGCGGCGTCCCCCGATGCAACCTAGATGGTGGTCAGGGGAACGCCAAATCAATGAATGTTTCTGAACATTACGCCCTAAAGCTTTGATTAGCTTATGCTATGATTTCTGACGGCGCAGGAAGGTCGGGATGTCGAGGCCTTCGTCCGCCGGCTCCTGCCGCGGCGCCGCGGCGGCGGCGTGCCCGGGAAACGACGGTTCCGCCCGCTGCGGCTCCGGGTCGGACACCGCGACCCGGCGGTTCCGCCCCATGCCGGTCATGATGTCGAACAGGCTCCGCGCCGTGCTGGGCGGCGCAGGCGGCGGTGCTTGCTCGGCGCGGGACGGCTCCACAAGCGCGGGGCTGGCCCGCGGCGGCGCGGGCCGAAGCGTTGGCGCCGGGGCCGCATAACGCTGCGGCCCGGCGTGCTGCGCGTCGCCGTGCTGTCCCGCGCCGTGCTGCGCGCCATAGGCCGAGACCTCGCCGGCCCCCTCCGGCGCACGGGGCGTGAGCAGTTGCGCCGGCACCAGGGAGGGCGTGGGCTGTCCCGCCATGGCAAAGGACGGCGGCATGGTGGAAGGGGGCGGGCCGGACGGCGCCGCGGCCGGGCCGGACGAGACCACGTGGGCCGTGCCGCCGCCCCCGCCCACCGCGACCAGGCGCGGCTTCTGCGTTTCCGCTTGGGCGAGGTCGATCCCGGTCGCCACCACGGACACGCGCACGCGCCCCACCAGGTTCTCGTCGATGGCCGAGCCGAAGATGATGTTCGCGTCCTCCGCCACTTCCTCCCGGATGCGGTTGGCCGCTTGATCGACCTCGAACAGCGTCATGTCGTCGCCGCCGGTGATGTTGATCAACAGGCCGCGCGCCCCGCCCATGCTGGTGTCCTCCAGCAGCGGGTTGCTGATCGCGGCCTCGGCCGCGCGGATGGCGCGGTTGTCGCCGTCCGCCTCGCCGGTGCCCATCATGGCCTTGCCCATTTCCGCCATCACCGTGCGGATGTCGGCGAAGTCGAGGTTCACCAGGCCCGGCGCCACCATCAGGTCGGTGACGCCGCGCACGCCCATGTACAGGACGTGGTCGGCCATCTTGAACGCTTCCTTCCAGCCCGTCCGCTCATTGGCCAAACGGAACAGGTTCTGGTTCGGGATCACGATCAGCGTATCGACGAACTGCTGCAGCTCGGTGATGCCCGCTTCGGCCGCCTTGCCGCGCCGGGCGCCCTCGAAGGTGAAGGGCTTGGTGACCACGCCCACCGTGAGCACGCCGCGCTCGCGGGCCATACGGGCGATCACCGGGGCGGCGCCGGTGCCGGTGCCGCCGCCCATGCCGGCGGTGATGAACACCATGTGCGCGCCTTCCAGGTGGCGCATCAGCTCGTCGGCCGCTTCCTCCGCGGCGGCGCGGCCGATCTCGGGCTTGGCGCCCGCGCCGAGGCCCTGCGTCAGATGTGGTCCCAACTGCACCCGGCGGTCGGCCCGGCTGTGCTGCAACTGCTGCGCGTCCGTGTTGGCGACCACGAACTCCACGCCCTGCAGGTTCAGCGCGATCATGTTGTCAACGGCGTTGGTGCCGCCGCCGCCAACCCCGATCACGGTGATGCGCGGCGTGAAGTCGGTGTGGTTCTGCTGCGGGACGGTGAGGTTCAGGGTCATCGAGGCTCTCCCAAGCTGGGTTCTAGCGATAAGACAGCATTAACGTTAGTTACGGATTAACACAGATATCAGCTTCGTACGGAATGTTACAGTCTGTTTCGGATAAAGTTGACGGCGCGGCCGATCCAGCCGGCCGACTGGTCGTCGGACGTGTCGATGTCGGCCAGCGTCCGCCCGACACCGCCTGCCCAGTTCAGCAGGCCCGCCGCGGTGGCGAAGCCTGGGCCGGACAGGTCGTCCGCCAGCCCCCGCAGCGGCAAGGGGCGGCCCAGGCGCACTTGGCGGTCCAGCACCCGGCTCGCCATTTCCCGCGCGCCCGCCAACTGGCTGGCGCCGCCGGTCAGCACGACGCGGGTGCCGGCCTCCCGCGCCATGCCGGCGCCGTCCAGGCGTTCGCGGACCAGCTCGAACGTTTCTTCCAGCCGGGGGCGGATCACGTCCACCAACTGGCTGCGCGGGATTTTGGAGAAATGGTGTTCCTCCTCGCCCACCAGCGGCACGGACAGGATTTCCCGCTCGTCGTCCGGGCTGCCTTCCGCGTTGCCATAAACGGTTTTCAGCCGCTCGGCATCGGCGACGGAGGTGGACAGCACCCGCGCGAGGTCGTTGGTCACATGGCTGCCGCCCACCGCGAGCTGCGCCGTGTGCAGCAGGTTGCCCTCGCTCCACACGCCGATCCCCGTGGTGCCGCCGCCCATGTCGATCACGGTGGCGCCCAGTTGCCGCTCGTCCTCCACCAAGGACGACAGCCCGGCGGCCAAGGGCGCGCTGACCAGCTCCGCGATATACAGCTCGCAGCGCAGCACCGTCGTCTCAAGGTTGCGCAGCGCCGTCGCGGCGGCGTCCACCATGTGCAGCCGGGCCGACAGCAGGTCGCAATGCAGGCCGCGCGGGTCGGCAACCCCGAGCGTCCCGTCGGCTGCGAAGCCGAGCGGCAGGGCGTGGATGTTCTCTCGCCCCTCGGCCGCCGCGCGGGCGCGGCCTTCCTGCACCACGCGCCGCACGTCCGCCTCGGTCACGGCGCGCCCGCCCACCGGCCACTGCACGCCGACCAGCCGGCTTTCCGGCGCGCCGCAAGTGAGGTTCACGACCACTGAGCGCAAGCGGTGGTCCGCCCCGATCTCCGCATCGCCCACTGCGCCGCGCACGGCCTGCTCCGCCCCGTCCAGGTCGGTGATCCCGCCCGCCCGCACGCCGCGGGATTGCCGCATCCCGACCCCGAGCACGCGGAGCTTGCCGTCGCCGTCCACGCGGCCGATCAGGCACGTGACCTTGGTGCTGCCCACGTCCAGCACGCCGAACGGGCCGGCGCGCAGCGGGCGGCGGGGCGGCGGGTCCGGGGCCATCGGCGGCGGCAGATGCGGACCGAGCGACCGGCCGGCATCCGGCTTGCCGGCGACCAGCCTGGCGGCGCGAGGCTCGGCGCCGCGGGTCATGTCGTTCATCCCGGCCTCCTCGTGTCGGCCGGCGGGGGTTCGGGCGGCACCGGCAGCGGCGGCTCCGGCAAGGGGCGCACCACCAGACGGTCGGGCAAGCGCATGTCGAGGGCCCGCACAGGGCGGTCCAGCAGCGCCTGCGCGCTGTGCAGCTCCATCAGCCGGGCCATGGCCGGCGCTTCCGCGCCTTCCGGCAGCAGCACGTCGGCGCCGTTGTTGAGCCGAAGGTTCCACCGCCGCTCCCCCACGCGCACGGCGGCGGCCACGCGGGCACGGAGCGCGGGCAGGGCGGCGAGCTGGTCCAGCAAGGCCGCCGCACGCTCCGGGGCGCCGGCGCCCACGACCAGGGGGAGGGCTGCAAAGGCGGCGGCGTCCTTTGCCGGGTCTTGGTCGGCGACGACCTGGCCTGCGCGGTCGATCAGCACGAACTTGCCGCCGGTCTGCCAAAGCGCGAACGGGTGGCGCTCCGTGATCTGCACCACGAGGGTGCCGGGCAGCCGGCGCTCCAACGTGGCGTGCTGCACCCAGGTCAGCCGCTCGATCCGCGCCCGCGCCACGTCCAGCGACACGTTCAGCAGCTTGTCGCCCTTGGACACGCCGAGCGCCTCGCGCAGCTTCGCTTCGGGCGTCAGCGACCGGCCTTCCACCACGATGCTGCGCACGGGAAGGCTGGCGCCGGCAGCGATCCAGTCCCGCAGCAGCGCGACCGAGCGGGCCGGCTGCACCGCCCGTACCAGCGCGGCGCCGCCGGCCAGCAGCGCCACCCCGGCCAGCCCGTAGGCGATGGCCCGGCGCTGCCGGCGCAGCAGCAGCCGCAAGCGCGACGGACGGTCGTCCAGCGGGCGCGGCGGCTTGGCGGGCGTGCGCGGCGCGCGCGAGGGGCGCAGGCCGGGCGCGCTGACCGGCGCGCGGTCGGGCGGCGCTACGCGCGGCACGCGGCGTGCTCCACCATCCAGGCGCACAAAGCGGGGAAGTCGATGCCGAGATGCGCCGCCTGCTCCGGCAACAGGCTGGTCGGCGTCAGGCCGGGCTGGGTGTTCACTTCCAGCAGCACCAGGCGGCCCGGCTCGCCAGCCGTGTCATCATAGCGCAGGTCGGCCCGGGTGGCGCCGCGGCAGCCAAGCGCCTGGTGCGCGAGGAGCGCCACGTCGAGCGCGCGGGCATACGTGTCCGGATGCACCGCCGCCGGGACCACGTGACGGGAGCCGCCCTCGGCATACTTGCTCTCGTAATCGTAGAAGCCCGCCGCCGCGGTGATCTCCGTCACCGCCAGCGCGCGTCCGCCCATGACGCCGACCGTCAGCTCGCGGCCGGGCACGTATTCCTCGACCATGGCTGTGCGGCCGAAGCGCCAGGTGCGCGCCAGCTCCGCCCGGCGGTTGTCGCCGCCGCGCAAGATTTCGACGCCCACCGACGACCCCTCGTCCACCGGCTTCACCACGTAGGGCAGCGGCACCGGGTCCCCGGCCTCCAGTTCGTCCATCTCGACGACCCGCCCCCGCGCCACCGGCAGCCCGGCGGCGGCGAACACCGCCTTGGCCGCCTGCTTGTCCATCGCCAGCGCGGACGCCCGGACGCCGGAATGGGTGTAGGGGATGCCGAGCCAATCCAGCACGCCCTGGATCACCCCGTCCTCCCCGAACCGCCCATGCAGCGCGTTGAACACGGCATCCGGCTTGGGATCGAGTGCTGCAATCACCGCGCCGAGGTCCGGCCCGACCAGGATCGGCGTCACCTCGAACCCGGCGGTCTCCAGCGCCGCGATCACCTGGCGGCCGGAGGACAGGCTGACCTCGCGCTCCGCGGAGATGCCGCCATATAGGACCGCGACGCGCTTCATGGGGCGGTTTTCCAAGGGGCCGGGCCGGACGGGATGCCCATGCGCTTGATCTCCCATTCCAGCGTGACGCCGGACGCGGCGTGCACCCGGCGGCGCAGTTCCTCGCCCAAGCCCTCCAGGTCGGCCGCGGTGGCGCCGCCGGTGTTGAGCAGGAAGTTGCAATGCTTGCCGCTGCACGCGGCGCCCCCGCGCGTGAGGCCGCGCCCGCCGGCGGCGTCGATCAGTTCCCAAGCGCGCATCCCCGGCGGGTTGCGGAAGGTGGAGCCGCCGGTGCGGGCGCGGACCGGCTGGGTGTCCTCGCGGCTGCGGCGGATCTCGGCCATGCGCGCGGCGATGGCGGCGCGGTCGCCGGGGCGGGCGCGGAACCGGGCGCGGACCACGACGGCGCCGGGCGGCAGGCTGGCGTGCCGGTAGGCAAAGGCGAGCGCCGCGGCGTCCATGCGGCGCTGCTCGCCGGAACGGGTGACGACCTCCGCCCAATCGAGGCAGCCCGCGATGTCGCCGCCATAAGCGCCGGCGTTCATGGCGACCGCGCCGCCGATTGCGCCTGGGATGCCCGACAGGAACTCTAGCCCGGCCAGCCCTGCCGCCGCCGCGTGCTCCGCCACCACGGCGTCCAGGCAGGCGGCGCCGGCCACCACGCCGTCCGGCTCGATCTGGACCTCGCCGAAGCCGCGGCCAAGGCGCAGCACCACGCCGGGGATGCCGCCGTCGCGCACGATCACGTTGCTGGCGGCTCCCAGCACCTGCACCGGCACGTCGGGCGGCAGCGCCGAAAAGAAGCTTGCAAGGTCGGCGGCGTCCGACGGGCGCACCAACGCCTCCGCCGGGCCGCCGACGCGGAACCAGGTGAACGGCGCCAGCGACGCATGGGCCTGCACCCGGCCACGGATTGGCGGCAGGCGGTCGGCCAGCGCCGGGGATTGCACCGCGGGGATCACCCGGCCCGCCGCGTGCTGGCGGCTTGCAGCGCCGCGAGTTCGGCGGGGAGCGCCGCCGCCCATTGGGTCACGGTCCCCGCGCCCAGGCAGATCACGAAGTCGCCGGACTTGGCGATGGCGTGCACCATCTCGCCCAGGTGTTCCGGCCCCGGCAGCGGCACCACGCTGCGGTGGCCGCGCGCGCGCAGCCCGTCCACCAAGCTGTCGCGGGAAATCCCGGGGATCGGCGCCTCGCCCGCCGCATACACGTCGGCCACGATCACGGTGCCGGCGTCGTTCATGCAGGTGCAGAACTCGGGGAACAGCGATTGCAGCCGCGAGTAGCGGTGCGGCTGCACGACCGCAAGCACGTCCCGCGCCCCGGCCTGGCGCGCGGCCTTGAGCACGGCGGCGATCTCGACCGGATGGTGGCCGTAATCGTCGATCACGGTGATGCCGCCGGACTCGCCGGTCTTGGTGAAGCGCCGCTTCACGCCGCGGAAGCCTGCGAAGGCGCTGCGGATCGTCGCCTCGTCCACGCCCATCTCGATCCCGATGGCGACGGCGGCCAGGGCGTTCTGCACGTTGTGCTGGCCGAGCATCGGCAGCCGGAACGGACCCATGCGCCGGGCGTGGCCGCGCCCGCGCCCGGCGGAGATCACCTCGAACGTGGCACCCAGCTTGTCCGTCAGCACCCGCTCCGCCCGCACGTCCGCCTGGGGCGAGAAGCCGTAGGTGATCACCCGGCGGTCCGACAAGCGCGGGATCATCTGCTGCACGCCCGGGTGGTCGATGCACAGCACGGCGAAGCCGTAGAACGGCACGTTGGCGACGAACTGGTCGTAGCCCGCCACCATGGCCTCGGCGGTGCCCCAATGGTCCAGGTGCTCCGGGTCCATGTTGGTGACGACGGCGATCACGGCCGGCAGGCGCAGGAAGCTGCCGTCGCTTTCGTCGGCCTCCACCACCATCCACTCGCCCTCGCCGAGCCGGGTGTTGGAGTTGTAGGCGTTGATGATGCCGCCGTTGATGACGGTCGGGTCCATGCGCGCCGCTTCCAGCAGGCAGGCGACGAGGCTGGTAGTGGTCGTCTTGCCGTGGGTGCCGCCGACGGCGATGGCCCATCGCAGCCGCATGAGTTCCGCCAGCATCTCCGCCCGGCGCACCACGGGCAGGAGGCGGGCGCGGGCGGCGGCGACCTCCGGGTTGTCGCGCTTCACCGCGGTGCTGACCACGACCACTTGCGCGTTGGCGACGTTGGCCGGGTCGTGCCCGACCGCCACGGGAATGCCGGCGTCTCGCAAGCGGCGCACGTTGGCGTTGTCGCTGAGGTCGCTGCCCTGCACGGCGTAGCCCAGCGTGTGCAGCACCTCGGCGATGCCCGACATGCCGATGCCGCCGATGCCGACGAAGTGGATGGTGCCGATGCCGAGCGGCAGCGCCCTCATGCCCGTGCTCCTTCGCGCGGGGCCTGCGCCATCTGCTCAACCAGGTCGGCCAGGCGGGCGGCGGCGTCGGGGATGCCGGCGCGGGCGACCTCGGCTGCTTGCTCGACGAGGCGGGCGGGCGACGACAGCCGGGCAACGAGCGCGTCGGCCAGTGCCTGGGGGGCGCCCTCGAACTCGGCCTGTTCCAGCACGTCGGCGCCGATTGCCCGGGCATTGGCGCGCTGGTGCCCGTCGATGGAGGCCGGCAGCGGCACCAGCAGCGCCGGGCGGCCGATGACGCCCAGCTCGGCCACCGTGCTGGCGCCGGCGCGCGCCACGACGAAGTGCGCTGCCGCCAGGCGCGCGGCCATGTTGGGGAAGAACGCGGACAGCTCGGCCTCCACCCCTTGCTCGGCGTAGGCGGCGCGTACACGCGGCAGGTCCTCGGGCCGGCATTGCTGCGCGATGCGGAGCCGGGCGCGCATGGCTTCGGGCAGCAGGGCAATGGCCCCGGGCAGCGCGTCGCTGAACACGCGGGCGCCCTGGCTGCCGCCGATGACCAGCAGGTTGACCGGGCCGTCCGGTGCAGGCGGCGCGTAGTCCAGCCCGGCCAAGGCGCGGATCGCCGGACGCACCGGGTTGCCGGTCACGGCCGTCGCGGCCCAAGGCGGCAAGCGCGTCGTCGCCGCCATGCCGAGCGCCAGCCGGTCCGCGAACCGCGCCAACGCCCGGTTGGCCCGGCCCAGCACGGCGTTCTGCTCGTGCAGCACGACCACCGGGCGCCGGCGCAGCAGGCGGCACGCCAGCACGGGCGCCACGCACGGATAGCCGCCGAAGCCCACGATCGCCAGGGCGTCGAGCGTCGAAAGGATGCGCCGCGCCTGCCCCGCGCCGCCCGCCAGCGCCAGCGCCGCCTGGCCGGCCCGCAACGCGCCCCGCCCGGCGATCCCGGCGCCGCGCAGCACGAAGGTTTCCCGCCCGGCGAACACCTCCGACTTGAGGCCGCCGCTCCGCGCATCCGTCATCAGCGCCACGCGGTGGCCGCGGGACAGCAGTTCGGAAGCCAGCGCCTCGGCCGGGAAGAAATGGCCGCCGGTGCCGCCGGCGGCGATCACGACGGGGCGGACGGGCTGGCCCCTCATGGTGCTGTGCCCCACACCGTCTCGGTCCGGGCGCGGCGCCGGGTGAGGGCCAGCAACATGCCGATGCCGAGCGCCACCGCCAGCACGGACGACCCGCCGTAGGACACGAAGGGCAGGGTCATGCCCTTGGTCGGGATCAGATGCAGCGAGCTGGCCATGTTGACGAAGGCCTGCAAGCCGAAGCTGGTTACAAGGCCACAGGAGGCCAGCACGATGAACAGGTCCTGCTCCGCCAAGAGCCGCAACAGGCCGCGCAGCACGATGAAACCGAACACCGCGAGCAGGAGGAGGCAGATGACCATGCCGAACTCCTCCCCCACCACCGCGTACACGAAGTCCGCATGGGCGTCGGGCAGCACGTCCTTGATCCGTCCCTCGCCGGGGCCGCGGCCGAGCAGGCCGCCATTGCCGAAGGCTTCCAGCGCGGTGCTGACCTGGTAGCTGTCGCCGGAGGACGGGTCCAGGAAGCGGGTCACGCGGCTGCGGACGTGCGGGAAGAAGGCGTAGGCGCTGACGGCCGCGCCCACCAGCCCGCCCACGCCGAGGCCCACCATCGCCAGGTTGAGTCCGCCGATGAACAACTGGATGAAGAACACCGCCGCCACCACGGCCAGCATCCCCATGTCCGGCTGCGACTTCAACAGCACGGCGATCAGCGCGAACACGCCGCCGGCCAGCAACATGCCGGGGAAGTGCCGCACACGCTGGCCCTCGCTGAGCAGCCAGGCGGCGACGACGGCGAAGCAGGGTTTTAAGAATTCGCTGGGCTGCACCGTCATGCCGGGCACGGAGATCCAGCGGCGGGCGCCCTTGATCTCGACCCCGATCACGAGGGTCGCGGCGGTGAGCGCCAGCGCCGCCAAGCAGCCGAACAGCGCCAAGCGCCACACGCCGCGCGGCGACAAGAGCGACACCACCACCACGGTCAGCCCGGCGAGCAGGAGGAACACGACCTGCTTGAGGATGAACACGTCGCGCGACTGGTGGATGCGCTCCGCCACTGCGGGGGAGGCCGCGAGCATCATGACGTAGCCGAAGCCGATCAGCGTGGCGACCGCGAGCAGGGTCCAGCGGTCCACCGTCAGCCACCAGCGGCCAAGCACGGAGTCGTCGGAGCGGGACAGGGCCATCAGGCGCTCCGTGCTAGGGCAGGGGTGAGGGCCAACTGGCGGAACCGCTCGCCGCGCGCCTCGAAGCCGGCGAACTGGTCAAAGCTGGCGCAGGCCGGGGACAGCAGCACCACGGGGGAGGCGGTGCGCCCCGCGGCGGCGCGGGCGGCTGGCACGGCGGCGTCCAGCGTGCCCGCCACAGTATAAGGTACGCCGGCGTCGGCCAGCGTCCGCGCCAGCGCCGGCGCGTCACGCCCGATCAGCACGGCATGGGCCACGCGGGGCAGCAGCGGGCGCAGCGCCTCGATCCCGCCGGCCTTGGCGATGCCGCCCGCGATCCAGACCAGGCGGCCGTAGCAGGCGAGCGCCCGGGCGGCGGCGTCCGCGTTGGTCGCCTTGCTGTCGTTGATCCAGGCGACGCCGTCCACCACCGCCACCCGCTCCTGCCGGTGCGGCAGGCCGGCGAACCCCGTGATGCCCGCGGCGATGGCCTCGCGCGGCACGCCGAGCGCCAGGGCCAGAGCAGCGGCGGCGGCGGCGTTCTGCGCGTTGTGCGGGCCGGGCAGGGCGGGGGCGTCGTTCATCGCCAGGATCGGCCCGTCGCCGTCGCGCAGGGCGCCGTCGCCGCACCACACATCGGCCGGGCGGTGGCCGGACACCGTGACGACGCGGCGACCGTGCAGGCCGCGCGCCACGCCGGCGCTTTGGCCGTCGTCGATGCCGACCGCCGCGAGGTCGCCCACGCGCTGCCGGTCGAACACGTGGCGCTTCGCCGCGGCGTAGCCGGCCATATCGCCGTGCCGGTCCAAGTGGTCCGGGCTGAGATTCAACAACGCCGCCGCGTCGAAGCGCAGCGTGAGGAGGCGCTCCAGCATGTAGGACGACATCTCCAGGACATAAACGCCGGCCTCGCCGAGAAGCGGCAGCGCCAGTGCGGGAACCCCCAGGTTGCCCCCCGCCGCCGATTCGACGCCAGCGCCGGACAGGATGTGCGCGAGCAGCGCCGTGGTGGTGCTCTTGCCGTTGGTGCCGGTGACGCCGACGAACCGCGCCCGGGACCCGGCGGCGCGCACCGCCTGGAACAGCAGCTCGGCGTCCGACAGGATCGGGAGGCCGGCCCGGCGCGCGGCCAGGGCCGCCGGGTGCGGCGCGGGCAGGGCGTGCGGGATGCCCGGGCTGAGCACCAGGGCCTCGAACCCGGCCAAGCCGAGCGCCGGGTCGTGCAACGGCAGGCCGGTGGCGGCGGCGCGCGCCTCCAATCGATCATCCCAGGCGAAAACCTCCGCCCCCATGGCGAGCAGGGCGCGCGCCGCCGGCAAGCCGTTGCGGCCCAGGCCGACCACGGCAAAGCGGCGCCCGGCGAACAGGGCGGGCGGAAAGGCGTTCATCGGATCTTCAAGGTGGCCAGGCCCACCAGCGCCAGGATCATGGAAACGATCCAGAAGCGGATCACGATGGTCGGCTCCGACCAGCCTTTCTTCTCGTAATGGTGGTGCAGCGGCGCCATCAGGAACACGCGGCGCCCGGTGCGCTTGAACCAGAACACCTGGACGATCACGCTGAACGTTTCCACGACGAACAGCCCGCCGACGATGGCCAGCACGATCTCGTGCTTGGTCGCGACCGCCACCGCGCCCAGCGCGCCGCCGAGCGCCAGGCTGCCGGTGTCGCCCATGAACACAGCCGCCGGCGGGGCGTTGAACCACAGGAAGCCCAGCCCGGAGCCGACCAGCGCCGCCAGGAACACGCCCAGCTCGCCCACGCCCGGCACCGGATGGAGCTGCAGGTAATCCGCGAACACCCGGTTGCCGACGAGGTAGGAGATCAGCGCGAACACCGCCGCCGCGATGATGGTCGGCACGATGGCCAGCCCATCCAGCCCGTCCGTCAGGTTGACCGCGTTGGAGCTGCCCACCATGACGACCATGCCGACCAGCGGGAACAGCAGGCCGAGCGGGATCAGCACCTCCTTGAACACCGGCACCGTCAGCGAGGTGCCGAGCGGCCCCCGGGTCAGCAGCACGATCCACACGGCGCAGCCGAGGCCGAGCAGCAGTTGCGCCACGAGCTTGCCACGCGCCGACACACCCTTGGTGTTGCGCCGCGACAGCTTCAGGAAGTCGTCCCAGAAACCGATGGCGCCGTAGCCGAGCGTCAGCAGCAGCACCGCCCAGACATAGCCGTTGCGCAGGTCGGCCCAGAGCAGGGTCGAGACGGTGAGCGACGCCAGGATCAGCACGCCGCCCATGGTGGGCGTGCCCTTCTTCTCGACCAGGTGCCGGGCCGGGCCGTCCGTGCGGATCGGCTGGCCGCCGCGCTGCACGGAGATCAGCCAGCGGATCACCATCGGCCCCAGCAGGAAGCTGATGAACAGCGCGGTCAAGCACGCGGCGCCTGAGCGGAAGGTGATGTAGCGGAACAGGTTCGCAAAGATGAACTGCTCGGCGGACAAGCGGGACAGATAGACCAGCATCAGCCCGGCGCCCCCGGGCGTTCCAGCGCGGCCACGACCAGGCGCATCCGGCTGCCGAGGCTGCCCTTGACCAGCACGGCATCGCCGGGCCGCACCGCGGCGGCGACCAAGGGCGCCAGCGCCGCGCTGTCTGGCGCATGTGCGCCGCGGCGCCGGTCCGGCACGCCGTCATACAGGTGCCGCATCAGCGGGCCGCAGGCATACAGCAGGTCGGCGCTGGACGCGACATCGGGGGCCAGGCCCGCGTGCTCCGCCGGGCCGAACGCGCCGAGTTCCAGCATGTCGCCCAGCACCGCGACCCGCCGGCGGCCCGGCAGCGCCGCCAGCACGCCCAACGCCGCCCGGACGGAGGCGGAGGAAGCGTTGTAGCTTTCGTCGAGTAGTAGGATGTCGCCGCCGCGGATCGGCCGCTGCAAGCCGCGGCCTGCGCCCGGGGCGAACGACGAAAGCGCCGCGGCCGCGACGGAAATGTCCAACCCCAGCGCCGCGCAGGCCGCGAGCGCCGCGACCGCGTTCAGCGCCATGTGCGCCCCCGGCGCTGCCAGCGAGAACTCGACATCCTGGCCGCAAATCCTGGCCCGCACCGGGCTTGTCCGCAGCAAGCGCGCATCGGCGCCCTCCGCGTACCCAAAGGTGATTACCCGGCCCGGTGGCGCGGCCTCTGCCATGCGCGAAAGGAACGGGCTGTCGCCGGGCAGGACGGCGAGGCCGCCGGGTTCCAGCCCCTCCAACACCGACGCCTTTTCGTCCGCGATGGCCTCCAGGCTGCCGAGGTGGCCGATATGCGCGCTGGCCACCGCAGTCACGACCGCGACGTGCGGGGCGGCGAGCCGGGCCAGCGGCGCGATCTCGCCCGCGTGGTTCATGCCGATCTCGGCCACGCAGAACGCGGCGCCGGGCGGCAAGCGCGCGAGGGTCAACGGCACGCCCCAATGGTTGTTGTAGGACGCTTCCGCCGCGTGGGTCGGGCCAAAGGCGGACAGGGCCGTGCGCAGCATTTCCTTGGTCGTCGTCTTGCCGACGCTGCCGGTGACGGCGACTACCTTCCCCTCGAAGCGCGCCCGCCCCGCCCGGCCCAAAGCGTGCAGCCCGGCCAGCGTGTCGCCCACCACCAGCAGCGGCGCGTCGTCCGGCAACCCGTCCGTGCGATGAACCATGGCGCCGGCAGCGCCCCGGGCCAGCGCGTCCGCCACGAAGGCGTGGCCGTCCGTTTCGCCCTGAAGCGCCACGAACAGGTCACCGGGCCGCCCCGTGCGGCTGTTGATGGACACGCCCGAAGCGTCGAACGGCCGGCGGAACACGCCGCCCGTCGCGTCCCGCAGCGCATCGGCGGTCCACAGCGCCGTCATAGCAGGCCGCGCACGGTGGCCACGTCGTCGAACGGCAGCACGGTGGTGCCCACGGTCTGGCCCTGCTCGTGCCCTTTGCCCGCGACGGCCAGCACGTCGCCGGGCGCCAAGCCCTCCATGGCGGCGGCGATGGCGGCGCGGCGGTCGCCGATCTCGATGGCACCGGGCAGGGCGGCCAGGACCGCGCGGCGGATCGCGGCCGGGTCTTCGCTGCGCGGGTTGTCGTCAGTGACGATTGCGCGGTCGGCCTGGCGGGCGGCGGCGCCCATCAGCGGGCGCTTGCCGGGGTCCCGGTCGCCCCCGGCGCCGAACACCACATGCAGCCGCCCGGCCGTGTGCGGGCGCAGCGCGGCGAGCAGCCGGTCCAGCGCGTCGGGCGTGTGCGCGTAATCGACATACACCGCCGCGCCATTGGGCAAGGTTGCCGCCAGCTCCATCCGGCCACGCACGCCGCGCAGCGCCGGCAAGCGGTGCAGCGCGTCCGCGGTGCCCGTGGCCATCGCCAGCCCCGCCGCCAGCAGCGCGTTGTCGGCCTGGAACCGTCCCGGCAGCGGGAAGAACAGTTCATGCCGAACGCCGCCCGCCTCGATCTCAAGCGCCTGCCCGCCGGGCTGCGGCACGGCGCGCAGCAGGCGCAGCAGGTCGCCGTCCTCGCCGACCCGGTGCAGGGGGAGGCCGCGCCGGGCGGCGATGCCGCGCAGCGCGTCGGTCGTGTCCGCATCCAGCGCCGTGCTGACCACGGCCGGGGCGCCCCGGGGCAGCAGCGCGTCGAACAAGCGGAGCTTGGCGGCGCGGTAGGCGTCCATCGTTTGGTGGTAATCCAGGTGGTCACGCGTCAGATTGCTGAACCCGGCCGCCGCCAGCCGCACGCCGTCCAGCCGAAACTGGTCCAGCCCGTGCGACGACGCTTCCAGCGCCACCGCCCGCACCCCGTCGCGCGCCAGCGCCGCCAGCGTGTCCGCCAGCGCCACAGGGTCGGGCGTGGTCAGGCCGGGGCTGCTTTGGCGATCCCGGGCAATCAACCCGAGCGTGCCGAGGCTCGCGGCCTCCGTACCGGCATCGGCCAGGATTTGGCGCAGGAACTCGGCGGTGCTGGTTTTGCCGTTGGTGCCGGTGATCGCGACCACTCGCTCCGGCTGCGGGCCGGACTGCAGCGCCGCGAGCCGGGCCAGGGCACGGCGCGGCTCGGCATCGAGGATCAGCGGGCGCGGCGGCACGCCCGGCGGCCAATCGGTGCCCGAAGGCGCCAGCACGGCCGCGGCCCCGCGCGTCACCGCGTCGGCGATGAAGCTGCGGCCGTCCGCGCGGGCGCCGGGCAGCGCCGCATAGAGCATCCCCGGGCGCACGGCACGGCTGTCGGCCGTGATGCCGGTCAGGCCCTCGGGCAAGCCGGGTGGCGACGTCATCCCCAAACGCCCCAACATGTCAGCGAGCCGCAACGGAGGTCGCCAGAGGGGCGGTCGCCAAAGGAAGGCCGACCTCCTGCCGTGGCGAAGGAACGGGCGCAGCTTGCGGATGCGCCGCCGGGCCGCGCGCGAGCGGGGCGTCCGGGGGCAGTGGCCGCCAGCCCGCGGGACGGCCCGGACGCAGCGGCATGGCAAGGCTTGCCTGCGTCGCCGCCGCCGTCACGGTTTCCGGCATCAAGCCCAGCATCGGCCCGATCCGCGCGATCACCCGGCCCGCGCCCGGCGCGCTCACGGCGCCGGCGGTGGAAAAGCCGCCGGTGCTCGCGTTGCCCTTCGGCTCGTCCAGCATGAAGTACACGGCATAGCGCGGCGCGTTCATCGGGAACACGCTCATAAAGGCGCTGATGTTGGCGTGCTTGCGGTAGCCGTGCCCCATTGTCTTCTCTGCCGTGCCGGTCTTGCCGCCGACGAAGTAGCCCGGCACGTCCGCAGGCTTGCCGTAGCCGTCCGTCACCACGAGCCGCATCAGCTTGCGCACCGTGTCCGACGTTGACTGCTGCATGACCCGGCGCTCCTCGGGCGGCGCGTCCCGTTCCAGGATGGTCGGGCGCAGCATGGTGCCGCCGTTGGCCAGCGCCGCCGTGCCGCGCACCACGTGCAAGGGCGACACCGCGATGCCGTGGCCGAAGCCCACGGTCAGGGTGGCGATGTCCTTCCAGCTTGCAGCCGGCTGCACGATGGGCTGGCCCTGCTCCGGCAGCTCGATGCCGACGCGGGTGAACATGCCCATGGATTGCAGCCAGCTCCGCTGCCGCTCCGTGCCCACCTGCTGCGCCATGTGCGCGGCGCCGAGGTTGGAGGAATAGGCGATGACCTCCGGCAGGCTGAGCACCCGGTGCTTGCCCTGGAAGTCCTGGATGGTGAAGCGGCCGATCTTGATGTCGTGCGCCGCGTCGAACGAACTCCAAAGCTGCGCCGCGCCGCTGTCCAGCGCCATGGCCGCGGTTTGCAGCTTGAAGGTGCTGCCGGGTTCGTACATGCCGGTGAGCGCGCGGTTGAACCGCTGCTCGGGCGGCGCTTCGCCGGCCAGGTTGGCATCGAAGTCCGGCAGGCTGACCATGGCGATCACCTCGCCGGTGTGCACGTCCATGACGATGCCGCAGGCGCCGATGGCGTGGAACTCCGCCATGGACTGCGCCAGCTCGTCCCGCACCGCCGCCTGCACCCGCACGTCGATGGAGAGCCTGAGCGGCTCCACGCTGTCGCGCAGGCGTCCGTCAAAGGCGCGCTCCACCCCGGCGATGCCGCGCGCATCCACATCGACGCCGCCCAGCACGTGCGCCGCCATCCGCTTCTGCGGATACTGGCGGCGCTCCGTCGATTGGAAGTAAAGCCCGGGGATGCCGAGGTTGTTGACCGCGAGGTGCTCGGAGGGCGTCAGGTTGCGGGCGAGGTAAACGAACTGCTTCTCGCTGGCCAGGCGGGCGCGCACCACGTCCAGGTCGAGGCGGGGCAGCACGGTTTTCAGCTTCTGCGCGACCTCGTCCGTGTCCATCATCTCGCGCGGGTTGGCATACAGCCCGGCGGTGGGTAGGGAAATCGCCAGGATCTCGCCGTTGCGGTCCACGACCATCGCCCGCGTGTGCGGCCCGGGGTCGCGCGGCGGCGGCACGGGCAACGCGCCGTCCGGCCCGGCGGCGATGATGGGCGCCGGAAGCTGCGCCAAGCGGTCCAGGCGCTTCGACTGCAGCGGGAACAGCACGGTCGCGCCCGCCAGCTTGAAGGCCACCGCGCCGAACAGCAGGACAAAGCCCGCGGAGGCGATCACCAGGCGTCCGCGCGTCGTGTCCATCGCCGTGCGGCCGGCCGCGTCCCGCTGCGGCCCGCGCGGACCCGGGCGCGGCGTGTCGGGACGGGGAAGGGGCTGCATGTCGGTCATGCGGGCGAACTCGTCGGTCAGCGTGCGCTTGCGCCGGATGCGGCCATCGCCGACCCATAAGGCACGGGCGGCGGCAGGAGCGGCCGGGCACCGCCCAGAACCGATGCCGAGATCGGGACCGCCGCGGGCGGGCTGTAGCCCGGAGCGGCCATCGGCGCCGCGATGCCCGGACCCGGGATGTGCTGCGCCACCCGCACCGCCGAGTCGCCGGAGGGTGCGTCGGGCGCGGCCGGCCGGGGCGGCGCGGCGCTGGATGGGCTGGCCGTGCGGGCTTGCGGCGGCCGGGATGCCGGCGGTGCGGAAGCGGCCGGGCTGGCGCTCACGTTGACCAGCGGCGCCAGGATCGGGCGGGCTGGCGCCGGCTTGGGCGCCGGCAGCGGGGCCGCGGGCAACGGCAAGGCGGATGCGACCTGCACCGGCGGGCGCGGGGGCGCGGCGCCGGGCTGGCCCGGCGTGGGCAGCGCCTGCTTGGCGGCGACGGCGGTGCGGGCGGGCGCGGGGGCGGCGGGCACGGGCGGCGGCGCGGGCAGGGCCGCGACTGTTGGCGCGGGGGTGTTCTCCCCGTCCGGCTCGGGCGTCGTGCCGGGCACCACGGGCGGCGGCAAGCGTGCGCCCAGCTCCGCGGCGGTCACAAATTGCGCGGGCGTCAGCATCTTCAAGCCCAAATGCTCCTGGGACAGCGCCGCCAGGCGGTCCGGCTCATTTAGCAGCGCCCACTCGCCGCGCAGCACGCCGATGCGCTCGCGGGCCGCATCGGCTGCCTTCAAGGTGCGTGCGATCTCGCGGTCCAGCATCTGCGCCTGGTGCTTGGCCTGGTACAAGTACAAGCCGGAGCCGCCGGCCAGCAGCATGCAGATGCAGGTCAGGGGACGGATCATGCTGGGGTATCCCGGTGGTGGGTTGCGGCAAGGCGGGCCAGGGCGCGAAGCCGGGCGCTGCGGGCGCGGGGATTGGCGCGGGCTTCCTCCGGGTCCGGCCGCTCGGCGCCGCCCGTCAGCAGCCGGAACGCCGGCGCCGCGCGCTCCATCAGGCTGCGCGGGTCGTGGCGGGACGGCGCCGGAGCCAGCCCGGCGGCATCCTGCATGAAGCGCTTCACCAGCCGGTCCTCCAGCGAATGGAACGACACCACCACGAGCCGCCCGCCCGGCAACAGCAAGGACGCCGCCTGTTCCAGCGCGCGCTCGACCTCGCCAAGCTCGTCGTTCACCCGGATGCGCAGCGCCTGGAAGCTGCGGGTGGCAGGGTCGATGCCCGAACGGTCGGGCGGCGCGACCCGGCGGATAATGGTGGCAAGCTGCAGAGTCGTTGCGATCGGCGCCTCGGCCCGGGCGGCGACAACGGCGCGGGCGATGCGGCGGGACAGCCGTTCCTCGCCGAACCGATACAGCGTATCGGCCAGCTCGGCTTCTGGCAGGTCGCGCACCAGGTCCGCCGCGGTGGGGCCGGATAGTGCCATGCGCATGTCCAACGGCCCGTCCGCCCGGAAGCTGAAACCGCGGGCGGGGTCGTCGATCTGGAACGACGACACGCCGAGGTCCAGCACCACGCCGTCCAACTGGCCGACGCCCCGCTCCGCCAGCAGGCCCACCATGTCGCCGAAACGGCCTTGCAGCAGGTGCAGCCGGCCGGGATGGCGGGCGGCGAGCGCCGCGCCGCGGGCGATGGCCGCCGGGTCGCGGTCGATGGCCCACAGTGTACAAGGTGCCACGTCCAGGATCGCCGCCGCATAGCCGCCGCCGCCGAAGGTGCCGTCCAGCAGCACGGCGCCGGGCGCGGGCGAAAGGTGGCGGAGCACCTGCGGCAGCATGACGGGTACATGCCCCGGAGCTTGGGACGCGGGAACTTGGGACACGGAAACCTGGGGCGCGTGCGTCATGCCGTTCCCCCCGGCAAGGTCAGGGCGCGGGTGCGGGCGGCGTTGCGCGCGTCCGCCCGGCGCTTCTCGGCCGCTGCCGGCTCCCAGATCTGAAAGGTGCGGCCCAGGCCCATGAACACCACGTTGTCGGCAAGGCCAGCGTGCTGCACCAGCGACTCCGGCAGGACGATCCGCCCTTCCTTGTCCGGCTCCACGCGCGTGGCGTCGGCGTAAAGGGTCATCATCAGGTCGTCCTGGTCCTCGCTGAACATGTCAAGCCGGTCGAGCGGGGCGGCCAGGGTTTGGAACACCGCTTCCGGCCAGGCCTCGATGCAGGGATGCTTGTGCGACGGGCGCAGGATCAGGCCGGCCGCGCCGTCCGACCCGCGCAGATGCGCGCGGAACGCCGCCGGGACCGACACGCGGCCCTTGGCGTCGAGGCGGTTCTGATGCGTGCCGAGGAAATGGCTCATCGCGCACAGCCCGTCCTTTCCGCTTCAGAAGCGCCCATCCTGCGGCGGGCCCGCTCCCTGCTGCGCGACGCGGGCACGCATGGGATAACATGGGCTACCATGGGCAAATATGGGCGTCAAAGGTATTGGAAAGATTTGTTGCGGCGTGCGTTAGAAAAGTCCTTTGCAATCAGTGCGTTACAGGCCAAAAAAACATTCCGGATTGGCCATATTTTCTGATGCGCAGTATTCGCGCTTCGTTCTTGTGGATAAGTTTGTGGATGAAAAATTTGCCAGACGGCCTGTAAGCCGGGTTCTGTCCGGTTTCCGTACCAAGAAGGCACGGAAACCGGGACGGCCATTCCTCTGGGACGCGCATCGCTGCGCGCCTCGCGCGACCAACCCGGGCGGCAGGGCGGGAACGCCCCTGCGTCACGCGGAAGGTTGCCCAAACCGCGCCGCCGGCCACCCCTATTCGGTCTTGCTCCCGGTGGGGTTTACCCTGCCGCCCCTGTTGCCAGGGGCGCGGTGCGCTTTTACCGCACCGTTTCACCCATGCCGACTAGCCTTGGGTGTTAGCCCTGGGGCGAATCGGCGGTTTGTTTTCTGTGGCACTGTCCCTGGGGTCGCCCCCGCCGGCCGTTAGCCGGCACCGTGTTCCCGTGGAGCCCGGACTTTCCTCCACCCCGGCCAGGACGCGGGTGAAAAACCGCGCCGTGAACGAGGCAGCGGCCGTCCGGCCGTCTGGCATCCCGGGAATGCGCGCCGGCGCGGCCCGGGTCAAGCCCCGCCGCACGCGGTCGCGACCGTGTGCAGCCGGGTCCGCGTGGCGTCGTCGGCCCGGCCGCTGACCGCGCCGGGCAGCCAATGCCGCTGAAACGCGCGCAGCGTCGTCGGGAGGTCGCCGTCGCCGTAGCCGATGGCCCGGAGCGCCGCCGGCACGTCATCCACAGTGCCGGCAGGGTGCGGCGCGGCCGGCCACAGCCCTACGCCGTTGGCGGCGAGGCCCGGCCAGTCGAACAGCTCACCCGGGTCCTCCTTGCGGTCCGGCGCCACGTCGCTGTGCCCGACGACGTTGCGCGCCGGGATCGGGTGTCGTCCGAGGACGCCGAGGCACAGGTCGCACACCGCCGCCATCTGCAAGGCGGGGAAGGGGCGGTAGCCCCATTCGTGGCCCGGGTTGACAACCTCGATCCCCACCGAGCGGTCATTCAGCGTCCGGTGCCCGCGCCAGCAGGACACGCCGGCGTGCCAAGCGCGATGCGCCTCGTCCACCAGCCGCCACACGGCGCCGTCCTCGTCCACCACGTAATGCGAGGACACCCGGGCCGCCGGGTCGCGCAGCCGGTCGAGCGCCGCCTGCGCCGTGGGCATTCCGGTGTAGTGCAGGATCAGCACGTCGATGGGCGTGCCGGGAGGCCGCGCGTCCCAGTTGGGGCTGGGCAGTTCCCGGATCGGCAGTTCCTGGACCGCCGCCGCCGGGCCGGGCCGTGTCACAGCCGCCGTTCCCGCTTGATGCGGTCCCAGGCCGCGTTGATCCGCGCCACCTTCTCGCCCGCGCGCGCGATGAACTCCGGCGGGACGCCGCGGGACGCCAGGCTGTCCGGGTGGTTCTCCCGCATCAAGCGCAGCCAGGCCCCGCGCAGCGCCTCGTCCGTGGCGTCGCGCGACATGCCCAGCACGGCGTAGGCGTCCTCCCCGGCCGCCGCGGCGGCGGCCGCCCGGCTGGCGCCGCCGGCGGCCTGGCTCCAGGCCAGCTCGTCCAGACCGAACGCCCGGTGGACCTGGCGCAGCATCTCCTGTTCCACGAGCGTCAGCGGCTTGTCGGCGCGGGCAATGGCGAACAGCGCGGCCAGCACGTCCTCCAGCAGGCCGCGGTTGTCAGCGAAGCTTTCGCCGAGCTGCTGAGCATAGGGCGCAAAGGGGTCGCTGCTGTCGCGCGCCTGGTCGAACAGCCGGCCGATGTCGCGCACCGACTCGGGCGGGATGCGGAACTGCCGCTTGAAGGCGTCGATCTCCGACCGCACCACGGGACCGTCGCACTTCGCGAGCTTGGCGCTGAGCACCACCACCGCCACCGCGAACAACTGGTCCCGCCGGCCGAGCATGGCGGCGATCCGTGCCGGGTGCAGCGGCGAGCTGCCCGGCAGACTATTGCCCAGGCTGACGCGCGGCAGGCCGCCCTGGTCGGCCGCGTGCCCCAACGCCGCGCCGACCACCGCGCCGAACGGGCCGCCCACCGCGAACCCGGCCACGCCGCCCAGCAATTTGCCCCATGGAACCATGCAGCAGTGTAACACGCCGCATCTTTATGGACAGCCGGGCACGGCGGGGCTTGCGTGCGGACCGGGCCGTGCCGCTATCTGCGCCCATGCAGGACCATCGACCGGATACGACGCCCGGCGTGCCGAGCCGAGCCTAGGGTGCGCGCGGGGCGCGTTGCGCTGGCCGGCATGGCCGCGGTGCTGGCCGTGCTGGTCGCCGCGCTTTGGGCGGTGCCGGGCCTGCTGGACTGGAGCCGCTACCGGGGTAGCATCGAGGCGCTGGCCGCCTCCGGCCTCGGCCGCCCGGTGCGGATCGGCGGCGCCATCTCGCTGAGTTTACTGCCCCAGCCGATCCTGACCGCGTCCGGCATCGCGGTGGACGACACCGGCGACGGCGTGGTGCTGACCGCCAAGGAGTTGCGGCTGCGGGTGGGACTCGGGCCGCTGCTGGCGGGCAACGTGGACGCGCGGGACCTGACGCTGCGCGGCGCCGACCTCCGGCTGCCCTGGCCCCCGGCGCCGGGGGCGCTGGCGCAGCGCCCGCCGACCTGGCTGACCGGGCTGCAGGCGCGGGTGGAGGACAGCCGGCTCCAGGTCGGCGGGCTGGCGGTGACGGGGATCGACGCTGGGCTGATGACGGACGGGGAAACCGGGATGCTGTCCGCGACGGGCGTCGGGCAGGTGGGAACCCGGCCCTGGCGCTTCACCGCGCGGCTGACGCGGCCCGGGCGGGACAACGCGGCCGGGCTGGATGTCAGCCTGGACGGCCAGGGGCCGCTGCGCGACACCGGCGGCACCTTCTCGGGGCAGCTCGCGGGGGACGGGGCGCTGACCGGCCGGGTCGCGGGCCGTGGGCCGGACCTGTCGCAACTGCTGCCCGGCCCGGCGGTGCCCTGGCGCGGCGACGGCCGGCTCAGCGCCGCCGCCGGCCTCGCGGTGGCGGACGAGCTGGCGTTGGAGATCGGCGGCACCCCGGCGCGCGGCGCGGTCGCGTTGCGCGTGCTGCCGGAAGCGCGGCTGGACTTGGCGCTCGCGGCCGGGCGGCTCGATCTCGATGCGTGGCTGCCGGTGCTGCTGCGCGGGACCGAGACCGCCATGCCGACCGGCATCGACCTGTCGGCGGAGGCCGCGACGCTGGCCGGCGGCACGCTGCGCCGGCTGCGCGGCGCTTTCGACCTCGACGCGGACGGCGTGACGGTGCGGGACGCCGCCGCCCTGCTGCCCGGCGACGCGCAGCTCACCCTTTCGGGCCGGCTGCCCCGCCCGCCCCGTGCCGAGGAGGCCGCGCCTCGTCCGGTGCTGTTCGAGGGCGCGGGCCGCCTTGCCGCGCCGGACCTGCGCCGGACGCTCCGTTGGCTGGAGCCGGCCTTGCCGCCGGGCCTGGCCCGCTTGCCGCCTGAGGTGATGCGCTCGGCCGACGTATCGGCGAAGGTTTCCGTGGGCGCCAGCCAGGCATCGCTCGCCGAGTTGCGCGGCGTGCTGGACGGCGACCCGCTGACCGGCGGCCTCGGGATCAAGCTGGGACCGCGGCTGTCGGTCGGCGCTGGGCTGTTGTTCGAGCGGCTGGCGCTCGATCCCTGGCTGCCGGACCTGCCGACGCTCGCGACGCCGGCCGGCATGGCGGACGCCACGGCCGGCGCCGCCGCGCTGGACGCGGACCTGCACTTGCAGATCCGCAGCGCGACGTGGCGCGGCCTGCCGATGGGCCAGATCATGTTGGACGCGCAAAGCGAGGCCACGCGCCTGACCCTGCGCCGGCTGGAAGCCAACCCCGTGGGCATGAGGCTCACTGCGTCCGCCACGGTGGGGGAAGGGGGGCGCGTAACCGAAGGGCGGGTGGAGCTGGCCGCGCCGGACCTCACCTCGCTGCGCGCGGCGCTGCCGTCAGAGCTGTCATTGGGAGTATCCGGGCCGCTGCTGGCGCTGCTCCGGGGTCCCGGCTCGGCCTTGCTGCAGTTCAGCGGCCCGCCCGACGCGCTGGCCGCCAAGCTGAGCGCGGAAGCGTCGGACCTCCGGGTGGAGGCGCAGCCGACGCTCAACCTGCTGACCCGGCGTTGGACCGGTCCGGCCACGCTGCGCCATCCCGGGGCGCCGCGGCTGCTGGAGCAGGTGGGGTTCGGCAGCACCGCGGCCTGGCTGGGCGACGGGTCGATGTCGGTGCGCGCGCAGATCACCGCCGCCGAAGGGCGCGCGGTGCTGGACCACTTCGACCTCGTGGCCGCCACGCTGCGGGCCAATGGGCAGTTGACGGTCGAAGCGCCGGGCGGGCAGAGCCGCCCCCATCTGTCCATCTCGGGCCAGGTCAACGCCGAAACGCTGCCGCTGCCGCTGCCTTATTTCCGCTCCACGGACCCGCTTCCCGTGGCCGCGCTGCTGGGATGGCAGGCGGCGGTGCGGCTGGAAGCGGATCAGGTATTGCTGGCGCAAACGCCGGCGTTGCAGGGCCTCTCGACGGAGCTGACATTGCGGGAAGGCACGCTGACGATCCCGCGCGCCACCGCGCGGCTGGGCGATGGCACGGCGTCCGGCAGCGCCTTTCTGGCGGTTGACAACGGGCCGCCGCGCTTGTCCGTCCAAGCCGAGGTCGCGAACGCGGCGCTGGCCGGCGCGGCGCTGGAAACGGCGGTGGACCTGACGGCGGGCCTGGTCGATGCCAAGCTGGACTTGACCGCAACCGGATACAGCCCGGCGGCGCTGCTCGCGACGCTGTCCGGCTCGGCCGGGGTGTCCGTCCGCGATGGCGTGGTTGCCGGCTTCGACATCCCTGCCGTCCAAGCCGCCCTCGCCGACCCCGACCGCCGCCGCATCCCCGCGGAGGCAGCCAACGCCCTGACGACCGGCGCGTCGCCGTTCAGCCGCCTCGACCTGCCGTTGCAGGTCGGGCGCGGCGTGCTGTCCGGGGAGGGCAGCCTCCTCAGCCCGTCCGGACGCGCGCGCTTGTCCGGCAGCATCGACCTGCTCGGCGCGGCGGCGGACGGGCGCATCGTCATCTGGCCCGGCGTGCCCACCGAGCCGTCCAGGCCGGAACTCGGGCTGCGCGTCGCCGGGCCGGCCGCGGCGCTTGTGCGCACGCCGGAGCTTGCGGGCCTGACGCTGTGGCTTGCCGAGCGGCCATGAGCCGCGGCGGACAGCCCCAGTGCTGGACGTTCAGTGCTGGACCGGCAGGCCGCTGTCGAGCACCTCGAACATCTCGGCCACCAGGTTGGAAGCCGTCCCGGTGAAGCCAGCGCGGTCGGCATCCTGCGCCAGGCTGAGCAGCCGGTCCGCGAGCATCAGCGGGCTGAACAGAACACGTTCGGTCAGAACTGCGGGCACGCTCGATTCCATGACTTTTCTCTACAAACCGCGACGGCTATTCGTCACGCACCCATAATGTACATCAACTTGTTGCGAAAGGGTTAAGCCCGCTGCTGCAAAGCGACAATTCTTAGCGCAGAGGCCAGGGGCTGGCCGGGGCTACGCGCCGCATCGACGGCCGCCACCAGCGCGGACAGCGGCGCGCCGCGCCGGGCGGCGATGTCGGACAAAACCGACCAGAACTCCGGTTCCAGCGCCACGCTGGTGCGGTGGCCCGACAGGCTGAAGCTGCGCTTGACCAGGCCCAAGCGGCGCCCCCCGGGTCAGTCGCCGAGGGTCGCGCCCGGCTGTGTCATGTCCGCCGGCACCACCCAACGGTCGAAGTCCTCCGGCGTCACGAAGCCGAGCCGCTCCGCCGCGTCGCGCAGCGTCATGTTCTCGGCCAAAGCCAGCTTGCCGATCCGCACCGCCTTGTCGTAGCCGATGCGCGGGTTGAGCGCCGTGACCAGCATCAGCGACTTCGCTAGGTTCTCGGCGATGCGGTCCCGGTTCGGCTCCAGCTTATCGACCATGTTGTGCGCGAAGCTTTCCGCCGCGTCCGCCAGCAGCGCCGCCGAGTTGAGCACGTTTTGGATAATCAGCGGCTTGAACACGTTGAGCTCCAGGAAGCTCTGCGCCGCGCCAACGGTCACGGCCACATGGTTGCCCATCACCTGGGCGCACACCATGGTCAGCGCCTCGCTTTGCGTGGGGTTGGTCTTGCCCGGCATGATGGAGGACGACAGCCCGTCCGCCGGCACCACCAGCTCCGACAAGCCGGAGCGCGGGCCGGACCCCAGCAGGCGCACGTCGTTGCCGAGCTTGTTCAGCGACACCGCGAGCACGTTCAGCACGCCCGACAGCTCCACGAACGCATCATGCGCGCCCATGCCCTCGAACTTGTTGGGGTTTGGGGTGAAGGGCAGGCCGGTCAGCGCCGCCACCCGCTCGCAGAACACGGTGTCGAAGCGCGCGTGCCGGTTGAGGCCGGTGCCAACGGCGGTGCCGCCTTGCGGCAGGCTCAGCAGCCGGGGCATGGCGCCTTCCAGCCGTTCCAAGCCCAGCTCGACCTGCCGCGCCCAGGCCGCGAACTCCTGGCCGAGCGTCACCGGCACCGCGTCCATCATGTGGGTGCGGCCCACCTTGACGATGCCGTCCCATTCCACCGCACGCCGGGCAAGGCTCTCGTGCAGGGTGCGGAGCGCCGGCGCCAAGCGGTGCTGCACCGCCTCGGCCGCCGCCACGTGCATCACCGTGGGGAACGAGTCGTTGCTGCTTTGCCCGCGGTTCACGTGGTCGTTGGGGTGCACGGGGGAGCGGCTGCCGCGGGGCTGGCCCAGCGCCTCGTTGGCGCGGTTGGCGATGACCTCGTTGGCGTTCATGTTGGTCTGGGTGCCGGACCCGGTTTGCCAGACCGGCAGGGGGAACTCCGCGTCCATTTGGCCCGCGGCGATGTCGGCCGCGGCGGCGGCGATGGGCCGGGCGATGTCGGGGGGCAGCTCGCCCAGGGCTTCGTTGGCCTCGGCGCTCGCCTGCTTCTGCAGGCCCACGGCGCGGATCAGCACGGGCGGAAACCGCTCATGGCCGATGCGGAACAGAAGCCGGGCGCGCTCGGTTTGCGGCCCCCAGTAGCGGGCGGCGTCGATCTCGATCGTGCCCAGGCTGTCTGTCTCGGTCCTCGTGGTCTCGGTCATGGCGTACCTCCGCTCCGCAAACGCGCGACGGCCCACTCGGCTGCCTCGGCCACCACGGGATTTGCGTCCGCACGCAGGCGCTCCGCCGCGGGGAGCAGGGCCGGGTCGCCGGAGTTGCCGATGGCGATGAGCACGTTGCGCACGAAGCGGTCACGCCCGATGCGCTTCACGGGGGAGCCTGCGAACTGGGCGCGGAACCCGGCGTCGTCCAATGTCGAAAGCTCCGCCAGCGCCGGCGCCCGCAGGTCGTCGCGCGCTTGCAGCTTGGGGTGCGCGGCAACGGCGAAGCGGTTCCACGGGCAGGCGGCCAGGCAGTCGTCGCATCCATAGATGCGGTTGCCCATCAACGGGCGCAGCGCGGGCGGGATCGGCCCGGCGTGCTCGATGGTGAGGTACGAGATGCAGCGCGTCGCATCCAGGCGGTAGGGTGCGGGGAACGCATCGGTCGGGCAAGCGGCCAGGCACCGGGCGCAGGTGCCGCAACGGTCGAGGTGCGCCGGGTCCGGCGGCAGGTCGAGCGTGGTCAGCACCTCGCCCAGGAACAGCCAGGAGCCGTGCGCGCGCGACACCAGGTTGGTGTGCTTGCCCTGCCAGCCCAGCCCGGCTTGCTGCGCCAACGGTTTCTCCATTACGGGCGCGGTATCGACGAACACCTTGACCTGTGGCCCGAAGCGGCTGGCGATGAAGGCGCCCAGGTGCTTTAGCATCCCCTTAACTACTTCGTGATAATCTCGGTTCCGAGCGTAAACCGAGATGTTGCCGCGGTCCGGCCGGGCCAGCGCAGCCAGGGGGTCATCATCGGGTGCATAGGAAAGGCCGACCGCGACCACGCTGCGCGCCTCTGGCCAAAGCGCCTGCGGGTGGGCGCGCTGCTCCGCGCGGTCTGCCAGCCATCCCATGTCGCCGTGCTGGCCGGCGGCGAGGAATGCCATGAGCCGGGTCCGCACTTCCGGTTCCAGCGTGGCCGGGGCGAAGCCCACGGCGTGGAAACCCAGGGCGAGCGCCTTGTCGCGGATGCGCGCCTTGGCAGAAGCGGCATCGAAGGTCGTCATCGTGGCCCCATGCGGGTCCTGGCGCTCCTGTTCGTGTTGCTGGCAGCCGGCATCGCCGGTCCAGCTTGGTCGTGCGCGTTACAGCAGGTTGCGGAATTGCCGCTGCAGACGATGTTCGGCACCGTGCCCCTGGTGACGGCCGACATCAACGGCCGCCCGGCCAAGCTGGTGCTGGACACCGGATCAAACGTTTCCGTGCTGAACAGCGTGGCAGCCGACCGGCTGGGCGTCGCTTGGGACGAAAACGACCCGGTTGAGGTCGTCGGCCTCGGCGGAACCGGACGCTTTTTCACGGCAACGCTGCAGAACCTCGCTTTGGGCGACGACGTGACGCCGGACGTGCAGATGGCGGTGGCGCGCGGTTTGCCGCCGATGATTGACGGCGTGCTCGGGACCGACGTGCTGGCCGGCTACCAGCTTGACCTCGACATGCCGCATCTGCGCCTCGTTCTGTATGACGCTCAGGCCTGCCCGGATGCTGCGCCGCCCTGGAGCGCGCCGTTCACCCGGCTGCCGGTGGAGCAGCAGCAATCCGGCCACTTGGTCACGCCCGTCGAGCTGAATGGGCGGCGGCTTCTTGGCTTGCTCGACACCGGGGCGTCAAAAACGATCGTCGGAACGGCGGCGGCGCTGGATGCCGGCGTGGCCAGAGCGGCGCTGCTGACCGGGCCGATGAACCGCGCCCTGTCCTTCGGCGGAGGCAACTTGGTCGTGAGCCAACGCCGGTTCCAAACTCTCAAGGTCGGCAGCGACGTGCTGGACCGGCCGGCCTTGTGGGTCGGCAACCTGCCGGACTTCGCGGCGGCGCTCATCATCGGCGGCGACTATCTGGCGACCCGGCGCATCTGGCTGAATTTGGGCGCCGGCCAGGTTTTCGTGACCACGAACGACCAGCCTTAGCCGCGCCCCCGATACGGCGCGACCCCCTGATCGGGCAGCCACACGCCCTCGGGCGGCGCGCCGGTTTGCCAGAACACGTCGATGGGAATGCCGCCCCGGGGATACCAGTAAGCGCCGATGCGCAGCCAGCGCGGCGCGATGGCCTCCACCACCCGGCGCGCCACGTCCATCGTGCACGCTTCGTGGAACGCGCCGTGGTTGCGGAAGCTGGCCAGGAAGAACTTCAACGACTTGCTTTCCACGATCCAGTCGCCCGGCACGTAGTCCAGCACGATGTGCGCAAAGTCCGGCTGGCCGGTCAGCGGGCAGAGCGACGTGAACTCCGGGCAGGTGAAGCGGACGAGGTAGGCCATGCCGCGCTGCGGGTTGCCCACCCGCTCCAGCACCGCCGCATCAGGCGAGGCCGGCGCGGTGATCGGGGCGCCAAGCTGGGTCAGGACGGTGTAGTCGGTCATCTCGTGCTCCCCGCAGCCCAGGCGGCGCGGACGGCGGCGGCGTGGGCGTCGAGCCGGCGCCCGGTGATCGCCGCGCGCATCCCGCGCATCAGAGACTGGTAATAGGTCAGGTTGTGCTGCGTCAGCAGCATCGGCCCGAGCATCTCGTTCGCCCGGAATAGATGATGGAGGTAGGCGCGGCTATGCCGGGTGCAAGCGGTGCAGGCGCAGCCTTCGTCGAGCGGGCCGGCGTCCTCGGCATGGCGGGCGTTGCGCAGGTTCAGCACGCCGCGCGAGGTGAAGCCCCGCGCCGTGCGCCCGGCGCGGGTGGGCAACACACAGTCGAACATATCGATGCCCCGTGCCACTGCCGCCAGCAGGTCATCCGGCGTGCCGACGCCCATTAGGTAGCGTGGCCGGTCCGCGGGCAGATGCGGCACCGTGCTTTCCAGCACTGGAAGCATGATCGCCTGGCCCTCGCCGACCGATAACCCGCCGATTGCATACCCCTCAAAGCCGATAGCTGTCAGCGCCTCCGCCGACGCTGCCCGAAGGTCCGGGAACACGCTGCCCTGCACGATGCCGAACTGGCCGTAGCCCGGACGCGCCACGAAGGCGTCACGGGAGCGGGCGGCCCAGCGCATGGACAGCGCCATGCTGGCCTCCGCCTGCGCGGGCGTGGCGGGGAAGGGGGTGCACTCGTCCAGCACCATGGTGATCGTGGCGTCGAGCTTGTGCTGAATCTGCGTGGCGCTTTCGGGCGTCAGGCGGTGTGCGCTGCCGTCCAGGTGGGAACGGAAGGTGACGCCGCCCTCGTCCATGGTGCGCAGGCCCGCCAGCGACATGACCTGGAAGCCGCCGCTGTCGGTCAGGATGGGGCCGGGCCAGTCCATGAAGCGGTGCAGCCCGCCCAACCGCTCCACCCGGTCGGCGCCGGGCCGCAGCATGAGGTGGTAGGTGTTGCCGAGCACCAGCCCGGCGCCGGTGGCGCGCACCCCATCCGCCGTCATCGCCTTCACCGTGCCGGCGGTGCCGACCGGCATGAACACCGGCGTCTCGACGGAGCCATGCGCCGTGTGCAGCACGCCGGCCCGTGCAGCGCCGTCCGTTGCCAGGAGTTGATAGCCGAAGCTCACGCTGCCCGCTCCAGCAGGCTGGCGTCGCCGTAGGAGTAGAAGCGGTAGCCCCGTTCCACTGCGTGCGCGTAGGCCGCCCGCATCCGCGCCTGGCCGGCAAAGGCGCACACCAGCATGAACAGCGTCGAGCGCGGCAGGTGAAAGTTGGTCATCAGCACATCGACCGCCCGGAACCGGAAGCCCGGCGTGATGAACAGCCGCGTGTCGCCCCGGAACGGCTGCACCCGGCCCGTGGCCATCGCCGCAGTTTCCAGCACCCGCAACGTCGTGGTGCCGACTGCCACCACGCGCTGCGCCGCGTTGATCGCGCGGGCCGCGTCCTCGGTCACCTCGCCCCATTCCGCGTGCATGGCATGGTCGGACACGTCGTCGGTGCGGATCGGCAGGAAGGTGCCGGCGCCGACGTGCAGTGTCACCAGCACGCGCGGGATGCCGGCGGCGTCGAGCGCGGCCAGCAGCGCATCCGAGAAGTGCAGCCCGGCTGTGGGCGCTGCGACCGCGCCTTCGCGGGCGGCGAACACGGTCTGGTAATCCGCGGCGTCCTCCGCTGTGGGACCGCCGGGCCGGTCGATGTAGGGCGGCAGGGCCAGCGCCCCGGCGCGGCGCAGCGCGTCGGCAAAGGCGGCGTCCGCCTGGTTGAACCGGACCACGACGCCCCCGTCATCGTCGCGGGACAGCAGGGTGGCCGAAAGGTCCGGCGCGCTGTCAAAGGTCAGAGTGTCGCCGGGCCGCAGCCGCCGGGCGTTGCGGGCCAAAGCGTGCCAGGAACCGTCCGCCCTCGGCTGGTCCAGCGTGAGGCCGACGCGGGCCGCACCACGACGCGCCGCAAGCTGCGCCGGGATGACGCGGGTGTCGTTGGCGACCAGCACGTCGCCGGGGCGCAGCAAGCCCGGCAGGTCGCGGACGGCGCGGTCCTGCAACCCGTCTCCCACGGCCAGCAGCCGCGCGGCGTCCCGCGGGCGCGCCGGGTGCTGGGCGATGCGGTCGGCGGGCAGCTCGAAATCGAAATCGGATAAATGCAACGCGGATGGGCGCCGTCAGGCCGGGGTGGGCGCCACGCGCCGCAGCAGCCGGATCAATGGGATGCTGAACAGCACCGCCCACGCCTTGCCGACCACCTGGCCAGCCAGGAAATCCAGGCTGCCGAAGGCGAGCAGCAGGAACACCAAGCTATCAACCACCAGCCCGGCCAAGGAGCTTGCCAGCACCGCCAGCACCAGCCCGCGGCGCTGCAACGGGGTGTAAACGGCGAAGTCCGCGAACTCGCTCAACAGGAACGCCGCGCCGGACGCCAGCACGAGGGACGGCGGCGCGATCAGCACGGACAGCGCCGCCCCCAGCACGATGGCGCCGACGCCCCAAGCCAGGCCGAGGCAACGCTGCACCACGTCCCGCAGCACCAAGGCCGCGCCCGCCGCCAAGACGCCGGACGGCGCCATGAGGCCCGGCGCCACCGGAACCAGGCACGGCCCGGCCGGCACGCAAACGGTCCCCACATGTTGGATCAGCCAGTTGGCGAACGGCACGGACGCCAGGAACAGCAGCAGGGCCGCGGCGCCGACCCGTGTGCCGGTGCGGTCAGCGGGCAAGGTAGGACGAAATCTCGATCAGGTTGCCGTCGGGGTCGCGACAGTACACCGATTGCATGATGCCCAGCGCGCCCTCCTTGGCGGCCGGCCCGGCCTCGATGGCGATGCCGCAGCGGTGCAGGTGCTCCACCACCTGATCGGGGCCGACCGCGGTGACGAAGCACAGGTCGGCGGCGCCGGGCTGGCTGTTGACGCCGGTGAACCAGGCCTGCGCGTTGGCGTCATGCGGGCGCAGGTTGATCTTCTGCCCACCGAACTTGAGCGCGGTGCGCCCGTCCTCGCCGAACTCCTCCCGGTCCATGCCGAGCACGCGCTGGAACCACGACGCGGTTTGCTCCACGTCGGCGCAGTTGATCACCAAGTGGTCCAGACGGTCCACGGTGAAGCGCATCTACTCAAGCCCGTCGTAGAAGTCATGGCCCTTGTCGTCCATCACGATAAAGGCCGGGAAGTTCTCCACCTCGATGCGCCACACCGCCTCCATGCCGAGTTCCGGGTATTCAAGCACCTCGACCTTGCGGATGCAGTCCTGCGCCAGCCGCGCCGCGGCGCCGCCGACGCTGCCCAGGTAGAACCCGCCATACGCCTTGCAGGCGTCGCGCACCGCGCGGGAGCGGTTGCCCTTCGCCAGCATCACCAGGCTGCCGCCGGCGCGCTGGAACTCGGCCACGTAGCTGTCCATCCGCCCCGCGGTGGTCGGGCCGAAGCTGCCGGTGGCGAAGCCGTCCGGCGTCTTGGCCGGCCCGGCGTAATACACCGGATGGTCCTTGATGTAGTCCGGCAGGCCCTCGCCGCGGTCCAGCCGTTCCTTCAGCTTGGCGTGCGCGATGTCGCGCGCCACCACGACGGTGCCGGTCAACGCGAGCCGGGTCTTGACGGGGTGGGCCGAAAGCTGGCGGCGGATCGCTGGCATCGGCTGGTTGAGATCGACCGGCACCACGTCGCCGCCCAGGATGCTGTCGGTCGCCTCCGGCAAGTATTGCGACGGGTCGGTTTCCAACTGCTCCAGGAACACGCCGTCCGGGGTGATCTTGGCGAGGATCTGCCGGTCGGCGCTGCACGACACGCCGATACCGACCGGCAGGCTGGCGCCGTGCCGCGGCAGGCGGATCACCCGCACGTCGTGGCAGAAGTACTTGCCGCCGAACTGCGCTCCGATGCCCAGCGTGCGGGTCAGCTCCAGCACCTGCTGCTCCATGTCGAGGTCGCGGAACGCATGGCCCGCGAGGCTCCCCGCCGTGGGCAGCGCGTCGAGCCACTTGGTGGAGGCGAGCTTCACCGTCTTGAGGCACAGCTCCGCCGAGGTGCCGCCGATCACGACCGACAGGTGATACGGCGGGCAGGCTGAGGTGCCGAGGGTGCGGATGCGGGTGCCGATGTAGTCCAGCAGCTTCGCCGGGTTGAGGATGGCCCGGGTTTCCTGGAACAGGAAGCTCTTGTTCGCCGACCCGCCGCCCTTGGCGATGAACATCAGCAGCATCTCGTCCGCGTGGTGCTCGCCCGGCGCCGCCGCGATGTCGAACTGCACCGGCAGGTTGTTGCCGGTGTTCTGCTCCTCGAACATGGAGAGCGGCGCCATCTGCGAGTAGCGCAGGTTGGTCTCGGTGTAGCTGCGGTGGACGCCGTAGGACAGCGCCTCCTCCTCGTCGCCTTCCACCCAAACGCGCTGGCCCTTCTTGCCGAACACCAGCGCCGTGCCGGTGTCCTGGCACATCGGCAGCACGCCGCCTGCCGCGATCCCTGCGTTTTTTAACAGGTCGAGCGCCACGAAGCGGTCGTTGGACGACGCCTCGGGATCGTCGAGGATGGCGCGCAACTGGCGCAGGTGGGCGGGACGCAGCAAATGCGACACGTCGCGGTAGGCCTGGACCGCAAGCTCGGTCAGCGCCTCCGGCTTGATGCGCAGCACGGTTTGGCCGTCGCAGGTGCTGGTGGACACGCCCGCGATGTCGAGCTTGCGCCACGGCGTGCCGCTGTCGCCCAGGGGGAACATCGGGGCGTATCGGAAGCCGGCGGGCCGGGCCTGCGCCGGCGGCAAGGGGGCGTTCATGGCGGTGCTTACTCCTTGGCCGGGGGACGCCGGCGGAAGGCGTCGAGGCTTACGACCTGCGGCTTCTCTGCCGGCTCGGCCGCCGCGGGCGCGGGGTCGGGCTTGGGCAGCGCCTTGGGCGCGGCCTCGGGCTCGTCGTTGGCCGCCTCGTCGCCCGGCGGGTCGAAGCGCATCCCGAACTGCACATGCGGGTCGGCGAAGGCCGTCACGGCGGCGAAGGGGATGCGCAAGGTGGTGGGCACGCCCCCGAACGACAGGCCGATGCTGAACCAGCCGTCCGGCTCGTCCACCTGCAGGTCCCAGAACTGGTGCTGCAACACGATGGTCATCTCGTGCGGGTATTGCGCCAGCAGCCGGGCCGGGACGACCACGCCGGGCCGGTCGGTGCGGAAGCTGACGTAGAAGTGGTGCTCGCCGGGCATCCCCTGCGCGCCCACATGGGCCAGCGCGCGCACGACGACCTGGCGCCGCGCTTCCTCAAGCCACACGTCGTAGGGCAGCAGGCTTTCCGGCGGTTGCGGTGGGCCGCCGTCCCGGCCGTCTTCGGTGTCTTCCATGCGCCCACCCTTAGCGCGGACCGCTCGGGATTGGAACGGGTCGGCGCTTGCGCGAAGCTACGCTCCGAACGGGGCGCCACCAAGAGGAGGGGATCGCATGGATCGTCGCAATTTCGTGCAGGCCGGCTTGGCGGCGCTCGCGATGCCGCGCTTGGCCCGGGCGGAGGCGGCGCGGGTGCTGCGCTTCGTGCCGCAAGCGGACTTGGCGGTGCTGGACCCGGTTTGGACCACCGCCTACCAGACCCGCGACCACGCCTTCCTGGTGTTCGACACCCTGTTCGGCCAGGACGCCGGCTATGCCGCGCAGCCGCAGATGCTGGAAGCGGCGGGCGCCGAGGCGGACGGGCTGCGCTGGCGCTTGGTGCTCCGCCCCCGCCTGCGCTTCCATGACGGCGAGCCGGTGCTGGCGCGGGACTGCGTTGCCAGCATCCGCCGCTGGGGCGCGCGCGACACCTTCGGCCAGGCGCTGCTGGCCGCGACCGACGCGCTGTTCGCCGAGGACGACCGCACCATCGTCTTCCGCCTGCGCGTCCCCTTCCCGCTGCTGCCGGACGCGCTTGCCAAGACCGCGCCCAGCCCCTGCGTGATGATGCCCGCGCGCCTGGCCGCGACCGACCCGTTCAGCCGGGTGCTGGAAATGACCGGCAGCGGGCCGTTCCGCTTCCTTCCGGACGAGCGCATCCCCGGCGCCCGCGTCGCCTATGCCCGGTTCGACGGCTACGTGCCGCGGGAGGGTGGCGTGCCGTCCCGCACCGCCGGGCCGAAGCGGGCGGGGTTTGACCGGGTGGAATGGACCGTCATCCCGGACGCCGCCACCGCGAGCGCCGCGCTTCAACGGGGCGAGGTCGATTGGTGGCTGGCCGCCAACCCCGACCTGCTGGGCCGGCTGCGCGCAGACCGGCGCCTCCTCGTACGGACGCAGGACCCGACCGGCGTGATCGCGACCATGCGGTTCAACCAGCTCCACCCGCCGTTCGACAACCCAGGCCTGCGCCGGGCGGTGCTGGGCGCGGTGCAGCAGTCCGAGTACATGCAGGCGGTCTCCGGCCCAGACCGCGCGCAGTGGGCGGACGGCGTTGGCTTTTTCTGCCCGGGCACGCCGATGGCCAACGGGGCGGGGATGGAGGCGCTGACCGGCCCCCGCGACCCCGATCGCAGCCGCCGCGCCGTGGCGGACAGCGGTTACAAGGGGGAGCGCGTCGCACTGCTGGTGCCGACCGACATCCCCAGCACCAACGCGCTGGCCGAGGTGACGGCGGAGCTGTTCCGCACCCTGGGCCTGAACCTCGATGCGCAGGCGATGGATTGGGGCAGCGCGGTGCAGCGGCGCACCAGCACCGAGCCGGTGGAGCGCGGCGGCTGGAGCGTGTTCCAAACGAGTTGGTCCGGCCTTGACCATGCGACTCCGGCCGGGCACCCGTTCCTGCGCGGCAACGGCCGGGCGGGGGCGCCGGGCTGGCCGGACAGCCCGGCGATTGAGCGCCTGCGCGACGAATGGCTCCGCGCGCCCGACCCGGCGGCGCAGCGCAGTTTGGCCGAGCAACTGCAGGCGCAGGCGTTCCAAGACGTGCCGTATGTGCCGCTGGGCCAGCAATTCCAGCAGACGGCCTTTCGGGCGGAGCTGTCGGGCATCTTGCCGGGAATGCCGGTGTTCTGGAATGTGGTTCGGGGGTGAGGCGACCCGCTACAGGCTGAGTTCTCAACCAATTCTACTGAAAGTTGAACGTGCCCGATAGAAATTTTTGGAGAAAAGTTTGAAGGCTTTCAGCAAGTTTCCTGCGTTCATAAAGCAGGAAAACTGGCTTATTATCATCTTCCAGCGATGACATCAGGAAATCAGAGTCAACCAGAAGGTCTCCAATGGGAAAATACATCTGGTTATCGACCTGAGTTCTCAAATTTAGATTTTCGGTTATGCGTTTGAGCGGCCATAAGCAGATCTGGCTGCTGAAATGGTTAGACGCGAACCCGTCGAAATCCGAGTGTAGTCTCCGGAATATCCCGGACAGCTTGATACCTTGTTGTGCTTCAAACCTGCTCAACTCTCCAAGATCTGCCGCAGGCCTCAAATCAGCGCCATTTGCCAGCAGTGCAAGCCGAAGTTCCTCAATATTCATGAGATGCTCAGCAGGACTCTTATGGCTTGGAGACGCAAGGCCTGAACTCCGATCCGATCTATCCCTTGCCTGATTGCATTCTGGGCAACGACGGCATACGCCTCAAGAGTTTTCCGGGTCACTGCCGGAGGGAGTGCCACAGGGCCGTTGGCGAGGCGGTCCAGAAGATGTTGCGCTCCGCCGGGACCTTGGCCGAAAAGCCGGCGCAAGCCATCGATTTCCGCTGGCGAGAAAGACTTTCCGGCAAGGCCTCCACCGTCGCTCAAGCGCGCAGGCCGGAGACGGCATCGCTGACGACTTCACGGTAGGCATCCCGCACGCCGCTTTCTCCGCTGAACAGATGCGACGCCGAGCCGGCCTCTCCCCTGAACAACCACAGGGTGCTGGGCGACGATGCGCGCAGGTCCTGCAACGTCACCAGGCTGGCAACCTTGTTCCGACCGGTCAGGACGCCGAAGAGCACTCACTCCGTCCCGGAACCGTTCGCACGCGGCTCACATCCACCGTTAAGCCGAATTACGCCATCTGGCCAGCCGTGACGATCCGCTCGGCAAAACTGGCACCGACAAGGCAATCTGAGATCGTGTTTGATACTCGCATAAACATTTGTCTAGCAGAACAGACCCGGGATTTGGTAACGTCCCAAGGCACCCGCCAAGGCAACAAAGGGCCAAGAGTTGTTCAACCAACAATGCTGGGCAAGGTGAGGGGGCTTCTGTTGCCCGGTGCCCCCCCGAACCGCGCCTATCTCTGCTTACGCAGCGACGGCGAGCGCCTCATGATTGTCATTGGCACTTGTGATATGACCCGATAACGGCGGTATCATGCCGGGCAAAAGGCAGGTCTTTACTACGCGTGTCGAGCCTGTGTCGCCCCCATGGCCCCAGCACCGCCGGGGAAATTGGTGGAGGCGCCGGGCACTGCCCCCGGGTCCACAACGCTTATTCCAACTGCCGTTTATCACCATAGCCGTTGTTACAGCACACCGAAGATAGGCGTTCGCGCGGCGAAATGCTAGGGGCATGTCATGCGATTGACCCACGAGCAACAGACAGAAATCGAGTCGCAGCGGCAGGCCGCCGCGCCCACCCGGCGCGCCACAGTGCCGGCGCTGGAGGACATGCTGTATCGCGCGCTGCCGGTGCTGGACCACGGATTCGTCCGCGTGATCGACTACATGGGCGACGACAGCGCGGTGGTGCAGGCGGCGCGGGTGAGCTACGGCCGGGGCACCCGCCGGGTCAGCGAGGACGCCGGGCTGATCCGTTACCTGATGCGGCACCGTCACAGCACGCCGTTCGAGATGTGCGAGATCAAGTACCACGTGAAGCTGCCGATCTTCGTGGCGCGCCAGTGGATCAGGCACCGCATGGCGAACGTGAACGAGTACTCCGCCCGCTACAGCATCCTCGACCGCGAGTTCTACCTGCCCGCGCCCGAGCACCTGGCGGCGCAGAGCAGCAGCAACCGCCAGGGCCGCGGCGCCGTGCTGGACGGGGAAGAGGCCGCCACCGTGCTCGACATGCTCCGGCACGACGCCACGCTGTGCTACGACCATTATGCCCACATGCTGAACGAGGGCGCGGACGGCGAGCCGGCGGACCCCGGCCGCCGCGGGCTGGCGCGGGAGCTCGCGCGGATGAACTTGACGCTCAACACCTATACGCAGTGGTACTGGAAAGCGGACCTGCACAACCTGCTGGGCTTCCTGTCGCTCCGCGCCGACAGCCATGCGCAGTTCGAGATCCGCGCCTATGCCGACGCCATGCTGGACACCGTGCGCGCCTGGGTGCCGCAGACGTTCCAGGCGTTCCTGGACTACCGCATGGGCGCTGCCACCCTGTCGGCGCCCATGCTCGCGGTGGTGCGCCGCTTGCTCGCCGGCGATCCCGTCGATCAGCCCGGCAGCGGCCTGTCCAAGCGCGAATGGGCGGAACTGATGGACACGCTGGGGCGCGCATGATCGTCGTGGCGGAGCACGCATGATAGTTGTTTTCGGCTCGGTCAACCTCGACCTGATCTTCGCGCTCGACCATCTGCCGGGCGCCGGGGAAACGGTGCTCGGTCCCTCCACCCGCCTCGAACCCGGCGGCAAGGGCGCCAACCAGGCCGCCGCCGCGGCGCGGGACGGCGCCACGGTGCTGATGGCGGGCTGCGTCGGGCGGGACGCGCTGGCGGAGCAGGCGCTCGCGACCCTGCGCGCGGGCGGCGTGGACCTGTCCCGCGTGTCCCGCGGCGAGCTGGCCACCGGTTGCGCCGCGATCTGCACGGATGCCGCCGGGCGCAACATGATCGCGGTGGGGTCGGGCGCCAACCTGGAGGCCCGCGCCGATCAGGTGGAGGACGCAGTCCTCACGCCCGGCACCACGCTGGTGCTGCAACGGGAAACCGACCCGGGGGAGACCGCCGTTCTGATCCGCCGCGCCCGCGCCCGCGGGGCGCGCATCGTCCTGAACCTGGCCCCGGCCGGCCCGCTCGACGCCGACGCGATGGCCGCCCTGGACTGGCTGGTGGTGAATGAGACGGAGGCCGAGTGGCTCGCCGCCCGGCATGGCACGGCCCCCGACGCCGCCGGGCTGCATGGGGCGCTGGGAGTGGGCGTCGTGCGAACGCTGGGCGAGCGCGGCTCCGAGTGGGCCGGCGCGGAGTCCGCCGGTTCCGTCGCGGCGCATCCGGTGGAAGCCGTGGACACGACGGCGGCGGGGGACTGCTTCACCGGCGTGCTGGCGGCGGCGCTCGACCGCGGCGTGGGAATGGCGGAGGCGATGGCCCGCGCCGGCACCGCGGCTGGGCTGTGCTGTGCCCGGGCCGGGTCGCAGAACAGCCTGCCGACCGCGGCGGAAACGGATCAGGCTAACTCCGCCAATGCAGCGTCTGCGCGCGCAGCGGGTTGTTGAACGCCCGGCCTTCTTCCCGCGCCGCCAGGTACTCCTTTTTCAGCCGTTGATACCAGCGCACCTGCGCGTCCGGGTCGCCCACGAACAGCGGCGCGGGCAGGGCCGGGTTGCCGGTCAGCCGCTCGGCCACCTCGCGGTCCTGGTTGAGGAAGTCCCGCGCCATCCACGCCGCCACCGGGCGGAGCGGCGCCAGCCACGGCACGGTCCAGTACACGCAGTAGTGCACGTCCGTCTCCGTCGCGGTCACGGGGGTGGCCGCGGCCAGGACGCAGGCGGAATGGCGGTCGCCCTCGATGTGCTCGATCCGCACGCCCGGCAGTTGGATGCCGATATCGATCCGCACGTTGCGGCCCAGCAGGCGGTAGGGGTTGGCGCCTTCTTTCAGATGGTGGCGCAGCATCCGAAAGCCCATGCCGTCCGGCTCGAACGCCTTGTCCTTGAGCCGCAACCGGGACGCCGGGTCCTTTTTCCACCAGCGTGAGGTATGGACAAAGGCGGGGTGGCCGGGATCGAAGAAGCCCCAGGCCGCGAGATCGACGCCGCAAGGGAAGCGCATGGTGGTCGTGACCTGTGGCGCCTTGCCCTCGAAGCCCGGCACGGTCGGCACCGGACCCGGCTCCGCCCCGGCCGCGCCGACATAGACCCAGATGTTGCCCTGCACGTCGCGCGTCGGGTAGGTGCGCAGCCGGAACCGGGCCGGGTCGGTGCGGTCGTCGGGCGCCAGCGACGGGATTTCGGTGCAGCAGCCGTCGTCGCTGCGGAACGCCCAGCCGTGATAGCAGCAGCGCAGCACCTGCCCGTCGAACGAGCCGTGCCGCATCGGCATCCCGCGATGCGGGCATGAATCGCTGACCGCGAACACCGAGCCGTCCGGCCGGCGTCCCAGCAGCAGGGCCTCGCCGAGCAGGGTAACGGGATGCGTCCGGCCCGGCTTCAAGCTGCGCGCCGACACGGCGAGGTACCAGAAGCCGCGCAGCATCCCATCGGCCGCTTCGGAACGCATCCGCCGTCCCTCCCTCAGTCCATCACGATGCGCGGCGCCGCCGGGGCAGGGGCGGCCAGGCCGTCCCAGACCCGGCGCGCGATGGCCGCGAAGGCCTGGGCCGCCGGGCTGTCGGGGGCGGACGCGCAGATGGGCGTGCCGGCGTCGGAGGTGGTGCGAATGTCCAGCAGCAGCGGGATCTCCCCCAAAAACGGGATGCCCAGCGCCTCCGCTTCCCGCTTCGCCCCGCCATGGCCGAACAGCTCCGTCTGATGGCCGCAGTTCGGGCAGCAGAACACGCTCATGTTCTCGACCAGGCCCAGCACCGGCACCAGGGTCTTCTCGAACATGCGGACCCCGCGGCGGGCGTCGATCAGCGCGATGTCTTGCGGGGTGGACACGATCACGGCGCCGCTCAGCGACACCCGCTGCGCCATGGTGAGCTGTGCGTCGCCGGTGCCGGGCGGCATATCGACGATCAGGATGTCGAGCGCGCCCCAATGCACCTGGCCCATCATCTGCTCCAGCGCGCCCATCACCATGGGGCCGCGCCAGATCATCGCCTGGTCCGGACTGATCAGGAAGCCGATGGACATGGCGGACAAGCCCCAGGCCTGCAGCGGCACCATCATGCCGTCCCGCGTTTCGGGCTTGCGGTCCACGCCCAGCATACGCGGCAGGCTGGGACCGTAGATGTCGGCGTCCAGGAGGCCGACGCGATGGCCCTGCTGCGCCAGCGCGACCGCCAGGTTCACCGCGGTGGTCGATTTGCCGACGCCGCCCTTGCCGCTGGCCACCGCCACAATGTGCGAAACCTCCGGCAGCAGCGTCCCTTTGGCGGCGGGCGCGGGGCGGGGGGGCGCCGGAGGGGGCGTCGGCTCGGTCCGGTGGGCGGTCAGCACGGCGGTCACGTTGATCACGCCGGGCTGCTTTGCCAGCAGGGTCTCGGCGGCGCGGCGCACCCCTTCCATGGCGGCAGCGCCGGCGCGGTCGGTGCGGAGCGCCAGATGCACCAGGCCGTCCCGCGCCGCCAAGCTGTCCACCAGCCCGGCGGCCACGATGTCCCGCCCGGACACCGGGTCCTGCACCGCGCGCAGCGCCGCGCGCAGCCCGTCCGTCGTCAATGGCGCCATCGCTTGTAAACCTCCGATACCCGGTCAATATGCACGCGGTCGTGAGGCCGCATATGGCGCACAAACGCCGGACTGCAAACGCAGGCAGGCGGCCAGCGGCACAGTTCTACGGGGGCCACTGGACCAGCATGTCTTGGAATAATAGCGGCGGCTCTGGCCCTTGGGGGCCCGGCAACAACAACACGCCGCCGCGCGGTCCGAACCGCGGCCCATGGGGCGGCGGTGGCGGGGGCGGCGGCGGCCCGAACGGCATTCCGGACCTGGACGAGGTCCTCGCCCGGCTGCAAGCCTCTGCCCGGCGCTTCGTTCCGGGCGGGCCTGGCGGGGGGCGGCGCGGCAGCCCGCGCTTGATCGCGCTCGTTTTGCTGGTCGGCCTCGTGGTCTGGCTGGCCAGCGGCTTCTACCGGGTGGAGCCGGACCAGCAGGGCGTGGTGCTGCGCTTCGGCGCGTTCCAGCGCACGACGCTGCCGGGCCTCAACTACCACCTGCCCTGGCCGTTCGAGCGGGTGCTGACCCCGGCGGTGACGCGCATCAACCGCACGGAGATCGGCTTCCGCATCGCCCCGGACAGCGCCGGCGTCAGCCGGATCGGCGCGACCCGCGACCTGGGCCGCGACATCCCGGGCCGTGGCAGCGGGGCGCGGGAGGTGCCGGAGGAGGCGCTGATGCTGACCGGCGACGAGAACATCATCGACATCAACTTCAGCGTGTTCTGGCGCGTCCGCGACGCCAGCACCTTCCTGTTCAACACGCGCAACCCGGAGAACACCGTGAAGTCGGTGTCCGAAAGCGTGATGCGGGAGGTGATCGGCCGCACCCCGATCCAACCCGCCCTGACCGAAGCGCGCGCCCGCATCGAGCAGTCCGTCACGACCGGCGCGCAAAGCGTGCTGGACCAGTACGGTGCCGGGGTGGAGATCACCCAGGTGCAGTTGCAGAAGGTGGACCCGCCCAACGCCGTCATCGAAAGCTTCCGCGACGTGCAGCGCGCCAACACGGACGCCGAGCGGGCGCGCAACGAGGCCGAAAGCTACCGCAACGACATCGTGCCCCGCGCCCGCGGCGACGCGGCCCGGCTGACCGCGGAAGCGGACGGCGCGCGGCAGGCCAACGTCGCGGAAGCCACCGGCCAGGCGCAACGCTTCCTGAGCGTTTACAATGCCTATGCCGTCGCGAAGGACGTGACCTTGAAGCGCATGTATATTGAAACGATGCAGGACATCCTGACCAAGACGCCGTCCATCGTCGTGGACGACAAGCTGCAGGGCATCGTGCCCTACCTCCCGCTCGATCCCAACGGCCGGCCGCGGGCCGCGGCGCCCGCAGCACCCTCGGCGGAGGTGCGTCGATGAGCCGCGGCGTCCTCGCGGGCCTCGCCGCGGCGCTGGTCCTCCTGGTGCTGGCCGGCGCCAGCCTGTTCACCGTGGCGCAAACCCAGCAGGTGCTGATCACCCAGTTCGGCCAGCCGATCCGCGTCATCAGCGCGCCGGGCCTGCACATCAAGGTGCCGTTCATCCAGACCGTCATCAGCTTCGACCGCCGCCTGCTGGACTACGAAACGCCCGGCGAGGAGGTGATCCTGGCCGACCAGCGGCGCTTGATCGTGGATAGCTTCACCCGGTTCCGCATCACCGACCCGTTGCAGTACTACCAAGCCGTGGGGTCGGCGGAGGACGCGATCCGCGCCCGGCTGAACTCCGTCGTGACCTCCTCGCTCCGCCGGGTGCTGGGCAACGAGCAGTTGCTCCGGGTGCTGTCGTCCGACCGCGGGCGCATCATGGGGCTGATCCGCGGCCAGGTCAGCGACGAGATGCGCGGGTTCGGCGTGACGGTGGAGGACGTGCGCCTGCGCCGGGCCGACCTGCCGGAGGAGAACACCCAGGCCGTGCTGAGCCGCATGAAGTCGGAGCGCGAGCGCATCGCGAGCCAGGCCCGGGCAGAGGGCGCCGAGGCTTCCGCCCGCATCCGCGCCGACGCCGAGCGCGACCGCACGGTGCTGCTGGCCGAGGCGCGCGCCGGCGCCGACCGCCTGCGCGGCGAGGGCGAGCGCCAATCGATCAAGATTTACGCCGATGCCTTCCAGCAGGATGCGAAGTTCTACGAGTTCTACCGCACGATGCAGGCCTACCGGGAGTCGTTCGGCAACGGCCAGTCCCGCCTCGTGCTCACGCCCGACAGCGAGTTCCTGCGTATGCTGCGCCAAGCGCCGGAGGAGTGAGGCGTTCCGTGCCCAGCCCCATGTCCAGCATAGTCAAACTCTTGAGACGCCCCACCTATCGGCTTGCGAGTGCGTGGCCGGCATGAGCAGCTTCACCATCCGTCCTCCATTCGGGAGTTTTGTTATGCGCCTTCGGACCCTTCGCGCGCTTGCGCTCGCCAGCGTGTTCGTGCTGCCGGCGACCCTGCCGCCGTTCGTGCCGCAGGCCGCGGCGCGCGGCGCGCCGGACAGCTTCGCCGACCTGTCGGCGACCCTGCTGCCGGCCGTGGTGAACATCTCGTCGTCCCAGAACGTCCAGGCGCGGGCCGACCGGGGCGGCCCGGAAGTCCCGACGTTCCCGCCGGGTTCGCCGTTCGAGCAGTTCTTCAAGGACTTCCTGGACCGCAACCGCCCCAACAACGGGCCGCAGCGGCGGGGGCCGCAGCCCGGCCCGGACGGCGGCCCCGGCGGCGGTCGGTCGGTCAGCCTGGGCTCCGGCTTCATCATCGACCCAGCCGGCTTTATCGTGACCAACAACCACGTCATCGACGGCGCGGACGAGATCAGCGTGACGCTTCAGGACAATACGACCCTGAAGGCGACGCTGGTCGGCAAGGATGACCGGGTTGACCTGGCCCTGCTCAAGGTCGAGACCGACAAGCCGCTCAAATCCGTGTCCTTTGGCGACAGCGACGCGGAGCGGGTGGGCGATTGGGTGCTGGCGATCGGCAACCCGTTCGGCCTGGGCGGCTCCGTCACCGCGGGCATCGTCAGCGCCCGCGGGCGCGACATCCGGCAGGGGCCGTATGACGACTTCATCCAAACGGATGCCGCGATCAACCGCGGCAACTCCGGCGGGCCGCTGTTCAACATGGCGGGCGAGGTCATCGGCATCAACACCGCCATCTACTCGCCGTCCGGCGGGTCCGTGGGCATCGGCTTCTCCGTGCCGGCGAACCTGGCGAAGTCCGTTGTCGCCCAGTTGCGGGAGTTCGGCCACGCCCGGCGCGGCTGGCTCGGGGTGCGCATCCAGCAGGTGACGCCGGATATCGCCGAAAGCATCGGCCTCAAGGACACCGCGGGCGCCATGGTCGCCGGGGTGAACGAGGGCGGCCCGGCCGATGCGGCGAAGATCCGCAACGGCGACGTCATCCTGAAGTTCAACGGCCAGGACGTGAAGGAGATGAAGTCGCTGCCGCGCATCGTCGCCGAAACGGTGATCGGCAAGGACGTGCCGGTGCTGCTGTGGCGTGATGGGAAGCAGGTCACGGTGCAAGCTTCCGTCGGCGAGTTGCCGGACGACGTGCAGCAGGCCGCCGCGACGGCGCCGCCGAGCCGCACGCCGAGCGCCCGCACGGCGGAGATCTCGGGTCTCGGCGCGCGGCTGGCGCCGATCACCGACGACCTGCGCGACAAGTTCAAGCTGTCGCAGGATCAGAAGGGCGTCGTGGTGACGGACGTGTCGCCGGATGGCAACGCTGCCGGCCGCGGCCTGAAGCCCGGCGACGTGATCGTGGAGGTGCAGCAGGAGCCGGTGTCCAGCCCGTCCGACGTGCAGGAGCGCATGGACCGCTTCCGCAAGCAGAACCGCAAAACCGTGCTGATGCTGATCCAAAGCGGCGATGGGCTGCGCTGGGTGCCGGTGCCGCTCGCGGGCGATCCGTCGAAGCAGCCGGGCTGAGCCTGCCGGGCCTGGCGGGAGCGCCAGGCCTGCCGCCATGCCGCCGCATCCCGAAACCTGGCTCAAGGTCCGGCCGGACGGGCTGTATTGCGAACCCGGCGGTTTCTTCATCGACCCGCTACGCCCGGTCGGCCGCGCCGTGATCACCCATGCCCATGCCGACCACGCCCGGCCGGGCCACGATGCCGTGCTTGCCAGCCCCGAAACGCTGGCGCTGATGGACGTCCGCATGGGCGCGGGCCGGGCCGGGGCCGTGCAGCAGGCATTGCCTTACGGCGAGCCGCTCAGCATCGGCGAGGTGCGCTTGTGGATGCAGCCGGCTGGGCATGTGCTGGGCAGCGCGCAGGTGGCAATGGAGTGGCGCGGCAGCCGGGCCGTGGTCAGCGGCGACTACAAGCGGCAGCCCGATCCCACCTGCCTGCCCTTCGTCCCGATCCCCTGCGACGTGTTCGTGACGGAGGCGACCTTCGCCCTGCCGGTGTTCCGCCATCCCCCGGCGGAGCACGAAGTCGCCAAGCTGCTGGACAGTGTGGCGCTGTTCCCCGACCGCACACACGTCGTGGGCGCCTATGCGCTCGGCAAGGCGCAGCGGGTGATTGCGCTGCTGCGCCGGGCCGGGTGGGACCGGCCGATCTTCCTGCATGGGGCGCAGATGCCGCTTTGCGCCGCCTATGAACGCCTGGGCATCCCGTTGGGCGAGCTGTTGCCGGCGACGGTGGCGGGCAAGGATAAGCTCGCCGGTGCCATTGTGATCGCGCCGCCGAGCGCCATCGCCGACCGCTGGGCACGGCGCTTGGCCGAACCCGTGGTGTGCAATGCCTCCGGCTGGATGCGGGTGCGACAGCGGGCGCGCAGCAAGGGGGTGGAACTGCCCTTGGTCATCTCCGACCATTGCGATTGGGACGAGTTGAACCAAACGCTCGATGACGTGGGCGCGCCGGAGGTTTGGGTGACGCATGGTCGGGAAGAGGCGCTGATCCACGAGGCGGCCAAGCGCGGCATCCACGGCCGGGCGCTGCGCTTGGTCGGCTACGGCGACGAGCAGGAGGATCTCCCGGACACTGAAATGTCACCCGCGGCGGCATGATCGCTTTTGCCGAGCTGCTGGAACGCCTGGTGTTCACGCCGGGCCGCCTGGCGAAGATCGCGCTGCTGCGCCGTTATTTCGCGACGCAGCCCGATCCCGACCGCGGCTTCGGCCTCGCCGCGCTGACCGGGGAGTTGGCGTTCCAGGCGGCGAAGCCGGCGATGGTGCGGGCCTTGGTCGAGGGACGCACCGATCCCGTGCTGTTCGCCATGTCGCGCGACTACGTGGGCGACCTGGCCGAGACGGCCGCGCTGATCTGGCCCGCCGCGCCCAGCAACGCCGCCGCGCCCGGGATAACCGAGGTGGTGCAAACCCTCCTCAGCACGCCCAAGTCCGAGTTGCCTTCCGTGCTGGCCGGCTGGCTCGATGCGTCCGACGCTTCGGTCCGCTACGCGCTGCTGAAGTTGATCACCGGGGAGCTTCGGGTCGGGGCGTCGGCCAGGCTTGCGAAGGTCGCGCTGGCCGAGGTCGCGGAAGGGCGGATCAGCGCCGACGAGATCGAAGAGATTTGGCACAGCCTGGTCCCGCCCTACGCGCCGCTGTTCGCCTGGATCGGAGGCACCGCGCCCCGACCTGATCCGGCAGGCGCGCCGGTGTTCCGCTCCCCCATGCTGGCCCACCCGCTGGAAGCCGCGGACATCGCGGCCCTGATCCCCTCCGCCTTTCGCGCCGAGTGGAAATGGGACGGCATCCGCGTCCAGCTCGTGGCGACGCCGCACGGCCGCCGCATCTTCTCCCGCGGCGCCGACGACATCTCGCAGGCTTTCCCCGAGATCGTGGAGGCGATGGGCTTCCATGCCGTGCTGGACGGCGAGTTGCTGGTCATCCGCGACGGCGAGGTGCAGCCCTTTGCCGACCTGCAGCAACGGCTCAACCGCAAGGCGCCGGGCGCCAAGGCGCAACGCGACTACCCCGTGGCCGTCCGCCTGTATGACCTGTTGTTCGACGAGGCCGAGGACCTGCGGCCCTTGCCGTTCGACGAGCGGCGCAAGCGGCTGGAAGCCTGGTATGCCGGGCACGGCCCGCCCCGCATGGACTTGTCCGAGCTGATCCCGTTCGCCACGGTGGACGAGCTTTCGGCGGTCCGCGACGGCGCACGCGCCGCCAGCATCGAGGGGCTGATGCTGAAGCGCGGCGACAGCGCCTACGTGCCGGGCCGGCCCAAAGGCCAATGGTGGAAGTGGAAGCGCGACCCGCTCACCATCGACGCGGTGGTGATGTATGCGCAGCGCGGCCACGGCAAGCGCAGCAGCTACTATTCCGACTACACCTTCGGCCTGTGGCGGGAGGACGGGGAACTGGTGCCGGTCGGCAAGGCGTATTCCGGCTTCACCGACGCGGAGTTGGTGACGCTGGACCGCTGGATACGCAACCACACCGTCCACCGTTTCGGCCCGGTGCGCGAGGTGGAGCGCGGCTTGGTGCTGGAAATCGCCTTCGACGCGGCGCAGCGCAGCAACCGTCACAAGTCCGGCGTGGCCCTGCGCTTTCCCCGCGTCGCCCGGGTGCGGATGGACAAGCCGGCGGAAGAGGCGGACCGGCTCGACACGCTGATGCGGCTGATCGCCGGGGCCGCTCAGGCATAGCGGCGCAGGCCCACCGCGCCGAAGACGACGTACGGCGCACCGCAGAGCGCGACGACCAGGGGTACAGGCAGCAGCCCCAGCAGCACCGGGGCGATCACCAAGCCGAGCAGGTTGCCAAGCTGGTTCCCCGCCAGGAAGGCGCGGGCGGCGGCCTGGATGTCTGCTCGTGCCAAGGCGGTTTGCGTGAGCACCGCGACCGGGATGTCCTGCATGGGGCCGCTCACCGCGCAAAAGGCGGCGATGGCGGCGTAGGCCGGCAGCAACAGCGCATTCGGCAAGCCCGCGGCCTCGACCAGCGCGAGCGCGCAGATGCCGACGCCCATGCACAGGTTGCCGACAAAGATCTGCCGCCCCGGTCGGGCCGGCATCGGGCGGCTGCCGATGACCAGGTTGGCCAGGAGGTTGGTGCAGCCATAGGCCGAGATGACCGTGCCGTATGCGGCAACGCCCGATCCGCCGGGTCCCACCAGCCCGTTACGCGCCACCATCAACGGCAGGATCAGGAAGAACACGGCATACCAGGTGCCGTTCAACGGGGCTTTCCCAGCCAGCACGTAGCCCAGCAGGCGGTGCCGCCGCACCACGCGGACGCCGTGCAGCATGGAGGCGAGCAGGTTGCCCGGCGCTGCCGACCGGGTGGCGGGCAACCGCGCGTGACGCTGGATGGCCAGCAGCGCCGCGGCGGAGACGAGATATGTTGCGGCATCGACGGTCAGCATGTGGCGGATCGGCAGCACGACGACGAGCGCGCCGACCAAGGCGGGGCCGAGCAGCCGGGCGATGCGCTCGGTCGCGTCCAGCAGCGCGTTGGCGGCCGGCAGCGTGGACGGGTCCGCGACCAGCGCCGGGATCACCGATTGCAGCGCCGGGCGGAACACGGCCTGGCCCGCGCCGAGCACGGCCACCGCCGCGAGCAGCGCCGAGGGCGACGGCGCGCCGCCGGCCTCCCACGCCACGACGACGCCGAGCAGCGCCGCGGCCCGGGCCACATCGGCGCCGAGCATCGCCCGCAACGGCGCCCAGCCGTCCGCCAGCCGCCCACCGAACGCCAGGGTCAGCAGCACCACGAGCGGCCCCACCGCCGCGAGCCACCCGGCTGCCGCGCCGAACGCCTCGACCGCGATCCAGGTGAAGGCCACGGCATAGGCCTGGTCGCCGACCGCAGACAGCGCGAGTCCGCCCCACAGCAGCGCCATCGCCGGCTGCCGCAGCGGACGCACCAGGCCCGGCCATCGCATCAACGCACGGGCGACGGGAGCACCGACAGGACCAGCAGCGCCGCCATCACGGTGTTGAGCGCCCGGAACTGCACGGGAGACCACAGGATGCGCCCGGCGCCTGCGCCCAGCAGCGACCAAGGCAAGGTGCAGGGGATGGACAGCACGGCGAACGCTGAGAGGTTGGGCGGCATTCCTGAAGTCCTGACGTCAAGGGTGACGCCTGGACCCTACCACGGGACCGCATGGGGCGCAGAGACTGCGACAGCCCTTCCGGCGGCCTGCCGAATGCAAGCCGCCGGAACCGGGTTGTTACTGGGCGGGCATGGACGTGGACGAGGATGCCGGAGTGCCGACCGACGAGGCCGTGCCGGCGCGGGCGTTGTTCAGGCTTTGCTCGTTCAGCGCGTCGGTGGCGGCGCTGCCGGACCGGTCATGCGCCATGCCGGACTGGGCCTGCGTCGAGTGATGCGTGCCGCGCGCGTGGTGCGCCGGACGGGAATGCGGCGTTTGTGCGTTGGCCGCGGTGCCGAACGATGCGGCAACGAGGAGGGCTGCAAGGAACATGGAGGCGGATGTGCGCAGGGTCATGATGTGCTCGTCTGGTGAGGGCAGGGCTCAGTGGCACCGAACGCGCAACTATCTCCGATATTGCGAGTTCCAGCAATATCTGCTGTACGTTTGTCACACTACTGTTTGAAAGGTGGTACGGAAGGCACGTTCGGTTTGCGCTGCCTTGCGCGTAGGCGGAGTGCCCGTTGAGCTGCAACTACTTGGCGTCTTCGGCGAAGGGAGGAGCGGGGCCGTACACCTCGACGCGCACTGGATGTTCATCCAGTCCTTCCGGGTCCAGGCTGACCCGATCCGCGGAAACGCTTGGGCGGAAGTGCAGGTAGTTGAACGGGTTCATGTCCGCATCGTCCGGCAGCAGCACGGCGCAGCCCAGGCTGTCGGCCAAGGTTTGCACCACGGTCTGGTCCTCCACCCGCTCGACCTCGGCCGGGTCGCGGAACAGGAACAGCATCGCCATCAGCCGGGCTTCGCCGCGCGTGGGCCAGGTCTCGGCCACGACCTCGAACCCTTCCACCCACGCGGGCCACGGCCAGCCCGCCAAGACCGCCACCCGCGCCGTGTCCACGCCAAAGACGTTTGCGAGGTCACAGGCCAATGCCGGCGGGTCCACGTTGTTTTCGATGAACACGTCCCGCCAAATCGTCATGGTCCCTTACTCCGCGCCTTCCACGACCAGCCCATCCCGCAGGTCCTGAGCGTGCCGGGCCGGGTCGCGCTGCTCTGGCGGACCCATGCCGCCGCCGCCGGGCAGTTCCAGGATGAGGCGGTCGCCGGCGGGGATCACCTGGTAGCCCTTGGTGCGGAGCGCCGCGCCGCTTTTCAGTCGCACGACGCCGGGCGCGCCGTCCCCGCCGCCGTCCCGCCCGCGCGGCGGGTGGGCCACCCGGTCGAAAACCGCGTTGCAGGCGAACTCCGCATCGCCCTTGGCGCCGATCTCCATGACTTGGCCGAAGCCGCCGCGGGTGCGCCCGGCACCGCCGCTGCCGGGGCGCAGTTCCTTGCGCCAGAACACCACGGGCGCCACGTTCTCCGTCGCCTCCACCGGCATGGTCCGCACGCCGGACGGGAACGCCGTGCCGTCCAGCCCGTCCTGGCCCGACCGCGCCCCGGTGCCGCCGGAGTTGAAGGTGATGACCTCGAAATCCACCAGCGGCGAGTTCTGCCCGCTGACGATGGGGCCGCCGCGCAAGGGCGGGTTCCACAGGCAGGACGACCCTTCCGCCGTCACCCGGTCCGGCACCGCCCCGTGCAGGCAGCCCATCATCAGGTCCGGCAGCAACTGCCCCACCACGTGCCGCACCGCGACGGGACTGGGCCGCGGCGCGTTCAAGATGCAGCCCTCCGGGATCACCATGCGGAACGGGGCGAGGCTGGCGCTGTTGTTGGGGATCTCGGGTGCCACCACGCACTTGATGCCGAAACTGGCATAGGCGCGGGTGTAGGCGGCGGGCACGTTGATGCCGCGCCCGGACAGGCCGCTGGTGCCGTCGAAATCGACGGTGATCGCGTCCGCGCCGATTGTCATGCTGGCGGCCAGGCGCACCGGCTGCTCGTAGCCGTCCGACCAGATTTCCGCGGCATACGTGCCGTCCGGCAGCTTGGCGATCTCGGCCAGCGTCGCGCGGCGGCTGCTGTCCAGGATGAAGGCGGCCAGCGGGTCGATGCTGTCCAGCGCGAACTCGTCCATCATCTGCACCAGCCGCCGCGCCCCGGCGTCGTTGCAGGCACAGAGAGAGTACACGTCGCCTTCCAGTTCCACCGGCAGCCGGGTGCCGGCGCGCAGGAAATCGAAGAACGTCTCGTTGGGCCGCCCCGCCTCGAAGCACTTGACGATGGGGATATACAGCCCTTCCTCGAACACCGACCGCCCGTCCGGCCCCATGCCGAGGCCGCCCACGTCGATGACGTGCGCCGTGTTGGCGAACAGGGCAACGAGCGTGCCGCCGTGGAACGCCGGCGTCACCACCGTCAGGTCATGCAGGTGCCCGGTGCCGAGCCATGGGTCGTTGGTGATCAGGTGGTCGCCGGGCCGCAGCGTGTCGGCCGGGAACTTGCGCAGGAAGTGGCCGACGCTTTCCATCATGCTGTTGACGTGGCCCGGCGTGCCCGTCACCGCCTGCGCCAGCATCCGGCCTTGCAGGTCGAAGATGCCAGCGGACAGGTCGCCCGCTTCCCGCACCGTGGTGCTGAAGGCGGTGCGGATCATGGTCTGCGCCTGCTCCTCCACCACCGCCAGCAGCCGGTTCCACATCACCTGGCGCTGAATTTGCTCTAATGGCGACGTGATTACCGTCATGCGTCCTCCCGCATCAGATCGAGGTAGCCGCGCCCATCCACCGTCGCGCGCCAGCCGGGGCCGACGAGGGTGCTGGTTTCGTCCTCGGCGATGATCGCCGGGCCGGGCACGCTTTGGCTCATGGCGAGCGAGGCGCGGTCGTGCACGGTCCAACCGCTCACTTCGCCCGTCGCCGTGTCCCGCACCTGCTGGGTCCGCGTGCTGCCGGGCACTGCCGCCGCGGCGGTCGCGGCCGGCGCCGCGTCCGGCATGGTCGCGACGGTCACGGCGTAGCTCATCACCTCCACGTCCGATCCCGGCACCGGGCGGTCGTAGAACCGGGCATACTCGGCGTCGAAGGCGTTGCGCAGCCCGGCGACCTCGGCCTCGCCCAGCCGGCCCGGCGGCAGCGCCACGGGGATTTCATGCCCCTGGCCGACGTAGCGCATGTAGGCGATGCGCGTTTGCCGGGTGGGGGCGCCGAAACCGCCCAGCGCGACGACGGTTTCCGCTTCCCGTGCCATGTCGGACAGCAAGGCATCCACGGCCGCGGCGTCGAACCGGCCGAGGCGCCCATACAGGCTGCGCACGACCTCGTAGCCCACCGGGGCGCGCAGGAAGCCGATGGCGCTGCCGACGCCAGCGCCGCTCGGCACCAGCACGCGGTTGATGCCCACCTTCTCCGCCACCCGGCACGCATGGACCGGGCCGCCGCCGCCAAAGGCGATCAGGGTGCGCCCGGCATAGGTCTTGCCGCTCTCGACCGCATGGACGCGGGCGGCGTTGGCCATGTTCTCGTCCACCATCTCGACCACGCCCAGCGCGGCCATCTCCGCCTTGATGCCGAGCGGCGTGCCCACCGCGGCGCGCATCGCAGTCTCCGCAGCATCGGTATGCAGCCGCATCGCGCCGCCCGCGAAGCGTTCGGGGTCGTAGCGGCCCAGCAGGAGGTTCGCGTCCGTCACCGCCGGGCGGTCCCCGCCGCGGCCGTAGCAGGCCGGCCCCGGCTCCGCCCCGGCGCTTTCCGGCCCCACCGCGATCAGGCCCAGCGCGTCCACATGCGCGATGCTGCCGCCCCCCGCGCCGATCTCCACCATCTCGATCACCGGGATGCGCAGCGGCAGGCCCGAGCCGCGCTTGAAACGCCCGACCCGCGCCACCTCGAAGGTGCGGGACGATTGCGGCTGGCCGTCGTCGATCAGGCACACCTTGGCCGTGGTGCCGCCCATGTCGAAGCTCAGCACCTGGTGGAGGCCGCATTGCCGGGCGATGTCGGCGGCGAAGATCGCGCCGCCGGCCGGGCCGCTTTCCACCAGGCGGATCGGGAAGCGGCAAGCGGTCTCAATGGTGGTCAGCCCGCCGCCCGACAGCATCAGGAACACCGGCGCGCGCAGCCCCATCTCCCGCAGCCCGGCCTGCAGCCGGCCCAGGTAGCCCGCGATCATCGGCTGCACGTAGGCGTTGGCGGCGGCGGTGCTGAACCGCTCCCATTCCCGCATCTCTGGCGACACCTCGGAGGACAGCGACACCGGGAGGTCCGGCAAAGCGAGGTTCAGGATGTCGCGCACCCGGCGCTCATGCGCCGGGTTGACGAAGCTGTGCAGGAAGCCGACCGCGACGCTCTGCACCGCTTCCCGCCGCAGCACCGGGACCAAGCCTTCCACCGCGGCCTCGTCGAGCCGCAGCAGCACGGCGCCCGTGTTGTCCAGCCGTTCCGGCACCGGCAAGCGCAGGTGGCGCGGCACCAGCGGGTCCGGCAGGGTAATGTTGAGGTCATATTGGTCGTAGCGGCTCTCGTTGCCCAGGGCGAGCACATCCCGAAAGCCCTGCGTCGTGACCAGCGCGGTCCGCGCGCCCTTACGTTCGATGATGGCGTTGGTCGCAAGCGTCGTGCCGTGCACCAGGATGCCGACATCCGCGGGCGTCAGCCCGGCGCCGCGCAGGATGGCGGCCGTGCCTTCCAGCACCCCGCGCTCCGGCTCCGTTCCGGTGGTCAGGACCTTGGCCGTGCGCCGCCCGCCGCCATGCTCCAACGCCAAATCGGTGAAGGTGCCGCCGATATCGACGGCGAGCCGCGCCTGGGTGGGTCCGTTCTGCATGGCGCCAGGGTGCCGCCCCTTTCGCATGGCGGCAAGCCCGGGCATGGTGGCGCAAAGGATTGGAGGAAGCATCCATGGCCAAGCATCGCCTGGTTGTCGCGCGGCCCGTGCCGCCGGCCGTGACCGACCGCGCCAGCCGCGAGTTCGACGCCCTGCTGTCCGACGGCGCCGACATGCCACCGGACGCGGTGGTGCAGGCGCTCGCCGGCCACAAGGCGGAGGCGCTGTTCTTCAGCAGTAACCTCAAGCTCAACGCCGACCTGATCGCCCGCCTGCCGCCCACCGTCCGCGTCGCCGCGACGTGCAGCGTGGGCTTCGACCACATCGACGTGGTGGCGGCCAAAGCGCGGGGCCTCGTCGTCACCAACACGCCCGAGGTGCTGACCGACTGCACCGCCGACCTCGCCTTCATGCTGCTGCTCTGCGCCTGCCGCCGCGCCTGGGAGCATACGGAGGTGATGCGCGCCGGCTGGCGTCGCAGCTTCGGGATGCGCGAGATGCTGGGCATCCAGGCCAGCGGCAAGACCATCGGGATCGTCGGCTTCGGGCGCATCGGCCGGGCGATGGCGCAACGCGCCCGGGGCTTCAACATGCGCGTGCTCTACACCGACACGGCCCGTGCGGCGCCCGAACTGGAGCATGGCGCGGAGTACGTGCCCAGCTTGCGCGAGTTGCTGCCGCGCTGCCAGATCGTGTCGCTGCACGCGCCGGGCGGGACGGCGACGGACAAGCTGATGAACGCCGAGACCATCGGGCTGCTGCCGCGCGGCACCGTGCTGGTGAACGCCGCCCGCGGCTCCTTGGTGGACGAGGACGCGCTGATCGACGCGCTGCAATCCGGCCAACTGGCCGCCGCCGGCCTCGACGTGTTCCGCAAGGAGCCGGATTTCGACACGAGGCTCGCGGCGTTGCCCAACGTGTTCCTGACCCCGCACATGGGCAGCGCCACGGCGGAAACGCGCAACGCCATGGGGTTCCGGGCGCTCGACAACATCGAGGCCGTGCTGGCCGGCAACCCCGCCATCGACCCGTTGTGGAATTGACCCCCATGGCCAAGCCCGTCCTGCTGGTGACCCGGCGCCTGCCGCCCGCGGTCGAGGCCCGCGCGTCCCGCGACTACGAGGCGCGGCTGAACGCCACCGACGCGCCGGTGACGGGCGCCGACATCCTGGCGCGCGCCACGGGCGCCAGCGCCGTGCTGTGCTGCCCGGCGGAGCGGCTCGACGCCTCCGTCATCCGTGCCCTGCCCGACACCGTGCGGGTGATCGGCACGTTCAGCGTGGGCTTCGACCACATCGACTTGGCTGCGGCCCGGGATCGCGGCATCGCCGTGGTGCACACCCCGAACGTGCTGAGCGTCGCCACTGCCGAGTGCGCCATGCTGCTGATCCTGGCCGCCGCACGCCGCGCCGGGGAAGGGGAGCGCCTGGTGCGGTCGGGCCAGTGGAAGGGCTGGGCGCCGACGCAATTGCTGGGCACCGGCGTGTCCGGGCGGCGGCTGGGCATCTTCGGCATGGGCCGCATCGGGCGCGAGCTGGTGCCCATGGCGCGCGGCTTCGGCATGGCGGTGCATTACCGCGGCCATGCCCGGCTGCCGCCCGAGTTGGAGCAGGGGGCGATTTTCCATGACAGCGACGACAGCTTCCTGCCGGTGTGCGACGTGCTGTCGCTGCACGCGCCGGGCGGGGAGGCGACGCGGCATTGGCTGAACGCCGAGCGGATCGCGCGCCTGCCGCCCGGCGCCGTGGTGGCCAACGCCGCCCGCGGCACGCTGATCGACGACGACGCCCTGATCGCGGCGTTGCAGTCCGGCCAGGTCGCGGCGGCGGGGCTGGATGTTTACAACAACGAGCCGAACGTGGCGGCGGGGTTACTGGCGCTGGAGAACGTGGTGTTGCTGCCGCATTTGGGCAGCAACACGGTCGAGGCGCGGGATGCGATGGGGTATCTGGTGCTGGATGGGATTGATGCGGTGCTGGCGGGGCGGGCGGCGGGGAATTTGGTGGGGTAGAGGTGGGTTTGAGATTGGAACCTGTATGGCAGAGAATGGACAACCGGAGTTGGCCGGGGTCGGACGGCCCGCTCTGAAGCTGAGACGGCGGAGCACGCCTTGCGCCAGCCAAGCTGCCCTTTATTTGATATGAGTTCCTTCCTGTAGGCTCGCGATGGATTGGTCAGGCTGCCCGCTTGTGATCTCCCGCCCAGGGTTCATCTCCGGCGTTCCAGCACTGTACGAAGACCCGCGTATGCCGGCCGATCTGGTTGTCGAGAATATGGATTTGGGGGAGTCTGCCCAGGACGTGGTGAGCAATTACCAGCTCCACACCTCGCCGGACGACCTACTCGCCATTTACCAATACGCCAAACGGCAGCGTGCCCTTAGTCCTGCTCGATAAGAACGTACCTTGGGGCGTCCGGCGGCATCTGGCGGGTTGCACGGTTTGGACCACCGAGGATGAAGGCTGGTCAGGCCTGAGCAACGGCGAACTGCTTTCCGCGGCGGAGCGGGTTGGCTTCGAGATCATGCTGACAACTGATCGGTGCATTCGGTATCAGCAGAACCTGGCCGGCAACTGGCGCTGATTGTCCTGTCCAGCCCGGCATGGCCGGTCGTCAAGGACCATATCCCAGCGATCAAGGCCGCAGTCGATGCAGCAATCCCAGGATCATATCAGGAGATCGACCTGCCGCGTCCGGTGCTGCGACGACGGGCCAGGGGGTCGTAGCTGGAACCATAACGGCCGAAATGGGATTGATGCGGTGCTGGCGGGGCGAGCGGCGGGGAACTCGATAATCTGAGGAAGCTGGACCGTACGGGCGGGTTCGTGACTCTCGTCAGTCGTGACCCAACTCACGGCCATGCCGAACCGCGACGATGACCACCTCCGCGCCGTCGAAGTGGTAAAGCGCGACGTAACCACCTGAGCCGACCCGACCGGCCACTCCTGGAACTCGGCCGGCGCGGCTTCAAGCGGCCGTCCCGCTTCTGGGTGGTCACGCAGCAGCTTCACGCCTTGCCGGATCGCGGCCACGGCGCGCCGGGCTGCATCCGGGTTTTTCGGAGCAAGAAAAGCGGGCAGCCGGGCCACGTCGCGCAACGCGGCGGGCGTCCAGATCAGCCGTGGCATTCAGGAGGATCAACGTCCTTGCCCGCTTCCAGCTCCGCAAGCCAAGCGTCGGCCTCCTTCGCCGTCACATGCTTTCCGGTTGCCTGATAGTCGGCCCAGGCCGCCAGCGCATCCTGCCGTAGACGCTCCCGTGCCTCCTCACGCTCGACGTACTGCTCGATGGCTTCCCGCATGATCCAATGCGCCGTCCGCCGCTGTGCTCTCGCAAGCTGCTGCACGCGGACCTTTGTTTCGGGGTCAAGCTTGACGCTTGCAGTCGATAAGGGTGGCATCGGAACGGCCGCTCCAGAGGCGTTACTTTTGACAATCATAACACACCTAAATCCTACTCTTCCAAAAACTCTGTTGTCCCGTTCGTCCCACTCGCCCGCCGTCCAGTCTCTAACCGTCGCAGCTCTACCCTACGGATCTTACCCGAGATCGTCTTTGGGAGGTCTGCAAATTCCAGGCGGGTAATTCGCTTGTACGGCGCCAACCGCGCCCGCAGATGCGCAAAAATGCTCCGCGCCGTCGCCGCGTCCGGCTCAAACCCCGCCGCCAGCAGCACGAACGCCTTGGGCAGCGCCGTCCGCGTCGGGTCGGGGGAGGGGACCACCGCGGCTTCCGCCACCGCCTCATGCTCGATCAGCACGCTTTCCAGCTCGAACGGGCTGATGCGGTAGCCGCTCGATTTGAACACGTCGTCCACCCGGCCCACGTAGGTCAGCGTGCCATCCGGGTTGCGCAGCGCCACGTCGCCAGT